>NZ_CP054919.1:6015000-7215000 GCF_013364235.1 Kitasatospora sp. NA04385 | reverse complement strand
ACCAGGCAGGCCGTCGAGGCCTCGGCGAAGATCGTGGTGTCGGGCAGGAGTTGGGCGTCCCGGGTGAAGGTCTTCTCCCCCGCCACCACCAGGGCCAGCGCCGACGGGTCGCCGTCGTCGGCGAGCAGCCGTCCGGCCAGGTCGACGGCCAGCAGCGAGGCGGCGCAGGCCTGTTGGGTGACGGTGAACGCCTCGGCGCGGACGAGGCCGAAGCGCTCCCGGAGCCGGTGCAGGGGGTTGAGCGGGTAGGGCTCGGCGACCGGCGTGTTGCGGGCGTGCAGCAGGTACCGGACGCGGTGTTCGTTGCCGCGCAGTTCGGGCAGGGCCCGGACGGCGGCGTCCAGCAGGTCGAGCAGCGTCCCGTCCGGGTCCAGGCGCACCTGGTCCAGGCCGTGGAAGCGGCGGAAGAGTCGGAGTTGACGTGGGGTAAGGCCGATCCGGGCGCCCACGTCCTCGATCGGTTCGAGTCGCGGGGGGAGGTGGACGGCCACTGCCTCCAGTGCGGTCACCCCGGTTAGTATTCCCACGCTCCGTGGGTCGCACAAGCGATCACCGATCCGGAGCCCCCTCCCTCACCCCGTTGCCGTCGAGCCGGTGGAGCCTTCCGATGACTGATTCCCAGCCTTCCTTCGTGCACCCAGAAACCGCTTCCGACCTGGCCTCCGCGCCGCCCGGCGCCCTCGATCCGGGGTTGCTGGCCGCGCTGGCCGAGGCCGCCGACGCTCTGCCCGAATGGGCAGACTCGCTCGCCCCGACGGACCGACTCGACGGCGATCTCGCCCTGGACGAAAGCGAGTTCGCCGTGCTGGACGCGCTGCTGCGGGAGCGCTTCGGCACCGACCTGGGCGCGCTGCGGGCCGGTCTCGACCTGGACGGCCTGGCCGCGCTGACCGTCGGCGACCTGGCGGAGCTGGTGCGCCGGTGAGCCGCTTCCTGCTGGTGGTGCCCCCGCTGGCCGGGCACGTCAACCCGGCGGCCGGGATCGCGGACGAGCTGCTCGCGCGCGGCCACGAGGTGGCCTGGACCGGCACCGAGACGATGTTCCGGCCGCTGCTCGGCCCGGACGCCCGGGTCTTCGGCACCGGCAACCGGATGTTCCGGGCGATGGGCGGCCACGGCCTGGCCTCGCTGCGCTCGCTCTGGGAGGGCTTCGTCGTCCCGTACGCCAGGTTCACCCTGAAGCCGCTGGACGCGGTGGTGCGGGAGTTCCGGCCGGACGCGCTGCTGGTGGACCAGCACACCCCGGCGGGCGCGCTGGTCGCGCACCGGCACGGGCTGCCGTGGGCGACGCTGGCGCCGGGGGCGATGGAGCTGGGCCGCCCGTACCGGCACCTGCCGCGGGTGGAGGCCTGGACGGCGGGCCTGCTGGCGGGGCTGTGGGAGCGGGCGCAGCTGCCCGCCGGGGAGTTCACCGACCCGCGCTGCTCGCCGCACCTGGTGCTGGCCACCACCGGCCGGGCGCTGCTCGGCGCGCTGCCGCCGCTGCCGCAGCTCGCCGCGGTGGGGCCGGTGCTGACGGCGCGTCCGGCCTCTCCGGCGTTCCCGTGGGAGCGGCTGGAGCCGGGCCGGCGCACCGTGCTGGTCACCATGGGGAGCATGTCGGACGCGGTCGGCGTGGACTTCCTGCACCGCACCGTCGCGGCGCTGGCGCTGCTCGGCGACGGTGTCCGGGCGGTCGTCGCCTCGCCCCGCGGGGCACTTCCGGCTGCCCTTCCGGACTCCGTCACGGTGGTCGATCGGGCACCGGTGCTGGAGCTGCTGTCCGGCGGCCGGTTGGACGCGGTGCTCTGCCATGGTGGGATGAACACCGTGGTCGAGTCGCTGGCGCACGGTGTCCCCGTGCTGGCGGCCCCGATCCGCAACGACCAGCCGTTCGTGGCGCAGCGGGTCGTGGAGGCCGGGGCCGGCCTCCGGGTCCCGTTCGCCCGGGTCAGTCCGCCGGTGATCGCCGAGCGGCTGCGGCGGGTGCTCGACGAGCCCTCCCACCGGGCGGCCGCCGAGTCGATCGGTCGTCAACTGCTGTCCGGGGGCGGGGCGTCGGCCGCCGCCGACCGGATGGAAGCGCTGGTCGCCCCCTGATACCGCCTCGCGTCCGCCCACCACCGTCCCATGAGCGGTGGCCGGCGGGCGCGAGGCCCCCGCACCCCATCCCAGCCCGGGAGTTCTGGTTGATCGAGACCAAGGGACTTCGCAAGTCCTATCCGTCCGGAAAACACGGCCGCACCGTGGTCGACGCCGTCCGCGGCATCGACCTGGACGTCCAGGCAGGTGAGATCTTCGGCTTCCTCGGCCCCAACGGCGCCGGGAAGACCACCACCCTGCGCATGCTCGCCACGCTCATCCGCCCGGACGGCGGCGAAGCCCTGATCGCCGGCGCCGACCTGCTGGCCGACCCGGCCGAGGTCCGCCGCCGGATCGGCTACGTCGCCCAGGGCGGCGGCACCGCCGACGCGGTCACCGGGCGGGAAGAGCTCGTCCTGCAGGCCCGGATGTACGGCAGCCGCAAGGCCGACGCGCTGCGGCAGGCCGAGGACGCGCTGAAGGCCTTCGACCTGACCGAGTTCGCCGACCGGCACTGCAGCACCTACTCGGGCGGCCAGCGCCGCCGGGTGGACATCGCCCTCGGGGTGATCCACTCCCCGCGGGTGCTGTTCCTCGACGAGCCGACGGTGGGCCTCGACCCGGCCAGCCGCGGCCAGGTGTGGGCCGAGATCGAGCGGCTGCGCACCGAGGGCATGACGGTGGTGGTGACCACCCACTACCTGGACGAGGCCGACGCGCTCTGCGACCGGGTCGCGATCGTCGACCACGGCCAGGTCGTGGTCGAGGGCACGCCGGAGGCGCTCAAGCGCGAGATCTCCGGCGACGTCGTCCTGCTCGGCCTCACCGCCGGGGAGAGCGGGCCCGCCGCCGACGCCCTGCGCGGGCAGCCGTACCTGCACCGGCTGGAGCCGGGCGAGGACGGCCTGCGACTCTACCTGGACGACGGCGCGGCGGCGATCCCGCAGGTGCTGAGCGTCCTGAACGGGGCCGGCATCGTCCCCGGGACGGTGCAGCTCCAGCGGCCGAGCCTGGACGACGTCTTCCTGGCCCGCACCGGCCGCTCCATCGAACAGTCCTGACGAGAAACCCCTGGGGTCCCTTCCGTGAAGCTCGCCCGTGACACCTGGCTGGTCTTCCAGCGGCAAGTAGTGCTGATGTGGCGCACCCCGATCTGGATCGTGGTCGGCATCACCCAGCCGGTCTTCTACCTGCTGCTGTTCGCCCCGCTGCTCAAGCAGGTGCTGGCGCCGATGGGCGCGAGCACCTACGCCGAGGCCTACCAGATCTACGTCCCCGGCCTGTTGGCGGTGCTCTGCATCTTCGGCGGCCTCTACACCGGCTTCAGCCTGCTCGGCGAGCTGAAGGCCGGCATCATCGAGCGCTCCCGGGTGACCCCGGTCAGCCGGCTCGCCCTGCTGCTGGGGCGGGCGCTGCGCGAGACGCTCGGACTGCTCGTCCAGGCGGTCGTCATCACGCTGGTGGCGCTGCCGTTCGGCCTGCGGGTCGAGCCGCCGAGCCTGCTGCTGGCCTACCTGCTGCTCGGCCTGCTGGCCCTGATGACCTCGGCCGTCTCGTACGGGATCGCGCTGGCGCTGCCCAACGACGCCGCGATGGCGCCGGTGGTGAACACCATCGCCCAGCCGATCGGCCTGCTCTCCGGCACGCTGCTGCCGATCGCGCTGGCGCCGGTGTGGCTGCAGACGGCGGCCAAGTGGAACCCGTTCTACTGGGCGGTGGAGGGCATGCGGGCGCTGTTCTCCGGCCATCCCGGCGACAGCGTGGTCTGGCAGGGGCTGCTGATCGTCGCGGTGCTGACGACCGCGGCGGTGTGGTACTCGGCCCGGCTGTTCTCGGCCCGGATCCGCTAGCCGCACGCAGGGGAGGGGGGAGAGGCCGCGGCTTCTCCCCCCTCCCCTGCGTGCTGCGCGTTCAGCGCGCGGCGGCCCGGACGAAGTCGGCCAGCCGGGCCACGCCGGTCTCGATCTGCTGCGGGCTCAGCGCGCTGATCGACAGCCGCAGTCGGCGCTCGCCGCCGCCCGCCGGGTAGAACGGGGCCATCGGCGTCCAGAGCACGCCGTGCTCGCGGGCGCAGCGCTCCATCGCCGCCTCGTCGGCGGTGAACGGCACCTGGAGCACGGCGAAGAAACCGCCCTCCGGCTCGTTCCAGGAGACGCCGAGCCGCTCCCGTTCGGCGGCCGGGAAGTGCCGCTCCAACTCCCGCAGCAGGACGGCCAGGTTGGCCGCGTAGTGGGCGCGGGCCGGGGCGTTGGCGGCCCGCAGCCGGCAGTCGTGCCGCAGCAGCATGCCGCCGATCACGGCCTGGCTGAGCGCCGGGGTGTTGACCGTCGTCATGCTCTTCAGCTTGGCCAGTTCGTCGGCGAGCAGGGTGGTGCGGCCGTCGGGGGCGACCACCTCCTGGTCGGCGACGACGTAGCCGAGCCGGGCGCCGGGGAAGCAGGTCTTGGCGAAGGAGCCGAGGTAGACCACCTGGCGGCGCCGGTCCAGGGCCTTCAGGGTGGGGCGGTCGCCGGGCTCGCCGGGCTCGCGGGTGAAGAAGCCGTACGGGTTGTCCTCGATCACCAGCAGCCCCTCCGCGGCCGCCGCGTCCAGCAGTTCGGCGCGCGCAGCGACCGGCATGCTGGTGCCGGACGGGTTGGCGAAGTCGGGGACGACGTAGAGCGCCCGCGGGCGGCGGCCGGTGGCCCGGACGGCGCGGGCCGCCGCGCGCACGGCCCGCGGGTCCGGGCCGCCGTCCGGCCCCTCGGGGACGGGGACGGTCGCCAGGTCGAGCAGCCGGGCGGCGCCGGTGACGCCGACGTAGCAGGGCGAGCTGACCAGCAGCACGTCCTCGGGCGTGGCGCACAGGGCGCGCAGCACCAGCAGCATGCCCTCCTGGGCGCCGACGGTGAGCACCAGCGCCTCGGGGGCCGCGTCCAGGCCCTCGTCGTTGGCGAGGGTGCGGGCGACCAGGTCCGCGACGATGCCTTTGGTCGGGCCGTACTGGAACAGCGCGGTGCGCACCGCGCTGCCGCCCAGGCCGCGTTCGGCGAGGTGGGTGAGGTAGGCGTCCAGGTGGGCGTGGACGTCCTCGGGTTCGAAGAAGCCCTCGTGCGGGCGGCCGGGGGCGAAGGAGAGCGCGTCCGGGTAGCGCTCGGTGACCTCGTTGAGGAAGGTCATCGCGTCCAGCAGCGGGTCGGACAGCGAGCCGTGCAGGTCGGACAGCGACAGCACGGTGGCGGTGGTGGTCGTGGCGGTCGTGGTGGTGGTCGTCATCGCAGGGCCTCGCGCAGTCGGTCGGCGGCGTAGTGCTGGGCGGCGCGGCCGTCGTCGAGCACGCCGGACATCGCGAAGAAGCCGTGCGGCATGCCGTCGTAGCGGCGCAGTTCGACCGGCACCCCGGCGGCCCGCAGCGCCTCGGCGTACAGCTCGCCCTCGTCGCGCAGCGGGTCGTACTCGGCGGTGATCACGGTGGCCGGGGGCAGCCCGGCCAGCGAAGGGGCCCGCAGCGGGGAGGCCAGCGGGTCGGCGCCGTCGGCCGGGTCGGCCAGGTAGTGCGACCAGTACCAGGCCACCGAGCGGCGGTTGAACAGCAGCGGGTCGTCGTGCTCGCGGACGGACGGGGTGTCCGCGGCGTGGTCGGTGTTGGGGTAGACCAGCAGCTGGTGGCGGAGCGCGGGGCCGCCGCGCTCCCGGGCGAGCAGGGTGAGCGCGGCGGCCAGGTTGCCACCGGCGCTGTCGCCCGCGACGGCCAGCCGGGCCGGATCGGCGCCGAGGTCGGCGGCGTGCGCGGCGATCCACTCGGCGGCGGCGGCCACGTCGTGGACGGCGGCGGGGAAGGGGTGTTCGGGGGCGAGCCGGTAGCCGGCCGCGACGGTGACGCAGCCGACGGCGTTGGTGAGGCGGCGGCAGATCGCGTCGCCGGTGTCGAGCGAGCCGAGCGTCCAGCCCCCGCCGAACAGGTAGAGCAGGACCGGGAGCGGGTCGGCCGGGTCGGCCGTCCGAGCCTCGTCGGCCGCCGGGCGGTAGACCCGCAGCGGGAGCGGGCCGCCGGGGCCGGGGACGGTGAACTCCTGGACCGCGCCGACGGGTTCGGGGTTCCCGGCGGCCGCGCGGATGTCGGCGAGGTCGGCGGCGCGGGCCTCGGCGAGGGTGCGGGTGTACAGCGGGGGCGTGCCGGCCGCGGCGCGCTGTCGGCGCAGGGCCTCGGCCTGGGGGTGCAGTGGCAAGGGACGTTCCTGTGATCGGGCCGCCGGTCGGTGACGGCGGTCGGGTGCGGATGCGGATGCGGGTTCGGGTGCGCGGCGCGGCCTTGCCGGACGGCGGGGAGGGGGCGCGGCGCACGCGGGAGTGCGGGGACGGCGAACGCTCCCGAAGGCCCGGCCCGGCCACCGGTAGGTGACCGGACGAGGGGCACGGCCTGCCGCCGGATGGCGGCCCGGCCGGGACGCGGCGCGCGGGGGGCGCGGGAACCGCGGACGCCGCCGGACATCTGACCACAGGTCAACGACGGCACACCGACCGGGACCGGAACCGGAGCGGCCTGCCACCGGGTGGCGGTCCGGCCGGGGCGCGGGAACCGCGGACGCCTCCGGACAACTGACCACAGGTCAACGACGGCACACCGACCGGGACCGGAACCGGAGCGGCCTGCCACCGGGTGGCGGTCCGGCCGGGGCGCGGGAACCGCGGACGCCTCCGGACATCTGACCACAGGTCAGCGGCAGCGCACCGGCCGGGACCGGAGCGGCTGGCGGTCAGGGGCGGTCGGCGGGGGGCTCCGGGGCGACCGCGGTGGGGTCGAGGTCGGACAGCCGGGGGCGGCCGAGCAGGGCCAGGGCGTCGTCGAGTTCGGCCTTCAGCAGGTCGAGGACGCGGGCGGCGCCGGCCTCGCCGTCGACGGCGAGGCCCCACAGCAGGGGGCGGCCGATCAGGACGGCGCGGGCGCCGAGGGCGACCGCGAGGGCAACATCCGTGCCCGTACGGACACCGCCGTCCAGGAGGACGGGCAGGTTCGGCGGGACGGCGGCGGCCACTTCGGGCAGCGCGGCGAGGGACGGGAGGGCACCGTCGAGCTGGCGGCCGCCGTGGTTGGAGACCAGGACGGCGTCGACGCCGTGCTCGGCGGCGAGCCGGGCGTCCTCGGCGGTGAGGATGCCCTTGAGGACGATCGGCAGGCGGGTGCGCTCGCGCAGCCAGGCGAGGTCGGCCCAGGTCAGGGTGGGGTCGAACTGCTCCTTGGCGTGGTCGGCGATGCCCGAACTGCCCGGTCCGGCGCGGTGGCTGGCGGCCATCACGGCCTGGTCGACGTTGACGGCGCGGACGTGCGCGGGGACGGCAAAGCCGTTGCGGGCGTCGCGCAGGCGGCGGCCGATCCGGGGGGCGTCCACGGTCAGCACCAGGGCGCGGTACCCGGCGGCTTCGGCGCGGTCGACCAGGGCGGTCAGCACGTCGCGGCGGCGCAGCCAGTACAGCTGGAGCCAGAGCGGACCGGTGGCCGCCTCGGCGATGGACTCCAGGGTGCGGCTGGCGAAGATCCCGGCGACCATCAGCGCGCCCGCGCGGCCCGCGGCGCGGGCGGTGGCGACCTCGCCCTCGGGGTGGAACAGCTGGTGGTAAGCCATCGGGGCGATGCCGACCGGGGTCTCCAGGCGGCTGCCGAGCAGGGTGAGGCCCTGGTCGGTGGCGGAGACGTCGACCAGGGTGCGCGGGCGCAGCCGGCACTGTTCGAACCGGGCCCGGTTGGCGGCGAGGGTGCGTTCGGCGCCGCTGCCGCCCTGCACGAAGTCCCAGGTCCCGGCGGGGAGCCGGTCCCGGGCCGCGCGTTCGAAGTCCGCCAGTTCCAGGGCTTCCAAGGGTCTGCCTTTCCGGGCAGGCCTCGGTCGGGCCCGCTCCGGCCCGGCAGCGTAGGAGGCCGCGCCCCCAATGGTCTAGACCTTGCTTCGGCTCGAACGCCTGTGTCATGGTCGGGAAGCCGAACCGACCACGTCCGTCGCGACCGGCCCCCTTCCAACCTCCCCTCCGTGGAGTGGTGTTGACCGGATCTCCTTCCCTCCCCGGCCAGTCGTGCGAGGTTCCGCACGACTGGGTGGACCGCTACCTGCTGGCCGGCCCCGCCGACCAGGAGTGCCTGCGCTTCGGCGCCCCGGTGGACCGGGCCGCGCTGCGCGCGCTGGTCGCCGAGCAGGCCGAACGGCTCACCGCCGTCGGCCTGCGCCGCGGCGGCACCGCCGCACTGCGGCTGGCGCCCTCGCTCGGCTACACCGCCGCGCTGCTCGCCTGCTGGCGGCTGGGCGCCCAGGCCGTCCTGCTGGACCACCGGCTGACCGACCACGAGGTGGCGCTGGCCGTCGAACGGCTGGCCCCCCAGGTGCTGGTCGAGTCGGCGCACGGCCCGGCGGCGGCCATGCGCGGCTTCGCCGAGACCGACCCGGTGCCGGTGGCGCGGCCGGACGGCCGCCCGGCCGCGACCGGCCACGCCCTGGTGCAGCTGAGCTCCGGCTCGACCGGCCCGGCCAAGGTGATCGCCCGCACCGCCGCCGACCTGCTGCGCGAACTCGACTGCTACGCCCGGCTGGAGGCGTTCCCGAAGGCCGGCGAACGGGTCGTCCTGCTCTCCTCGGTGGTGCACGTCCTCGGCCTGGTCGGCGGGCTGCTCAACAGCCTGCACGCCCGGGTGCCGCTGACCGTCCCCGCCCGGATGACGACGGCGGGCGTGCTGGCCGCGATCGCCGAGGACGACCGGCCGACCACCGTGATCGGCGTCCCGTTCCACGCCGAGCTGCTGGCCGGCGCGGCCGCCCCGCCGCCGCTGCCGCAGCTGCGCCGGATGATCGTGGCCGGCGAGCTGGTCCGCCCCGGGCTGCCCGCCGCCTTCACCGCCCGCTACGGCGTGCCGCTGGGCACCATGTACGGGATGACCGAGCTCGGCGTCATCGCCACCGACCTCGACGGCACCCTGCACCCCGAGGCCGCGCCCGTCCACGGCGTGGACCTGCGCGAGGACGGCGGCGAGCTGCACATCGCGATGGCCGCCTCCCCGTACCCCGGCCTCACCGACCCGACCCGCTGGTCGGACGGCCGCCTGCACACCCGCGACGCCGGCCGGGTCGACCCGGTGACCGGGCGGGTCACCGTGCTCGGGCGGCGCGACTCCCAGGTCTCGATCGGCGGCCTCAAGGTCGACCTCAACGAGGTCGAGCACACCCTCGCGGCCCTGCCGGAGGTCCGCGAGGCCGTGGTGGTCTTCGCGGACGGCGCCATCGAGGCCTACCTGGCCACCGAGGGCGCCGGGACCGCCGACCGGGCGGACGCCGACCGGGCCGACGCCGTCCGCGCGGCGCTGACCCGCGAACTGGCCGCCTTCAAGCGCCCCCGGCAGCTCACCTTCCTCCCGGCGCTGCCGCGCACCGCCACCGGCAAGCTCGTCCGCGACACCGCCGTGCTGCGCGCCGCCGCCCCCTGACCGTCCCGAGACCGCACCGAACCCCGACCCCGCACGAGGAGCACACCATGCAGGAGCGCATCCGCACGTTCGTCATCGCGACGCTCGCCGAGATGAACTACGACACCGCCGAGGTCACCGGCGACACCGACCTCGGCCCCGCCGGCCTCGACCTGGAGTCGCTGGCCCTCGCCGAGCTCTCGGTCCAGGTCGAGGACGAGTTCGGGATCAAGTTCGACATGGACGAGCTGGAGACCACCGCGCTGATGACCCTCGACCAGTTCACCGCCGACGTGGCCCGCCGGGTCGCCGAGGGCGCCGCCACCGCCGGCAGCGCCGCGTGAGCACGCCCGTGCTGCCGGGCCGGGCCGAGGTCGTGCGGATGCTCGCGGCGTTCGGGCAGCGCCCCGAGAGCAGCGTGCCCGATACCCTCGGCTCGCTCGAACTCACCTGGCTGACCGCCGAGTTCGAGCAGCACTACGGCATCGAGCTGGACCTCACGGACGAGCAGTTCGCGGCCGTCCGCACGGTGGACGACGCCGTCGAGGTGCTGCGCGGGGCCGTGCTCGCCGCCAACCCCTCCCCCGGCACCGACGGGGCCGCCCGGTCATGAACAGCAGCGCACCGCCGGTCGGAGGGCCGGTGTTCACCGGCCTGGGGGTGCTCAGCGCCTTCGGCGCCGGGCTCGCCCCGCTGGCCGCCGCGACCGCCGGGACCGGGACCGGGGACGGGACCGGGGCCGGGTTCACCGAGGTGACCCGCTTCGACGTCACCCGGCGCGGCACCCGGCGGGCGGCCCTGCTGGCCGACCCGCCGCCGCTGGCCGCCGCGGTGCTCGGCGCCGTCGCCGACGCGTGCGCGCAGTCCGGGCTCCCGTCCGGCGCGCCGCTGCTGCTCGCCCTGCACAGCGACCTGCGGACCCGCGAGGTCGCCGCGGAGGTGTCGCAGGTCGCCGTCGCCCTCGGCCTGGCCGGGGTGACCCGGGTCTACACCGGCGCCTGCGTGGCCGCCGCCACCGCGGTGGCCGACGCCGCCGCGCTGGTCCGCTCCGGCCGCCACCCCCGGGTGGTGGTCGCGGCCGGGCACCTGGTGGAGCCGGGCGTCTTCGCGGCCTTCGACGCGGGCCGGGCCCTGGCCCGCGACGGCGAACTGCGGCCGTTCAGCACCGGGCGCAGCGGCACCCTGCTGGGCGACGCCGCGGCGGCCGTGGTGGTCGGGCGGCGGACGCGGCCGCCGGGCGCGG
The DNA here is from genome assembly GCF_013364235.1 of Kitasatospora sp. NA04385. Classification (NCBI taxonomy): domain Bacteria; kingdom Bacillati; phylum Actinomycetota; class Actinomycetes; order Kitasatosporales; family Streptomycetaceae; genus Kitasatospora; species Kitasatospora sp. NA04385. The sequence goes on along the minus strand of NZ_CP054919.1, from coordinate 7,204,273 downwards.
CGCCGCCCGCTGGCCCGGCTGGCCGGGTGGGGCGATCCGGCGACGCGCACCACGTGTGCCGGCCGCGGCCGGACGGTGCGGGCGTGGTCCGGGCCGTCCGGTCCGCGCTGGACCGGGCGGGGGTCGCCCCGGCCGAGGTCGGCTACGTCAACGCCAACGGCACCGGTTCGCCGATGTCCGACCTGGCCGAGGCGCGGGCGTTGCGCGAGGTGTTCGGCGGCGGGCCGGCCGGGCCGCCGGTCAGCTCCAGCAAGTCCGTGCACGGGCACGCCCTGGAGGCCTCCGCACTGCTCGAACTCGCCGTCACCATCGGCGCGTTGCAGAGCGGACGGCTGCCGGTCAACGCCGGCTGGCTGGGCCCGGACCCGGAGGTCGAACTGGACCTCGTGCTGCCCGGGCCGCGCGCGGACGCCCGTCCGCGCTACGCGCTGAGCCTCAACTCGGCGTTCGGCGGCGCCAACACCGCACTCCTGGTGGCCGCCGCGTGAACACCCTGCGCACCCTCGCCAGCGCGAGCTGGACCCCCGGCGAGCCGCCGCCCCCGCTGCCCGGCTTCTCCGCCTCGGCCTTCAACCCGCTGGTCGCGGCCGTCGCCGAGCGCTGCCTGGCCGCGCACTACGGCGAGCCCGGCGAGCCGCGCCGCACCGGCCTGCTGCTCGCCAGCGCCGGGGGCGACCGCGCCACCGCGCGGGCCATCGACACCGGCGCGGCGGGGCACCGGATGCCGCCGCTGCTGTTCTTCCAGTCCAACCCGAACGCCGTCCTGGGGCACGTCGCCGCCCGCTGGGGCCTGACCGGCCCGGTGGTCGCGATCACCCCCGTGGCGGCCGCCGCTCCCGGTGAAGTCCCGCCGGACGCACTGGAGTTGGCCGCCCTGCTGCTCGCGGACGGCGACGCCGACCAGATCCTGGTCATCGCCGCCGAACAGGCCGAACAGGCCGAGCCCGTCCAGCAGGTCGGTCCGGCCGAGCAGGCCGAGCAGGCCGAGCAGGCCGAGCAGGCCGAACAGGCCGAGCAGGCCGAACAGGCCGAGCACGCCCCGGGCGCCGACCACGCCACCGCCGTCCTGGTCACCGCCGCCTGAGCGCGCCGCCCCTTCGTCCACCCCGCCCCCTTCGTCCACCACGTCCGTACGCGTCCCCGGACGCCGCACCGCACCCGCATGGCCAGCACCATGGGAGGGATTCATCACCGTGAGCATCCGCAGCATCCGCAGTCTCCTGGCGAACGACCCGGACGTCGGCGCCGGGAACGTGCTGACCAGCAGGATCGCCCTGGGCGCCGGTCTCGACGAGCCCCGGCTGACCTTCGACACCGCGGTGGACGCCCACGCCGCCGGGGCGGCGCTCACCTTGCGCCAGGCCGACCACGCCGTCCGGGCCCGGGCCGCCGCGCTGCACGCCCTCGGGGTCGGCCGGCGCGACGTGGTGGTGGTGTACACGACGGCCGCCGCCGACCAGGTGCTGTGCTTCCTGGCGCTGGCCCGGCTCGGCGCGATCCCGGCGCTGCTCAACCCCGGGGTGGAGGGCGAGCGCGCGGCCCGCTACATCGCCCGGCTCGGCGCCGCGGGCATCCTCACCGACCCCGAGCACCGGGCCGAGCTGGCGGGGCACGACCCGGCGGCCCCGGTGCTCGCCGACGCCGCCGACCTCGGCACCGCCGACCCGGACGCGGCGCCCGCGCCCTACCGCCACCACGCGGACGACCCGGTGGCGATCACCCACTCCTCCGGCACCACCGGGATGCCCAAGGCCGTGTTGCACTCGCACGCCAGCCTGTACGCGTCGATCCGGCACCGCGCCGCGCTGCCCCGCCCGCAGGGCATCGACCGGGTGCTCAGCGCGCTGCCCGCCGCGCACGCCGCGACGCTGATCGCGGTCAACCTGGCGCTCAGCTTCGACGCCCAACTGCACCTGATCTCCCGGCAGACCGGCCCGGCGGTGCTGGAGGCGATCGAGCACTGGCGGCCGCAGAGCGTGTTCGGCTTCGCCACCACCTGGGCCGACCTGGCCCGGCAGGACCTCGCCGCCCGGGACCTCTCCTCGGTCGGCCTGTGGTGGAACACCGGCGACTGCGCGCACGAGGCGCACATCCGCCGCCTGATCGCCCAGGGCTCGCGCGAGACCGTCACCCGCGAGGGCCGCGGCCGCCTGGCGGGCTCGGTGTTCATCGACGGCCTGGGCTCCTCCGAGATGGGCCACTCGCACTTCCACATCACCCACGCCCCCGGCACCGAGAAATACGGCCGCTGCGTGGGCCGCCCGCACACCTTCGTCGACTGCGAGGTGGTCGGCCCGGACGGCGAGCCGCTCGGCCCCGGCGAGGTCGGCGAACTCGCCACCGCCTCCCCGACCCTGGCGCTCGGCTACTGGAACGACTCGGTCACCACCTACCGCACCCGGCTGCGCGGCCGCTTCCTCACCGGCGACCTGATGTACCGCGACGAGGACGGCTACTACTACCACGTCGACCGGCTGGTGGACGCGGTCGACCTCGGCGGCGGCCGACGGCTGTACACCGCGATGTCCGAGGAGCGGGTGCTGGCCGACGTCCCCGGCGTGCAGGACTGCACGGTCGTCGCGGTGAAGGACGTCGACCGGGTGGTCACCGACGTGCTGCTGCTGCTCGCGGACGGCGCCGACCCGGCCGCCGACCGCACCGCGGAGGTGCTCGCCGCGCTCGACCCGCACACCGCCGCCACCGTCCGCTCGGTCCTGGTGGTCGACGACGCGGACATCCCGCTCGGCCCGACCGGCAAGGTCCGCAAGGTCCTGCTGCGCGAGCGCCACCTCGCCGCGACGGCCCCGGCCCCGACCGCGACCGCCGCCACCGCCCCGGCGGCCGCCCGGTGAGCGGCGCCGGACGGCCCGGGGCCGTCGTCACCGGCCTGGGAATGGTCACCTCGCTGGGCCGCAAGCCCGCGGAGGTCTTCGAGGCGCTGACCTCCGGGCGCAGCGGCATCACCGCCGTACCGGAGGGCCACGTCGCGCACGGCTGGCTGTCCGCCGCCGGGATCGCCCCGGACATCGACGGCCGGGAGGTGCTGCCGCCGACCGAGACCCGCTGCGTCGACCGCTTCGCGCTGCTGGCGATGGCCGCCGCGGACGACGCGCTGGCCGACGCCGCCCTGGTGGTCGGCCGCGACGTCGACGCCCGGCGCACCGCCGTGGTGCTGGGCACCGGCGGCGGCGGCCTGGAGACCTACGAGCAGCAGGCGGGCCGCCGCCGGGAGCGCGGCCGTCCCGGGGTCAGCCCGTACCTGCTGCCCGGGATGCTCTCCAACATGGCGACCGCCCGGGTGGCGATCAAGCACGGCATCCGCGGCTTCAGCACCGCGATCGTGACGGCCTGCGCGGCCGGTGCCCAGGCGGTGGCCGAGGGGCTGCGGCTGATCCGGGCCGGCGACGCGGACGTGGTGGTGTGCGGCGGGACGGACGCCTCGCTGCACCCGACGATCATCTCCGCCTTCGCCAACGCCCGTGCGCTGTCCGTCGGTTGGGACGACCCGGCGCAGGCCTCCCGGCCGTTCGACGCCCGCCGCAACGGCTTCGTGCTGGGCGACGGCAGCGCCGTCCTGGTGCTGGAGAGCGCCGAGCACGCCGCCGCCCGCGGCGCCGCCGGGTACGCCGAACTGATCGGCTGGGGCTCCAGCACCGACGCCCACCACCCGACCATGCCCCGCCCGGACGGCTCGGGCGCCGCCGACGCCATGCGGGCCGCCCTCGCCAACGCCGGGCTGGAGCCGTCCGACATCGGCTACGTCAACGCGCACGGCACCGGCACCAAGCTCGGCGACATCGCCGAATCGGCCGCGCTGAACGCGGTGTTCGGCGCGCACCGGCCCGCCGTCAGCTCCACCAAGGGCGCCACCGGCCACCTGCTGGGCGCGGCCGGGGCGGTGGAGGCCGCCGTCACCGCGCTGGCGGTGGCCCGCGGCCTGCTCCCGCCGACCCTCAACCTGGACGAGCCCGACCCGGCCTGCGACCTGGACCACGTCCGCGGCGCCGCCCGCCCGGCCGTCCTGCGGGCCGCGCTGAGCAACGCCTTCGCGTTCGGCGGCCACAACGCCAGCCTGGTCTTCGGGCCGACGCCCACCCGCACCGCCAAGTAGGCCGTCCGGCACCGCAGTTCGCCAAACAGGCGCTCCTGCCCACCAGTTCGCCGAGCAGGCGCCCCGGCGCACCCGTTCGCCGAGCAGGCGCCCCGGCAATCCGGTCGGCCGAGTGGGCACCCCGGCAAGCCAGTTCGCCAAGTGGGCACCCCGGCCCGCCAGTTCGCCAAGGGGGCTGCCCGGCAAGGCAGTTCGCCGCCGTCAGCCCCCTCCGCTCTCCACTCCGCTTTCAGGGAGTCACGTTGTCGATCCAGACGATCACCCATGTCGAGTACCACTGCGAGGACGCCGCGCGGACCGCCGCCGAGCTGCAGACCCGCTTCGGCTTCCGGCGCGACGCCGACCAGCCCGAGTGGCAGCCCGGGATGCGGGCCGTCCACCTGCACCAGGGCACCATCCGGCTGCGGCTGCACTCCAGCGGGATCACCGACCACCCGGTGGCCCGCTACGTCGAGCGGCACGGCGAGGGCGTCGCCGTGCTGGCGCTCGGCTGCACCGACCCGCGGGCCGCACTGGAGCGGGCCGAGCGGCACGGCGCCGTGGTCCTGGACCGGGACGGCGCCCTGATCGCCGGCTTCGGCGACACCGCGCTGCGCTTCGTCGGACTGCCGGACGCCCAGGAGCCCTCCGGCGGCGAACTGCTGGACGCCCTCGACCACGTGGCGATCTGCGTCCCCGCCGGGCAGCTGGCGGAGGCCGTGCTGTTCTGCGAGGCCGCGCTCGGCATGCACCGGATCTTCGGCGAGTACATCGAGGTCGGCGAGCAGGGCATGGACTCCAGCGTGGTGCAGAGCCCCTCCGGGGACGTCACCTTCACCCTGATCGAGCCGGACACCAGCCGCCGGGCCGGCCAGATCGACACCTTCCTCGCCGACCACGACGGCGCGGGCGTCCAGCACCTGGCGCTGCGCACCGACGACATCGCCACCGCCGTCCGCACCGCCAGGTCGCACGGCGTCGAGTTCCTCTCCACCCCGGGCGCCTACTACGACGGCCTGGCCGAGCGGCTGGGCGACACCGCGATCCCGGTGGGGACGCTGCGCGAACTGGACGTCCTGGTCGACCAGGACCACGGCGGCCAGCTGTTCCAGATCTTCGCCCGCTCGACCCACCCCCGGCGGACCTTCTTCCTGGAGGTGATCGAGCGCCAGGGCGCGGGCACCTTCGGCACCGCCAACATCAAGGCGCTCTACGAGGCCGTCGAGCGCCAGCGCGCCGCCGCCTCCGCCTGACCCACCCCCGACCGCCCCCCGAGGAGGCACGCCCCGTGACCACCGCCCCCGCATTCGCCCTGACCGCGGCCGAGACCGCCCTGCTGCCCACGCCCGAGGAGGTGGCCGGCTACCGCGAGCACGGCTGGTACCTCTCCCGGAAGCTGTTCACCGACGCGGAGATCGACGCCCTCCAGGCCGCCACCGACGACTACTACGAGGGCCACCGCGACCGCACCCTCGCCGTCCGGCCGCCGAACCTGGCCGCCTGGGAGCCCGCGCACGGGCCGGTGCAGCGGCACAACGACTACGTGCACTACGAGAGCGACGCGATCGCCGCGATCCTGCGCAAGCCGCTGGTCGGCGCCGTCGCCGCGCTGCTCGCCGGCGCCGAGGAGATCCGGGTCTTCCAGTCGACCCTGATCCTCAAGCCGCCGGTGCCCGAGGAGCCCTCCAACCAGGTGCCGTGGCACTTCGACAAGCACTACTGGCACAGCTCCTCCTCGGAGGAGATGCTGACCGCCTTCATCCCCTTCCACGACTGCGGGGTGGAGAACGGCACCATCACCATGGTCGACGGCAGCAACCGCTGGGAGGAGCTCCCCTCCGCCGAGGACGCCACCCGGCACTTCGCCCGGCGCGACCGCTCCGAGCTGGAGTCGATCCTCGCCGCCAACGCCGCCCACAACGGCGCCGAGGTGCGCAAGGTCCCGGTGGTCATCCCGCGCGGGCACGTGAGCTTCCACCACTGCCGCACCTACCACGGCAGCGGCGCCAACCTGGCCGACTTCCCGCGCCGGGCGATCTCGCTGCACCTCCAGGACGGCGCCAACGAGTACCGCCACGCCACCCGCCCGGACGGCACCCTCGCCTCCTACAACCACGACGCGCTGGTGCGGCGCACCGCCGACGGCCGCCCCGACTACGCCGACCCCGAGATCTGCCCGGTGATCTGGCGGGAAGGCCGGTGACCCAGCACGACCCGGTGACCCAGCACGACCCGATGCCCCAGCACGACCCGGTCGACCCGGTCGGCCTCGGCTCGCCCGCCGGGCGCTACCGGATGCTGCGGCTGATCCGCGGCTTCGAGGAGCTGGCGCTCGGCCTGGTGAAGTCCGGGGAGATCACCGGCGGCATCCACCCGTACATCGGGCAGGAGGCGGTGGCGGTCGGCGTCTGCGCCGCGCTGCGCCCGCAGGACCGGATCACCTCCACCCACCGGGGCCACGGCCACGTGCTCGCCAAGGGCGCGGCCCCGGACCGGCTGCTGGCCGAACTCCTGGGCCGCACCGGCGGGTTGAACCGGGGCCGGGGCGGCTCGATGCACGCGGCGGACTTCTCGCTCGGCGTCCTGGGCGCCAACGGCATGGTCGGCGCGGGCGGTGCCATCGCGGTCGGCGCCGCCTGGTCGGCCCGGCAGGCCGGCGAGGACCGGGTCGCCGTCGCCTTCTTCGGCGACGGCGCGCTCAACCAGGGCGTCCTGCTGGAGTCCTTCAACCTGGCCGCGATGTGGCGGCTGCCGGTGCTGTTCGTCTGCGAGAACAACGGCTACGCCACCACGCTGCCGGCCGCCACCGCGGTGGCCGGCAGCGCCACCGGCCGGGCCGCCGCCTTCGGCATCCCCGCCGCCGAGGTGGACGGGATGGACACCGAGGCCGTCCGCGCGGCGGCCGCCGAGGCCGTCGAACGGGCCGCGTCCGGCGGCGGCCCCGGCTTCCTCGAGTGCCGCACCTACCGCTTCGAGGGGCACCACACCATGGAACGGCTGATGAAACTGCGCTACCGCACCCCGGAGGAGGTCGCCGACTGGCGCGCCCTCGACCCGCTGCCGCGCGCCGCCGCGCTCCTGCCGCCCGGCCGGGCCGGGCAGTTGGACGCCTCGGTGGCGCAACAGCTGGACGCCGCGCGGGAGTTCGCGCTCGCCTCCGAACACCCGGACCCGGCAGGGGCGTTGGAGCACCTGTACGCCGACGGGCTGCGGCCGAGGACGGGGTCCGGGGCATGAGGCTCTCCTACACCAAGGCGCTCAACCGGGCGCTCACCGACGCCCTTGCCGAGGACCCGGCGGTCTGCGTGTTCGGCGAGGACATCGGCGCCGGCATGGCCGGCCCCACCCTCAACCTGCTCGACCGCTTCGGCCCCGGCCGGATCGTCGACACCCCGCTCTCCGAGCAGGCCTTCACCTCGATGGCGATCGGCGCCGCCCTGACCGGCCGGCGGCCGGTGATCGAGTTCCAGATCCCCTCGCTGCTCTTCCTGGTCTTCGAGCAACTCGTCAACCAGGCCCACAAGTTCTCCCTGATGACCGGCGGCCAGAGCGCCGTCCCGCTGACCTGCCTGGTGCCGGGCTCCGGCTCCCGGGACGGCTGGGCCGGGCAGCACTCCGACCACCCCTACGGCCTGTTCGCGCACGCCGGGGTGAAGACCGTCGTCCCGGCCACGCCCACCGACGCCTACGGGCTGCTGCGCTCGGCGATCGCCGACCCGGACCCGGTGGTGGTGTTCGCCCCGGCCGCCGCGCTGCCGGTGCGGGAGACCGTCACCTGGGAGCTGGCGCCGGTCCCGCTCGGCTCGGCCCGGATCCACCGCGAGGGCACCGACGTCACCGTGGTCGCCGTCGGCCACCTGGTGCACGACGCGCTGGCCGTCGCCGAGGAGCTCGCGCCCGAGGTCTCCGTCGAGGTGTTCGACCCGCGCACCCTGCACCCCTTCGACTGGACGGCCCTGGCCGCCTCGCTGGAGCGCACCGGGCGCCTGGTCGTCATCGACGACTCCAACCGGAGCTGCGGCATTGGCGGGGAGGTCATCGCCACCGCGGCCGAGGGGATGCGCCTGGTCGCCCCGCCCCGGCGGATCACCCGGCCGGACGGCACCGTGCTGCCGTTCGCCCCCGGGCTCGACCGCGCCCTGCAGCCGAGCCGCGGGCAACTCCGCGACGCGATCGGCGAAGTGATGAAGCACCGGGCCCCGGTGCGCCCGCACGGCGAAGGCCCGGCCCGTTGAACCGGCCCGCCGCCCCCGGCCACCTCTCCCCCGCGCTGCGCGCCGCGCTGGCCGCGTCCACCGACGACCGGATCTTCTACGACCTGGCCGGGATCGCCCGCCGCTACGCCGCGCTGCGGGACGAACTGCCGGGCGTCGACGTCCGGTTCGCCATGAAGGCCTGCCCGGTGGACGAGGTGCTGGCCGGGCTGGCCGCGCTCGGCGCCGGGTTCGACGCCGCCAGCCCGCACGAGATCGCCCAGGCCCTGCGCACCGGCGTACCGGCCGCCCGGGTGCACTACGGCAACACCGTCAAGTCGGACCAGGGCATCGCCGAGGCGTACCGCCTGGGCATCCGGGACTTCGCCACCGACAGCCTCCCCGACGTCGCCGCGATCGCCGAACACGCCCCGGGCGCACGGGTGTTCTGCCGGCTCGCGACCAGCGGCGAGGGCGCGCTGTGGGGCCTGAGCCGCAAGTTCGGCTGCTCGGCGGCGGACGCCGTCCGGGTGCTGACCGCCGCCCGGGACGCCGGGCTGACCCCCGCCGGGCTCTCGGTGCACGTCGGCTCGCAGCAGCTGACCTCCAAGGCCTGGACGGCGGCCTTCGACCTGCTCGGCGACGTCCTGCTCGAAGCCCGGCGGCACGGCATCGAACTCGACCACGTCAACCTCGGCGGCGGCCTGCCCGCCCTCGGGTACGTCGACCGGCACGGCACCGCGCTCGCACCGCCGCTCGACGAGATCTTCCAGGCCGTCCGGGAGGGCGTCGACCGGCTGCGCCGACTGCACGGCGGCGCACTGGACTTCGTCCTGGAGCCCGGCCGCCACCTGGTCGCCGACCAGGGCGCGATCCGCACCCACGTCTACCGGCTGACCTCCCGCCAGCAGCCCGACGGCGAGCGGGAGCACTGGCTCTACCTGGGCTGCGGGAAGTTCAACGGCCTGTACGAGATGGACCAGGTGCAGTACCGGCTGCTCTTCCCGACCCACCCGGACCCGGAGTGCGTGCCCGCCGTGGTGGCGGGCCCGACCTGCGACAGCGACGACACCTTCCCGCACGGGCAGCAGTCCGGCCTGGTGCCGGTGCCCCGAACGGCGGCCTCCGGCGACCCGGTGTGGGTCCTCTCCACCGGCGCGTACGCGGTCAGCTACCTCACCCAGGGCTTCAACGGCTTCGAACCGCTGCCGTACACGGTGCTCACCGGCGGGGACGCTCAGCCGCCGGAGCCCGCCGCCCGGCAGAACAGCAGTTGCTTGGGCGAGGCGCCGGTGAACGGGGAGGAGTCGTAGTCCCCGTAGCGGTGCACGACGTCGAGGCCGGCCAGGCGGCACAGGGCGAGCAGTTCCTCCGGGAAGAAGCAGCGCATGCTGACCTTCTTGGTGCGCACCCGCTCCTCGCCGCGCAGGTAGTCGAGGGTGAAGTGCAGCACCTGGGTGGCGGCGTCGTAGCCGGTGGCGGCGCGCACCTCCAGCTCGGTGCCGTCCAGGTCGGTGACCGACTTGTGGTGGTAGGGGGTGTCGGGGAGCCGGGTGAGCTTGGCCGGGGCGGGGTTGAACACGTCCAGGAGCAGCGTGCCGCCGGGGAGCAGCGCCTCGCGGGCGGAGCCGAGGAAGGCGAGCACCGAGTCCAGGTCGTGCAGGTGCTGCATGGCGTTGGTCGCGGAGAAGACCAACGCGAAGCGGCGGTCGGTGCGGATGTCGCGGCAGTCCTGTTCGAGCCACTCGACCGGCAGGCCCTCGGCGGCGGAGCGGCGGCGGGCGAGCGCGAGCATCGAGGGCATCACGTCCAGGCCGGTGACGTCGACGCCGGCCCGGGCGATCGGCAGGGTGATCCGCCCGGTGCCGCAGGCCACCTCCAGCACCGGGCCGTCGGCCCGGACGGCCTGGTCCAGGAAGAACGGGACGTCGTGGGTGCGACCGGCGAACTCCCGGTCGTAGAAGTCGGCGTCGTCGTAGACGGCCAGGTCCTGCAGGGGTTTCATCGGACGTTCTCCGAAGCGGTTGCGGGTGCGGGTGGGGCGGGGGCGACGGGGGCGAAGGCCGGGGCGAGGCTGGTGAGGACGGAGCCGGTCCAGGGGGTGTCGCCGAAGGCGGTGGCGGGGATCGCGAGCAGGCCGTGCTCGGCCAGCAGGGCCTCGGCCGGGATGTCCACCGGGAAGAAGTAGTTGCCCGGGCTGGTGCGGGCGGCGGCGGGCACCTCCGCGAGGACGCCGGCCGGGAGCCGGGCGAAGAGCCGTTCGGCGCGGGCGGCCAGCGCGTCGGCGACCTGCCGCGGGGTGTCCGCGTGGTCGGCCAGCAGGCGCTCGGCGAGCCGGAGCCGGTCCTGGCCCGGCGGATCGCCCCGGAACGCCTCGGCCACGGCGGTGTCGTCCGGGCCGAGCAGGACGATGCCGAAGGTGCGGGGGTGCAGCCAGCCCTTGGTGGCCGAGTGCAGCAGGACCGTCCGGCCGGTCTCCAGCAGCCGCCGGGTGCCCGGCGCGAACGGGGTGCCCAGGTCGTAGACGGCGTCGATCAGCAGGCGCCGGTGCGGGGAGCCTTCCAGCCAGGCGGCCAGCCCGGCGCACTCGGCGTCGGTGAGGTGGCGGCCGAGCGGCTTGCTGGGGTTGGCCAGCAGCAGGTACTCGGGGCGGTCGTCCGGCGGGGCCTGCGGCAGGACGGGGGCGGGCAGCGTCGGGTAGGAGCCGGGGGCGAGTCCGGCGGCGCGGGCGAGTTCGAAGTAGACCGGGTACACGTCGGCGGGCAGCCACAGCCGGGCCCCGGCGGTGCGCAGGTGCCGGAACAGCAGGTCGAGGCCGTGCCGGACGCCGCCGCCGACCATCGCGCGGCGCGACCACTCCTCGGGCAGGCCGTAGCGGCGCAGCCAGGTGCGGGCCAGGTCGCACCGGTACACCGTGCGGGCGTCGTCACCGCCGCCACCGTCACCGCCGCCGCCCGGGGGCTCGGGGCGCAGCGGGGCGAGCGCCCGGTAGACGTTGGTCTCGGCGGCGTCCAGCAGGGACGGGTCGGCGGCGAGCAGTTGCTGCCGGTGCGCCTGGAACGCGTCGAACCTCATGCCGTCGCCCCTTCCTGCGCCGGGTGGACCGCTTCCGGGCCGACCGCTTCCGGGCCGACCGCTTCCGGCACGGCTTCTCGTCGCACGGCTGCGGTCGGGGGGTTCCCCGGCGGCAGGACCTCCAGCGGGAGGGCTCCCGCCGGGTGCACCTCGCTGGCCCGGTCCTCCAGGGAGGCGTAGCAGCGGCCGTCGGCCAGGACGTTCCAGCTGCGGGCGACGCCGTGGGTGCGTTCCCAGAGCAGGCTGGGCTCGGTGTAGGCGGCGATCCGCATCGGGCGGCCGTCCCAGCTGCCGTCGAGGACTGGCGCGCCCCAGGGCAGGCGGCTCGTCTGCGCGAAGCCGTGCCGCTCGGCGAAGCCGGTGACCACGGACAGCGAGACCTGGTGGTCGCGGCTCCAGCGGTTGGCGGCGTGGTCGTGGTAGAGCGACTCGGTGCTGGTGGAGACGTAGAGCTCCTTGAAGCAGACCTCCTCGATGCCGTGCGCGGCGGCCCAGGAGAGGTAGGCGGCGACGCCCTCCTCGTCGGCGACGCCGCCGTGCTGGAGCACGCAGATCAGCCGCATCCGCAGCCCGGGCCAGCGCTCGCGTCCCGCGCGCCAGGTGTCGGCGACCTCGCCGACCGGGGTGCGCAGCGCCATCAGCCGCTCGCTGGCGTCGTCGTCCTGGTGGTGCCGGGAGACGGCCAGCACGCTCAGCCCGGCGGCGGTCAGCTCGGCCAGACGGTCGGCCCGGTCGGCGGGGGCGAGCTTGGCGAGGTTGTGCGCGTTGCTGATCAGGACGGTCTTCGGGAAGGCGGCCGCGCAGGCCGCCACCAGGCGCAGCTGCTGGTCGAACGGGAGCAGGGTGGGCTCGCCGCCGCCGGTGATCACCGCCCGTTCGGCGCCCGCCGCACGGCCGCGCTCCAGCCAGGCGGCGACGGTGTCCCACGGGACCCGGGCGGGCGGCTGGTCGCTGGAGATCGAGGCCGCGGAGAAGCAGAACGAGCACTTGGCCTGGCAGGCGGCGGCCACCGGCAGGACCGAGACCGAGCGCGGCCGCAGCTCGCCGTAGGCCGCCAGGTCGGGGTTCAGCCGCAGCGAGGCGGCCATCGCGTCCTCGACGGTGGTCGGGTGCAGGACGATCCGCCCGTCCGCGTCCGGCTCGGCGGCGGGCTCGTGGACGGCCGACAGCCGGATGCGGTCCCGGCGCAGCTCCATGCCCAGGCCGGTGGCCTGGTTGGGCGCCAGGGCGTCCGGGTCGACCTCGGTCTCCAGCACCAGCAGCCGGTCGCCCGGTATCGCCAGCCGCTCCAGCAGCCGTCCGGCCTTGGCGGTTCCGATGCCCAGCTCGGCCCGGGTCAGCAGGTGGAACCTGTCCGGGAAGGTGCTCTCCGGGATGCCCGCCTTGCCGTAGGTGAGCGCGTACTTGTCGAAGCCCTTCGCGAAGTTCGACAGCACGATGACGTGGAAGCGCTGGTCGGTGCGGTTCATCGGGCCATCATGCCTCCGACCCTGCGGCCCGGGAAACGGGATTCGTGCCGCGACTTCCGGGGGGGGAGGACTCGACCGCCGCGGGCTCCGCGCGGGGCCCGCGGCGGTCGGTGCGGGTCGGCAGACTTTTCGGCAGACGTTTCAGGAGACGTTGACGTTGACGTCGTCGAGGACGAACGAGGTCTGCTTGGTGTAGTCCTCGGTGCCGGTGAACTTCAGCGTCACGCTCCGGCCGGCGTACCCGGCGAGGCTGAAGGTGCGCTGCTGGTAGCCGGTGGCGGCGTTGGTGTTGTCGTAGCGCGCGAGGGTGGTGCCGTTGGCGGTGACGGTGAGCGTGTCGAAGGCGGTGGTGGTGGAGGCGGCGCTGTCGATGTGCAGCCAGAAGCTCAGCGTGTACGCGGCGCAGCCGGTCGGGAGGGTGACCGTCTGGGAGAGGGTGTCGGTGGTGGTCGCGCCGTGGCCGTCGAGCCAGGCGTCGTAGCTGCCGGTGTGGGCGGGCTCGCCGCCACCGGAGTGGACGGTGCTGCTGCCGCCGCTGTTGGTCTCGGTCCAGCCGGCGGCGGAGCCGGTCTCGAAGCCGGGGTTGGTGATCAGCTGGGCGGCGGTGCAGCCGGTCCCGCCGCCGGTGCCGGTGCCGCTGCTGTTGGCCAGCCAGGCGGTGGCGTTCAGGGCGAGCGCGGCGTCGGTGCCGGCCGGGTCGTTCCAGCCGTCGTAGAGGGTGTTGCCGGACTGGCCGGTGCCGTCGTCGATCGGCGAGGAGTCGCCCCAGATCGCGACCCGGCCGCTGCCGAAGGCGGAGGTGACGAAGAAGGCGCCGGTGTTGCCGCTGTAGCCGGTGCGGTAGAGCAGGCCCTTGACCGAGGGGTTGTCGGCGGGCTTGAGGGTGAAGGTGGTGCCGTTGCGGATGATCGAGCCGGTGACCTTGCCGAAGGAGCCGTTCAGCACCGGGTCGGTGCTGTCGGCGATGGCGCGCGGGTTCTCGTTGGCGATGTTCAGCAGGTCGACGGAGAAGCCGAACGGGTCGGTGTTGTCGACGCCGTTGGTGGTCAGCAGGTCGTTGATGACGGCCGGGGAGTCCCAGCCGTCGTTGTTGCGGTCGCTGACGTTGTGGTCGGAGATCAGGAACAGGCCGCCGCCGTTCTGGACGAACTTCATCACCGCGGTCTTCTCGGCGTCGCTGAGCCTGACGTTGGGCTCGGGGAGCACGAACTCGTCGAAGTTGGCGAGGTCGAGCGCGCCGCCGGTGCCGTAGGTGATGGTGTTGCCGACCGGGAGGGTCTTGAGGCTGTAGTTGCCGGTCTTCTGCAGGGCGACCCCCCAGGCCGAGATGGCGCCGGTCCAGGAGGTCTCGCTACCGGGGTTGGCGTTCTGGGCGAGCGGGTCGGGCTGGCTGGTGGAGATGATCCAGTCGGCGTTGCCCGCGGTCTCGCCCTTGCTGTTGTCGAACAGCACCCGCCTGGGGGTGGTCGCGGTGGTGGTGGCCGCGGTGGTCGCAGTGGCCGCGGTGGCCGTGGTGACCGCCGAGGCGGGGTGCGGCTGGACGGTCGCGGCCGCAGCGGCGAGCAGCAGGCCGGTCGCGGCGAGGGCGGCCGGGCGGACGGCCTTCGAAGCCCTGGTCATCTGTTGATCTCCTCGTACCGTGGAAGGGAGCGGCACAGACGTGCGCTACGCGCGTAGGCGCATCGGCACGGTCCCATGGTGAGGTAAGCGGGGCTTGAACGGAACACGTCGACTCGGCGAGCCCTCCTCGGGGCCGCCGCACGGACCGCCCCGCCCTTCGGTGACGGTCCGCCAGCCGATCCGCCGTCAGGTGCCGGGCACACGGCCCCGGGAATCGCCGCGCTCTTGCCAAAAGCCCCGGGCGGCTTGTTTGGTGGAGGTCCGATCCGGCCGATGGGCCGCCGGTCGCGGAGGGGGACGGATGCGCGCGCGGGAGCTCGGGTACGCGGTGTCGGACGGACCGGCGATCTCGTTCGCCGCCACCGCGCAAGCGGTCGCGGAGAGGCGGAGCGATCGCTGGAGACGTCGCGTCCTCCTGGCCTGCTATCCGGTCCTCGCCGCGGCGGCCGCGTGGCTGGGATTCGAAACGGGACCGGAAAAGGGGATCATCGCTTTCCTGCTGGCGGGCTTTCTCCCTCCCCTGCTGCTGGGCGCCCGCTCCGTCGGGGAGAGGTACAAGCGCAGGACGCTTCTGGAGAACGGCCCGTGGCAGGTCTGGCCGGTGCGGATGGAGTTGTACGCGGGGAACCCGTACGGCCCCAGGCGCGTGGTCCTGCTCCGCCCGGACGGCAGTGCGGAGCGGGCGTTCAAGGCGAAGGTGCCGGAGTCGGTGTGGCTCGGGTACACGGACGGGCTGGGTCTGCTGTGGTTCTGCGGGGACCTGCGGTTCGGCGGGGTCATGGCGGCCCCGGGGGGCTCCGCGCCGTGGTCCGCGGAGGTGATCGAGGAGGAGGCCCGCGAGAGCGGACGGCCCGGCGAGGAGTCGGTCGTCGACGAACTGGCCCGGGAGGCCATGCGGTCCGTTTTCCGGGAGTGGCTGGCCTGACGCCGGTCCGGGAGGCGTCGGTTCCGTCAGCACGCCCCCGGGAAAGGGGGTGGGGTGCCCGCCGCGGCGCTCAGGCGTCGTCCGCGGCGGGCACCCCGTGGGGCGGGCCGGTCCACCAACCGGCCGCCCCGGTCAGGGGGGCGGGTTCACTGCGCGGTCAGGCGGAAGGACTGGGCCGAGCCGCCGGTGCAGGACCACTGCTGGAGGCGGGCGCCGTCGGCGGTGGAGACGTCGGTGACGTCCAGGCACTTGCCGCTGTTGCGGTTGACCAGCGTCCAGTTGCCGTCGGAGCGCTGGACGGGCTTGAACTGCTGGTTGGCGCCGGAGGACCACTGCCAGGTCTGGATCTTGGCCCCGTCGGTGGTGGCGGCGCCGGTGACGTCGAGCACCTGGGCGCCGGCGGCGGCGTTGCGGTTGGTGATCCGGTAGTAACCGCTGTCGGTGGGGGTGAACTGCCACTGCTGGTTGGCGCCGGTGCCGCAGGCCCACTGCTGGACGGCGGTGCCGTTGGCGGTGCCCCAGGCGGTGTCGTCCACGCACTTGCCGGAGTTGGCGTTGGCCAGGGTGTACCAGGCCGCGGTGTCGATGCCGCCGCTCGGCGGGGTGGTGCCGCCGCCGGTGGGGGCGCCGGGCCAGGTGAAGGTGGCGACCGCGCCGGCCGGGAGGTCGTAGACCAGGGAGCGGCCGCCGTCGCTGATCGAGAAGTGCTGGGAGCCGCCGGTGGCGTTGAGCACCACGGCGCCGCGCGAGCCGTCCGGGTTCAGGAAGGCGACGTCCTGCAGGCCGCCGCTGCCCTGGCTGGTGGAGCCGATCCGGTGGGCGCCGGGCTTGACGAACTTCGAGACGTGGCCGAGCGCGTAGTACTCGGCGTTCTTGCTGTACGTGCCGTTCGCGATCTCCAGCACGCCGTTGCAGTTGGTGGAGCAGTTGCCGTACTGCGGGCCGCCGTTGGCGTCCAGGGCGACGTTCCACAGCACGGCGGTGCGGCCCCCGCTGCGCAGGTTGCGGATGATCAGGTTCTCGGTCTGCCACTTCAGCGTGTTGCTGAAGGTCTGCGCCGGGGTGGCCGAGTCGGTGCCGGTGCACTCGGTGAAGAACACCGCCTTCCCGGTGTTCGCGACCTGCTGCTCGGCCTCGGGCTGGCCGCCGTAGCAGTGGAACGCGGCGCCCTTGAGCCGGGCCACCGAGGCGTCCTGGGAGAGCACGCCCAGCGGGAAGGAGGTGTCGTCCCAGTTGTGGTCGTACGCGTAGAGGTCGGTGGACAGGCCGGCCGCGGTCAGCTTGCCGTCCAGCACCTTGATGAAGTCGGCCTGTTGGGCGGCCGTCATCCCGGTGGAGGGGTAAGTGGTCTGGAACTTGGGCTCGTTGGCCACCGTCAGGTCGCTGATCGGGGCGCCCGCCGCGCCGTACGCCTGGATCGCCTTGACCAGGTAGTCGGCGAAGTCCCCGTAGTTCTCCGGCTTCAGGCTGCCGCCGTTGAGTGAGTTCGAGGTCTTCATCCAGGCGGGCGGCGACCACGGGGTGCCCATGATCCGGATGTTCGGGTTGACCGCCCGGGCCTGGTTGATCGCGGGCAGGATCTCCTGCTGGTCGCGGGCGATGGAGAACGAGCCCCTGGTGTCCTCGTACGAGTAGAACGGCAGGTGCGAGACGAAGTCGGAGGCACCGAGCGGCTGGCGCAGGTAGTTCAGGCCGATGCCGCTGCCGGCGGTGGAGAACAGGTCGTTCATCAGGGCGGCCCGGGTGCCGGCGGACAGGCCGGCCACCAGGTGGGCGGAGGACTCGGTGAACGCGGCGCCGAAGCCGACCAGCGGCTGCTGCACGTCGGAGGCGTTGACGGCGATGTCCTGCGCCTGCGGGGTGGTGGCGGAGAACGGGACGGCGGCGGCCTGGGCGAGACGGCTGGTGCCGTCGGCGGTGGTGATCCAGACCTGGGCGGTGGTGTCGGCGGCCTGGGCGGCCGTTCCGCCGGCGGTGGCGAGACCGGCGGCGGCCAGGGCGAGGGCCACGGCGAGGCGGGCGGGGCGGTGCGGTCCGGACATGGGACTGCTCCTCGTGGGGGGGTGGGGTGGGATGCTGCGCGGTGGTGCGCACGGAACGTCGGGTGTTCCGCGAACCGGAGGGGTGGCGGGGGTCAGCGGTAGAGGCGGACGTCCGCGAGGCTCCACCAGTTGGGCGCGGCGGCGGTGGCGGTGATCCGCAGGTAGCGGGCCCGGGTGTCGCGCGGCAGGTCGACGGTGGTGAGCTGGCCGGTGCCGGCGCCGGCGGCGAGGGGGCGCCAGCGGGTGCCGTCGTCGCTCGCCTCGATCCGCCAACCGCGGGCGTAGTCGCCGAGGTTGTCGCCGCTGTCGAGGGCGACCCGGTCGAAGGCGGTGCGCCGTCCCAGGTCGATCCGCAGGTACTGGCCGGGGGCCTGGGCCGCGCCGCTGGACCACCGGGTGGAGGCGTCCGCGTCGATCGCCGCGCGGGCGTCGGCGGCGGCCGGCCCGGCGGTGGCGGTGGCGCCGGTGAGCGGGACCTCGCGCCGGTCGGCCTTCGGCGCACCGGCCCCGGGCCAGCTGAAGGTGGCCAGCGCGCCGCCGGGCAGGGTGTACTCGAAGCTCTGGCCGCCGACCGCGACGGCGAAGTCGCGCGGGGCGTCGTTCTCGTTGTGCACCACCAGCACGGTCGACCCGTCCGGGTCGGTGAACGCGACGTCGGTCAGCTGCCCGTTCCAGCCCGGCGTGCCGAAGTTGGTGCTGGCGATCCGGACGGCGCCGGGGCGGACGAACTTCGACAGGTGGCCGATGGTGTAGTACTCGGCGCCGGTGGTGACGCTGTGGTCGTCGTGCACGGTCAGCAGGGCGGTGCAGGTGCCGCAGCCGCCGTTGTGCGGGCCGTCGTGCTCGTCCAGCGCGATGTTCCAGTTGAGCACGGACTCGGCCCAGTTGCGGGTCGCGCCGACGGTCAGGTTGCGAGCGTGCCAGGTCAGCGTCCCGCGGAAGGTCTGCGCGACGGTGTCGTCCGGCCCGTGCGAGCCGGAGCACTCGGTGAACCAGATGCCCTTGTCGGGGTGCGCGTCGTGCAGCGCGCTCTGCGCGGACGGGTCGCCCGCGTAGCAGTGGTAGGCGGTGCCGGCCAGCCACTTGGCGGCGTCGCTGTCCAGCAGCCGGTACGGGTAGTCGGTCTCCGGGTCCTCGCCGGGCGGGGTGTTGCGGACGTCGTCGGGGTGGGTGACCCAGTTGTGGTCGTAGCCGAGGATCTTCGTGCGCGGGCTGGCCTTCCTCAGCAGCGGCCCGAGCGCCTCGATCACCTTCTCCTCCTGCTCGGCGGTCAGGTCGGTGCCCGGGTACGCGTTGGGCTTGCGGTTCTGCGGCTCGTTCTGCACCGTCAGGTAGTCGACCGGGACGCCCGCCGCCGCGTACGCCTGCACGAACTTCACCAGGTAGCGGGCGTACGCGTCGTAGACCGCCGGGTCGTCCTTGAGCTTGCCCTCCAGCAGCGAGTCACCGGTCTTCATCCAGGCGGGCGGGCTCCACGGCGTCGCCACCACCTTCAACTCCGGGTTGAGGCGCCTGGCTCGGCGCAGCAGCGGGAGGATCTGCCGCTCGTCGTGGGCGATCGAGAAGCGGCTCAGTGCGAAGTCGCTCTGCCCGGCCGGGACGTCGTCGTAGGTGTAGTGCTCGGCGGCGGCCGTGAAGTCGGAGGAGCCGATCGGCTGGCGGACCATGCTGATGCCGATCCCGCCCGCGGGGTCGAAGAGCCGGCGCAGCGCGGCGTCCCGGTCGGTCGGGGGCAGGGTGCTCAGCACGGCGGCGGAGGAGTCGGTGATCGAAGCACCGAAGCCGTCCATCCGCTGGAAGGTCTGCGTCGGGTCGACGGTGATGGTGGTGCGGGCGGACGCCCCCGGGTGGAACGCCACCGAGGGGCGCTGGTGCAGCAGTTCGGCGCCGTCCGGGGTGGTGACCCAGACCCGGACCTCGGCCGGTCGGGTCGGCCGGTGCGCCGGGGCGGGGGCCGCGCCGGTCAGGCCCAGGACCACGGCCGCGGCCGTGGCGGTGCCGAGCACGCGTCGGTACATCGGATTCCCTTCGCCTTGCCTTCATGAAACAAAATGAAACGTTTCTGACATCTGTGCGTGCGTTCAGGAAACGGCACCAGCTTTCCCCCTGTCAAGATTCCTGCACGCCTTGGGAATTGGGAGTTGTATGATCGCTTCCATGAAACGAAACGATGAAACACATGGGTAGGCCGAAGTCGACCCGGGTCACCGTCCGGGAGATCGCGGCCGCCGCCGGGGTCTCCCCCGCGACCGTCTCCCGCGTCCTGACCGGGCAGGCCGCCGTCGCCGAGGAGACCCGGGCCGCCGTCCGCGCCGCGATGGAACGGCTCGGCTCCCCCGGGGCCGCCGCACCCCGGCGGACGGCCCGGCCGGGTGCGGTGTTCGTCCGCTGCCCCTACCTGCTCACCGACTACTTCGGCACCATCGTCACCGCCGTCGCCGAGGCGCTCGACCGGCACGGCCGGGAGCTGATCCTCAGCGCGGGCAGCAGCGCCCAGCACAACGGGGCGCTGGCCGCGCTGCCCCGCCGCCGCGACCTCGCCGGGGCGCTGCTGGTGCTGCCCGTCGAGGAGAGCACCGAACTCGAACGGCTGCGCCGCGAGGAACTCCCGTTCGTCGTCGTCGACCCCCGCACGCCCGTCCCCCGGGACATCGCCGCCGTCTCCGCGTCGCACTTCACCGGCGCCCGCAACCTCACCGCCCACCTGGTCGGGCTCGGCCACCGCCGGATCGGCTTCATCAACGGCCCCGCCGACTGGCTCGCCTCCACCTCCCGCTTCGCCGGCCACACCTCGGCGCTCGCGCAGGCCGGCGTCCTCATCCCCCCGGAGCTCGTCACCCACATCGAACCCACCAGCGACTGGGGCCACACCGCGGCCGCCCGCCTCCTCGACCTGCCACGGCCCCCCACCGCGCTGGTCGCCTTCAACGACAAGGCCGCCATCGGCGCCCTGCGCGCCGCCCACGAACGCGGCCTGCGCGTCCCCGCCGACCTCTCCCTCGTCGGCTTCGACGACGACTACCTCAGCCGCACCTCCATCCCCACCCTCACCACCGTCCGCCAGCCCCTGGAGGAACTCGGCGGCCTCGCCGTCAGCCTGCTGCTGCGCCTGATCGAGGGCACCGCGGTCGAAGCCCTGCACGTCGAACTCGCCACCGAGCTCATCGTCCGCGACTCCACCGGACCGGTGCCGGACGCCACCGCGTGAGGATGCCCCGCGGGCGGGCCACGGGCGGACCGCGGGCGGACCGCGGGGAGCGGACGGGGCGCAGCGGGCCCGGGAGGAGGGCATCGGGCCCGGGCCGCCGGGCGGCTGACGGACCGTCAGGAAGGCCGGGGTGTTTGCGGAACGGCACACGGGTCATCCGAGGCCGCGAGCGAACCGAACTGGGCGGCCCCGAGCGGGCGGCCCCCGCGTCAGGAGGCAGAGCATGTCCAGCGGTCTGATCGTGGCGATCGTCGTGATCGCCGTGGTGGTGGCGGCGCTCGCGTTCGCCGTCCGCCACCGGCAGCAGCACCCCAGCCTGAGCCGCCGGTTCGGGCCCGAGTACGAACGCACGGTCGCCCGGCACGGCGGCGACACCGCCGCGGCCGAGCGCGAGCTCGCCCAGCGGGTGGAGCGCCACCGGGAGCTGACCCTGACCCCGCTGAGCGAGGCAGAGCGCGCCCGGGCCGAGGAGCAGTGGGCGCAGGTGAAGGCACGCTTCGTCGACGACCCCCGGCAGGCCCTGGCCAACGCGGAGGCGCTGCTGGCCCGGGTGGCCCGCGACCGCGGCTACCCCGACTCCGACGTGGACGCGCAGATCGACACCATCTCGGTCGACCACGGCGAGCACGTCGAGTCCTACCGGACGCTGCGCGCGCTCTCCCGGCCGAACGCCACCGGACGGTCCTCGGCCACCGAGGAGCAGCGTGCGGCCCTGGTCCGGGCCCGGGAGCTGTTCACCGCGCTGGTCGGCACCGGGGACGAGCCGGAGCAGGCCCCCGCCCACGACATGACGAAGGCCGGAAGGCCGTCCTCCGGGCGGGTGCCGGCCCAGCACGGCCACCGCGCCTGAGCACCGGCCGGCCCCACCGCGACACCGCCGCCCCACCGTTCCCCGAGGAGGACAGCATGACCACCGACAACCCCAGCACCGAGCGCGCCACCGGCTCCGCCACCGACACCGACCGCGCCACCGGCATCGGCTCCGCCACCGGCGCCGGCGCCACCCGGGGCCGCTTCGTCTCCAACACCCCGCCGGCTCCCGGCACCGACCGCGCCAACGGCACCAATGGCACCGACCGCACCAACGGCACCCGCGCCGACCGCACGGAGACCGACCCCCGCGCCGACCGCGCCGACGGCACCGCCACCGGCACCGTCCCCGCCCCCCGCAGCGACCGCACGGACACCGACCGTACGGGCACCGACCGCACGGACACCGGCCGTACGGGCACCGACCCCCGCGCCGACCGCACGAGCACCGACGTCGACACCGACACCGACACCGCCCGTGCGTACGGCGACCGGACGGACACCGCCCCGCGCCCCACCGACATGACGAAGACCGCCGAGCCCGCCCGCCCGCGCTCCACCGCCGGGAACCCGACCGTGACGGACGGGGCCGACCTGCTGCTGCCGCCGGAGCTCACCTCCCGGCTGACCGGTCGGCTCGACCACGCCGTGGGCACCTTCGTGGACGACCCGAACCGGGCCGTGCAGGAGGCCGACGAGGCCCTGGACGAGACGGTCCGGGTGCTGACCGACCGCTTGCAGGAGCGCCGCACCGCGCTGCGCGACGCCTGGCGGAACGGCGGCGACCGGGGCGCCGCGGACGCCCCCTCCCGCACCGAGGACCTGCGCCTCTCCCTGCGCGCCTACCGCGACCTGCTGCACCAGCTCCTCGCGGCCTGACCGGCCCCCGCCGACGCCGAAGGGCCCGGCCGCTCCCGTACGGAGCGGCCGGGCCCTTCGGCACGTAGCTACGGAGCTACGGAGCTACGGAGCTACGCAGGTACGAAGCTACGAAAAGAGCCCCTAGCCGACGGACGAGTACGCGATGATGCCGCGCCGCATGCCGTCGACCGCCTTGCGGGCGGTCTTGCGCAGGTCGGTGTCGTCACCGGCCGCGTCCTGGATCTGCCCGAGCACGTCGATCAGCTGCTTGGTCCAGCGGACGAAGTCACCGGCCGGCATGTCGGCGTCGCGCAGGACGGCGTCGAGGTCGTGGCCGAGGGCCCAGCGGTAGGCGGTCCAGGCGAAGCCGAGGTCGGGCTCGCGCTGGCCGACGCCCTCGGCGGTGGAGATCTTGTGCTGCTCCTCCAGGGCGTCCAGCCGGCCCCAGATCCGGACCATCCGGCCGAGCGCCTCCTTGGCGCCGCCCTCGGGGACGCGGGGGGCGGTCGCGTCGTCGGACTGGCGGGCCTCGTAGACCAGCGCGGAGGCGCAGGCGGCGAGTTCGGCGGCGGCCAGGCCGTCCCAGACGCCTTCGCGGATGCACTCGGAGGCGAGCAGGTCGAGTTCGCCGTAGAGCCGGGCCAGGCGCTTGCCGTCGGCGGTGACGGTGTCGCCGCTGAGGTAGCCGAGGTCGGTGAGCAGGCCGCAGACCCGGTCGAAGGTGCGGGCGATGGTGTGGGTGCGCGAGCGCATCCGGCGTTCGAGGAGTTCGGTGTCGCGGTGCAGGCGGTGGTAGCGCTCGGACCAGCGGGCGTGGTCCTCGCGCTCGTCGCAGCCGTGGCAGGGGTGCTGGCGCAGGGCGGTGCGCAGCCGGCCGATCTCGGGGTCGTCGGCGGCGGCGGCGCGGCCCTTGCGGTAGCGCTCGGGTTCGAGGTGGCCGGCCTTGGTGCGCAGCGCGGAGGCGAGGTCGCGGCGGGACTGCGGGCTGCGCGGGTTGAAGGACTTCGGGATGCGCATCCGGTCGACCGCGGCGACCGGGTACGGGAAGTCGATCATCGCGAGGCGCTTGACCTGGCGCTCGGCGGTGAGCACGACCGGGCGCGGCCCGTCCTGGAAGTCGGGGTGACGCGGGCCGCCGCGGCCGTGCCCGTTGCGGCCGGCCGGGGGCAGGCCGGGGTCGAGGACGAGGGCGAGGCCGGCGAACTTGCCGGTCGGGACGTGGATGATGTCGCCGGGCTTGAGCTGCTCGATGGCCTCGACGGCGGCGTTGCGGCGCTGCGAGGAGCCCTCGCGGGCCAGCTCGTTCTCGCGGTCCTTGAGCGCGCGGCGCAGCCGCATGTACTCGTCGAAGTCGCCGAGGTGGCAGGTCATCGACTCGCGGTAGCCGTCGAGCCCCTCCTCGTTGCGCTGCACCTGCCGGGCGATGCCGACCACCGAGCGGTCGGCCTGGAACTGCGCGAAGGAGGTCTCCAGCAGTTCGCGGGAGCGGTGCCGCCCGAACTGGCCGACCAGGTTGACGGCCATGTTGTACGAGGGGCGGAAGGAGGACTTGAGCGGGTAGGTGCGGGTGCCGGCCAGGCCGGCCAGCGCCTCCGGGTCGAGGCCGCGCTGCCACAGGACCACCGCGTGGCCCTCGACGTCGATGCCGCGGCGGCCGGCCCGGCCGGTGAGCTGGGTGTACTCGCCGGGGGTGATGTCGGCGTGGGTCTCGCCGTTCCACTTGACCAGCTTCTCCATGACCACCGAGCGGGCGGGCATGTTGATGCCGAGGGCGAGCGTCTCGGTGGCGAAGACCGCCTTGACCAGGCCCTGGACGAACAGCTCCTCGACGACCTCCTTGAACCGGGGCAGCATGCCGGCGTGGTGGGCGGCGATGCCGCGCTCCAGGCCGTCCAGCCACTCGTAGTAGCCGAGCACGTGCAGGTCCTCGTCGGGGATGTCGCGGCAGCGCTCCTCGACGAACTGGCGGACCTTGAAGCGGTCGGCGTCCCGGTTCAGGCGCAGGCCGGAGTTGAGGCACTGCTGGACGGCGGCCTCGCAGCCGGCCCGGCTGAAGATGAAGGTGATCGCGGGGAGCAGGCCCTCGGCGTCGAGCCGGTCGATGACGTCGACCCGGCTCGGCGTCCAGACCCGGCCGGGGCGCCCGGCCGGCATCGAGCGGCCCCGGCCGCGGGCGAACCTGTCCCGGCCGCGGTCGGCCTCGGAGCGGGCCAGCCGGACCAGCTCGGGGTTGACCGCCTTGGCGGGGTTCTTCAGGCTGCCCTTGGGGCGGCCGTCCCGGTCGGGGCTGGCGAACAGGTCGTACATCCGGTTGCCGGCCATCACGTGCTGCCAGAGCGGGACGGGGCGGTGCTCGGAGACGATCACCTCGGTGCCGCCGCGGACGGTGTCCAGCCAGTCGCCGAACTCCTCGGCGTTGGAGACCGTCGCGGAGAGCGACACCAGGGTCACCGACTCGGGGAGGTGGATGATGACCTCCTCCCAGACGGCGCCGCGGAACCGGTCGGCGAGGTAGTGCACCTCGTCCATCACCACGTAGCCGAGGCCGTCGAGGGCGCTGGAGCCCGCGTACAGCATGTTGCGCAGGACCTCGGTGGTCATCACGACGACCGGCGCGTCCCCGTTGACGGAGTTGTCGCCGGTGAGCAGGCCGACCTTGGCCTGGCCGTAGCGCTTGACCAGGTCCGCGTACTTCTGGTTGGACAGCGCCTTGATCGGCGTGGTGTAGAAGCACTTGCGGCCGGCGGCCAGCGCCAGGTGGACGGCGAACTCGCCGACGATGGTCTTGCCGGAGCCGGTGGGCGCGGCGACCAGCACGCCCTGGCCGGCCTCCAGCGTGCGGCAGGCGCGGACCTGGAAGTCGTCGAGCGGGAAGTCGTACAGCTGCTGGAAGCCGTACAGCGCGGTGGCCTGCTCCTTGGCGCGCTCGCGGGCCGCGGCGTAGCGCTCGGCGGGGCTGAGCTCCTCCTCGGCGGCGGCGCGGGCCGCGGGGTCGAGCTGCTCCTCGGGCGTGGGGCTGCTGGGCACTGGCGTCACCTGTTCTTCCCGTGAGTGTGGCCGGACGAGAACGCAGACGGCGACGCCTGCGGCTGCGGGGCCGTGGCCGGGGGCGGCGACGGGGCGCAGCGGGTGCGTGGGGTGTGGTGATCGAGCATCTCAGCCTGAGATTACCCGTCCGGAGTGACATCAACATCAGACTTTCCCGGCAGTTCTGCGCTGACGTGCCCAGGTCAGCACAGGTCCGTCCGGCCGGGCGGAAAACCGGGTGACGGTCGGACGGGCGGGCCGCTAGCGTCCTGCCCGTGGCCAAGTTGAACCAGATCATCGCCGTGGAAAAGGGCGTCAAGTCGAAGTCGTTCCAGGAGCTGACGCAGTCCCACCAGGACCTGCAGAAGCCCGCGCTGCTGGCCGGTCTGTCCCGGACGTACCAGCCGAAGGACGAGGAGGGCGAGCAGCTGCCCCCCGAGTCGACCAGGGTGCAGGTCAAGGCGGAGGACGTGCTGCGGGCGACGGCGGCGACGCTGACCCGGCTGTTCGACGTGACGGCGACCAAGGACTGGGCGAACACCGCGGCCCGGGCCGACGTGGTGGTCGACGGGCGGACGCTGGTGGCCGGCGCCCCCGTGACGTACCTGCTGTTCCTGGAGAAGCAGCTGACCGACCTGCGGACGTTCGTGCGCAAGCTCCCGGTGCTGGACGCCGCGGAGTCCTGGTCGCTGGACGTGTCCACGGACGCGTGGAAGACCGAGGCGGTGCGGACGATCCGCACCAGGAAGGTGCCGCGCAACCACGTGAAGGCGGAGGCCACGGAGAAGCACCCGGCCCAGGTCGAGGTCTACTACGAGGACGTCCCGGTCGGGTACTGGACCACGGTGAAGTTCTCCGGCGCGCTGCCCGCGCGGCGGGTGAACGAGTTGCTGGAGCGGGTGGAGAAGCTGCAGCAGGCGGTGCAGTTCGCCCGTGAGGAGGCCAACGGCGCGGAGGTCGACGACCGGCGGGTCGGCGACGCCGTCTTCGGCTACCTGTTCGGGTAGCCCCACGAACGCCCCGGGTGAGACCGGGGTGGCGCGCGAAGCGCAAGCTGACACTGAGGTTGAAGCTGACTTCGGGGAACGGTGGGGGTTCGAGTCCCTCCCCCGGCACCACGTGCCGGGGTGGCCCAACACGGCAGAGGCACCCCGTGAAACTCAGGCTCTCGCTCAAGTCTCAGCATTCGCCACCGAGCGCCGGATCGACCGGACGGGGCCCATGGCGTGAGATGGGGGTTCGACTCCCTCCTGCGCCTCTACGTGGCGCGGTAGCTTCAACGGTAAAGCGAACGCCGTAAACATGATCGCCGTCCTTAAACGTGCCGGTGCGCAGCAATTGGGTGGCACACAGGGGCCCGGGAGCCGGATACCGCTCCCGGGCCCCGTCACGTTCCGGGGCCCTTCCCCGGGGGGTGCCGCAGAAATCGCGTACGCGTGAACTGTTCACATCCTGAGTTGCAAATGTCTTCATGTGGTCAGCAGATCGACACTGATCGATCAACCTTGAACCAGAAACGAAAGATTCCGGTCAACACTCGGCCGCAGTGCGATCCCGTTCCTACAGTCGTGCCGAACCGATCACAGCCACGACAGGAGACAGGCGATGGCGAACCTCGAAACCTCGCTCAAGGAAGCCATGACCATCGAAGGAGCCATCGGGGTGGCCCTGGTGGACTACGGCAGCGGCATGGCGCTCGGCACTCTCGGGGACGGCGGGGACATCGACCTGAACGTCGCAGCGGCCGCCAACACGGACCTCGTCCGTGCCAAGATGCGGGCGATGGAAATGCTCAATCTCCACGACGACGGCATCGAGGACATCCTGGTCACCCTGACCAACCAGTACCACCTGATCCGGCCGCTCACCACGTCCAGCGGACGCGGCCTGTTCCTGTACCTCGCGCTCAACCGCACCCGGTCCAACCTGGCGATGGCCCGGCACCAGTTGAAGCGGATCGAGTCGACGCTGGAGGTCTGAGCGCGGGACGGCGGCCCGCGTGCCGCCGGAAAAGGGGAGGAAGCATGCCCGTACCGCTGTACCAGGCCAAGGCCGAGTTCTTCCGGATGCTCGGCCACCCGGTGCGAATCCGGGTCCTCGAACTGCTCCAGGCCGGACCGACGCCGGTGCGCGACCTGCTGCCCGAGTTCGACATCGAACCGTCGAGCCTCTCCCAGCAGTTGGCCATCCTGCGCCGCTCCGGCCTGGTGACCGCGACCCGCGAGGGATCGACGGTGGTGTACGCCCTGGCCGGCGCGGACGTCGCCGAGCTGCTCCGGACGGCTCGGCGCATCCTCACCGAACTGCTCGCCGACCAGGGCATGCTGCTGGAGGAGCTCCGCGCCGCCCGCTGAGCGGACCGGACCGTGCGGACCGGACCGTGCGGTCCGGTCGGCTCCGACGGGGAGCCGTGACGCCGGCGGCTCCCGCCGTTCGCCTCAGCCGGCCCCCTCGGCGGCCAGCATCCGGAAGTCGTAGGCCCGCGGGAGTCCCGGTGCGGGCCGCGCGGCACCGGTGCCGTCGGCGTCGTCGGCGGCGTCGTCGGCGGCTGCTGCGGCGCGCCGGTGGGCGAACCAGAGGGCGTGCAGGGAGTCCTCGCCCTCGCGGAGGTCGGGGAGTTCGATGCCCTCGCGCAGCAGCCGGCCGCAGCGCTCGGTGTCGCCGGCGTCCAGCGCGGCCCGGGCCTCCGCCCAGCGGACCCGGCCGACGGCGCGGTGGGCCGGGTCGAGCGCCTCCACCCGGTCCAGGACCTCCTGCGGGTGCCCGGCCCGGAGCAGGACGCCGGCCGCCTCCAGGACGAGCGGCAGCAGCCCGGGGGCCAGGCCCAGCGCCCGGCGGTAGGCGCGGGCGGCCTCGTCGAGCCGGCCGGTGTGGGCGGCGAGGGCGCCGAGGTTGCGCCAGGCCCAGGCGGTGGGCCGCCGTTCCAGCGAGCGCAGCCAGGCCGCGCGGGCGGCCTCGTGGTCGCCGCCGTGGGCGTGCAGGGTGCCGAGGTGGAGGTGGGCGAGCCAGCCGTCGGCGGCGGCCAGCGGCCGCGTCCAGACCGGGTCGCTCTGGTGGGAGGACGGCGGCCGGTCCGGGTCGTCGGTGCTGATGGTGCCGTGGGTGAGGAGTTCGAGCCAGGGGGCCTGCTCGGGGCCCAGGGTGCGGGCCGGGAACGGGGTGCCGGGGGTGGGCAGGGGGGCTTCGCCGGCCAGGGTGCGGCGGTGCTGTTCCAGGGCGCCCCAACCGGAGCCGGTGTGCAGGATCTCCTCGGGTGCGCGGTCCGCCCAGTCGTCGGCGGCGGCCAGTTCGGCGTCCAGCAGGTGCTGCGGGAGCAGCGCGTCCAGGGCGCGTTCGGCCGCGGTGCGGGCGGCCGTCCAGTCGGCGCCGTGGACGGCGGCGGGGTCGGCCTCCAGCAGTCCGTACGCCTCGGTCCAGGCCCAGCGGGCGCCGGCCGGCATCGGCAGGTGTTCGAGCTGGGTGCGGGCCAGGCCGGCCTGGATCTCCAGGTAGGCCTGGCCGGGCCCGGACAGCCACTCCTGCCAGTGCCGGCCGCCCTCGCCCTGGCCCCAGAGGAAGAGCTTGCGGCCGCGGAGCCGTTCGGTGGAGGCCTGGACCAGGCCGCGGCCGCCCGCGTCGAGGGCGGCGACCCAGCCCCGGCGGCCCGCGGGGACGTCGAAGAAGTAGTCGGCGGCGTCCCGGGAGAGGGTGGTGCGGCTGAGGTCGGTGCCGTCGGGGGCGGGGAGGGCGACCCGGCGGACCTTGCGGTCGTAGGAGAACTGCCAGGCCGCGTCGGCCGGGGCCAGCACCCGGACGTCGGGGGCCTCGGGGACGGCGATGTTGGACCACCAGTACATCGGGACGGTGTCCGGACGCGGGTTGGTGATCCGGACGTGGACCAGCAGGACCGGGGAGTCGTCGGGGAGGCAGGCGTCGATCTGGAAGACCACGCCGCGCATCCGCTCGTACTCCCACATCCGCAGCACCGGGGTGCCGTCCGGGCGGGTGAGGCGGGCGGCGTGCAGGGGTTCGCAGGTGGTGGGCGAGTGGCCGATGGTGCCGATGTTCCACTCGACGCCGCCGGCCAGCCAGGCGCCGCGCAGGGCGAGGTTGGCGGGCTGGAACACCGGGTTGCGGAACAGGAGTTCGCGCCCGGTCGGCCGGTGGACCAGGGACTGGAGCCGGCCGCCCGCGCCGAGCAGGAAGACCGCGCGCAGGGTGTCGTTCTCCAGCACCGCGACGGGGTGCTCGGCGGGCGACCGCTCGCGGGCGTAGCCGTCCTGCACCAGGTAGGGCATGACGGAGGGCACCCGGCCGTAGCCGATGTTGTGGCGCATCTCCTCGTCCGCCTCGCCGGCGTCCTCGACCTGGTGCAGGTCCGCGCCGCCGAACAGCGGGGGGAGGGGGTTGACGGGTCCGACCGGGGCGGTCGGCAGCGTCAGGGTGGTCAGCCGCAGCTCACTCATCTGTTGCTCTGCCTCTTCGGAAGGTGTGCGGGGGGCTACTTGACGCTGCCGGAGGTGAGTCCGGCCTTCCAGTAGCGCTGCAGCAGGAGGAACATCACCACGATCGGGACGACCGACAGCAGCGAGCCGGTGATGATGAGGTTGTAGGGGACGGTCTGGCCGCGCTGCTCCTTCCAGGCGACCAGGCCCACGGTGACCGGCTGCAGGCGGTCGTTCGCGAGCATCAGCGACGGCAGCAGGTAGTTCGTCCAGACCGTCACGAACTGGAACAGGAAGACGGTGACCAGCGAGGGCTGCAGGACCCGCAGGGCGAGGGACCGGAAGATCCTGAACTCGCCCGCGCCGTCGAGCCGTCCGGCCTCCAGCAGTTCGTCGGGCACCGCGGCCGCCGCGTAGATGCGGGCCAGGTAGACGCCGAACGGGCTGACCACGCTGGGGATGAAGACCGCCCAGAAGGTGTTCACCAGGTGGGTGGCCGAGAACATCAGGTACAGCGGCAGGGCGAACAGCGGGGCCGGGATCAGGATCGCGCCCAGCACGGTGTTGAAGACCGCCTCGCGGCCGCGGAAGGCGTACTTCGCCAGCACGTAGCCCGCCATCGCGGACAGCAGGGTGGCGACGGCCGCGCCGCCGACGGCGTAGAGCAGGCTGTTGAGCAGCCAGCGGCCGAAGATGCCGTCCTGGACGCCGAGCAGGGTGGAGACGTTGCGCACGATCTCGATCCGCCCGGCGAACCAGAAGCCGTTGCTGGAGAAGAGGTCGCTGCTGTCCTTGGTCGCGGAGACCACCAGCCACCACACCGGCAGCAGGGAGTAGACCGCCGCGAGCACCAGGACGGCGAGCGTCCCGATCCGGCCGGCCGGGTTCGCGGGCCGGGCCGGGCCCCTCGACGCGTTCTTCACAGGGCCGCTCCGCGCTTGTTGACGAACCGCATGAAACCGAACGAGAGGACGAAGATCACCAGTGCGAGGATCACCGAACGGGCGGCCGCGGCCTGGTAGTTGTTGGCCGCCACCTCGTTCTGCGCGGCCATGATCGGGGTCCAGTCGCCGGCCAGGTTGGGGGCGACGGCCCGCATGATGACGGGCTCGTTGTAGAGCTGCGCCATGCCGATGATGGAGAACACCGTGCTCATCACCAGGGCGGGCCGCACCATCGGGATCTTGATGTGCCAGGCGAGCCGCCAGCCCGTGCAGCCGTCGAGCTCGGCGGCCTCGGCGTACTCGCCGGGGATCGCCTTCAGCGCCGAGTGGATGACGATCATGTTGTAGCCGGTCCAGCCCCAGGTCAGCATGTTGCCCACCGACCAGGGCA
Organism: Kitasatospora sp. NA04385; assembly: GCF_013364235.1. Classification (NCBI taxonomy): domain Bacteria; kingdom Bacillati; phylum Actinomycetota; class Actinomycetes; order Kitasatosporales; family Streptomycetaceae; genus Kitasatospora; species Kitasatospora sp. NA04385. The sequence goes on along the minus strand of NZ_CP054919.1, from coordinate 7,173,194 downwards.
GCAGGCCCTCGGAGGTGAAGTCGACGTGCAGGCCGAGGCCGGAGAGCGCCCGGGCGATCGGGCTGACGTCCGGCTGGTAGAGGAAGGACCACATCAGGCCGCCGATCACCCCGGGGATCGCGTACGGCAGGAAGAAGGCCAGCCGGAAGAAGCGCTTGCCGGGCGTGCGGCGGCCGTCGAGCAGCAGCGCCAGCAGCAGCGCCAGGCCCAGCATCAGCGGCACCTGCACGGCGCCGATCAGCAGCACCCGGACGACGGCCGAGGTGAAGGCGCGGTCCGCCAGCGCCTCGGTGTAGTTGGCGAAGCCGGCGAAGACCGTGGACGGGGGCGTGAGCCCGAGGCCGGAGCGGTGCAGCTTGAACAGGCTCTGGTGGACGGCGTAGCAGATCGGCGCGACGAAGGTCAGGAGGAACAGCGAGCCGAACGGGAGCAGGAAGCCCAGCGGCGTCCAGCGCCGCCAGTCGACGGCGCGCCGCCGCGGGGCGTCCGGGCGCGGGGCGTCCGGCGGCGGGGTGGACCCGGTGCGCTCCCCCGGGCGCACCGGGGCGGGGGTGGTGGGGGACGGGTGCATGGTCAGCCGATTTCCATGCCCTGGGTCTTCATCTCGGCCAGGGTCTGGGCCTGCACGTCGGCCAGCGCGGCGTCGAGGGTGCCGGTGCCGGCGCCCGCCCGGCCGAGGCCGTCGCCGAGCGCGCCGGAGGTCTTCGTCATCACCGGGCCCCACTGGAAGCCGGGGTCGACCTGGGCGGCGCTCGCCTTGAACACGTCGTAGATCTGCTGGCCGCCGTAGAACGCGTCGGGTTCGGCGAGGGCCGGGTTGTCCAGGCCGGCGAGGGCGGCGGGGTAGATGCCGGTCTCCTTGATCAGGTTGCTGACGCTGGCCGGGTCGGTGCCGAACCAGTGGGCGAACTCGACGGCCTCCTTGGTGTGCTTGCAGCCCTTCAGCACGGCGTTGGGGGTGCCGCCGGCGTTGCCGGAGGCGGGCTTCGCGGCGTCCCAGACCGGCATCGGGGCGACGGCCCAGTTGCCGGAGGTCTGCTTGACGTTGTCGGCGAGGATCGGGGTGTCCCAGACGGCGTTGACGTCGGAGAGGATGGTGCCCTCGCCCATGCCCTGGTAGAGGGCGGTGTCGAAGCTCGGCACGACCTTGACCAGCTTCCGGTCGATCAGGTCCTGCCAGAAGGCGGCGACCTTCTTCGTGGCCGGGTCGTCCAGGCTGACGGTCCACTTGTCGCCGCTGGTGCCGAACCACTTCGCCCCGGCCTGCTGGGCGAGGCCGGCGAAGTTGTAGGCGTCGTTGCCGAAGTAGCCGATGTAGGCGTTCGGGTCGGCGGCGTGGATGGCGGCGGCGTCGGCGGCGTACTCGGCCCAGGTCTTCGGCGCCTCGGTGATCCCGTACTTGGCGAAGAGGTCCTTGCGGTAGATCAGGCCCATCGGGGCGATGTCCACGGGCAGGGCGTAGGTGTGGCCCGCGACCCCGGACTGGGCGAACGCCGAGGCGGCGTACTCCTTCGCGTAGGGCGCGGCGTCGGCCGTCGCGTCCTGGAGCGCGCCGGCGGCGGCGAAGGTGGGCAGCGTCTCGAAGCCGACCGACCCGACGCAGGGGGCGTTGCCGGCCTTCACGGCACTGAGCAGCTTGGTGTAGCCGCCCTTGGAGCCGGGCGAGATCTTGCTGTAGACGACCTGGACGCCCGGGTGGGTGGAGTTGAAGAGCTCGACGGACTTCTCGTAGCCGGGGGCCCAGCCCCAGAACTCGATCCTGACCGGTCCGGCGGCCTGGTCCCCCGACCCGCCGGAGCCGCCGGAGCCGCAGGCGGCGGTGCCGGCCAGCGAGGCGATCGCCACGGCGAGGGTGACGGTTCTGAGCGCGCGGTTCTTCATGGGGGTCCTCTTCTGCTGCCTGCTGCGGGTGGGCTCGGCCCCGGACGCGGGAGGTGGGGCCGCGGAACGCCTGGGCGGGTTATTTCGGCTAGTGTGTTAATTAAGGATCGAGGCTGTCAAGGGGCACGGCGGGCCGTTGCGCAACCGCGATGAACCGCCGCACCGCCGACCGGTACGGTCAACCCGACTGCCGTGCAGGCGCATTGGCGCAGCGCACGGCGGTCCGCCCGCGTCCCGGACGGCACCCGGGCCGCCGGTCGGCACCCGGCGGCCACCGGCTTCCACGGTTATTTCGTGTGCTGCATGAACTAATATGGCCAGGTCACCACCGCCTGCACGGCAGGCACCGGAACGAGGAGAGCACGTGCGACAGACGCAGCGCGGCACCACCGGCACCACCGGCACGGGCGGCTCCGCGGGCGCCGTCCTGGCGGGCCACCCCGAGGTCGCCGACAAGGCATCGCTGCGCCGCACCAACCTGGGCGTGATGCTGCGTCAGCTGCGCGAGAACGGCGCGCAGTCGCGCACCCACCTCGCCACCGCGAGCGGCCTGCCCCGGGCCACCGTCTCCGTCCTGGTCGCCGACCTGATCCAGCGCGGCCTGGTCCGCGAGGGCGAGCTCGACCGCGCGGGCGCGGTCGGCCGGCCGCACCGGATGGTCGAGCTCGACGGGCGCTGGATCTGCGGCATCGGCGCCGAGGTGGGCCCCGACCACGTCACCGTCCTCGCCCTCGACCTGCGCGGCACCGTCGTCCACCAGGAGCGCCTCGCCCTCGACGTCCCCGCCCTCACCCCGCAGGCCGCCCTGCGCGAGGTCGCCGACCTCGTCGCGGACTGCCTCAGCGCGGTCGCCGGGCGCGGCATGCACCCGATCGGGATCACCCTCGTCACCCAGGGCTCGATCGACAGCGCCACCGGGACGGTCGGCGTCGCCACCAACTTCGGCTGGCGCGACGTACGGGCCGTCCAGGAGTTGCGCGCCCGGCTGGGGCGGCACGCGCCGCCCGTCCTGCTGGAGAACGACGCCGAGTCCGGCGCCCTCGCCGAGTACCTGTCCGCCCCCGACACCGGCGCCGACACGCGCGAACTCGTGTACGTCACCGGCGGGATCGGCGCCGGCGGGGCCGGCATCACCGGCGGCAAACTGCTCCGCGGCTCGGAGATCGGCCACATGAAGCTCGACCGGCTCGACCGGCCGTGCAGCTGCGGGCGCACCGGCTGCTGGGAGGTGGCGGTCGGACTGCAGGCGCTGCTGGACGCCGCGGCCGACCCCGGCGACCGGGTGCACGACCGCTCGGTCGACCTGGCCGAACGGCTCGGCGACCTGCTCGACCGGGCCGACGCCGGGGACGCGCGCACCCTGGCCGCGCTCGCCGCCGTCGCCGACGACCTGGCGCTCGGGCTGAGCGTCCTGGCGGACGTGCTGAACCCGCCCCGGATCGTCCTGGGCGGCTACTTCGCGGTCTTCGGCCGGTACCTGGTCGGTCCTGCCCAGGAGTTCCTCGACCGCCGGCGGATCGCGCCCGGCTCCCCGCAGGTCGTCGTCCGCGCCTCCGAGCTCGGGCTCTCCAACGCCGCCCGGGGCGGCGCGCTACTGGCCCTCGAAGGGATCTTCCAGGACCCCTCCGACATCCCGGTCCGGCCGGAGCCGGCCGGGGTCGGCGCCCGCACCGACTGATCCCGCACCGGCCGATCCCGGCCCCGGGCGACCCCGCACCGGCCGACCCCGCACCGGCCGACTCCACCCCGACTGATCCCGCACCGGCCGATCCCGGCCCCCGGCCGGAGGAGCCCCGGGCCCCCGTGCGCCCCGGGGCTCCGCGGCACGGCCAACCCGCCCTCCCGCGCCGCGACTTGACCACCGGCTGCTCTTGACTTCGCCCCCGGGCGCTGCCACGGTGTGCGTGAAGTTGCTCGAAGCAGCACCCAAAAGCGCAGCTTCACGCACAACGAAACCGCACCGGTCGGCCGCGGGCACTCTCGCCCGACCCGGCCCGGCCCGTCCGGCCCCGGCCCGCTCCCACCGGGCCCCGGCCGCAGACGGCCGCACCGGCACGTCCGGCACGCCCGGCACGCCCGGTCCACCGCCCCCGCTCCCCCGGGGCGGCGGGCACCGCGGCCCCCGGGCCGCCGACCGGCCCGCCCCACCACGCGCAGCGCCCCCACCACGAAGCGCCCTCACCCAAGGAGCACCCGTGCCCTCCCCGCGCAGAGTCCTGGCAGCCCTGTTCACCGCCGCCGTCCTGCCCCTGACCGGGGCCGCCCCGGCGGCCCCCGCCGCCGCGGCCCCGGCTCCCCCGCCCGCCGCCGCGTACACCGTCGGCGTCGGATCGCCCGTGCCGTACGCGCACCCGACCGACACCCCGGCGAGCCCGTACCTCGACAAGGACGGCACCTTCTACTTCCAGCAGTCCGCCGCCCTCTACGGCGCGAACGACCCCAGGTACTGGGACTTCTTCACCGGCCCCGACTTCGACACCGCGACCCGCTCCGGCGCGATCAGCGACGCCGTGAACCCCGCCAACGGCAACGACCGGAACAACGACACCACCTGGCGCTGCAACAACAGCCCCACCGGCCGCACGGCCACCGCCGCGCCGAGCGGCTCCGGCTACGCGCAGAAGAACTACTGCGACCTCTCGGGGGTCTGGGTCGACCCGGACACCGGCGACTGGTACGGGCTGGTGCACAACGAGTTCACGCCCCAACCCTTCGGCGACGGGCTGCACTTCGACGCGATCGACTACGCCGTCTCCAAGGACCAGGGCCGGACGTGGACCATCGCGGACCACGCGATCACCTCCCCCTACAGCACCGCCCGGGGCGACACCGCCGCGTTCCCGAACCAGACGTACTCCTACGGCGACGGCGACCAGCGGCTGTACGTCGACACCGCCTCCGGGTACTTCTACGTCTTCTACGGCTCGCGGATCCTCGACAAGAACGGCGGCTGGAAGGCGTTCTACGAGCACGTGGCCCGCGCCCCGATCTCCGCCAAGATGGCGCCCGGCTCCTGGCGCAAGTGGTACGACGGCGCCTGGACCCAGCCCGGCACGGGCGGCCGGGAGAGCAACATCGTCCCGGTCGGCTCCGGCAGCACCACCGGGTACACCCCCGCCTCCGCCGAGTACGACCCGGCGAACACCGGCACCGCCGACCAGCAGATCGCGGCCGGCAAGATGCCCCCGACCTCGCCGCTGTTCGTCATGAACATCACCTACGACGCCCACCTGAAGCTGTACATCGGCGAGCCCGAGCCCGACGCCCAGGGCGGATCGGTGTCCCAGCCGCTCTACGCCACCGCCGACCTCTCCACCCAGAAGTGGTTCCCGATCGGCGACACCGGCAGCTACCGCACCTCCTCCTGGTACCGCTGGTTCCTCGACGGCGCGAGCCGGACGGGCACCTCGATCGTCGGCCGGACCTTCCGCTCCTACTGCTCGATCAGCTGCTCGCCGCGGCCCGGCGGCGGCACCAACGGCGGCGAGTACGTCGACATCACCCTGGACGCCTCGGCCACCGCCCCCGGGCCGGTCGACGAGACCGGCTCGTACCGGATCGGCAGCGGGGCCGGCCGGGTGCTCGCCCAGGTCTCCGGCGGCTCCGCCACCACCTCCACGGGCGCCGCCACCGGCTCCGCCCTGGAGTCCTGGACCTTCACCGGCAACGGCGACGGCTCCTACCGGATCGCCAACGCCGCCACCGGCGGGCTGCTCGGGGTGGACTCCACCGCCACCGCGGGCCGCGCCTGGGGCGCCCGGCCCACCGTCACCGCCGCCGGCTCCGGCGGCCCCACCGTCGGACAGCAGTGGTGGGTCGTCCCCGGCACCGCCGCCGACAACACCCCCACCGGCACCGTCCGCCTGGTCAACCGCTACAGCGGCCTGGTGATCGGCCTCTCCGCGGACGCCGGCCGCCCCGCCGAGACCACCCCCGCCCGCAGCTGGACCAACGCCACCGGCAACCCCGTCGGCGGCACCCGCACCGCGGCCGAGCAGACCCTCACCCTCACCCGGACCGGCTCGGCGCCCGAGAGCGTCTCGGTCTCCTCCCCCGGCGACCAGTCGGGCACCGTCGGCACGGCCGTCTCGCTCCAGCTCACCGCCCACGACAGCGCCGGCAAGCCCCTCACCTTCACCGCCGCCGGCCTGCCCGCCGGGCTGACGGTCAACTCCGCCGGCCTGGTCTCCGGCACCCCGTCGGCCGCCGGGTACTCGACCGTCACGGTCACCGCCTCCTCCGGCACCGCCACCGGCACCGTCTCCTTCGCCTGGGCCGTCGCCCCGGTGCTCAGCGGCACCCACACCCTGGTCACCGGCGGCAAGGCCCTGGACGACCCGAACCACTCCCTCGACCAGGGCGTCCAGCTCATCACCTGGGGCACCAACGGCGGCAGCAACCAGAGCTGGGTCTTCACCCGGCAGTCGGACGGCAGCTACCAGATCGCCAACGCCCTCTCCCACCTCTGCGTGGACGTCAGCGGCGGCTCCGCCTCCGCCGGGGCGCAGGTCATCCAGTGGTCCTGCACCGGCGGCACCAACCAGCGCTGGGTGGTCGCCCCCGCCGCCGGGGGCGGCTACCGGATCACCTCCAGGAGCAGCGGCCTCTCGCTGACCACCGCCTCCACCGCCAACGGCGCCGGCGTCACCCAGCAGGCCGACACCGGCTCCGCGCTCCAGCGCTGGACCATCGGCTGACCTCCGTCCGGGGCCCGGCCGCACCCGCGGCCGGGCCCCGGCGGCGCGGCGTCAGCGGGTGATCAGCCCGGCCAGGCCGTCGGCCAGCCGCAGGTACTCCTCGGGGCGGTTGTAGAGCTGGGCACTGATCCGGAGGATGCCGCCGCCCGCCCAGGGGCGGACGGCGACCCGGGTGTCGAGGGCCTTGCGGACGGCGACCATCAGGGCCTTCGCGGCGTGCTCCCGCTCGGCGACGCCGGGCGGCAGCCGGACGGTGCGCATGCCCAGGCCCGGCACGCCCGGCAGGGCCCGCAGGCCGGCCCGCTCGACCAGCAGCCGCTGGCCGTACGCGGCCAACCGCGCGTTGTGGGAGCGCAGTCGCTCGACGCCGATCCGCTCCAGCAGGGCGAATCCGGCCGGGGCGGCCAGCCAGGGCGTGTAGTCGAAGGTGCCGCGCCACTCGACCCGGCGGGGGAAGCCGCGGTCGTGCTCCCAGGAGAGCGTCAGCGGGCGCACCCGCGGCCGCCAGGGCCGGTCGACGGCGAGGACGGCGGCGGCGCGCGGGGCGAAGGCCCACTTGTGCAGGTTGCCGACCCAGAAGTCGGCGCCGCCGGCCGCGCGGCCGAGGTCGACGGGCAGCGCGCCGGGGGCGTGCGCGGCGTCGACCACGGTGGTGACGCCGCGGGCGCGCAGGGCGGCGAGCAGCGCGGGCGTGGCGACGGTCCGGGCGGTGGGCGAGGTGACCAGGTCGAGGACGGCGATCCGGGTGCGCGGGGTGACGGCGGCCAGGACGCGTTCGGCGACGGCCTCCTCGTCGGGGGCGTGCGGGGAGATCCGCACGCAGCGCACCACGGCGCCGGCTTCGGCGGCCCGCCGTTCGGCGGCCCGGGTGACGACGCCGTAGCCGTGGTCGGTGACCAGGACCTGCTCGCGTTCGCCGAGCGGGATCGACTCCAGGGCGACGGCGACGCCCTCGGTGACGTTGGTGACCAGCGCGAGCCGGGAGGGGTCGCCGCCGAGCGCGGCGGCGATCTCGGCGCGGGCCCGGTCGATCCGGTCGGGGGCCGTCAGGAAGAAGCCGTCGGGGTCGCGTTCCATCTCGGCGCGCAGTCCGGCCTGGTGGCGCTGGACGGGGACGGGGACGGCCCCGTACGAGCCGTGGTTGAGGTGGGCGGTGCCCGGGTCGAGGGCGAACAGGGTGCTGCTGCCGCGCAGCGGGGCGGGCCGGTCGGTGCCGTCGGTGCGGGCGCCCGGGGCTGCCGGTGCCGGGCGCGGGTTCCCCGGATTCGTCATCTCCACCCTCCAAATGCTGTGTGACATTTCACACTGCATACTTCTAGCCGACCGGGGCCCGGCGCGGCAACCATCGGCGGGTGACCCACACCGACCCCTACCTCGCGCTGAGCGCCGCCACCGGCCGCTTCAGCTACGGCGCCCCGCGCGCCGTCACCCTCGCCGCCGACGCGAGCCGCGCCCTGTTCCTGCGCTCCACCGGCCCCACCGACCCGGTCGAGCGCCTCTGGCTGTACGACCCGGCCACCGGCCGGGAGCGGCTGGTGGCCGACCCGGCGGCCCTCCTGCCCGAGCGCACCGGCGCCGCCTCGGCGCTGCCCCCGCTGGAGCGCCGGCTGCGCGAGCGGATCCGGCTGTGGGCCCCCGGCATCGGCTCGTTCGCGGCCACCGCCGACCTCGCGCAGGCCGTCTTCTCCCTGGACGGCCGGGTCTTCCGCTGCGACACCGCCACCGGCACCAGCACCGAACTCCCGGTGGCCGCACCGGCGTTCGACCCCCGGCCGAACGCCGACGGCTCGGTGGTGGCGTACGTCGCCGACGGGGCGCTGCACCTGACCCCGGGCGGGCGGATCAGCCCCGGGGACGGCGCGCTGTGGGGCGTGGCCGAGTTCGCCGCGCAGGAGGAGCTGGGCCGCCTGCGCGGCCACTGGTGGGCGCCGGACGGCACCGCCCTGCTGGCCGCCCGGGTGGACGAATCCGCCCTGCCGCTACGGCACTTCGCCGACCCGGCGCACCCGGAGCTGGCCCCCGGGTCCTTCGCCTACCCGCAGGCCGGCGGCCCGAACGCGGACGTCCAGCTGTGGGTGCTGCGCCCGGGCGGCGCGGCGACCCGACTGCGCTGGGACGGTGCGCGGTTCCCGTACCTCACGGCGGCGGACTGGGAGGGCGACGGCGAGATCCTGCTGACCGTCGCGGACCGGCTGCAGCAGAACGTGCTGCTGCTGAGCGCCGACCCGGCGACCGGCGCGACCCGCGAACTGAGCCGCACCGAGGACGAGTTCTGGGTCGATCCGCTGCCCGGCACCCCGCTGCGGCTGGCCGACGGCCGGGTGCTGACCTCCGCCGACACCCCGGCGGCCCGCGGGGTCGCGCTGGACGGCAAGATCCTCACCGACGAGCGGCTCCAGGTGCGCCGGGTGGTCGGGCCGTGGCGGGACGGCCGACTGCTGATCGAGGCGGGCGACGGCGACCCGGCCGACCAGCACGTGTTCCTGCTCGACCCGCACACCGGGGCGCTGGAGAAGCTCACCGCGGGCCCGGGCGTGCACACGGTGGCCGCCCACGCCGAGGACGTGCTGCTGCTCACCTCGGCCTCGCTGGACGGCGTCCGCCGCGAGCTGCGAACGGCCGCGGGCAGCAGGGACTTCCCCGACCTGACGGCCGAACTCCCCTACCGCCCGCGGCCGTTGCTGGCCCGGGTGACCGAACTCGGCCTGCCCAGCGCGGTGCTGTACCCGCGCGGGCACCGCAGCGGCCGCAAGCTGCCGGTGCTGCTGGACGTGTACGGCGGCCCGGGCTCCCAGGTGATCGCCAACGAGCCGCGCCGCTGGCAGCCCAAGCAGTGGTGGGCCGACCAGGGCTTCGCGGTGGTGACGGTGGACAACCGGGGCACCCCGTTCGTCTCGCCGGACTTCACCCGGGCGATCTTCCGCCGCTTCTCGCAGGTCGCGCTCGACGACCAGGTGGCCGCCCTCCGGGCCCTCGGCGCCGCCCACCCGGACCTGGACCTGGACCGGGTCGGCGTGCGCGGCTGGTCGTACGGCGGCTACTTCGCGGCGCTCGCGGTGCTGCGCCGCCCGGACGTGTTCCACGCGGCCAGCGCGGGCGCCCCGCCGACCGACTTCCGGCTGTACGACACCGCGTACACCGAGCGGTACCTGGGCCTGCCGCAGGACAACCCGGAGGGGTACGCGGCGGACTGCCTGATCGGCGACGCGCCGGGGCTGAGCCGTCCGCTGCTGCTGGTGCACGGCCTGGCCGACGACAACGTGCACCCCGCGCACACCCTGCTGCTGTCCGAGGCGCTGACCCGGGCGGGCCGGCCGCACAGCGTGCTGGCGCTGCCGGGGGTGAGCCACATGACGCCGGACGGGGTGCTGGAGCGGATCGCCGTCCAGGAACTCGCCTTCCTGCGCCGGGAACTGGGTGCGGCCCCTTCCCTGTAGTGGATGACATGTGAAATATTACCGGCCGTCCACCTGTCCACCCCCTCTGGAGGAGCGGGTCACTTGCGCAGACTTCCCACAGCCCTCACGGCTGCGCTGACCACCGGTGCGATAGCACTGACCATCACCCCCGCGTTCGCCCAACCCGCCAAGCCTGCCGTCGAGTTGACGGCCCAGCAGGGCGCGGACGGCCGGGAGGCGCCGCCCTCCCCGCTGCCGCCCCAGGAGAAGGCCCGGCAGGCCCTCAGGGCGCAGGCCCTGGAGCAGGTCAACCAGGGCAAGGTCGCCAAGAACGGCAGGTCCGCACCGGCCAAGGTGAAGATCGGCAACGACTACGTCCAACTGGCCAAGCAGCGCACCGACAAGGTGTTCGTGATCCTGGCCCAGTTCGGCGACCGGGTCGACACCACCACCCAGTACGACGGCCAGGCCCGCTACGGCGGCACCCCCGGCCCGCAGCACAACGCCATCCCGCAGCCGGGCAGGAGCGACACCCACACCTACTGGGAGCGCGACTTCAGCCGCGACTACTACCGGAAGATGTTCTTCGACGACGCGCCCGGCGCGAACTCCATGCGCACCTACTACCGGACCCAGTCCTCCGGCCGGTACGACCTCCAGGGCACCGTCTCCGACTGGGTGACCGTGCCGTGGAACGAGGCCCGCTACGGCTCCAACAAGGGCCCGCAGGGCGGCGGCGCCTGGACCCAGGCCCAGGAGTTCGTCCGGGACGCCACCAAGGCCTGGTACGACGGCGAGCTCGCCAAGGGCCGCAGCGCGGCGGACGTCAAGGCGGAACTGGCGCAGTACGACACCCAGGACCGCTACGACTACGACAAGGACGGCGACTTCGACGAGCCGGACGGCTACCTCGACAACGTGATCGTGGTGCACGCCGGCGTCGACGAGACCTGGGGCGGCGGCGCGCAGGGCTCCGACGCCCTGTGGGCGCACCGCAGCTGGGACTTCCCGGACCCGTCCGGCCGGACCGGCCCGACCGGGAACCGGATCGGCGGCGCGCCGGTCGGCGACACCGGGCTGTACGTCTACGACTACGTGCAGGCGGGCGAGAACAGCGGCGTGGGCCTCTTCTCGCACGAGTTCGGCCACAACCTCGGCCTGCCCGACCTGTACCCGACCACCAGCGGCGACAACTCGGTCGGCTTCTGGTCGCTGATGTCCTCGGCCTCGTACCTGGGCAAGGGGAAGAACAGCACCGGCGAGTACCCGGGCGACCTGGACGCCTGGAGCAAGCTGCAGCTGGGCTGGCTCGACTACGACGAGGCGCAGTCCGCGACCCGCTCCAGCCACATCCTGGGCGTCAGCGGCTATCACACCGACCAGGCGCAGGCCGTCCTGGTGCACCTGCCGCCGAGCAGCACCACCACTTCGCTGGCCACCCCGTTCGAGGGCGGCAAGCAGTGGTGGAGCGACACCGGCGACAACATGGACGCCTCGCTGTCGCGCACCGTGGACCTGACCGGCGCCACCGGCCCGGCCGCCCTGGACGCGGCGACCTGGTACGACATCGAGCAGGACTACGACTTCCTCTCGGTGGAGGCCTCGGCCGACGGCGGCAAGACCTGGACGCCGCTGCACGGCACCGTCGACGGGCAGCCGATCGACGACACCACGGCCCTCACCCCGGGCCTGAGCGGCACCTCCAACGCCTGGCGGCAGCTGCACGTCCCGCTCGACGCCTACCTGGGCAAGAGCGTGCAGGTGCGCTTCCACGTCACCTCGGACTCCAACACCCACGGCAAGGGCGTGCTGGTCGACGCGGTCAAGCTGACCGCGGGCGGCGCGGTGCTGCTCACCGACGGCGCGGAGGACGGCGGCGCCAACGGCTGGGCGCAGGTCGGCTTCTCGGTCGTCCAGGGCAAGGACGCCGTCAAGCAGCACCCGCGGGCGTACCTGGTGGAGAACCGCCGCTACGCCGGCTACGGCGCCTTCCTGAAGACCGGCCCGTACAACTTCGGCTACTCGGGCGTCGCGGGCAAGGCCGATGTGATCGACACCTACCCGTACCAGGAGGGCGTGCTGGTGTGGCTGTGGGACACCGCCTACGGCGACAACAACACCGTCGACCACCCGGGCGGCGGCCTGATCCTGCCGGTGGACGCGCACCCGAAGGCGCTGCGGTTCGCGGACGGCTCGGCCGCCAACGGGCGCGCGCAGCCGTACGACGCGCCCTTTTCGCTGAAGCCGACCACCTCGTTCACCCTGCACAGAGCGGGCGCGGCGACCAAGGTCCCGTCCGAGCCGGCGGTGCCGGTGTTCGACGACCGCACCGGGGTGTACACCGACCCGGCGATCCCGCAGCTCGGGGTGAAGGTGCCGGACACCGGCACCAGGATCGAGGTCGTCCGGGAGACCCAGGGCGGCAAGCTCACCACGGTCAGGGTGGGTCCGGCCTCCTGACCCCGGCGTGATCTACTGGAACCCGCAGGTCGGCAGCTTGTAAAGATTTCTTTCTAAAGCTAGCTTTAGAACATGAGCGAAGAGCTGCCGGCCGTCCGGCTCACCGACCCGCGCGCCCTGCGCGCCTACACCCATCCCACCCGGATGGCACTGGTGGGCCTGCTCCGCCTGCACGGGCCGCTGACCGCGACCCGGGCGGCGGAGCTGCTCGGCACCGAATCGGTGGCGAGCTGCTCCTTCCACCTGCGCCAGCTCGCCAAGTACGGCCTGGTGGAGGAGGCGGGCGGCGGACGCGGCCGGGAGAAACCCTGGCGCGCGACCGCCGCCTTCACCAGTTGGGACGCCTCCCCCGCCGACCCGGAGCGGGCCGCCGCCACCGAGGCACTGCAACGGGCCGTCCTGGACGGCTACTTCACCCGCGCCACCGGCTGGCTGCTGCACCGCGGCACCGACGCCCCCGCGTGGCGCGAGGCCGCCTCCTTCGGCGACAGCGCCGTCCTGGTCACCGCCGAGGAGCTCACCGAGCTGAACGCCAGGATCGCGGAGCTGACCCGCCCCTACGTGGAGCGCCTGGGCTCCGCCGGGCCCCGCCCCGCGGGCGCCCGCACCGTCCAGCTGATCCACCTCGCCGTCCCCACCGAGCCGCACGGGGAGGCCGCGCCGTGACCCTCCTCGACACCCGCCCCACCCGCGCGATCCGCCGCCGGATACCCGAGCTGCTGCACGACCCCGCCTTCCGCCGCTACTGGACCGGGCAGACCGTCTCCTCGCTCGGCGACCAGGTCACCCTGCTGGTGATCCCGCTGATCGCGGTCTCCGCGCTGCACGCCGACGCCGCCCAGATGGGGTACCTGAGCGCCGCCGGGTACCTCCCCTACCTGCTGCTCTCGCTGCACGCGGGCGGCTGGGCCGACCGCTACGGGCACCGCCGCCGGACGATGATCGCCACCGACCTGGCCCGCGCCGCCGTCCTGCTCACCGTCCCGGTCGCCCACGCCGCCGGGGTGCTCACCCTGACCCAGCTGTACGCGGTGGTGCTCGCCGTCGGCGCGCTGTCGGTGCTCTTCAACGTCTGCAACCCGCCGCTGTTCGTCGCCCTGGTGCCCCCCGAGCAGTACCTGCGCGGCAACGCGCTGGTCAACGGCAGCCGGGCCGCCACCTACGTGGCCGGCCCCGGCCTCGGCGGCCTGCTGGTCCAACTCCTGGCCGCGCCGCTGGCGCTGGTGGTGGACGCGCTCTCCTTCCTGGTCTCCGCGGCCTTCCTGCGCCGGATCGACCCGGTCGAGCCGCCGCCCGCGCAGCAGGGCCGCGGCGGCACCGCCGAGGGCATGCGCTGGATCCGGCGCGACCCGGTGATCCGGGCCACCCTGCTCGGCACCGCCACCGTCAACCTGTTCACCTTCGTCATCGGCGCGCTGTTCGTCCTCTACGCCACCCGGGAACTGCGCTTCAGCGCGGGCCTGCTGGGCGCGGTGATGGCCGCCGCGGCGGTCGGCACCCTGTTCGGCGCGGCGCTCACCGGACGGCTGTCGGCCCGGATCGGCGTCGGCCCGGCCCTGCTGTTCGGGCTGGTGCTCTTCCCCGCCCCGCTGCTGCTGGTCCCGCTGGCGGGCGGCTCGGTGACCGCCGCCGCGGCGCTGCTGTTCGGCGCCGAGTTCCTCTCCGGGGTGGGCGTGATGATCCTGGACATCACCGCCGGCGCGGTCTTCGCCGCCTGCATCCCCGACGCCCTGCGCTCCCGGGTCTCCGGCGCCTACCAGGCGGTCAACTACGGCGTCCGCCCGCTCGGTTCGCTGCTCGGCGGCCTGCTCGGCAGCACCCTGGGCCTGCGCCCCGCGCTGTGGATCGCCGCGGTCGGCGCGCTCTGCTCCGGCCTGTGGGTGCTCTGCTCGCCCATCCCCCGGATGCGCGAACTCCCGGTCCAGGAGCGGGCGCAGGCCACCGGGGACTGACCCGCCCGCGCCCCGCCGCCCGCGCCCCGCCGCCTTCACCCGGACGCTTCTGCACACCGTCAACGGCCGCGCACCATAGCGCATTCGCGCATATGCCCGAGGGATATGGCCGAAAGTCTCGCCCTCCCGGGGCGGCGCCGGTAGCGTTGCGTCCTGGTCAGACTACCGCAGGTGAAGGCGGTGGCGGCGACGCACCGTGCCCCGCGCGGTGGGGAGGGAAGGCGGTACGTGCCCGGGATCGAGGAGTGCCTTGCGGAAGCCATGGGGATCACCGGCGCCCTGGGGGTCAGCCTGGTCGACTGGACCAACGGCCTGGCCATAGGCACCGCCGGACTCGGCCCCGACGGCGACCACGAGGTCGGGGCGGCCGACGCCACCGAACTCGCCCGCGCGGTCACCCAGACGCCCTCGTTCGCCGATCCGGACACCGGTGCGCCGCCCGCCGAGGACGTCATCGTCACCTCGGGCGGCAGCTACCACCTGCTCCGCTTCGTCCCCGCGCCCTTCGACGCCAACGTCTTCCTCTACCTGCGGCTGGACCGGGACACCGCCAACCTGGCGATGGCCCGGCTGCGACTGGCCGCCATCGCCGACCGGCTGGTGCTCTCCTGATGTGGTCCACCGACACCCTCGCCCCGACGCCGCCCGTCCCCCCGGTGCCGCCGTCGCCACCGCTGCCGCCCGTGCCCTCGGTGCCGCCGCTGCTGGTGGCCTCCCCGGTCTCGGTGCACCGGCTGGTGCCCGCCGCCGAGCGGTTCGGGTCGGCCGCGGACGTCCCCGGCCCGTACCTGACGGCCGGGCCCGCCGGCGCCGAGCACCCCGGCGCCCGGGCCCGCCGTCGCGGCCCCGGGCCCGCGGCTCCCCGCCGAGGCCGCGCGCCCGCGGCGGACCCACGCCGCCCGCTCCCCGGCGGCGGCGCTCCAGCTGCGCGCCCGCCACCACCTTCGAGGCCGCGCTGACCGACCTCGCCGCCGACGGCTCCACCGGCGCGCTGCACGGCCCCGGCGGGGCGGTGCACCTGGCGGGCGGCCTGGTGGTGCACGCCGAGGCGCCCTCCGCCGCGACCGTCGGCCACCTGCTGACCGGGGCCGGCCGGATCACCGTGCGCGCCTGGGAGGAGAGCCTGCTGCTGGGCGCCGGGCGGCTCGCCGAGCACCTGGTGGGCAGCGGCCTGGTCGGCCCGGGCGAGCTCGAACTGGCCCGGCTGGCCGCCACCCTGGACGGCGCCCAGGAGGCGCTGGCCCAGCCCGACGGGGAGCTGCGCTTCGACCCGGCCGCCGTCCCGGCGTTCCGGCTGGCCCGGCCGCTCTCGGTGCTGGAGCTGCGCGGCGCGGTCGGCCGCCGCCGCTCGCTGCTGGCCGGCTGCTGGCCGTCCGCCGAGCTGGACCGGGCCCCGCTGCGGGCCACCGGCGCCGCCCCGACCCGCCGCACCGCGGTGCCGCGCCGCCGCCGGCAGGCGCTGCTGGCCGCGGCCGACGGCACCCGCACCGCGCCCGAGCTGGCCCGGCTGCTGGGGCGCTCCACCTACGGCACGCTGCTGGACGTCCGGCAGCTGGCCGCCGCGGGGCTGCTCGCGGCCCTGCGGCCGACCGCCGTCCCCGACCCGCCGCCGGCCGCCGCGCCGCGAACCGCGCCGCCGGACGTGCTGTTGCCGCCCGGTCCGCGCTCCTACGACTCCTCGGACCCGGAGGTGGGCCTGCTGCTCCGACTACGCGCTGCCCTGGAGGCCCTGTGACCGCCCCGCCCACCCGCCCCGTCCCGCCGACCGAGTCATGAAGCGGACCTTTCGACAACTGACCGCGAGGAGGACCCCCGTGCTGCCGGAAGCCGAGGTGCAGGCCGAACTGCAGGGCCTGCGGGCGCGGATCCCGCACCTGACCGGGTCGCTGGTGGCGACCATCGACGGTCTGGTGGTGGCGCACGACGCCTCCGCGCTGGAGGCGGAGAGCGTGGCCGCGCTGACCGCCGCCGCGCTGGGCGTGGGGTCGCGGCTCACCGAGGCGACCGGGCAGGGCGCCTTCCGGGAGCTGATCACCCGCGGCGAGCGCGGCTACACCGCGACGTACGCGGCCGGCGCGTACACCGTGCTGACCCTGCTGGCCGGTTCGCAGGCCAACGTGGGCCGGCTGCACCTGGAGGCCCGCCGGGCCGGGGCCCGGATAGCGGCGCTGGCCGACGCCGACCTCGACCGGACGACCTTCTGACCTCCGCCCCGACTCCCGACCCGACCCCTGACACTCATCTCACCCCACCGAAAACCCGTCGCAGCAAAGACCTGACGGGTCGTCAGTTCCTTTCACGGAAGAGGTACTTGGAAAAAATGGCTGCTGTGGAAACCGCGCTGAAGGACATCATGAGCGCGATCGAGGGCACCATCGGTGTCGCCCTGGTCGACTACAACAGCGGAATGGCGCTGGGCACCATCGGCGGCGGGTCCGACCTGGACCTGAACGTCGCGGCCGCGGGCAACACCGACGTGGTGCGGGCCAAGCTGCGCGCGATGGAGCTGCTGAACCTGAACGAGGCGATCGAGGACATCCTGATCAGCCTCTCCACCCAGTACCACCTGATCCGGCCGCTGACCTCGCGCACCGGCAAGGGCCTGTTCCTGTACCTGGCGCTGGACCGGAACCGGGCCAACCTGGCGATGGCCCGGCACCAGCTGAAGCGGGTCGAGGCCGAGCTGGAGGTCTGACCCTCCGGACCCGGCCCCGATCGACGGCGGTCGCTACCTGCGCAGGGTGAGCAGGCCCCCGGTGGGGACGCGGACGGACAGCTCCGTCCCCCCGACCGGGGTCCGCGCCCGGGCGACCGTCCCGCCCCGGCAGTCCTGCACCAGCAGGTCGACGGTGCCGGGCGCGCGGTCGAACCCGACCCGCACCAGGGTGTCCTGGTCGGCGTTGGCGACCAGCAACAGCTCCCACTCGCCGTCGGCCCGCAACGGCAGCGGCGCGTACCGGCCGAAGGCCAGCCGGGCGCCGCTGCGGGCCTCGATCACCGGGTAGGCCGACTCGGGCCGGTGCGGGCGCAGTTCGCCGCGCTGGAGCAGGTCGCGGTGCTCCTTCATGACGCCGAGCCAGAAGGCGAGGGCGGTCAGCTGCCCGGCGTCCTGGGCGGCGAGGTCGACGGAGACCTGGGCGGTGGCGAACAGCACCGACTGGAGCAGGACGGCGATCCGCTCGGGGCTCTCCCGCGGGTGCCAGGTGAGCGGGTCGGCGTGCACGGCGAGCGGCCCGGCGGTCAGGCGCAGGTCGGCGGTGCGGACGCGGTTCTCGACCGCGCCCAGCGGGCAGTCGGCGGCGCGGACCATGGTGGCGTAGGGCCACAGGCCGGGGCCCACGTAGTCCTGGCGGTGCTCGACCAGGACGTCCGGGCGGGCGGCGCGCAGCCGGGCGTCGAGTTCGGCCAGCAGCCTGTGCACGCCTTCGGCGACGGTGGCGCAGTCCGCCTCCGGGGAGGCGGTGCCGGGGGCGGCGGCGGGCGCGGTACCGGGCGCGGGCTCGCGGGCGAAGGTGTCCACGAAGTCGATCTTGAGGCCGTCCACGCCGTGCACCTCGACGGCGGCGGCGAGCCGTTCGACCTGGTGGGCGCGGACGGTGGCGCTGCGCGGGTCGAGCAGGAAGGTCTCCAGCTGCGGCAGGTGGGCGAGGGTGTGGCCCGCCAGCCGCCCGGCGGCCTCGCTGCGGTCGCCGGCGAACGGGATCGCGTGCCAGAGCAGGTAGGCGAGGCCGAGGTCCTGGACCCGGCGGACGTGTCCGGCGAAGTCGGGGAAGTCGTGCGGGGCGGGCCGCCAGTCGCCGGTGGTGGCGTAGGAGCGGGTGCGTTCGTCGGTCTGCCAGCCGTCGTCGACGATCAGCGAGCGGAAGCCGAGCGGTGCGGCGAGTGCGGCGAGCCGTTCGACGTCGGCGGAGGTCATCGCCAGGTGCAGCGCGTACCAGGTGCAGAACACCGGCTCGAACGCGGCATCGGGGACGGCCCGGACGGGGACGAGGGTGCCCCACCAGGCGGCGGACTCCCGTACGGTGTCGGCGAAGTGGCGTCCGCTCAGGTCGAGGCGCAGGGCGAGGCGCGGGCCGTCCTGCTCGACCCACCAGCCGTAGCGGCCGGTCTCCTCGACGGCGCCCTCGCCGATGGTGACGGGGCGGACGGGTTCGCCGACCGCGAAGGTGCACAGCGCGCGGTCGCCGGGGCCGACCAGGCTGCCGACGGGGGCGCCCTTGGGCAGCGAGACCTCCCGGGGCGGGGACCAACTGGGCGGCAGCCAGCGGGCGTTGGTGTCCGGGGTCCAGTAGGCGGTGGCGCCGGTGCAGGGCAGCTGCCACTCGATCCGCAGCCGGGTGTCCGGGGCGGCGGTGGCGGCCTCGACCAGCAGCACGCCGGGGGACGGCAGTTCGGTGACGGTGACGGCCGGGGCGGTATCGCTGCCGACGGCGGTGACCCGCAGGGCGAGCCGTCCGGCCTCGACGGTGCGGGAGGTCTCGGTGCGTCCGGACGGCGGCGCGGAGCCGTCCCAGGACAGCGCGGCGTTTCCTGCCACGGGGCGGTGGTTCCTTTCACGGGGTGGACCCGCCCCGGCCGGCCGCGGAAGCGGTCGGACGGCCGGCCGGGGCGGGAGCGCGGGCGCGGGCCGCTACGCCTCGGGGAAGTGGCAGGCGGCCTGGCGTCCCGGGCCGGTGAGGGTGAGCAGCGGGGCTTCGGTCCGGCAGACGGCCCGGGCCTTGGGGCAGCGGGGGTGGAAGGTGCAGCCGGCCGGGGGGTTGGCGGGGCTGGGCGGGTCGCCGAGCAGGACGATCCGCTCGCGGGTGCGTTCGGCCACCGGGTCGGGCAGCGGGACGGCGGACAGCAGCGCCTTGGTGTAGGGGTGCGCGGGGTGGTCGTAGACCTGCTGCTTGTCGCCGATCTCGACGATCCGGCCGAGGTACATGACGGCGACCCGGTGGCTGATGTGCTTGACCACGGCGAGGTCGTGCGCGATGAACACGTAGGCGACGCCGAGTTCGGCCTGGAGGCGTTCCATCAGGCCGACGATCTGGGCCTGGATGGAGACGTCGAGCGCGGAGACGGGTTCGTCGGCGACGACGAGTTCGGGGCGGGTGGCGAGGGCGCGGGCGATGCCGATGCGCTGGGCCTGCCCGCCGGAGAACTGGTGCGGGTAGCGCTCCAGGTGTTCGGGGGCCAGGCCGACCAGCCGGATCAGGTCGCGCACCTCGGACCGGATGCGCGCCTTCGGCTCGCCCTGGGCGCGCAGCGGTGCGGCGACGATCTGCTGGACGGTCTGCCGCGGGTTGAGCGAGGCGAACGGGTCCTGGAAGATCATCTGGAACCGGCTGCGCAGCGGCCGCAGCCGGTGCTGCGAGGAGCGGGTGATGTCCTGGCCCCGGAAGCTGACGGTGCCGGCGGTCGGGTCGAGCAGCCGCACCAGCATGCGTCCGGTGGTGGACTTGCCGCAGCCGGACTCGCCGACCAGGCCGAGCGTCTCGCCGGGGCGGACGTCGAAGCTGACGCCGTCGACGGCGCGGACGCCGGCCCGGCGGCGGAGGGTGCCGCGCGGTCCGGGGAAGGTCATGCCGAGGTCGCGGACGCTGAGCAGGGCTTCGGGCGTGCCGGGGTCCGCGGCGTCGGCGAGCGGGGCGGTTTCGGTGGTCATGCGGTCACCTCGTCGAGGACGCACGCGCTGCGGTGGCCGTCGGCGACGGTGCGCAGCGGCGGGCGGTCGCCGGTGCAGCGGGCGTCGGGCCGGGCCGCGTGGACGGCGCAGCGCGGGTGGAAGGCGCAGCCGGGGGGTGGGGCGAGCAGGGAGGGCGGGCTGCCGGGGATGGAGCGGAGTGCGGTGCCCTCCCCGGCGTCGAGGCGGGGCAGCGAGTCGAGCAGGCCGCGGGTGTAGGGGTGCCGGGGGGTGGTGAAGAGGGTGTCGGCGGGGGCCTGTTCGGCGGCGGACCCGCCGTACATGACGAGGACGTCGTCGGCGACCCGGGCGATGACGCCGAGGTCGTGGGTGATCATGACGATGCCGAGTCCGCGGTCCTGCTGGAGGCGCATCAGGAGTTCGAGCACCTGGGCCTGGACGGTGACGTCGAGGGCGGTGGTGGGTTCGTCGGCGATGACCAGGTCGGGTTCGCAGGAGAGCGCGAGGGCGATCATGGCGCGTTGGCGCATGCCGCCGGAGAACTGGTGCGGGTACTCGTCGGCCCGGCGGGCGGGTTCGGGGATGCCGACGTCGCCGAGGACGTCGACGGCGCGGGCGAGGGCGGCCTTGCGGGTGCCGCCGAAGTGCTCGCGGTAGGCCTCGGCGATCTGGTCGCCGACGGTGAAGTAGGGGTGCAGCGCGGTGAGGGCGTCCTGGAACACCATCGCCATCCGGCGGCCGCGGAGCCTGCGCAGCTGTTCGTCGGGGGCGCCGATGAGTTCGGTGCCGTCGAGCCGGGCGGAGCCGGTGACGGCGGCGCCGCGGTGCAGACCCATGACGGCGAGCGAGGTGACGGACTTGCCGGAGCCGGATTCGCCGACGATGCCGAGGGTGCGGCCGCGTTCGACGGTGAAGTCGACGCCCCTGACGGCCCGTACGGTGCCTTCCTCGGTGGTGAACTCGACGGCCAGGTCGCGCACGTCGAGCAGCGGGTGGGAGGTCATGACAGCCTCGCCCTCGGGTCGATCCAGGCGTAGACGAGGTCCACGACCAGGTTGGAGCTGATGATGAAGAAGGAGGCGAGCAGGGTGATGCCCATGATCACCGGCTGGTCGGCCTTGTTGAGGGAGTCGGCGAAGAGCTTGCCGATGCCGGGGAGGCTGAACAGCGATTCGGTGATGAGCGCGCCGGCCAGCAGTCCGCCGAGGTCCATGCCGAGCATGGTGGCGACGGGGGTGAGGGCGGGGCGCAGTCCGTGCCGGCCGACGACGCGGGCTTCGCGCAGGCCCTTGGCGCGGGCGGTGCGGACGTAGGGTTCGGCCATCGTCTCGATGACGGAGTTGCGGGTCATCCGGGCGTAGATGGCGGCGTTCAGCAGGGCGAGGGTGATCCAGGGGAGGATCAGGTTGGTGACCCACTGGCCGGGGTGCTCGCCGAAGGCGATGTAGCGGGGGTAGGGCAGCAGTCCGGCGACGGTGACGACCAGGTAGAGCAGGATCATCGCGGTGAAGTAGACCGGCAGGGCGGCGATGCCGATGGTGCCGATCATCAGGGTGCGGTCGAGCCAACTGCCCCGGCGCAGCGCGGAGAGCACGCCGACGCCGACGCCGAGGACGAGCCAGAGCACGGCCGCGCCGAGGGCGAGCGAGACGCTGGTGGGGAGCCGGTCCATCATCAGGTCCCAGACGGGCTGGGCGGACTGGAAGGAGTAGCCGAAGCAGGGGAAGTCGCACTGGACGGCGTACGGGCCGGTGCCGTAGGAGCGGCCGGCGAAGACGGCGGTGACGTAGTGCCAGAACTGGACGGCCAGGGGGTCGGCCAGTCCGAGCTGCTGCCGGACGAGTTCGATCCGGTCGGCGGAGCAGTCCTTGCCGCAGAATTGGGCGGCGGGGTCGCTGGGCAGCAGGTAGAAGACGGCGAAGGTGAGCGCGCAGACCGCGAGCAGGGTGGCGGCCATGGCGAGCAGGCGCCGGAGCACGAATCCGGTCACGTCCGGCCGCCCTTCGGGTCGAGGGCGTCCCGCAGGGCGTCGCCGACCAGGGTGAAGGCCAGGACCACCAGGAACAGGCAGGCGCTGGGCAGGATGAAGAACATCGGGTCGACCTTGTAGTAGAGCACCGCGTCGGAGATCATCTGGCCCCAGGAGGGCGTGGGCGGGCGGATGCCCACGCCGAGGAAGGACAGGGCCGCCTCGGTGCCGATCAGGCCGGGGACGGCGAGCGTGACGTAGACGATGACGGTGCCGGTGAGGTTGGGCAGGATCTCGCCGAACAGGATGCGCCGGTTGGTGGTGCCGCTGGCCCGGGCGGCCTCGACGTACTCGCGGTGCTTGAGCGAGAGGGTCTGGCCGCGCACGACGCGGGCGATGTAGGGCCAGGAGAAGACCGACATCACGCCGATGAGCAGGAGCACCCGGTTGACGTCCCGGGCGACGGAGAGCAGCGCGATCATGAAGATCAGGCTGGGGAAGGACATCATGATGTCCATGAAGCGGCTGATCACGGCGTCGACGCGGCCGCCGAAGTAGCCGGCGGTGATGCCCAGGACGGTGCCGATCAGGGTGATCAGCAGGGCGGAGACGAAGGCGACCAGCAGGCTGATCTGGGCTCCGTACAGCAGCCGGGCGAAGATGTCGCGGCCGAGCATGGGTTCGACGCCGAGCCAGTGTTCGGGGCTGATGCCGCCGAGGGAGCCGCGGGGCAGGCCGCCGAGGTAGGGGTCGACCGCCTTCTTGTCGATGCCGTCGGGCGTGGTGCCGCTGATCGCGGTGAGGACCGGGGCCAGGAGGGCCGCCAGGACGAAGAGGGCGATGACGGCGGCGCCGACCGCGGCGGTGCGCCGGCGGCGCAGGCGGTGCAGGGCGAGGGCCCGGGGGGAGGCGGGGGCGGTGGCGGCCTCGGGGGCTTCCGGTGCCCCCGCTCCCCCGGCCGGGGCCGGGGCGAGCGGGGTGGTCATGTGGGGAACTCCCGCCTTACTTCACGGACTTGAGGCCGATGGTCGCGTAGTCGATCTGCGCGGACCAGATCGGCGAGCCGAAGGCACCGGCGATGTTGGAGCCGACCAGCAGCGGCTTCTTCTGCCACACCAGCGGGACGGCGGGCGAGGCGTCCATGATCTTCGCGTCGAGGGCGAGCCAGGCGGCGTTGGCCTGCTGGAGGTCGGCCAGGCCGGCGATCCGGTCGAGTTCGGCGTTGACCGCGGGGTCGTTGAACCGGGTCATGTTGCCGTTGTTGCCCTTGTCGCGGATCTGGCGGCCGTCGTAGATCATCGGCAGGAAGGTGGCGGCCGACGGGTAGTCGGGACACCAGCCGAGCTGGGCCAGGCCGGGCTGCTTCTCCTTGTCGCCGACGATGGAGTTGACGGCGGTCGGGTCGACGGTGGTGATGGTGACGTTGACGCCGACCCGCTTGAGGGCGGCCTGGACCGCCTCGGCCTGCTGCTTGCCGCCGGTGGAGGTGACCATCTCGGTGTCGAAGCCGTTCGGGAAGCCGGCCTCGGCGAGCAGCTCCTCGGCCTTCTCCGGGTCTCCGGCGGGCTTGGTCATGAAGTGGTCGACCGGGGCGCCGTTGGTGAGGGCCGGCGGCAGGTAGGTGGTGGCGATGTCGTTGAACGCCGGGCCGCCCATGGCGGCGGCGAAGGACTCCTTGTCCACCGCGTACTGCATGGCCTGGCGCACCTTGGCGTTGTCGAACGGCGCCTTGGTGTTGTTCATGTCGAGCATGGTGGTGCAGCCGCCGTTCTCGCTGATCAGCCGCTTCTTGACGTCCGGGTTGGTGAGCACCTCGGAGATCTTGGCCGGCGTCAGGTCGACGTAGGAGACGGCGTTCCGGTCGTCGCCCTGGTCGGCGATCAGGCGGTCGGCGATGCCGGTGCCCTTGAGGGTCTGGTCGACGACGACCTTGTCCGGGTAGGCCTTGCGCACCGGGTCGCTGTTCGGGTCCCAGTTGGTGTTGCGGACCAGCACCATGCGCTTGCCGCGGTCGTAGCTCTCGATCTTGTACGGGCCGGAGGAGACCGGGTGGTTGGAGTAGTTGGCGCCGGTCTCCTTGGCCTGCGGGACGGGCGAGAAGGTCGGCAGGGTGACGGTCTGGCCGAACTCGGCGACCGGGCGCTTGAGGTGGAAGACGATGGTCTTGGCGTCCGGGACCTCGATCGACTCCTTGCCCAGGCGCTTGCCGTCCAGCGGGCCCCGGTAGCCGTCGACGCCGGCCAGGTAGCGGGCCGCGTAGTCGGGGCCGCCGGCCAGTTCGGCGGAGAACGAGCGCTCGACGTTGTACTTGATGTCGTCGGCGACGATCGGGGTGCCGTCCTCGTACTTGAGGCCGTCCTTCAGGTGGAAGGTCCAGGTCTTGGCGCCGTCGCTGGGGGTGCCGAGGTCGGTGGCGAGGTCGGGCTCGATCTTGAGGCCGTCGGCGCCCGGGGCGGCCTTGAAGGTGGTGAGGGTGCGGTAGAGCATCCGGACGCCGAAGTCCATGACCGGCATGGTCCAGTTGCGGGCCGGGTCGAGCTGGTCGAAGTCCTGGTTGGACAGGATGGTGAGGGTGCCGCCCTTCACCGGCGTGCCGCCGATGACGCCGTTGCCCTCGGTGACCACGCCCTGCTGGTCGCCGCTGCCGGTGTCGTCGTTCTTGCTGCTGCTGCACGCACCGAGGCCGAGGGTGAGGGATGCCGCGATGGCCGCCGCCAGGGCGACGTGGGAACGCCTGTTCATGTGCAACTCCGGTGCTGGGGGCCGGTCTGCCGTTCAACGGGGGATCTGTACCGCCCGGGGTCTGGCCCGCTCTGAGGTGTGACCCGTAACATAGTAATGTGAAATTGCACTGCGCAACGCGGCGGCCGGACCGTTACCGAGCCGTGTCGTTGCCGCACCCTCCCGGGTGGTGCACGCCCCTTTCCCGCCCAGCGGGTCGTCCCAGCTCACCCAGGTCAGAGGAGTCCACCGCGATGGCCGACCAGCCCGCCCTGCACACCGGCAGCCACGACCTCCCGGTCACCCCCGCACTGGAGGCCTACATGGCCGGCCAGTGGGCGGCCACCCCGCTGCCCGCCGACGCACGCGTCCCCGGCTACGCCCACTTCCCGGCCCGCCGGGCCAAGCTCGCCGCCGCCTTCCCCGGCGAGCGCCTGCTCGTCCCCGCCGGGCAGTTGAAGGTCCGCAGCAACGACTGCGACCACCGCTTCCGCCCCCACAGCGCCTACGCCCACCTCACCGGCCTGACCGGCGAGGAGCAGGTCGGCCACGTCCTGGTGGTCGAGCCCGACGGCGAACCCGTCCTCTACCTGCGCCCCCGCTCCGACCGGACCGGCGGCTCCGCCGAGTTCTACCGGGACCGCCGCTACGGCGAGTTCTGGGTCGGCCGGCGCGCCGACCTCGGCGAGGCCGCCCGGCTCACCGGCCTGCGCACCGCCCACCTGGACGACCTGCCCAAGCTGTTCACCGGCTCCGTCCCCACCCGCCTGCTGGCCGGCGTCGACCCGGTCCTGGACGCGCTGGCCGGCCGCCCCCGCGCCGAACACGCCCCGGGCGACGGCCGGTTCGCCGCCGCCGTCTCCGAACTGCGGCTGGTCAAGGACGCCTGGGAGGTCGAACAGCTCCAGCTCTCCGTCGACCACACCGCCGCCGGCTTCGCGGACGTCGTCCGCGCCCTGCCCGCCGCCCTGCGCCACCACCGCGGCGAACGCTGGCTGGAGGGCGCCTTCAACGCCCGCGCCCGCGCCGAGGGCAACGGCACCGGCTACGAGACCATCGTCGCCTCCGGCGCGCACGCCTGCGTCCTGCACTGGATCCGCAACGACGGCCCGCTCGACCCCGCCGAACTCCTGCTCCTGGACGCCGGCGTCGAGACCGACACCCTCTACACCGCCGACATCACCCGCACCCTGCCGCTCTCCGGCACCTTCACCCCCGCCCAGCGCGACGTCTACGAACTCGTCCTGGCCGCCCAGAACGCCGGCATCGCCACCCTGCGCCCCGGCGCCTCCTTCCGCGAGTTCCACCGGGCCGGCATGCGGGTCATCGCCGAGGGCCTGGCCGAGTGGGGCCTGCTCCCGGTCTCCGCCGAGGAGGCCCTGAGCGACGACTCCGGCCTCTACCGCCGCTACACCCTCTGCGGCAGCGGCCACATGCTCGGCCTGGACGTGCACGACTGCGCGAAGGCCCGCGCCGGGACGTACCTGGACGGCGTGCTGGAGGAGGGCATGGTCCTCACCGTCGAACCCGGCCTCTACCTCCAGCCCGACGACCTCACCCTCCCCGCCGAGCTCCGCGGCATCGGCGTGCGCATCGAGGACGACCTCGTCATCACCGCCGACGGCGCCCGCCTGATGTCCGGCGCCCTGCCGCGCGAGGCCGCCGCCGTCGAGGCCTGGATGGGCGACCTCCTGGGCTGACCCGCTACCCCCGCAGCGCCTCCCGCCACAGCTCCCGGGTGACGTCCGCCGCAGGGCCCTCGCGGGCCTCGCGATGCGCGGTGCCCGCCCAGAGGTGCATCGCCGTCAGGTCCTCCGCGCGGCTCGCGGCCGCCCTGAGCGGCCGGGTCAGGTGGTGCACCTCCGGGTACGCCGCCGGGGCCCGGCCCTCGTGGCGGTCGGTGAAGGCGTTGCGCAGGGCGCGGGCCGGGCGGCCGGTGAAGGCCCGGGTGACGGTGGTGGCGTCCAGTTCGACCAGGGCGCGGCGGTGCGCGGCCGAGGCCCCGGACTCCTCGGTGCGCAGGTACGCGGTGCCGAGCTGGACGGCGACCGCGCCCGCGGCGAGCGCGGCGGCGATGGCCGCCCGCTGCCCAGCCCGCCCGCGGCGACCAGCGGGAGCGGGGTCACCTCCCGTACGGCGGCGAGGAGTTGCAGCAGCGGCAGGGTGCCCGGCCGGTCCTCCGCCCGGTGGGTGGCCCGGTGCCCGCCCGCTTCGGGGCCCTGGACGACCAGGGCGTCGAGCCCGAGCGCGGTCGCGGCGCGGGCCTCCTCGGGGCTGGTGACGGTGCCGAGTTGCCGGATGCCCGCGGCGCGGACGGCGGCGGCCTCCGCGGCCCCGGGCAGGCCGAAGGTGTACGAGAGCCAGTCGACGGGTTCGCGCAGCAGGGCGTCGAGCTTGGCGTCCCAGTCGTCCCGGTCCGGCGGGATCGCGGCGGGCAGCTCGACGCCCCGGCCCAGCGCCTCGGGCAGCAGCCGCTCCCGGTAGGCGGCGACCGCCCCGGGCCCGGCGGGCGGGCCCGGGACGAACAGGTTGACCCCGATCGGCCGGTCGGTCGCCTCCCTCGCCCGGGCGATCTGCCGGCGCATCCCGTCGGCGTCGCGGTAGCCCGCCGCGAGGAAGCCGAGGCCGCCCGCCCCGTTGACCGCGGCGACCAGCGCGGGGGTGCTCGCCCCGCCCGCCATCGGTGCGGCGATCAACGGCACCGCCCGGTCGAAGTCCATCCCGCGCCTCCACCGCAACCCGCCCGCTCCCCCGCGCGTCCACCCTACGTCCCGTCCCCCGGGAACGCCGGTCCGCTCGGCGGCGGGGCGGGGTGTCCGGGCGGTTTCACGCATCCGGCGCTGCGTCGGGTGCGGGGAGGTGTCCGTGGTGCGGGAAGGGTTCTTCGTGTGCGTCTTCTGCGATGCGGACCTGCCTGAGCGGTGGAACGTCGCCCCGCCGGTAGCGTGACGGGCGTCACATCCGGGGCCTGTCACACCCGTGGTGGCCGCGGGGTCAACCTTGCAGAAGCGCGAAACACACACCGAGGAGCCACCACCGTGGACGCACGTCTCAACTACTTCGGCAACCCGCTCGGCGCGAAGTTCCTGAAGTACATCAACTCGGCCGGCCACGCCCTGGGGCTGTCCGCGCTGCCGATGCCGACCCAGGAGCTGGTGAAGATCCGCGCCAGCCAGATCAACGGCTGCGGCTTCTGCACCGACATGCACACCAAGGACGCCGCGCACGCCGGGGAGACCCAGACCCGGCTGAACCTGGTCGCCGCCTGGCGCGAGGCCAACGTCTTCACCGAGGCCGAGCGGGCCGCCCTGGAGCTCACCGAGGAGGCCACCCGGATCGCGGACGCCGCGGGCGGGGTCGGCGACGCGGTCTGGGCGGAGGCCGCCAAGCACTACGACGAGGAGCAACTGGCCGCGCTGGTCAGCCTGATCGCGCTGATCAACGCGTACAACCGGATCAACGTGACCATCCAGCAGCCCGCCGGCGACTACGTCCCGGGCCAGTTCTCCTGACCGCTCCCCCACCGGGCCGTCGGACGCCCGGGCCCGGCCCCACCGGGGCCGGGGCGTCCGCCCCGAACCGGCCCCGGACCTGCTCCGTACCGGCTTCGGACCGGCTCCGGACCTGCTCCGTACCGGCTTCGGACCGACTCCGGACCTGCTCCGGACCTGCTCCGGACCGGCTTCAGGCCGGAGCCAGCCCCCGGGCGGCCCGCACCGCCGCCTCCCGGGCGGCCCGGTCGCAGCCGGCCAGCCGCAGGGCCGCGTCGGCGACGGCCGCACCGACCTCCTCGGTGCCGGGCGCACCGTCCCCCTCCCGGCCCCTGACCACCGCGACACCGCCCTCGACCAGGCCGAGCAGCAGGTCGCAGCGCAGCTCGCGACCGGGCTCGCCCGGAGCGATCAGGTGCAGCAACTCACCGTAGGCGGACCGCAGTTCGGCCCGGGAGCGCCGGAACTCGGCGAAGCGTTCGCCGCGCACCTCGGGCAGCTGGTAGAGCGCGCCGAGGTTGTACAGGCCCCGGTGCAGCAGGGCCGCGTCGGCGGCGGCCAGCGTCCACAGCCGGGCGGCCGGGTCGACCGCGGGCCGGGCGAGCAGCGCGGTGGCCAGCAGCAGCGAGGGTTCGACGGTGGACTCCAGCAGGGTGGCGAGGATGTCCTCCTTGCGCGCGAAGTAGTGGTACATCGACGCCTGCCGCAGTCCGGCCCGCTCCGCCACCGCGCGGGTGGTGGTGGCGGCGTACCCGTTCTCCGTGAACAGCTCCGCCGCCGCGGCCAACACCTCTTCGCGGGGCGTCAGTTCGCTCTCCGACGGCCCCAGCGCACGGGGCCGTCCGACCCGCGCGGGCGGACGGGGATGCCGGGTGACCATGCCCCGAATCCTTCCACACCCGGACGCCGCGGCACCCCCCTTCCCCTTCTCCCGGCGGGCTGTCGGCGCCGGGTGCCAGACTCCCCGCCATGCCCCTGTGCGACTACTTCTCCGCCCCCGACGACCCCGCCGCCGTCGCCCTCCTCGACACCTTCGGGGGCCCGGGCCCGGCGGGCTTCGACACCGTGGCGCTCAAGGGGATCGACCCGGTGGTCGTGATCGCCCGACTGGAGGCCGTCCTGACCGGCTGCACCTACCGGGAGGCCCGGGCCCGCCCCCGCTCCGGCCGGTCCCTCGCCGACCCGGACGCCTGCGACTCGGCCTTCGTCGTCGCCCTGACGGACACCTTGGCCGAAGCCCTCGCCGCCCTCCCGTCCGACGCCCTCCCGCACCTCGCCGAGAGGTGGTCCGCGGCGGAGGAACTCCGGCAGTCCGGCACCGACGCCGCCACCGCGGCGGACGCCCTGCACCACCTCGCCGCCCTCGCCCGACGCGCCCGCACCACCGGCCACCGCCTGTACTGCTGGTGGTCCCTCTAGTACTGCCCCCTCCCGCCCCGGGCCCCCGCCCCGCCTCCCTGCGCCGGGGTCCGGGCCACCGGGATCCACAGCTGCGCGGACGACTGCCCGGGGTCGTCCGGCACGGGCCGGACGCGCAGGATCTCCGGGCCCGGCCGGTACTCGTACGGGTTGGACGGGATCCACCGGGCCGCCACCTCGGCCCACATCTGCTGGAGGGCCTGCGGGAACGGGCCGGTGTTCTCGAACACCGCCCAGCTGCCCGCCGGGCACTCCAGCACGTCGAGGTCGGCGGGCGGTTCGGCGGCTCCGCTCACCACCGCGTGGTAGTAGTCGAGCAGGCTGCCCTCCGCGAAGCCGTCCAGCCCGTCCGGCCCCTCCTCCGGGAGCCGCACCGTCGCCGACACCACGCCCTCCGGCTCCTGGTCGGAGAGCGCGGCCATCCGCCGCACGGTCTCCGGCGGGACGCTCCGCACGTGCTCGACGATGTGCGGGTTGACCCCCTCGTGGATCAACGGGACCCGGGCCTTCCGGCCCACCACCCGGAACGCTTCCTTCTCCACGATGCGGTACCGCATGGTGGCACTCCCTTCGACGACGAGACGGAAGGACAGCCGGGGCTGCGCGTTCAGCACCGCGCCGTTGCGCCGCGCCTCCCCGGGCCCGACCCCGTGCAGGGCGCGGAACGCCCGGGCGAAGGCCTCGCCCGAGGCGTACCCGTAGCGCACCGCGACGTCCAGCAGCGACGGCTCCCCGGCCAGCACCTCGGCCGCGGCGACGGTCAGCCGCCGGCGCCGGACGTACTCCGACAGCGGCATCCCCGCCAACGACGAGAACAGCCGCCGGAAGTGGTACTCCGACGTCGCGGTGATCCGGGCCAGCTCGGCCACGTCCAACCGCCGGTCGAGGTGCTCCTCGACGTGCTCCATCGCCTGGTTCAACCGCTCCAGCACCCCGGCTCCCTTCCTCTTCCTTGCCACCACCCTAGGAAGGACCGCCCCGGCCGCACCCGACATTCCCTGCCCGCTCCGATCAGGCCCCCCGCCCACCCGCGGCCGCACTCGGCGGATGCCCGCTCAGCGCTCCGCGGCCCGGATCAGCCCGGCCGCCAGGCCGGCCGCGACGGCCGAGGTGCGGGAATCGACACCGAGTTTGTCGTAGACGTGCACCAGGTGGGTCTTCACCGTCGCCTCGCTGATGAAGAGCCTCCGGGAGATCTGGCGGTTCGGCAGGCCCTCGGCGAGGAGTTGCAGGATCTCCGCCTCGCGCGGGGAGAGCGAGGGGCGGCCGGCCCGGACGCGGCCGAGGAGGCGGGCGGCGACGGGCGGGGCGAGGACGGTCTCGCCGCGGGCGGTGGCGTGGACGGCGGCGGCGAGGTCCTCGGGCGGGGCGTCCTTGAGCA
The DNA here is from genome assembly GCF_013364235.1 of Kitasatospora sp. NA04385. Lineage (NCBI taxonomy): Bacteria > Bacillati > Actinomycetota > Actinomycetes > Kitasatosporales > Streptomycetaceae > Kitasatospora > Kitasatospora sp. NA04385. Next base: position 7,142,199 of record NZ_CP054919.1, on the reverse strand, counting down.
GGTAGCCGGTCGCGCCGGCCTCGACGGCGGCGAGGATGTCGGCGTCGGTGGAGTAGGTGGTGAGGATCAGGACGGCGGGCGGGTCGGGGAGGGCGGTGATCCGGCGGGTGGCTTCGACGCCGTGCATGCCGGCACCCATCTGGAGGTCCATCAGGACGACGTCGGGGCGCTGTCCGGCGGGCAGCGCGGCGAGCAGGTCGAGCGCGGCGGCGCCGTCCGCGGCCTCGCCGACGGCGGTGACCTCGGGCAGGTCCTCGACCATCGCGCGCAGGCCGCGCCGGACCACGGGGTGGTCGTCCACCACCAGCACGCGGATCACCGCCGCACCCCCGGGGCTCCGGCAACTCCGGCCACCCCGCCGCCCCCGGCGAACGCGAACCGCCCGGCCGACCGCAACGCGGGACCGGGACCGGCACCGGCACCGGCACCGGGCGGCCTCCCCGCCGCCGCCTCCGCAGGCCCCGCCCCCTCCGCGGGCTGGTCGATCGCGCGCAGCGGCAGCGTCGCGGCGACGGCGGTGCCCTCGCCGGGGGCGGACTCGACGGTGAGGGTGCCGCCGAGGGCGGCGATGCGTTCGTGCATGCCGTGCAGCCCGAAGGAGTCGGGGGCGGGTGCGCCGGCCGGGTCGAAGCCGGTGCCGTCGTCGTAGACGTCGAGCGTGACGGCGTCGTCGAGGTAGGCGAGGGTGACGGCGACGTGCGGGGCGTCGGCGTGCCGGACCGCGTTGGCGAGCGCTTCCTGGGTGAGGCGCAGCAGGGCGACCTCGGCTTCGACGGGCAGGGGGTAGGGCTCGCCGTCGCGGTGGAAGGCGGCGCCGGCGCCGTCGGCGAGGCGGCGCAGGGCGTCGGCGAGGGTGGTGCCGTCGAGCGCGGGCGGGATGAGGGCGTGGACGAAGCGGCGGGCCTCGACGAGGTTGGCGGAGGCGGTGTGCTCGATCTCCTCCAGCAGTGGCGCGGCGTCGGGGGCGGTGCCGGCCTCGCGGGCGAGCAGCACGATGCCGGCCAGGCCCTGGGCGAGGGTGTCGTGGATCTCCCGGGCCAGGCGCTGGCGTTCGGCGAGGCGGCCGGCTTCGCGCTGGGTGGCGGCGAGTTCGTCGCGGGTGCGGACGAGGTCGTCGATGAGCCGTTGCCGGGCGCGGCTCTCCCGGTAGAGGGCGGCGTAGCCGTACGCGGTGAGCAGGGCGACGGCGAGTCCGGCGAGCGGGCCGAGGACCTTGGCGGTGGTGAGGCCGCCGGGGGTGGTGGTCTGGGCGGCGAGGACGGCGGCGGTGAGGGCGAGGACGGCGGGCAGCGCGAGGCGCAGCGGCAGGACGTGCAGGCAGACGAAGTACAGCGGGAAGGCGAGGTAGCTGAACTCGGGGTGCTGGAGGGTGAGTCCGATCCACAGCGCGGTGACGGCGAGCAGCCAGGCGGCGCCGAGTGCGCGCGACCCGCGGATCCGCCGTAGGGCGCCGCCGGCCGCGTACCCGGCGGCGAGTGCCCCGGCGGTGGCCCAGCCGGCCGGTCCGAGTGCCCCGTCGGCGGCGGCGCGGGCCAGCAGCACGGCGAGCAGGGTGAGGAACAGGCCGTGCACGGCGAGGTTGGCCAGCCGCAGCGCGGGCGTCGGGCCGGCCGGGGAGGCGTGGGGTTCGGTACGGGGCACGCCTTCCGAGGGTACGGGGCCCGGGTGGCGGCCGGGCGCGGCGCGGCATCAACCGTTCGGTGGATTTCCGGGTGCACCCCTCGACGGGTGCGGGTTCCGTCCGTCTCCCCGATGGCGGCGGGGCGTCGGCGGGCCAGGCTGGGGACCGTCCGCCTCCCCCTCCGAAAGGTCTCCCGTGTTCGTCGCTCTGCGTGACATCCGTTTCGCCCGTGGGCGGTTCGCCCTGATGGGCGCGGTGGTCACCTTGATCACGACCCTGGTGGTGTTCCTGTACGGCCTGACCGGCGGCCTGGCCGCGGCGGCGTCCTCGACGATCGCCCGGCTCCCGGTGGACGGCGTGGTGTTCGGCGCCCCGGCGGGTGCGGAGGCCGAGGTGTCGTTCGCCGCCAGCACGGTGTCGCCGGGCCGGCGGGCGGCGGTGGCCGCGGCGGGCGCGGGCGAGGTGCACCCGCTGGGGGTGGCGATGGCGCGGCTGACCGCGGACGGCGGCGCGGCCTCGGTGAGCGTGCTGGGCACGGACGCGGCGCTGCTGCCGCCGCTGGCCCGGGGTGCGGCTCCGGCGGACGGCGAGCTCGCGGTGGGCGTCGACACGGCCGCCGCGCACCACCTCGCCCCGGGCAGCCGGGTGACGCTCGGCGCGCAGGAGCTGACGGTCTCGGCGGTCGTCGCGGAGCGTTCGTTCTCGCACGCCCCGAGCGTGTGGACCACCCCGGCGACCTGGCAGCGGGTCTCCGGCCAGCAGCAGCCGACGGCGTTGGCGGTGCGCGGCCTCCCGTCCGGCCTGCCCGGCGACCTGCGGGCGGTGTCGCTGGACGACGCGCTGGCGGGCATCAACGGGTACGCGGCGGAGCAGGGCAGCCTGCAGCTGATCCAGGGCTTCCTGTTCGCGGTGAGCGCCCTGGTGGTCGGCGCGTTCTTCACGGTGTGGACGGTGCAGCGCCGCCCGGACATCGCGGTGCTCAAGGCGGTGGGCGCCTCCAGCGGCTACCTGGTGCGGGACGCGCTGGCCCAGGCGGCGGCCGTCCTGCTGGCGGGCGCGCTGCTGGGCGGGGCGCTGGGCTCGGCCGGCGGGGCGTTCGCCGCGGCGTCGGTGCCGTTCGACGTGGGTTTCCCGACGGTGGCCGTCCCGGTGGCCGCGATGGTGCTGCTGGGCCTGCTGGGCGCGGCCCTCGCGGTGCGCCGGATCACCGCCGTCGACCCGCTGGCCGCCCTGGGCGCCAACCGATGACCACCCACCCCACCCCGGAAGGACCCGCCGTGACCACCAGCACCGCCACCACCACCGCCCCGCGCACCGGCAGCGGCCTCGCCTTGCGCGCCGTGACCCTCGGCTACCCGGACGGCGACAGCCGGCTGATCGCCCTGGACGAGGTCGAACTCACCGTCGCGCCGGGCGAGTTCACGGCCGTCGCGGGCCCGTCCGGCTCCGGCAAGTCCAGCCTGCTGGCGGTCGCGGCGACGCTGCTGCGCCCGGACCGCGGCGAGGTGCTGGTCGACGGGGTGGACGCGGGCGCGCTGGGCGAGCGCGAACGCACCGCGCTGCGCCGCGAGCGGCTGGGCATCGTCTTCCAGCAGTCGAACCTGCTGGCCTCGCTGACCGCCGTCGAGCAGCTGCTCGTCCTGGAGTCGGTGCGCGGCCGCCGCCCGGCCCGCTCCCGCCGCCGGGCCGAGGAGCTGCTGGAGTCGGTCGGCCTGGCGGGCGCCAAGCAGCGCCGCCGCCCGCACCAGCTCTCGGGCGGCGAACGCCAGCGGGTGAACATCGCCCGCGCCCTGTTCGGCAGCCCGGCCGTCCTGCTGGTGGACGAGCCGACCTCGGCCCTGGACCACGAACGCGGCGCCCAGGTCGTCGAGTTGCTCGCCGAGGTGACCCGCACCCACCGCACCGCGACCGTGATGGTCACCCACGACCGCGACCTGCTGGGCCGGGCCGACCGCGTCCTGACGATGCACGACGGCCGGCTGTCCCGGGCGCGCTAGGGAGTCGGGACCCGGTCGAGGAGCTTGCCGCCGTTGAAGAGCTGGCCGGAGGGCGGCTGCGCGGCCTGCACCGGCGCGTCGAACTCGCCGAACGCCACGGCGATGGTGTCGCCGCTGAGCGAGAGCAGGTGGGGCTCGGCGGCGCGGGTGACGACGATCTCCAGCTCGCCGTAGGTGAGGTCCCTCACGTGGAAGGTGAGGGCTTCGACGCCGTCGACCGTCTTGGGCACCGCCGCGCCGATCGGGTGCACCTCGCCGCCGCCCTCCAGCACGCCGGCCTGCTCCTGGAGTTCCAGGCCGAGGTCGCAGAAATCGGCGAGCTGCGAGGCGGTGGTGATGCCGTGGGCGGAGTAGGCCAGCCACTTGTCGCCGACGCGGTCGGCCGAGCTGAGCATGGTCTCGGCCTTGAGCCGGGCGTCCGGTTTCATCCACACGGTGGTGCCGCTGCGGATGATCTGCGCGCTGCCCGAGCCCTCGACCTCCAGCGTGCCGACGCAGTTGCCGTCCCGGTCCGCCGACACGCTTCCGGTGACCTGCCCGTTTCCGTGGTTGGTGTAGGTGGCCTTGACGGAGGTGAGCACGGCCCCGGCCGCCCGCGCCTTCCGCAGCAGCTCCACGGGTTCGGAAACGGCCGGGCTGCTCCCCGCGAGCGGCGAGACGGCGGCGGCGGAGGCGGCCGCCCCGCCGGGTCCCTCGGGCCCGCAGGCCGTCAGGGCGAGCGTGGACAGCAGGGCGGCCGCGGGGAGCCGGTGGATGCGCATGGGCTGTGGTTCCTGTTCGAACGGCTGGTGACCGCGCGAGCCTGACAGGAGGTCAGCGCGCTTTACCCGGCGCCCCCACTCTCTTTACTTTTCCTTTTCCCTCGGGGATGACGGGCCCTCAGCGCCCCGACAGCCGCAGCGCGCTCTCCGGCTCGGCGGGCTGCGCGGCGGCCTTCTCGCCGGCCGCCCAGAGGTGGCGGACGTGGCCGAGGTGGCGGGCCATGCACTCCTGGGCGGCTTCGGCGTCGCCGGTCAGCAGGACGTCGAGCAGTTCGAGGTGCTCCTCGGCGGAGGTGACGAGTTCGCCCTGCTGGTCGAGCCGGTTGAGGCCGTACAGCCGGGAGCGCTTGCGCAGGTCGCCCACCGTCTCGACCAGCCGGGCGTTGCCGGCCAGCGCGAGCAGGTCGAGGTGGAACTGCCGGTCGGCCTCCAGGTAGCCGATCAGGTCGTGCTTGCGGGCGGCCGAGACGATCGCCCGGGCCTGCGGGCGCAGCGCCTCCAGCTGTTCGGCGGTGGCGGTCCGGGCGACCCGGCCGACGGTGGGGATCTCGATGAGCGCGCGGATCTCGGTGAACTCGTCGAGGTCCCGGTCGGAGAGCTCGGTGACCCGGAAGCCCTTGTTGCGGACGGCCTCGACCAGTCCCTCGCGGGCCAGGTCGAGCATGGCCTCGCGGACGGGGGTCGCGGAGACCCCGAAGTCGGCGGCCAGCGTCGGGGCGGAGTAGACGACGCCGGGGCGCAGTTCGCCGGAGATGAGTGCCGCACGCAGGGCGTGGGCGACCTGGTCGCGCAGCCGCTCCTGGACGGAGATGAGGTTGCGGGGCTTGAGGTCGGCCATGGTGTTCCTCCGGAGGTTCAAACAGAACCCCATTGTACAATGTCACGTTGCGGAGAGTGGATGCCCTGCGTGCGGTGGTCGCGGTCCGTGTCCGCGCGCCGCGTACTGCGCCGCCGCCACCGCCAGATCCTGCCACGCCATGCCCACGCTCTTGAAGAACCTGGGCCGATCATGGCGGACCACGGCCCTCCCGGTGACCAGTTCCGCCAGATTGGCGAGCCGTTCGGCCCCCGCCCCGGCCATCAGCAGGTCCCCGGCCTCGCGCAGCGCGACCTCGCGGGCCTCCACGAACAGGTCGGCGCGGTCCACCAGCCGGGCGTCCACCTCGCGGGCCCGCGGCTCGTGCGAGCCGACCGCCGCGACCGCCGCCCGGTCGGGCACCAGGGCGCCGTCGAACAGCGGGGTGCGGGCGGTGGTGCAGCACACCACGACGTCCGCGCCGGCGACCGCCTCCGGTGCGCCGACGGCCGCGTCCAGGCCCGACGAGGCGGCGTGCGCGGCCAGTCGCGCGGCGGGCCCCGGGCGGCGGGCCACCACGGTGACCCGCTCCAGCCCGGGCAGCACGACCCGCAGCGCGTCGACGTGGCCGAGCGCCTGCGGCCCGGCGCCGAACACCACCAGGTGCCGGGCGTCCGGGGCGGCCAGCGCCCGCAGGGCGAGCGCGGTGACGGCGGGGGTGCGCAGCGCGGTGAGCGCCGCCCCGTCCAGCAGCGCGAGCGGCCGCAGGGTGGGGCCGTCGAGCAGCAGGTAGGAGCCGGTGATCCGGGGCAGTCCGGCCGCCGGGTTGGCGGGTGCCACCCCGGCGATCTTGACGCCCGCGTACCGGTCGGTGGCGGCGGGCATCAGCAGCAACTCCCCCGCCGGGACGGGCACGTTGGCGCGCGCCGGGCAGGTCTCCACGTCCAGCCCGTCCAGCAGGGTCCGCTCCAGGGCGGCCACGGCGGCGGGGAGGCCGAGCGTCAGTTCCAGCCCTTCGACGCTCACAGGACGCTCACAGCAGGAACCCCGCGCCCAGGGTGTCCTCGGGGTCGAGGAGGAAGCGGTGCTCGCCGGTGCGGTGGGCGGTGCCGGTGACCTCGGTGACCGCGCCGCCGTCGCGGTGCCCGCGGACCCGGCCGGTGAAGGCGGTGCCGATGATCGAGTCGTGGCGCAGCACCCGCTCGCCGTTCAGGGCGCCCTCGTCGGCGAGCAGGGCGAGCCGGGCGGAGGTGCCGGAGCCGCACGGGGAGCGGTCGATCTGGCCGTCGGCGAAGACGGTGACGTTGCGCTGGTGCGGACCGGACGGCGTGTCGGGCAGTTCGTCGTACAGGATGACGCCGTAGACGCCGTCGCGGTGCCCGACGAGCGCCTCGTGGCCCTCCAGCGCGGCGCGGATCTCCCGCCCGGCGGCGGTGAGTTCGGCGAGCCGGTCGGGGACGACGGACAGGCCGAGGGCGGCGGCGGGCAGCGAGGCGTACACCGCCCCGGAGTGCGCCAGGTCGACCTGGACCGCCCCGAGCGGGGTGGCCAGTTCGACCTTGCGGGCCAGCACCCGGGTCGGCACGTTGCGGAAGGTGACGGCGGTGGTGCGGCCGCCGCTGCGGTGCACGGTGGCGCTGACCCGGCCGGAGGGGACGTCGATGCGCACCAGCGCGGTGCCGTCGTCGGGGGCGGCGACCAGGCCGGTGTCGACGGCCCAGGCGCCGAGCGCCATGGTGCCGTGGCCGCACGCGGTGGAGTAGCCGTCCTTGTGCCAGAACAGGACGCCGAAGTGGGCCTCGCCGTCGTCCGGGGGCACCACGAAGCCGCCGTACATGCCGGCGTGGCCGCGCGGTTCGCGGGTCAGCAGGCGGCGCACGTCGTCCAGCGCGCCGGGGCGCGGCGCGGTGGCGCTGCCGCCCGCGCCGATGGCGATCGAGCGGCGTTCGGCGACGGTGTCGCCGGGGATCGGCGGCAGGCCGGCGATGACGATCCGGAACGGCTCGCCGGCCGCGTGGTAGTCGGTGGTGGAGACGTGGATCATCAGTGCTCCCCGGCGGGCAGCACGCTGACGGTGCGGGAGGCGGTGTAGAAGTCGAGCGCGGCCCGGCCCTGCTCGCGGGAGCCGTACGAGGCGCCCTTGGCGCCGCCGAACGGCAGGTGGAAGTCGACGCCGCTGGAGGGCGCGTTGATCCGGATCATGCCCGCGTCCAGGCGGTCGGCGGCGGCCAGCGCGGTGTCCAGGCTGCGCGAGTGCACGGAGGTGGACAGGCTGTGCCGGGTGTCGTTGGCCAGCGCGATCGCCTCGTCCAGGTCGGCGGCGGGCACCAGCACGGCGAGCGGGCCGAAGAACTCCTCCGCCAGCAGCGGGTGCCCGGCGGGGACGCCCTCGACCAGGGTCGGTTCCAGGAACCAGCCGGCCCGCTCGGCCCGCGCGCCGCCGGCCAGCACGGTGGCGCCGCCCGCGCGGGCGGTGTCGACGGCGTCGGTCAGCCGCTCCAGCGCCTGCCGGTTGATCACCGGCCCGCAGCAGGTGCCCGGCGCGGACGGGTCGGCGGCGGGGGTCCGGGCGAGCGCCCCGGCCAGCGCCTCGGCGAGCGGCTCGTACGCGTCGCCGACGGCGATCACCCGGCTGGTGGCGGTGCACTTCTGGCCCGCGTAGCCCGCGATGGCGTTCGCCAGGTGGGCGGCGGCCTGCGCGATGTCGGCGTCCGGGAGGACGAGGGCGGCGTTCAGGCCGCCCATCTCGGCCTGCACCGGGATGCCGCGCCCGGTCGCCGCCGCGATCACCGAGCGGCCCACCGGGGTGGAGCCGGTGAAGGAGACGACGTCGGCGCCGCCGATCAGTGCCGTCCCCGCCCCGGCACCGCCCGGCACCACCGTGAGCACGCCCTCGGGCAGGCCGGCCAGCTCGGCCAGCCGCAGCGCGCAGGCCACCGCCTCGGAGGACGGCTTGAGCACCACGGCGTTGCCGACGGCCAGCGCGGGCGCGGCCTTCCAGGCCGGGATCGCCAGCGGGAAGTTCCACGGCGTGATCAGCCCGGCCACCCCGTACGGGCGGCGGCGGGTGAGCAGCAGGCCCGGGCCGGCGGCCGGCTCGTGCACCTCGCCGGCCGGGGCGAACGGGGCCTGCGCGTAGTAGCGCCAGATCGCCACGGTGCGGGCGACCTCTCCGCGGGCCTCGGCGACCGGCTTGCCGACCTCGCGGACCACCAGCTCGACCAGCTCGTCGGCGGCCGCCTCGATCGCCGCGGCGGCCCGGGTCAGCGCCAGCGACCGCCCGGCCGCCCCCAGCGCCCACCAGTCGCGCTGCGCCCCGCGCGCGCCCGCGAGCGCCGCGGTGACGCCGGCGGCGTCCGTCGACGGCACCGAGACCACCAGGTCGTCGGGGTCGGCGGGGTTGTACGAGTCGATGGTGGTCATGCTCGATTGCCTTTCGCAGGAGGGGAGTTGACGCGGCGCCGGACGACGGGCGGGCGCTACAGCAGGAAACCGGCCGGGAACGGGTCGGTCGGGTCGAGGAAGTACTGGGCAGTGCCGGTCACCCAGGCCCGGCCGGTGACGGTCGGCACGACGGCGGGCAGGCCGGCCACCGTGGTCTCCTCGACCAGGCGGCCGGTGAAGGTCGTCCCGATGAAGGAGTCGTTGCGGAAGTCCGCGCCGATCGCCAGTTCGCCGCGCGCGTGCAGCTGCGCCATCCGCGCGGAGGTGCCCGTCCCGCAGGGCGAGCGGTCGAACCAGCCGGGGTGGATGGCCATCGCGTGCCGCGAGTGCACCGCGTCGGAGCCGGGCGCGAGCAGCTGGACGTGGTGGCAGCCGTGGATGGACGGGTCCTCGGGGTGCACCGGTCGGTGCTGCTCGGAGGCGTTGATCGCCTCCATCACGGCCAGCCCGGCGGCCAGGATGTCGTCCTTGCGCCCGCGCTCGAACGGCAGCCCGAGCTGCTCCAGCGGCAGGATGGCGTAGTAGTTGCCGCCGTACGCGAGGTCGTAGGTGACCGTCCCGCGGCCGGGCACCGCCAGCTTCCGGTCCAGCGCGGCGGAGTACGAGGGCACGTTCCGGATGGTGACGCCGACGGCGGCGCCGTCCGTCACCCGCACCTCGGCGACCACCAGCCCGGCGGGGGTGTCCAGCCGGACGGTGGTGACCGGCTCGACCACCGGCACCATGCCGGTCTCCACCAGCACGGTGGCGACGCCGATCGTGCCGTGGCCGCACATCGGCAGCAGCCCGGAGACCTCGATGTACAGCACCCCGAAGTCGGCGTCCGGCCGGGTGGGCGGCTGCAGGATCGCGCCGCTCATCGCGGAGTGGCCGCGCGGTTCGTACATCAGCAGCGTGCGGAACCCGTCGAGGTGCCGCTGGAAGTGGGTGCGCCGCTCGGCCATGGTGGCGCCGGGGATCGTGCCGAAGCCGCCGGTGATCACCCGGGTGGGCATGCCCTCGGTGTGCGAGTCGACGGCGTGGAAGACGTGACGGGTCCGCATCGCGGTGCTCTCTCCAGTCAACTGACGGCGGGTCGGGAAGGGGCGGAGGTCCGGACCGGCTCCCCCCGGGCCGGTCCGGACCGCTCTCACCGGGTGGTCAGCGGTGGCCCTCGGCCAGCGCCTTCCCGGTCGCGGCGCGCACCGCGGCCTCGGTCTCCGGGACGAGCGGCAGGCGCGGGGCCCGGGTCGGGCCGCCCCGGCGGCCGGCGAGGTCCATGGAGAGCTTGATGGACTGCACGAACTCGGTCTTGGAGTCCCAGCGCAGCAGCGGGTGCAGCGACTTGTAGAGCGGGACGGCGGTGGCCAGGTCGCCGGAGACGGCGGCGTGGTACAGCTCGGCGCCGGCGGCGGGCAGCGCGTTCGGGTAACCGGCGATCCAGCCGACGGCCCCCGCGAGGGCCAGCTCCAGCAGCACGTCGTCGGCGCCGATCAGCAGGTCGAGCCCGGGGGCCAGCTCGCCGATCTCGTAGGCCCGGCGGACGTCCCCGGAGAACTCCTTGACCGCGACGATCGAGCCCTCGGCGTGCAGTTGGGCGAGCAGCGGGGGGACGAGGTCGACCTTGGTGTCGATCGGGTTGTTGTACGCGACGACCGGCACACCGACCCGGGCGACCTCGGCGTAGTGGGCGCGCACCGCGGCGTGGTCGGCGCGGTAGGCGTTCGGCGGGAGCAGCAGCACCGACCCGGCACCGGCCTCGGCGGCCTGCTCGGTCCAGCGGAGGGACTCCGCGCTGCCGTAGGCGGCCACGCCGGGCATCACCCGGGCGCCGTCGCCGGCCGCCTCGACGGCGGTGGTGACGACCTTGGCGCGCTCCTCCGGGGTGAGGGTCTGGTACTCGCCGAGCGAGCCGTTGGGGACGACGCCGTCGCAGCCGTTGTCGATCAGCCAGCGGACGTGCTCGGCGTAGGCGTCGTAGTCCACCGTGAGGTCGTCACGGAAGGGCAGGGTGGTGGCGACCATGATGCCGCGCCAGGGACGGGCGGGGTCGTGGGGGGTGCGGGTCACGGGGGTCTCCCTTGATATGATGTGTGACATTTTATAAGTGGGCGAGCGGGGTCCACAAGGGGCCCGCCACCCGGCGGGGCGCTAGTCCCGGGGCTCGGCCAGCTGCGCCAGCGGCACCGGGCAGGACAGCGGGCGGCTGTCCGGCCGCCCGGCGCCCCCGCCGGACAGGCGGGCCACCGCGGGCCCGCACATCCGGCCCTGGCACCAGCCCATCCCGGCCCGGGTGAGCAGCTTGACCGTCCGGGCGTCACCGGCGCCGAGCTCCTCGACGGCCGCCCGGATCTCCCCCGCCGGGACTTCCTCGCACCGGCAGACGTCGGTGTCGTCGGTGACCCAGCCGGTCCAGTCCGGCCCGGGCACGTGCGCGGCGGCCATCAGCGCGGCGAACGCGCGCCGCCGCCGCCGGACGGCCGTCTCCCGGGCGGGCGCCGGGCGCCCGGCCACCGCGTGGGCGGCCAGCACGCCCTCGGCCAGCGCCAGGTCCGCGCCGCCGACGCCGCAGGTCTCCCCCGCCGCCCACAGCCCGGGCACGCTGGTGCGCTGCTCGGCGTCGACCTTCAGGGCGACCGCGCCGTCCGGCCCGGTGACCGTCTCGGCGCCCAGCTCGGCGGCCAGTTCGATCTGCGGGACGAGACCGTGCCCGATCGCCAGCGCGTCGCAGGCGATCCGCCGCCCGCTGCCGGGCACCGGCTTCCACCGGGCGTCCAGCCGGGCCACCGTCACGGCGGTGACCCGGTCGGTGCCGTGCGCCTCGACCACGGCGCTGCCGCGGCGCAGCCGCACGCCGTGCCGCAGCAGCCTGGCGCCGTGCGAGGCGCCCTCGGCCAGCTTCGCCGGGTTGCCGGCCAGCACCGGCAGGCCCCGCGCGTAGCCGAGGTAGGAGGTGGCCTCCACGATCGCGGGGACCTTCGCCCCGGCCGAGACCAGCGAGGAGGCGGCGGCCAGCAGCAGCGGGCCGCTGCCGGACACCACGACCCGGCGGCCGGGCAGCACCAGCGAGGACTTGAGCATCGCCTGTGCACCACCCGCGGTCACCACGCCGGGCAGCGTCCAGCCGGGGAAGGGCAGGTGCCGCTCGTGGGCGCCGGTGGCCAGCAGGACGGCGCGGGCCGGGACGGCGGCCCGGTCCGCCGCCCCGGGACCGCGGGTGGCGTGCAGGCGCCAGGGGCGCCCCTGCTCGCCGGGGACGCCCGCCTCGACCGCCCACACGTGGTGGCCGGCCAGGTGGTCGACCAGCGGCGAGGCCGCCAGCCGTTCGCACAGCCGGGCGAAGACCGCCCAGCCGTGGTGCAGCTTCCCGGGGCGGGCCGCGCCCAGTTCGGGCCCGGGGTGCCGGTAGTACTGGCCGCCGAGCCGGCTGCCGGCGTCCACCAGCGCGACCCGCAGGCCGAACCCGGCGGCGGCGTCGGCCGCGGCCAGTCCGGCGGGGCCGGCGCCGACCACCGCGAGGTCGTACACCGCTCCGGAGCCGTCGCCCGGTTCAGACGTCGAGGTCGGCACGGCCGTGGCCCTCCTGGGTGGTGACGGTGTCGCCGTGCTCGGCGGGCAGCAGGCACAGGCGCTGGTTGGGGCGGCCGTTGACGGTGGCCAGGCAGTCGAAGCACTGGCCGATCCCGCAGAACGCGCCGCGCGGACGGCCCCCGCCCCGGGTGGTGCGCCAGGCGAGCACGCCGTCGGCCCACAGCGCGGCGGCCAGCGTCCGGCCGGGCAGCGCGGGCACCGGGCGGCCGTCGAACAGGATGGTGCGGGCGGGGCCGGGTTCGGCCCCCACCAGGTCGAGCGGGTCCATCGCTACTCCTCGCCTTCACGCATTGCGTACCGTCCGGCCGACTCCCCGCCCGACGCCCCGACCGGGAGCCCGTCCCGCCCGCCCCCGCCCCGGCCGGTCGGCCCCGCCGCGACCCGCGCACCGCGCGCCGGTCGCGGCACCGGCCCGCGCAGGCTCCGCCCGCCGGGCAGGAGGGCCCCGCCGAGCAGCGCGAACCGGTCCTCCCGCGCTCGGCGCGCCGCGCCCCGCCCGGCGGCCCTCGCTCCCCGCCCGCCGTCCCGAGCCGCGCCGCCCGGGGCCCGCGCCGCGCCGCCGCGCTCCCGCCGGTCCGGGCTCACGACTCCCCCTCCGCGTCCGCGTCCGCGAACCGCTCGGGCCGGAACGGCGCCAGGTCGAAGGCCGGATCGGCCCCGGTGAGCTGGCGGCTGATCAGCAGCCCGGTGGCGGGGGCGAGGCCGATGCCCGCGCCCTCGTGCCCGCAGGCGTGGTAGAGGCCGGGCACCCGGGCGTCGCGCCCGATCGCGGGCAGGTGGTCGGGCAGGTAGGGCCGGAAGCCCCGGTAGGAGCGCTGGACCTGGACGGTGCGCAGCACCGGGAAGAGCGCGGCCGCCTGGGCGGCGAGCCGGTGCAGCACCGCGGGGTCGAGCGTGCGGTCGAAGCCCACCCGCTCCCGGCTGGCGCCGATCAGCACCGGCCCGGCGGGGGTGCCCTCGACCACGGCGGAGGACTGCAGGTCGGCCGCGCCGGAGGCCACGTCGGCGACGTAGTCGGCGGCGTAGACCTTGTGCCGGACGATCCGCGGCAGCGGTTCGGTGACCAGCACGAAGCCGCGCCGGGGCAGCACCGGCAGCCGTACGCCCGCCAGTTCCGCGAGCTCCCCGCCCCACGTCCCCGCCGCGTTGACGACCGCACCGGCGGCGAGGTCGCGGCGGGCGGTGCGCACCCCGGTGACGGTGCCGCCGGGGCCGCGCAGCAGGCCGGTGACGGCCTCGCCGAGGTACCGGTCGGCGCCGGAGGCGCGCAGCAGGTGGGCGGCGGCCAGCGCGGGCTGCACCTGGGCGTCCTGCGGGTACAGGCAGCCGCCGGGCAGGTCCTCGGCGAGGTGCGGTTCGAGGGTGCGCAGCTCGTCGGCGGCGACCGGGACGGCCTGCACGCCGGCGGCGCGCTGCTCGGCGGCGAAGCCGTGCAGCAGGTCGAGCCCGGCGGGCGCGGAGGCGACCACCAGGCCGCCCTTGGGCTCGTACTCGACGCGTTCGCCGAGTTCTTCGGCGAGCTCGCGCCACAGCCGGGCGGAGAGCAGCGCGAGGTCGAGTTCCGGCCCGGGCCCCTTGTCGGAGACCAGCAGGTTGCCTTCGCCGGCGCCGGTGGTCCCGCCGGCCACCGGGCCGCGGTCCACCACGGCGACCTTCAGGCCGGCCCGGGCCGCGTAGTGGGCGCAGGCGGCGCCGACGACGCCGGCGCCGACCACCACGACGTCGTAGGGGGTTCGCTTGAGCACCTCAGTAATATGTCACATGGCCAGAACCCCGGGCAAGACCCCGAGCCCTCCCCACCAGCACGGACCCCGCCCCCCGAAACGCACCCGGAAACGCCCCCGGAAACGCCGGACGGCCCCGGACCGCAGTAGTCCGGGGCCGTCCGACGGCTCGGCCGATCAGCCGATCGGCGCTTCATCAGGTGATGTCGTCGTCGATCTGGTCGCGGCGCGAGGCCGGGATCGGCGCCGAGGCCTCCACCCGCTCGACCCCGCCGACCGACTCGGCGCCCTCCACCGACTCGACCGTCAGGTCGACCTCGGAGGCCTCCTCGTCGCTCAGCCCGGCGTCGGGGTTGCGGGCCGCCTTGCGCCTGTCGTTCATCAGCGAGATGCCGACCGCCAGGAAGTACAGCGCCCAGATCGGCGCGGCCAGCGCCAGCATCGACAGCGGGTCGGCGGACGGGGTGGCGAAGGCCGCGAACACCGTGATGCCCATGACCATCGCGCGCCACCAGCCGAGCAGCCGCTTGCCGGTGAGCACCCCGACCAGGTTGAGCATCACCAGGAACAGCGGCAGCTCGAAGCCCGCGCCGAACACCAGCACCATGCGGGTGATCAGGTCGAGGTAGTCCTCGACCGGCACGATCGAGGTGACGCCGTCCGCGATGAAGCTGATCAGCATCTGCGCGGTGACCGGCATGACCACGTACGCGAGCACCGCGCCGGCCAGGAACAGCGGGGTGCCGACGGCCAGGAAGGTGACCGAGTAGCGCCGCTCGTGCCGGTGCAGGCCGGGGGCGACGAACTTCCACAGCTGGTACAGCCACACCGGGGTGGCGGCCACCACGCCGGCCGTGAGGCTGACCTTCAGCATGACCGTGAACGGCGTGGTCAGGCCGATGTTGGAGATCTCGGCGCAGTGGTCCATGCCGCCGGTCGGCTTGCCGTCCGGACCGCAGGCGGGCAGCGGCGCGATCAGGAAGTCGAGCAGCCGCTTGTGGTAGAACATCGCGACGATCGTGAAGACGATGATCGCCAGCAGCGCCTTGACCACCCGGTTGCGCAGTTCGCGGAGATGGTCGGCGAGCGCCATCCGCCCCTCAGGGTCCTTGGCCGCTTTGGTCGTCTTGCTCAACCCGGTCCTCGAATCGTGCGCTCGTCGTAGTCGGAGTGGTGCGGGAGCCCGACCTGCGGGTTCAGGCGGTGGGCGCTCAGGCGGCCCGGTCGGTGCGGGACGCGCCGGGGGCGGACTTGACCACCCGGTCCGGCTCGGCGGCGCTCCGCTCGGCCGGGGCGACGGGCCCGGCGGCCTCGCGGCCGGAGTCGAACTCCCGGCGCAGCGCCTTGCCCTCGCTCTTGAGGATCCGCAGCGACCGGCCGAGCGCCCGCGCCGCGTCCGGCAGCCGCTTGCCGCCGAACAGCAGCACCGCGAACACCGTGACCAGCAGCAGCGAGCCGGGCGACAGGAGTCTCATCTCCGGGCACCGCCTTCCTTGTCCGGGAGGCAGGGCTCCCCCTCTGCGGGCGATGGTAGCCGCTCGGGGTGGCGCTGCGGGAACCCGGTATCCAACGATCGGATACCGGTCACCCTGCCGTCCACCCCCTCCGACGAGGGGGGTCGGGTCAGTCCGTCCCGCCCGCCCGCTGCAGCGCGCCGACCGCGCCGTCCACCTCGCGGGCCAGCGCCCGGGCGTCCAGCCACAGCCGCAGCGCGAGGACGCCGAGCACCAGCAGGCCCGCGGTGGACAGCAGGACGGCCCCGACCAGGGTCCAGTTCACGTGCGGGCCTCCCCTATCCGTCCACCGGCAGCAGCCGCATGGTGTGCACGCCGGCCTCGGTGAGCGCGGCGACGATCTTCTCCCCGGCGATCTTGCGGACGACCGCTCCGCAGGCCGGGCAGGTGAAGCTGTAGAAGGTGCGCTCCTTGCTGGCGCCGAGGGCCAGCCGGAACTCGCCGGCCGGGAGCTCGACCTTCTCCCGGCACTGCGAGCAGTACACCTTGAATCTGGTGCCGTCGGTCACGTGGTTCGGACCCGTCCGTCCCGGTAGTGCTCCAGCGCGGCCAGCGCGGCGGTGCGGGCCTGTTCGGCGAGCTGGGCGGGGGCGGTGATCCGGCCGTCGCGGCCCAGGCGCAGCGCGAGGGTGCGCAGGCCGGCCGGCTCGGCGGAGCGGAGGGTGATCCGCAGCCCGCCGTCGGGGAGTTCCTCGGCGCTGTCGTGGGTGTAGTACTCGGCGACCCAGCGGCCGCCGGGGCCGACCTCGACCACCACCTGCGGGTCGTCCGCGGTGGGGGCGACCAGCCCGGCGGACAGGTCCCGGGGCTGGAGGCGGGGCGGGTTGGCGGGCTCGTCCAGCACCTTGATCTCGGCGATCCGGTCGAGCCGGAAGGTGCGCCGGTCCTCGGAGGTGCGGCACCAGCCCTCCAGGTAGGTGTGGCCCTCGGTGACCAGCCGGATCGGGTCGACCTCGCGCTCGGTCAGCTCGCCGCGACCGTGCGACCAGTAGCGCAGCCAGATCAGCCGGCCCTCGCTGAGGGCGCGGTCGATGTCGGCGAAGACGGTGCCCTCGGCCTCGAAGGTGACGCCGATCCGGGCGGCGGACGCGGCGTTCTCGCCGGCCGCGTCCTCGATCTTGGCGACGGCCCGGGTGAGCGCCTGCCGGTCGCGCTCGCGCAGCCCGGGCAGCCCGGCGACGGCGCGGGCGGCGACCAGCAGCGCGGTGGCCTCGTCGGCGGCCAGCCGCAGCGGCTGGGCGACGTCGTCCACGTTGTGCCACCAGATCCGCTCGCCGTCGGTGTCGATGTCGAGCAGGTCGCCGCCGCGGAAGGAGGTGCCGCACATCGGCAGCACGTTCAGGTCGCCGATCAGCTCCCGCTCGGTGATCCCGAACGCCCGCGCCACCTCGGCCACCTCGGCCCCGGGCCGCTCGCGCAGGTAGGTGACCAGCGACAGCATCCGGCGCGTCTGGTCGATCGCGTTACTCACTGGGCAACCTCCGCGAGACCGGCGACGGCGCGCAGCCGGTCGATGACGTCGGCCCGCAGGTCCTCGGGGCCGATCACGATGACGTCGGGGCCGTACTCGGCCAGGTCGGCGCCCAGGCCGTTGCCGTGCGGGATGTCCAGCTCGTCCCAGTCGGCGTCCACCGCCCGGGTCCCCAGCGCGCGCTGGCGCAGCGGGTAGGCGGCGCCGGAGCGCACCCGCACCGTCGCCACGGCCGTCGCGCCCTCGCCGGCGAACCGGGCCACCACGGCCCGGACGTCCACGTGCTCGGGCACCTCGCCGGTGAACGCGCCGGCCCGCGAGCGGACCTTGCCGGTGATCCGGGAGAGCCGGAACACCCGGGCCGAGCCGCGGTCGCGGTCGTAGCCGGCCAGGTACCAGTGGCCGCGCCAGCACTCCAGCGCCCAGGGCTCGACCGAGCGCGGCTCGGCGGTGGCGGCGCCGGCCTTGCGGTAGTCGAAGGTGACCGGGCGCCGGTCGCGGGCGGCGGTGAGCAGCGGCTCGAACGCGGCCTCCCGGCCGGGGATCCGCGGCTCCAGCGCACCGTGCTCGCGGTCCTCGACGAACGGGACGCCGGCGGCGCGCAGCTTCTGCAGCGCGCCGCTGGCGGCGCCGGACATCTTGGCCTGCTGCCAGACCCGGGCGGCCAGCGCCAGGGCGGCGGCCTCCTCGGCGTCCAGGGCGATCTCCGGGAGGCGGTTGCGGTCGCGGCGGGCGAGGTAGCCGATCTCGCCGTCGAGCGCGTTCTCGTCCACGTCGATGATCAGTCCGAGTTCCCGCAGGTCGTCCTTGTCGCGCTCGAACATCCGGTTGAAGGCGTCCTCGGAGCCCTGTTGCCAGGCCTCCCGGTACGCCTCGACGGACTCGCGCAGCTCTTTCTTGGAGAGCGGACGCCGGGTGTTCATCAGGCACAGGGCTAGGTTCATCAGCCGCTCTGCCTTGGCGATCGCCATCGCTGACCCTTCCTCCGATCGGGGGTGACCCGCCTGACCGTACCGGTACGGACGCGTCCAGAGAAAGCCGAACCCCCGGCTCCTGGCGGAACCGGGGGTGTCGGTGGTACGTCCGAGGTCAGACGCCCAGCAGGTCCACCACGAAGATCAGGGTGGAGCCGGCCGGGATGAGCGGGCTCGGCGACTGGTTGCCGTAGGCCAGGTGCGGCGGGATGACCAGCTCGCGGCGGCCGCCGACCCGCATGCCCTCGACGCCCTGGTCCCAGCCCTTGATGACCCGGCCGCCGCCCAGCGGGAAGCGGAAGGTCTGGCCGCGGTTCCAGGAGGCGTCGAACTCCTCGCCGGAGGCGAAGGTGACACCGACGTAGTGGACCTCGACGACCGCGCCGGCCTTGGCCTCGGCGCCGTCGCCGACCACGATGTCGCGGATCTGGAGCTCGGTCGGGGCGTCGCCGCCCGGGAAGTCGATCTCCGGCTTGGTCAGGCTCACGATTGCTCTTCTCGTTCGGTTGCGTGAACGGGACTCATCCTAGGCGCACCGGGGCCGGTGGGGGGTCAGCTGCCGCCGACGCCCGCGTCCAGGATGTCCACCACGAACACCAGCGTGGAGTTGGCCGGGATGCTGTCGCTGGCCTGGTCCTTGTAGCCCAGCGAGGCGGGGACGACCAGCTCGACCCGGCTGCCGATGTTCTGGCCGGTGATGCCCTTGTCCCAGCCCTCGATGACCTGGCCGGCGCCGGTGGTGAAGGTGAACGCCTGTCCGCGGTCGAGCGAGGAGTCGAACTTCTTGCCGTCCTTGTACAGCACGCCGGTGTACTGGACCAGCACCTTCTCGCCCTGCTCGATCTTGCGGCCCTTGCCCTGGATCAGCACGTGGCTCTTCAGCTCGGTCGGGTCGGCGGCGCCCTTGACCGGGGTGATCTCGGCGGCCTTGGTGCCGTTGTCCTTGACCTGCGGGAAGTCCGCCGGCGGCGGGGTCACGTCACCGGAGAGGACGGCGCCCGGGGCGGTGGCCTGCCGGATGTCCAGCACGAACACCAGGCTGTCGCCGGCCCCGATGCCCAGGTCGCTGCTGCCCTGCGCGCCGAACGCGGCGGCGGGCGGGGCGACCACCAGCAGGCGGCTGCCGGCCTTGTGGCCCTCGACGGCGTTGTCCAGCGCGGGGATCAGCGACCCGCCGCCGGCCTGGTACAGCTGCGGCTTGCCGTTCTCCTCGCCGTACGAGCCGGGGATCTCCTTGCCGGTCTGCCAGTCCATCGCCGTGTAGTCGACGGAGACCCAGTTGCCCTTCTCCACCTTCGCGCCGCTGCCCGCGGACAGCTCCTTGACCACGAACGTCCCCTCGGGGGCCTCCTTGGGCAGGGTGATGGCGGCCTTGGTGCCGAAGTCGCCGGAGACCGAGGGCAGCACCTTGGCGCTGTCCTTGATCGGCGGCACCGGCGCCTGGCTCGGCGCGTCGGAGGGGGCCGCGCTGGGGCTGGCCGTCGCCGAGTCCGACTTGGCCGCGGGCTTGGTGCCGCCGTCCTTGTTGACGTAGTACATCGTCACGCCGGAGGCGATCAGCAGGACCGCGAGGACCGAGCCCAGGATCACGCCGAGCCGGCCCACGCCGCCCGGGTCCTCGTTGTACCCGGCCTCGGAGAGCGGCACCTTGCGCTGGTTGGAGGCGAAGACCTGCGGGGCCTGCTCGGTCTTGGCGTCCGGGTTGACCGGGTTGGTGGGCGGCGCCCAGCCGGCCTGGGTCAGCATCTCCGCGGGGACGACGATCGACTCGCGGTCCACGGGAGGCTTGTTCCCGGTGTTGTCGGCCTCGCCCGGGCTCGACGCTTTCTCAGACATGACTCCCCATTCGACTCGCCCGACGACGCGTGTACCACTGGTGCGGGGCAGCAGTATGTCAGGTCGGCATGAGAGCCGTTCAGCCCGGTCCGCGCCCCGCTGTCAGGCGGTTCTCAGACGGCTTCCAGGATGTCGATCACGAACACCAGGGTGGAGTTCGCCGGGATCGACCCGCTGGCCTGGTCGCCGTAGCCCAGCGAGGGCGGCACCACCAGCAGCACCCGGCTGCCCACGTTCTTGCCGACCAGCCCCTGGTCCCAGCCCTTGATCAGGCTGCCGGTGCCGACCTGGAGGGCCTGCGCGCCGCCGTGGTTCCACGAGGAGTCGAACTGCTTGCCGTCCGCCCAGGTCACCCCGGTGTACTGGACCAGCAGCGTCTGCCCGCTCTGCACCTCCGGGCCGGTGCCCTTGACCAGCACGTACTGCTGGAGGTCGGTGGGCGGCTGCTCGCCGGAGGGGACGGTGATGGTCGGCGCGGCCTTGCCGTTGTCCTTCACCTGCGGGGCGCTGGCGGGCGGCTGGGCGAGGTCCCCGGGGATGGTGGTGTCCGGCGCGACCGAGCCCATCACGTCCAGCACGAACACCACGGTGTCGTCCTTGCCGACGCCCAGCGCGGTCGACCCCTGGCTGCCGAAGCCGGCCGCCGGCGGGGCCACCACCAGCACCCGGGAGCCGGTCTTCCGGCCGATCACGCTCTGGTCGAAGGCGGGCACCAGCTGCCCGCTGCCCGCCTGGTACAGCTGCGGCTTGGCGCCGGAGTCGTAGGAGCTGGACAGGTCCTTGCCGGTGGTCCAGTCCTTGACCGTGTAGTTGACGGTCACCCAGTCGTCCTTCTTGACCTCGGGGCCGGTGCCCTCGCTCACCGTGCTGACCACGAACTGGCCGCCGGGCTGCTCGGAGGGCAGCGTGATCGTCGCCTTCGAGCCGAACTCGCCGCTGACGGTCGGCATCGGCGAGGCGGAGGCCACCGGGCTCGGCACTTCGGCCGCGGAGGCCGAGGAGGCCGGGGGCGTCGTCGCGGCGGACTTCCCCGAGCCGCCCGAACTGCTGCATCCGGCGAGCAGCGCGACGGTCAGGGGAACGGTGAGCAGGCAGGCGGTTCGACGCATGGCGTCAGCCTATGACCCGATTCGTCCGGTCCGGCGGAGGCGCTCGGCGCGCCCCCGCGGACCGTCCGGAGCCGGCGGCTCACATGCCGGCGATCAGCTTCTCCACCCGCTCGTCGACCGAGCGGAACGGGTCCTTGCACAGCACGGTGCGCTGCGCCTGGTCGTTCAGCTTGAGGTGCACCCAGTCGACGGTGAAGTCGCGGCGCTGCTCCTGGGCGCGGCGGATGAAGTCGCCGCGCAGCCGGGCCCGGGTGGTCTGCGGGGGCACCGACTTGCCCTGGAAGGTCAGCAGGTCGGTGGTGACCCGCTTGGCCTGGCCGTTCTTCTGCAGCAGGTAGAACAGGCCGCGGCGGCGGTGGATGTCGTGGTAGGCGAGGTCGATCTGGGCCACCCGCGGGTTGGACATGGTCATCTGGTGCTTGGCCCGGTACTTCTCGATCAGCTGGTACTTCATGATCCAGTCGATCTCGGTGCCGACCTTGGCCAGGTCCTCGGTGCGCACCGCCTCCAGGGTGCGGCCCCACAGGTCCAGCACCCGGGCCACGGTGCCCTCGTTGAGGCCCTTGCGGTCGGCGAACTCCAGCGCCTTGGTGTAGTACTCCTCCTGGATCTCCAGGGCGGAGGCCTCCCGGCCGTTGGCCAGCCGGACCTGGTGGGTGCCGGTCAGGTCGTGGCTGACCTCGCGGATCGCCCGGATCGGGTTCTCCAGCGTCAGGTCGCGCATCACCACGCCGGCCTCGATCAGCCGCAGCACCAGGTCGGTGGCGCCGACCTTGAGCAGCGTGGTGGTCTCCGACATGTTGGAGTCGCCCACGATGACGTGCAGCCGCCGGTAGCGCTCGGCGTCGGCGTGCGGCTCGTCCCGGGTGTTGATGATCGGGCGGGAGCGGGTGGTGGCGGAGCTGACGCCCTCCCAGATGTGCTCGGCGCGCTGGCTGACGCAGTAGACCGCGCCGCGCGGGGTCTGCAGCACCTTGCCGGCGCCGCAGATCAGCTGCCGCGTCACCAGGAACGGGATCAGCACGTCCGCCAGCCGGGAGAACTCGCCGTGCCGGGCCACCAGGTAGTTCTCGTGGCAGCCGTAGGAGTTGCCGGCCGAGTCGGTGTTGTTCTTGAACAGGTAGACGTCGCCGGCGATGCCCTCCTCGTGCAGCCGCCGCTCGGCGTCCACCAGCAGGCCCTCGAGGATCCGCTCGCCGGACTTGTCGTGGGTGACCAGCTCGGTGACGTCGTCGCACTCGGGGGTCGCGTACTCGGGGTGGGAGCCGACGTCGAGGTAGAGGCGGGCGCCGTTCTTCAGGAAGACGTTGCTGCTGCGGCCCCAGGAGACGACCCGGCGGA
The DNA here is from genome assembly GCF_013364235.1 of Kitasatospora sp. NA04385. Classification (NCBI taxonomy): domain Bacteria; kingdom Bacillati; phylum Actinomycetota; class Actinomycetes; order Kitasatosporales; family Streptomycetaceae; genus Kitasatospora; species Kitasatospora sp. NA04385. Next base: position 7,120,041 of record NZ_CP054919.1, on the reverse strand, counting down.
AGAGGTAGCGGGCGACCTCGTCCGGCGACAGCCGGCGCTGGCCCCGGAAGGTGCAGGTGACTCCGTACTCGTTCTCCAGCCCGAAAATTCGGCGGTCCATGTGCGACTCTTCTCTGTTCGAAGCTCGGTGGAACCCCTCGGTGGCGGTGGTGGACCGGGCGGGCGGCCCGCCCGGCTGGGGCGGGCCGCCCGGGCGGTCATTCGGTGTCGGCGCCCTGGTCGTCGCCGTCCTCGGCGGCCGCCGACTCGTCGCCGCTGAGCAGCCGGGCCAGCTGGCCGCCCAGGACGCGCTTGAACTTGCGCTGCTGGGGGCGCTTGCGGTCCAGCACCGCGACCTCCAGCTGCTCGGGCGTCATCGCGCGGGGGGTGCCGCCGTTGGGGTCGCGGGCCAGGCCGTCGACCGCCAGCTTGAGCGCCTCCGCGAGGCTCAGCCCGGCGCGGTGGCGCTGGCCGAGGTAGTTGCCGATGGAGTCGGCGTTGCCGCCGACCACCACGGCGTTCTTCTCGTCGACCACCGAGCCGTCGGGGGTGAGCCGGTAGATCTGGTCGTCGGCGTCGGTGCGGCCGACCTCGGCGACGATCAGCTCGACCTCGTAGGGCTTCTCCCCGACCGAGGAGAAGATGGTGCCGAGGGTCTGCGCGTAGACGTTGGCCAGGCCGCGGGCGGTGACGTCGGCCCGGTCGTAGGAGTAGCCGCGCAGGTCGGCGTAGCGGACGCCGCCGATGCGCAGGTTCTCGAACTCGTTGTAGCGGCCGACCGCGGCGAAGGCGATCTTGTCGTAGATCTCGGAGACCTTGTGCAGGGCCCGGGAGGTGTTCTCCGCGACGAACACGATGCCGTCGGCGTAGGTGAGCACGACCACGCTGCGGCCGCGGGCGATGCCCTTGCGGGCGTACTCCGCGCGGTCCGCCATGGCCTGCTGGGGCGAGACGTAGAACGGCGTGGACACCGCCGGTCTCCCTTCGGGTGGTTGGGGCGGACTCAGAGGAGCGGTGCCTGCGGGCCGTTCGGGTGCTCGCGGCGCTGGTCGGTGATGGAGACCGCGATCGCGGAGACCTCGTCCTCGGTGAGCCGGCGGAAGCCGTCCTCGGTGATCAGCGTGACGATCGGGAAGATCTTGCGGGCCAGGTCGGGCCCGCCGGTGGCCGAGTCGTCGTCGGCGGCGTCGTACAGCGCCTGGACGGCGAGGGTGGCGGCCTGGTCGCCGTCGAGCCCCTCCCGGTAGAGCTTCTTCATCGATCCCCGGGCGAACACCGAGCCGGAGCCGGTGGCGGCGAAGCCGGCCCGCTCCTCGGAGCGGCCGCCGGTGACGTCGTAGGTGAAGATCCGGCCGCGGCCGAGGTCGAGGTCGTAGCCGGCGAAGACCGGGACGACCGCGAGGCCCTGCATGGCCATCGCCAGGTTCGAGCGGATCATCGTGGTGAGCCGGTTGGCCTTGCCCTCCAGCGAGAGCACGGTGCCCTCGATCTTCTCGTAGTGCTCCAGCTCCAGCTGGAACAGCCGGACCATCTCGACCGCGAGGCCGGCCGTGCCGGCGATGCCGACGGCGCTGTACTCGTCCGCCGGGAAGACCTTCTCGATGTCCCGCTGGGCGATGACGTTGCCCATGGTGGCGCGGCGGTCGCCGGCCAGCACCACGCCGCCGTCGAAGACCGCGGCGACGATGGTGGTGCCGTGCGGCGCCTCGACCGTCATCCCCTCGGGCAGGGCGCGCCGGCCGGGGAGCAGTTGGGGCGCGTGGCTGTCGAGGAAGTCGAGGAACGAGGAGGAGCCGGGGGTGAGGAAGGCGGCCGGCAGACGCCCGGTGCCACTGAGGTTGGCTTCCACACGTGTCCTTCCGGATCGAAGATCGAAAGTTGCTTGGTGCCCCGGACCCTACCCGCTTCGGGGCCCGGTTCCACGCGCTGCGCGGAGGAGCTTGCGGGAACACGAGGCCGCAGGCGCGCTCAGGGCACACCTGCGGCGCTCGTGGTGCTGTTTTCGGTGGAGGAGGGGGTTACCCCCGCTCACTCGCCGCCCTTCTGGACGAATCCGCGCACGAAATCCTCCGCGTTGGATTCCAGTACCTCGTCGATTTCGTCGAGCACCGAGTCGACGTCGTCGTTGAGCTTTTCCTGGCGCTCCTTGAGGTCGTCCGAGGCCTGAGTTTCCGCGGCCTGCTCCTCGACCTCCTCGGAGGAGCGGTTTGCCCGCTGCTGACCGCCGCCGGTGTCCTTCTCCGCCATTTCCCTCACCCCGCTCGTTCGGTGTTCTCGTTCAACGCTGGCTGCTCACCGGAATGATTCCCCGTCGGGGAAATGTTCACCCCAGGTGATCGAAAAGTTACCCGCCGGAGAGGACGCGCACCAGGTCCTCGGCGGTGCGGCACCGGTCGAGCAGCTCCTTGACGTGCGCCCGGGTGCCGCGCAGCGGCTCCATGGTCGGGACGCGCTGGAGGCTGTCGTGGCCGGGCAGGTCGAAGATGACGGAGTCCCAGGAGGCCGCGGCCACGTGGTCGGCGTACTGCTCCAGGCAGCGGCCGCGGAAGTACGCCCTGGTGTCGTCGGGGGGCTGGGTGACGGCGCGGCGCACCTCGTCCTCGGTGAAGAGCCGGTCGAACCGGCCGCGCGCCTCCAGCCGGTTGTACAGGCCCTTGTCGGCCCGCACGTCGCTGTACTGGAGGTCGACCAGCTGGAGCCGGGGGCTGTCCCACTCCAGGCCGTCGCGCTGCCGGTAGCCCTCCAGGATCTCCTTCTTGGCGATCCAGTCGAGCTGCCGGGACAGGCTCATCGGGTCCCGCTCCAGCCGGACCAGCACGTCCTCCCAGCGGGCCAGCACGTCGGTGGTCTGGTCGTCGGCGTCCTGCCCGTAGCGGTCCTCGACGTACTTGCGGGCCAGCTCGTAGTACTCCATCTGGAGCTGGACGGCGGTGAGCCGGCGGCCGCTGCGCAGCTGGACCAGCTGCTTGAGGTCGGGGTCGTGGGAGACCCGGTGCAGGGTGCGCACGGGCTGGTCGACGGCGAGGTCGACGGCGATGAAGCCGTCCTCGATCATCGACAGCACCAGTGCGGTGGTGCCGAGCTTGAGGTAGGTGGAGATCTCCGACAGGTTGGCGTCGCCGATGATGACGTGCAGCCGGCGGTACTTCTCGGCGTCGGCGTGCGGCTCGTCCCGGGTGTTGATGATGGGGCGCTTGAGCGTGGTCTCCAGCCCGACCTCGACCTCGAAGTAGTCGGCGCGCTGGCTGATCTGGAAGCCGTGGCCGCCGCCCTCCTGCCCGATGCCCACCCGGCCGGCCCCGCACACCACCTGGCGGGAGACGAAGAACGGCGTGAGGTGGCGGACGATGTCGGCGAACGGCGTGGACCGCTGCATCAGGTAGTTCTCGTGGGTGCCGTAGGAGGCGCCCTTGTTGTCCGTGTTGTTCTTGTAGAGCAGGATCCGCTGCCCGTTGGGCAGTTCCAGGGCGCGCTCGGCGGCCGCCGCCATGATCCGCTCGCCGGCCTTGTCCCAGAGCACCGCGTCGCGCGGGTTGGTGACCTCGGGTGAGGAGTACTCGGGGTGGGCGTGGTCGACGTAGAACCGGGCGCCGTTGGTGAGGATGACGTTGGCCAGGCCGATGTCCTCGTCGGTGAGCTGGCTGGAGTCCGCCACGTCCCGGGCCAGGTCGAAGCCCCGGGCGTCGCGGAGCGGGTTCTCCTCCTCGAAGTCCCAGCGGGCGCGGCGCGCCCGGTGCATCGCCGCGGCGTACGCGTTGACGATCTGGGACGAGGTGAGCATGGCGTTGGCGTTGGGGTGGCCGGGCACGGAGATGCCGTACTCGGTCTCGATGCCCATCACGCGCCGTACGGTCATGCGGCCCTCCTGACCTGTGGGTACTGCTGGGTACTGCTGGGTACTGCTCGGTGCTGCCGGTGCAGACGCGCCGTCCGGCTGCGGTGCCCTGCCGAGCGCCGCAGCCGGACGGGGGTTCGTACGCGTGCTACAGGTACTGTCCCGTGTTGGCGACGGTGTCGATGGAGCGGCCGGACTCGGCGCCCTGCTTGCCGGTGACGAGGGTGCGGATGAAGACGATCCGCTCGCCCTTCTTGCCGGAGATGCGGGCCCAGTCGTCCGGGTTGGTGGTGTTGGGCAGGTCCTCGTTCTCCTTGAACTCGTCCACGCAGGCGGCGAGCAGGTGGGAGACGCGCAGACCGCGCTGGCCGTGGTCGAGGTAGTCCTTGATGGCCATCTTCTTGGCCCGGTCCACGATGTTCTGGATCATGGCGCCGGAGTTGAAGTCCTTGAAGAACAGGACCTCCTTGTCACCGTTGGCGTAGGTGACCTCCAGGAAGCGGTTCTCCTCGGTCTCCGAGTACATCCGCTCGACCACCGACTGGATCATGGCGGCGACGGTGACCGACACCGAGCCGTCGTGCTCCTTGAGGTCGTCCGGGTGGAACGGGAGGCTGTCGCGCAGGTACTTGGAGAAGATGTCCTTGGCCGCCTCGGCGTCCGGCCGCTCGATCTTGATCTTGACGTCCAGGCGGCCGGGCCGCAGGATCGCCGGGTCGATCATGTCCTCGCGGTTGGAGGCGCCGATGACGATGACGTTCTCCAGGCCCTCCACGCCGTCGATCTCCGCCAGCAGCTGCGGGACGATGGTGTTCTCCACGTCCGAGCTGACGCCGGAGCCGCGGGTGCGGAACAGCGACTCCATCTCGTCGAAGAAGACGATGACGGGCGTGCCCTCGCTCGCCTTCTCCCGGGCCCGCTGGAAGACCAGGCGGATCTGCCGCTCGGTCTCGCCCACGTACTTGTTGAGCAGCTCGGGGCCCTTGATGTTGAGGAAGTAGCTCTTGCCCTGCGGGCGGCCGGTCACCTCGGCGACCTTCTTGGCCAGCGAGTTGGCCACCGCCTTGGCGATCAGCGTCTTGCCGCAGCCGGGCGGGCCGTAGAGCAGGACGCCCTTGGGCGGCCGGAGCTCGTACTCCTTGAACAGGTCGGCGTGCAGGTAGGGCAGCTCCACCGCGTCCCTGATCTGCTCGATCTGGCCGGCGAGGCCGCCGATCTGCCGGTAGTCGATGTCCGGGACCTCCTCGAGGACCAGCTCCTCGACCTCGGACTTCGGCACCACCTCGTACACGTAGCCGGAGCGGGGCTCCAGCAGCAGGGCGTCACCCGGGCGGAGCGTCACCCCGTGCAGCGGCTCGGCGAGCCGCACCACGCGCTCCTCGTCGGTGTGGCCGGTGACCAGCGCGCGGTCGCCGCCCTCCAGCACCTCCTTGAGGGTGACGATCTCGCCGATCCGCTCGAACGCCATCGCCTCGACGACGTTGAGCGCCTCGTTGAGCATCACCTCCTGGCCGCGGCGCAGCTCGTCCAGCTCGACGCTGGGGCTGACGTTGACCCGGAGCTTGCGGCCCCCGGTGAAGATGTCGGCGGTGCCGTCCTCGTTCTTCTCGAGGAAGGTGCCGAATCCGGCCGGCGGCTGGGCGAGCCGGTCGACCTCCTCCTTGAGGGCCACGATCTGGTCGCGGGCCTCGCGCAGGGTCGCGACGAGCCTCTCGTTCTGGGCGGTCACACCGGCCAGGTTGGTCTGCAGCTCGACGATCCGCTCCTCGAGGATCCTCGATCCTCGCGGGGAATCCGCGAGCCTGCGTCGAAGGACAGCGATCTCCTGCTCGAGGTAGGAGACCTGCGCGGCCTCGTCGGACCCCCGTGCGGGCCTGCCGGCGCTGCGGTCGTACTCGTCATCGTGGGCTGCCACGGTCCTCACCTCCTCCTGGGGGAGCTGGACGACCCAAACCTACCTGGGACCAGGGCGATGTAAACCCCTTAGTGATCAGAAAGGCGGGTCGGGCGTGTCCGGTTGTTCGCCCTGCGTGCTTCCCCTCTTGGTAGAGGAGATGCCCACCGCTCAACGGTTCAAAGCAGCGCGGATGTATCGTGACAGGAATGTCCCCGAATACGGGGCGACCAGAGCAGAAACGGCAGGGGCAATGGCGGGGACGGGCGAGGCACTCGAAGTCTGGATCGACCAGGATCTGTGCACCGGGGACGGCATCTGCGCGCAGTACGCACCCGAGGTCTTCGAACTCGACATCGACGGCCTGGCCTACGTCAAGGGCGCGGACGACGAGCTGCGCCAGCAGCCGGGCGAGAGCGTGCCCGTCCCGCTGACGCTCCTTCAGGACGTGGTGGACTCCGCCAAGGACTGCCCGGGCGACTGCATCCACGTCCGCCGCGCGGCGGACGGCGTCGAGGTCTACGGGCCGGACGCGGACTGACGCCCCGTCGGCCGCCCGCCTGACGCCCCGTCGGACCGGCGGGCGGACGAACCGGCGGGCGGGCTGGCGGACGGACGGGCGGACGGGCCGGCGGCCGCTCAGGCGGTGCGCACCGGCGTGCGGGTCTCGGTCCTCGCCCAGTCGCCGCCCGTCCGGGTCCAGCCCAGTTCGACCTGGAGGTCGGGCGCGTAGCGCGGCACGTCCGGGGAGGAGTAGCCGCTCGCCCGGCCGCGGATCGAGCCGTCGCTGCGGATCGCCAGTTCGGTGACGGTCAGGCCCTCGGTGTCGGGCAGCAGCACGACGGGGGCGCCCTCGGCGGCGACCAGGAACACCCCGTCCGGCGGAGTGCCCATGTCGGCCCGGCAGTGCGCGGCGGCGACGGTCACCGGCCTGCCGTCCAGCACGGCGGCGGCCTTCAGGGTGACCGCGACCGGGAACGGCCCGCAGTCCAGCGGCAGGTGGGCCTTGGCCGGGTCGACCTCGGGCAGCGGCGCGGACGCGGGCAGCGGCGCGGACGCGGGCACCGGCTCGGCCGTCGGGTCGGCGGCCGTCCGACCGGGCGTCACCGCCCCGGTCGCCGAGGTGGCGCCCAGCGCCCCGCCCACCACGGCCGCGCAGCCCGCCACGACCAGCACCCAGTGCTTCAGCCCCGACCGCGCGTGCCCGGGTATCCGACGCTCCGTCACCACGAGACTCCCCTTCACGGTCCGCCCTCTCCGGTCCGCGCATCCTTCCACACCCCCGCGCCCCGCGTGCACCCAGGGGCGCGGGGGCCGGCCCGGGGCGGCGGAACGCGGACAGCCGGGGTGCGGGAGGACGGTGCGCCGTCCTCCCGCACCCCGGCTGCGGGCGGTTCTCCGCCGCCGCTACTGCGGCAGCTCCCGCGCGTCGTGCGAGGCGGCCTCGCGCTGCGCCTTGCGGACGGCGGCGCGCTCGGCGAGGGTGAGCTCGGTCTCCGGACCGGTCTCGTAGTCCTCGCCGTAGGAGCCCTTGGCCGGGCGGCGGCGGCGCAGCGGGGGCTCGACGCCGTCGGCGAGGCGGCGGGCGGTGAGCAGGAAGCCGGTGTGGCCGATCATCCGGTGGTCCGGGCGGACGGCCAGGCCCTCCAGGTGCCAGGTGCGGACCATGGTCTCCCAGGCCTGCGGCTCGGTGAAGCAGCCGTGCTCGCGCAGCGCCTCGACGGTGCGCGACATCTGGGTGGTGGTGGCCACGTAGCAGCAGATCAGGCCGCCGGGGACGAGCGCCTTGGCGGCGACGTCCAGGCACTCCCAAGGGGCGAGCATGTCCAGGATGACCCGGTCGACGTCGGTCTCGACCAGGTTGTCCTGGAGGTCGCCGACGGTGAGCTTCCAGGCCGGGTGCGGGCCGCCGAAGTAGCGCTCGACGTTGCCCTTCGCGATGTCGGCGAAGTCCTGCCGGCGCTCGTAGGAGGCGAGCGTGCCGGTGTCGCCGACGGCGCGCAGCAGGTAGGTGGAGAGGGCGCCGGACCCGACGCCCGCCTCGACCACCCGGGCGCCGGCGAAGATGTCGGCCATGGCCAGGATCTGCCCCGCGTCCTTGGGGTAGATCACGGCCGCGCCGCGCGGCATGGACAGGACGTAGTCGGGGAGCAGGGGGCGCAGCGCGAGGTACGGGACGTTGCCCGTCGTGCGGACGACCGTGCCCTCGGGAGCGCCGATCAGCTCGTCGTGCGGGAACATACCCTTGTGGGTGTGGAACTGGTTCCCGGCCTGGAGCGTGAACGTGTAGTGGCGGCCCTTGGGGTCGGTCAGCTGGACCTGGTCCCCGACCTTGAAGGGCCCGCGTCGGCGGGCGGCACCGGTCGGTTCGGACATGGGGGCCATCCTACGGGAGCCGGAGGGCTGTCCCCGACCACATGATCAGCCCGCGCCCGCGGCCCGGCCCTGGAGGGCGGCGGTGAGGCGGCGTTCGAGGTCGGTGAGGGAGAGCACGCCGTAGACCGAGCCGTCCGGGCGGACCACCAGGTACTCGGTGGCGGGGGCGCGGCGCAGCACGTCGAGGATCTGTTCGCCGGCCAGGTCGACGGGGACGGTGAGGCCGGGTTCGACGTCCCGGGAGACGGCGGTGACGGCGATCCAGGGGCGGCGGTGCTCGGGGACGGCGCTGACCGCGGACTCCTTGACCACGGCGACGGGTTCGCCGCGGCCGTCGACCACCACGATCGCCCCGGCGTGGACCTCGCGGGCCCGGCGCATGGCCTCGCCGAGCGGGGTGTCGGCGGGGACGTCGATGCTGCGGCGGGCCAGCTCGCGGACCTTGAGCCGGGGCAGCACCTCCTTGAGGCGGGCGTTGCGCAGCGAGTTGCCCGCGCCCTGCCAGATGATGAAGCCGAGGATGGCGGCGAGCACGCCGTCGACCATGGCCTCGGTGGCGGAGCGCTCGACGTCCTGGGAGGAGCTGAGGACCGGCAGGCCGAGGACGACGGCGATCGCCAGGGCGCGGCCGACCCAGACCGCGGCCCGGGTGCCCTTCATCGGGTTGCCGGTGACGGCCCAGACGACGGCGCGCAGCATCCGCCCGCCGTCCAGCGGGAGGCCGGGGAGCAGGTTGAAGGCGGCGACGACCAGGTTGGAGACCATCAGGCCGGCGAGCAGCACGCCGGGGACGGTGGCGGGTTCGACGGCGCGCAGGCCGAGCCAGAAGGCGCCGCCGAGCAGCAGCGAGAGCAGCGGGCCGACGAAGGCGAGCCAGAACTCGCGCCAGGGGCGGTCGGCCTCCTTCTCGATCTCGGAGACGCCGCCGAGGAACTGGAGCTGGATGCGGCGCACGCCGAGCTTGTAGCGCAGTCCGACCACGGTGTGGGCGAGCTCGTGGACCAGCACCGAGCCGTAGAAGGCGACGGCGAAGGAGAAGGCCAGCAGGTAGCGGGCGGCGCCGAGGTCGGGCAGGACCTCGGCGAGCCGACTGCCGAAGATCCAGGTGATCAGCGCGGCGACCAGGAACCAGGACGGGGTGACGTAGACGGGCACGCCGAACGGACGGCCCATCAGGATGCCGCCGCGCGGCTGGTCGTCGGGCTTCGGCTTCTCCGGTGCCCGCCCCTCGGTGTCGTCCACCGTGCTCCTTCCGTTCCGCCGTCCGTTGTCGGCCCTGCTGCCGCTGGTGCCTCGTACGCTACGTGATCTCGCCCGGGGAACGGCGGCGCACCCCGCCCTCCCCTTGTCCTATACCCAGCTCTTCGACCCGTTCGCCCGTGCTGTCGGTCCGGTGCAATAGGGTCGTGGCATGCAGCAGACCGACCCTCCGCCCGCTCCGCGGCCGGCCGCCCGGCCGACCGGGCTGTCGCCGTCCCGGGCGGGTGACTTCATGACCTGCCCGCTGCTGTACCGGCTGCGGGTGATCGACCGGCTGCCGGAGCCGCCGTCCGCGGCCGCCACCCGCGGGACGCTGGTGCACGCGGTGCTGGAGCGGCTGTTCGACCACCCGCCGGCCGAGCGCACGCCGCAGCGGGCGCTCGGGCTGCTGGGCCCGCAGTGGGAGCGGTTGCTGGGGGAACGGCCGGAGCTGGCCGAACTGTTCCCGGGCGAGCCGGAGAAGTTGGCCGGCTGGCTGGCGGACGCCGAGAAGCTGGTGGAGAAGTGGTTCCGGCTGGAGGACCCGGCCCGGCTGCACCCGGTGGAGCGGGAGCTGTACGTGGAGACCGCGCTGCCCTCGGGCCTGCTGCTGCGCGGGTACATCGACCGGGTGGACGTCGCGCCGTCCGGCGAGGTGCGGCTGGTGGACTACAAGACCGGCCGGGCTCCCTCGCGGGACTTCGAGGGCCGGGCGATGTTCCAGATGAAGTTCTACGCACTGGTGGTGTGGCGCTGGAAGGGCGTGGTCCCCAAGCGCCTGCAGCTGGTGTACCTGGGCGGCGGCGGGGACGTGGTGACGTACGACCCGGACGAGGCCGACCTGCTGGCGGTGGAGCGGAAGCTGGAGGCGCTGTGGGAGGCGATCTCGGCGGCGGTGGCCACCGGTGACTTCCCGGCGACGCGCAACCGGCTGTGCGACTGGTGCGACCACCGGGCGTCCTGCCCGGAGTTCGGCGGCACTCCCCCGCCGTACCCGCTGCCACTGACCACTGTGACCATTCCCGGCAAGGAGTCGTAGGTGACGATCCGTGTGCTGCTGGTGGACGACCAGCCGCTGCTGCGTACCGGTTTCCGGATGATCCTGGAGGCCGAGTCCGACCTGGTGGTGGTCGGCGAGGCCGGCGACGGGCAGCAGGCGCTGGACCAGGTCCGCGCCCTGCAGCCGGACGTGGTGCTGATGGACATCCGGATGCCGCGGATGGACGGCGTGGAGGCGACCCGGCGGATCGCCGGGCCGGACCGGGACGGCCCGGCCAAGGTGCTGGTGCTGACCACCTTCGACCTGGACGAGTACGTGGTGGAGGCGCTGCGCGCGGGCGCCAGCGGCTTCCTGCTGAAGGACGTGCCGGCCGAGGAGCTGGTGCAGGCGATCCGGGTGGTGGCGGACGGCGCGGCGATGCTGGCCCCGTCGGTGACCCGCCGGCTGCTGGACATGTACGCCACCAAGCTGCCCTCGGGGGACGAGACGCCGCCGCAGGCGCTGACGGTGCTGACCGAGCGCGAGGTGGAGGTGCTGCGGCTGGTGGCGCGCGGCCTGTCGAACGCGGAGATCGCCGCCGAGCTGTTCGTCTCGGAGACCACGGTGAAGACGCACGTCGGCCACGTGCTGACCAAGCTCCAGCTGCGCGACCGGGTGCAGGCGGCGGTGTACGCGTACGAGAGCGGCCTGGTCCGCCCGGGCTCGCTGTAGGCGCCCCCTCGGAACGCCGGACGGCCCGCCACCCCGCAGGGGGTGGCGGGCCGTCCGGCGTGCGGCCGGGCGTCACTGCGAGGTGCGGCCGATCTGCCAGAACCGGAACACGCCGGTGTTGTCCATGGTGCTGTCCACGCCGGTGATGCCGGGGTGGTAGACGTAGAAGGACTTGTTCTGGAACAGCGGGACCATCGGGACGGCGTCGGCCAGGATCTTCTGGATCTGGTCGTAGGCGCCGCCGCCGGAGCGGTCGGTGAGCTTGATCGAGTCGGGCACCAGCTTGTCGGTGATCTGCGGGTTGTTCCAACCGTTGTGGTAGGCGCCGCCGTTGACCACCAGCGGGCTGATGTAGTCGTCGGCGTCGGAGTAGTCGGGCGTCCAGCCGACGGTGTAGGCCTGGTAGCTGCCGTTCTTCCAGCCGGCCTGGTAGGCCGTCCAGTCGGGCTCCTGCTGCACGGTCACCTGGAACAGGCCGCCGTTCTCCAGCTCCTGCTTGACGGCCTCCAGCTCGGCGGCGCCGGCCCGGGCCCGGGACCAGGTCAGGGCGAGCTTGACCGGGGTGTTGACGTGCGCGTTGTTCAGGATGCGCTTGGCCTTGGCCGGGTCGGGCTCGCCGTACTTGTCGAAGAAGGCGGTGTTGTGGCCGGCCACGCCCGCCGGGACGACCGAGTACAGCGGCTGCACGGTGCCCGCGTACACGTCCTGGGAGATCGCCTTGCGGTCGATCAGCTGGGCGGCGGCCTGCCGGACGGCCTGGTTGCCGGCGGTCTCGTCCTTGGTGTTGAAGACCAGGTAGCGGGTGTCGCCGGAGGCGCCCTCGGCGACCCGGAGCTTGCCGGCGCCGGAGAGGTCGTCGGCCCTGATCCTGGCCGCCTCGGCGGGGTCGAGGCTGTTGTCGGTGAGGTCGACCGCCTTGCCGTCCAGGGCGGTCTTCAGCTCCTCGGGCTTGTCGAAGTACTGCACCGTGAACTTGCTGTTGCGCAGCTGCGCGATGCCCTGGTAGCTCGAGTTGGCGCTGAGCTGGACCTTGCTCGGGGCCTTGCCCTTCATCTCGACCGAGTCGATCTTGTAGGGGCCGGAGCCGACCAGGGAGGTGTTGCCGAGCAGCTTGTCCGCCGGGAAGACCTGGTGGTCGACGATCGAGCCGGCCGCGGAGGCCAGCTTGGCCGGGAGCACCGCGTCGGGGCTCTCCAGGTGGAAGACGACGTCGCGGTCGCCGGAGACGTCCACCGAGGCGATGGTGGACAGCAGCGGGCTCGGGCCGGACGGGTCGGCGATCTTCTTGACCCGGTCGATCGAGAACTTGACGTCCTGGGCGGTCAGCGGGTGCCCGTTGGAGAACTTCAGGCCGCTGCGCAGGGTGCACTTGTAGGTGAGGGCGTCGGCGCCGGTGAAGCGGCAGGACTCGGCGGCGTCGGGCTGCGGGTCGGTCGCGCCGGCCGGGAAGCTCAGCAGCGACTGGAAGGTGTTGTTGAGGATCAGCCAGGAACCCGCGTCGTACGCACCGGCCGGGTCGAGCACGCTGGTCACGTTGGTGGTGCCCATGGTGATGGTGCCGTCACCGCCGCCGCCGGCGGCCTTCTCGACGGAGGCGCAGCCGGCGGCCGTGGTGGCGACGAGAGCGGCGCAGCTGAGCGCGGCCAGGCGGTTGGGCGTGGTCATGCGGGGTGGTCTTCCTCACTGCGTGCGGCCGGCTGTCGCCGGTGCCCGTCCGCCCGGCGCCGGGGTCGGGCGGGGCCGCGGGTCTGCTGCGGCCGCGCGCGCCCGTCGTCCCGGGTTTCCCGGGGTGGGCGGCGGCACGGCACGGGGACTGAACGCGCCTTAGCGTGCCACATCGCCTCCGGGCGGTCACCGAGGGTTCGGCGGGTGGCCGCACCTGGTTCGGACGATCTTGTCCCGGCGGTCGACGAGTTGTCTGCCAATGCCCGTTTTCACCCGCGGCGACGGACACGTTCCGCGTACCACCGGGCGCGGAACGAAACCGGCAAAGGGTGCGAGGGAGACGAAGCTCACACCCGGGCGGCGGCCAGGGTGCGCAGCAGGCCGAGGTCGACGTGTTCCAGCGAGGGCAGCACCAGGCGGCCGGGGGCGGGCTCGATGGCGGCGATCGAGGGGACGGCGACGACCGGGCAGCCGGCCGCCTCGGCGGCGGCGACGCCGGTGGGGGTGTCCTCGACGACCACGCAGCGGGCCGGGTCGGCGCCGAGCCGGGCGGCGGCGACCAGGTAGGGGTCGGGGTGCGGCTTGGTCCGGGCGACCTCGTCGCCGGCCACGGTGAAGGCGAAGTGCTGGGCGCCCAGGCTGCGCAGCACGATGTCGATGATGTGCCGGTGCGAGGCGGAGACCAGGGCGGCCGGGACGCCGTGCGCGGCCAGGGTGTTGAGCAGCCGCTCGGCGCCGGGCATCAGCGGGACGCCGCCGTCCAGCAGGTCGACGAAGCGCTGGTTGATCAGGACGGTGAGCTCGGCGGGGCTGAGCCGGGCGCCGGTGCGGCTCAGCAGGTAGTCGATGACCCGGGTCATCGGGCCGCCGACCACGTGGGTGCGGTCCTCGGCGGTGAGCCGGTGGCCGAGTTCGGCGAACAGGTCGACCTCGGCCTGCCACCAGAAGTCCTCGGTGTCGACCAGGGTGCCGTCCATGTCGAGCAGGACGGCGTGCAGGCCGCCGTCCTCGCCGTCTCCGTCGATGCGGACCGGGGTCGAGACCGTCGTCATGCGCGCCGTCCTTCCGGGTGGGGAGCCGGGCGCGGGCGCGTCCGGGGATGGCACGGGCCGGCCCGCTGGTCAGCGGACCGGCCCGTTCAGGATCATCAAGAATACGCCCGCCCGGTCGGATTGCACCGGGCGGCGGTGCGGCGAACGGATGATCTCCGGTGGAAGGTCTAGCGCGCGTTGAAGTACTTGGCCTCGGGGTGGTGGACCACGATGGCGTCGGTCGACTGCTCGGGGTGCAGCTGGTACTCCTCGGAGAGGATCACGCCGACCCGCTCGGGCTTGAGCAGCTCGGCGATCTTGGCCCGGTCCTCCAGCTCGGGGCAGGCGCCGTAGCCGAGCGAGAAGCGCGCGCCGCGGTACTTGAGCGCGAACATGTCCCGGACGTCCTGCGGGTCCTCGTCGCCGAAGCCCAGCTCGTAGCGGACCCGGGCGTGCCAGAACTCGGCCAGCGCCTCGGCGAGCTGGACGGACAGGCCGTGCAGTTCGAGGTAGTCGCGGTAGGAGTCGCCCGCGAACAGCTCGTTGGCGGCCTCGGAGATCCGGTTGCCCATGGTGACCACCTGGAGGCCGACCACGTCGCGCTCGCCGGAGTCCTCCGGGCGGAAGAAGTCGGCCAGGCAGAGCCGGCGGCCGCGGCGCTGGCGGGGGAAGGTGAACCTGGTCAGCTCGGAGCCGTCCTCGCGGTAGAGGATCAGGTCGTCGCCCTTGGAGTTGGCCGGGAAGTAGCCGTAGACCACGGCGGGCTCCAGCCAGCCCTCGGTCTGCAGCCGGTCCAGCCAGCCGCGCAGCCGCGGGCGGCCCTCGGTCTCCACCAGCTCCTCGTAGGACGGGCCGCCGGAGCGGCCGCCCTTGAGGCCCCACTGGCCCTTGAACAGGGCGTCCTCGTCCAGCCAGGAGGCGTAGTCCTGGAACGGGATGCCCTTGACGATCCGGTCGCCCCAGAACGGCGGGGTCGGGATCCGGTTGTCGACGGCCACGTCGGAGCGGATCTGGCCGAGGTTGACCTCCTCCGGCTCCTCCACCTCGACCCGGGCGTGCCGGCGCTTGCGCAGCTCGGGCAGGGCGGCACCGGGGACGCCGCGCTTGATGCCGATCAGCGCGTCCATCAGCCGCAGGCCCTCGAAGGCGTCGCGGGCGTAGCGGACCTCGCCGTCGTAGATCTCGTGCAGGTCCTGCTCGACGTAGGCGCGGGTGAGGGCGGCGCCGCCGAGGATGACCGGGAAGTCGGCGGCCAGCGCGCGCTGGTTGAGCTCCTCCAGGTTCTCCTTCATGATCACCGTGGACTTCACCAGCAGGCCGGACATGCCGATCACGTCGGCCTTGTGCTCCTGGGCGGCCTCGACGATCGCCGACACCGGCTGCTTGATGCCCAGGTTGACGACGTTGTAGCCGTTGTTGGACAGGATGATGTCGACCAGGTTCTTGCCGATGTCGTGCACGTCGCCCTTGACGGTGGCCAGCACGATGGTGCCCTTGCCCTCGCTGTCGGACTTCTCCATGTGCGGTTCGAGGTGCGCGACGGCGGCCTTCATCACCTCGGCGGACTGCAGCACGAACGGCAGCTGCATCTCGCCGGAGCCGAACAGCTCGCCGACCACCTTCATGCCGGACAGCAGCGTGTCGTTGATGATCTCCAGCGCCGGGCGCTCGACCAGCGCCGCCTCCAGGTCGGCCTCCAGGCCGTTGCGCTCGCCGTCGATGATCCGGCGCTGCAGGCGCTCCTCCAGCGGGAGGGCGGCCAGCTCCTCGGCCTTGGACGCGGCGGAGGAGGCGGCGGAGACGCCCTCGAAGAGCTGGAGCAGCTTCTGCAGCGGGTCGTAGCCCTCGCTGCGCCGGTCGTAGACCAGGTCGAGGGCGGTCTGCCGGCGGTCCTCGGGGATGCGGTTCATCGGGAGGATCTTGGCGGCGTGCACGATCGCGGAGTCCAGGCCGGCCTCCACGCACTCGTGCAGGAAGACCGAGTTGACCACCTGGCGGGCGGCCGGGTTGAGGCCGAAGGAGATGTTCGACAGGCCCAGGGTGGTCTGCACCTCCGGGTGGCGGCGCTTGAGCTCGCGGATCGCCTCGATGGTCTCGATGCCGTCCCGGCGGGACTCCTCCTGGCCGGTGGCCAGGGTGAAGGCCAGGCAGTCGACCAGGATCGAGCTCTCGTGGATGCCGTACTCGCGGCCCAGCTGCTCGATCAGCCGCTCGGCGATGGCGACCTTGGTCTCGGCGGTGCGGGCCTGGCCCTGCTCGTCGATGGTGAGCGCGATCAGGCCGGCGCCGTGCTCGCGGGCCAGCGCGGCGATCTTCCCGAACCGGGTGTCGGGGCCGTCGCCGTCCTCGTAGTTGACCGAGTTGAGCACCGCGCGGCCGCCGAGCATCTCCAGGCCGGCCTTGAGCACCGGCGGCTCGGTGGAGTCCAGCACGATCGGCAGGGTGGAAGCGGTGGCCAGCCGGCCGGCGATCTCGCGCATGTCGGCGACGCCGTCGCGGCCGACGTAGTCGACGCACAGGTCGAGCAGGTGGGCGCCCTCGCGGATCTGCTCGCGGGCGATCTCCACGCAGGTCTGCCAGTCCCCCGCGATCATCGACTCGCGGAACTTCTTCGAGCCGTTGGCGTTGGTGCGCTCGCCGATCGCCAGGTAGGAGGTGTCCTGCCGGAACGGCACCGCCTGGTACAGCGAGGCGGCGGCCGCCTCGGGGTGCGGGTCGCGCGGGGTGATCGGCAGGCCCTGGACCCGCTCGACCACCTGGCGCAGGTGCTCGGGGGTGGTGCCGCAGCAGCCGCCGACCAGGGACAGGCCGTAGTCGCGGACGAAGCCCTCGTGGGCGTCGGCGAGTTCGGCCGGGCTGAGCGGGTAGTGCGCGCCGTCCTTGGTGAGCACCGGCAGGCCGGCGTTGGGCATGCAGGACAGGCCGACCT
This sequence comes from Kitasatospora sp. NA04385, assembly GCF_013364235.1. NCBI lineage: Bacteria > Bacillati > Actinomycetota > Actinomycetes > Kitasatosporales > Streptomycetaceae > Kitasatospora > Kitasatospora sp. NA04385. The sequence continues at coordinate 7,103,382 of NZ_CP054919.1, read as the reverse complement.
TGGCGTTCTTCGCCAGGTAGCGCAGGTGCTCGCTCATCTCGGCCGGGCCGGTGGCGCAGTTCATGCCGATGAAGTCGATGCCGAGCGGCTCCAGCGCGGTCAGCGCGGCGCCGATCTCGGAGCCCAGCAGCATGGTGCCGGTGGTCTCCACGGTGACCTGGGCCAGGACCGGCAGGCTCACCCCGGCCTCGGCCAGGGCGGCCTGACAGCCCAGCACCGAGGCCTTGGTCTGCAGCAGGTCCTGGCTGGTCTCGATCAGCAGCGCGTCGACGCCGCCGGCGATCAGGCCCGCGGCGTTCTGCCGGAAGCCCTCGCGGACCACCTCGAAGGTGGTGTGGCCGAGCGTCGGCAGCTTGGTGCCCGGGCCGATCGAGCCGAGCACCCAGCGGACCCGGCCGTCCTGCGCGGTGAAGGCGTCGGCGGTCTCGCGGGCGATCCGGGCGCCCGCCTCGGACAGCTCGAAGATCCGCTCGGGGATGTCGTACTCGCTGAGCGCCCAGTGGTTGGCGCCGAAGGTGTTGGTCTCCACGCAGTCCACGCCGACCGAGAAGTACGCCTCGTGCACCGAGCGCACGATGTCGGGGCGGGTGATGTTCAGGACCTCGTTGCAGCCCTCCAGCTGCTGGAAGTCCTCCATCGTCGGGTCCTGCGCCTGGAGCATCGTGCCCATCGCCCCGTCGGCGACCACGACTCGGGTGGCGAGGGCCTCTCGCAGGGCATCGGCGCGGTCCTGCCGGGCGGACGTGGATACAACGGTGGCCATGTGGCTGCTCCCTGAGTGCGACGGCTGTCGGCTATGCGCCCCGCCTGGACCGGGGGTGCACCCCGCCAGGGTATCGGTCCCCCGGGGTCCGGACGGAACCCGTTTCGCATCCTGGGCGTCCTTGTCCACCGGAAGGGAGCACGATCATGCCCACTTCGGGGGAACGGAGCCGGTGGAAGCGCGTCCGGCGCGCCCTGCGTGCGTCCGAATGGCGGACACTGCCCGCCCGGGCGCGCCGCCGCTGGCGGGAGCGGACCCGGTGGAGCCGGCGCCGGCGCGTACTGACCGCGCTCGGGACCGCGCTCGCCCTGGTGGTCCTGCCGGTGTTCGGCGCGGCCGCGGCGCTGCGCTGGGAGTACGCCGGGGAGCCGGCCGCGGACGCCCGCACCCGCGGCAAGGACGCGATCTGGCTGGGCCACGCCTGGGTCGACGGGCGGCGCACGCCGGAGGAGCTGTCGGCGCTGGCCGCGCGGGTGCGCAGCACCGGCATCCACGACCTGTACGTGCACACCGGGCCGCTGGAGCACGACGGCTCGCTCGACCCGGGGCTGGCGCCCGGCGCGGCGGACTTCCTGGCCCGGGCGCACGCGGCGATGCCGGGGGTGCGGGTCCAGTCCTGGCTGGGTGACGTGGTGGCGCCGGAGAAAGAGGGCCTGCACCTGGACCGCGCCGACGTCCGGGACCGGATCGCCGGCTCCGCCCGGCAGGTCCTCGACCTGGGCTTCGACGGCGTCCACTTCGACCTGGAGCCGGTGCACTCGGGCTCGTCCGGCTTCCTGGCCCTGCTCGACCAGGTGCACGCGCTGACCGCCGCCCGGGCGGTGCCGCTGTCCATCGCCGCCCCGCAGATCGACCCGGTGCCCGGGCTCGGCCGGGTCACCTTCGCGCTGAGCGACCACGGCAAGTACTGGTCGGCCGGGTACTTCGCGGCGGCGGCGCGGCGGGTCGACCAGGTCGCGGTGATGTCGTACGACACCTCGATGCCGGTGGAGTCGCTGTACGGCGGCTACGTCGCCCGGCAGACCTCGCTGGCCCTCGCCAACACCCCGCCGGACGTCGACCTGCTGATGGGCCTGCCCGCGTACTGGGCGGACACGCCCTCGCACCGGGGCGACGCCGAGACCGTCCGTGCGGCGGTCCGCGGCGCCCGGCTGGGCCTGGGCCCGGGCGGGCGGCGGAACTTCGGCCTCGCCCTGTACGTCGACTTCGCGGCGACGCCGGACCACTGGGCGGCGTACCGGGACGGCTGGTGCACCTAGCCGCGCGTGCGACGGGACGCGGAAGGGGCCGCACCGTTCTCCGTGGGAGGGCGGTGCGGCCCCGGGGCTGCCGGGTCCGTCCGGGTCAGGGCGGGCGGATCCAGGCGGCCGTGTCGGGGGGCGACCGGCCGTCGGTCAGCGGCCCGCTGGTGAGCAGCAGGGCGTCGTGCGCGGGCGGGTCGACCGGCCTCCCCGCCCCCCGTCGGTGCGCCGCCCGGTCGTGTCCTACCGGAGCCAGACGGCCGTGTCGGTGGGGAGCAGGCCGTCGGTCAGCGGGCCGGAGGCGAGCAGGACCTCGCCGTCGAGCGGGAGCGGCGAGGCGGAGAGGTTGACCAGGCAGCGGACGTCGCCGCGGCGGAAGGCGAGGACGCCCTCGGGGGCCGCGGGGAGCCAGGCGAAGTCGCCGCGCAGCTCGCGGCGCAGCCGGATGGCCTCGCGGTAGAGGGTGAGCATGGAGGCCGGGTCGCCGCTCTGGGCCTCGACGGTGAGCGGGGCCCAGTCGAGGGGCTGCGGCAGCCAGGGGTCCTTGCCGTCCCGGGTGAAGCCGTAGGGCGGGTGGGTGCCGCTCCAGGGCAGCGGGACGCGGCAGCCGTCGCGGCCGGGGTCGGTGCCGCCGGAGCGGAAGTGCATCGGGTCCTGGAGGGTGTCCAGCGGGAGGTCCTCGACCTCGGGCAGGCCGAGCTCCTCGCCCTGGTAGAGGTAGAGGGCGCCGGGCAGGGCCGTGCTGAGCAGGGCGGCGGCGCGGGCCCGGCGGCGGCCGAGGTCGAGGTCGGTGGGGGTGCCGAAGGACTTGGTGGCGAACTGGAAGCGGGTGTCCTCGCGGCCGTAGCGGGTGACGGTGCGGGTGATGTCGTGGTTGGCGAGCACCCAGGTGGCGGGGGCGCCGACGGGGGCGTGCGCGGCGAGCGTGGTGTCGATGGACTCGCGCAGCGCGGCGGCGTCCCAGGGGCGGGCCAGGAAGTCGAAGTTGAACGCGGTGTGCATCTCGTCCGGGCGCAGGTAGCGGGCGAAGCGTTCGGCGTCGGGGACCCAGATCTCGCCGATCAGGACGCGCGGCGGGTTGTAGGAGTCGGCGACGGCCCGCCAGCTGCGGTAGATCTCGTGCAGGTCGTCGCGGTCGACGTAGGGGTGCGGGCGGCCGGGTTCGACGTCGGCGAGCTCGGGGTCCTTGGTGAGCAGGCCCGCGGAGTCGATCCGGACGCCGGCGGCGCCGCGGTCGAACCAGAAGCGCAGGATCTCCAGGTGCTCCTCGCGGACGGCGGGGTGGTCCCAGTTGAGGTCGGGCTGGGCGGCGGCGAACAGGTGCAGGTACCACTGGCCGTCGGGGAGGCGGGTCCAGGGGCAGCCGCCGAACTCGGACTTCCAGTCGTTGGGCGGGAGTTCGCCGTCCGCGCCGCGGCCCTCGCGGAAGTGGAACAGCTCGCGCTCGGGGCTGCCGGGCTCGGCGGCCAGGGCGGCCTGGAACCAGGGGTGCCGGTCGGAGACGTGGTTGGGGACGATGTCGACGATGGTGCGCAGGCCGAGCTGCTGGGCCTCGTCGATGAGCAGTTCGGCCTCCTCCAGGGTGCCGAAGACCGGCTCGACGCCGCGGTAGTCGGCGACGTCGTAGCCGCCGTCGGCCATCGGGGACGGGTACCAGGGGTTGAACCAGATCGCGCCGACGCCGAGTTCGGCCAGGTAGGGCAGGCGGGCGCGTACTCCGGCCAGGTCGCCGACGCCGTCGCCGTTGCCGTCGGCGAAGGAGCGGGGGTAGACCTGGTAGATCGCGGCGTCGCGCCACCACTCGGGGGTCGCGGGCTGATGTGCCACGGCGGGTTGTCCTTTCGGGAGGTGACGGAGCGTCAGCCCTTGACGGAGCCGGCGGTGAGGCCGGCCATGATGTTGCGCTGGAAGATCAGGAAGAACACCACGGTCGGCGCGGAGGCGATGGCCAGCGCGGCGATGATGACGTTCTGCGGGACGCCGGTGGACAGCGAGGTGATGCCGATGTTGAGCGTCTGGTTCTTCGGGTCGGTCTGCACCAGCAGCGGCCAGAGGAAGTCCTTCCAGACGTTGACCACGGCGAAGATGGAGACCACGCCGAGGATCGGCCGGGACATCGGCAGGACGATCGACCACAGGGTGCGCAGCGGTCCGGCGCCGTCGACCGAGGCGGCGGCCAGCAGTTCGTCCGGGATGGAGTCGAAGAACCGCTTCAGCAGGAAGATGTTGAAGGCGTTGGCGACGGTGGGCAGCCAGATCGCCCAGGGGGTGTTGACCAGGTTGACGTGCAGCAGCGGCAGGTCGAGCACGGTCAGGTACTGCGGGACGATGAGCACCGCGGAGGGGATCATCAGGGTGGCCAGCATCATGCCGAGGATGACGTTGCCGAGCACCGGGCGGAGCTTGGAGAGCGCGTAGGCGGCGGCGACGTCGAAGACCAGCTGGAAGGCGAGCGCGCCGAACGCGTAGTAGAGCGTGTTGAACAGCAGCCGGCCCATCCGCATCTTCGACCAGGCTTCGCCGTAGGTGTCGAAGTGGACCGAGTGCGGGAAGAACGTCGGCGGGCTCTGGATGACCTCCTGGGTGGTCTTCAGGCCGCCGGTGACCAGCCAGTAGAGCGGGCCGAGGAAGACCAGGGTGAAGCCGCCCACCACGAGGCAGAGCACGATCCAGTAGGCGATCTTCCCGCCGCGGCGGTTGAGCTGGGTGTCGGATATCAGGGTGCGCACGGCGGCCTCCTAGTCGTTGTCCCGGGACAGCCGCACGTACACCGCGGAGAAGGCCGCGAGGACGAGCAGCAGGACCAGGCCGAGCGCCGAGGCGGCGCCGTAGTTGTTGAAGTTGAACGCGTACTGGTAGATCAGGTAGACCACGGTGGTGGTGGAGCCCTCGGGGCCGTTGCCGCCGGTGAGCAGGTAGGGCTCGACGAACACCTGCATGGTGGCGACGATCTGCAGCAGCAGGAGCAGCGAGAGGATCAGCCGGGTCTGCGGGATGGTGACGTGCCAGATCCGGCGCAGCAGGCCGGCGCCGTCCAGCTCGGCGGCCTCGTACAGCTCGCCGGGGATGGTCTGCAGCGCGGCCAGGTAGATCAGGGTGGCGCCGCCCATGTTCATCCAGGTCGCCGCGATGACCACCGAGATCATCGCGCTGTCGGACGAGTTGAGCCAGGCCGAGGTGGGCAGGTGCAGGGTGTGCAGGATGCTGTTGAAGAGGCCGTAGCCGGGGTCGTAGAAGTACTTGAACAGCAGCACGGAGGCCACCGGCGGCATCATCACCGGCAGGTACACCAGGACCCGCAGGTAGCCCTTGGCGTGCCGCAGTTCGTTCAGCACGATGGCGACCACGAAGGGGACCGCGAAGCCGAGGACGAGGGCGAGCGCGGTGAACAGCAGGGTGTTGCGCCAGGCCTGCCAGAACGCCGGGTCCTGGGTCAGCAGGTTCAGGTTGTCCAGGCCGACCCAGCGGGTGTGGCCGCGCTTGGTGCGCTGGAAGCTCATCACGATCTCGCGGATCATCGGGTACCACGAGAAGAGGGCGAAGCAGAGCAGCGCGCCGAGCAGGAAACCGTGCGCGGTGATGTTTCGGCGCAGTGTTTGCCGCATGGGTGTCTCCGAGGGGGAATCGGGACCGGGGCCGGCCTGTGCGGCCGGCCCCGGTCGGGGTGTTACTGGAGGCTCGCCAGGACCTGGTTGACCTGGGTCTCGGCGTCGGCGAGGAGCTTGTCGACGCTGGCGTCCTTGTTGGTCAGGACACCGGAGACGGCGTTGTCCAGGACCTTGTAGATCTGCTGCGCGTTGGCGGGCTCGGTCTTGCCGGGCACCGAGGCGTTGATGAACGGCGCGTAGTTGGCGACCGGGACGGTGGCGTCGGCGGCCTTGGCCTTGTTGTCGGCCTCCAGGCTGGCGCCGGTGAAGAAGGCCGGCTGCGGCAGGCCGACCGGCAGGCCGTCGGCCTTGTTCCGGGAGTACTGGAACTGGCCCTTGCCGATGGTCAGGTACTTGAAGTTGATCCAGGCGATGCCGGCCTTGATCTGGTCCGGGGTCGACCCCTTCTTGAAGAGGTAGTCGTTGCCGCCGAGCAGGGCGCCCTTGCCGCCGATCATCGGGCCCATGCCGTAGTCCTCGTACTTGCCCTTGAGGGTCTGGACCATGTACGTGATGTCGTCCGGGGCGCCGATGTACATGCCGAGCTTGTCGGAGGACATCTGGGTCATCAGGTCCGGCCACTTGAGGCCCTGGGTGGCGCCCATCGAGTTGTCGGTCCAGCGCATGTCGTACAGGTTCTGCAGGACCTGCTTGCCCTCGGGGGTGTTGAAGGCGGCCTTCTTGCCGTCCGGGGTGGTCATCGAGCCGCCGAGGCCGTAGAGCTCGGCGGTGAAGTGCCAGCCGCCCTGGTTGGTGGCGCTGTAGTCGCCGTAGCCGTTGACGCCGTTGCCGAGCGCGGCGATCTTCTTGGCCGCCTCGCGGACCTCCGCCCAGGTCGTCGGCGGCTTGTCCGGGTCCAGGCCGGCCTGGGTGAAGAGCTTGCGGTTGTAGAGCAGGCCCATCTTGTAGTTGGAGGTGGGCAGGCCGTACAGCTTGCCGTCCGACTTCAGGGTGGCCATCACCGAGGGGTCGATGTCCTTGAGCGCCGGGACGCTCTTGTCGTTGACGTAGGCGCTGATGTCCTCGGCGCCGTCGGCGTCCAGGACCTGCTCCAGGTCGGTGAAGTAGCTGTAGAAGACGTCGGGCTGGGTCTTGCCCTTGAGCTGGGCGGTGAAGGCCGGCGGCTCCTCGCAGGGAGTGGCGTCCTTCGCGTTGATGGTGACGTTCGGGTACTGCTGGTTGAACGTCTTGATGTCGTCTTCCCACTGCTTGCGCTCGGCGGCCTTGGTGACCGGAGGCTCGCAGTCGATCGAGATGGTGACCTTGGTGTTCGGGTCGAGCGGCGCCGCGGCGTCCGCGTTGCCTCCCTTGCTGCCGCCGTCCGAGGAGCCCGAGGAGCTGGACGAGCAGGCCGCGGCGGTGAGCGCCAGGCCGGCCGCGGCGACCAGGGCGACGGATCTGCGGAGGAGCCGGTCACGGTTCATGGGGGGTGGTCCCTTTCGAGCACAGGAGGGCAGCGCGCAGCAGACGGCAGGCGCTATGGAAGCCCGTTGGTTTGCGGTGGGGATGTGCCGACTACTTAAGCAGTCGCCGACAGGTTGCCACAAGATGTCGACTGGATTTCGCAAAAACGTGACTTTCGCTTGCGCGGACCGTGACATGGAAGCCCCATGAACGCGCCAACGGCCCGCAACGGCCCCACAAAGGGGCGTCACGGGCCGTCTGCGCGCAGCTGGGCCGCGAGCGTGCCGGGACGGGGGCACAGGGGCTGTCAGGGGCCGTCTGCGGCCCGTCCCGGAGCCGGGGGTGTTACGGGTTGACGGTGATGTGCATCGTCGAGGTGGTGTTCTGGATGTCCTTGTAGTTGTTGCTCAGGGTGAGGTGGTTGAAGGTGACGTCACCGACCGCCGGGCCCTGGCCGGACTCCGGCATCTCGTTGGCCCACAGGCCGTACCCGGACTTGGCGTCGAAGGCGTCGCCGCTCTTCTGCGCCCCGGTGATGGAGACGTTGGTGAAGATCGTGTCCTTGATCGGGTTCTGCGGCTGACCGCCCACGTAGTTGGTCTGGAACATGATGCCGCTGTAGGTCGGGTCGACGATGTCCACGTCGCTCACCCGGATGCCCTGGAACACCTTCGAGGCGGAGAACACCCAGATCGCCGGGAAGACCTGCTGGCCCCAGAAGTGGCCGCCGGCCCGCACGAGCGAGATGTTCTGCAGGTTGGTCGGGTCCGTCCCGAAGCCGTTCATCGGGTAGCCGAAGTCCAGCGAGGAGATGGTGATGCCCGAGTAGCAGAGGGTGTCCGCGATGTAGATGTTGCGGAAGGTGTTGGCGTAGCCGCCGTACACCGCCACGCCCGCCGCGCGCCAGGTCAGGATCGAGGTGAGGTTCTGGAACACGTTGTTCTTCTCGTCCGCGCCGCCCGAGTCGATCGCGGAGAACAGCGCGAAGGAGTCGTCACCGGTGGCCCGGGCCTCGTTGTTGGAGACCAGGTTGTCGGTCGAGCCGTTGGTCATGTTGATGCCGTCGGCGAAGGTGTCCCGGATGCGCGAGTTGGTGATCGTCATGAAGTCCGTGTTGGCACCCCAGTACATGCAGACCATGTGCTCGGTCCAGATGTTGTCGATCGTGATGTTCGCGACGTTGGAGAAGTCGAACACCTTGCCCGGGCCGTCGATCCGCGAGGTGTAGTTGCCGAAGTAGGCGAACCCGCTGAAGGTCGAGCCGTTGGCGGTGGACTCGGCCCGGAAGCCGACGTCGGTGTTGGACTGGCTGGTCGGGGCGTAGAACCGGGTGAACCAGGGGCCCGCGCCGACGACCTTCACCGGCTTGCCGTAGACCTGGAACTTGTTCGCGGTCTGGTAGTCGCCGGCCGGGAGGTAGACGCCGACCAGGGTGCCGGTGGTGTCCATCCGGACCTTGTCCAGGGCCGCCTGCACGTCGCCCTGCGCGAAGCCGGTCGGGACCACGTACTTGGCCGGGTCCGGGTTGGCGACCTGGGTGGCCTGCTCCAGGCTGACGAAGTCGATCGCGTACTGCGAGGTGTTCGCCGAGTCCTTCTGCAGCTTGATCTTGTGACCGGCCGGGACGGTGGTGCCCAGCAGGACGTTGGCCTCGTCGTAGATGTGCCGCGGGCTGCCGGCGCTCGGGCCGTTGCCCGGGGCGGTCTCGGAGCCGTACAGCCAGGCGTACTTGGAGGTCAGGTCGATCGACTTGAGGAAGGTGCCGTCCACGTAGACGTTCAGGGTGGCGCTGGTGCCGTCGCCGCCCGCCGCGTCCGGGATGGAGAACCGGGTGACCAGGGTGTTGGTCGCCGCCTTGGTGGTGAACTCCACCGAGGAACCGGTCGAGTTGAGGGTGACGGCCTTGCGGCCGGACGCCTCGCCCGCCACGTCGCCGATGGTGCGGTTGGGGCCGACCACCTGGGCGCCGCCGCCGAGCACGCCGTCCTCGGCCTCGTAGTTGTCGAACGGCATGTTGGCGCCGCGGCCGACGTACAGGGACTGGGTGGAGGTGTTGTTGGCCTGCTTGACCGGCAGCTCGTTGCCGTCGTTGGCGATGACCGTCTTGATGGTGTAGCGGCCGTTGGCGGCGGTCCAGCTGCCCAGCGAGACCGGGCTGCTGGTGGCGCCGGGCGCCAGCGTGCCGCTGTACGCGCCGGTCAGGGTCTTCAGCACGGTGCCGGTGGTGGCGTCCGCGACCGTCACGGTGATGCCGTGGCTGCCGGAGGCGCTGGCGACCGTGCCCTGGTTCTTGACCGCGACGGTGAAGTTCACCGCGCTGCCGTCGGCCGGGTTGGAGGGCGACCAGGTGGACGGGGCGGCGACCAGGTCGGAGGAGGCGACCTGGTTGACCGTCAAGGCGCTCGCGGCGGTGAACGAGTTGTTGGTCTCGTCCTGCTCGATGACCTTGTTGTCCTCGTCGACCTTCGCGGTCAGCTGGTAGCTGCCCGCGTTCTGGGCCGGGATCTGCGCGGAGACGGTGGTGGAGGCACCGGCCGCGAGGGCGCCGACGGTGGCCGAGCCGACCTTGGTGGCACCCAGGTAGAAGTTGACCGAGGTGGCACCGGAGGCGTTGGTGCCGGTGTTCTTCACCACCGCCGACAGGGTCGGGGTGTCGGTCTCCACCGGGGTGGCCGGGTTGCTGCTCACCGAGGTGACGGTCAGGTCCGGGTTGGGGGCCGGAACGCCGATCACCTGGAACTCGGCGGCCTGGGCGCCGCTGGAGCCGGAGTTGGTGGTGAACTTCAGCTGCACGTCGGCGACGGTCGCGCTCACCGGGATGGTGACCGTGTTGCCGCTGGCCGGGTCGAAGCTGTAGCTCTTGGCCGCGACCAGCGTGCTGAAGCCGCTCGCGCTCTGCTCGCGGCCGTCCACCTCGATGGTCTGGGTGCGGGCGCCCCAGGCCGAGCCCGGGTTGAGCTTGACCACCACCGCGCTGGTGGTCGCGTTCGCGCCCAGCTTCACCGCGAGGGTGCTCGGGTAGCTACCCGCCGCGCTCTCCCAGTAGGTGGAGGTGTCGTTGTCGTTGGCGTTGGTCGCCACGAAGGTGAAGGTGGACGAGGAGGCCGTGATCGGCTTGCCCGCCGCCAGGTTGGTGCCCGTCCCGCCGCCGGAGCCGGTGCGCACCACGGTGTTGGAGGCCGCGGAGGTGTTGCCCGCCGCGTCCTTCGCCTTCACGTAGTACGAGACGGTCGCGGTGTCCGGCTGGCTGTCGGTGTACGTCAGGGTGGTGCCGTTGACGCTGCCACGCAGCGCGCCGTTGGCGTACACGTCGTAGCCGGTGACGCCGGTGTTGTCGCTGGACGCCCCCCAGGTCAGCTTGACCTGCCCGGAGGCGGGCGAGGTGTAGGCCAGGTTGGCCGGCGCGCTGGGCGCCTGGGTGTCGCCGGACTGGCCGGTGCGGGTGACGGTGTTGGAGGCCGCGGACTGGTTGCCCGCCGCGTCCTTCGCCTTCACGTAGTACGACACCGTCTCGCCGTCGGAGCGGCTGTCGGTGTACGTCAGGGTGGTGCCCGACACCGAGGTGAGCAGGGCGCCGTTGGCGTACACGTCGTAGCCGGTGACGCCGGTGTTGTCGCTCGCGGCGCCCCAGGTCAGCTTGATCTGACCGGCGGCGGGCGAGGTGTAGGCCAGGTTGGCCGGCGCGGTGGGGGCCTGGGTGTCGCCGGAGGTCGGGCCGTAGGCCTCGAACTCGGAGAGCTGGCCGGCCGGCCAGGCGGTGTTGGCGGTGAAGGTCAGCCGCAGGTACCGGGTGGTGGTGGTCGCCAGGTTGACGGTCACCGTGTTGCCGGACGCCGGGTCGAAGACGTAGCCGGCCGAGGCCACCAGGTCGGTGAAGTTGCTGCCGTCGGTGGAGCCCTGGACCTTGAGCGTCTCGGTGCGCTTGTCCCAGCCGGCCGGCAGCTTCAGCACCAGCTTGTTGACCGGGACGGCGGAGCCCAGGTCGCCCTGGATCCACTGCGGGAAGGCGTTGTTGGCGCTCTCCCAGTAGGTGGCCTGGTTGCCGTCGCCGACGTTGCCCGGACCGTAGTTCTGCGAGGTGCCGCTGGTGGTGAAGGTGCGCCCGGCCAGCAGGTTCGCCGAGGCGGAGGTGGCGCCGTAGACCTCGAACTCGGAGATCTGGGCGGCCTGCCAGCCGGTGTTGGCGGTGATGTTGACCCGCACGTAGCGGGCGCTGGTGGCTCCGAAGGAGATCGTCGCCTTGTCGCCGGAGGCCGGGTCGAAGGTGTAGTTCGCCGAGGAGGTGATGGTGGAGAAGTTGGTGCCGTCGGTGGAGCCGAGCACGCTGAGCGTCTCGGTCCGGGCGCCCCAGGAACCGGGGACCTTCAGCACCACCGTGTCGATGGAGGCCGCCGCGCCCAGGTCCACCTGGACCCACTGCGCGGAGGCGATGCCGTTGGACTCCCAGTAGCTGTCCTGGTTGCCGTCGTTGACGTTGCCCGCACCGAACGTGCCGTTGGTGCTGGAGGCGGTGACGGTCTTGCCGAGCGCCAGGTTGGGCCCTCCGGCCGCCTGTGCCGCCGGGAGGAGGGGCCCGGCGAGCAGGAGCATTCCCAGCGTGGCTGACGACGCCGTCAGCCGCGCGGTTATGCGCTTCGATCTCATGACGTCCCTTCACAAGGTCGAGAAGATGACAATCTTCTGTCCATCTTTTGCGTGATGGCAGCCAAGAGTTACAGCGGCGCTACGAGCATGTCAACGGATCGGGCCAAGCGTGCGCATACGAAAAGCGGGCGGGCACCGAAGTGCCCGCCCGCTCGGCGGTCCCGCTGTGACGCCCCGTCAAGGGCCTGCTACCTGCTGCTGATCACGCCTTCCCCGGCGCGGCCCGGCCTCAGCTCCGCTCGCGGGCCGGCGCGGTCGACCCGCGCACCACCAGCTCGGGCTCGAACAGCAGCTCGTCGTGGGTGACCCGGACCCCGGCGATCTCGCCGACCAGCAGGTCGACCACCGCGCGGCCCATGGCCTCGATCGGCTGCCGGACGGTGGTCAGCGGCGGGTCGGTGCACATCATGAACGAGGAGTCGTCGTAGCCGACCACCGACACGTCGTCCGGCACCGCGAGCCCGGCCCGGCGCACCGCGCGGACCGCGCCCAGCGCCAGCGGGTCGCTCGCGCAGACCACGCCGGTGACGCCCTGGCGCAGCAGCCGGGTGGTGGCCGCCTGGCCGCCCTCCAGGCTGAACAGCGCCCGTTCCACGTGCTGGTCCGGCAGTTCGAGGCCCAGCTTGCCGACCACCGCCCGGGCCGCGGCCAGCTTGCGCTGCGAGGGCATGTGGTCCAGCGGGCCGAGCACCAGGCCGACCTTGGTGTGCCCGAGTTGCCGCAGGTGGCCGAAGGCCTGCTCGATCGCCACCGCGTCGTCGCAGGACACCCGGGGGAAGTCCAGGTGCTCGATCGCGGCGTTCAGCAGCACGGTGGGCAGGCTGCGCTCGGCCAGCCGCTGGTAGTGCTCGTGCGGGGCGTCGCCCTGGGCGTAGAGGCCGCCGAAGAACACCACGCCGGAGACGTGCTGCTCCAGCAGCAGGTCGACGTAGTCGGCCTCGGAGACCCCGCCCGCGGTCTGGGTGCACAGCACCGGCGTGAAGCCCTGGCCGGCCAGCGCGCCGCCCACCGCCTCCGCGAACGCCGGGAAGATCGGGTTGCCCAGCTCCGGCAGGACCAGCCCGATCAGTCGGGCGCGCTCCCCGCGCAGCTGGGTGGGCCGCTCGTAACCGAGCACGTCGAGGGCGGTGAGCACGGCCGCCCTGGTCGCTTCGGAGACACCGGGCTTCTCGTTCAGCACCCGGCTGACGGTCGCCTCGCTGACCCCGACCTTCTTCGCCACCTCGGCAAGTCGTCGTGTCATGTGCTGAGTGTACGACAGAAAACGCAAGCGGCTTGCGTGGATTTGCAGAAGAGGACGGAACCGGTCGGTTCCGTCCTCGGTTCGCCGTGCGGGGCTTGCGGGGGTCAGCGCAGGTCGAACACCAGCCGGGCCGAGACCTTCCCGGCGAGCACCTCCTCGAAGCAGGTGTTGACCTCCTCCAGCCTGCGGGTCTCCCGGATCACCTTCGTCCGGCCCAGTTGGTGCAGCCGGAACACCTCCGCCAGGTCCTGCCGGGTGCCGACGATCGAGCCGATCACCTTCGTCCCGTTCAGCACCGTGTCGAACACCGGCAGGGTCAGCTCGCCCTCGGCGGGCAGGGCGACCAGGACGAGCGTGCCGCCGCGGCGCAGCGAGTCGTAGGCGGCCCGGAAGGAGGCGTTGGAGACGGCCAGCGAGACCGCCGCGTCGGCGCCGCCGAGCTTCTGCACCTCGTGCGCGACGTCCTGGGTGCGGGCGTCGATCACGTGGTCGGCGCCGAGCTCCTTCGCCAGCTTCAGCTTGTCGTCGGTGATGTCGACGGCGACCGTCTCGGCGCCGAAGATCCGCGCGTACTGGAGCGCCAGGTGGCCGAGGCCGCCGATGCCGGAGATCAGCACCCGGGTGCCCGGGCGGGCGCCGGAGAGCTTGAGCGCCTTGTAGGTGGTGACGCCCGCGCAGGACAGCGGCGCGGCGTCCATCGGGTCCACCCCGTCCGGCACCGGGACGACGTAGTCGCCGTGCGCCAGCGCGTACTGGGCGTACGCGCCGTCCACCGAGTAGCCGGAGTTGTGCTGGCTGAGGCAGAGCGTCTCCCAGCCGCTCACGCAGTGGTCGCACCGGCCGCAGGCGTCGGCCAGCCACGGGATCGCCACCCGCTCGCCGACCTGCACGTGCCGGACGTCCGCGCCGGCCGCCTCCACGATGCCGACGCCCTCGTGGCCGGGCACGAACGGCGGGGACGGCTTGACCGGCCAGTCGCCGTGCGCGGCGTGGATGTCGGTGTGGCACAGGCCGGAGCACTCGATCCGCACCAGCACCTGGTGCGGCTCCGGGGAGGGCACCTCGCGCTCCTCGATCTCCAGCGGCTCGGTGAAGTCCCGGACGACGGCTGCCTTCATGTCCTTCTCTCCTCGCAGGCTGAACGGCGGTGGGAAACCGACCGTGACGAACGGGGACGAATCCCCCGGACCAGCCTGCTGGTTCCCCGTCCGGATCGCGAACGGAGGCGCCGCGGCCCGGGTCGGACCGGCCCGGGCCGGAGCGTCGCCCGGCACCACTACGCTTGGGCACCTCACCCGGCCCACGGGGGCATTCAATGCCCGTAGGCTGGGCAGTAAGGGACCACGGGGGCGGCAGTGCCCCCGCCACTGACGGAGGGAGATGCCGGGTGATCGAGCTGGAAGACCTTCCCGAGTTGATCGACCCGGTGATGATCTGCGCCTTCGAGGGCTGGAACGACGCCGGCGACGCGGCCTCCGCCGCGCTCGGGCACCTCGACGAGACCTGGGGCGGCAAGGTGTTCGCCGCGCTCGACGCCGAGGACTACTACGACTTCCAGGTCAACCGGCCCACCATCTGGCTCGACGGCGGCGTCCGCCGGATCACCTGGCCCACCACCCGGCTGTCGGTGGTCCGGGTCACCGAGCCCAAGCCGCGGGACCTGGTGCTCGTCCGCGGCATCGAGCCCAGCATGCGCTGGCGCTCCTACTGCAACGAACTGCTGGGCTTCGCCCACGAGCTGGGCGTCGAGCTGGTCGTCATCCTGGGCGCGCTGCTGGGCGACGCCCCGCACACCCGGCCGGTGCCGGTCTCCGGCGTCACCTCGGACGCCACGGTGGCCCGCTCGCTCGACCTGGAGGAGAGCCGCTACGAGGGCCCCACCGGCATCGTGGGCGTCCTCCAGGAGGCCTGCGCGCACGCCGGCGTCCCCGCGGTGACCTTCTGGGCGGCCGTGCCGCACTACGTCTCCCAGCCGCCCAACCCCAAGGCCACCCTCGCCCTGATCAACAAGGTCGAGGACCTGCTCGACCTGCGCATCCCGCCGGGCGAGCTCGCCGAGGACGCCCGGGCCTGGCAGCTCGGGGTGGACCAGCTCGCCGCGGAGGACTCCGAAGTCGCGGAGTACGTCCAGCAGTTGGAGGAGGCGCAGGACACCGCGGAGCTGCCGGAGGCCTCGGGGGACGCGATCGCCCGGGAGTTCGAGCGGTACCTGCGGCGGCGGGACAACCAGGGGCCGACCGGCGAGAAGCCGATCACCGGCCACGCGACGGAGCGGCCGAAGGACGAGGACGAGGAGTAGGCGCGGGCCCGCGCCACGCGGACCGGCCCCGGGAGGGTGGTGCCCTCCCGGGGCCGGTCCGCGCCGCGGGGGCCGGGCCGGGTGCTACAGCGCGACGCCGAGCAGGGCGTCGACGGTGCGGGAGACCAGGCCGGGGGCGCCGGTGTCCTCGCCGCCCTCGGCGCCGGCGGTGGCGGCCCAGCGGTCGACGGCGGCCAGCGCGGCCGGGGTGTCCAGGTCGTCGGCGAGGGCGGCGCGGACCTCTCCGAGCAGGGCCTCGGCGGAGGGGCCGTCCGGGCGGGAGACCGCGGAGCGCCAGGCGGCCAGCCGGGTGAGCGCGGCGTCCAGGTCCGCCGCGGTCCACTCCCAGTCGCTGCGGTAGTGGTGGGCGAGCAGGGCGAGCCGGATCGCCGCCGGGTCGACGCCGTCGCGGCGCAGGGCCGAGACGAAGACCAGGTTGCCGCGGGACTTGGACATCTTGTGCCCGTCCAGGCCGACCATGCCGGCGTGCACGTACGCGCGGGCGTAGGGGTGCTCGCCGAGGGCGACCTGGGCGTGCGCGGCGCCCATCTCGTGGTGCGGGAAGGACAGGTCGCTGCCGCCGCCCTGGATGTCGAAGTCCATCCCGAGGAACTGCAGCGCGATGGCCACGCACTCGATGTGCCAGCCGGGGCGGCCGCGGCCCAGCTCGGTGTCCCAGGCGGGTTCGCCGGGCCGGGCGGAGAGCCACAGCAGGGCGTCCAGCGGGTTCTTCTTGCCGGGGCGCCCGGGGTCGCCGCCGCGCTCGGCGAAGACCGGGAGCATCTGCTCGGGGGTGAGGCCGGAGACCTCGCCGAAGCGCGGGTCGGACTCGACCGAGAAGTAGACGTCGCCGTCGACCTCGTAGGCCGCGCCGGAGGCGAGCAGGCGCTGCACCAGCGGGACGATCCACGGAATGGACTCGACGGCGCCGACGTAGTGCGCGGGCGGGAGCATCCGCAGCGCGGTCATGTCCTCGCGGAACAGCGCGGTCTCGCGCTCGGCGAGTTCGGTCCAGTCCTGGCCGGTGGCCTCGGCCCGCTCCAGCAGCGGGTCGTCGACGTCGGTGACGTTCTGGACGTAGACGACGTCGTGGCCGCCGTCCTTCCAGACCCGCTGGACCAGGTCGAAGGCGTTGTAGGTGGCTGCGTGGCCCAGGTGGGTCGCGTCGTAGGGGGTGATGCCGCAGACGTAGAGCCGGGCGGTCGGGCCGGTGGGCACGACTTCTCGGACACTGCTGGTGGCGGTGTCGTAAATGCGCAGGGGAAGCCCCTGACCGGGCAGGGCGGGAACCTCGGAGGCGGGCCAGGCATGCATGGCACCGACTCTAACCTTGCGATCATTTGAAAGACCAACCTACGGACGCGATCGGCCGGAATCCGTTCGTCCTGGGTTTCGGATCGGTATCAGACCGGCGGCCAGGGAATAGAAGGCCACTCCCGTGACGGCAGCGGGTGCCGTCCCGAGGCCCGCAGCGCGGCCGTCCGGTCCTTCAGCGCGGCCAGTTCACCGGGCGTCAGGTGCGGGCCGAGCCGCTCGCCGAGCGGTCCCGCCAGGTCGGCGGCGAGCCGGGCCAGGACGTCGAGCGCCTCGGCGGTGAGCGGCTGTTCGGCCCAGCCCCAGAGCAGGGTGCGCAGCTTCGGCTCGGTGTGGAAGGTGACGCCGTGGTCGATGCCGTAGATCCGGCCGTCGGCGGCGGGCAGCCAGTGGCCGCCCTTGCGGTCGGCGTTGTTGAGGACGGCGTCCAGCACGGCCAGGCGGCGCAGCTGCTCGTCGTCGCGGTGCACCAGCCAGACCTGGCGGCCGCCCTCGACCTCGGCCCGGACCACGGGCAGCCAGCCCTCCCGGACGCCGTCCAGGGGCTGGAGGTCGAGCAGCTCGGGCGCGTCCGGGTCGGGTTCGATCCACAGCTGGACCGTGCCGGGCCCGGCCGGGCCGTCGCGCAGCACGGTGGGCGGGACGAGGTGCCAGCCGGTGGCGGCGGAGAGCGCGTGGGCGGCGGCCTCCCGGCCGGCCAGGGTGCCGTCGGGGAAGTCCCACAGCGGGCGCTCCCCCGCGACCGGCTTGTACACGCAGGGCGCGGTGACGCCGTCCAGCGTGACGGTGCAGTACAGGACGGCGTTGGAGGCGTCGGTGACCCGGCCGTGCACGGCGAGGGCGCCCTCGCGCAGCAGGGTGAGCGCGGCGGCGGGGTCGGCGGCCAGCGCGGCGCTGGTGGCCGGGTCGGTGCCGGGTGCCCCGACCTGTTCCACCTGCTCCCCCGCCGCGTCCTCGTTCAGCGCCGGTAGCCGTTCGCGCGCGGGCACAGGTGGCCCTCCGGGTCGAGCGGGAGGTTGCAGAACGGGCAGGGCTTGCGGCCGGCGGCGACCAGGTCCAGGGCGCGCTTGGCGAACACCCGGGCCATCGCGCCGCTGAGCCGGACCCGGAGCAGGTCCGGGCCGTTCTCGTCGTCGAAGACCTCGGCCTCGTTCTCCTCCTCGGACTCCTCGACGTACGCCTGGGCCTCGACCACCAGGCACTCGTCGCGGGCGTCCCAGGCCAGGGCCATCGTGCCGACCCGGAACTCCTGCTCCAGCGGCAGGTCGAGCGGGGCGGTGTCGAGCAGCTCGGCGGGGGCGACGGCCGGGATCGGGGCCTCGCCGGCGCTGCGCCGCAGCGCCTCGTCGAGGACCTCCTCGATGCGCTCGGCGAGCGCGGCGACCTGGGTCTTCTCCAGCAGGACACTGGTGATCCGGCCGCGCGAGGAGGCCTGCAGGTAGAACGCGCGGGCACCGGGCTGGCCGACGGTGCCGGCCACGAAGCGCTCGGGCTGGTCGAAGAAGTGGACCTGACGGGACACGCTGCTCGCTCCGGAGGGGGGTTGCGGTCTTCTCGATCTCACCCTACGGCCAAACCGCCCCGGTACGGCACACGGGGCGGTCGGTTCCCGTGTGCGGCCGGGCAGTTGGCCGCGGGGCGGTGCGGAACCGATGCGGGGCCGGCGCGGGGCCGGTCCGTGCTCGAACGGTTCCGGTGGGTGCTCGGGCGGTGGGTGCTCAGGCGGTGCTGGTCGGGCGGTGGGTGCTCGGGCGGTGGGTGCTCGGGCGGTGGGTGCTCAGGCGGTGCTGCCGGTGTCGCCGCCGACCACCGCGTCGTCGCCGGCCGAGTGCCCGTGCGGGCGCGGGGCCAGGGCGGCGAGCGAGCCGGTCTCGCCCAGGCGCAGCAGGTAGGGGCGGTGCGGGGTGTAGCGGATCGCGGTGACCGAGCAGGGCTCGACCGAGATCCGCTGGAAGTGGTCGAGGTGCAGGCCGAGCGCGTCCGCGACGATCGCCTTGATCACGTCGCCGTGGGTGGCGGCGGCCCAGAGCGCGTCCGGCCCGTGGTCGACGGCGACCTTGTCGTTCCACTCGCGCACCGCGTCGACGGTGCGGTGGCTGAGCGCGCGCAGCGACTCGCCGCCGGGGAAGGCTGCGGCCGAGGCGTGGTCCTGGACGGTGCGCCAGAGCGGTTCGCCGGCCAGCTCGGACAGCGGGCGGCCGGTCCACTCGCCGTAGTGGCACTCGCCCAGCCGCTCGTCCAGCTCGGGGGCGGCCAGTTCGGGGCGGGCGGCGGCCAGCGGCTCCAGCGTCTGCCGGCAGCGCTCCAGCGGGCTGCTGACCAGGCGGGCGATCGGCAGCCCGGCGAGCCGACCGGGCAGCTCGGCCGCCTGGGCCCGCCCGGTGTCGTCCAGGTCGACTCCGGGCGTCCATCCGGCGAGGATCCCGGCGGAGTTGGCGGTGGAACGGCCGTGGCGGACGAGCAGCAGGGTGGGCATACCTCAAAGGGTACGGGGTCGGCCCCTCCCTCCGGCGGGCCGTTCGGGTCACAATGGCGGGCATGATCGTGGATTGCGGCATCTACCGGGACGGCAAGCGCTCCGAGGGCCCGAAGGACTTCTCGGACGCCCTGGCGGAGGTCCGCGCGGCCGGGGACGGGTTCCTGTGGATCGGCCTGGCGGACCCGACCGAGGAGGAGTTCGACCACGTCGCCGACGAGTTCGGGCTGCACCCGCTGGCGGTGGAGGACGCCGTGACGGCGCACCAGCGCCCGAAGGTCGACATCTACCGGGACTCGGTGTTCACCGTCCTGAAGACCGCCGAGTACCACCAGCGGGACGAGACGGTCTCGATCGGCGAGCTGATGATCTTCCTGGGCGACTCGTACGTGATGACCGTCCGGCACGGCCCGGAGAGCCCGCTCAAGGACCTGCGGGCCCGGCTGGAGCAGCAGCCCGAACTGCTCGCGCACGGGCCCGCCGCCGTGCTGTACGCGGTCTGCGACCTGGTGGTCGACCAGTACCTCGACGTGGCCACCGAACTGCAGACCGACCTGGACGAGTTGGAGGAGCAGATCTTCTCCCCCGGGCGCTCGCGCGGCGCGGCCGAGCGGATCTACGGCTTCAAGCGGCAGGTGGTGGGCTTCCGCAAGGCCACCTTCCCGCTGATGGAGCCCGCGCTGCGGCTGACCCGGGTCGGCACCGACGTCCAGGTGCCGTTCGTCGCGGACGGGCTGCGCCCGTACTTCCGGGACGTCGCGGACCACCTGGCCAAGGTCAACGAAGTGGTGGAGAGCCTGGACCGGCTGCTCTCCGACATCCTGTCCGCCAACCTGGCGCAGGTCAGCGTGCAGCAGAACGACGACATGCGGAAGATCTCCGCGTGGGCCGCGCTGGCCGCCGTGCCCACCATGATCGCGGGCATCTACGGGATGAACTTCGAGCACATGCCGGAACTGCGCCAGCCCTGGGGCTACCCGGCGGTGCTGGCCGTGATGGCGGGCGTCTGCTTCGGCCTGCACCGGCTGTTCAAGCGGGCGGGCTGGCTGTAGCCCGGAGGGCCGGGCAGCGCCCCCGGGTGGACCGGTCCGGACGGGGGTCAGGCCAGGCCGGCCCGCTCCAGGGCCTCGACGCCGGTGCGCAGGGCGGCGACCCGCTCGGCCAGGGACCAGCCGGCCGGGGCGAGGGTCAAGGTGGTGACGCCCGCGGCGGCGTAGGCCTGCATGCGGTCGGCGATCCGGGCGGTGTCGCCGAGCAGGGCGGTGGCGTCGATGAAGTCGTGCGGGACGGCGGCCGCGGCGGCGGCCTTGTCGCGGGCGAGGTAGTGGGTCTGGACCTCGTCGGCGGCCTGCTCGAAGCCCATCCGGCGGGCCAGTTGGCTGTAGAAGTTCTTCTCCTTGCTGCCCATGCCGCCGAGGTAGAGGGCGGTGTAGTCGCGCAGCGTGTCGGCGGCGGCCCGGACGTCCGCGCCGACGGCGATGTTGACGGTGGGGCAGAGGTCGAAGCCGTCCAGGGTGAGCCCGGCCCTGGCGCGCCCGGCGGCGAGGGCGTCGGTGGAAAGCGCGGCGTGCTCGGGGGCGAAGAACAGGCCGAGCCAGCCGTCGGCGATCTCGCCGGTGAGTTCGAGGTTCTTGGGGCCCATCGAGGCGATGTAAAGCGGGACGTGCTCGCGGACGGGGTGCACGGTGAGCTTGAGCGGCTTGCCGGGGCCGCCGGGCAGCGGGAGCGTCCAGTTGGCGCCCTCGTGCACCAGGCGCTCGCGGGACATCGCCTTGCGGATGATCTCCACGTACTCGCGGGTGCGGGCCAGCGGCTTGTCGAACTTGACGCCGTACCAGCCCTCGGAGACCTGCGGGCCGGAGACGCCGAGGCCGAGCCGGAACCGGCCGCCGGAGAGGGTGTCCAGGGTGGCGGCGGTCATCGCGGTCATCGCGGGGGTGCGGGCCGGGATCTGGAAGATCGCCGAGCCGACGTCGATCCGCTCGGTCTTCGCGGCGACGTAGGACAGGACGGTGGCGGCGTCCGAGCCGTAGGCCTCGGCGGCCCAGCAGACCGCGTAGCCGAGGCGGTCGGCCTCCTGGGCGACCGCGATGTTGTCGGCGTCCAGGCCGAGTCCCCAGTAGCCGAGGTTGATCCCGAGTCGCATGTGCCCAAGCCTTCCAGTCGGGTGGTGCGGATGAGCGTAGCCGTCCTGCCGAGGGTCGTGCTACTGACCGGTAAGGGCGGTGCGGGGCACGCCCCGGCGCGCACGGCGGCGCGGCGCGCGGGTCGTCCCGGGCACCGGGGTGTTTCGCCGCTACCCTCACAGCACGTGGGGGGCACCGCCCCCTACCTGCACCGTCGCGGTGCGCACAGCGGGCTTGACGGAGGGCGCGATGGAACAGCGACAGCTCGGCCGGACCGGCCTGCGGGTCTCCCGGCTCGGCCTGGGCACCCTCACCTGGGGCCGGGACACCGACGAGCACGAGGCCGCCGAGCAGCTGAAGGCGTTCGTGGACGCGGGCGGCACCCTGGTGGACACCGCCGACGTGTACGCGGACGGCGGCGCCGAGTACCTGCTGTCCCGGCTGACGGACGGCCTGGTCCCGCGCTCCGAGCTGGTGATCGCCACCAAGGCGGGCGCACTGCCCGGCTCGCGCCGCCACGACGCCTCCCGCGGCCACCTGCTGAACGCGCTGGACGCTTCGCTGCGCCGGCTGAACACCGACCACGTCGACCTGTGGCAGGTGCACGCGCACGACCCGGCCACCCCCACCGAGGAGACCCTGCACGCGCTCGACCTGGCGGTCTCCTCCGGCCGGGCCCGGTACGTCGGGGTCTGCCAGTACAGCGGCTGGCAGCTGGCCAAGTCCGCGGCCCGGCAGCACGCCCGGCCCGGCTCCACCCCGCTGGCCTCCGTCCAGCTCGAGTACTCGCTGCTCCAGCGCGGCATCGAGCGCGAGGCGCTGCCCGCCGCGCTGGACGCCGGGGTCGGCCTGCTGGCCTGCTCGCCGCTCGGCCGGGGCGTGCTGACCGGCAAGTACCGGCACGGCGTGCCGCCCGAGTCGCGCGGCACCTCCCCGCACCCGGCCGGGTCGGTGCAGCCCTACCTGGGCGAGACCTCCCGCCGGATCGTGGACGCGCTGGCCACCGCCGCCGACGGCCTCGCCTCCACCCCGCTGAAGGTCGCGCTCGCCTGGGTGCGCGACCGCCCGGGCGTGTCGGCCACCCTGCTGGGCGCCCGCACCTCCGCCCAGCTGCAGTCCTCGCTGTCGGTCGAGGCCCTTACGCTTCCGGGTGAGATCCGCGCTGCGCTGGACGACGTGTCGGCCCCGGTGCACCGCTACCCGGACCAGGGCTGGACGGAGCTGTGACCGCCCGCCCGTCGAAGGAGCCTTCCCGCGATGACCACCCCCGAGCAGAGCCCGACCGAGCGCCCGGCGGAGCCGACGGCCGCTCCGGCCGCCCCGGCCACCCCGGACGACGGCGCCGGGCGGCCCGCCGAGGCCCCGCTCACCGGTGAGGAGCGCGCCGCCAAGGTGGCCGCGCTCGCCAAGGCGATCGGCGCGATCAACGCGAACGACATCGTCGCTCCGCCGCCGCCCCCGCGCGAGGTCGAACCGGCGGAGGCCGCCGAGCCCGCCACCGAGGCAGCGGGTGTGGAGGAGGCGGCCGCTGACGGGCCGTCCACTGACGGGCCGTCGGCCGGTGCCCCGTCCGAGCGCCCGGCCCGCCGCCCCGTTGACGTCCCCGCCGAGCGCCCGGCCCGCCGTCCGACCGCGCACCCCGGCGCCGCCGCCCCGGTCGACGACGCGCAGCGCAAGGCCGCACTGGCCGCCGTCGCCGAGGTGCTGGCGGCCGGCGGTGCGCCCGCCGACCTCGCGCCCGCCGCGCTGGCCGCGCTCGGCGAGGGCGCGGCCGAGCAGCTGCGGGAGGACCCGTGGGCGGTGCTCTCGCTGCCCGGGGTGCGCCCCGAGCACGCGGACGGCTTCGCCAAGGCGCTGCTCGGCCCGGCCGCCCAGCCGGGCGACCAGCGCCGCGCCCAGGCGCTGGTGTCCTGGCTGCTGGAGCAGGCCGCGCTGCGCGGGCACTCGGCGCAGGAGCTCGGCGAGGTCGCCGAGGCACTGCGCGCCCAGCGGGTGCCGGACCCGGAGGGCGCGCTGCAGGCGGTGCTGGTGGACGGGCGGGTGATGCCGTTCCAGGAGGAGCTGCCGATGCCGCCGGGCAGCCACGACGAGGACGAGGAGCCGCCCGTCCGCACCATGCTGGCGCTGGAGCGGCTGGCGCTGGCGGAGGAGAGCCTCGGCGAGGGCCTGGTCCGGCTGCTGTCGACCTTCGACCCGGGCGAGGACGGCTCGGATGCGGGGGGCGGCTCGAACGCGGAGGGCGCGGGGGACGGCTCGGACGCGAACGCGGAGGACGCGGGGGACGGCTCGGACGCGAACGCGGAGGACGCGGGGGACGGCTCGGACGCGAACGCGGAGGACGCGGGGGACGGCTCGGACGCGAACGCGGAGGACGCGGGGGACGGCTCGGACGCGAACGCGGAGGACGCGGGGGACGGCTCGGATGCGGGGGAGTCGGCGGAGTCGGGTGCCCGGCCCGGCCCGGCCGCCTGGGCGGAGGCCGCCGCGGCCGCGCCCTCGCGCTCCGCGCAGGCGCTGGTCCGGGCCGCGGCCGACTCCGGCCTGGTGCTGCACACCGGCGGCGAGGCGGCCCGGGCCGAACCGGCCGCGCTACTGCACGCCGCCGCCGGTCTCGGCCTGCGGGCCTGGGCCGCCACCTGGACCGGCCAGGGGCGGGACGCGCTGGCGGCGCTGCTGCCGGAGGGCTCCCCCGCCGCCGGGCGGATCGGCACCCTGCCCGAGCTGCTGTACGGCGCGGACGTGCCGCGCGCGGTGGACGGCACCCTCGAACTGGACGTCCTGGTGGTGCTGGACGCCCCGCTGCTGGACGTGGAGACCGCGGCGACGCTGCTGGAGGCGGTGGCGGACGGCGCCCGGCTGGTGCTCTCCGGAGACCCGGGCGGCCTGTGGTCGGCCGGTCCGGGCCGGTTCTTCGCCGACCTGCTGGCCGCCAAGGCGTGCCCGGCCGTGGCGTCCCTCACCCCGGACTTCGGGCCGATCGGCGAGCTGGTCTCCGGGGTCGGCATCGGCGAGCTCCAGCCGGTGGACGCCCCGGACAAGGAGGTGGTGATCCTCACCGCGCAGGACGGCGGCGAGGCCGTGCACCGGGCCGTCCAGCTGCTGACCGACTCGATCCCGCGCGCGCTGTCCGTCCCGCCCGAGCAGACGGTGCTGCTGACCCCGGGCCACGGCGGCCCGGCCGGCACCCGGGCGCTGAACGCGGCCGCCAAGAAGCAGCTGAACCCCGGCCCCGGCCGGTTCGGCGGCTTCGACCCGGGCGACCGGGTGGTGCACTCCCCCGCACTGGGCGTCAACCTGCCCGGGCGGGTGCTGGACGGCGACGCGAGCGGCCTGCACGTGGAGCTGGCCGACGGCGGCCGGATCACGCTGACCCCGGCGCAGGCCGGGAAGCTGCGCCACGGCTGGGCGGTGACGGCCCACCAGGCGGTCGGGCGGCGCTGGCCCGCGGTGGTCGTGGTGCTGCCGCCGGAGGCGTCCGGGCAGTTGACCAGGCAATGGGTGTACTCGGCGTTCGGCCGGGCCGAGCGGCACCTGTCGGTGGTGCACGCGGCGGGCCCGGCGCTGGCCCAGGCGGTCGCGGAGCGGCCCGCGCAGGACCGCACCACCCGGCTGCGCTCGGTGCTCACCGCGCAGTAGCCCCGGGCGCGGCTCCGGGAGCGGCCCGGAGGCGGCTTCGGGCCGAGCAGGGCACAGGACCGCGGGTGCGGTGGCGGGGCGTTCCCCGTCCTCCGCACCCGCGGCATGCGTACACGCTGCTGCCGGGCCAGCCGTTCGGCGGGCCCGGGTGGGAGAGAGCCGCCGCAATCCCCCTGGCGCCTCAGCGTCGAGGCGCTTTTCGTCCCTCACCCGCCGTGGACCGGCAGCAGTCCCCCGTGCGACGTACGGCCGCACCGGCGACCGCATTCCGACGTTCCGTTCCCCCGAAGCGGAACACCGCAATGCGACTCCGTTGCGGTCCGAACGGTAGCCGAATTCGAGCGCGTCCGGGCGTCAATTGTTCGAAGTGATCCAACTCACGCCCGAATTGGCGGACGAGTAGCGGACGGAGAGGGAACGAGTAGCGGGCCGCCCTAACCTGGGGCGCCCGTCCCGGAAGGACGGCGGGCGGAGCGCGAACCTCCCGCGGCCTCCCGGGACCTCCGGGGCGAGTGAATTCCGCCGATCTCCTGATGGCATGGACAGGGAAAGCGGCAGGGAAATCGGGGAAGCGCGGGGGGGGGGAGTCGCCGGAGCGGGCCAGCGGAAGTGCTCGGCCGTCAGCACCGTCAGCAGGCCGCCGAAGCGGCGAGCGACGGGCTCGGATTCGGCCGGTTCGGGCCCCTCGGTGCTGCTCCCGCCGCGCGGGACGGTGGCCTCCGCGTCCCGCAGGGCGCGGCCCGGGTCGCGCCCGTACCCCTCGGCCGGGGCGGAGCGGCACGGCGGAGGGGTTCGGCGGCCCGGACGGTCGCAGGGGCGGCCTGGGGGTGGAGGCGACGGGGTGCGCCTGGTGGCGGGCGGTGCGGCGCGGCGGGTGCCCGCCCGGAGCACGGTGACCAGGCGTTCAGCGGCTCAGCGGCTCAGCGGTTCAGTGGTTCAGCGGCAGGACGGCCGGGGCGGGGCGCAACCGCAGCCGGGCACGTCGAAGGATGGGCCCGTCCCGGGTTCCAGCACCCCGGGCAGTCGGAACCGCCGCCTGCCGCCCGCTGCCCCCGGACACCCTGGTCCCGGGTCGGGTCACCGGCCACCGGTCACCGGCCGGACGGGCCGGGCCGAGCGCCCGCCCGTTCGGCCCGGCGGCGGGCCGGATCGGGCGGGCGGGCGGGCGGCAGGGTTGCTCAGAGCTCGTCGAGCTCGTCGTCGTAGACCTCGCTGACGTCGAAGCGGCAGATCAGCAGTTCCGGGTCGGCGCCGTCGAACGGCTCGGGCAGCCACTCGCCGGGGTCGGACGGGTCGGCGGCCGAGACCCACAGCGTGGAGTCGCCCTCCTCCAGGCCGAACTCCTCCGCGCGGGCGGCGATCTCGTCCGGCTCGTACTCGCCGAACAGCACGCCGATCGCCGCCGTCACCTCGCCCTCGGCGCCCTCGCCGGGCGGGAGAGACTCATCGACCCGTTCGGCCTGGGCGCGCAACCGCTTCGGGTCGGCGATCAGGTAGTCGCGGCGGATCAGCACGCTGATCGCCTCGGGGTGCTCGGGGCCCTGGTAACCGGTCCCGGCGTCGTCCCCGGGGATCTCGAAGGGGGTGACCTCGTCGTAGACCTCGTACAGGATCTGGTCGTAGGCGATGGCCGCCGCCGCGAGCTCCTCGTACGCGTGGACGACGACCGGATCGCCGGGTTCGGTGGAGCTGGAGACGGCCTGCAGGTGGCGGTCGATGGCGGTCTTGACCGCCTCTGCGGCGGCCCGTACCTCGGTGATGGTCAGCTGCGCGGCATCAGACATGGTGCAGACGCTATCCCCACCCGGCGACGACACGCACAGCGGTTGTCACCTACAGCCGTTAAAACCGGGCAAGTTCACCCTCGATGTCCGTTCCGGGTGCTTCTGCGACGGCCGCCGCGGGCGGTTTCCCGAGTCCGTCCCGAGCGATTCCGCCGCGCCGCGCCGCCCGCCGCGGTTCGTCCCCACCCGTCCCGGGTCGTCCCGGGTCGTCCCGGGTCGTCCCCGGCGGCTCCCCACGGCCCCGTCCGCCTCCCGTCCGCGCATCGGCGCGGTCCGGCGCGGGTATCCATCCGGTGCGGGAAAACTGATTGACGATCAGCTCCGACCGGGGCGAGGCTCGGACCGTCCACCCGGACGGGCCGTGCCCGCACCGGCGACCCGTCGGCGACGCGCCGTAGGCTTGCAGGCAGCACAGCAGCGGAGGAGACGCCTTGATCCCTACCAAAACGGTCCGGCTTCCGGAGTACGAGTACCAGTCGCTCCGCCTGCCCCGCGGCACCAGCAGGAACGCCGCGCGGCAGCTCCTCACCGAGCACGCCGAGTACGGGAACTGGGAGCTGGACCGGCTCCGGCTGTTCCCCGACGGCAGCCGCACGGTCCGGTTGAAGCGGCGGATCATCCGGCAGGTCCGTTCCACCTGGTAGCGGAGACCCACCGACCGTCACCGCAGGCCCGCGCCCGGGCACCCCGCCGTACGGAACGGGCGGGGTGCCCGGGCGCGGGCGTGCGACGCTCCGGGCGCGCGGTCGGCCGGGGTCAGCGGCGGCCCGGGGTCAGCGGCGGGCGAGGGACCGCGAGCGGCGGTAGAGCACGCCGCCGCCGAGCAGCAGCGCGATCCCGGCCGGGGCGATGACCTCCAGGCCGGATGCGCCGGTGGAGGCCAGCTGCGCCTGGTCCGCGACGGCGGGGGCGGCGGCCCGGGCCTGGGTCACGGTGGTCTGGGGGGTGGCGGGCGGCTGCGGCGTGGGCGACTCGTCGCCGTTGGGGCCGCCGTTGCGGTCGGTGGGCGGGGTGGACGGCGGAGTGGACGGCGGGGTGGACGGCGGGGTGCTGGGGTGGCCGCCGGTCTCCGGGCAGTCGTCGCCGGGCGGGTTGGTGTGCGGCGGGGTGGTCGGGTGCTGGTGCGGGGTGCCGGTGTTCGAGCAGTCGTTGCCGAACGCCGGGTTGCCGAGGCCCACCACGTTGACCGAGTTGCCGCAGGCGTCGACCGGCGCGGTGACCGGCACCTGCACGTTGTTGCCCGAGGCGACACCGGGCGAGCCGCTGGTCGTCCCGCTCGCGGAGGAGCCCGACCCGGCGGTGCTGCCGCCGTGGCCCCCGGTGCCGGTGCCGGTGTGGCCGCCGCTGCCGGCGCGGCTGCCGCCGGTGTGGCCGCCGGCGCTGACGTTGGAGCAGTCGTTGCCGTACGCCGGGTTGAGCAGGCCGATCACGTTGATCGTGTTGCCGCAGGCGTTCACGGGGAGCTCCACGGGCACCTGCACCGCGTTCCCGGAACCCACGCCGGGCGAGTTGGCCGCCACGCCGTGCGCATCGGCGGCCGCGTGGGCGTAGCCCGCGGTCGAGGCCAGCACGCTGCCGGTGGCCATGGCCGTGAGGAGGCCTTTCCTGGCGACCTGTCGCATTGACTCCCCTTGTGTCTCTCACTCGACGGATCCGTGCCGGACCGGCCCGCGCCGGAATTCCCGGATTCCCGGATTTCCGGCGCCGTGGCCGATCGGCGATCCGATAGTCGGAATTGCCTGCCGCGACGGCGGCAGCACTACTTAAACGACCCCTAACGGTGAAGGTTGAGCCATCTGCAGTCACTTCATCCGATCGGGTGAGACCCGCCTTTCTCCGGGAACCGCGGCGTTCACCCGGCCGTGGCCCCGCCGCGTGAACTCCCCCGCGGGGCTCCCCCGGCGTGCGGGCCCGGACACGCGTCCGCCCCCACGCGACACAGCGGTCGCGCGGGGGCGGGAACTCGGGGTCAGGCGTCCCGCCGGTCGACGGCGGGGCCCGCTCAGACGTTCTGGCAGGCGTTGCCGAACGCGGGGTTGAGCAGGCCGATCACGCTGATGGTGTTGCCGCAGACGTTCACCGGGACGTGCACCGGGATCTGGATCAGGTTGCCGGAGAGCACACCCGGGGAGGCGACCGCGCCGCCGTCCGCGTGCGCGCCGCCGTGCGCCGAGGCGACACCGGCGCCCGCGAGCACCAGGCCACCGGTGGCGGCGACAACGGCAGCGATCTTCTTGGCCTTCATCTGAACTGTTCCTCCTGGTCGTTTCCAGCCCGTTCCCCCGGGCTGCACACGGAAGAACGAAACCGCCACGACCGGGACACGGGGCCGGAACCGCATTCACCCGTTGAAGTGATCAAGCGAACAGACGATCGGCATTTCGGATGCTCGGCAGCTCTGATGCTGGACCGACTAGTCCGACTTCCGACTTCCGGCCCCGGATCGGCCCCGGCCCGGTCTGGCCCGGCCCCGGCCCCGGCCGGTCAGGCCAGGTCGATGAACCGGTCCAGCACCCGCACGCCGAACTTCAGGCCGTCCACCGGCACCCGCTCGTCCACGCCGTGGAACATCCCGGCGAAGTCCAGCTCCGGCGGGAGCTGCAGCGGCGCGAAACCGAAGCAGCGGATGCCCAGGTCCTGGAAGGACTTGGCGTCGGTGCCGCCGGACAGGCAGTAGGGGACGGCCCGGGCGATCGGGTCCTCGGCGCGCAGCGCGGTCTGCATCGCCTCGACCAGGGCGCCGTCGAAGCTGGTCTCGATCGCCTTGTCGTGGTGCAGGCTCTCCCGCTTCACCCGCGGGCCGAGCACGCTGTCCAGCTCGGCCAGGAACTCCTCCTCGTAGCCGGGCAGGAAGCGGCCGTCCACGTGCGCGGTGGCCTGGCCGGGGATCACGTTCACCTTGTAGCCGGCGCCGAGCATGGTCGGCTGGGCGGTGTTGCGCAGGGTGGTGCCGATCATCTTGGCGATGCCGCCGAGGATGCGCAGCGTCTCGTCCATGTCCTCCGGGTCGAGCGGGACGCCCAGCGCGTCCGAGAGCTCGTCCAGGAAGGCCCGGACGGTCTTGGTGATCCGCAGCGGGAACTGGTGCCGGCCGAGCCGGGCCACCGCCTCGCACAGCTCGGTGATCGCGTTGTCGTCGTTGGTCATCGAGCCGTGCCCGGCCCGGCCCTCGACGGTCAGGCGCATCCAGTGCATGCCCTTCTCCGCCGTCTCCACCAGGTACAGCCGGGCCCGGTCGTTGACGGTGAAGGAGAAGCCGCCGACCTCGCCGATCGCCTCGGTGACGCCCTCGAACAGCTCCGGGTGCCGGTCCACCAGGAACCGGGCGCCGTACGTGCCGCCGGCCTCCTCGTCCGCGAGGAACGCGAGCACCAGGTCGCGCGGGGGCTTGCGGCCGGTGCGCAGCCGGTCGCGGACCACCGCGAGCGTCATCGCGTCCATGTCCTTCATGTCGACGGCGCCGCGGCCCCACACGCAGCCGTCGGTGATCTCCCCGGAGAACGGGTGGACCCGCCAGTCGTCGGCGTTGGCCGGCACCACGTCGGTGTGCCCGTGGATCAGCAGGCCCGGCCGGGACCGGTCCTCGCCCTCGATCCGCACCACGGTGGACGCCCGGCCCTTGGCCGACTCGAAGATCTGCGGCTCCAGCCCGAACTCGGCGAGCTGCTCGGCCACGTACTCGGCGGCCTTCCGCTCCCCCGGGCCCGAACCGTCGCCGTAGTTGCTGGTGTCGATCCGGATCAGGTCGCGGCAGATCTCCGCGACCTCCGACTCGGCCGTCACTGCGCGCTCGCTGCCCACGCTCATCGCTCCCACCTCGTGTCTGCCCGCCCCGGCGCGGCTGCGGCCCGCGCCGCCCCGACCCAGCCGGGGGCCGCGGGCGCCGTCCCGCCATCCTCCCCCAGCGCCCGCCCGCCCCCCAAGGGCATGTCCCCCCGACACTCCTCACCGCCGCCCCCACCACCCGGTTCCGAAGCCCGCACCCGCCCCGCGCCCCCGGTTTTGGGCCTGGCAGTCGATCTTTGCTACTGTTGGCGGTGTCAGCGCGGGGAGCACCCCGCGAGGACGACACCCGGTCCGGGTGGCGGAATGGCAGACGCGCTAGCTTGAGGTGCTAGTGCCCTTTATCGGGCGTGGGGGTTCAAGTCCCCCCTCGGACACCAGTGAAGACCCCTGTTGATCAGGGGTTTTCTGCTTTTCCGGGCATTGGCGGGCACCCCCACCGAGTTCTCTCTGTTGTCGAGATCGTTCGTGATCTTCGAGGCCGGCCAGCCGTGCAGCCGGTCAGAGGTCAGGGCACCGCCCGGAGTGCGAGTCGTACTCGACCGCTCCGGCCACGGCCGACCCGCCACCGACTACGCGTCGCACGCCACGATCCCGGCTTCGAACTTCCCCGCCCTGATCGCGGCCTTCAGCGCTTCCCACTCCGCCGTGGACAGCACCACCACCTCACTCGGACGCTCGGCAGCGCGGATCGCCACGCAGCCCGGCACGTTGACCGCCATCTCCGTCCCGCCGTACACCTCCGGCCCGTCGAACCGAAAGACGCTCAGGGGCGGGAGGTCGCCGGGCGACAGCGGTTCTCGCACGGCCGGGCGGACGACCGGAGCGGGGCGGGGTTCCGGGTTCAGGTCGAACTCGCACCAGACGTGGTCCTGACCGCCCCGCCGCCGGTGGCCGTACCGGTCGCCCTCCGCCAGTGCCTCCGCGACGGCCTGGTGGTCCACCCCGCTTCCGGGCACTTCCAGGTTCAACCGGAGGCCTTCCGCCAGCCCGACGAACCGCACCTCGCCACCGGACGCCCCGGCCAGCCGAGAAGCGACCTCGAACGCCCGCTCCTGCATCCGACGTTCAACAGCCCCATCAGCCACCGTTCAACCCCTGCACACGACAGCGACCAGCACCACCATTGCCGCCGCCGACACGCCCCACACTGTCCCCGCGTCGAGCAGGCTCGCCCCGAACACGCGGCCCCGGACAGCCTTGCCGCTCCCGTCCTCCCGCCGAAGGCCGGCCGGAACCTCACCCACGGTCGCCCCGAGGCAGGTACAGGTCGAAGGCCAGCAGCGGCACGTCCTCGGCCCGCGGCCGCTCGCCGTTCTGCGCCCTGATCCTGGTCATGCTCGCCGCGTACGCCCGACGCGTGTCCGCCTGCATCAGCCACAGACGCCCGTGATACGCGTCCGGGAACGTCAGCAACACCAGACGGCCGAACTTCGTCCGGCAGGCAGCAGAACTCGCCCAGCAACAAGTCCTTGAGGACGTACGACCCGGCCGCCTTCACCACCTCGTATCGCATGATCTGACCAGCCGAACGGATCGAAGGACCCTCTACTCCGACAGACATGACCGACTCCCGCCGTCTGCTCCTCATCAACGATTCGAAGGTAAGAAGCTCGGGCAGGTGGGCTCAAGAAAGTTGCGAGTAGTTGCGGGCGGATCAGCCCAGCGCCTCTATGGCCGCCGTGATCAGAGCGCGGGCTTCACAGCCGTAGACCGCGTGTGCCTGCAAGTCCGTGAACGTCCGCACGTATTCGTGTACCTCGGAGGGGGTCGTCACGTTCACGGCTGCGGTGACCAGCTCGACCTGTACCCGTCGGTCGTCGTAGACCCGGAAGGACTCAACGGGCCACATGCTGCGCTCGGCGGTGAACGGGATGATCCCCAGGCTGACGCGGGGGAGGGAGATGACGGCCAGCAGGTGCCCGAGTTGGCCCGCCATGGCTTCCGCGTCTCCGAGCCGGTAGCGCAGCACGGACTCCTCGACGACGAACGCGAAGCGGTGATCACCGGTGTGGATCACCTGCGCCCGTTCCATCTTGGTGGCGATGGCCCGTTCCATGTCGTCAGGTGTCCGACTCGCGTCGGCGAAACGGGACATGATCGCTGTCGCGTAGGGGGCCGTCTGGAGAACCCCGGGGATCACGTCCGAGGTGTAGAAGCGGAACGCTCTGGTCTCCTCGTACAGCTTTGCGTACGAGTGCTGGAGGTTGCGGAGGCCGGCAGTGCGAAGCCTCCTCCACTCCACGTACATGGACTCGACGGCTCTGGACGCGGAGATCAGGCCGTCCACCTGATCGGCGGCACCGCACGCGGCGCACCACGCCCTGATATCGGCTTCGGACGGCGCGGCTTGCCCGTCCTGGATGCGTGAGGTCTTGGAAGGGTGCCAACCGCACCGGACAGACAGCTCGCGTCCGTTGATCCCCGCGTCCTTCCGGATGCCCTTGAGCTGATCCGCGAGCGCCTTCCGAGCTGCCTGGGCGCTGGTGGACGGGGGTGATGGAGACATGAACTGGCTGTCCGGTGTTTGTAGTTGCGTGGGTCAGAGGTGGTACTGATCGTGCGGGACGGCGCGGTCCCAGACTGCTTCGAAGGCGTCCACGCACAGTTTGGCAACGGCGGGTTCGGTTCGGAGTTCCTTCGGGGGGTCGGCCCAATCCCCGTCACCGGTGAAGTGGTTGAAAACGACCGTCTCTCCGTCGAAGACCCAGAAGTCATTGCCCGGAAGAGCCAGATCCGATGCCGAACGCCTCGGCAGCCAACGAACCTGCTCGCCGGACGCGAGGTTGACGACGGTGCCGCCGTGCTCGTAACGGATGTACTCGGTCACGGGCTCGGACACGATCCGGGCCCGGCGGATCACCACGCCACGGTCAACGGTCGCCCGGATCTGCTCGACCCAGGGCCGCCAATAGTCCGAGTTCGGGTCGTTGTCCCGCTCGCCCGTCTGCTGCCAGCGGCGGAAGCCGGACGACTCGCCGCCGACGTTGTAGGAGTCCCGCATCTCCAGGTGCACGGCCGACCGCTGAGCGGCGGCCATCAGGTCATCGAAGCTCGGTACCCACCGGCTGCCCTGCGTTCTGCGGCATCGCACGCCTTTCTAATGATCGACACCATACGTGCCGGAATCCGGATGACCGACTCGTGGTCGGGAATTCCCACGGGGTGGCCGGGGCTCCAACTACGGCCGCCCACCTCGGCTGCCAAGAGCGCATCTGCCGTCTCGCCTTGGAAGATGAGGTCAGCCGTTCCCTCCTCGACCTACACCGTAGAAGAGCCGTCCTTCTCCGTATTGGGATCAATCCCGATGAACTCTAGGCTCACAACTACCTCCCGCGTCGAATCGGTTGCGCCCGGTTGCACTGGTCGGATCATGCTCCGATGGGGCCACCCTTGTCAGGGCTTCGCCGAATCTCCTTCGTAAGGGTCCACGCATGGCGGATGATCACGTGACCAACCCGTGACCAACAGCGGTCCGAAGCACTCGGAAACGCCCAGGTCTGGCCAGGAAGCCAAGTGGTCGGGTAGGCGGGTCCTCAGAAGCGTTTTCGCAGGTCGGAACCAACAAAGGCTGGTGCCCGAGGCGAGAGTTCAAGTCCCCCCTCGGACACCAGTGTGAGACCCCTGCTTCGGCGGGGGTCTTTTTGCTTTTCCGGGCCGTGGGGACCGCCTGCTCGGGCCCGGGGGGACGCTGCGGAGTGTGGTTCGAGGGGGTCGGCGGCGTCCGGGTCGGGCTGTGGGGGCGGGGGCTGTCGGGGTGCGTCGTTAGGGTGCCGGGTGTCGATCATCGGATGGTCAGGGCGCGGAGGAGTGGGCTGTGCGGCGCTGGGAGCTCGTCGGGGACGGTTCTGCGAAGTTCTGGGAGGCGGGCGTCGAGGGCGCGGCGGTGCGGGTGCGCTACGGGCGCATCGGCGGCGAGGGGCGGGAGCAGCTGAAGGAGCTGGGCTCCGCCGACGCCGCGGTGGCGCACTTCGCCAAGCAGGTCGCGGAGAAGGAGCGCAAGGGGTACGCGGAGGTGCGGGAGGCCGGGGCCGCGGTGGAGGCCGGGGCCGTCGGGGCGGGTGGGCTGCCGGACGAGGACGCCTTCGTGCTGCCCGAGTCCTGGCGGCGGGCGGCGCTGGCGCGGCGCGGGGGGCGGG
Source organism: Kitasatospora sp. NA04385 (assembly GCF_013364235.1). Lineage (NCBI taxonomy): Bacteria > Bacillati > Actinomycetota > Actinomycetes > Kitasatosporales > Streptomycetaceae > Kitasatospora > Kitasatospora sp. NA04385. Next base: position 7,068,883 of record NZ_CP054919.1, on the reverse strand, counting down.
TGCCGGAGGTGTCCCGGCCCGGGCCGGAGGCGCTGGAGCGGGAGCGGGAGCGGATCGCCGACCGCGGGGACTGGGTGGAGCGGGTGCTGGACGCCCCGGGCTCCGACCCGGAGCTGGTGCGGGCCGCGCGCGCCTACCTGGGCGGTGCGCCGGACGCGGTGGGCGCGGCGGCGGTGGCGAGCATGCTGCCGGCCTCGTGGAAGGCCGACGCCGCGGAGCACGCGCTGTTCACCGACGTCTGGACGGCCCGGCACGGGCCGGCCTTCGCGGTGCGCGCGATGCTGGAGCGGGAGGCCATGGAGACCCACTACCTCCAGTCGGGGAACGACGTCTCGGACATCGCGCTGCGTCGGCGGACCCCCCGGTCCCAGTACCACGGGGGCGGGTTCCTCCCGGCCGAGCAGCGGTTGCGCGCGCTGCTCGCCGCCGCACCGGAGCCGGAGCACCGGGCGGCCCTCGCGGCCCTCGCCGAGCTCCGGGACACGCCCCGGCGCCGGGCGCTCGCCTCCTTCCTGGCCCCGGGGGTGCCCGGTTGGCTGGACGAGTGCCTCGCCGACATGCCCTCCTACCGCGACGACCGTTCGCAGTTGCAGCTCCAGCTGATGCACTCCCTGGACGACCCGGCGCAGGTGCCACCGGTCCTGCGCAGCCTCTGGACGGCCTGGAACGCCTGGACGCTACCGCTGGTCGCGTCCCTCGCCGACGGTGTCGGCACGGCCGCCGCCCCGCTGGTGGCCGCGGGCTTCAACCAGGCCCGCGGGGCGGACAGCACCAGGGAGCAGGCCGCCGCGCTGGTGCACTTCCCGACCGACGACGCCTTCCGGGCGCTGCTGGCCAAGCTGCACGACAAGCACGTCCTCCCGGCGCTCCAGGAGGCCGCGCGGCGCTACCCGGTGCGGGCGGCGCGGCTGCTGGCCGAGGCGGCGGCGCAGGGCGGCTCGGCCGGGGCGGCGGCCCGGCGGATGCTCAACGCCCACGTCCTGCTGCACCGGGAGCTGCTGCCGCAGATCCTGCCGCGGCTCGACGCCGCGACGGCCGCGCTGGTCGCCGCGCTGGACGTCGCCCGCCCGCAGGCCGCCGAGGCCGGTCCGGAGGCGCTGCCGCCGCTGCTGGTCGCGCCGCCGTGGACGCGGCCGCGCACCCGCCGCGCGGTGCGGGTGGTCGAGGGCCTGCGGCCGGACGAGGAGGTGCGGCTGGTCTGGCGGGACGGCGAGCGGGAGGGCTGGGCCACGACCGCGTTCGGCGGGTGGCGGTACCCGGCGGACACCGACTGGGCGAAGACCGCGGGAGAGGTGCTGGGCGAGTCCCACGGCCTCTGGTACGCGGTCCGGCTGCTGGCGCAGGGCCCGGAGGAGGCGCTCGCCCCGTTCCTCGCCGCCTGGCGCCCGACCGACCTGTGGGGCGGTTCGGAGTACCTGCCCGCGGTGGTCGCCAAGTACGGTGCGGCGGCGCTGCCGGTGGCGCTGCACGCCGCCCGGGCGCAGCCCGCGAACCTCGCCCCGCTGCTGCTGCCGTTCCTCGACGTCCGGACGGCCCGGCAGCTGGCGGACGGCCTGGTGCGGCTCAAGTCGGTGCAGCCGACGGCCCGTTCGTGGCTCGTCCGGCACGGGACGGCGGGCGCGCTGCTGCTCGTCCCGGACGCGGTCGGCCCGACCGGGCGGGAACGGGAGGCCGCCGAGCGGGCGCTGCGGCTGGTCGCGGCGGCCGACGGCGGGGCGGAGCTGCTGGCCGCGGTGAGCGCCCGCTACGGCGGCCCGGCGGCGGAGGCGGTCGCCGAGGTGCTGGCCGCGGACCCGCTGGAGAACGCGCTGCCGGCCCGGATGCCGGTGCTGCCCGTCTGGGCGCAGCCCGCCGTCCTGCCGCAACTGCTGCTGCGCGCACCGGCAGAGGGCCCGGGGGCGGCGCTGCCCGCCGAGGCGGTGCGGCACGTACTGACGATGCTGGCGCTGTCGCGGCCCGGCGAGCCGTACCCGGGGCTGGCGGTGGTGGCGGAGGTCTGCCGGGCCGACGCGCTGGCCGCGTTCGGCTGGGCGCTGTTCGAGCAGTGGCAGCAGGCCGGGACGCCCGCCAAGGAGAGCTGGACGCTGCACGCGCTGGGGGTGCTGGGCGACGACACGACGGTGCGCCGGCTCACCCCGGTGGTGCGCGGGTGGCCGGGCGAGGGCGCGCACCGGCGGGCCGTCGAGGGGCTGGACGTGCTGGCCGCGATCGGCACCGACCTGGCGCTGCTGCACCTGCACGGCATCGCGCAGCGGGTGAAGTTCAAGGCGCTGAAGGCCCGCGCCCAGGAGAAGATCGCCGAGGTGGCGGAGGGCCTGGGCCTGACCGCCGAGCAGCTCGGCGACCGGCTGGTGCCGGACCTGGGCCTGGACCCGGACGGCACCACCGTCGTCGACTACGGCACCCGGACGTTCACCGTCGGCTTCGACGAGCAGCTGCGCCCGTTCGTCCTGGACGCCGACGGCAAGCGGCGCAAGGACCTGCCCGCGCCGGGTGCCAAGGACGACCCGGAGCTGGCCCCCGCCGAGCGCAAGCGGTTCGCCGCGCTGAAGAAGGACGTGCGGACGGTCGCGGCCGAGCAGATCCGCCGCCTGGAGGACGCGATGGTGGCCCGGCGCAGCTGGAGCGCCGAGGAGTTCACCTCGCTGTTCGTCGGGCACCCGCTGGTGTGGCACCTGGCCCGCCGCCTGGTCTGGACGGCCGGGGAGGGGGCGGGCGCGACCGCGTTCCGGATCGCCGAGGACCGCACCTTCGCCGACCCGGACGACGCGCCCTTCGTGCTGCCCGCGGACGCGACCGTCCGGCTGGCCCACCCGCTGCTGCTGGGCGAGGAGGCGGTGGCGGCCTGGTCGGAGCTGTTCGCCGACTACGAGGTGCTCCAGCCGTTCCCGCAACTCGGCCGTCCCGTGCACCGGTTCACCCCGGAGGAGGCCGCCGCCAACCGGCTGCACCGCTTCGAGGGGTGCACCGTGCCGGTCGGCCGGCTGCTGGGGCTGACCAAGCGCGGCTGGGAGCGCGGCGTGCCGCAGGACGCCGGGGTGGAGGGCTGGTTCTCCAAGCGGCTCGCCGACGGCTGCCACCTGGTCATCGCGCTCGACGAGGGCATCGCGGTGGGCCTGGTGGAGGAGTTCCCCGACCAGACCTTCGCGACGGTCTGGCTGGACTCCTCCCCCGGCGACCACTGCAGCAGCCGCGAGTACCCGCTGCGCTACGGCGACCTGGACCCGGTCACCGCCTCCGAGTTGCTCGCCGACCTCGAACAGGTCACCGCCGGGTGATCCCCCCGTCCCGGCGCGGGACGAGCCGAGACAGTGCCGTGGCCGGGACGTGACGCGGAGTCGGGACACTCGTGCCCATGCGAAACGACGGGGGGCGGGTGCTGCGCTGGGCGGGGCACCCGGGAACTTTGCTGGCGGTCCTGGTGCTGGCGTTCAACGACCGGGTGGGCAAGCGGACTTGGCCGGGGGCGGTGACCGGCAAGGCCAGTGACGTGGCGTGGATGCTGGTCGTCCCGCCCGTCCTGGCCCTGCTGGCCTCGGCCGTGCCGCGGCTGCGCGGGGAGCGGGCGGCCCGGCTCGGGGTGGCGGTGACGGCGGTGACCTTCGGGTGCGCCAAATCCTCCGCCGCCGGGGCCGAACTGGCCTCCCGCTGCTGGTCGGTGCTGACCGGCGTGCCGAGCCGCACCGTCGCCGACCGGACCGACCTGCTGGCGCTGCCCGTGCTGGCGGTGGCCTGGTGGCTGTGGCGGCGCAGCGCGCACCGGCGACCGCTGCGGCGGACGCTGGCGCTGGTGACGGTGCCGCTGGCGGTGGTGTCGATGGCCGCGACCTCGGCGGCGGTGCGGCCGCACCCCCGGCTGTGGAGCGAGGACGGGAAGCCGGTGGCGTACGACGGTCGGCGCTGGACCAGCGACGACGGCGGCCTGAGCTGGCGTTCCGACGAGGGCCGGGGCAAGCGCTTCGAACCGCCCGCCGACACCCCCGCCGCGGCGGACGGGCAGTGCCTGCCCGAGCAGCCGCAGGTGTGCTTCCGGCTGCTCGGCTACGGGCGGCCGGTGGAGGTCAGCCGGGACGGCGGGGCCGACTGGCAGGAGGACTACTTCCCGCCGGGAACGGCGCGCGTCCAGGCGCCCTCCCCGTCCTCGACGGCGGGGGCGTCTACGGCGGAGGCGTCTACGGCGGGGACGCCGACCGTGGGAACGTCTGTGGCGGGGACGTCTGTTACGGAGGGGACGTCTGTGGCGGGGACGCCGACCGTGGGGACGTCTACGGAGGGGACGTCTGTGGCGGGGACGCCGACCGTGGGGGCCTCTGCCGGGGCGGCCTCGGCCGTGGCGGCGTCCGGAACGCCGGAGCCGCCGATGCCGGGTGACCTGGTGCTGGCGACCGCCCCCGGCGGCGGGCACACGGTGGTCGTGCACTACCCGCTGCGGGACGGCCTGCTGGTGCGGGGCACCGACGGCCGGTGGAGCGAGGTCGACCTGCCGCCGTGGCCCGAGGCGTCCCGGACGGACGGCACGAACCACCTGTTCGCGGGCACCGTGGTGTCCTTCGTGGCGGGGGTGGCGGCGCTGCTCACCGGCCTGGGCGTGCGCCGCCTGCGCACCGCCGTCCGCCCGTTCGATCCGCCGCACCTGCCGTGGCTGCTGGCGCTGCGTGCCGCCCTGGCGTTCGGCTGGCTGGCCGCGGCGGCGCTGTTCCTGGACCGGCACCTGCTGCCCCAGCCGCTACCGGTGCTCTGGCCGCTGTCGGCGCTGGCGCTCGCGGGGACGGTCCTGCTGTGGCGGCGCCCGCCCGCCTCCGGCCGGGGCCCCGGGACCACGGTGGGCATGCTGGCGGTGGCCGCCCTGGTCTGCGTCACGACCTTCCTGAACGCCTTCGTCGGTGGCCACGACGTCTCCTGGGCGGTCTCCTGCTGGTGGGCGCTGTGCTACGCCGCCTTCGGCAGCCTGGCCACCGCCCTGATCGGCGTCCTGGCCCGGGCCCCGCGCTCCCCGTACCCGCCCGCCTCCGGCTGGGGGTCGGACTGACGGGTCTGCGGCGCCGGGGGCGGGGGTTCGCAGGCGTCGCAGCGGGGCGGCGCAGCGCAGCCCCGCCCGCCGACGGTGCGGGCGGGGGCCTCGGCCGGGAGCGGTCACCTGCGGGTGCGGGTGGCGGTGGTGCCGGAGACGGCGATGGCGACGTCGGCCATCCACCAACTCTGCATCCCGGCTGCGGAAGTGATTGCCGCTCAGGCAGCGGTACCGTTCGCCTTCGGACTGTCCGAAGCGGCGGTTCGACAACGTCGAGGGCCCGGTGCTGCTCAACCTCGAACGATGGCGGAGGCATGCCACCCGATAGCCTTCTCCGGCAACAGGGTGTTGACCTGCTGAGCAACGGATACGTCGGAAGGGACCGTCGGCGATGGGCGAGTTCCGCATCGACGCGGACCGGGAGATGCTGGAGTTCTTCTCCGCCGTCGCCGACGTGATCCAGGGCTTCGGGGTCTCCCGCGCCGAAGCCGTCGCCCGGGTCAACCGCGCCTGGGGCGGACGGAAGATCGAGCCCTACCCCGACCTGATGTGCCACGAGGAGCCCGAGTACTGGGCCTACGGCATGTACTACCGGAACCCCGAGAAGCCTTGTGCGACGTTTCCCTACTGGGACCTGGACGCCGACACCGGTGGGTGGACGGTCAACCCGCCGCCGCCCGCCGGCGATCCCGCGTGGACGCTGCCCAGCGAGAGGTGACCGGCGGGTCGTGCGGAGTGCGCATCCCGTCCGGCCGCGTGCTGATCCTCGTGCCGGCCGGCCGATCCCGGGCTGACGGGCGTTCAGGCCCGGTCCGCGGGGGGGGCTGCGGGCCGGGCCTGACGGGCGTTCACCGGCCGGGTCGGCGGGCGGGTCCGGGCGGGCGCCGATAGCATCGGCACATGCCCGACCACGGCCGGAACCAGAAGCCCTCGGTGCTGCTGGCGTTCCGCTCGGCGGTGGCGCTGCACCGGTTGCTGGACGTGCTGCCGGTGTTCGAGGGCGACCCGCGGATCGAGCGCTGGTTCACCCTGGTGCCCGGCTCCCGGTTCGGGGCGGACGCGCTGGCCGTGCTGGACCGGGCGGGCGCCCGGGTGGTGGACTTCGACGAGGCCCGCGGCAGGCGCTTCGACCTGATCCTCTCCACCAGCCCCAAGGGCGCGCTGACCAGCCTGTCCGGCCGGGCCCGGGCGCTGCTGCCGCACGGCGCGGGCTTCAACAAGGCGCTGGGCGACGAGGGTTCGCCCGGCCTGCCGTCCGGCCTGGACCCGGCGTACCTGCTCGCCGCGGGCGAGCCGTGGGCCGACCTGCACGGCCTCGGGCACCACGAGCAGCTCGCCCGGCTCACCGAGTTCTGCCCGCCGGCCGCCGCCCGCGCGGTCGTGGTGGGCGATCCGACGCTGGACCGGATGCGGGAGTCCACCGGCCGCCGGGACGCCTACCGCCGCCGCCTGGGCGCCGGTGACCGGACGCTGCTGGCGGTGCTGACCACCTGGGGCCCGGAGGGCCTGCTGGCCCGTCGGCACGGCCTGCCGCTGGAACTGGCCCTGCACCTGCCGGTGGACGACTACCTGGTCGCCCTGGTGGTGCACCCCAACGAGGTCAGCGCCCGCACCCCCTTCGACCTCGCCGAGCAGCTCGGCCCGGCGCTGCGGGCCGGGCTGCTGCTGCCCTCCCCGCACCAGGAGTGGGCGTCCGTCCTGGTCGCCGCGGACGCGGTGCTCACCGACCACGGCTCGACCGCGCTGTACGCGGCGGCGCTCGGCCGCACCGTCGTCCTGGACGGGTACGACGGCGGGAGCGAACTGCTGCCCGGCACGCCGATGGCCCGGCTGCTGGCCGCCGCGCCGCGCTTCACCGGGGCCGCCGACCTGCCCGGGCTGCTGCGCGCCGCCACCGTCCCCGACCCGGCCCGCCTGGCCGTCGACGCCTTCGCCCGGCCCGGCGAGGCGCTGGGGCTGCTGCGCGCCGAGCTGTACCGGCTGCTCGGCCTGGCGCCGCCGCGGACGCCGCTGACCCCGGCCCTGCTGCCCGACCCGGTGCTGTCCCGGCCGGCCGTCGCGGCGCTGTCGGTGCGCGCCGAGGTGGACGGGGCGCGGGTGCGGCTGGAGCGCTTCCCGGTCGCCACCGGGCTACCGGTCCACCACCGGTCCGCGCACCACGGCGCGGCGGGCCTGACCGAGCAGCGCAGCGCCGAGGTGCTGTGGCGCCGCCCCGGCACCGGCCGCTGGTCGGCGGCCGGCTGGGCCGCGCACGTCCTGGACGAGCTGCCCGGCTGCCGGTTGGCGGCCGCCCTGCTCTCCCCCGAGCTCTGCCTGCTGGTGCACCGCCGGCACGGGCCGTTCGCCCTGCACGTGCCGCCGCACCGGGCGGACGGCCGGATCCGCCGGATCGACCCGGCGGCCGCCGCCTCCGCCGCGTACGCCTGGCTGGCCGCCCACCCCCGCCCGGCCGGGGCGCTCCCGGTCGGACTGGACTGCACGGTCGGCCCGGTGACGACCCGCCTGGAGCTGGCGGCGGCCGGGCCGGCCGAGCTGGACGCCGAGTTCTGAATCCCCGGGGGGGTCAGCCCTCCGGCTCCCCGCCGTGTTCGGCGCGCAGGCGCGCGGCCCGGGCCCGGTGGCGGGCGGCATCCTCGGGACGGCCGGTGCGGTCGGCGAGTTCGGCGTACTCGGCGCTGATCCGGGCCTCGTCGTGGCTGGAGCCGCGGGCGACGGCGGCGGCCAGGGCCTCGGCGAGCGGGGGTTCGGCTTCCCGGTGGCGGCCGAGTTCGCGCAGGGCCCGGGCCAGGCCGAAGGCGGTGCGGGCGACCATCCGGGCCCGGCCGGGCAGCGCGGTGAACTCGGCCCGGGCGGCGGCGAAGAGCTCGGCCGCGGCGGGGTGGTCGCCGGCGGCGGCCGCGGTCTTGGCGAGCTGGTAGGTCTGCAGGGCGGCGCCGTACGCGTTGCCGATGCCGAGCTGGATGCCGCGGGCGGTGGTGAAGTCGGCCCGGGCGGCGGCGAAGTGAGCCTGCGCGGCGTCCCGTTCGCCCTGCCGGAGGGCGGATTCGCCGCGGGCCAGGGCGAGTTGGCCGCGGAAGTCGACGGCGGAGCCGGCCATCCGGCGGTGTTCGGCGGAGTCGTCGAGCAACCGGGCCAGCGCGCAGGCCAGGTCGAGTTCGGCAGCGGCCTCCTCGAAGCGGCCCTGTTCCCACAGCGGGCGGGCCAGCATGCTGCGGGTACGGACCCGGGCGGGCAGGTGGCCGGTGCGGTCGGCGGCGGCGACGGCGGTGCGGAAGGCGTCGACGGCGTCGGAGCGGTGGCCCTCGACCGGGTCGGCGGAGACCTCGGGGCCGGAGGGGCCGGAGGGGCCGGAGATGCCGGGGTCGTCGGGGCTCTTGGCGTGCCGGGGGTGGTCGAGGAAGTGCGTCCACAGCGATTCGGCGAGCGCGACGGCGTCCTCGTCGCGGCCGTCGGCGTGGGCGAGGCCGACCGCGCCGTACAGGGCGTGCCGGTTGGCCTCCATCCAGCGCAGCGCGTCGGTCCTGGCGGGGCCGAGGTCGGCGTCGGGGACGCCGGGCAGCGGGGGGAGTTCGCCCTGGACGGTGGCGCGGGGTCCGGCGATCAGCAGGTCGGCGCGGGCGGTCTGGCGGCGCAGCCAGTGCAGCAGGCGGGCGCGGGCGGCGGCGCGTTCGGTGCCCGCGGGGTCGGCGGCGCGGGCGGTGCGGCGGGCGTGGGCGCGGATCAGGGCGTGCTGGCGGTAACCGCCGGAGCGGTAGTCGAGCAGCCCGGCCGCGCGGAGCGCGGAGAGGGCGTCCTCGGCGTCGAACAGGTCGCGTCCGAGCAGGGCGGCGGCGACCGGCAGGATCACGAACGGCCCCGGGCACTCGGGCAGGAGGCGGTGGAGCCGGGCGGCGTCCGAGTCCGCTTCCTCCTCGGGGACGAGTCCGGCGTAGGCGGCGTCCCAGACGGCTTCCACGGGCGTGCTCCCCCTGTCGTGCAGGTCGGCGGTGAGCCGTTCGGCGAGTGCGGCCAGGCCGCGGTGCGGGTACCTGCGGGCGAGTCCGCCGGCCACTTCGGCGGCCTTGGGCAGTCCGGCGCAGGCGGCGGCGAGGGCCCGGACGGCGGCGGGGTCGGCGTCCGCCGGGTGGCGCCCGTCGAGGAGCAGGCCCAGCAGTTCGACGGTGTGCTCGGTGCTGAGCGGGGCGAGCGCGACCTCCTCGGCGGCGGGGTCGAGGTCGTACAGCGGGCCGTGGCTGGTGACCAGGACCAGGCTTGCGGCGGAGGCGGGCAGCAGCGGTTCGGCCTCGGCGGCGCTGCGGACGTTGTCGACCACCAGGAGCAGGCGCTTGCCGCGGGTGCGGTCCCAGAACTGGCGGACCAGGCCGCGGAAGTCGCGGCGCAGCCACTCCTGTTCGACGCCGAGCGAGCGCAGCAGGTCGATCAGGACGGCGGCGAGGTCGGTCAGGCCGTCGCGCCGGTGCTCGTCCAGGTCGAGGTAGTAGGCGCCGTCGGGGTAGTGCGCGGCGAGCCGGTGGCCGGCCCGGACGCACAGGGCGGTCTTGCCGACGCCGCCGAGGCCGCTGACGGTGAGGATGCGGGGACGGGTGCCGTCACCGCCCGGGACGGTGGCGGCCGCGGTGATCCGCAGCTGCTCGTCCGTCCGGTCGACGAAGTGGGCGCTCTCCGGCGGGAGTTCGAAGGAGGGGTGGTGGACCAGGGCCCTCGCCTGGTGGACGTGGACGGTGTCGATGCGGTGGGCCTGCACCAGGCTCTCCACCCGGGCCTGGCCGCCGACCACGTTGTGCGTCTGCTCGGTCACCCGGCCAACCCTACGCGTTCGGCCGGGTGCTGACCGGCGGTCCGGTCGGATCGGCCGCGCAGCCCCCGGGCCGGGCGGTCAGGGGGAGGCGGGGTCCGGGGTCGGGCGGTAGTACTCCCAGCTGGGGCTCTCGGCGATGGCGCGCCAGGTGGTGAGGTCGATGGGCGGGAGCTTCTGGTCGGCTCCGACGATCAGACCGCGGTTGTCGACCCAGCCGCTGTACTCGGTGAAGTCGAGGACCGTGCCGTCGGGGCGCCACAGGGCGACGTGGTAGCTGTAGGCGCCGGGGACCATGGCGTCGTTCTGTTCGACCATCTCCCAGGTGCCGTCGGGCAGGTAGCCGTAGAGGCAGCTCTCCTGGTGGTCGCCGGCGGTGCCGCTGCTGGGGCCGCACCAGAACTGGGTCTGTAGGTTGGAGAGCAGGTTGCTCATCGCCGGGAAGGGCCGGTCGGCCTTGCGCATCGTCAGTTCCACGGCGCCGGTCCGGCCTTCCTCGCCCTTGTAGTAGAAGACCATCCCCTCGGTGCCGGCCGGGCGGCCGGTCGGGTCCCAGCTCTGGCTGCCGAGGGCCTGCGCCATGCCCGGCCGCATCGCCTCCAGGTCGTCCACCACGTTGGCGACGGTGAAGCGCCGGAGCTCCTCGGCGGCGGGCTTCCCGCTGGGGGAGGGCCGGCCGATCGGGGGGACGTGTTCCAGCGGCAGCGCCCTCCCGACGCCGCCGCCGTCGCCGGGCGCACCGGCGGACGGGTCGGGCGGGGTGGTCGGGGTGTCCGGGGCGGCGGGCGCCGGGGGGCCGGCGGGGTGCGAGGCGGGGCGGCCGGCCGGGGCGATGTCGCCGACGGGGGGCCGGCCGGCCTCGATCAGCGGGAGGCCGATGTTGGCCCCGGCGAGCGCGACGGCGAGGACGGCCAGTGTCGTCCCGGCGATCCGCAGTCGGCGGAACAGCCGGCGGCGGCGGCCGCGCCGCCCGCTCTCGGCCATGATCACCGCGACGGGCACGCACAGGTCCTTGACGCTCGCCTCCATCAGGGTGGAGAGCTCCAGGTCGAGGTCCGGGTCCAAGTTCCGATGCCTTCCGTGCTGGCAGGTGGCGGGTGGTGGCGCGCGCGTCGGGTGAGTGGGCGGGGCGGGTGAGTGGGCGGGGCGGGGTCGGGCGGGGTCAGTCCTGGAGCAGCAGGGTCCGGTCGGGGCCGAGGATGGTGCGCAGGCGGGCCATGGAACGGGAGTTGAGGCTCTTGACCGCGCTGACGGTGACGCCCATCGCCTCCGCGGTCTCCTCCAGGCTGTAGTCCTCCAGGTAGCGGAGCACCACGGCTGCCCGGTTGCGGGGCGGCAGTTGGCGCAGCGCGGCGATCAGGGTGAGCCGCAGGGCGGCCGCACTGCCCTCGTGGGCGCCGATCGCCGGTTCCTCGGGGAACTCGTCGACCGCGAGCTCGCTGGAGCGGCGCAGCCGCCGGTGGGAGAGGTAGCAGCGCAGCAGCACCTTGCGGGCGTACGCGTCGACGCCCGCCTCGCCGTCGGAGCGCCGCAATCGCCCCCAGACCGGGTAGAGCTTGGACAGCGCGGTCTGCACCAGGTCCTGGGCTTGGTGCCAGTCCCCGCACATCAGGTACGCCAAGTGGAACAGGCGGCGTGCCCGGCTGGCCGCGAACTCGTCGAAGCCGAGCTCCTCGGTCATGTGGTCCCCCGGATGGAAAAGGTGTTTCGTCGACGTCCTGAACACACGCCTCGGGTGACCGGGGGGTCGCGGGCCGCGGGTAAAGACTCCGTAACGATGGTCGGCGGCGCGGGTGCCGGGGCGTCAGGCCCCGGGCGTGGTGGGGCCGGTGGGCGACGGCCGGACCTCGATCTTCAGCCGGGTGCCGTCGGGCAGGTCGCGGGTGGCGTGGGCGAACGGGCCGCGCACGCGCATCGCGGTGGCGGCGTCCTCCGGGACGAGGTTGTCGGGGGTGTGGGCGCCGCCGAGGACGAAGAACCGGCGCGGGAGCAGCCGTTGGTCGACCGGGAGCGGGCCGTTGGCCCGCATGTAGGCGTGGGCGAAGGAGTGCGCGCCGTTGACGTCGGGGTCGGCGAGCAGCCAGTCGGCCCAGTCCTCCAGGCTGCCGCCGAGGTCGGTGGCGGCGGCGGTCTCCGGGTCGAAGCGGACCACCCGGGTGCCGTCCAGGATGCCGAACTGGACGCCGAACAGGTCCTGGCCGAAGCAGAACACCTCGTCGGCGAGGCCCTGGTAGGTGGACTTCCAGCACTCCTCACCGTTCCACTCCAGCAGTTCGGGGCCGAGGCCCTGCTCGCCGACCCGGTAGACCTGGATGCCGCCGTTGAAGGCGAAGAAGCCGTTCATCCGGCCGAGCAGCGCGGCGAGTTCGGCGAACGGGCCCTCGGTGGTGCCGAAGTCGAGGTCGACGTTCGGGCCCATCGGGCCCCGGGCGAGTTCCAGCAGCCGGTCGAGTGCGCTGCCCGGCGTGCCCGTCGCGTCCGTCGTGCTCATGGTGCGGTCTCCGTGTCCGTTCCCCGGGGCCGGCCGCTGCGGCCGGCAGCAGCGACGATACCGGGGAACGATCAAGTCCTCCGCCGGGAACAGCCGTTCGGTGCGGAACCGGGCCCGGGGCGGGCGGTGCGTCAGTCCTTCCCGGGGCGGGTGATGACGAACAGACCGAGCAGGACGGCCAGCGCGCTGAACGCGGCGGCGGCGGTCACGGCGGTGGCCAGGCCGTGGGCGAGGTCGGCCCGGGCGGGGTGCGCGGTGCCGTGCACGGCGCGGCCGTAGACGGTGACCAGGACGGCCACGCCCAGCGAGAGGCCGACCTGCTGGACGGCCTGGAGCAGTCCGGAGGCGGCGCCGGTCTCCGCGGGGGCGAGTCCGGTCAGGATGGTGGTGTTGAGCGGCACGAAGCCCAGGCCCAGGCCCGCGCCGAGCAGCAGCAGCGGGCCGAACAGGCCGTCCCAGTAGCCGGTGCGGGGCCCGGTCGCGGCCAGCCACGCGCTGTCGGCGAGCAGCAGCGCGGCGCCGGTGACGATCAGCGGCTTCGCCCCGTACTTCGGGATCAGCCGGGGCGCGGTGCGGGCGGCGGCGAACTGGGCGAGTGCCAGCGGCAGGAAGGCCGGCCCGGCGGCCAGCGGGCGCAGGCCCAGCCCGTCCTGGACGTACAGCGACAGCAGGAAGTAGGTGCCGCCCATCGCGGCGAACAGCAGCAGGAAGACCGCGTACGCGCCGGAGCGGTTGCGGCGGGCGAGCAGCGACAGCGGGATCAGCGGGCGGGCGGCCCGGGCCTGGCCGAGGACGAAGCCGGCCAGCAGGAGCGCGCCGAGCAGCAGTGCGGCCGCGGTGGCGGGCGAGCCCCAGCCGGCCGAGGAGGCGTGGACCAGGCCGTAGACGAGCGCGGTGGTGCCGGCGGTGGAGGTGAGCGCGCCCGGCAGGTCGGGGCGGCCGGGGTGGCGTTCGGTCTCCGGGAGGTGGCGGCGGGCCAGCAGCACGGCGGCGAGGCCGATCGGGACGTTGACGAAGAACACCAGCCGCCAGGAGAGCGTGGTGAGCAGGCCGCCGAGGACCAGGCCCAGGGTGATGCCGAGTCCGGCGACGGTGGAGAACACGCCCAGCGCGCGGTTGCGTCCGGGGCCCTCGGCGAAGGTCACGGCGATCAGCGAGAGCGCGGCGGGCGCGGCGAACGCGAAGCCCGCGCCCTGCAGGGCGCGGGCGGCGACCAGCGCTCCGGCGTTCGGGGCCAGTCCGCCGAGCAGCGAGGCGGCCACCACCGCCAGCAGCCCCCCGCACAGCGTCCGGCGGCGGCCGAGCAGGTCGGCGGTCCGGCCGCCGAGCAGCAGCAGGCCGCCGAACGCCAGCGAGTAGGCGCTGAACACCCAGGCCAGGCCGCTCGGGGAGAAGCCCAGGCCGGACTGGATCCGGGGCAGCGCGATGTTCACGATGTTGCCGTCGACGGCGACCATCAGCTGGCAGGTGACGATGACCGCCAGCGCGAGCGCGCCCGTCCGGGCCGGACCGGGCGGGCCGGTTCGTTCGACTACGGAGGACTGCTGGTCTTGGGTGGTCATGGCGGACTCCCGGAGCGCAGGACGAGGGAAGCGCCGAGGGCCTGGCCGCGGTCGACGCTTGTAGACTTTTTCATGGTAGGGACGCCCGGAAAATTGGTCAACGAGCGTTGAAACACGGCCGCAACAGTGGCCCGCCACCCCGGCAGGAGACGACGTGACAGCAGCCGACCCGACGACGGCCGACACCGCGGGAACCGAGCCGACGGGAACCGACCCGGCGGGAGCCGGCACCGCCGGAGCCGGGGCGCCGCCGGGCGGGCGGCGCACCCGCAGCAGGCAGGCGATCCTGGCCGCCGCCCGCGGGCTCTTCTCCGAGCTCGGCTACGAGCAGACCACGGTGCGCACCGTGGCCCACCGGGCCGGGGTCGACCCGGCGCTGGTGATGAAGTACTTCGGCTCCAAGGAGGGCCTGTTCGACGCGGCCTCCGAGGTGGCGCTCTCCTTCGGCGGCGCGCTCTCCGGGCCGCCCGAGCAGTACGGCGAGCGCCTGCTCGGACACGTGCTGGCCGAGATCGACGGCCGTCCCGACCGCAGCATGCCGGTGCTGCGCTCGATGCTGACGCACCCCCAGGCCGCCGAGGCGGTCCGCTGCGCGGTCGCCGACCCCGGCAACAGCCCGGTCGCCGACGCGCTCACCGGCGAGGACGTCGAACTGCGCGCCACCCTGGTCGGCACCGTCGTCCTGGGCCTGCTGGTCTCCCGCTACCTGCTGCGCGTCCCCGAGGTGGACCGGGCGCCCGCCGAGCAGCTCACCGCCCTGCTCGGCCCCTGCCTGCGCCCGCTGCTGGCCCCGCCCGCGCCGGACGCCCCCGACGCCGCCGGCGTCTCCGGCGTCCCCGGCGTCTCCGACCCGCTGCGGGGCCTGGCCGCCGCCGAGGCCGAGCGCCGCGCCGCGGCCGAGCGCGTCGACCGGCTGGCCCGCGAGGCGCTCGCCGCGGGCGCCTCCTTCGCCGAGGTGGGCCAGCTGCTGGGCATCACCCGCCAGGCCGCCCGCAAGCGCTGGCCCCGCGAGGAGCCCCACCCGACCCCTGCGACAACCTGAGTTGTCACCCGACCGCTGTCCCTCGCCCCGACAACCCGGGTTGTCGCCAAGGCCCGACGGCGGAGAGAACCGGCGGGGCGGCACCGGTGTCGTACCGGTGCCGCCCCGCCGGGGGTGCAGGTGCGCCGCTCAGGCCTGGGGCCGCCACACCCGCAGGTAGTCCGCGGCCGTGGTGATCGCCTTGCCGTCGACCGGCGAGGGGTGCCAGGAGCCCGCGCTGATCGACAGGTTGAGGATCAGGTAGGCGCTCCAGTTCGGGCCGGTGCCGGTGTGGTCGGAGAACACCAGCTTGTGGTTGACGTACCAGTCGTTGTTGTACGCCCCGTAGTGGACGCCGATGCTGACCCAGGCGCCGGGGCGGATCGCGTCGGCGTCGGTGTAGTACGTCCCGGCGCTGTTGATCCGGTTGGAGAGTTCCAGCAGGTTCGGGTTGTCCGGGTGGTACTCGAAGGAGTCGATCTCGTTGCCGCCGTCCTTCCACGTCCACAGCGCAGGCCAGGCGCCGTACCCGCTGGGCAGTTGCAGCCGGACCTCCGCGTAGTCACCGGGGCGGACCTGGAAGCCCTGCTGGGTGTTCTCGGTGGTGAGCAGCCCGGTGTCCCAGGACTGCTCGCCGTTCTCCAGCCGGTTGGCGCCGGGGGTGGCGGTGAAGGCGTTGGCACCGTTGGCGGTGCTCAGCGCGCCGGGCCGCAGCCAGTCGAGCTTGTCGTCGTCCGGGTTGTGGTTGCCGTACCGGTACGCGCTGGTGGTGCTGTCGTTCCAGGTGGTGCCGAGCAGCGGCGGGTTGGTGAAGTTCTCGTCGAACACCAGCTTCCCGGCCGGGATCGGCGGCTGCGGCGGGACGACCGACTTGGTGACGGTCAGGGTCTTGCTCGGCAGGTTGTGGTACTCGCTGCCGGTGCGGTACCAGCCGAACTCGGTGTAGGTGCCCTCGGGGAAGCTCCGGGCGGCCGTGGTCAGGACGTAGCCCTGCGGGCAGATCCTCACGTCGGAGGCGGTGCCGGGGAAGTCCAGCACCTGCTGATCGGCGTCCCGGACGCCGATGCCGACCTCGTCGACGTTCAGGCAGGCGGTGGAGTTCAGCGCGAGCGTGCCGGTGACCGGGGTGTCGGCGACCGCCTTGGTGGGCAGCAGGGCGAGCTGGCGGACGGTGGGCGCGGCCACGGTGAGGGTCTGGCTGGGCAGGTTGTAGTACGTCGAGCCGATCCGGTAGAAGCCGAACTCGGTGTACGTCCCGGCCGGGAAGCTGCGGGTCGCGGTGGTCAGGGTGTAGCCGCCGGGGCAGATCCTGGTCCGGCCGGCCGAGCCGGGGAAGTCCAGGTTCTGCTGGTCGGCGCCCCGGACGGCGACGCCGAGTTCGTCGACGGTGACGCAGGTGGAGAGCGAGCCGACCGAGAGCCTCGCCGCGACCGGCGTGTCCGGCAGGGCGCTGGTCGGGGTGAGGCTGCGCTGCTGGATCCGCGGCGCGGCGGAGGCCGGTGCGGCGGGCAGCAGCGGGACGACGAGCAGCAGCGACAACAGCGCTACGCGGCGGGGCAGGGACACGGAGCTCCGATCGGCCGTCGAGACGGGAGGGGCGGAAGGACGGGAGAAGCGGGAGGAGCGGGAGGGGCGGGACGGCGCACGGGCCGGGTACGGGTACGGGTGCGGGTGCGGGTGCGGGTGCGGGTGCGGGGCACCGGACTACTCGACGTCGATGCTGAAGGCGCGGGTGGGGTTGGTCCGGTCGGGCCGGTCCGGGTCCTGGACGGCGACCACGCCGGAGAGCCGCTGGCCGGCGGGCACGTTGTCCGCGATCCGCAGCGGGAGGAGCACCGTCGCCGAGTGCCGCAACCCGAGGCCCTTGCGGAAGCGGCAGGTCAACTCCCGTCCGCGGTCGTCCAGGTGGCAGTCGTCGGGGAAGATCCGGCCCTCCACCGTGACGCCCTTGGGCAGGCGCACGGTGGCGGTGAACCGGTCGGTGACCGGGTTCGGGCCGAGGTTGGCCACCAGGGCGCGGACCACGGTAAGGCCGCGCACCTTGGTGCGGTCCGCCGACACGTTCACCACCTGTAGGCCGTCCTCGCTGTTCGGGGCCCGCTGTTCGTCCGCACTGACCGCCGCGCGGCCGCCGAGCGGCGTCACTCCGGACGCCACCGCCGCCGTTCCGGTCCCGGCCACGCACAATGCGGCCGCGATGCCGATGCGCCACCAACCGCGCCGACCGATACTCACCGTTCAGCCACCTCCGTCGTCGTCAACTCCGGGAAGGATCAGCCGTTCGCGCAGGTGACGGCGGAGCGACGCACCGCCGCGCGGGTACGAGAACCCGTGCGGCGGACATAGGTAGGACTATCCGAAAGGACGATCCCGGACCCG
Source organism: Kitasatospora sp. NA04385 (assembly GCF_013364235.1). Classification (NCBI taxonomy): domain Bacteria; kingdom Bacillati; phylum Actinomycetota; class Actinomycetes; order Kitasatosporales; family Streptomycetaceae; genus Kitasatospora; species Kitasatospora sp. NA04385. The sequence goes on along the minus strand of NZ_CP054919.1, from coordinate 7,051,624 downwards.
GGTCGGCGGGCGGCTACCGGGGCGACGCAGGGGCGCGGCACACTGGGCGGATGGAACCGACCGAGCCCGAGGGCGGCGAGCCCGCCTGCTTCCTGAACCTGGTCTGCGAGGAGTGCGGCAGGGTCCGTGAGAACGGCCGCTGCCCGCTGTGCGAACCCGCGGCGCGGGCGTCCGACCCGGCCCCGGCTCCCGCCCGGGAGGAGTGAGCGCGCCGGTCGGCCGCGTTCAGCGCAGCAGGCCGTGCAGCAGCAGCTCCGCCAGGTGGCCGTACGCCTCGGCGTCGGCCAGGCCGGTGGCCTCGGCGACCTGGCGCTGCTGGATGCGGACCATCACCGAGCTGATCACGTCCGCGGCGAAGGCCACGTGGGTCTCGCGGAAGGCGCCGGCCGCGACGCCGTCGTCGATCAGCTGCTGGATCTGGCGGGCGGCGGCCCGGGTGTTGCGGCCGTAGACCTCGGCGGCGGGCTCGAAGGCGGCCAGGTCGTCGAAGAACCGGGCCGATCCGGGGGCGAGCTCGGCGGAGACCGCGCGCAGGTAGGCGGCCAGCCGGGCGGCCGGGTCGGTCTCGGCGGCCAGCGCGGCGCCGACCCGGGCGGTGGCCTCCCGGAAGAAGTGCACCACGGCGGCGCGCACCAGCTGCTCCTTGGAGCCGGCCAGGCCGTACAGGGTGCGCTTGGAGCAGTGCAGGCGGGCGGCCAGGTCGTCCAGGGTGAATTGGGCGAAGCCCTCGGCCACGAACAGCGCCACCAGCTCCTCGAAGAGCGCGGTGCGGCGCGCGGCGCCCCGTCCGGTGGGCTGGGGGGCGGCTGCGCGGTCGATCACCCGGTCAGTATGACAGTCGGCCCCGGCCCGGCCGCGCCCCGGCCGCGCCCCGCACCCCGCCCCGTCCCGCATCGCCCCCGCAGGGGGCACCGCGCCCCGGGCGCCGGGCCTCCGCCGTCCGGGGGCTGCCCGTGCCGCGCCACCCTGCGCTACGCTGACCGGTACTGACGTACCGCTTTGCGTACCGCTTGGAGCCGGAACATGGCCGTGGATCGCTTGCTGCCCACCGAGGAAGCCGCGGACCTGATCGCGTTGACCCGCGATCTCGCCGACCGGGAGCTCGCGACCAAGGTCGCCTCCCACGAGAAGGAGGAGCGCTACCCGGAAGGGCTGTTCGCGCTGCTCGGGCAGGCGGGGCTGCTGGGCCTGCCGTACCCGGAGGAGTTCGGCGGCGGCGGTCAGCCGTACGAGGTGTACCTACAGGTGCTGGAGGAGCTGGCGTCCCGCTGGGCGGCCGTCGCGGTGGCCACCAGCGTGCACACCCTGGCCTGCCATCCGCTGACCGCGTACGGCACGCCGGAGCAGCGGGAGCGCTGGCTGCCCCGGATGCTGGCGGGCGAGCTGGTCGGCGGCTACAGCCTGTCCGAGCCGAACGCGGGCTCGGACGCGGCGGCGCTGACCTGCCGGGCCGAGCCGGTGGAGCAGGGGTACCGGATCACCGGCACCAAGGCGTGGATCACCCACGGCGGCAAGGCCGACTTCTACGCGCTGTTCGCCCGGACCGCGCCCGGCCCGCACGGGGTGTCCTGCTTCCTGGCGCCCGGGCAGGCGGAGGGCCTGACCTTCGGCCCGCCGGAGGAGAAGATGGGCCTGAACGCGGTGCCGACCACCGCCGCCTACTGGGACGGCGCGGTGCTGGAGCGCGAGCGGCTGATCGGCGCCGAGGGCCAGGGCCTGCCGATCGCGTTCTCCGCCCTGGACTCGGGCCGGCTGGGCATCGCGGCCTGCGCGACCGGTCTGGCCCAGGCCGCGCTGGACCACGCCGTGGCGTACGCCAACGAGCGCACCACCTTCGGCCGCCGGATCGTCGACCACCAGGGCCTGGGCTTCCTGCTCGCCGACATGGCCGCCGCCGTCGACTCGGCCCGCGCCACCTACCTGGACGCGGCGCGCCGCCGCGACCTGGGCCGCCCGTTCAGCCGGCAGGCCAGCGTGGCGAAGCTGGTCGCCACCGACGCCGCGATGAAGGTCACCACCGACGCGGTGCAGGTGCTCGGCGGCTACGGCTACACCCGGGACTTCCCGGTCGAGCGCTACATGCGCGAGGCGAAGATCATGCAGATCTTCGAGGGCACCAACCAGATCCAGCGCCTGGTGATCAGCCGCCAGTTCGCCGCCCGCTGACACCGAACTCCCCTCCGTCGAAAGGGCTTTACCGCCATGCAGCTCTCCGGAACCGCCGCCCTGGTCACCGGCGCCGCCTCCGGCCTGGGGGCGGCCACCGCCGCCCACCTGGCCGCGCTCGGCGCCACCGTGTACGGCCTCGACCTGCCCAAGGCCGTGGCGTCCGCCCCCGCGCAGCCGGACGGCGTCACCCTGCTCGGGGCGGACGTCACCGAGGAGCAGCCGGTGCGCGCGGCGCTGGAGCGGATCGCCGCCGACGGCCGTCCGCTGCGGCTGGCCGTCAGCTGCGCGGGCATCGCCCCGTCGGCGCGGGTGGTGGGCCGGCGCGGCCCGCACGACCTGGACCTGTTCCGCGGCGTGCTGAACGTCAACCTGGTCGGCACCTTCAACGTGATGCGGCTGGCCGCGGAGGCGATGGCCGCGCAGGAGCCGGACCCGGCCGGGCAGCGCGGGCTGGTGGTCAACACCGCGTCCATCGCGGCGTTCGAGGGCCAGGTCGGGCAGATCGCCTACGCGGCGTCCAAGGCGGGCGTGGCCGGGATGACCATCACCGCGGCCCGGGACCTGGCCCAGTACGGCATCCGGGTGGTGACCATCGCGCCGGGCATCGTCGACACCCCGATGATGGCGGGCTTCTCCGAGGAGGTCCGCTCCGGCCTGGCCGCCACCGTCACCTTCCCGCAGCGGCTGGCCCGCCCGGAGGAGTACGCCCGGCTGGTCGCGATGGTCGCCGAGCACGACTACCTGAACGGCGAGACCATCCGGATGGACGGCGCGCTGCGGATGTCGGCGCGCTGAACTACCGGGCCGGGGCGGTGCGGTGCACGCTGAGCACCGCCGCCACGTCCGGCCCGGGGACGGCGGGCGGGACGGCCGCGCTGAGCACGTTCAGACGGTCGCGGACGGTGGCGGCGACGCCCTTGCCGAACAGGTAGCGGGTGGGGGTGGCGGCGCCGGCGGCGTGGTCGAGCAGGCGGTGCGCCTCGCGGCTGCGGACGCCGGTGTGGCCGAGCACCAGGTGCTGGAGGCGGTGCGGGGCGGCGGCCAGGGCGGCGCCGATCCGGTCGGCGGCGGCCAGGTCGATCCGGTTGTCGGCGGCGCCCAGCACCCGGGCGGCGGGGACGCGGCCGAGGTCGAGCAGTTCCACTCCGGCGGCGGCCGCGGCGGCCGTCAACTCGGCGGCGGCGTCCGGCCCGAAGCCGGAGCTGGCTAGCGAGAGGCGGCGCAGCCAGCCGTGCGGGCGGTGCGCAGCGCGGCGGCGAGCGTGCGCGCGCCGCCGTCGCCGAGGCCGGCGGCGGAGGCGTACAGCTCGTCGGTGGCGCCGGCGGCGATCAGCCGGGCGAGCGGTTCGGCTCCGGCGGGGCCGAGCGGGTTGCCGCTGAAGTAGAGCCGTTCGAAGCGGCGGCCGCCGGCCAGCAGGGCGTCGGCGAGTTCGGCCAGGCCGGCCGGGTCGAGGCCGGTCTGCACCAGGTCGAGGGTGCGCAGGCGCTCGGCGGCGGCGACGAGTTCGGCGGCGGCCTGCCCGGCGCGGATGCCGAGCGGGTTGCGCTTGAGCCACAGGGCGCGGACGGTCTGCGGGGAGGCGCGCAGCCGGTCGGCGATCCGGCAGGCGCCGGCCGCGGTGATGCCGTTGCAGCCCAGGTAGAGGGTGTGGACGGGGGTTGCGGCGGTGCGGGCGGCGACCGCGTCCGCGCCGTCGTCGCCGAGGCCGTCGGTGCCCAGCAGCAGGTGCCGGACGGGGGCCCGGTCGGCGGGGGCGCCCGCTGCCGCGTCGGCGAGCGCGTCGGCGACCAACGCGGCTCCCTGCGGGCCGAGTTGCTGCTTGCACAGGTCGAGCCGGCCGTCCGGGAGGGCGGTGCCGGCCGGGAAGTCGATCCGGCGGTCGGTGCCGGTGCCGGTGCGCAGCCAGGCGAGCAGCGGGGCGAGTTCGTCGACCGGGCGGGGCACCACGGACGGGACTCCGGCGAACTCCTGGGCCATTCCCGCTCCTTGCGGCTCCTCGCCGGGTTCTCCCGGCCGGCTCTCCCGGGGTGGGGCCGACCGGATTCGAACCGGCGTCCTCCGGCTTTGCAGGCCGGCGCATCTGCCGCTGTGCTACGGCCCCACCTCGGGGTGACGGGCCCGGTCGGATTCGAACCGACGTCCTCCGGTTCTGGAGACCGGCGCACCTGCCTCTGTGCTACGGGCCCGTCGCGGTGATGCTAGACGCTGCGCTCACCACTCCGCCACCCGATAATCCTTCAGGAAGACGCCCGCGAACGGCTCCCCGGCCTCGCCGCGGACGACCGGGTCGTAGACCCGGGCGGCGCCGTCCACGATGTCCAGCGGGGTGCGGAAGCCGTGGTCGGCCAGCCGGGACTTCTTGGGGGCCGGGTTCTCGTCGGTGATCCAGCCGGTGTCGACGGCACACATGTAGACGCCGCGGTCGGCGAGTTCGGCGGCGCTGGTGCGGGTGAGCATGTTGAGCGCGGCCTTGGCCATGTTGGTGTGCGGGTGGCCGGGCATCTTGTTGCGGACGGCGAAACGGCCTTCCACCGCGGTGACGTTGACGATGTAGCGGCGCGGGTGCGGGGAGGCCTCCAGCAGCGGCAGCAGCCGGTCGCAGAGCAGCGCGGGGGCGAGCGCGTTGACCAGCTGGGTCTCCAGCACCTCGGCCGGGTCGAGGCCGCCGAGCGTCGCCGACCAGGAGTTGCGCGGCGCGGGGTCGGGCAGCAGCCCGGCCTCGTCCACCGCCGCGGTGTCGATCCCGGCGGGCAGCGGCGCGCCCGGCTCGGTGGCGAGTTCGGCGGCGGGCCAGGCGGTGGCGAGCGCGGGCATCGGGCGGAACCCGGGCGCGTGGGCGACCTGCGCGGGCACGGTGCCGTGCTCGCCCGCGGCCAGCAGGGCGTACGACTCGGGCGGGCGGCGCAGGGTCTGGGCGGCGTTGTTCACCAGGATGTCCAACGGCCTTCCCTCGGCGCGCATTTGCTCGCACAGGCCGAGAACCTGGCGCGGGTCGCGCAGGTCTATGCCGACGATCCGCAGCCGGTCCAGCCAGGCCGCGCTGCCCTCGGCGGCGCGGAAGCGGGCGAGCGTGTCGTGCGGGAAGCGGCTGGTGACGACGAGTTCGGCGCCGTCGCGGAGCATCATCAGGGCCAGCTGGAAGCCGATCTTGACGCGTCCGCCGGTGAGCAGCACCCGGCGGCCGGTCAGGTCGGTGCTGAGCGCGCGGCGGGCGGTGTTGTCCGCCGCGCAGTCGGGGCACAGCCGGTGGTAGAAGCCGTCGAGCTGCCGGTAGTGCCGCTTGCAGACGTAGCAGCGCTGCGGGCGGGCGAGTTCGCCGATCGGGAGGTGGCCGTCGGCGGTGGTCAGCGGGGTGTCCTCGCGGCGGCCGGTGCCGCCGGTGGCGGTGGTGCCGACCAGGGCGGCGTCGGTCCGGGCGGTCTCGGTGCGGCGGGTGCGGCGGCGGGTGTGCCGGCCGTCGCGGACGAAGGACTCGGCGCCGCGCTCGGCGCGCAGCCGCACCGGGTGGTCGGCGGGCAGCAGCCACAGGCGGCCCAGCGTCCGCTCGAAGGCGGCGAGTTCGGCCTCGTCCGGCTGCTCGGGCCCGGCCGGCTGCTCGGGCTCCGCCGGGGGGCTCGACGGGGGCGTGCTCATCGGGCGGTCCTCCGGGGGCGGCGGTGCGGGGGGTGACGGGTGGGCCCGGCCGGATTCGAACCGGCGTGCTCCGCATGAGCAATGCGGCGCGTCTGCCTCTGCGCTACGGGGCCCGTCGTGGGGCCTCCCGGGGGCCGGATTCGAACCGGCGTGATCCGCCATGCGATGGCGGCGCGTCTGCCTCTGCGCTCACGCCCGGGAGGTGGGGTGATCGTAACGGCGGGGCCGGGGCGGGCGGAAACCCTTTTCGGTCCCGCCCCCGCGGCCGCGGCTGCGAGTCCGGCCGGGTCCGGCCGGGTCGGCTGCGGTGTCGCCCTTGACCGATGATCAGCGGGACTGGCAGCGTGCCGGTATGCCCGCGGCCGGGCAACGAGGCGGCGGCCGGGGTCGACGAGGCAGGGACGGATACACGGATGGCACCGGACAGGGCCGCTCGACGGGACTCGGACTCCGCCGCGCACCACGACTTCCGCGCCGCGCGCGACCACCTCCTGGCGGCACGCGGCGACCTCGACGCCGCCCGCGCCTTCCCGCGCCCCACCGGCGAGCACTTCAACTGGGCCCTGGACTGGTTCGACGTCCAGGCGGCGGGCAACGGGGCGATCGGCCTGCGCGTCGTCGACCTGGGCCCGGACGGCGCGCTGCTGCGCGAGACGGCGCTGACCTTCGCCGAGCTGAGCGAGCGCTCCGACCGGACGGCCGGCTGGCTGCGCGAGCGGGGCGTGGCGCGCGGGGACCGGGTCCTGCTGCTGCTGGGCAACCAGGTGGCGCTGTGGGAGGTGATGCTCGCGGTGGTCAAGCTGGGCGCGGTGGTCATCCCCGCGAGCACCCTGCTGACCGCGGACGACCTGGCCGACCGGCTGTCCCGGGGCCGGGTGCGGCACGTCATCGCCGAGTCGGCGCTGACCGGGGGCTTCGCCGGGCAGGAGGGCGACTGGACCCGGATCGCGGTCGGCGAGCCCGTCCCGGGCTGGGTGGACTACGCGCAGGCGGCCGGATTCACCGGCGGCTTCGCCCCGGACGGGCCGACCCGGGCCGAGGACCCGCTGCTGCTGTACTTCACCTCCGGCACGACCAGCCGCCCCAAGCTGGTGCAGCACACCCACCGGTCCTACCCCGTCGGGCACCTGTCGACGATGTACTGGATCGGACTGCGGCCGGGCGACGTGCACCTGAACGTGTCCTCCCCGGGCTGGGCCAAGCACGCCTGGAGCAACTTCTTCGCCCCGTGGAACGCCGGCGCGGAGATCCTGATCGTCAACCAGCCCCGCTTCTCCGCCCGCCCGCTGCTGGACGCGCTGGTCCGCCACCGGGTGACCTCGTTCTGCGCGCCGCCCACCGTGTGGCGGATGCTGCTGCTGGAGGACCTGGAGCGGTGGCGGCCCCCGCTGCGCGAACTCGTCGGCGCGGGCGAGCCGCTCAACCCCGAGGTGGTCGAGCGGATCGAGCGCGCCTGGGGCGTCCCCCTGCGGGACGGCTACGGCCAGACGGAGACCACCGCGCAGATCGGCAACACGCCCGGCCAACCGGTCAAACCCGGTTCGATGGGCCGCCCGCTGCCCGGCTACGACGTCGTCCTGGTCGACCCGGTCACCGGCGAGGAGGTCACCGGCACCGGCGTCGACGGCGAGCTGTGCCTGCCCCTCGACAGCAGCCCGCTCGGACTGATGGCCGGCTACCAGGACGACCCGGAACGGCACGCCGAGTCGATGGCCGGCGGCCGCTACCACACCGGGGACGTCGCGCAGCGCGACGCGGACGGCTACTACACCTTCGTCGGGCGGAGCGACGACGTGTTCAAGAGCAGCGACTACCGGCTGTCGCCCTTCGAGCTGGAGAGCGTGCTGATCGAGCACCCGGCGGTGGCCGAGGCGGCGGTCGTACCCTCACCGGACCCGCTGCGGCTGTCCGTGCCGAAGGCGTACGTCATCCTGGCGCCCGGCCACGCACCGGACGCCGCGACCGCGCAGTCCATCCTGGCCTTCACCCGTGAGCGGCTCGCCCCCTACAAGCGCATCCGCCGCCTGGAGTTCGCCGACCTCCCCAAGACCATCTCCGGCAAGATCCGGCGGATCGAACTGCGCGGCCGCGAACAGGAGGGGCACCGGACCGCGGACGGCTCCCCCGGCACCGGCGCTCCCGACGGTCCGCCCCGCCGCGCGCACGAGTTCTGGGAAGAGGACTTTCCCGCTCCCGGGAGCAGCTGAGGCGCCGTCGGGGTCAGGCGGGCGGCCAGGTCCACCGGTCCACGCGCACCCGGAAGGCCCCGGTGCCGGACAGCGCGACGGCCGCCCGGTACCCGTCGGGCGCGGGCACGTCGGTGACCCGGTAGTCCCGCGCCCAGGCGTCGGCGGGCGGCCCGCCGGTCACGGTGCCGCCGTCGAGCAGCGGGATCCGCAGCCCCTGGGTCAGCCGGCCGCCGTGCGCCTTGACCAGGGCCTCCTTCCGGGCCCACAGCCCGGCGAAGCGCTCGGCCCGGCTGCCGGGGTCGGCCCCGGCCCGTACGAAGCGCACCTCCTCGGGCAGGAAGTAGCGCTCCGGCATGCCGGTGGCGTCCAGCCGTGGCAGCACCTCCTGGACGTCCACCCCGACCCGTCGCGACGCGCAGAGCGCGACCACGGCCACGGTGCCCGAGTGGGAGAGGTTGACCTGGGTGCCGGTGTGCCGGCCGGCCAGTTCGGGCTTGCCGTGCGGGCCCCGGCGCCAGCGGATGTCCTGCGGCGCGACCCCGAGCCGGTCGGCCACCAGGTGGCGGACGGCGCCGTGCGCGAGGACGAACCGGCGGCGGGCGTCGGCCGACAGGCAGGCCGCCGCGCGGGAGCGCTCCTCCGGGTCGAGGACGGCGAGCAGGTCGGCGGCAGCCGGCCCGGGCCGCTGGTCGGGCACCAGCCACAGCTGGACGGTGTCCGGTTCGCCGGTCATCCGGGGACCCCGGCGACGGCGGGAGCCGCGGCCGGCCCGGCCGGATCGGGCCCGGTGCGTCCGGCCGGACCGGGCCCGGTGCGTCCGCCCGCCGGCGGGAGGGCGTCGGGGAAGCGCGCCGGGACCTCGTCCGGGAAGTTGATCGGCGCGGACGCCGGACCGGGCACCGATGCGTGCGGGTCCTCGCGTGCCGGTACTGTCGCCATCGTCCGACCGCCCCTCATGCTCCTGCGTGCGGTGCCGTGCCCGGCGCCGTGCCGCGGGCGAGTGCGGACCGGTCGACGGCCGACAGGGCCGGTCGTCCGGTGAGCGCCATGGTGTGGGCGAGTTCCTCGGTGGCCAGGCCGAGCACCCCGGCCACCCCGGCGGCGCCGTCCGCGGCCAGCCCCCAGAGGACCGGGCGGCCGAGCAGGACGGCCCGCGCGCCCAGGGCGAGCGCCGCGAAGGCGTCGGTGCCGCTGCGGACCCCGCCGTCGAACAGCACCGGGCAGCCGGTGGCCCCGACCGCGTCCACCACCTCCGCCAGGGCGTCCAGGCTCGCCGGCGCGCCGTCGAGCTGCCGACCGCCGTGGTTGGAGACCACGATCGCGTCGGCCCCGTGCCGCACGGCGAGCACGGCGTCCTCCGCGGTGAGGACGCCCTTCAGGACGAGCGGCAGCTCGCTGCGCCCGCGCAGCCAGGCCAGGTCGGCCCAGGTCACCGAGGGGTCGACGGCCTCCGCCGTGTGCACCGCCAGCGCGGAGCGGCCGGCGGCCGGGCGGTGGGCGGAGGCCGTCAGCGCCGCGTCGAGGTTGACCGCGCGGACGCCGGACGGGACGGCGAAGCCGTTGCGCGCGTCCCGGTGGCGCCGCCCCAGCTGCGGCGCGTCCAGGGTGAGGACGAGGGCCCGGTAGCCGGCCTCGGCGGCCCGCTCCACCAGGCCGGCCAGCGCCTCGCGGCGGCGCAGCCAGTAGAGCTGGAGCCACAGCGGTCCGGCGGCCGCGGCGGCGATCTCCTCCAGCGTGCGGCTGGCGAAGACGCTGACCACGTAGAGCGCGCCGGCCGCGCCGGCGCCGCGGGCGGTGGCGGTTTCGCCGTCGGGGTGCAGCAGCCGGTGGTAGGCGGTGGGCGCGACGCCCACCGGGGTGGCCAGCGGGGCGCCGAGGAGTTCCGTCCCGGTGTCGCAGGCGGAGACGTCGACCAGGACCCTCGGCCGCAGCGTCACCCGGGCGAAGGCCCGCCGGTTGGCCCGCAGGGTGCGCTCGCTCCCGGCTCCGCCTTCCACGAAGTCCCAGACCCGGGCGTCGAGTCGGCGCCGGGCCCGGTGCCGGTAGTCCTCGATGCGGAGCGCGGGCGGCGCCTGCGGAGCCGGTGTCGGGGCCAGTGTCGGTGTCGGAGCCGGAGTCGAAGCCGGGGCCGGTGTCAGGGCCGGAGCCGAAGTCGAAGCCGGAGCCGGAGCCGAAGCTGAAGCTGGAGCCGGAGCCGGAGCCGGAGCCGAAGCTGAAGCTGGAGCCGGAGCCAGTGCCGGAGCCGGAGCCGGAGCCAGAGCCGGAGCCGGTGTCAGAGCCGGTGCCGGAGCCGGAGCCGAAGTCGAAGCCGGGGCCGGAGTCGAAGCCGGTGTCAGAGCCGGTGTCGGTGTCGGAGCCGGTGTCAGAGCCGGAGCCGGGGCCGGAGTCGAAGCCGGGGCCGGTGTCAGAGCCGGAGCCGGAGCCGGAGCCGAAGTCGAAGCCGGGGCCGGAGCCGGAGCCGGTGTCAGAGCCGGAGCCGGGGCCGGAGTCGAAGCCGGGACCGGAGTCGGAGTCGGAGCCGGAGCCGGAGTCGGAGTCGAAGCCGGGGCCGGAGTCGGAGCCGGGGCCGGAGTCGGGGAGGACGGTGGCGGGGGGTCGAGGGGGATGGTGTGCGGCGGCCGGACGGCCGGGCCGGGGGCGTCGGTGGGCGCGGTCATCGGGGCACCCCGACCTCGGCCCCGGCGTCCGCGTCGCCGCCGTCCAGGACGACGGTCGCCGTGGAGAGGTGGTGCGGTCCGGCGTCGTAGTCGGCCAGCACGACCGTCCCGGCGTCCGCGTCGCCGCCGTCCAGGACGATGGTCGCCGTGGAGAGGTGGTCCGGTCCGGCGTCGTAGTCGGCCAGCACGACCGTGCGCGGCCCGGTGGACGGCTCGGCGAGTTCACCGGCCAGGTCCCACCACACGCCGGTGGCGGGCTGCCCGGCGTCCGCGAACCGCAGGCCCGGCGGCCACGGGTGGGCGGCGGCGGCCGCCGCCGTGGTGCCGAGGATCCCGGTCGCCGCCTTCCGCGCGGGGGCGTCGCCGGGGCCCGCGAGCTCGGCGGCCAGCGCGGCGGCGGGGCTGCCGTCGGCCAGGACCCGGGTGGCGACCCGGGAGACCGCGGCCGTCCGCTCCCGGGGCAGCCGGTCGCCGAACAGCAGGGCCACGCCTCGGCTGCCGGCCGGGACGACGACCGGGACCCCGGGGTCGTACGGCAGCGAGTCCTGCTCGACCACCAGCAGCAGCGCCCGCCGCAGGCCGCCCGAGCGCGCGTAGGCGTCGACCAGCCGCAGGGCGGTGAAGGCGCTCGCGGCGCCCTGGTCGCTGACCGCGAGGGCCATCGGGGTGCCGGGGCAGACGTGGCTCAGCCAGGTGGTCGTGGCGCGTCCCGGGGTGATGTCCGGGACGGCGTGGGCGAGCACCAGCAGGTCGACCGCCTCGCCCTCGGGCACCGCCGCCCGGATCAGCGCCTCGGCCATCTCCCCGTAGCAGCGGCCGCCCGGCTCCGCCGCCCCGGGGGCCGGTGCGCCGGGGGCGAGTTCGAGCCCGTAGGGGTGCAGCAGGTCGGTCAGGTAGCGCCGCAGGCGCGCACCGTGGACGGGGTCGCCGGCCGGCGCCCCGGGGCCGGGGAAGGCCAGCCGGACGGCGCGGCGGATCCCCCAGGCCGGTGGCGGTCCGTCGGTGCGGGCCTCGTCCGGGGGGCTCGCGGCCGCCGCCGCTCCGGGCGGCAGGAAGGTGCGCACCGGCTCACGCTTCCTGGAGCAGGTTCCGGGCGACGTAGTCGGCCAGGGAGCCGACCGTGCCGAAGTCGGGCCGGCCGAGGTCCTCCACGCTGATCTCCACGTCCAGGCGCTCCTCCAGTTCCAGGATGAGTTCGAGGCCGCTGGTCGAGCTCATGCCGAGGGCCTCCATCAGGGTGGTCTCGGCGGTGGCCCCGGTCACCTCGCGCTTGAGCACCTTCGGGAGCAGGGCGCAGATGTCGTCGACCAGTTGCCCGCGCAGGGCCGGGTCGAGGGAGGGGAGTGCGGTGTCCCGCTCGGTCATCGTCGTTCCTTCGGTGGTGGTTGGGTGGCGGGTCAGTGCTGGAGGACCATGGCCGAGAAGGTGGCGCCGCGCCCGGCGCCCGCGGCGGCCATCACGTAGGGCTCGCCCGGGCGGAGCAGGCCGCGCTCCCGCGCGGTGCGGTGGTTGACGAGGTTGTCCGCGCAGAAGACGTGTCCGGCGCTCGCCACGTTGTCGAGCACGACCCGTTCCCGGGGGTAGTCGAGGGTGCGGCAGACCTGGTGCCAGGCCACCTTGTTGACGTTGTGCGGCAGGATCGCCCCGATCTCCGCCATGGCCAGGCCGGCCCGTCCGACGGCGGCGAGGACCGCCCCGGCCAGCGCGTCGGCGTAGATCCGCTGGAACTCCAGGGCCAGCTCCGGCGCGTCACCGTCGAACTCGCCCCTGAGGTCGGCCGCGTAGGACAGCACCCGGTCGCGGTCCCCGGTGGGGGCGACCAGGCAGGCCGACGCGCCCTCGCCGAAGAAGGAGGTGTCCGGGACCATCCCGGCCTCGGGGGTGAAGGCCTTCTCCCCGGCCAGGACCAGCGCGAGGCCGTCGGGGTCGCCGTCGGCGGCGAGCAGCCGGCCGGCCGCGTCGATCGCCAGCAGGCCGGAGGCGCAGGCGTGGTGGCCGACCGCGAACACGATCGCCCGGTCGAGGCCCAGCTCCCGGCAGAGCTCCCGGACCGGGTTGTGCGGGTAGGGCACCACGGTCGGCAGGGTGCGGGCGTGCAGCACGTAGCGGACCCGGTGCTCCCGGCCGCGCAGGGCGTGCAGGCCGGCGGTCGCGCCGCGCAGCAGGTCGAGCAGGCTGCCGCCCGGGTCGCGGGCCACCTCGCCCAGTTTGTGGTAGCGGCGGAAGATCTTGGCCTGCATCGGGGAGAGTCCGAACTCCTCCGCGAGGTCCTCGACCGGCACCCGGCCGCTCGGCAGGTGGTCGGCCACCGCCAGCAGCGCGGTCACCGCGGCTGCTCCGGGGCCGGTTCCCGCTCCCCCGGCCCGCCGCCGGACCCCGGCCCGTCGCCGACCAGCGGCCCGTCGCCGACCAGCGGCCCGGTGCGCGCGCCCGGGTCGAGGGCGGCCTCGATCGCGAGCGCCTCCAGGCCGCGGACGAACGACTCGGCGTCCTCGGCGGAGAAGTAGCGGGTGTTCGTCTGCACCTCCGTCAACAGCGCGTCGGGGAGGTCGTCGAAGGCCACGTAGAACGCGTCGACCGTGTCCTCGACCTCCTGGGTCCACCGGAACGCGCTGTCCTGCTGCGCCTTCCGCAACTGCCGGGCCAGTTCCCCGGGGTCCGCCGCGGTGCCCTCCTCCGGCGGCCGGTTGGACGTGCGGTCGTTGAGGAAGCACTGCACGTCGACGCGTTCGCCCCGGTCCGCGGAGACCCGGGCGATCAGTTCGTTCAGCTTCTCCGGGTGGAAGTAGGCGTGCTTGAAGGTGGTCAGCGCGCCGCGCCGGGTCAGCTCGACCACCTCGTCGACGGTGCTGTCCCCGATCTCCATCACCGAGATGCCGGCCTGGGCGACCATGCACACCACGTCGCTCAGGTCGGACCGGAAGCGGTTGTTGACGACGGGCCGGACCACCACCGGGCCGGTGACGTTGATCCGCCGCAGCACGATCGCGTACAGGGCCTGCAGGACGCTCTGGGTGTCGGTACCGGTCCGCTCGACGATCAGCGGCACCGCCAGCCGCAGGGCCCGGGACTCGAACAGGCCGACCCGGTGCCGGGGGGTGCCCTGCTCGACCGAGGGCGGGAACCGGCGGGCCGGGATCGTCCGGAGGGCCCGCTCCCAGTGCCGCAGGGCCTTGTCGTTCTGCCGCTGCCCGGCCGGTGAGCGCTGCCAGCCCGCCTGCTCCAGCTGCTGCAGGCCGGTGACCGGCGCGGTCGACCGCTCCTGCACCTCGCGGAGCATGATCGCCCCGCCGCCGGCGTCCATCACCAGGTGGCACATGATGCTGATCAGGTGGGTGGCCGCGCCGTTCCGGCGCACCACGCCCATCCGGACCGGCCATTCGGTGTCGTAGGCGAAGTCCCGGGCCCGGTAGCGCTGTTCGACCAGGCTCGCCACCTCGTCCGGGTCGGCGTCCCCGGCGTCGTAGACCTCCAGCACGGTGGTGCCGGAGCCGAAGAGCTCCTGGGTGGGCCGGCCCGTCGCGTCGAACCTCAGCAGGGTCCGCATCGAGGGGAACCGGCTCATCAGGTAGCGCAGTTCCCCGGCCACGTCGTCGACGGCCGTCCCCTCGGGCAGGGCCGTCCGGCCGCCGATGGGCAGCGAGCTGCGCTGGTCCACGATCGCGTGCCAGATCTCCCACATGCCCCAGGACATCTCGTCGGTGCCCGAGCCGTCCCCGGTGAAGTGCACGGCGATCCGCTCGGCGGGCTCCGGGACGGTCGCGCCCCGCTCCTCCGGGCCGCTCATCGGGCCACCGCCATCTCCGCCAGGTGCCGCTGCCGCATCAGGAACTTGCGGACCTTCCCGGTCGGGCCGATGATCAGGTCCTCCTCGGAGACGGCCACCACCCTGCGCAGGGTCGCCGCCGCGGCGCCGGTCAGCGCGGCCCGGACCGCCGGGGTGCGGTCGGCGTCCGGGTCGGCGTCCGCGTGCAGGGCGAGCAGGACGTCGGTGACCACCCGGCCGTCGGCCTTCAGCGACACCACCGTGCAGTCGTGCACGTCGGGGCAGTTGGCGAGGACGCGCTCCTCGCTCATCGCCGTGTAGAGCCACTCGCCGCCGCCCAGGTCGACGGCGTCGACCGCCCGGTCGACGTGGAAGTAGTAGCCCTCCTCGTCCCGGTACATCAGGTCGCCGGTGAGGTAGTAGCCGTTCAGGCGGTTGCGGTAGGTGGCGTTCGAGTCGTTCCAGTACCCGGGGGCCAGCGTCGGCGCCTTCAGGCCGAAGTGGCCGACCTCGCCGGCCGCCACCTCCCGGCCGGTGCCGACGTCCAGCAGCGCCACCTCGGCGAAGCCGTGCGGCACGCCGACGCAGCGCCCGTAGCGCTCGGTACCGGCGCTGTGGGTGATGTGGAACGCGGAGTGGCCCATCTCGGTGGAGCCCAGGCCGTCGACGAAGCTGGACCCGGGGACCCGCCGCACCCCCTCGCGGGTGACGGTCTCCCGCGAGCCGGCCGCGATCAGGTGGCGGATGTGCGGCTCGTGCGCGCAGTCACCGGTGTTGAACCAGAGCGACACCGAGTCCAGGTCGCGCTTGCCCAGGTCCTGGCGGGCGAGCTGGGCCCAGGTGGCGGCGAAGCCGAGGACCCCGGTCGGCCGCCAGCGCTCGATGGCGTCGACCACCGCCGCGCCGTCGCTCTGGGTGGACAGGAACAGCAGCTCGCTGCGGTTGCACAGGGCCAGGTTGAGCGCCGAGATGCCGGCGGCGTGCGCGGCGGGCAGCGCGCTGAGGATCCGGGCGGTGCCCCTGGCCCGCGGGGCGGCCAGCCGGAACAGCCGGGTGGCGGCGAACAGGCTGGCGTGCGAGTGCACCACCGCGGTGGGCATCCGGGTGGTCCCGGAGGAGTGGGTGATGGCGATCGGGTCGTCGTCGTGGTGCCGGTACGGCGCGGGGGCCGCCGCCGGGTCGCCGGTGCCGGCCTCGGCGGCGTCGCCGTGGACGCGCACCCCGAGCTCCTCGCCGGCCAGCCGGTCCCGGTGCTCCCGGTCCGTGAGCAGGCCGACGCCGCGCAGCCGGCGGACGTACTCGGCGGCGACGTCGCCCGGGATGTGCTGGTTCATCAGCGCGGGGATCGCGCCCAGCCAGGTCAGCGCCAGGAAGTTCAGCAGGCAGTCCGCCGAGCTGGAGACGTGGATCGCGACCGGGTCGCGCGGGCCGACGCCCTGCGCGTGCCACCAGGCGGCCCGGGCCGCCACCCGCTCGCGGAGCAGGCCCAGGGTCAGCTCCTGCCCGGCCGGGTGCCCGTCGACCGGGACGTCGAAGGCGACGCCCGGCCCGTCCGGGTCGGCCCCGTGCTCGAACAGCTTGTGCAGCACGTTGCCCGCGCCCAGTCCGGGGTCGGCGGCCAGCCGCGCTCTGATGTTGGTGCCCGTCACTCTGCGCTCCTTGAAGGGTGTCCGTGCGGGGGTCCGCACGGCTGCCCGTACGGGGGTCCGCACGGCTGCCCGTGCGGGTGTGCTCCGGCGGCCCGCGGGGGCGGGTGCCCGTTCATCCGGCCCCGACCGCCTTCTCGACGGCGGCCCGGAGCTGCGCCCTGGTGGGCTGGCAGGCCAGGTCGAGCTCCCGGGCGAAGGGCAGGACGGCGCCGTCCGGCCGGGTGACCCGCCGGGGCGGCGCGATCAGCCGCATCTCCTCGGCCGCGGTGGCGACGATCTCCCCGCCGATGCCGCAGCTCCGGTTGGAGTCGTCGACGACGACCAGCCGCCCGGTCCGCTCCAGCGAGGCGGCCAGCCCGGACCAGTCGAAGGGGAACAGCGTGCGCGGGTCGAAGACCTCGACCGAGACCGTGCCGGCCAGGTCCTCGGCCACCGCCAGGGCGTCGTGGACCAGGTGGCCGACCGCCACCACCGTGACGTCGGTGCCGCGGCGGTGGATCCGGCCGACCCCCAGCGGGACGGGTGCCAGGGCGGCGAGGTCGAGGTCCTCGCGCACCCCGAGGGCGCCGGAGGGGGCGAAGACCACGACCGGGTCGTCGTCCCGGATCGCCGTCACCAGCAGCCCGTAGGCGTCGGCCGGGGTGGCGGGCACCGCGGTCTTCACCCCGACGTGCGCGAACAGGCTGTAGGGGTGGTCGGAGTGCTGCCCGGCCCAGCTCTCCCGGGAGCCGGAGCCCGGCAGCAGGTAGGTCACCGGCACCCGGGTCTGACCGCCCGTCATCAGGGAGAACTTGTGCGCCTGGTTGGCGATCTGCTCGAAGACCAGGAACAGCAGCGCCGGGATCTGGAACTCGATCAGCGGCCGCAGCCCGGCCAGCGCCGCGCCGGTGGCGAAGCTGGTGAACGCCTGCTCGGAGATGGGCGTGTCCAGCACCCGGTCCGGGCCGAAGCGCTTCAGCAGCCCGGCGGTGGCGTGGGTGACGGCCACCCCGACGTCCTCGCCGAACACGCAGACGGCCTCGTCGCGGTCCATCTCGTCGCCGATGGCCCGGTTCAGCGCCTTGAGGTAGGAGAGCTTCGGCATCAGCGGGCCCCCGCCCTGGCGCGCAGGCCGGTGGCGTACAGGTGGTCCAGCGCGCCCGCCGGGTCCGGGTGCGGGCTCTCCCGGGCGAAGCGCACCGCCCGGTCGAGCAGCTGCGCGACCTCCGCGTCGATCGCCGCGCGGGTGGCGGCGGGGAGGCGGGCGCCCTGGACCTCCAGCGGGTCCCGGGCCCGGCCGGCCGCGACCTCGGCGTCGGTCCGGTAGCGGGGGCGCGCGGTGTGCTCCCAGGTGTGGTGGGCGTCGAACCGGTAGGCGGTGCACTCCAGCAGGGTCGGGCCCGCGCCGGACCTGGCCCGGGCGACCGCCTCGGCGGTGGCGTCGCGGACCGCCTCGGGGTCCGTCCCGTCCACGGTGCGGGCCGGGATGCCGAAGGCGGCGGCCCTCCCGAGGATGCTGCCGGCCACCGTGTCCTCGGTCCGCATCGAGGTCGCGAAGCCGTTGTTCTCGCAGACCAGGACGAGCGGCACCCGCCACAGGGCGGCGAGGTTGAAGGCCTCCAGCACCACGCCCTGGCTGACCGCGCCGTCCCCGAAGTAGCTGAGCGCGACCCGGTCCGAGCCCGCCCGGCGGAAGGCCCAGGCGGCGCCGGCCGCGATCGGCACGGCGGCGCCGACGACGGCGTTCGCCCCGAGCACGCCCACGCCGAAGTCGGCGGCGTGCATCGAGCCGCCGCGGCCCCGGTTGAGCCCGGTGGCCCGGCCGGCCAGCTCGGCCATCGTCCGGGCCGGGTCGGCGCCCTTGGCCAGGACGTGGCCGTGGCCGCGGTGGGTGCTGGTGATCACGTCGTCGGGGCGCAGCGCGGCGCAGGTGCCGGCCGCGATCGCCTCCTGGCCGGTGTACGGGTGGATGCCGCCGAGCACCACCTTGGCCCGGACCAGCTCGACGGCCCGCTGTTCGAAGCCGCGGACCAGGGCCACCGTCCGGTAGAGGGCCGCGGCCGGGTCGGCCGTCGGGGCGGGCGCGGTCGTCCGATCGGCCCCGGCCGTCCGGTCAGTCACGGTCGTCCGCTGCGTCGGTCCGCCAGAGCACCGGGCAGTACGCCGGGTCCGCGTAGTCGGGGCGGCCGTCGGGCAGCCGCCGGACCAGGACGTCGTGGTTGTAGGCGGCGCGGGTGCCGTCGCTGAGCGCGAACTCGCGGTACTCGTTCGCGCCGTCCTGGAGGTGGAAGGAGATGGCGCGGCGCGGCCGGTCGCTCCGGTTGGGCCCGCTGCCGTGGTACGTCCGGCAGTGGTGGAAGCTCATGTGGCCCTTGGGGATGACCATCGGCACCTTGCGGACGGCGGCGCCGTTGAAGGCGGCGTTCTCGGCGAGCACCCGCTCCAGGTCGGCCCGGTCGCGGTCGGCGAAGTGCTTGGTCATCGAGTCCTGCCGACCGGTCTCCCGCCACAGGTGGCTGCCGTCGACCACGGTGAGGGTGCCCATCTCCTCGTCGCAGTCGTGGAACGGGACGAACGCGGTCAGCATCCGCTCGGACGTCGAGGTGGACCAGTAGTGCTTGTCGAAGTGCCAGGGCACGATGTTGCTGGGCTCGCCGGGGACGGCGGGCTTGAGGATCAGGGTCGACTGGAACACCCGGATCTCGTCCGTGCCGGCCAGCAGGGCGGCCACCGCCCCGATCAGCGGCTTGCACAGCACCTTGGCGATCGGGTCGCTCTCGTGGTGGACGTAGTCGTTGTGGCGCTGGACCGGGCCGTCCGAGGGCTGCCAGGCCGCCAGCCGGGGCGGGCGGACCGGCAGGGTGCGGCTCCGCTCCCCGGCGTAGTAGTCCTCGCTCGCGGCGGCCAGCCGGTCCACCTCCTCGTCGGTGAACAGCTTCTTCGTCAGGTACCAGCCGTGCTCGGCGTAGAAGGCGACGTCGTCGGCGTCCGGCAGCAGGGCCAGTTCCTCGTCGGTGAGGTCGAACCGCAGGGCCCGGGTGGTGGTCATCGGTGGCCCGCCCCGGTGGTCGGGGGGATCTGGTCGGACTGCCGCACGGTGGCGAGCTCCCTTTCCTTGGCCTCGTAGAGGGCGGGTATGTTGCTGGTGCCGAAGGTGCGCGCCCCGTGACGCTCGATCAGCTCCCAGAAGAAGGTCCGGCGGGCGTGCGTCGAGGTGGCGAAGATCTGGTACAGCTGCCCCCAGTGGTCCCGGTCGACCAGGATTCCGCGGCCGCGCAGCCGGTCCACCGGGAGGTCGACCTGCCCCAGCCGGCCGCCCAGCGCGTCGTAGTAGCCGTCCGGGGTGGACGCGAAGCCGACGCCGCGCTCCGCCAGGGTGTCGACGGCGGCGACGATGTCGTGGCTGTTCAGGGCCAGGTGCTGGACGCCGGGACCGCCGTGCCAGGCGAGGAAGTCGTCGATCTGCCCGGGGGCGCGGCCCGGGTCCGGCTCGATCAGCGTGAGCGTGACGCCGCCGCCCGGGCTCTGCACCACCTGGGAGAACATGCCCTGCTCGCCGACCTCGATGTACTCCTCGAAGATCACGTCGAAGCCGAAGGCCTTGCGGTAGAAGTCCGTCGTGCCGCCGAGCTGCCCGTCCGGCACGCAGACCGCGGCGTGGTCGATGCTCCGCAGCAGGTCGGGCGAGGCCGGCGGCGGCGCGTCCGGCACCTCGATCAGGCCGGGCAGGAACTCCCGCGCCGAGCCGTGCCGTTCGACCAGCCGGTGCACCACGTCGCCGAAGCCGGAGACGGTGGCGGTGACCACCGGGGCGTCCGCGCCGGTGCGGGTCCGGGGGGCTTCGACGGCGGTCGCGCCGCCGGCCACCGCCGCGGTGAAGCCGGCGGCGGCGTCCCGGCAGGCGAAGGCGAGCACGGCCACGCCGTCGCCGTGCCGGGCGACGTACTGCGCGGCCGGGTGGTCCGCCGCCAGGCTCGAGGTCAGCAGCACCCGGCAGTCGCCCTGGCCCAGCAGCAGGGTGCGCTGCCCGGCCAGGCCCGTCTCGGGGCCGCCCTGCCCGAGCAGGCGGAAGCCGAGCCCGGAGGACAGGACGGACGCGGCCCGGTGCGCGTCGCCCACGTAGAACTCGACATGATCGACGCCGAGGAAGTCCATTGCGGTAGCCGTTCCTTCTCTGTTCGCTCGGTGCCGTCAGACGGCTCTGGCGAGCCGGGTGCTCGGCAGGCCGTACACGAGGCTGATGTTGTGGCCGCCGAACCCGAACGAGTTCGACATGACGTGGCTGATCCCCGGCGCGGCGCGCGGGCCCTTGCGCACGTGGTCGAGTTCGCAGTCCGGGTCGGGGTCGTCCAGGTTGTGGGTGGGCGGCAGCAGGCCGCGCCGCAGCGCCAGCACGGAGACGGCCGACTCGACCACCCCGGAGGCGCCGAGCAGGTGTCCCGTCACCGCCTTGGTCGAGCTGACCGGCGGGGCCTGCCCGCCGAAGACCTCGCGGATCGCGAGCGCCTCCGCCCGGTCGCCGAGCCGGGTGCTGGTGCCGTGGGCGTTGACGTAGCCGATGTCCCCGGGCCCGACGCCCGCGCTGCGCAGTGCCTGCCGCATGCAGGCGGCGGCGCCCGCGCCGTCGGGGCGCGGGGTGGTCGGGTGGTGGGCGTCGTTGGTCGCGCCCCAGCCGAGCACGTCGGCGTACCCGGCCGCGCCGCGGGCGTCCGCGTGCTCGGCACGCTCCAGCACCAGCACCCCGGCGCCCTCGCCCAGCACCAGGCCGTTCCGGCGCCGGTCGAAGGGCCGGCTGGCCCCGGTCGGATCGTCGACCCAACCACGGGCCAGGGCACGGGCGTTGCCGAAGGTGTCGACCAGCGTGGGGAACAGCGGCGCCTCGCTGCAGCCGACCACCACCACGTCGGCCTCGTCGGCGCGCAGCAGCCGCAGCCCCTCCCCCACGGACTGCGCCCCGGCCGCGCAGGCCGTGCTGATGGACGAGCTGTAGCCCCGGATGCCGTGCCGGATCGCGACCCGGGCGGCGCTCATGTTGGGCAGCATGGCGGGCAGCAGGTAGGGGCTGACGCCCAGCCGGCCGCGCTCGGTCCGCAGGACGACCTGTCCCTCCAGGGTGGCCAGCCCGCCGTTGCCGGACAGGATCACCCCGATCCGGTACGGGTCCACGTCGCGGCCCACCTCGATGCCCGCGTCGGTCAGCGCGTCGGCCGCGGCCCGCATCGCCATCACGATGTAGCGGTCGACGAGCCGGGTCTCGGGCGCGGGCAGGACGGAGAGGGGGTCGATCGGCGCGGCGAAGCCGGCCGTCTCCAGCGATCCGGCCAGCGGCCCGTCCGGGTCCGGCCGGACGAGCCCGGACCGGCCCTCGCACATCGCCGCCGTCACCTCGTCGGCGCTGGACCCCACCGGAGTGACCAGGCCCATCCCGCTGACGACGACGTCGGCTCGCCGGGTGTTCGTGTGGCGCGGATCGCTCACGGCTGTTCTCCCTCGTGGAGTTGCGGTTCCGGGCCCGGCCGCGATCCGGGGTTGGTGCCGGGGCCGGGGCCGAGCAGGACGGCGGCGGCGCGGTCCGGGCCGCCCGGGGTGTGCGCCTGGTCGACGCGGATCAGCAGGGCTTCCCCGGCGTCGCCGTCGGCGAGCAGCAGGGCCGCGACGGCCGTCGCGGTGGCGGTGTCGGCGACGCACACCACCGGGCCGGTCAGCTGCCAGCGCGCGGCCACGTGACCGGCCACCGCGTTGGGGACGGCCTGGAAGAACAGCAGCGGCCCGATCCTGGCGCCGCCGTCGACGGCCTCGGCCACGTGCGCGGCGCCGGCCAGGTCGCCCAGCGGGCTGACCACCACGACGGCGGTGACCGGCCGTCCGGCACCGCCCGACGGGTCCGGGCGCCGCAGCAGGCAGCGGCGGGCCGCCTCGGCGGCGAGCGGGCTGAACGAGGAGACCACGAACCCGGCGATCCCCGGTGCGCCCCGGTCCTCGACGGACTCCGGCCACTGCCCCGAGGACAGCACCCGCAGACCCGCCACCGCAACGGCCTGGGCCAGGGCGGCGACCGAGGCGGCGGCAACGAGGGGCCCGGGACGGGCGTCGGAGACGGGACCCGCGTCGGAGACGGGACGAGCGTCGGAGACGGGACGAGCGTCGGGCTCGCGACGAGCGTCGGAGGCGGGATGGACATCGGAGGCGGGACGGGCCTCGGGCTCGCGACGGGCCTGGGAGACGGGACGAGCGTCAGAGACGGGACCTGCATCGGAGACGGGAGGGGCGTCGGCCTCGCGACGGGCCTCGGCCTCAGAACCCGCGTCGGAGAAGGGACCGGCGTCGGCCTCGGGACCGGCGTCGGGCTCGCGACGGGCGTCGGAGAGGGGACGAGCGTCGGCCTCAGGACCGGCGTCGGAGACGGGAGCCGCGCCGGACGCGCGACGAGCGCCGGCCTCGCGACCCGCGTCGGAGACGGGACCGGCGTCGGGCTCGGGACCCGCGTCGGAGACGGGACCGGTGTCGGGCTCGGGACCCGCGTCGGAGACGGGAGCCGCACCGGACGCGCGACCCGCGCCGGAGACGGGACCAACGTCGGCCTCGCGACCCGCGTCGGAGACGGGACCGGCGTCGGGCTCGGGACCCGCGTCGGAGGTGGGGTCGGAGCGGAGGGGTGCGGTGTCGGTCAGGTTCATGGTGTGCCCACCAGGAGTGCGGTGTTGGCGCCGCCGAAGGCCGTGGTCAGGCTGAGGGCGTGGTCGGCTGCGGTGGGTGCGGCTCGGTCGAGGACCAGGTTGAGCGGGCAGGTCTCGTCGGGCCCCAGGAAGCCGGCGTTCACCGGGAGCCGTCCGGCGCGCAACGCCGCGATGGTGACGACGAGTTCGAGCAGTGCACCGGCCTCCAGCGCCTGCCCGTGCACCGACTTGGTGGAGCTGACCGGCACGGTCGACGCGCGGTCGCCGAGCGCCGACCGCAGGGCGGCGGCTTCGGCGGTGTCGCTCATCGGGGTGCCCGAGCCGTGGGCGTTCACGTAGCCGATCCGCTCCGGGCGGACGCCGCCCCGGTGCAGGGCGTCGGTGATCGCCCGGGCCAGCCCGGCGCCGTCCGGCCGGGGTCGGCACACGTGGTGGGCGTCGCCCGCGCGGCCCCAGCCGGCCAGTACGGCGAGCGGCCGGGCCCGCCGGGCCCGGGCCGCCGGGGCGGCCTCGACCACCACGGCGACCACGCCGTCGCCCAGCAGCAGCCCCGTGCGGCCGGTGCTGAACGGGCGGACCCGCCCGTCCCGGGCCAGGGCCCGGCCCGCGTCGAAGACGGCGAACTGGTCGGCCTCGACCAGGTATCCGGCCGCCACCACGATCCGGTCCGCCTGCCCGTGGGCGACGGCCGCGGCGGCGTCGGCGACGGCGGTGCTCGACGCCACGCAGGCGGAGGTGTAGGCGCGGGAGGTGCCGGACAGTCCGGCCCGCCGGGCCACCGCGTCCGCGAACACGTCGGCGCCGTGGGCCGGGCGCCGCTCCGGGGTGGCCCGGGGCAGCGCCGGATCTCCGTGCACGGCGAGGTACAGCGGGGTGCCGGACCGCTGCGCCGCGGAGAGTCCGGCCTCGGCACAGGCCTCGCCGACGGCCCGGTCCAACTCGTCGGCCAGCACCGGGGATCCGGGGCAGGTCGCGGCTGCGTCGACCTGTCGGCCGGACACGTCGAAACGCCGCACCGGCGCGAAGGCCGGTGTGCCGTCGAGCACGGCGGACAGCAGCGGCCGGACGCCGCGGCCGAGGGCGCTGAGCACGGCGGCCCCGGTGACGACCACCGGGTGGGGGCCGCGGCGGGCCGCCGGCACGTTCTCGGTCACCCTTGCTCCCTCGTTCTCGTAGTGTGCGACGCCGGGTCGGAGAGCCGGCGGACGGGTGTGCCCGCCGGACCGGACGGTCGGCCCGGGTCAGGCCGGATCGGGCAGGCCCGCCCGGGGCAGGTCAGGTCAGGTCAGGCCGGGTCGGGCAGGCCCGCCCGGGTCGGGGCAGCCCGGGTCGGGGCAGGTCAGGCCGGGTCGGGCCGGAGCTCGCCGAGGCCGGCCAGCAGGTCGACCACGTCGGACACCGTGTGCAGCCGGCCCAGGGTGTCGTCGTCGAGGCGGCGGTCGTAGCGCTGCTCGATCTGGTGGGCCAGCCAGGCCAGTTCCATCGAGTCGATGCCCTCCGGCACCTCCTCCGGCGCCCGGTCGCCGAAAGCGGCGAGCATCGCGACCACCTCGTCCCGCCCGGGTGCGGCCGACACGCTCAGCGCCCCGCGGCCGAGGCGGACCGGACCCGGGCGGCCACGGCCGCGGCGAACTCCCCGACCGTCATGGTGCCCAGCTGCTCGGCCTCGTCGTCGTCGAACCGGACGCCGAAGCGCTCCTCCACCCGGACGCCCAGCTCGGCGAGCGAGAGCGACTCCAGGTCCGCGCCGGCCGGGCCGAGCAGGGTGTCGTCGTCGACGCCGGTGATGTCGTAGTTCATCGCGCTCAGGGAGGTGAGCACGAACGCGCGGATCTCCTCGGTGGGCATCGCCTCAGTGGACATCGCTGGTGGTTTCCTTTCGGTCGGACCGTTCCTGGACGGCGGTGGGCTGCGGCGACCCGCCGGCGCCGCTCAGGGCGGCCCGGTCGCGGACCAGCTTCCCGGTGGCGGTGCGCGGCAGTCGGTCGACGACGTGGATCAGGCGGGGCCGCTTGTAGGCCGCCAGCCGTTCGGTGAGCTGCGCCTCGATCCGGGCGACGGTGCCGCCCGGGCGCAGGACGACGTGGGCCTCGATCGAGGCGCCGAGGACGACCACGGCTTCGGAGACCTCGGGCAGGGCGGCGAGGGTGTGCTCGACCTCGGTGAGGTCGACCTTCAGGCCGCCCACGGACACCTGGGAGTCGAGTCGTCCCAGCACCCTGATCCGGCCGGTGCCGGGGTCGACCGTGCCGCCGTCCTTGGTGTGCAGCCAGCCGTCGGCCCAGCGGCTGGGGACGCCGTCGCCGACCGGTGCCGCGTGGTCGAGGTAGGGCGACTGCGCCCTGGCGATCAGCAGTTCGCCGTCGACCGCCCGCAGGGTGAGGCCGGGGGCCGGGGTCAGTTCGGGCCGGTGCTCGCCGAACAGGTCGGTGGCGATGACGCCGACCTCGGTCATCCCGTACATGCTGCCGAGGCGGACGCCGTAGCGTTCGACGAAGGCCTCGTGCACCTGGGCCCGGACCAGCTCCCCGCCGGTGGTCATGCCGGTGAGCTGGGGCAGTCGCGGGGGCCGCGCCACCCAGCTGAGCAGTTCGATGTGGAACGGCACGCCCAGCAGGGTGGTCGGTTCGGGGCCGGCCGCGACGGTGGCGAGGATCCCCTCCGCCGTGAGCCTCCGCGGGACCGCGAGCCGCACGCCGGCGTGCAGGCTGTGCAGCAGGCCGCCGACCAGACCCAGCACGTGCACCATGGAGGCCGTCGAGACGATCCGCTCGCCGGCCCGGGGCACCCCCTCGATCCGGGCGTACCGGCCGAGTTCGTCGACCAGGTCGGCCGCGGTGCGGCCGATGATCTTCGCCGGCCCGGTCGAGCCCGAGCTGAGCTGGACGACCGCGTGCGGGGTCCGGGCCGGCCGGCCCGGGCGGGCGGTGACGACGTCCCGCTGGTCGTGGAAGCCACCGGCCGGGCCCCCGGCGGCGGGCCGGTCGGCGGTGACCACCACCTGCGGGTCCAGCCGGGCGAGTGCCCGGTCGGTCTCGTAGGGGGTGAGCCGGTGGTCGAGCAGGGCGGCCTGGGCCCCGATCCGCCAGCTCGCCAGCAGGTTGGCGACCAGGGCGAGCGAGGGGGCCAGCGAGAGGGCGACCGAGCCGCCCCGGCGCAGACCGGCCGCGGCGAGCGCGGCCTGCCTGGCGCCGACCAGCCGCCGCAGTTCGTCCCTGCTGACCGGTTCGTCGAAGACCAGGCAGGGCTCGGAGCCGGTCCCGCCGAGAAGGACCTCGTCGACCCAGGAGGGGTCGAGCGGAAGGGGGGCTAAGCCTCCCGCTGGAGCTGTGGCAGCAGCCTTCATGGAGAACCGGAACCTCTTTCAGGTACATGACCAAAGGAGCTGACAGAATTCCCACGCCGAACTTTCAACTCTGAATTGCCTGGTGTCAAGTCCTGAAACATCGCCGGTATTTCACGGCGCGGAGGCTTCAAGTTGTGACGACAGGTTGGGGTTTGTTTGACTCATTGACGAGGGGGAGCTCCGCCGCTACTGTGGCCGCCGGTCGGCCAACTGCCATGTTCTGAACGGGTTTTGCCGCTCCCTGACTACCCGTCAGTAGCATCCGCCGCCCGGGTCGAACGGTTCACTCTTTTTTGACATGGCCGCACGGTGGCCAGCCTTTTCGCATACCTCCGGACTGCGGCCCCCGGGGGTGTGATCGGCATTGGATCAGACCAATCCAGCGGTGTGGATTTCCTTTCCGCCGCCTTGTTCCACCGCCTTGTTGAACGCATTCATGCCAACTTTTCGAGGATCGGCATCACGTGGAACCAGTCATCGGCACCGGCCTGAACTCGGCCGTGGAGCGCTACTACGACATCACCCTCGACCTCTACGAGGACCTGTGGGGCGAACACGTCCACCACGGCTTCTGGGATCCCGGGGAGGCCCCCGGCCTGGAGGGCGCGGACCGGCACGCGGCCACCGACCGGCTGGTCCACGAACTGGTCGACTACACCGGCGTGCCCGCCGGATCGCGGGTGCTCGACGTCGGCTGCGGCATCGGCGGCCCCGCGATGCACCTGGCCGGGGCACTGGGCTGCACCGTCGAGGGGATCACCCTCAGCGCCCGGCAGGCCGCCCGCGCCAACGAGAAGGCCCGGGCCGCCGGCGTCGCCGGGCGGGCCCGCTTCCATCAGCGGGACGCGCTCGCCAACGGCTACCCGGACGGGTCCTTCGGCGTGGTCTGGGCCCTGGAGAGCCTGATGCACATCGCCGACCGGGAGGCCTTCTTCGCCGAGGCGATGCGGCTGCTCGCCCCGGGCGGGACGCTCGCCGTCGCCACCTGGGCGGTCCGCGACGGCGCACTCGACGACGAGGAGCGCGAGCTCGTCCGGCAGATCCTGGTCCACCAGGTGATGCCCGACTTCTCGTCCCTGGAGGAGCACGAGCGGCTGGCCGCCGCGGCTGGCTTCACCGAGGTCGCCACGGTGGACTGGAGCGGCGCCGTCGCCAACTCCTGGGACCCGGGCTTCGCGCAGATCCAGCAGTTCGAACGCGGCCCGAAGGTGATGCGCGACCTGGCCCGCCGACGCGGCGTGGACGTCCTCGGCTTCTTCCACGCGGGCCCGTTGATGAAGAAGGGCTTCGACACCGGCGTCATCACCTACGGCGCGCTGCGGGCCACCAAGCCCCGGCAGGACTCCCCGCAGGCCCCGCCGTCCGGCCTGGCCCCGTGAGCACGGAACCGGCCCGGGCGGAGCCGACCCGGACGGAACCGACCCGGACAGAACCGGCCCGGACGGAGCCGACCCGGGCGGAACCGGCCCGAGCGGAGCTGGTCCGCCGGATCGCGGACCTCCTGCGGGAGATCCTCGACGAGGACCGGGCCTGGGCGGACGCCGTCCGCCCGGAGACCCGCCTCGACGGGGAACTGCTCCTGGAGAGCCACGAGCTGGCGGCCTGGAGCCTGGCCCTGCGGCGCGACTACGGGGACCACCTGGACCTGGTCGAGCACGTGGCCGGCCTCGACCTCGACCGGATCATCGCCCTGACGGTCGGGGACGTGGCCGACCTGATCGCCGCCGGGCGGGACGCGGGCACCGGACCGGCCGAGTCCAACGACCTTCCCCGGGAGGGTTCCTGATGGGTCGTTACCTGTTCGTCTCGCTGCCGCTCACCGGCCACGTGAACCCGATGGCGGCCGTCTCCCGGGAGCTCGTCGGGCGCGGGCACGAGGTGCTGTGGGCCGGCTCGGAGGCGTTCCTGCGGCCGCTGCTCGGCCCCGACGCCGCGATCGCCCCGATCCCGCTGCGGGCCCACCGCGGCCAGGCGGACCGGGGCATGGCCGCCGCGAAGTCGCGCTGGGACGGCTACATCGTGCCGCACGCGAAGCACACGCTGCCGGGCATCGAGCGGGCCGTCGCGGCCTTCCGCCCCGACGTGCTGGCCGTGGACCAGCACGCGGTCGCCGGGGCGGTCGCCGCCCACCGGGCCGCCCTGCCCTGGGCCTCGCTGGCACCGACCACCATGGAGCTCACCCGCCCGTACCGGACGGCCGCGCCCCGGGTGGAGGAGTGGATCCACCGGCGGATGGCAGCCGTCTGGACCGATGCCGGTCTCCCCGGCGAGCCGCCGCACGACCTGCGCTTCTCCCCGCACCTGCTGGTCGGCTTCACCGGCGAGGCGCTGACCGGCCCGCTGGAGTGGCCCGGGAACGCCGTCCTGGTCGGCCCCGCGCTGGCACCGCGGGCGCCGGACCCGGCGTTCCCGTGGGACTGGCCGGACCCCGCCCGGCGCCTGGTGCTGGTCACCGTGGGCACTCTGTCCCTGGACCTCGCCCGGGAGTTCCACGCCCGGGTCGTCGAGGCGCTGCGGCCGCTCGGCGACCGCGTCCAGGCGATCGTGGCCGCGCCGGACGGGACCGTCACCGACCCGCCCCCGCACGTCCTGGTCCGCCCCCGGGTGCCGGTGCTGGAGCTGATGCCCCGGCTGGACGCGGTGGTCAGCCACGGCGGGCTGAACACCGTCTGCGAGGCGCTGGCCCACGGGGTGCCGCTGGTGGTGGCCCCGATCAAGGGGGACCAGCCCATCAACGCCGCCCAGGTGGTGGCGGCCGGCGCCGGCCGCCGGGTCCGGTTCGCCGGCGTCCGGCCGCAGCCGCTGCGCGAGGAACTGCTGGCCGTCCTGGACGACCCGTCCTACCGCGCCGCGGCGCGGCGGGTGGGCGAGTCCTTCGCCGCGGCCGGGGCGCGGCGGCCGCCGCCGACCACCTGGAGGCCCTGCTCGGCGGGGCCGGCGGGCGCGGCTCGTCCGGCCCCGGGCCGGTGCGGGCACCCCGCACCGGCCCGTCACCCCGATAGCCCCGATAGCCCCGAACACCCCGGCCGTCCAGGCCACTTCGACCACCGAAAGAACGGGAAGCGCACAGACGTGAAGACGCTCCGCGACACCTGGCTGGTGTTCCAGCGGCACATGCTGCTGATGGTGAGGTCCCCGCTCTCGATCGTCCTGGGGGTGGCTCAGCCGGCCGTCTACATGGCCCTGTTCGCGCCGCTGCTCAAGCCCGCGCTCGCCTCCATGGGCGCCGGCTCGATGACCGACGCCTACCGGATCTACGTACCCGGCATGCTGGTCGCCCTCGCCCTCGGCGGCGGCCTCTACGTGGGCTTCGGCCTGCTCGCCGAGCTGGGCTCGGGCGTCATCGAACGGGCCCGGGTCACCCCGGTCAGCCGGGTGGCGCTGCTGCTCGGCCGGGCCCTGCGGGACGTGGTCACGCTGGTCATCCAGGCCGGCATCATCATCGTGCTGTCCATGCCCCTCGGGCTCTTCGTCCGGGTCCCGGAGCTCCTGCTCGCCTACCTGCTGCTGGCGCTCATCACCCTGAGCAGCGCCTCGATCTCCTACGGCATCGCCCTCAAGGTGAGCAGCCCGGACGTGCTGGGCCAGCTGGTCAACAACCTCGCGCAGCCGCTGATGCTGCTGTCGGGGACGCTGCTGCCGCTGGCGCTGGCGCCGCTGTGGCTGCGCCGGGTCTCCGACTGGAACCCGTTCAGCTGGGCGGTGGTCGGGATGCGCTCGCTGTTCGCCGGCCACATGGGCGACCCCGCGGTCTGGCAGAGCATCGGGCTGATGGCCGTCCTGGCGGTGCTGGCGCTCACCTGGTCGGCCCGCCTCTTCGCCCGCTCCGTCCGGTGACGGCCGCACCGGCCCCGGCCCGCGCCTCCCGTCCCCGCACCGCTCCCCGCCACCTGACAAGGACATCCCGATGATCGAGACCAGCGGACTCCGGAAGTCCTTCCCGACCGGACGGCGCCGCAGGAGCACCGGCGTGGAGGCGGTGGCGGGCCTGGACCTCACCGTCGCCGAAGGCGAGATCTTCGGCTTCCTCGGCCCCAACGGCGCGGGCAAGACCACCACCCTGCGGATGCTCGCCACCCTGCTGCGCCCGGACGCCGGCGACGCCGTCATCGCCGGCGCCGACCTGCGCACCCAGCAGGCCCGAGTCCGCCGCAGCATCGGCTACATCGCCCAGGGCGGCGGCACCTGGGACGACGTGACGGCCCGCGAGGAACTGGTGATGCAGGCCCGGATGCACGGCATCGGCAAGGCCGAGGCGCAGAGCCGGGCGGTCGCCGCCCTGGACGCCTTCGACCTCACCGAGTACGCCGACCGCAACTGCCGCACCTACTCCGGGGGCCAGCGCCGACGGGTGGACATCGCCCTCGGCGTGATCCACCGGCCCAAGGTGCTCTTCCTGGACGAGCCCACCTCGGGCCTGGACCCGCAGAGCCGCTCGCACATGTGGGACGAGATCCGCCGGCTGCGCAGCGAGGGCATGACCGTCTTCCTCACCACGCACTACCTGGACGAGGCGGACGCGCTCTGCGACCGCATCGCCATCATCGACGGCGGCGGCATCGTCGCCGAGGGAACGCCGGCCGCGCTCAAGCGCTCGATCGCGGGCGAGGTGGTCACCGTCGGAGTGGCCGACGCCACGGCCGCGGAGAAGGCGTCCGGGGTGCTGGTCGGGCAGGAGTGCGTGCGCTCGGCCGAAGTGCGCGAGGGCGGCGGCCTGCGCCTGTCGGTGGACGCCGGGGAGACGGCGATGCCGCAGATCATGCGGGCCCTGGCGGACGCCGGGATCGAGCTGGCCACCATCGAGCTGCACCGCCCCACCCTGGACGACGTGTTCCTCACCAAGACCGGCCGCTCGCTGCGGGAGTCCTGACCATGGCGCGCGCAACGGCGACAGAGACGACGGAGGAGAAGCAGATGGACCGGAGCGGCCGGGACGCGGGCGGGTCGGGCGGGTCGGACGGGTCCGTCCCGGACGACGACCGGAGGGTGCGCCGGGCGGTGGTCACCGGCGGCGCCGGCTTCGTCGGCTCGCACCTCTGCGACCGGCTGCGGGAGGAGGGCGCCTCGGTCGTCTGCGTCGACAACCTCCTCACCGGATCGGTCGACAACCTGGCCGCCCGGGACGGCGACCCCGGGTTCGTCCTGGACCGCAGCGACGTCTCCGAGGAGTTCGACGTCGAGGGGCCGGTCGACCTGGTGCTGCACCTCGCCTCGCCGGCCTCGCCGCACGACTACGCGAGGCACCCGATCGCGACCCTCCGGGCCGGGGCCCACGGCACCCTGAACGCCCTGGAGCTGGCCCGCCGCAAGGGCGCCCGCTTCCTGCTGGCCTCCACCTCGGAGGTCTACGGCGATCCGCTGGTCCACCCCCAGGTGGAGTCCTACTGGGGCAACGTCAACCCGGTCGGCCCGCGCAGCCAGTACGACGAGGCCAAGCGCTTCGCGGAGGCGCTGACCACCGCCTACCGGAGCGCCCTGGGCGTGGACACCGTGATCGTCCGGCTGTTCAACACCTACGGCCCGCGGATGCGGCCCACCGACGGACGGGCGGTGCCCACCTTCATCACCCAGGCCCTGGCCGGGCAGCCGCTCACGGTCACCGGCGACGGGGCGCAGACCCGGTCGATCTGCTACGTGGACGACACCGTCAGCGGCATCCTGGCGGCCGCCGCCGGGGGGCACCCGGGGCCGGTCAACATCGGCAACCCGGTCGAACTCAGCGTGCTGGAACTGGCCGAGCGCATCCGCGAGTTGTGCTCCTCGACCTCCCCGGTCGAATTCGTCGAGCGGCCCGGCGACGACCCCACCCTGCGCCGCCCGGACATCGGACTGGCCCGGTCCGCGTTCGGCTGGCAGCCGGTCGTGGACTTCGAGAAGGGCCTGGCGATGACGATCGACTGGTTCGCCCGGCTCACCCCCGCCGGCCGGTGACCCGTCCGGGCCGTCGGGCGTGACCGTCCACGCTCCGTCCGGTGCGGCTGCCCCGGGCGGCGCTCCCCCGCCCCGGCCGGGTCCGCGGGCCGCGCGCTCTTGCGGCGGGGCGGTCGCGCTACGGCGGTCGTGCTACGGCGTGGCGGTTTGAGGCGCTCACGCCGGGGGGCGATGCTGAGGGCCGATGGCCTGGCGGTTGCTGCCTCCGAGAGGGGATGGACGGACATGGCGACTAGGGTTCCGGGCCGGGCGGCGACCGCGACGGTGGACGGGCGCGGGGTGGTCACCGGATGGTCGGCGGAGGCGGAGCGGCTGACCGGGCTCGGGACGGACCGGGCGCTCGGGCGGCCGGCCGCCGAGCTGCTGGCGGGGCGGATGCCGATCGCCCTGCTGCGCGCGGTGGTTGGGCACCGGCCGTTCGGCGGGATGGTGCGGCTGCACCGGTCCGAGGACGAGACGGTGGCGGTCGAACTGGGAGTGGTCCCGGTGCGGACGGGGCGCGGCGAACCGGTCTGGGTGGTGTCCGCGGAGGCCCTGCGGCCGCTGACCGCCGAGGCCGCGGGCCTGCCCCCGGCGGTGCTCGCCGGTGGGCCCGACTCCCCGGAGGAGCGGGCCAGGCGCCGGCTGGCGCTGCTCGGCGAGGCCGGGCTGCGGATCGGCTCGACCCTCGAAGTGGAGCGCACCGCACAGGAGTTGGCGGACGTCGCGATCGACGGCTTCGCGGACTTCGTGGGCGTCGACCTGCTCGACTCGGTGTTCGGCGGCGGCCCGCCGTCCACCGCGGGGCTGGTGTTCTACCGGGTCGCCCAGCGCTCGGTGCTGCCCGGCAGCCCGGAGTCCACGGTCGCGGTCGGCCGCGGCGACGTGATCGCGCCGGAGTCGCCGATGGCCCGGGTGCTGTCCACCGGCCGCCCGCTGCGCGCCGACTACCGGGACCCGGAGATCCGCGACTGGCTCGCCCGCGAGCCCGAACGGGAGCGGCTGGCGGAGGAGTTCGGCATCCACTCCTCGCTGCTGGTGCCGCTGACCGCGCGCGGCACCACGCTCGGCGTGGCGATCTTCCTGCGGCACCGCTCGCCGGAGCCGTTCGACCAGGACGACCTGCTGCTGGCGACGGAGCTGACGGCGCGCGCCGCGCTGTCCGTCGACAACGCCCGCCAGTACACCCAGCAGCGCGACACCGCGCTGGCGCTGCAGCGCTCCCTGCTGCCCAGCCGGACGCCCCGGCAGGCCGCCGTGGAGGTCGCCTTCCGGTACCTCCCGGCGGGCGGCCGAGAGGGCGTCGGCGGCGACTGGTTCGACGTGATCCCGCTGTCCGGCGCCCGGGTGGCCCTGGTGGTGGGCGACGTGGTGGGCCACGGCGTGCCCGCCTCGGCCGCGATGGGGCGGCTGCGCACGGCGGTGCGCACCCTGGCCGACATCGACATGCCGCCGGACGAACTCCTCACCCACCTCGACGACCTGGTGCTCCGGGTGGACCTGGACGAGCTGCCCGAGGGCGGCACCGCCTGGGCCGGCAGCAGTGTCGGCGCGACCTGCCTGTACGCGGTGTACGACCCGGTCACCCGGTCCTGCTCGCTGGCCCGGGCCGGGCACCCCGGGCCGGCCCTGGTCGGCCCGGACAACACCGTGGCCTTCCCCGAGCTCCCGGCCGGCCCGCCGCTGGGGCTGGGCGGACTCCCCTTCGAGGCGGCCGAGTTGGAGGTGCCGGAGGGCAGCGTGCTGGCCCTGTTCACCGACGGCCTGCTGCGCGCCTCCGAGTTGCGCGGCGATCCCGAACTCGGCCTCGGCCGGCTCGGATCGGCGCTCACCTCCCCGGCCGGCTCGCTGGAGGAGCTGTGCGAGCAGGTGCTCTCCTCGACCCTCGGCCCGGACGCCCCGACCGACGACGTCGCGCTGCTGCTGGCCCGCACCCGGGGCCTGCACACCCAGGACGTCGCGGACTGGCCGCTGCGCGACGACCCGTCCGAGGTGGCCCGGGCCCGCAAGCTGGCGACCGCGAAACTGGCCGACTGGGGGCTCGAAGCGGCGTCCTTCGTCACCGAGTTGGTGGTCAGCGAGCTGATCACCAACGCCGTCCGCTACGGGCGGCCGCCGATCGGCTTCCGGCTGATCCGGGACGGCGGCGTGCTGATCTGCGAGGTCTCCGACGGCAGCAGTACCGCCCCGCACCTGCGCCGCGCCCGCAACGACGACGAGGGCGGCCGCGGCCTGCTGCTGGTGGCGCAGCTGTGCCGCAACTGGGGGACGCGGCACACCCCGCGCGGCAAGACCATCTGGGCCGAGCAGGAACTCTGACGGCCGGTCGGCGGCCTACCGGGTCAGGGCCTCGCGCAGCGCGTCCCGCAGTCGGCCGCCGTGGCGTTCCAGGAGTCCGGCGGCGGCGGGCGCGTCCACCTCGGCGAGCAGCAGCAGGATCGCGTCCTTGACCCGGCCGCCGGTGGCCACCAGCGCGGCGTCCGCGTCGGCGGGCCGGGCGTCGGTGGCGAGGGCGACGATCCGGCGGGAGCGGGCGCGCAGCTTGTCGTTGGTCGCGCGGACGTCGACCATCAGGTCCCCGTAGGTGCGCCCGAGCCGGACCATCACCAGCGTCGAGACCATGTTGAGCACCAGCTTCTGCGCCGTCCCGGCCTTCAACCTGGTGGACCCGGCCAGCAGTTCGGGCCCGGTGGCGACCTCGATCCGGTGCTCGGCGGCGTCCCCGAGCGCGGAGCCCGGGTTGCCGGCCAGCGCGACGGTGAGCGCCCCGAGCGCCCGGGCGTGCTCGACGGCGGCCAGCGCGTACGGGGTGCGGCCGGAGGCGGAGACGCCGATCACGGTGTCGGCGGCGGTCAGGGCGAGCGCGTCCAGGTCGGCGACGGCGGCCGCCCGGTCGTCCTCGGCGTCCTCCACGGCGGAGGTGAGCGCGGCGGGGCCGCCCGCGATCAGCCCGACCACCCGCCCGGGCGCGGTGCCGAAGGTCGGCGGGCACTCGCTGGCGTCCAGCACCCCGAGCCGCCCGGCCGTGCCCGCCCCGGCGTACACCAGCCGCCCGCCGCCGCGCATCCGGGCGGCGACGGCGTCCACCGCCGCCGCGATCGCGGGCACCGCCGCGCCCACGGCCGCCGGGACCGTCCGGTCCTCGGCGTTCATCAGCCGGGCGAGTTCGACCGTCGGCAGCAGGTCGATCTCCGCGCCGCCCGCCCGGCGGCCCTCGGTGGCCAGGGCGCCCAGGGCCTGCTGGTCGTACGGTCGTTCGTCCGGTCGTTCGTGCTGCCGGTCGTGCGGGGTCGGTGCCATGCCCTCCACTCTAGGGAAGCCGGGCGGGACGTCGGGCGGGGCGTCGGGCGGCGGGTCCTCCCGGTGGCGCGGGCGCCGTTCGCCGACCGTTGACCCGGCTTTGGTGGCTTCGTTGCCGCCGTCCCCGATACGCTGCGCAGGTGGGCGCGGAACCGGCAGATCGGTGGGCCGCGCCGCTCGATCCGGGGGTTTCCATGGTGGCGGCGCGTCGCGTCGTGCGTGCGGTGGTGGTGTGGGCCGTCTCGCTGCTGGGTGTGGTGCTGGGCGCGTCGGAGGCGGCTGCGGCCGCGGACGCGGGGGGCGGCGGGTCGGTGGCGACCGTGATCGGCGGTGTCCCGGCGCGGGTCGCGGGCGGGGGCGGGTTCACGGCCGTCTTCACGGTGGAGTCGACGTCGCGGTACCGGATCCTGGTCGACTCGCTGTCGCTGCGCGTCTCGGCGGCGGACGACCCGTCCGGGCCGTCGGACGGCGTCACCGTGGAGTGGCAGGACCCCGCCACCGGCGCCTGGCGGGACTCCGACACGTACGGCGGCACGGATTGGGGGCTCGCGCTCTCCCCGCCGCCGGTCGTCCAGCCGCGCGGGACGCTGACCTTCCGGGCCCGGATCCGGTTGGCCGCCGCGCTGCCCGGCGGCGCGTACGCGGTGGAGACGGACGGGGTGGCCGACTACCGGCTGGTCGACGCGGCGGGGGGCGACGCGGGGCGGCTGGACGGGCTGACCCCGGCCCGGGCGGTGTTCCGGTACGCCGCCGGGCCGTCGCCCTCGGCCTCGCCCCCGGCGTCCCCGTCGGCCGAGCCGTCCGCCGAACCCTCCGCGTCCGGGTCGGTGACGGCGCCGGTGCCCGCCCCGGCGTCCACCGGACCGGAGGCGACGGCGTCCCCGGCCGACGCGCCGTCACCGGCCGGTCCGCCGACGCCCGACGACCCGACGTCCGACAGCCCGCCCGACGAGCCCTCCGACGACCCGGACCCCGCCGACTCCCCCGCCCCGGCGCTGGCCGGGGCCGCGGTGACCGACCCGCCCGGCCTGCCCGGGTACTCCGTCGTCGCCGCCGGGCCCGCCCCCGACCGGCAGGGGCCCGGACCGGCCGACGGCACGCTGGCCCTGGGCCTGCTGTCGATCACCGCCGGCTGCGTCCTGGGCGCCGCCGAACTGGTCCGCCGCCACGCCCGCCCCTGACCGGCCCGAGCCGCCCGGCGGTTCGGTCGCCGGGCCCGTCCGGGGAGAGGTCGTACTCGTCCACGCCGGGTTCGGCACCGGTCGCGGCGAGGAAGTCGAGCGCCGCGCATCCGAGGTGCCGGCCGAACAGGTCGGCGCCGTCCGCCCGGTGGCGCTCCGCGTCGTCCGCGTCGTGGAAGTACCGCGCCACGCACAGGCAGGCACCGCGCCGGCAGGCGGTCGATCTGCTCGTCGCCGCGCGGCCCGGGCTCGGCGCACTCGACCTGCCAGGCGTGCCCCACCGGCATCACCGGGGGCTCGGCGCAGGGCAGCCACCGACCGGCCGGGCGATCATCAGGGTTTTCCCGGGGGTGTCCCCGGTGCGTTTCCGGGTTCCGGCGGGTGGGCCTGCGGGATGGGGGCTGCCAGACTCGGGGCATGGGCACAGGGGGGAGAGCGTCCACCGCCGCGGCCGGTCCCGCGGCGCCGACCGGCTCGGCCCGCTTCGCGGTCGGGCCGGTGCTGGGGGTGGCGGCCGGGTTCGCGGCGGTGCAGGCCGCGCTGGTGGGGCGGTACGGGTTCCACCGGGACGAGTTGTACTTCATGGCCGCCGGGCGGCACTTGGCATGGGGGTACGTCGACCAGCCGCCGCTGACACCGCTGTTGGCGCGGCTGTCCACGGCGGCGTTCGGCGACGGTCCGGCGGGGCTGCGGGCGGTCGCGGTGCTGCTGTGCGCGGCGACGGTGGTGCTGACCGCCTTCGCCGCACGGGAGTTGGGGGCGCGGCGGGCCGGTCAGGTGCTGGCGGCGGCGGGGGCGGCGGTCTCGGCGATGGTGCTGGCGGTCGGGCACCTGCTGAGCACGGCCGGCTTCGACCTGTTCGTCTGGACGGTGCTCGGCGTGCTGGTGCTGCGCCTGCTGCGCACCGGGGAGCGCCGCTGGTGGCTCGCGGTCGGGGCGGTGGCCGGAGTCGCCCTGCTGAACAAGGACCTGGTGCTGCTGCCGGCCGCCTCGCTGCTGCCCGCGATCGCCTTCTGCGGCCCGGACTCCCGTGCGGTGCTGCGCGGTTGGTGGCTGCCGGCGGGCGCGCTGCTGGCGCTGCTGGTGGCGGCGCCGAACCTGGTCTGGGAGGCGGCGCACGGCTGGCCGCAGCTCACCGTCGCCTCGGGGATCAGCGGCCAGGACGGCCTGACCAACCGGCTGACCTTCGTGCCGATGCAGCTGCTCTACCTCTCCCCCGTGCTGGTCCCGGTCTGGCTGGCCGGGTTCCGCCGCCTGCGCGACGACGAACGGGTGCGCTGGGCAAGGCCGTTGGGCTACGGGTACCTGGTGCTGTGCGCGCTGGTGCTGGTGCTCGGCGGCAAGCCGTACTACGCGCTGCCGCCGCTGCTGCTGGTGATGGCGGCCGGGTGCCAGCCGGTCGCGGAGCGGCTGTGGGAGCGGCGGGCGGACGGGGGCGAGGAGACCGGGGGCGGGACGCGGCGCACCCGGGTGCGGCTGGTGGGGCTGCTGCTGGTGGCCGCGCTGGCCGACTCGCTGATCACGCTGCCCGTGCTGGCGCCCGCGCAGCTGTCGGTGGTGTCGGTGCTCTACCCGGAGGCGGCCGAGCAGGTGGGCTGGCCGGAGCTGACGGCGGCGGTCGCGGCGGGCTGGGCGGCCGTCCCGCCGGAGCAGCGCGGGCGGGCGGTGGTGTTCGCGGCCGACTACGGCGAGGCCGGGGCGCTGGTGCGCTACGGCGCCCGCTACGGCCTGCCGACCCCGTACTCGGGCCACATGTCCTTCTACGACTGGGGTCCGCCGCCGGACTCGGCGACCGGCCCCGTCGTGCTGGTCCACCCGGAGGCGTACCCGGAGGTCGAGCGGGCCTTCACCGGCTGCCGCCGAGTGGCAGAGGTCGACAACGGCCACGGCCTGGCGAACGAGGAGCAGCACGCGCCGGTGCTGCTGTGCACGGGGACGGTCGCCCCGTGGTCGCACCTGTGGCCCCGGCTGCGGCACTTCTACTGACCGGCCGCTGACACACTGACCGGTAGCCGACCGGCCGCCGACCGGCTACCGGTCGGCGGCTCCGGGCCGGGGGCGCAGTGCGCTGTCGGTGATGCCGCCGGGGCACTCGCGCGCGCGGCCCCAGCCGGCCAGGTCGGCACCGGCCCGGTACGCGGACTCCAGGAACTCCAGCACGGTGTGCCAGGGGTCGGCACTCGCCCGGGCCTCGTCGTACATCAGCAGGGCGAGGTGGCTGCCCCGGCTCGGCGACCAGCGGGCGGCGTCGGGGTGCAGCGGGCGGGCGTCCAGGCCGGCGGGTTCGGGGGCGGTGTAGGAGTAGAACGCGGGGGCGGGGACCTGGTCGTCGCCGAACCAGAAGCCGGCGCTGATCACTTCGCGGGAGTACGCCTCGCGGGTGACCGGGTCGGCGGCGGGCTGGTCGACCTCCCGGTCGGAGAACCGGGTGACCGCGAGGTCGAAGGTGTGCCAGAAGTGGTGGACGGGGCTGGTCTTGCCGGAGTACCCGGCGGCGTACTCCTCCAGCAGCAGGGCGACCTGGCTCAGGACGTGCCAGTAGGTGGTGACGGCGGCCGGGTCGTAGCTGCGGTGCTCGTGGTCGTCGGCGAAGGGGCGGTGCGCGTCGGGCAGGTCGTAGGGGTAGGGGTGGTCGGGGGCGACGTCGATGTCGAGGTGGACCAGGACGCGCAGGAGGTCGCGGTAGAACGCGGCGACCGAGCGCCCGGCGAGCGGGAAGGAGTCCTCGGCGCCGTCGAGGGTGCGGACGTACAGGCGGTGGTCGGTGAAGTCGAAGTCGATGGTGAAGGCGTCGCCGCCGCGGGTCGGGCCGGTGGGGCGGGTGGTGATGCCGCGTCCGGTGAGGTGGAAGGGGACGTTCCACCAGTGGTTGCGGCGGGGGCTGCCGGCCAGCCGGATCTTGCCGACGACCTGGGCGAAGCGGTGCAGCGTCTCCTTGGTGTCCCGCCAGGACTCCAGGGGCAGGGGCGGGAACAGCTCCATGGTGCACTCCGGCGTGGGGAGGGGGGCGGGGGCCGCTGCCCATCCTCACCGCCCCCGGCCGGAGCACGGGGTGCGACGCGCCCGGACGGGCCGGTGGCTGCTCCGTCCGGACGGCGGTCGGTCCGCCCGGCCCCGCGGGCGTTCAGTTCCCGGCGGCGGCCTCCCGCTGCACCGTCTCGCGCAGCTTGCGGCGGCGTTCGGCGGCCCGGCGGCGTTCGTCCTCGTCGGCCGCGGTGATGTCGAGGAAGACCTGGTCGATGTCGGGGCAGGTCTTCCTGATCCGCTGCTTGAGCTGGACGCAGAGCTCCTCGACGCCGTTGCTGTCCAGTCCGTCGACCAGGTCGATCCGGGCGGCCAGCAGGGCGGAGCTGGGGCCGAGTTGCATGGTCAGCAGCCGGGTCACGGTGTCGACCTCGGGCCGTTCGGTGAGCACGTCCAGCGCCTTCTGCTGGACGGCGGGGTCGACGGCCTGCCCGACCAGCCGGTCCTTGGCGTCCCGGCCGAGCCGGTAGGCGACGTACATCAGCAGCGCGGCGATGGCCAGCGCCGCGGCGGCCTCCCACTGGGGGCGGCCGGTCCACTGGTGCAGCCCGGCGCCGACCAGGGCCAGCAGGACGCCGAGCACCGCCGCCGCGTCCTCCGCGAACACCGTCCGCACCGTGGGGTCGTCGCCGCGGCGCAGCTGCGCCGCCAGGCCGCGCCCGGCCTGCCGGGCCTGGCGGCGCACCTGGAGGGTGGCCCGGGCCAGCGAGGCGCCCTCCGCGACCAGCGAGACCAGCAGCACCAGGTACACGACCAGGTAGCCGCCGGTCTCCTCCCCCTCCGGGTTCAGCAGGGTGTGCAGGCCCTGGTAGAAGGAGAAGCAGCCGCCGGTGACGAAGATGCCGACGGCGGCCAGCATCGACCAGAAGAACCGCTCCTTCCCGTAGCCGAAGGGGTGGCGGGCGTCCGGCCGGCGGCGGCTGCGGCTCAGCGAGGCCAGCAGGAACACCTCGTTGAGGCTGTCGGCGACCGAGTGCGCCGCCTCGGACAGCAGGGCGGGCGAGGCCGCGACCAGGCCGCCCGCGATCTTCGCCAGCGCGATCACCAGGTTGGCGATCAGGGCGACCAGCACCGTCCCCCTGGTCTCGCCGTCACCCTCCGGCCCCTGCGGGCCTTCCGGGCCTTCCGTCCGCGCGCCGTGCGCCTCGTCCCTCGTCATGCCCTGCCGTGTGCCCCGGCCCGCGCGGCGCAACCGCCGCGCGGGCCGACCGGATCGGCGGGGCGGACCGGTCGGGCCGGGGCGGCCGGGGCGGTGCTACGGGCGGCCGATGCCGGTGCTACGGGCGGCCGGTGCCGGTGGCGTGCGGCAGGACGTAGCGCTGCGGGGCCATCGCGGTGTCGTGGCCGGGGAGGGCGGCCATCACGGCGGCGTGGGCCTGCTCGGGGGTGAGCGGGGCCGTCCCGGTGTCGACGGTGGCGGTCAACTCGCCCTCCTCCCAAGCCACTTCGATGTCCCGGGCGGCGGGCAGGGCGGCGCGCAGCAGGTCCGCGACGGCGTCCAGGTCGACCCAGTTGCTGCCGACCCGCTGCCAGCGGGCCTTCTCCCGGCGGCCGGCGGGCAGGCCGCTGAGGGCGGCGATCTCCCCGGCGGGGCCGAGGGCGACGGTGCGGCTGCCCGCGAGGTCGAGCAGGCGCAGCAGGGCGAGGGCGAAGAGTTCGGCCTCCTCGCGGTCGAGGACGTCGGGGTGGGGGTGCAGGGTGAACTCCAGGCAGCCGACGGTGCGCCAGACGTTGAGCATCAGCCGGGTGGGGGTGGGTTCGGCCGGGTACCAGGCGAGGTCGGGTTCGGCGGGCGGCAGCGGGCGGGCGGCGGCGACCTCCGGGGGGACGGTGCCGCTGAGGTCGTTGACGACGACGTGCCGGGCGAACCGGGCGCCGCGCCGGACGGCGACGTCCTCGATGAGCTGCCAGATCCGTTCGGCGTCGAAGGTGGCGTGCCAGTAGCCGGACAGGGCCTGGGCCTGGGTGCGGCCGATCAGGGTGTCGAGGTCGGGGCAGTCGGTGTCGACGGCGAGCAGGGCGTCCTGGGCGAGGGTGCCGACGTGGTCGGCGAGGCCGGGGCGGTGCCGGTTGGCGGAGAGCGCGGCCATCACCACGGTGGAGCGGGCGGCCCGGTGGGCGGTGAGGACGGCGTAGCAGGCGAGCAGGACGGCCGAGGTGGAGGCGCCGGTGCGGGCGGCGGCGCGTTCCAGGGCGGCGGCGCCCGCGACGGAGCGGATGCCGAGGGTGGGCAGCAGGGTGTCGTTGGGGCCGATCCGGTCGTCGGCGAAGACCGAGGTGGGCTGTTCGGCGAGGATGTGCTGCCAGTGCCGCAGCGCGGCCTTGGTGCGGCGCTGCCCGGCGGCGGACTGCTCCTGGGCGGCGACCTCGACGGGGGTGGGCGCGGCGGGCGCGGGCAGGGTGCCGCCGGTGGCCAGGGTGATCCACTCCTGGAACAGCAGTCCGGTGGCGACGCCGTCGAGTTGGGCGTGGCAGATCACCACGGCCAGCAGCACGGGGGCGCCGTCCCGGGTGAGCAGGGCGAAGCGGAGCGGGAACTCCTCGGCCAGGTCGAAGGCCCGGCGCCGCCCGTCCCAGCAGTACGCCTCGGCCCGGGCGGCCGGGTCCTCGCCGTCCGCGAGGGGGATCACCCGGACGGTGAACTCGCCCTCGGCGCGGACGTGCTGGCGTTCGGGCTGGCGGTCGGCGGGGCCGGGGAAGACGGTCCGCAGGGCGGCGTGGCGTTCGGCGAGGGTGCGCAACGCGTCGAGGCAGGCCGGGAGTTCGGCCCCGGGCGGGACCGTCCAGGTGGCCTGCTTGTTCATGTGCGAGGGTTCGTCGTGGCGCAGGCAGCGGATCATGTTGTCCTGGCCGAGGGTCAGCGGCCCCTCGGCCTCGGGCGCGTCGGACCGGTAGCGCAGGGTGAGGGTGGCGTGGTCCGGGGTACTCCCGGATGGTGCAACCGACATGTCGTCAGTCTCCGTTCAGAGCGGTGCCGATGTGCGGGGCCGGACGGGCCG
The DNA here is from genome assembly GCF_013364235.1 of Kitasatospora sp. NA04385. Taxonomy (NCBI): domain Bacteria; kingdom Bacillati; phylum Actinomycetota; class Actinomycetes; order Kitasatosporales; family Streptomycetaceae; genus Kitasatospora; species Kitasatospora sp. NA04385. The sequence continues at coordinate 7,009,145 of NZ_CP054919.1, read as the reverse complement.
GGCCCCGTGCCCCGGCCCGTCCGGCGAAGAGCCCGCTAGGGCCGGACGGCCCTAGCCGCGCCCGGTGCCGCTGCCGCGCGGCAGGACGTAGTACTGCGGGGCCATCACGGTGTCGCGCCAGGAGAGCGCGTCGACCACGGCGGTGTGCGCCTCGGTCGGGGTCAGCGCGCAGTCTCCCCCCACCACCGCCGTCAACTCGTCGTTCTTCCAGGCCACTTCGACGTCCTCGACGTCCAGGACGGTGCGCAGCCGGTCGGCGACGGCGTCCAGGTCGACCCAGTTGCTGCCGACCTGCTGCCAGCGGCCCCGCTCGCGGCGGCCGACGGGCAGGCGGCTGAGGGCGGCGAGTTCCCCGGCGGGGCCGAGGGTGACGTTGCGCTGCCCGGCGAGGTCGATCAGGCGGAGCAGGGCGCGGGCGAAGTGCTCGGTCTCCGCGCGGTCGAGGACGTCGGGGTGGGCGTGCAGGCTGATCTCCAGGCAGCCGCTGGTCCGCCAGATGTTGATCATCAGTCGGGTGGGGAGCGGTTCGGTCGGGTACCAGCTCAGGTCGGGGTCGGCGGCGGGGTCGGGGCGCAGGGCGGCGAGTTCCTCGGGGACGGTGCCGCTGACGTCGTTCAGCACGACGTCCCGGACGAACCGGGCGCCGCGCCGGAGCGAGGAGTCGTCGAGGATCTCCCAGAGCCGCTCGGTCTCGAAGGTGGCGTGCCAGTAACCGGACAGGGCCTGGGCCTGGGTGCGGCCGATCAGGGTGTCGAGGTCGGGGCAGTCGGTGTCCAGGACGAGCAGGGCGTCCTGGGCGAGGGTGCCGACGTGCTCGGCGAGGACGGAGCGGTGCCGGTTGGCGGAGAGCGCGGCCATCACCACGGTGGAGCGGGCCGCCCGGTGGGCCGCCAGGGCGGCGTAACAGGCGGTCAGGACGGCGGACTTGGAGCTGTTGGTGCGCCGGACGGCCCGGTCCAGGGCGGCGGCTCCGGCCGGGGTGCGGATGGCGAGGGTGTGCAGCAGGTGGTCGGTGGAGCGGATCCGGTCGTCGGCGAAGACGGCGGAGGGCTCCTCCGCCAGGATGCGCTCCCAGTGCCGGAGGGCGGCGCGGCCGCGGCGCAGTCCGCCCGCGGAGCGCTCCTGTTCGGCGACCTCGATCGGGGTGGGGCCGGCCGGCGGGGGGAGTTCGCCGCCGGCGGCCAGGACCATCCAGTCCTTGAAGAGCAGGCCCGTCGCCACGCCGTCGAGTTGGGCGTGGCTGACCACCACGCCGAGCGCGACCGGGCGGTCGTCGCGGGTGATCAGGCCGAGCCGGAGCGGGAAGTCGGCGGCGAGGTCGAACGGGTGGCAGCGCTCGTCCCAGCCGAACGCCTCGGCCCGGGCGGTGGCGTCCCCGGCCGGGTCGAGGGCGATCACCTGGACGGTGAACTCGCCTTCCTGGAGCTGCCGTTGGACGGCGGGGAGCTGCTCGCCACCGGCGTCGGGGAAGACCGTGCGCAGGGCGGCGTGCCGCTCGGCGAGGGTACGCAGGGCGGCCAGGCAGCGGGCCGTGTCGGCGGTCTCGGGGACGGTCCAGGTGGCCTGCTTGTTCAGCGAGGAGGGCTCGTTCCGCTCGCGCGAGGGCTGCTCGTTGCGCAGGCAGCGGAGCATGTTGTCCTGGCCGAGGGTGACCGGCCCTTCGGCGCCGGGCGCCCCGGCCCGGTACCGCAGCACGACGGTTCGCACGTCCGACACGGCGTCAGTCTCCCTTCAGGGCGGTGCTGATGTGCTCGGGCCAGTCGGCGGGGCGGGTGCCGTGGGCGTGCAGCAGGGCGAGGGCGATCCGGTCGAGGCCGAAGGCGGTGCAGGCGGTGTGGCCGGTGGCGCCGTCGGCGGTGAAGTCGAAGACCTCGCCGAAGTGGTCCTTGTGGATGTTGGCGGAGGCGATGGCCTGCGGCAGGTCGTCGGCCACCGGGACGCGCAGTTCGAACTTCAGCTCCTGGGCGCGCTGGGCGGCCTGGTAGACCCGGCGGCCGCCGCCGAAGAACGGGTCGTCGGCGAGTTCGACCGCGGGCTTGAGCCCGAGGCCCTCCAGCCAGTCGGCGGTCCGGCCCAGCCAGTGCTCGCGCCAGTCCTGGCAGTGCTCGGCGGTGCCGGCGGTGACGAGTTCGGCCATCCGGAAGCTGCGCAGCCGGCCGGGCTCGGCGGTGGCCTCCTGCCGGAAGCACTGGGCCTCGACGCTGTAGCGGACGGGCTCGTGGAGGTCCCGGCCGGTGAGTCCGGCGTACACGGGGTAGCAGGCGGCGGGCAGCAGGACCAGGTCGGAGATCTGCTGGCCGGTGTGCCAGGGGCCGGACTCGGCGATCAGCGGGGAGAGCCGCCGCCATTCGGCGGGGCTGCCGGAGTAGCTGTGCACGGTGCCGAGCAGGTGCGGGAAGGAGGCGACGTAGCCGGCCCGTTCGATGGTGGCGCGGGAGATCACGGGCGGGACGACGAGCCGCTCGAAGGGCTCGTCGGCGGCCAGCGCGGCGATCGAGTCGCTCAGGGCGCGCAGCAGCTTCTCGTAGGCGGCGGGCTGGAGTTGGACGCCCGGCGCGGCGGTGGGCAGCGGGGTGGCGTCGTCGGGGTGGCGGGTGCTCATGGCGGGGCCTCAGTCAGGGTCGGGGCCGACGGGCGGCGGGGGGTGCGGCGGTCCCCGCCGGGCGGTGCGGCGGGCGGTACGGTGCGATGCGGCGGAGCGGCGGGCGGGCGGCGGGGGTGCGACGGGCGGGGTGCGGGCGGTCAGGCGTGCGCGGCCGGGCGCGGGTCCGGGTAGGGCGCAGGCGCGGCCGCAGCGGCCGGGTGCCGGTGCGGGCGAGGGCGGCCCGGTAGCCGGGGGGCGCGGGCAGGTCGTGGACGGTGCACGGTCCGAGCGGGCCGTGCATCCGGTGCGGTCCGGGCCCGTCGCCGGGCGGTCCGGCGTGGGTGCGCAGCCCGTCGGCGAGGCGTCCGCCGTACGCCTTGGCGTACGCCTCCTTGCGCGTCCAGCGGCGGGCGAACTCCTCGGCGTCCCGGGTGGTCTCGTCCGCCCGGTAGTAGCGGGCGGCGAGCCGGGCGGCGACCCGGTCGCCGGGGACGGGCTCCAGGTCGACGCCGATGCCGCCGGCCGCGGGCCCGTCGCCGTCCCCGTCCTCGCCCCGGCGGTGCACGGCGAACAGCGCCCACGGCCCGGAGGTGCTCAGGTTGACGCTCAACTCTCCTTGCAGGCCGTCGGGTTCGGGGCGTCCGTGCGGGCCGCGGCGCCAGCGGACGCGTTCCGGGGGCAGGCCGGCGGCCTCGGCGGTGAGCAGGCGGGCGGCGGCGTGCGCGGCGACGAAGCGGTGGCGTCCCGGCCCGTCGGGGTGGCGGTCGGCGCGGGCGAGCTCCTCCTCGTCGAGCAGGGCACGGACCCGGGGCAGCAGGATGTCGGTGCGGATCAGCCAGACGTCCGTCATCGGCCGGCTCCCGCGGCCGTCCAGTGCGCGAGGTCGAGGCGGCCGGTCTCCGGTTCCAGGTCGGCGAGCGCCAGCGGCCGGTCGGCGAGGCCGGGGTCGGCGAGGGCGGCGGCGAGCGCGGCCCAGCCACCGGTGTACGGGTTGCCGGGGCGGGCCGTCCGGGTGTCCGGGCCGGGCGGCGGTTCGACGCCGGTCAGGCCGGGGCCGAGCAGCAGCACCGCCTCGTCCGGGAGTTCGGCGCACAGCTCCTTGAGCGCGCCGCCGATCTGACGGTCCGTCACTTCCGTTGCGCTGCACAGGCTTTGGAGCGAACGGCCGGGGGGCGCGGCCGGCTCCGGGGCCGCCTCCCAGAGCAGGGCGGCGGCGGAGTGGCGGTCCGGGAGCCGGGCGGGCCGGTGCGGGCGGTGGTGCAGGTCGGCCTGTTCGACGGCGATCAGCAGGGCGCGCCGGGGCACGCCACCGGTGCGGGCGTAGGCGTCGGCGATCCGCAGCGCGCTGAAGGCGGCGCCGGCGCCCTCGTCGCAGATCGCGAAGGACATCGGCTCGCCGGGGCAGGACTCGCCGAGGTGCAGGGCGACGGCCTGTCCGGGGCGGACGTCGGGCACCGCGTAGACCAGCACCAGCAGGTCGACCGGGCGGTCCGGGCCGACCAGGGCGTCGATGGCGCGCCCGGCCAGCGCCGCGTACGACTGCCCGCGGGCCCCGGCCAGCGCGTCCTCGGCGAGTTCGACCCCGTACGGGCGGGTCAGGTCGGCGGTGAAGGTGCGCAGGTCGGGGTCGGCGGCGAGCGGCGAGTGGCCGGGCAGGTCGAGGGCGTGGGCGGCGGTCAGGCGCAGCGGGGAGGCGGTGCGCGGCAGGGTGGTGGCGGGGAGCGGTCCGCGGACGCGCACGGTCGTCAGTCCTCGACGATCACGTGCCCGGCGACGAAGCCCGCGAGGGTGCCGACCGAGCGCAGGTCGTCCTGGTCGATGCCCTCGACGTCGATCTGCACGTCGAGGTGGTCCTCCAGTTCCAGGATGAGTTCCAGGGTGGCGGCGGAGGTGAGGCCGACCTCGTCGAACAGGCAGGCGTTCTCGCCGATCTCGGGGAGTTCGCGCTTGAGCACCTGGGGCAGCAGCAGCAGGATCCCGTCGAGGGCGCGGTCGCGCAGTTCGGGGTCGACGACGGCGGTGGCCGCGGTGTCGGCGGTGGTCTCGGGCAGGGCGGAGTCGGTCATGGCGATCCCCTGATCTGGCCGGCGCCCCGGCGGCGGGCCGGGGTACGGGCGGGTGGACTGGGCGGGTGCGCGGCGCGGCACGGCACGGCGCAGGGCGCGGTTCGGCCCGGGCGCGGCTCCGGTGCGGGCACCGGGCGCCGGGCGGGCGTCAGTGCTGGAGCACCATGGCGGCGAAGGTCGCGCCGATCCCGGACGCGGCGACCAGGTAGCGGTCGCCGCGGCGGAGCAGGCCGCGGGTGGTGGCGGTGTGGTGGTTGAGCAGGATGTCGGCGGCGAAGCTGTGCCCCACCGCCGGGACGTTGTCCAGCACCACGCGTTCGATCGGGTACCCGATCCGGCGGCAGATCCGTTGCCAGGAGATCTGGTTGACGTTGTGCGGCAGCAGCAGCCGGATCGAGTCCCAGCTCTCGCCGGCCTCCTCCAGCGCCGCTTCCATCACGGCCGTCATCAGCTCCGGGTAGCTGCGCTGGTAGCGCACCATGAGCTCCGGATCCGCGGCGAGTCGCCCGTCGAACTCGCCGCGCTGGTCGACCGCGTAGGACAGCACGCGGTCGTGTTCGCCTCCGGCCCGCACCAGGCAGGCGGCCGCCCCTTCGCCGAACAGGGCGGTCTCCGGGACGATGCGGGCGTCCCGGGTGAAGGTCTTCTCGCCCGCCAGGATCAGCGCCGTCGCCTCGGGGTCGGGGTCTGCCGCCAGCAGCCGACCGGCCACGTCCAGGGCCAGCAGCGAGCCGGCGCAGGCGTGGTGGGTGATGGTGAAGGCACGTGCGTGCGTCAGCCCCAGACGGCCGAGCGCGTCGTGCAGCGGGTTGTGCGGGTAGGGCACCGCGATCGGCAGGCTGCGCGCGTGCAGCACGTACTTCACCCGGTGTTCGTTGCCGCGCAGCGGGGCCAGGGCCTTCGCTGCGGCGGTGAGCAGATCGGTCAGGTCTCCGTCGGGGTCCACCCTGACCTGGTCCAGTCCGTGGAAACGGCGGAAGAGTCTGATCTGACGTTCCGTCAGCCCAAGGCGCTCTCCGACCAGTTCGACCGGTTCGGCCAGGGGTGGCAGGTGGACGGCGACTGCCTCCAGAGCGGTCACGCGGGCTAGTATTCCGTCGCCTCACCGGCCCGCACAAGGGATCTCCGGTGCTTCCTTCCCCGGACCCCCTCGTGGTCTGTACCACTTCTCCCTCGTTTGCCCACGATCCGTGTGGGCCGCCGCAGGCCCGCGGCCCCGGCCGCCGCGCTTCCCCCCGCCTCTCCCGTCGTCCTGCCCCTGTCAAGCCCCCCGTCCGGGCCCGTCCCGCCCCGCCCCGCACCCCCGCTCCGAGGAGGACCTCCGTGCCCGCGACCGACCCCACCACCGCTCCCCCGCTGCGCCTGCTGATCGTGGTGCCGCCGCTGGCCGGCCACCTGCTGCCGGCCCGGGCGCTGGCCCGGGCCTGGGCCGCGCGCGGGCACGAGGTGGCCTGGGTGGGGCCGGAGGCGGCGCTGCGGCCGCTGCTCGGGCCGGACGCGGTGGTGCACCCGACCGGCGCCCGGCTGTTCCGGGAGCAGGCGGTGGGCGGGGCGGCGGCGGTGCGTTCGCTGTGGGAGGGCTTCGTGGTGCCGCACACCAGGTTCACCCTGGGCGCGGTGCGGCGGGCCGTCGCGGGGTGGCGGCCGGACGCGGTGCTGGTCGACCAGCACAGCCCGGCGGGCGCGCTGGCCGCGCACGGCGCGGGCGTGCCGTGGGCGACCTTCGCGCCGTCCTCGCTGGAGGTCGGCGATCCGCTGGGCGGCGACGGCGCGTTGACGGCCTGGCGGGAGGAGGTGCTGCGCGGCCTGTGGGAGCGGGCCGGGCTGCCCGCCGCCGAGTACGCCGACCCGCGCTTCTCCCCCGGCCTGGTGGTCGCCCCGACCTGCGCGGCGCTGCTCGGCCTGGACCCGGCGGCGGTGCCGGCCGAGTACGCGCTGGTCGGGCCGCTGCTCGACGAGCGGCCCGAGCCGTTCCCGTGGGACCGGCTGCTGGAGCGGCCGCACCGGGTGCTGGTCACCATGGGCACGCTGTCCGCCGAGGTGGCGGGCGGCTTCCTGGAGCGGACGTCCGCCGCGCTGGCCGGACTGCCGGACGTGCAGGCGGTGGTGGCGGCCCCGGGGGAGGTCGGGCTGCCGCCGGGGTCGATCGGCCGCGGGCGCGTCCCGGTGCTGGAACTGCTTGAGCGCGGGGCGGTGGAGGCCGTACTGTGCCACGGCGGGATGAACACCGTCGGTGAGTCCCTCGTCCACGGGCGGCCGTTGGTGGTCGCCCCGATCCGCCACGACCAGCCGGTGACCGCCGGCCGGCTGGCCGCGCTGGGCGCGGCCGTCCGAGTCGACTTCGCCACCGCCTCGTCCGAGCAGCTGCGCACGGCGCTGCGCACCGTCCTGGAGGACCCCTCGTACCGCCGCGCCGCCGAACTGGTGGGGCGTCAACTGCGGGACGGCGGGGGTGCGGTGGCGGCCGTCGCGCGGCTGGAGCGGTTCGCGCGCGCACCGCGCTGAACCCGCCCCGCCACCTGGTCCAGACCATTGCCGGGGGGCGGGATCGGGCCCTAGGGTCTGCTCCGGCGTCCCCCGCCCCCTCGGAACCGCTCCGAGCACCCATCCGCACCCATCCGCACCCACCGACCACAGGAGTCCGGGTTGATCGTGACCAAGGGGCTGCGCAAGTCCTTCCAGCCCCGCCGCGGCGCCGCCGCCGTCGACGCGGTGCGCGGCATCGACCTGACCGTCGCGGAGGGCGAGATCTACGGCCTCCTCGGCCCGAACGGCGCAGGCAAGACCACCACGCTGCGCATGCTCGCCACCCTGCTCGTCCCCGACGGCGGCGCCGCCACCGTGGCCGGCGCCGACCTGCGCGCCGAGCCCGGCGAGGTCCGCCGCCGGATCGGCTACGTCGCCCAGGGCGGCGGCACCACCGACCAGGCCACCGCCCGCGAGGAACTCGTCCTCCAGGCCCGGATGTACGGCGTCCGCAAGGCCGAGGCCGTCCAGCGCGCCGAGCAGGGCCTGGCCGCCTTCGACCTGACCGAGTTCGGCGACCGGGTCTGCAAGACGTACTCGGGCGGCCAGCGCCGCCGCCTCGACCTGGCGCTCGGCGTCGTCCACCGCCCCAGGGTGCTGTTCCTGGACGAGCCGACCGTCGGCCTCGACCCGCGCAGCCGCTCCCAGGTGTGGGCCGAGGTCCGCCGCCTGCGCGAGCAGGGCATGACGGTGCTGCTGACCACCCACTACCTGGACGAGGCCGACGCCCTGTGCGACCGGATCGGCATCGTCGACAACGGCGGCATCGTCACCGAGGGCACCCCCGAGGAGCTCAAGCAGAAGATCTCCGGCGACTCCGTCACCATCGGCCTGCCCGACCCGGAGACCACCGCCGGCGCCGAGCGCGCGCTCGCCGAACTGCCGTGCGTCCAGCGCCTGGAGGCGCTGCCCGGCGAGGACGGGCTGCGCCTGCACGTGGACTCCGCGGCCACCGCGATCCCGCAGCTGCTGCGCACCCTGGCCGCCGTCGGCATCGAGCCGGAGCACGTCCAGTTGCAGCGCCCCAGCCTGGACGACGTGTTCCTGGCCCTGACCGGCCGCGCGCTGGTCCACAGCAGCTGACCACCCCTTTTCCGTCCTCCCGTCCTCCCGTCCTCCCGTCTTTCCGTCCTCCCGTCCTCCCGTCCTCCCGTCTTTCCGGCACCGACGCCCCCGAGGTCCCCGTGAAGCTCGCCCGCGACACCTGGCTGGTCTACCAGCGCCAACTGCTCCTGATGGCCCGCTCCCCCGTGTGGATCGCCGTCGGGCTGCTCCAACCCCTGTGCTACCTGCTGCTGTTCGCCCCGCTGCTGACCTCCGCGCTGGCCGCGTCCGGCGCGCACAGCACCGCCGACGCCTACCGGATCTACGTGCCCGGCCTGCTGTCCGCGCTGGCCCTGATGGGCGGCCTGTTCACCGGCTTCACGCTGCTGGGCGAGCTGCACTCGGGCGTCATCGAGCGCTCCCGGGTGACGCCGGTCAGCCGGGTCGCCCTGCTGCTGGGCCGGGCGCTGCGGGAGACCACGGCGCTGCTGATCCAGTCGGTGCTGATCGCCGTGCTGGCGATCCCGTTCGGCCTGACCGTGGGCCTGGCCGACCTGCTGCTGGCGATGGCGATGCTGGCGCTGATGGCGCTGATGGCGTCCTCGGTCTCCTACGGCCTGGCGCTGCTGGTGCCCACCGACGCCGCGCTCGGCCCGGTGGTCAACACCATCGCGCAGCCGCTGGCGCTGATCTCCGGCACCCTGCTGCCGATCGCGCTGGCCCCGGCCTGGCTGCGCACCGCCGCGTCCTGGAACCCCTGCTACTGGGCGGTGGAGGGCATGCGCGCCCTGTTCGCCGGCCACCTGGACGCCCCCGAGGTGTGGCGCGGCCTGCTGCTGACCGGCCTGCTGATGGCCGTCGCGGTGGCCTGGTCGGCCCGGCTGTTCGCCCAGCGGATCCGCTGACCCGGGCGGACCGGCGCAGCACCGAGCGGGGCCCGGCACTCTGGCCGCCGGGCCCCGCTCGGTGCTGCGTCCGTGCGCTCAGCCGCCGTCGGCCGCGCCGCCGTCCGCCGCGCCGCCGTCCGCCGCGCGCTCCCGGACGAACGCGGCCAGCCGCCGCACCCCGTCGGTGATCTGCTCCGGGGTCAGGTACGAGCAGGACAACCGCAGTTGCCGCTCACCGCCGCCGCCGGGGTGGAAGCCGTCCATCGGCGTCCACAGCACGCCGTGCGCGCGGGCGCAGGCGTCCAGGGCCCGCGCGTCGGCCCGGAACGGCACCGTGACGACCGCGAAGAACCCGCCGTCGGGGCGGTTCCAGGAGACGCCGGGGACGCCCTGGAAGGCCGTCTCCAGCGCCGCCAGCAGGGTGTCCATGTTCCGGGCGTAGAAGCCCCTGGCGGGCTCGTTGGCGTCCCGCAGGCGCAGCCCGCCGTCCAGCAGCATGCCGCCGATGACGGCCTGGCTGAGCGCCGAGGTGTTCACCGTGGTCATGCTCTTGAGCTTGGCGAGCTCGTCGGCGAGCAGACCGGTGCCGGCCCCGCCGGCCACCCGCTGGTCGGCGACCACGTAGCCGACCCGGGCGCCGGGGAAGCAGGTCTTGGCGAAGGAGCCGAGGTAGACCACGTTGCCGCGGTCCCCGTCCAGGGCCTTGAGGGTGGGGCGGGCGGCGGCGGTGCGGCCGAAGAAGCCGTACGGGTTGTCCTCGATCAGCAGGACGCCGCTCTCCTCGGCGACCTCCAGCAGTCGGCGGCGGGCCGGTTCGGCCATGCTGGCGCCGCTGGGGTTGGCGAAGTCGGGGACGACGTAGCAGGCCCGGGGGCGCTTCCCGGCGGCGCGCAGGTCGCGGACGGCGGCGGCCAGCGCCTCGGGGTCGAGCCCGCCGTCGGGCCCGGCCTCCGGCACGGGGTGCACGGTGAGGTCGAGCAGCCGGGCGGCGCCGGTGACGCCGACGTAGCAGGGCGCGGAGACCAGCAGCACGTCGTCCGGGCCCGCGCACAGGGCGCGCAGCACCAGCAGCATGCCCTCCTGGGCGCCGACGGTGACCACCAGCGCCTCGGGGTCGGTGTCGATGCCCTCGTCGGCGGCCAGCGCGCGGGCGATCAGCGGGGCGATCAGGCCCTTGGTGCGCCCGTACTGGAACACCTCCTGGCGGACCTGGGCCTCCGTCAGGCCGCGTTCGGCCCGCAGGTGGTGCAGGTAGGTCTCCAGGTGCTTGGGGATGTCGGCCGGGTCGAAGAACTCCTCGTACGGGCGGCCGGGGGCGAAGGAGACCGCGTCCGGGTAGCGGCCGGTGACCTCGTTGAGGAAGGTCATCGCGTCCAGCAGCGGGTCGGACAGCGAGCCGTGCAGGTCGGCCAGGTCCAGCACCCGGCTCACCGCGCGGCCCCGTCCCGGTCGGCCCGGTAGGCGGCCAGCAGCCGGTCGGCGGCGTAGCGCTGGGCGGCGCGGCCGTCGTCGAGCACGCCGGGCATGGCGAAGAAGCCGTGCGGCATGCCGTCGTAGCGGCGCAGTTCGACCGGCACCCCGGCGGCCCGCAGCGCCTCGGCGTACTCCTCGCCCTCCTCGCGCAGCGGGTCGTACTCGGCGGTGATCACGGTGGCCGGGGGCAGCCCGGCCAGCGAGGGGGCCCGCAGCGGGGAGGCCAGCGGGTCCGCGGCGTCGGCCGGGTCGGCCAGGTAGTGCGACCAGTACCAGGCCACCGAGTGCCGGTTGAACAGCGCCGGGTCGGCCTCGCCCTGCGCGGGGACGCGGTGGTCGGTGTTGGGGTAGACCAGCAGCTGGTGCAGGATCGCGGGGCCGCCGCGCTCCCGGGCGAGCAGGGTGAGCGCGGCGGCCAGGTTGCCGCCGGCGCTGTCGCCGCCCACCGCGATCCGGGCCGGGTCGAGGCCCAACTCGGCGGCGTGGCGGGCGATCCAGTCGAGGGCGGCCCAGCAGTCGTGGACGGCGGCCGGGAAGCGGTGCTCGGGGGCGTGCCGGTAGCCGACGGCGAGCACGTCGGCGCCGGTGGCGTTGGCCAGCGCGCGGCAGACCGGGTCGCCGGTCTCCAGCGAGCCGAGCGCCCAGCCGCCGCCGTACAGGTAGAGCAGGGCCGGTCCGGGCGCGGCGTCCGCGGGGCGGGGCGCGGGCCGGTAGTGGCGCAGGGCGAGCGGGCCGCCGGGGCCCTCGACGGTGAACTCGCCGACGTGGTGCACGGGTTCACCGCCCCCGGTGGCGGCGCGCAGGTCGGCGAGGTCGGCGGCGCGGGCCTCGGCGAGGGTGCGGGTGTACAGCGGCGGGGTGCCCGCGGCGGCGCGGCGGGCCCGCATCGCCTCGGCCTGGGGGTGCAGCGGCATCAGTGCGGTCCTCCGGGGGCGGCGTCGGGGGCGACGGCCTCCAGGTAGATCGACTCGTCCTTGCGGAAGGCGGTGTCGAGGGCGGCGACGTCCGGTCGGGCGCCGGTCTGGAACTCCCGTCGGGTGACGGCGAACCCACCGTACCCGGCGCGGTCCAGCACGTACCGCAGTTCGTCCTCGTCGTAGATCCAGCGGTGGCCGAAGTGGTAGAAGATCTGGTTCATCATGAAGGCCCGCCGCTCCGGCATCGGCGGGCCGACCCGCATGGTGCGCAGGCGGCGGCGGTGGCGGCGGAAGAACTGCTCGCGGTCGTCGAGGTAGCCGGCGACGTACTTGGCCAGGTCCGGGGTGGTGAGCCGGAGCAGGCCGCCGGGGCGCAGGACGCGGCGCACCTCGGCGAGCCAGTACACGGCGGTGCCGAGCGGGACGTGCTCGATCAGGTGCTCGGCGTAGACCCAGTCCACGCTGTGGTCGGCGAACGGGAGCGGTTCGGTGATGTCCAGGCTGGTGTACAGGCTGCCGCCGTCGATCCGGTAGACCGGGCCGGGGCGGGTGGCCCCGGTGTCGGTGTGCAGGCCGACCAGGTCGGTGCCCAGGCCCTGCGGGTGGCGGGTGCGGAACGCGGCGAACTCGATGCCGGTGACGCCGAGTTCCCGGAGCTCCCGGTGGGTGCGCGGCACTTCCGGGCGGACCGTCTCGATGCTGGTGCACCGGGCGAGGTCCTCGGTGAACGCGTCGGTACGGGCCTCGAGGCCCTGCGGGTCCTCCCAGTCCCAGCCGTCGAACAGCTCTGCGGCGGACGGCGCGACGGGCAGCACGGCGGGCGTCGCGGGCGCTGCCGCGGCGGGTGTCGCGGGTGCTGCCGCGGGCGGCTCGGCGGGCGCGGCGGGGGCGGGGTTCTCGGTGGTCGTCACGTGGTCCTTCCGTTCTCTTTCGATCTCTTTGTCGGTGCTCCGTCATGAGCCCCTATATATAAGGAGAGGGACGCGCGCTCAGCGGTGCGTCCGGGCGGCCGGCGGCCGGGGCGCCAGCGCGCCGCGGTCGAGGTCCGCGAGGGTGGGCCGGCCGGCCAGCACCATGGTGTCGAGCAGCTCCTCGCGCAGCAGGTCGAGCACCGCCCGGGCGCCGTCCGCGCCGCCGTGCGCCAGGCCCCACAGCACCGGCCGGCCGACCAGCGCGGCACGGGCGCCGAGGGCCACCGCCCGGGCGAGGTCGGCGCCGTGCCGCAGGCCGCCGTCGACCAGCACCGGGAGGTCGGCGGGGACGGCGTCCACCACCTCAGCCAGCGCGTCCGGCGCGGGCGGGGTGCCGTCGAGCTGGCGGCCGCCATGGTTGGAGACCACCAGGCCGTCCACGCCGTGGTCGACGGCGAGCCGCGCGTCCTCGGCGGTGAGCACGCCCTTGAGCAGCAGCGGCAGTCCGGTGCGCCGCCGCAGCCAGGCCAGGTCGGCCCAGGTGACGGTCGGGTCGAACTGCTGCCGGGAGTGCTCCTCGATGCCGGAGCGGCCCGCCTCGGCGTGCCCGGCGCCGCTGGTGAGCCGGGCCGCCAGGTTGGCGGCGGTCATGCCGGGCGGCAGCGCGAAGGCGTTGCGCAGGTCGCGCAGCCGGCGGCCGACCTTGGGCGCGTCGACGGTGAGCACCAGCGCCCGGTAGCCCGCCGCCTCGGCCCGCCGGACCAGGGCGGCGAGCGCCTCCCGGTCGCGCAGCCAGTACAGCTGGAGCCAGCGGACCGCGTCGGGCGCGGCCGCGGCGATCTCCTCCAGGGTGCGCCCGGCGAAGATGCTGGTGACCAGCAGCGCGCCGGCCCCGGCGGCGGCCCGGGCGGTGGCGCACTCGGCGTCGGGGTGGGCCAGCCCGTGGTAGGCCATCGGGGCGACGCCGTACGGGGCGGCCAGCCGGGCGCCGAACAGCTCGGTGCCGCAGTCGGGGGCCGAGACGTCGACCAGGACGCGCGGGCGCAGCAGGTACCGCTGCCAGGCGTCCGGATTGGCCCGGGCGGTCCACTCGGTTCCGGCCGCTCCTTCGAAGAAGTCCCAGATCACGGCGGGCAGTCGGGCCTCGGCCAGCGCGCCGTGCTCCGCCAGGGTGAGCGGAACCATCGCGTCCGAACCTCCTGATGATTCGTCAACTCGTGCGAAAACGAGGGACAGCGTAGGGGGCGACCAGCCACTGGTATAGACCTTGACCCTTGATGCGCTCCCGTGCAAAGGTCGGCACCGACGGGGGTCCACACCGAAGCATCACAACTTCCGAACCTTGCTTCCCACACGAGCGCGTGGAGTTGCGTTGACGCTTACCCCAACCCCGGTGCGCGGCGGCACGGTTGCCGCGGACTGGGTGGACGAGCAGTTACTCGCCGGACCGGACGGCGAACCGTGCCTGCGCTTCGGCGCTCCGGTGGCCAGAGGGACCTTGCGGGCCCTGGTGGCCGAACGGCAGCGGCAGTTGGCCGCCGCCGGCCTCGGCGAACACGGGACGGTGGCATTGCGGATGCCGCCCTCCGCGGAGTTCGTCGCGGTCCTGCTGGCCGCGTGGCGCTCCGGCGCGCAGGCGGTCCTGCTGGACCACCGGCTGACCACCGCCGAGGTGGACCGCGCGGTGGACCGGCTGCACCCCCGGGTGCTGGTCGAACTCGCCGACGGGCGGCCGACGTTCCGGTCGCTCCCGGACGGGGTCGCGGCCGCTTCCGAGCACGCCCTGGTGCAGCTCAGTTCGGGGTCGACCGGCCCGTCCAAGGTGATCGCCCGGACGGCCGCCGACCTGCTGCGCGAACTCGACTGCTACGCCCGGCTGCCGGAGTTCCCGACCCGCGGCGAGCGCACCGTGCTGCTGTCCTCGACGGTGCACGTGCTCGGCCTGGTCGGCGGACTGCTGCACGCCCTGCACGCGGGCGTGGAGCTGGTGGTGCCGCAGCGGATGACCCCTGGGGGCATCCTGGCCGCCATCGCCGAGGGCGGCGCCCCGACCACCGTGATCGGGGTGCCGTTCCACGCCGAGCTGCTGGCCGCGGCCGTCGCGCCACCCGAACTGCCGCAGCTGCGGCGGATGGTGGTGGCGGGCGAACTCGTCCGCCCGCAGCTGCCCGCGGCGTTCCGCGAACGCTTCGGGGTGCCGCTGGGCACCATGTACGGGATGACCGAGACCGGCGTGATCGCCACCGACCTGACCGGACGCACCCATCCGGCCGTGGAACCCGTCCACGGGATGGAACTGTCCGTGGTCGGCGGCGAGTTGCACATCGCCCGGGAGCAGTCCCCGTACCTGGGCCCGACCGACCCGACCCGCTGGTCGGACGGCCTGCTGCACACCCGTGACGCCGCCCTGATCGAGGCCGCCACCGGCCTGGTCACCGTGCTCGGGCGGCGCGACTCCCAGATCTCCATCGGCGGCCTCAAGGTCGACCTCAACGAGGTCGAACAGGCCCTCACCGGGCTCCCCGGTGTGGTCGAGGCCGTGGTGCTGTTCGCCGACGGCGCGATCGAGGCGTACGCCGCGACCGCCGAGGGCGTCACCTCCTCGCCGTCCGAACGGGGCGGTCCCGCCGAGCAGTTGCGCGAACTGCTGGGCAAGGAGCTGGCGGGCTACAAGCTGCCCCGCCGACTGCACCTGATGCCGCGGCTGCCCCGGACCGCCACCGGGAAGCTGCTGCGGGACGCCGCCGCCCTGCGCCGACAGGCCGACGACGCCCGCTGATCCACCCGCCCGACCGCTCAACCCCCTTCCGGTGCCGTGCGCCCGGCCGGGTCGACGGCTCCAGACACCGTCCGCCCGTCCGTCGGTGCGCCCTGCCCGGAAGCACCCCGCCCCACCCCTCATCTCCCCTCCCGACGCACTGAAGAGAGCCCGTCCATGCAGGAACAGATCCGCTCGTTCGTCCTCACCACCCTGGCGTCGATGAACTACGACGTCTCGCAGGTCACTTCGGAGACCGACCTCGGCCCGGCCGGCCTCGACCTGGAGTCGCTGGCACTGGCCGACCTCGCGGTGCAGGTCGAGGAGGAGTTCGGCATCCGCTTCGAGCTGGACGACATGGAGTCCACCGCGCTGATGACCATCGACGAGTTCAGCGCCGAGGTCGCCGGCCGGATCGCCAAGACCTCGGTGGGCAGCGTCTGATGAGCACCGACGCCGGAACCCGCTTCGGCCGGTCCGAGGCGGTGGCCATGCTGGCCCGCTACGGCGACCGCGCCCCCGAGCAGGTCGACGAGCACCTGGGCTCGCTGGAACTGACCTGGCTGATCGCCGAGGCCGAGCAGCAGTACGGCGTGCAGATCGACCTGGACGACGAACGGCTGGACGCCATCCGCACGGTGGACGACGCGGTGGCCGCGCTCGGCGCGCAGATCGACGCCGCAACGGACGACGCCGCGCGGATCGACGCTGCGACGGCCGACGCCGCGACGGCCGGCGCCGTCCAGGGGCTCGGCGCGGGGGCCGCCGCGCCATGACGTCGACCGCGCTCCGGAGCGGCCCGCCGCGGCGCGCCGTCCTGGTCGGCGGGATCGGGGTCCGCTCGGCGTTCGGCGCGGGGCTGGCCGCGCTCACCGACGGCGTGCTCGCGGGACGGCCCGCGTTCGCCCCGGTGGAGCGCTTCGGCACCGCCGGCCGCCGCGCCGACCACGCCGCGGCCGGCCCGGGCTCGCCCGGCTGGCCGACCAGCTGGTCGCGGTGCTCGCCGAGGCCGGCGCACTCTCCGGCCCGCCCGGGCCCCGCCCCGCCGACGGGCCCGAGGAACTGCTGATCGCCCTGCACGGCGACCGGCGGGCCGGACCGGTCGCCGCCGAGGTCGGCGACCGCACCGGACTGCGCCCCCGGGTGTACACCGGCGCGTGCGTCGCGGCGTCCGGCGCGGTCGCCGACGCCGCCGCGCTGATCGCCTCCGGCCGCCGCGAACGCGTGGTGGTCGCCGCCGGGTACCTGGTCGAGCCGGACACCTTCGCGGTGTTCGACGCCGGTCGGGCCCTGGCCGGGGACGGCGCGGTGCGCCCGTTCAGCCTGGGCCGGCAGGGCATGCTGCTCGGCGACGCGGCGGTGGCCGTGGTCCTGGAGTCCGCACCGGCCCTGCGCCGGCGCGGCGGCACCGCCCTGGCCCGGATCGCCGGCTGGGCCAGGACCGGGGACGCCTTCCACGTCTGCCGGCCGCACCCCGACGGCACCGGCCTGGCCAGGGCGGTGCACGGCGCGCTCGCCCGGGCGGGCGCCGCACCGGCCGCGGTCGGCTACGTCAACGCCAACGGCGCGGGCTCCAAGCTCGGCGACCTGGCCGAGGCCGCCGCCCTGCGCAGCGTCTTCCCGGCCGGCACCCCGCCGGTCAGCTCCACCAAGTCCGTGCACGGGCACGCCCTGGAAGCCTCCGCCCTGCTCGAACTCGCCGCCACGGTCGGCGCGTTGCGGGCCGGTGCGCTGCCGGTCAACGCCGGCTGGCAGGCCCCGGACCCGGACTGCCCGCTCGACCTGGTCCTCGACCGGCCCCGCCCGGCCGCGCCCGCACCCGCCCTGGCGCTGACCGTGAACGCCGCGTTCGGCGGCGCGAACACCGCGCTCCTGGTGGCACCCGCCTGACCCGCGGGCGCACCGTCCCCGTTCCCGTCCTCCCCGCTCCAGCCGTTCCCGCTCCAGCCGTTCCGGCCCTCCCCGACCGTTCCCGCCCGGCCGTCCCCGGCCCGTCCTCCTGGTGGCTCCCGCATGACCGCCCCGCCCTCCGTCCCCGTCCTCGTCACCGACCCACCGCCGCCTCCGCCACCGCCCCCGTCCTCGGTGCCGGTCGGCGGGACCGTCGCGGTGCCCGTCGCCGGGTCCGCCGTGGCGCCCCGCGTGCTCTCCGGGCCGCTGCGGGTGCTGGCCGCCGCGCGGTGGCCGGAGCGTCCGGGGGACGAACTGCCCGCCATCGCGGGCTTCGTGGAGTCCGCGTTCAGCCCGCTGGTGGCCGAGACCGCCGAGCGCTGCCTGCGCGCCCGCTACGGCCCGCCGCCGGCCGCCGGGGCGCCGCGCACCGCGCTGCTGCTGGTCAGCCCGAGCGGCGACACCGGCACCGCCGACGCGCTGGCCCGGGCCAACGCCACCGGGCAGCGGGTCGCCCCGCTGCTGTTCTTCCAGTCCAACCCGAACGCCGTGCTCGGCCACGTCGCCGCCCGCTGGCAGCTGGACGGGCCGGTGGTCGCGCTCGGCCTGGGCTTCGAGGAGGAGCGCGACCTGCACGAGCGGGCGGCCCTGTTGATCGAGGACGGCGACGCCGACCAGGTGCTGGCCGTCATCGCCGTCCAGGGGCCGCCCGACCGGGCCACCGCCGTCCTGCTCGCCCCCTGAGCCCCGGCCGCCCGCGCGCCCCGCCCGACCCCACGCCCCACCCCGACGCCCCGACCCCGCACCCCGTACCCCGCACCCCGCACCCCGCACCCCGCACCGACCCGACGCACCGCGGCCCCGCCGAGGGTCCGCCGAGGGTCCCCTGCCCTTTTCCCGCACCACGAGAAGAACGGGAACGATGAGCCTCCGCACCCTACGCGCCACGCTGTCCGCCGACAGCTCCGTCGGCGCCGGAAACGTCCTGACCACCCGGGTCGAGCAGGGCCTCGGCCTGGACTCGCCGACCCTGACCTTCGACACCCCCGTCGACGGCCACCCCGCGCACACCGCCCTGACGCTGCGCGAGCTCGACCGCGCGGTGCGCGCCCGGGCCGCCGCCCTGCACGCCCGCGGGGTTCGCCGCCGCGACCCGGTGGCCGTGCAGGCGTCCGCCGCGGCCGAGCAGGTGCTGTGCTTCCTGGCGCTGACCCACCTCGGGGCGATCCCGGCCCTGCTCAACCCGGCGCTGGACGCGGACACCTCGGCCCGCTACCTGCGCCGGTTGAACGCGACCGGGCTGCTCGCCGACAGCGCGCACGCCAAGGCGCTCGCCGACGTCGACTGCGGGACGCCGCTGCTCGCCGACACCGCCGAACTCGCCGACGGCGAGCCGGAGTCGGCGCCCGAACCGTACCGGCACTGGCCCACCGACCCGGTGGCGATCACCCACTCCTCGGGCACCACCGGCCTGCCCAAGGCGGTGCTGCACTCGCACCAGAGCCTGTACGCGGCGATCCGCCACCGCCTGCTGCTGCCCCGCCCGCAGGGCATCGACCGGGTGCTCAGCGCGCTGCCCGCCGCGCACGCCGCGACGCTGATCGCGGTCAACCTGGCGCTCAGCTTCGACGCCCAACTGCACCTGATCTCCCAGCAGTCGGGCCCGGCGGTGCTGGAGGCGATCGAGCGCTGGCAGCCGCTGGGCGTATACGGCTTCGCCACCACCTGGGCCGACCTGGCCCGGCAGGACCTGTCCGCCCGGGACCTCTCCTCGGTCGGCCTGTGGTGGAACACCGGCGACTGCGCGCACGAGGCGCACATCCGCCGCCTGGTCGCCCAGGGCTCGCGGGAGAGCGCCACCCGGCAGGGCCGGGTCCGCACCGCCGGCTCGGTGTTCATCGACGGCCTGGGCTCCTCCGAGATGGGCCACTCGCACTTCTTCATCACCCACACCGTCGAGTCCGAGCGCTACGGCCGCTGCGTGGGCCGCCCGCACGCCTTCGTCGACTGCGCGATCCTCGACCCGGACGGCAACGAGCTCGGCCCCGGCGAGGTCGGCGAGCTGGGCACCCGCTCCCCCACCCTGTCGCCCGGCTACTGGAACGACTCGGTGACCACCCACCGCACCCGGGTGCGCGACTACTTCCTCACCGGCGACCTGATGTACCGCGACGAGGACGGCTACTACTACCACGTGGACCGGGCCGTCGACAGCGTCGACCTCGGCGACGGCCGCCGCCTGCACACCGCCGCCAGCGAGGAGCGCGTCCTGGCCGCCTGCCCGGACGTGCACGACTGCACCGTGGTCGCCTTCCGGGACGGCGAGCGGACCGTCGCGGACGTGCTGCTGCAGCTCGACCCGGCCGTCGACCAGGACGCCGACCGCACCGCCGAGGTGCTCGCCGCCCTGGAGCCGCACGTCGCCGCCGTGGTCCGCAGCGTGCTGGCCGTCCCGGACGGGCGCATCCCGCTCGGCCCGACCGGCAAGGTCCGCAAGGTCCTGCTGCGCCAGCGCCACCTGGCCGAGAGCACCGCGGCGGCCGCCACCGCCGGGGCCGCGTCCACCGCCGGAACCGGGGCGCCGTGAGCGCCGTCGCCGCGCAGGTCACCGGCATCGGGTGGGTGACGCCGCTGGGCCGCCCCGTCCCGGAGGCGTTCCGCGCGCTGGCGGCCGGCCGGTCCGGGCTGGTCGCCCCGCCGGAGGACCACCCGGCGGCGGGCTGGCTGCGGACGGCGGGCATCGCCCCGCACGTCCCGGCCACCGAGGTGCTGCCGCCGACCGAGACCCGGGTCGCCGACCGCTTCCTGCTGCTCGCGCTGGCCGCCGCCGAGGACGCCCTCGCCGACGCGAAGCTGACGGTCCGTCAGGAGGCCGACCCGGAGCGGGTGGCGGTGGTGCTGGGCACCGGCGGCGGCGGGCTGGAGAGCTACGAGCAGCAGGCCGTCGGGCGGCGCGAGCGCGGCCGGGCGGCGGTCAGCCCGTACCTGCTGCCGGGCATGCTGTCGAACATGGCGGCCGCCCGGATCGCCATCACGCACGGCATCCGCGGCTACAGCTCCGCCGTGATCACCGCCTGCGCGGCCGGTGCGCAGGCGATCGCCGAGGGGCTGCGGCTGATCCGCGGCGGCGAGGCGGACGTGGTGGTGTGCGGCGGCGCGGAGGCCCCGCTGCACCCGACGATCGCCGCGGCCTTCGACAACTCCCGCGCGCTGGCCGCTGGTTGGGACGATCCGGCCCAGGCGTCCCGGCCGTTCGACGCCCGCCGCAACGGTTTCGTGCTGGGCGAGGGCAGCGCCGTCCTGGTGCTGGAGAGCGTCGAGCACGCCGAGGCCCGCGGCGCGAGCGCCTACGCGGCGCTGGCCGGCTGGGGTGCGGCCACCGACGCCCACCACCCGACCATGCCGCGTCCGGACGGCGCGGGCGCGATCGCCGCGATGCGGGCCGCGCTGCGCTCGGCGGGCCTGCCGCCGGAGGCCGTGGACTACGTCAACGCCCACGGCACGGGCACCAAGCTGGGCGACCGGGCGGAGGCGGCGGCGCTGCGCGAGGTGTTCGGCGCGCACGACCCCTTCGTCAGCTCGACCAAGGGCGCGACCGGCCACCTGCTGGGCGCCGCGGGGGCGGTGGAGGCGGCGGTGTCGGCGCTGTCCGTCGCCGAGGGCCTGATCCCGCCCACCCGCAACCTCGAACAGCCGGACGAGGCCTGCGCGTTGCGGCACGTCCGCGGCGCGGCCGAGCACAGTGTCGTGCGCCACGCCCTGTCGAACTCGATCGCGTTCGGCGGCCACAACCTGAGCCTGCTGTTCGGTCCGCCGAGCATCACGGCCAAGCACCTCGGAGGGGACTCATGACCGTGCCGGGCATCGCGTACACCGAACTGTACGTGGAGGACGCCCACAAGTACGCCGCGCAACTGCGCGACGACTGGGGTTTCTCGTTGAGCGAGCCGGCCCGGGTCGCGCCGGGGACGACGCAGGTGGTGGCGCACCAGGGTTCGATCCGGGTGCTGCTGACCTCGGCGGTGGAGACCGAGCACCGGGTCGCCGCGTGGGTGCGGCGGCACGGCGACGGCGTCGCGGTGATCGCGCTGCGGCACACCGACGCGGTGGCGGCGGCCGCGGCGGCCGAGCGGGCGCTGAACGCGGGCGGCGGCTGCCTGGACGGGGCGGGCACGGTCTCCGGCTTCGGCGACCTGGCGCTGCGCTTCGTCGGCGCGGACGACCTGCTCCCGGCCGGCGAACCGCCGGTCGAGGGCACGCTGCTGTCGCTGGACCACGTGGCGATCGTGGTGCCGGGCGGGCAGTTGGCCCCCTCGGTGGACTGGGCGGTGCACGGGCTGGGCTTCCGGGAGATCTTCCGGGAGTACGTGGAGGTCGGCGACCAGGCGATGGACTCCCGGGTGGTGCAGAGCCCGTGCGGGACGATCACCTTCACCCTGCTGGAGCCGGACACCTCGCGGGCGTCCGGCCAGATCGACGGCTTCCTGGAGGCGCACGGCGGCGCGGGCGTCCAGCACCTGGCGTACGCGACCGGGTCGATCACGGCGGCGGTGCGGGAGCTGGCGGCGCGCGGGGTGGCGTTCCTGAGCACGCCGGGCGCGTACTACGAGGCGCTGGAGTCGCGGCTGGGCCCCACCGCCATCCCGGTGACCGAACTGCGGGACACCGGCGTGCTGGTGGACCGGGACCACGGCGGCGAGCTGTTCCAGATCTTCGCCCGCTCGACCCATCCGCGCCGCACCTTCTTCCTGGAGCTGGTGGAGCGGCGCGGCGCGGGCACCTTCGGCACCGCGAACATCAAGGCCCTGTACGAGGCGGTGGAGCGCGAGCGCGCCACCGCGGACAGCTGAGCAGAGGAGAACGGAAGTGTCGACCGCCATCGAGCAGTTCGAGTTGACCGCGGAGGAGTCGGCGCTGCTGCCGACCGTCGAGGAGGTGCTGCAGTACGCGGAGCGCGGCTGGTACCTGTCCCGGCGGCTGTTCTCCGACGCCGAACTGGACGCGCTGCAGGCCGCGACCGAGCGCTACTACGCGGGTGAGCGGGACCGCGAACTGCCCGGCGTGCCGCCGCACCTGGCGTCCTGGAAGCCGTCGGACGGGCCGGTGCAGCGGCACAACGACTACGTGCACTACGAGCACGGGGAGATCGGCCGGATCCTGCGCAAGCCGCTGCTGGGCGCGGTCGCGGCACGGCTGGCGCAGGCGGAGGAGATCCGGCTGTTCCAGTCGACGCTGATCTACAAGCCGCCGGTGCCGGGCGAGCCGAGCAACGTGGTGCCGTGGCACTTCGACAAGCACTACTGGCAGACCTCCACCTCGCAGCGGATGCTGACGGCGTTCCTGCCGTTCCACGACTGCACGGAGGAGATGGGCACCATCACCATGGTGGACGGCAGCCACCGCTGGGAGGAGCGGCCGGGCGGTGACGACTCGACCCGGCACTTCGCCGCCCGAGACCGCTCCGAGCTGGAGCAACTGCTGCACGAGAACGCCGAGTTCAACGGCACCGAGGTCCGTACCGTGCCGGTCGAGATCCCGCGCGGGCACGTCTCCTTCCACCACTGCCGCACCTACCACGGCTCGGGCCCGAACCGGTCCGCGCAGCCGCGCCGGGCGGTGTCGCTGCACCTGCAGGACGGCTCGAACCGGTACCGCTCGTTCCTGCGGCCGGACGGCTCGCCGGTGGTGTACAACCACGACGCGGTGGTGCGGCGGGACGCGAACGGCCTGCCGGACTACGCGGACCCGGAGTTCTGCCCGGTGCTGTGGCGGTCGGAGCCGGGGCGGTCGGGCCGGTGAGCCTGCCGCACCTGGCGGACCCGGCGGGCCGGTACCGGACGATGCGGCTGATCCGCTCGTTCGAGGAGCTGGCGCTGGAGTGGGTGCGGTCGGGGCTGGTGGTCGGCGGCACCCACCCGTACATCGGGCAGGAGGCGGTGGCGGTCGGCGTGTGCGCGGCGCTCGATCCGGCCGACCAGCTGACCTCGACCCACCGGGGGCACGGGCACGTGCTGGCCAAGGGCGCCGACCCGGGCCGGCTACTGGCCGAACTGCTGGGCCGGGTCGGCGGGTTGAACGGCGGCCGGGGCGGTTCGATGCACGCCGCGGACTTCTCGCTGGGCATCCTGGGCGCGAACGGCATCGTCGGTGCGGGTGCGCCGATCGCGGTCGGCGCGGCCTGGGCGGCCCGGCGGCGCGGCGAACCCACCGTGGTCGCCTCGTTCTTCGGGGACGGCGCGCTCAACCAGGGCGTGCTGCTGGAGTCGTTGAACCTGGCGTCGATCTGGCGGGCGCCGGTGGTGTTCGTCTGCGAGAACAACGGCTACGCGACGACGCTGCCGGCCGCCTCGGCGGTGGGCGGTTCGGCGTGCGGCCGGGCGGCGGCGTTCGGCATCCCGGCCGAGACGGTGGACGGGATGGACGTCGAGGCGGTCCGGGCGGCGGCCGAACGGGCAGTCCTGCGCGCCCGTTCGGGCGGTGGTCCGTCCTTCCTGGAGTGCCTGACGTACCGGTTCGAGGCGCACCACACGATGGAGCGGCGCTTCCGGCTGGCGTACCGGACGGCCGAGGAGGTGGCCTCCTGGCGGGAGCGCGACCCGCTGGCGACGGCGCTGCCCGAGGCGGCCGCCATCGACCGGGAGGTCTCCGAACTCCTGTCCTCCGCAGCCGAGTTCGCGCTGTCCTCGGCGGAGCCGGACCCGGCGACGGCCCTTGACCACCTGTACGCGAGCGGGCTGCGGCCCCGGTCGGGAGCGGCCCTGTGACGCTGTTGTCGTACGCCAAGGCGATGAACCGGGCGCTGGCGGACGCGCTGGCGGCCGATCCGGCGGTGTGCGTGTTCGGCGAGGACGTCGGCGCGGGCCTGGCCGGGCTGACGCTGGGCCTGCAACAGCGCTTCGGCGCCGAGCGGGTGGTGGACGTGCCGCTGTCGGAGCAGGCGTTCACCTCGGCGGGCATCGGGGCGGCGCTGAACGGGATGCGCCCGGTCATCGAGTTGCAGATCCCGTCGCTGCTGTTCCTGGTCTTCGAGCAACTCGCCAACCAGGCGCACAAGTTCTCGCTGATGACGGGCGGCCAGGCCCGGGTGCCGCTGACCGTGGTGGTGCCGGGTTCGGGCTCCCGCAGCGGCTGGGCGGGCCAGCACTCGGACCACCCGTACGGCCTGTTCGCGCATGTGGGCGTCAAGACGCTCGCGCCCGCGACGCCCACCGACGCGTACGGGCTGCTGAGTTCGGCGATCCGGGACGACGACCCGGTGGTGCTGTTCGCCCCGGCGGGCGCGCTGGGCGTCCGGGAGGACGTGACGGCGCCGCTGGAGCCGATCCCGCTGGGCGAGGCCCGGACGGTGCGGCGGGGGGCGGACGTGACGGTGGTCGCGGTCGGCCACCTGGTGCACCAAGCCGTCGCCGTGGCCGAGGAGTTGGCGCACGAGGTGTCGGTGGAGGTGCTCGATCCGCGCACCCTGTACCCGCTGGACCGGGCCGCCCTGGTCGAGTCGCTGGGCCGCACCGGCCGGCTGGTGGTGGCCGACGACTCCAACCGCTTCGCCGGTTTCGCCGCCGAGGTGCTGGCCGTCGCCGCCGAGGAGTGCCGCCTGCTCGCCCCGCCCCGCCGGGTCACCCGCCCGGACGGCACCGTCCTCCCCTTCGCCCTGGCCCTGGACCGGGCCCTGCAGCCGAGCGACGACCAGCTGCGGGACGCGATCCGGGCCGTCCTGAAGTAACTGCCCGTTCGGGCAGTCGTTTTCCGAGCCGTACCACCGCTGCGTCCACCCACGTAGTCTCCGCCTGTTTCACACACCACACGAGGAGAGCAAGTCATGAGCGACCGCTACCACTGGGACCGCAGCCACCCCGGCCTGACCGCCCTGCGCGAGTCGATCGAGGAGGTCCGCCAGGAGGTGGTCTCCCACCCGATGTACCTGTCGCTGGACAGCCTGGAGAAGGTGCGGACCTTCCAGCAGACCCACGTCTTCGCCGTCTGGGACTTCATGTCCCTGCTCAAGTGCCTCCAGCGGCAGCTCACCTGCGTGAGCCTGCCGTGGCTGCCGGACGGCCCGACCGCGAGCCGCCGGCTGATCAACGAGATCGTGCTGGTCGAGGAGAGCGACGAGCTCGGCGAGGGCTACACCAGCCACTTCGAGCTGTACCTCGACGGCATGGCCAAGGCGGGCGCGGACACCGCCCCGATCGAGGCGTTCCTCGCGGCGCTGCGCTCCGGCCTGCCGGTCGCGGACGCGGCGAAGACCGCGGAGATCCCGGAGGCGGCGGCCGCGTTCACCGCCGTCACCTTCGGGATCATCGACGACGCGCCGGTGCACTGCCAGGCCGCGGCATTCGCGTTCGGCCGGGAGGACCTGATCCCGGAGATGTTCGAGCAGGTGGTCCGGATCGACGACGCCGAGGGCCGGCTGGGCGTCTTCAAGGACTACCTGGCCCGGCACATCGAGGTCGACGGCGAGCAGCACACCCCGATGGCGATGCAGATGCTGATCGACCTGTGCGGCGACGACGCCGAGCGCTGGGAGGAGTGCGGGGCGACGGTCCGCGCCGCGCTGCGGGCCCGGGTCGCGCTGTGGGACGCGATCACGGCCGAGCTGTGACGCGCTGACCTCGGGCGCCGACCGCCCGGTCCTGCCCTGCCGGGCCGGGCCGGGCGGTCGGCGGCTTCGGGGCGGTCGGTGACCTCGGGTTGGCCCGCGGTCAGACCCGGCCGAGCCACAGGTCGGGGCCGAAGACCTCGTAGTGGATGTCGGCGGCGGGCACCCCGGCGGCGAGCAGCTGGGTGCGGACGGCGCGCATGAACGGCAGCGGGCCGCACAGGTAGGCGACGGCGTCGGCCGGGACGTCCAGGCCCGCCAGGTCGACCAGGCCGGTGCGCCCGGCGGGCCACTCGCCCTCGGGGCGCTCGTACCAGACGTGCGCCTCGCCGCGGGGGAGCTTGTCGACCAGCAGCGCGAACTCGTCGCGGAAGGCGTGCGCGGACTCCTGCCGGTCGCCGTGCACCGCGATCACCCTGCGGGTGGTGCCGGTCTCGGCGAGGTGGGCGAGCATGCCGACGATCGGGGTGCAGCCGATGCCGGCCGAGGCCAGCACCACCGGCCGTTCCCCGTCGGCCAGTTGGACGTCGCCGAACGGGGCGCTGACCAGCAGCACGGCGCCCTCGTCCACGTGCTGGTGGAGGTGGTTGGAGACCTCGCCGGCCGGGTCCCCGGCGACCTTCTTGACGGTGATCTGCAGGCCGCCCTCGGGCTGTCCGGACAGGCTGTACTGGCGGATCTGGCGGGCGCCGTCGGCGAGTTCGACCTGCACCGAGACGTACTGGCCGGGCCGGTGCGCCGGGACGGGGCCGCCGTCGGCGGGGTGCAGCAGGAAGGTCGCCACGTCGGCGGTCTCGGCGGTGCGGGCGGCCACCGTGTAGGGGCGGCGCTCGCCGCGGGTGCCGCTCTCCTCGTACAGGCGGGCCTCGACGGCGATCAGCGCGTTGGCCATCAGCCAGTACACCTCGTCCCAGGCGGCGGCGACCTCGGGGGTGACGGCGTCGCCGAGCACCTCGACGATGGCGGCGAACAGGTGGGTGTGGACCACCTGGTACTGGTCGGGGGCGATGCCGAGCGAGGCGTGCTTGTGGGCGATCCGGGCCAGCATGGCGTCCGGCCGCCGGTCGGGGTGCTCGACCAGGGCGGTGGCGAAGGCGGCTATCGAGCCGGCCAGCGCCTGGCGCTGGCTGCCGTCGGCCTGGTTGCCCCGGTTGAACAGGTCGCGCAGCAGTTCGGGGTGGGCCGCGAAGAGCCGGTGGTAGAACGAGCCGGTGATCTCCCCGATGGCCGCGCCCACCACGGGGAGGGTGGCGCGTACGGTCTCCGCGGACTTCTCGGACAGCATCCGAAACTCCAAACTCGCATCTGAGATGCGCATTTAACAGGATGGGAAAACCTACTACTGGCCGTGCTGCTGACCGGTGCTCGCCCCCGCGCTGGCCCCGGTGTTCGCCCCGGCGCTCGCTTCGATGCTCGCCCGGCGGGCGGCTACGCGGAAGGGCCGAACGGTCCCGGCCCCGGCGGGCCGGAAGGGCCGGGCCGGCCCGACCCGCTCGACAGGGGCGGCGCGCTCGGCAGGGTCGGCAGGCCGAGCAGGACCGGGCCGCCGGGCTCCCCCGACCCGCCCGCGCCGCTCCCCCCGCTCCCCCCGCTCCCCCCGCCCCCTCCACCCTCGCCCCCGACCAGGTCGTCCACGGTCAGCGGGTCGAGCGAGGCGTAGAACGCCTCCTGCGCCCGCCGCAGCGCACCGCGCAGCCGGCAGGAGTCGCGCAGCGGGCAGGGCGGCTCGTCCTCGCAGCCGACCACGTCCCCGACGCCCTCCAGCTCCCGGACGATCCGGCCGAGCGATCCGGTGCGCCCGGCGGCGGTCAGGGCGAGCCCCCCGCCACGGCCGCGCCGGGCCTCGACGACGCCCAGGTGCTGGAGCCGGCTGACCACCTTCGCCGCGTGGTGGTAGGGGACGCCGACCGCCTCGGCCACCTCGCGGGTGGTCGGGGTCTGGTCCTCGTCCAGCACCGCCAGGCGCATCGCGATGCGCAGTGCGATGTCGGTGCTCTTGGTCAACCTCACGGCGCCGACTGTATCCAATTGCGCATCTTGGATACCAATTACCCCGATGTCTGCTGCGTCACGTTCCGCGGCGGTCCCGCTGCGCCGCGTGCCGGTGATCCTGCTCACCCTCGTGCGGCGCACCAGCCGACGGCCGCGCCGCCCCGCTAGCCTCGGGTGACGCCCGGTCGCCACCCGCGCGGTCCGGCCCACCCTCCCCCGCCCCACATCCCCGCTCCACATCCACGCTGCTCCCCCGCGACGGAGGCCACGGTGACGGCACGTCAACTCCTCGACCTGCTGGTCGACCCCGGCACCTTCCGCAGCTGGGACGAGCCGGTCACCGCCGAGCACGCCGACCCCGGATACCGGGACGCACTGGCCCGGGCCCGCGAGCGCACCGGCCTGGACGAGGCCGTGCTCACCGGACGCGCCCTGCTGGACGGGCGACCGGTCGCCCTGGTCGCCGGCGAGTTCGGCTTCCTCGGCGGCTCGATCGGCGTGGCCACCGCCGAACGGATCACCCGCGCCGTGGAGCGCGCCACCGCCGAGCGCCTGCCGCTGCTCGCCCTTCCGGTCTCCGGCGGCACCCGGATGCAGGAGGGGTCGGCCGCGTTCCTGTGCATGGTCCGGGTCACCGCCGCTGTCCACGCCCACCGCAGCGCGGGCCTGCCGTACCTGACCTACCTGCGCAACCCCACCATGGGCGGGGTGTTCGCCTCCTGGGGCACCCTCGGCCACCTGGTGCTCGCCGAACCGGCCGCCCGGCTCGGCTTCCTCGGCCCCCGGGTGTACGAGGAACTGCGCGGCGAGCCGTTGCCGCCCACCGTCCAGCGCGCCGAGACGCTGGCCGCCAACGGGCGGCTGGACGCGATCGTCCCGCCGGAGCGGCTGCGCGCCTTCCTGGCCCGCGCCCTCGCCGTCCTCACCGCCCGTCCGACCGCCCCCGCACCCGTGCCCGCGACCGCCGCGTCGCCGGAGGCCCCCACGCCCCCGGACGCCTGGGAGTCGGTGCTGCTCAGCCGCCGCCCCGACCGGCTGTCCGCGCTCGAACTCCTGTACCACACCGCCGAGTCGCTCCTCCCGCTGGACGGCGACAGCGCGCTGGTCCGGGCGCTGGCCCTGCTCGGCGGACGCCCCGTGATGGTCGTCGCCCAACAGCGTCAGGGCCCCGACCAACCCCAACTCCCTTTCACCGCAGCCGACCTGCGGGCGGTCCGACGCCAGGCGCAGATCGCCGAGGAGCTCGGCATGCCGCTGCTCACCGTGGTCGACACCACCGGCGCGGAACTCTCCGTCGAGGCCGAACTCGACGGCGTGGCAATGGAGATCGCGCACTGCCTGACCACCCTGGTCGGGCTGCGCACCCCCGTGCTGGCCGTGCTGCTCGGCCAGGGCAGCGGCGGCGGCGCGCTCGCCCTGCTGCCCGCCGACCGGGTGATCGCCGCCCAGCACGCCTGGCTGGCCCCGCTGCCGCCCGAGGGCGCCTCGGCGATCGTCCACCGCGACGGCGACCACGCACCCCAACTCGCCCGCGCCCAGGGCATCACCGCCACCGACCTGACCGCCACCGGCCTGGTCGATCTGGTCGTCCCGGAGAGCACCGACCCGGCCGACCTGCGCGAGCGCCTGGCCGCCGCCGTCACCGCCACACTGACCGAACTCGCCGAACTCCCGGACGCCGAACGCCTCGCCGCCCGGGCCGCCCGCAACCGCCGCCTCGGCGGCCCCACTCCAGGAGCCACCCCGTCATGAGCACCACCGACCCGCTGGTCCCCGTCCTGGCCGGAGTGATCGCCGATCTGCTGCGCTTCCTCGACGAGTGCGAGGACGACGAGGTCGCCGACGACACCGCCGTCAAGCTCCTGGAGAACGCGTCCTGGGAGCTGAGCCGCCTCCCCGAGGCCCAACGCGACCGCCTGGCCGCCGTGTTCGCCGACCTGGCCACCGCCGAACCCGACCCCGGACGCCGCACCGCGCTCGCCGAGTTCCCGTACAACTGCGGCCTGCTCGAGGACCCGCCCGCCTGAGACCCCCACTCCCGCCCTGGCACACCGCCCGGGCGCCCTGCTGGAACGGGCGCAGCAGTGCGGCAACCTTCCGGCCCGACCTCCAACTCGGCCTCCGACTCGCCGTGGCCCTGGCCCTGTTGGCCGCGACGCGGGGCGCTCCGGCCCTGCCCCGGTTCGACGCCCCGGTACGGAAGTTGTGCCTCGGCCCGGCCGGGGGGGGTGCCCCGCCGCCCGCGATGGACCCGTCCGCGCCGCGCCCGCCGGTCGAGGAGGTCACCGACCCGGAGACGGCCGACGCGCTGGGTGCGGCCACCGCCTGCTGGTCGGACGGCTCCAACGGCCTGACCGAGGCCCGGGTCTTCCGCTTCCGCAACCCGCTCACCCCGTCCGCCCCCGCCGCCGGACCAGCCGCTCGGTGCGGACGGGCTCGGCCTCGAACGTGTACACACTGCCTCCAGGACGGAACCTCGGACGAGTATCCCGCCCGCTCCCCCGGCCCTTCACCAGGGCGCGGGGAGCCACTCCTCCAGGACCTCGAAGTCCCCCTCCGTCAGGCCCCGCCGGGGATCTACCCTCAACAGCAGCGCGGGGCCGGGGTGGTGGGCCGCCACCCACTCCCGGTCGGCCGCCCCGATCTCGTCGTCCACCCAGGCGAACGCCGCCCCGCCCGCGTGCTCCACCAGCAGCGGCGTCTTCCAGTGCACCCCGGGCGGCCGGGCCCCCGGCCGGTACGGCGCCTCCGCGTCGTCCGGCTCCTCCAGCACGGGCAGTCGCGGCAGCCCGAGCAGCGGCGCGACGCAGACGTTGGCCTCGTGCTCCCAGGTGGTGGCCCACACCGCCCGGCAGGGCAGCGCCGCGATCCGTGCCCCGCACCGGGGGTCCAACCGGGCCAGCAGCGGATGCCCGCCGGCCTCCGCCCCCAGCACCTCCCTGATCCGGCGCCCGCTCAGGTGCTCCGGATGACTCCCGGCAGGCCCGCCGAACGGGATCAGCGGACCATCGACGTCCAGGTACAACAACGGCGGCGGCGACAGACGTGACCCCATCCCCGTATTCTCCCCGCCCAGCGCCGCTCCCTGCGCCTTCACCGCGGCCTTTGCCCGGGGCGGCCACGCCCGCTACGCCCGGAGGGCCGCTGCTTCCTCCCCCGCCCTCCTGTGCGCTTCTTCGGCGACGGCGCGCAGTACGGCCCGCAGGGTCTCGCGGGTGGATCCCCGGGTCTTGACGGCATGGCAGTTGGGGCACAGCGCGACCATGTTGACCGGGTGGTCGCGTCCGCCCGCCGAGATGTCCTCGACGTGGTCCACGTCGAGGATCGCCTCCCCGGTGTCCGTCACATCGGCCGGCTGCCCGCCGCAGGACGGATTCTCACAACGCCCTCCGCTGCGAAGCACCACCGCCTCGCGGGCCCTGGGATTGCGCACGGGCGTCTCCGAAGTGCGCGGGCGACGCGCGCCGTGGGTGGCGGGTTCGGCCTTCTCGACCTCGGCCACCAACTTCCGGTAGCGGGTGCGGAGTACCCGCTCGGGGGAGTCCGCCCCTTGCGGGCGGACAGCAGGAGCAGCCGGTGCCGGGGGCGCCCCCGGTCCTTCGCCGACCGCTGGGCGGGTCTCCGGCCCGGAGCGGAGAGCACCCTGGTCTTCGGCCGCTTCGTAGGCTTCCAGGGCCGCGACAGATCTCGCGTACCAGCGACACAGGCTCTCCCTCCTTCTCCTCAGGTCAGCGAGGGCGTCCGCCTTCTCCAGCGGCACCCCCTTCCCGTAGGAGCGGTGACGGTCGATGCTCGCGACCGCCCGGGAGATTTCCCGATCGATCTTCTGCAGGAAATCTTTCGACCGCTCCACTTGCTCGAACAGGATCTCCACTTCGGAGAGTTCCACCCTTCCCGCCCCCTCCCGGGAGTTCACGCCCGATGGCGCATCGAAGGATTTCAGCGCGGCCAGGGCAGCCGCACGCCTGCCGCGAAGCGTCCCGCACCGGGCTTGAACTATCTGGATGCGGGATGACAACTTCCGCTTCGCGCTGGACCCGAGGGTCTCCCGCTCCCCCCACCTGGCGAGCAGTTCCTCCAGCCGGTCCTCGGCCTGATCCAGGTCACCATCGGCCTCGGAAACCGCCGCGCGAAGAGAGGCGCGAACGCTTCCCGGTGCGCGGAAATCCCTTCCACCGTCAACAGGTTCTTCACCCATCGAATGCAGGTGCCCCTCCTCGCGCCCACCGGAGAGGCCACCATACCGGCGGACGAGGAAAACAGTGCCCGCGCAGCGCCTTTGACGGCTCAGGCTCGGGGCCCGGTGGTGGCCAGGGTGTCCGCGAGCCAGTCGGCGGTATCGGGGAGCCAGTCCGGGAGGGCGTTGCCGAGGAGGTGGTTGCCGTGCGGGACGTGGAGGAGTTCAGCGTGCGGGAGGTCGGCGGTGAGGGCGTCGGCGTTGGTGACGCCCGGGATGCGGTCGCGGCCGCCTTCGACCAGCAGCAGGGGAAGGTGGCGCAGCCGGGGGGCGAGGGCGGCCAGGTCGACCCGGGCGGTGAAGGCGCGGGCGGCGGCCTCGTCGCCGCAGCGCCGGGTGAGGGTGGCGGTGACGAACGGGACCAGGGCGTCCCAGTCCAGCCGGTACGGTCCGCTGACCAGGGCGGCCGCCCGGACGCGCGGGTCGTGGGCGGCGAAGTCGGCGGCGAGGTGGCCGCCGAGGCTGAGCCCGATGACCGCGATCCGGTCCGGGTCGACCCGGGCCCCGTCGGAGGTGTGGTCCAGGGCGCGGTCGAGAGTGTGGTCGAGAGTGTGGTCCAGGGCGCGGCCGAGCGCGTGCCGGTGGTCGGGGCCGAGCGCGGGGCCGGCGGCCAGGACGCCCTGTCCCGGGCCGTCGACGGCCAGCACCGCCAGTCCGCGGTCGAGCAGCGCGTCGGCCGGCCGGTGGAACTCCTCCTTCGCGGAGTCCATCCCGGGCACCAGCACCACCAGGGGCACTCCCGCCCCCTCCTGTCCCGCCTGCTCCGTCGGCAGGCGCAGCCACCCGGCGTAGTCCTCGCCGGAGATCCGCCGGGCCCGGGGTTCGAGCAGTGCGAGGGAGTCACCCATCGACCGGTCGGCCTCGGCGGCGACGGCGGCCGCGCGCTCCCGGTCCGGGTCCGGCAGCAGGGCGGCGAGGTGGAACCAGCGGGCGGCCAGCCGGTGGTGCTGCCCGGCGGTGCGGCGGCGGCCGCGCGCGGCGGCCCGTTCGGCCCGGGCCCGGTGGGCGAGGGCGGCCGTCCGGCAGGCGTCGGGCCAGTGCAGCAGCGAGTCGACCGCCGCGGTGACGCGGTCGTACTCGTACGGGTCAATGCCGGCGCCGTGGGCGCGCGGGCGGGTCTCGGCGATGAACCCGGCGGCCAGGCCGGGGGCGTCGAGGAAGGAGAGTTCGATCATGGGTGGCACGGTCCTCCGGAGCGCGGCAGGGCTATTGGGTGAGGCAACAGGTCGATAAATCGATCGGAACGCCAACGGCGCGGGCCGCCACGACGACAACAGGCGACGAGCGACGAGCGACGAGCGACGAGCGACGAGCGACAACAGGGGTAGCGGTAGCAACAGCACGACATCAATAGCGTTCATCATCATCAATACATTGACGACTGTCAACGAAACTGATTGACATCGCCCGCCCTGTAGCATCGCCGCATGGGAATGCCCGCCGCTGACCGCATCGGCATCGATCTGCACCAGGCCGACCAGGAGTTGATGGCCGCGAAGCGCGTCGCGCTGGAGCCCGCCGGGCTGACGGTGGCGCAGTACGCGGCGCTGTACGTGCTCGCCGACAGTCCGGGCATCAGCGGCGCGGGGCTGGCCAGGTCCTGCCAGGTGACACCGCAGGCGATGGCCGTGCTGCTCAGGCACCTGACCGAACGCGGGCTGGTGGAGCGGGCGCCGCACCGCTGGCACCGCAACGTGCTGGAGACCCGGCTGACCGACAGCGGCCGGGCCGCCCTGGAGCTGGCCGACGAGCGTGCCACCGAGGTCGAGCAGTGCCTGGCCGACGAGTTCACCGAGGCCGAGCAGGAGCAGTTCCGGCGCTTCCTGGGCCGCGCGTCCCGGGCGCTGCGGCGCGCCGCCGACGACCTCGGCTGACACCCGTACGACCGAACTCCCCGCCCCGGCCACGGCTCCCCGGCCACGCTTCCCCGACCCGGCCCCGGACCGGTCCCGACCCGCCACGGCTCCCCGGGCCGATATCGGGCCGATACCGGGCCGGCCCTGGTCCGACCCCGCGCGTCCCGGTGTGGCCAATGTCGCACGGCGGATCCTCGCAGCTCGCGGGGGGTACGGCGGCCGGTTGCGGGTAGGCTGCGGCTGCCCCGTCCCCGAGCCGTCAGGAGTTGCGCGTGTCTGCGATCACCGTCGTGGGGGTGGGTGCGGACGGCTGGCCGGGGCTCTCGGGTGCGGCGCGGGAGGCGCTGGGCGCGGCGGAGGTGGTGCTCGGCGGAGCGCGCCAGTTGGGGCTGCTGCCGGTGGAGGTGACGGCGGATCGGGTGCCGTGGCCGTCCCCGTTGCGGCCGTCGGTGCCGGGGCTGCTGGCCCGGTTCGCGGGGCGGCGGCTGGCGGTGCTGGCCAGCGGCGACCCGATGTTCCACGGGATCGGCCGGACGCTGCTGGAGTGCGGCGTCCCGGCGGACGCGCTGCGGGTGCTGCCGCACCCGTCCTCGGTGTCGCTGGCGTGCGCCCGGCTGGGCTGGCCGGTGGAGGAGACCGAGGTGGTGACGCTGGTCGGCCGCCCGGCCGAGTCGCTGCACGCGGCGCTGTACCCGGGGCGCCGGCTGCTGGTGCTGAGCGCGGACGCGTCGACGCCCGCGCGGGTGGCGGCGCTACTGGCGGACCGGGGCTACGGGCCGAGCCGGGTACGGGTGTTGGAGCAGCTGGGCGGTCCGGCGGAGGCGGTGCGCGAGGGCGTGGCGGCGGGCTGGTCACTGCCGCCGGGCGATCCGCTGAACGTCCTCGCGGTCGACTGCGCGCTCGATCCGGCCCTCGCGCCGGACGCCCCGCGCCAGCAGCTCGTCCCCGGGCTGCGGGACGAACTGTTCGAGTCGGACGGTCAGTTGACGAAGCGTCATGTCCGGGCGGCGACGCTGGCGGCGCTCGGCCCGGCGCCGGGCGAACTGCTGTGGGACATCGGCGGCGGCTCGGGGTCGATCGGCATCGAGTGGCTGCGGGCGCACCGCAGTTGCCGAGCGGTCAGCGTGGAGCGGGACGCGGTGCGGGCCGAGCGGATCGTCCGCAACGCGGCGGCGCTCGGCGTGCCCCGGCTGCGGGTGGTCCGGGGTGCGGCACCGGCGGCGCTGACGGAGCTGGAGTCCGAACTCGGCCGTCCGGACGCGGTGTTCGTGGGCGGCGGGCTGACGGTGCCGGGGGTGCTGGAGGCGTGCTGGGCGGCGCTCGGCCCGGGCGGGCGGCTGGTGGCGAACACGGTGACGTTGGAGTCGGAGGCGCTGCTGACGCAGTGGTACCGGCGCCACGGCGGCGAGTTGGTGAAGCTGGCCGTCGCGCACGCGGTGCCGGTGGGCGGGTTCACGGGCTGGCGGCAGGCGATGCCGGTGACCCAGTGGAGCGTCGTCAAGGGCCCGGACGCGGACCCGGACGCGCACCCGGACGCGGACGTGGCGGCACCCGTGACCACGAAGGCACGCGCGACCACGAAGGCATCCACGACCGCGGACGCGGGAACGCGGCACGAAAGCACGGACACGGACCCAGACGCGGACACCGGAGAGTCCGGTGCGGCCGGCATTGTCGACGCTGTCGGCGTTGTCGGCGGGGCAGCAGGAGGAGCGAAGTGACGGTCTATTTCATCGGTGCCGGTCCGGGCGCAGCCGATCTGATCACGGTGCGCGGCCAACGCACCCTGGCCCGCTGCGGGGTGTGCCTGTACGCGGGCAGCCTGGTGCCGCCGGAGCTGCTGGCCGACTGCCCGCCGGACGCCCGGCTGGTCGACACCGCGAACCTGGACCTGGACCAGATCATGGCCGAGATCGTCCGCGCGAACGCCGAGGGCCAGGACGTGGCCCGGCTGCACTCGGGCGACCCGTCGGTCTTCTCGGCGATGGCCGAGCAGATGCGCCGACTGGACGCGGCGGGCATCCCGTACGAGGTGGTGCCGGGCGTGCCCGCGTTCGCGGCGGCCGCGGCGGCGCTGAAGCGGGAGTTGACGGTGCCGACGGTCGGGCAGACGGTGATCCTGACCCGGGTGGCCCGGCAGGCGACGCCGATGCCGCCCGGCGAGGAGCTGTCCGTGCTCGGCAAGAGCGGCGCGCTGCTGGTGCTGCACCTGGCGGCCCGCTACGTGGACAGCGTGGTCGAGGAGTTGCTGCCGCACTACGGGCCGGACTGCCCGGCTGCGGTGGTCGCGATGGCCAGCCGCCCGGACGAACTGGTGCTGCGCGGCACGCTCGGTGACATCGCCGTCCAGGTGAAGGCCGCGGGCGTGCTGCGCACCGCCGTCATCATCGTCGGCCGGACGCTGGCCGCGACGGAGTTCCGCGACAGCCACCTGTACTCGACCACCCGGGCCCGCTGACCCGGACGGCCGCCACACCGAGCACCCCGCCCGCCGCACCCCGCCCGCCGCACGCTGGTGGACGACCGCGTCCGCGGCCCGCTCGCCGGGTGCGGCCCGCAGTGCTCCTCGTCCCGGCCGACCGGGGTCAGCTCGGACGGGCGGGACGAGGGGGACGAGGGGGAACGGATCGCCGATCGGGCAACGGTCGGGCAGCGGTCGGGTAGCGGTCGAACGCCGGTCGGCTCGGGGCGCGGGGTGTCACAACGGGCTGGCAGGATCGTGGGGTTGGCGTTCCGTCCGGGCGCCGGTGGGAGGGTTGCGTCATGTCCGAGCCGTACTCCGCGATGGCGCGGCTGCACCTGGGCCCCGACGCGCTGCGCCGCTACCTGGCCGCGCCGTCCGGACCGTGGGAACGGTGGAGGGAGCTGACGGGCTGGTACGACCGGCGGGCGGAGAGCGGCGGCCTGCCGTGGGCGCTGCACCCGGAGCCCGACGCGGCCACGGTGGAGCGCTGGTTGACGGACGGCGACGACCACCGGGGCCAGTGGCGCGCCTTCCTGCGGACGGCGGAGGAGCCGGGCCTCGCCTCGGTCGACTACGACCGGGCGGCAGGAACGCTGACGGTGGTGAACCTGACGGTGCACCGGGAGGAGTTCCGCGACTCGCTGTGGTTCCTGTCCCTGGTGGCCGGTGCGGCCGGGCACGTCGACGGGCGGGGCGGTTTCGCGGTGGTCCGCGACCACCTCTGGCCGGGGCCGGCCGATCGCTGCACGCTCGGCGTGCTGGCGGTGGACGGGGCCGGGGCGCGGGCGCTGGACCCGGTGCGGGACGCCGGGGCGTACGGCGCGGCGGTGCGGGCGGCGGACGCGGTGTTCGAGGTGACGGGCCTGGTGGACGAGGACGAGGACGAGGACCCGGAGGAGTGGACCGGCCCGGATCCGGTGGAGTGCCTGGACGCGCTCTGACCCCTTCCCCTCCCCCGCCTACCGCGCGCCGGACGACTCGGACCGGCGCGACTCGGGCTCCCGCAGCTCGGGCTCGGACGACTCAGGCTGACGCGACTCAGGCTGACGCGGCTCGGGCTCGCCGTGGTGCGGTTCGTCGGACAGCAACCCTTCGGCGGCGCCGTCGAGGAGGCGCTGCATGGCGGTGGAGCGGGGCAGCATGGTCGCCTCGTAGGCGCGGACGGCCTCGGCGACGGTGGCGTGCCGGGTGAGGGCGAGGGCGAGCTCGCAGGCGTCGAGCATGGCGAGGTTGACGCCGACGCCGAGCGGGGGCATCAAGTGGGCGGCGTCCCCGAGCAGGGTGACGGCGCCGTCGTGCTGCCAGGTGTGCGGGACGGGCAGGGCGTGGATCGGGCGGTCGACGTAGGGGCCGTCGTTGTCGGTGAGGAGCCGGCGCAGGCGGGGCGACCAGGCGCGGTAGCGGTCCAGGAGGAGCGCGCGCAGGGCGTCGGTGTCCCGGACGGTGTGGCCGGCCTCGGCGATCCAGTCCACGGGGACGCGCTGGATGACGTAGACGCGGATGTGGTTGCCACCGCAGCGCTGCGCGAACAGGCCGCGTTCGCCGTCGGCCGCACCCGCGCTGCCGGGGCCGACGAGGGCGGCGAGGTCGGGGTGGCGGCGTTCGACGTCGTGGAACCAGGCTTCGAGGAAGCTGACGCCGGTGTGGACGGGGGTGGCCGGGGAGAGGGCGGGGCGGACCTTCGACCAGGCGCCGTCCGCGCCGATGACCAGGTCAGCCTCGGTCACGGTGCCGTCGGCGAAGTGCAGGCGACGGGGGCCGCCCGCGGGACCTTCGACCGAGCGCAGGGTGCGGCCCCAGCGCACGGTGCCCGGTTCGAGCGAGCTCAGGAGGAGGTCGCGGAGTCGGCCGCGGTCGATCTCGGGCTTCAGCCGCTCGTCGTCCGCGGGGACGTGGTGGAAGCCGATCTCCCCGGTCACGGCGTCGAGTTGGCGCATCTCCTGCCCTTCGGGGCGGGCGAGGCGGAGGAAGTCGTCGAGCAGTCCGGCCTCGCGCAGGGCGAGTTGGCCGTTGTCCTCGTGCAGGTCGAGCGTGCCGCCCTGGTCCCGGGTGTCGGGGCCGGGATCGCGATCGTGGACGGTGACGGCGATGCCGTGGCGCTGCAGGATGCGGGCGCAGGTCAGGCCGCCGGGACCGGCGCCGATGACGGCGATACGGGGGGCGGGGGTGGTGGTGGACATGGCGGTGCTCCTTCCGGTGGTGCGGCGCTCCACGGCACCGCACTCCCAGAAAAACACAACGACTACAAAAGTGCAACGACTCAACTTTTGAAGCAGATGAACCCTCCGGGTAGACTGATCCCATGCCCGAGACGCCCCCACCACCCCCACCGCCGACCCCACCGGCCCCACCGCCTCCGCCGACCCCGCCCGGCCCGCCGCCACCCCCGCCGGGGCGCCGCGAGCGCAAGAAGGCGGCCACCCGCCAGGCCATCGCCGACGCCGCGCTGCGCCTGTTCCTGGAGCGCGGCTACGACGACGTCGGCATTCGCGAGATCGCGGACGCCGCCGACGTCTCGACCACCACGCTGTTCAAGCACTTCCCAGCCAAGGAGGCCCTGGTCTTCGACGAGGAGGCGGACCTGGAGGCCGACCTGCTCGCCGCCGTCCGCGAGCGGCCCCCGGGCCGGTCGATCCCGGCGGCCCTGTGCGACCACGCCCTGCGCCACCGCCGGGCCGTCGACACCGACGACCCCCGGTTCGCGTCCTTCACCGCCCTGGTGAACTCCACCCCCGCCCTGCGCGACTACCACCAGGCCATGTGGCTGCGCCACACCGCCGCCCTCGCCGCCGTGATCGCCGAGCAGAGCGGCCGCCCCGCCGACGACCCGCTCTGCACCGCCCTGGCCCACTTCGCCCTGGAGGCGCCGCACGCCGCCCAGTCCCACCAGGACGTCCGCGGGGCGATGGTCCGCGCCTTCGACCTCCTCGAACACGGCTGGAACGCCCTGGCCGAGCCCACCCCCTGACACCCCGCCGAACCCGGACCCGGGCCCGACGGACAGCGACCCGGGTCAGTCCAGGCCCAAGCCATCCAGGCCCAGGCCGTCCAGCACGGTGCGCGCGCCGTCGGTGAAGGCGCGGGCCGGGTCGGTGGCGGCGCGGACGGCCAGGGCCTCGGCGAGCAGCGGGAAGGTCTCGGGGACGAGCGGGCCGACGGGGGTGGCGTCGGCCGCGGCCTGGTGTTCGAGTTCGAGCGCGCCGATCACGTACGCCACCAGCGCGTGCAGCGCCGCGGCCCGGCGCGGCCCGGCGAGTCCGGCGTCGGCCAGGGCCGCCAGCAGCCGTTCGCGCCAGCGCAGCGCGGACGGGCAGCCGCCGTGGTGCCGGACGGCCAGCGGCAGGACGCCGGGGTGCGCGCCGACGGCCTCCCGCATCGACTCCAGCAGCGCGAGCAGCCGGGCCCGCGGCCCGGCCACCGGATCAGCCACCGGATCGGCCGCCCGACCGGTCACCGAACCGGCCCTCGAACCGGCCTCGGACGCGGCGCGGTCCAGGACGGCGCCGAGGGCGAGGTCGACGACCAGACACTCGAGTTCCTCGCGGTCCTCGACGTAGCGGTACAGCGCCATGGTGCGCCGGTCGAGTTCGGCCGCGACGGTGCGCATGGACAGCGCGGGCAGGCCGTCGCGGTCGATCACGGTGAGTGCGGCGGCGGCGATCTGGCGGGTGGTCAGGGAGCGTGGACGGGGCACGGGTTGACAGCGTACGCTATACGCCTACAGTTTTGGCGTACGGCCTACACCTACGAGGAGCCTCCGAGGAGCCCACGTGTCCCGACTCCGGACCGGCACCACCGCACCGCCCCTCCCCACCGCCGACGCCGCCGGCGCTCCCCTGCCGCCGGTGCCCGCGGACGGCCTGACCCACCTGCAGTTCCGCCGCTTCGCGGGCTGCCCGATCTGCAACCTGCACCTGCGCACCTTCGCCGTCCGCCACCCGGAACTGCGCGCGGCGGGGGTGCGGGAGACGGCCGTCTTCCACTCCCCCGCCGCCGAACTCCGGCCGTACGCCGACGGGTTGCCGTTCCCGCTGCTGGCCGACCCGGAGCAGCGGCTGTACCGGGCGTACGGGGTCGAGCGCGGCGCCCGCGCCCTGCTCGATCCGCGGGTCTGGCCGTCCGTCGTCCGCGGCCTCGCCCGCAGCGTCCCGCTCGTCCTGCGCGGCCGCGAACGCCCGCCCGCCGCCCGCCCCCTCGGCGGCCGCCTGGGCCTGCCCGCCGACTTCCTCCTCACCACCGACGGCCGGATCGCCGCCGCGCACTACGGCACCCACGCCGCCGACCACTGGTCCGTCGACCAGGTCCTCACCCTCGCCACCGAACACCGCGCCACCGAACACCGGACCAGCGAGCACCGCGCCACCGAACACCAGGTCACCGAGCACCAGGTCACCGAGCACGGAGACGCAGCGCACCGGGCCGCGGACCTGGCCTAGGGCCCCGCGCGGCCCGGCAACGAACGCGGACGCGCCGCTGGGCGCGGAGCAGGTGGCTCCGCGCCCAGCGGCGCGTCGGACGGTCACCGACCGTTCGGTGACGACCGTTCGGTGACGACCGGGTGTTGCTGCGGTCAGGCGCTCGGGGTGGCGCTGATCTGCTGGAAGCCGTCCGCGCCGTCAACCAGGGTGTAGCCGCCCCAGTGCCCGGCGGAGTAGTCGCCGTCGTTGTTGTAGACCCGGTTGTCCGAGCCCACCGCGAACAGGTGCACGATGCCGCCGGTCGCCGTGGCGGTGATCTGCTTGAACCCGGCGGTGCCGTCGACCAGGCCGAAGCCGCCCCAGTGCCCGGCGGAGTAGTCGCCGTCGTTGTTGTAGACCCGGTTGTCCGAACCGAGCGCGTAGAGGTGGACGGTGTTGCCGGTGACCGCGGCGGTGATCTGCTGGAAGCCGCCCGCCCCGTCGACCAGGCCGAAGCCGCCCCAGTGCCCGGCGGTGAAGTCGCCGTCGTTGTTGTAGACCCGGTTGTCCGAACCGAGGGCGAACAGGTGGACGGTGTTGCCGATCGCGGCGGCGGTGATCTTCTTGAACCCGGCGGTGCCGTCGACCAGGCCGAAGCCGGTCCAGGTGCCCTTGGTGTAGTCGCCGTCGTTCTGGTAGACGCGGCCGTCGGAGCCGAGGGCGAACAGGCGGACGGTGTTGCCGGTGACCGCGGCGGTGATCTGCTGGAAGCCGTCCGCGCCGTCGACCAGGCCGAAGCCGTTCCACTTGCCGACCGAGAAGTTGCCGTCGTTGTTGTAGACGCGGCCGTCGGAACCGATCGCGAAGAGGTGGACCGTGTCGTTGATGGTGACGGCGGTGGTCTGCTTGAAGCCGGCGGTGCCGTCGACCAGACCGAAGCCGTCCCAGTGGCCGGCCGTGTAGTTGCCCTGGTCGTTGTAGATGCGGTTGTCGGAGCCGAGGGCGAAGACGTGCACGCCGGTGGGGGCGGCCGGGGCGGGCACCGAGGGCGGGGTCGGGACGGAGTTGTTGCCGCCGTTCGGCGAGACGTACCCGCTGATCTTCATCCCCATGTAGGAGCTGTAGCCGACCGTGGAGCTGAACCGGCCGGACAGCCGGACGTGGGACTTGGCCGCGCCGCCGCCACCGCTGTTGCCGCTGATCGTGGTGATGGTGCCGTCGCTGTTGAGCGAGGAGACGATGGCGACGTGGTCGGCGTAGTCGGTGCCGTTGTAGTTGAAGACGACGGCGTCGCCCACGTGCGGGGTGGGGTGCAGCCCCCCGTTGTACGTCCCGAAGCTGCCGGCCGCCGGGGTGAGTCCGGAGACGTTGACCCCGCTCTGCGCCCACACCCACTTGGCGAAGTCGGCGCACCAGTTCTCCGGCGAGCCGCCGTTGCCGGTGCAGCTGCTGTAGTAGCCGGTGCCGCCGGCGCTGTTGGTGGCGCAGGCGGTGTTGCCGATGTTGGCGTTGGCGATGCTCACGATGCTCGACCCGACGCTGGCCGAGGCGTTCTGGGCGGCGGCCAGCACGGAGATCGGCAGGACGGCGGCGGCGGTGGCGGCGACGAGGGTGCGGCGCAGGATGTTGTTGCTCATGGCGTGGTGGGTCCTCACGTGTCAGGTAGGAAGTCTTGGTGGGCGCCGGTCGGAAGGCGCCGGGGGGGACGGCACCGGATGGGCACGGTGCCGGAAGGAAGTGGTGCCGGAAGGAAGGTGGTGCAGGAAGGAAGGTGGTGTCGGCCGGCCCCGAGGGGCGGCGGGGGGTGACTCGCCGGTGGCGGTGGTCAGTTGGTGATGGCGGTGGTGATCTGCTTGAAGCCGTCGGCGTTGTCGATCAGGCCGAACGCGGTCCAGGTGTGGGCGGCGTAGTCACCGTCCTTCTCGTACACCCGGTTGTCCGAACCCAGCGCGTACAGCCGCACCGTGTTGCCCGTCACCGCCGTGGCGATCTGCTTGAACCCGGCAGTGCCGTCGACCAGACCGAAGCCCGTCCAACCACCCTGCCCGTAGGCGATGTCGTTCTCGTAGATCCGGTCGTCCGCACCCAGCGCGTACAACCGCACCGTGCCACCGCTCACCGCCGCCGTGATCTGCTTGAACCCGGCGGCACCGTCGACCAGACCGAACGCGGTCCAGGTGTGGGCGGCGTAGTCGCCGTCCTTCTCGTACACCCGGTTGTCCGAACCCAGCGCGTACAGCCGCACCGTGTTGCCCGTCACCGCCGTGGCGATCTGCTTGAACCCGGCAGTGCCGTCGACCAGACCGAAGCCCGTCCAACCACCCTGCCCGTAGGCGATGTCGTTCTCGTAGATCCGGTCGTCCGCACCCAGCGCGTACAACCGCACCGTGCCACCGCTCACCGCCGCCGTGATCTGCTTGAACCCGGCGGCACCGTCGACCAGACCGAAGCCGGTCCAGCTGCCCTTCGCGTAGTCGCCGTCGTTCTCGTAGATCCGGTTGTCCGAACCCAGCGCGTAGAGGTGGACGACGTTGTTCACCGTGACCGTGGTGATCTGCTTGAACCCGGCGGTCCCGTCGACCAGGCCGAAGCCGGTCCAGGTGCCCTTCGCGTAGTCGCCGTCGCTCTCGCGGATCCGGTCGTCCGAGCCGAGGGTGTACACCCGCACCGTGGCCTGGGCGGGCTTGGGGGTCTCGACGGGGTAGGGGTTGGCGGTGTCGGCGCCCAGACCTGCGGCGGGCCCGCAGACCGGCCAGGCCGACTGGCCCTGTACGGCGAGGACCTTCTCGGCGATCAGGATCTGCTGCTGCTTGGTGGCCAGGTTGGCGCTCGGGGCGTAGAACGTTCCGCCGAACGCGGCCCAGGTGGAGGAGCTGAACTGCAGTCCGCCGTAGTAGCCGTTGCCGGTGTTGATGCTCCAGTTGCCGCCGCTCTCGCACTGGGCGACCTTGTCCCAGGTGCTCACCGACGCCGCCGAGGCGTGGGGGGCCGCGCAGACCACCGGGGCGAGCAGACCGGCCAGGGTGGCGGACAGCGCGAGGACGGGCTTCAGACGGGCACGGGCAGACATGGGACCCCCCAGGTTCTCAGGTGTGGAATCGGGCACGGCGCGAACGGGCCGCGGCCCGGATCCGCGCACCGGGCTTGAGGTGCGGCGGTTTCGCTCTCTCCCAGCGGGGCTTCGTCCTGCTGGCGATGAATAGCTTCGCCGCAGATCAGCGGGGCCGGAAGGGCTTCGCGCTGTCGCCAATCGGCCTGGCGGCTTCCGGACATCAAGTCATGCCCATGCCAATAAAAGCGGCACGAAAAGGCCGGGGCGGACGGTGCCGCACCCGGCCTTCGCACTCCGCGTACTCCGCGCGCACCACGCACACCGCGTGGCGGGCCCGGCTCAGCCGAGCGTGGCGGTGAACTCCTTGGCGCGGCGGGTGATGTCGGCCCAGTCGCCGTCCGCAACGGCCTGCGGGGGGACGACGTCGGTGCCGGCGCAGACGGCGAGGGCGCCGTGGTCGAGGAAGGACCTGGCGTTGCCCGCGTTGACGCCGCCGGAGGCGACCAGCGGGACGTCGGGGTAGGGGCCGCGCAGGTCCTTGAAGTAGCCGGGGCCGAAGGCCTTGGCGGGGAAGATCTTCACCGCGGCGGCGCCGAGGTCGACCGCGTCGGCGACCTCGCTGGGGGTCAGCGCGCCCATCACGACCGGGATGCCGGCCTCGCGGGCGACGTCGGCGACGGCGGGGCGCAGCCCGGGGGTGACCAGGAACCCGGCACCGGCGGCGATCCCGGCCCGGGCCTGGTCGGCGGTGAGCACGGTGCCGACGCCGATCCGGCAGCCGGCCGCGGCGGCGCGGGCGATGTGGCGGGTGACGTCGGGGGTGGTGAAGGTGAGTTCGGTCCAGGCGATGCCGCCCTCGGCGAGCGCTTCGCAGAGCGCGACCGCGTCGGGGATCACGGGGGCCCGCACCACCGCGATCACCGGCTGCCGGGCCAGTGCCGCGCGCAGGTCCGTCGTTTCGGTTCCCATTCTGGACAACTCCTCTTCACACACGATCGGTTCGAATCAGCAGTGCGGAACACGTAGGCTCCACAACGGAATTGACGGTTCGTCAGTCGAGTGCCCGGACCTTGCGGTCGGCGCCGCGGCGCAGCGCCCGGCCGGCCAGGTCGCCGGTGGGCTTGCCGTCGGTGAGCGCGGCGACGCCGTTGACCAGGACGTGCCGGATGCCGTCGGCGGCCTGCCGGGGGTGGTCGAAGGTGGCGGTGTCGCGGACGGTCCCGGGGTCGAACAGGACCAGGTCGGCGTGGTGGCCGGGCCGGATCAGGCCGCGC
This sequence comes from Kitasatospora sp. NA04385, assembly GCF_013364235.1. Classification (NCBI taxonomy): domain Bacteria; kingdom Bacillati; phylum Actinomycetota; class Actinomycetes; order Kitasatosporales; family Streptomycetaceae; genus Kitasatospora; species Kitasatospora sp. NA04385. The sequence continues at coordinate 6,964,218 of NZ_CP054919.1, read as the reverse complement.
CGGTCGAGGCCGAGGCGGCGGGCCGGCCGGCCGGTCATCCGGGCGATCGCCTGTTCCAGCGTGAGGACGCCCAACTCGCGGACGTAGCGGGCGAGGTAGCGGGGGAAGGTGCCCCAGCCGCGGGGGTGCGGGCGGGCGCCGACGAGCAGTCCGTCGCTGCCGACGGTGTGCACGGGGTGGCGCATGATGGCGCGGACGTTCTCCTCGTGGCCGACGTGCTGGAGGATGGTGGTGCCCAACTGGTCGGCGCGCAGCAGGTCGAAGAAGACCTCGGTGCCGGTGCGGCCCTGTTCGGCGGCGAGTTCGGCGACCTTCCGGCCGACGGCGGCGGACAGCGCGCCGTCGCGGACGCCGGAGATCTGGATGGTGTCCCAGTCGGTGACCACGCCGTGGCAGCCGTCGCTGCCGCGTTCCTCGACGTCGGCGCGGATGCGTTCGCGGGCGGCGGGGTCGGCGAGCCGGGCGAGGGTGGCCTCGGGGCCGCCCTCGGTGGACCAACTGGGCAGCAGGGCGGCCAGCGTGGTCGAGCCGGGCAGGTAGGGGTAGCTGTCGAGGGTGATGTCGGTGCCGTCGGCGAGCGCGGCGTCGACCAGGGCGAGGAACTGTCCGGCGCGGCCCTCGTTGACGCCGAAGTTCATGGTGGCGTGGGTGAGGTGCAGCGGGCAGCCGGAGCGCCGGGAGATCTCCACCATCTCGGCGTAGCCCTCCAGCGCGCCCGCGCCGTAGGAGCGCTGGTGGGGTGCGTGGAAGCCGCCGCGGGCGGCGACGACGGCGCACAGCTCGACGAGTTCGGCGGTGTCGGCGTACATGCCGGGGGTGTAGGTGAGCCCGGTGGACATGCCGACCGCGCCGTCGGCCAGCGCCTGGTCCAACAGGTGCTTCATCCGGTCGAGTTCGGCCCGGGTGGGGGGCCGGTTGTCCCAGCCCATGGCGAGCATCCGGACGGAGCCGTGCGGGGCGAGGTAGCAGGTGTTGACGGCGACGCCCGCGCCGTCGCCCGCGTCGAGGCGGTCGAGGTACTGGCCGACGGTGCGCCAGTTCCAGTCGAACTCGTCGTCGGCGGGGTCGCCGTTCCAGCCGGCGAGTTGGCGGCGCAGCGCGGCGAGCGTGGTGTCGTCGGCGGGGGCGTAGGAGAGGCCGTCCTGGCCGAGGACTTCGAGGGTGATGCCCTGGGTGATCCGGGAGGGGTGGTCGGGTTCGAGGAGCAGCCGCAGGTCGGAGTGGGCGTGCATGTCGATGAAGCCGGGGGCGAGGACCAGCCCGTCGGCGTCGACGACCTGACGGGCCGTCAACTCCCCGCGTGCGCGGCTGATCTCCGCGATCCGGCCGTCGGTGACGGTGACGTCGGCCCGGTGGCGGTCGGCGCCGGTGCCGTCGATGACGGTGGCGCCGCGCAGCAGCAGGTCGGCCATCAGAAGTACGTCCGGAGCAGGTCGACGACGCGGGGGTTCTCGGCGTCGGCGTGGTCGAGGACGGGGATGAGGCTCCACTTGTCGAAGGCGGTGCAGGGGTGGGACAGGCCCAGCCGCAGCACGGCGCCGACGGGGGCGGCCGGTCCGGCGTCGCGCAGGAAGGCGTGCTGGTCGTTGAGGGCGGTGACGGCGGCGCCCTCCAGCGGGCCGCCCGTGGATCCGGCTGCGCCGCGGACGAGTTGGGGTTCGGGCAGGCCCTCGTCGAACGGGAGGTCGCGCTTCCCGGCGTCGAGCAGCGCGAGTCGGGGTTCGGGGTGGGAGACGACGCGGGCCCAGCCGTGCATGGCGGAGCGCAGCGGGGTGGCGCCGGCGGCCCGGGCGAGCGGGGAGATGCCGCGGTAGAAGCCGTCGTCGTGGGCGAGGTAGGCGCCGGCCCGGACGATGACGGCGGTGCCGGGGACGTGCTCGGCGAGCGGGGTGAGCTCCTCGGCGACGGTGTCGAAGTAGGCGCTGCCCCCGGCGGTGACGACGGGGGTGCCGGTCGGGTAGTCGGCGGCGAGGCGGCGGTGCAGGTCGGCGAGGTCGGCGAGGTAGCCGCGCACGGCGGCGAGGGCGGGGTCGGAGGCGTCGTGGGCGAGGGCGCCCTCGTAGCCGCCGACGCCGGCCAGCCGCAGGGTGGGGGCGGCGAGGACGGCGGCGGCGACCTCCAGGGCGGCGGGGACGCCGCGGGCGCCGGTGCGGCCGCCGGGGCCGCCGAGTTCGACCAGGACCTCGACGGGGCGGGTGGCGCCGGCGGCGCGCAGGGCGGCGTCCATCTGCCGGACGCCGTCGGCGGAGTCGACCCAGGAGGTGAAGGCGAAGCCGGGGTCGCGGTCGAGTTCGGCGGCGATCCAGGCGAGTCCGGCCGGGTCGAGCAGGGCGTTGGCGAGCAGCAGGCGCCGGACGCCGAAGGCGCGGGCGACCCGCAGCTGGGGGAGGTTGGCGAGGGTGACGGCGTGGGCGCCGGCGGCGAGTTGGGCCTGCCAGAGGGCGGGGGCCATGGTGGTCTTGCCGTGCGGGGCGAGCAGGACGCCGGCCTCGCGGCACCAGGCGGCCATGGTGTGCAGGTTGTGGTCGAGGGCGGCGGCGTCGAGGGTGAGCAGGGGGGTGCCGAGGTCGTCGAGGGTGGGGCGGGTGGCGAGCCAGTCGCGGACGGTCAGCCCGTGGGCGGCGGCGGGGGCGGCCTTGAAGCGGAAGTCGAGCGTCTCGTCGGCGAGGGCGGCGACGGCGGCGGTGTCGATGCCGGGGCCGGGGGCGGGGTCGGCGAAGTACCGCCGTTCGGTGCCCGTCCGGTCTGCCGTTCCTGCCGTTTCGCTCATCGCGCTGCCTCCGTGTCGAACCCCGGCCCACTCGCGAGCTGGGATGTTGCAACATGCGCAACCTCTATTGCGCATGTTGGTGATACGGTTCTAGCATTCACGCCGGACGGCGGTCAACGGACCGCGACGCGGCCCGTCCACCCCTCCCACCAGGCACGCAGCACCGGGGCTCACCGCCGAGCACCGGGCCGCGCGGGCCGTCGGCGGCGGGAGCGGGAGCACGGGCCCGAGGGCGAGGGAGCGGGTTTGATGGCGGATCAGGACGGGGCGGGCCAGGACCATGCGGCCGCCGCCCGGGCCGTGTGCCTGGGCGAGTCGATGGCGGTGCTGCTGCCCGACCGGCCGGGGCCGTTCGAGGCCGTGGGCGGCTTCCGCCCCTCGGTGGGGGGCGCCGAGTCCAACGTGGCGGCGGCACTGGCCGCGCTGGGCGTGCCGACGGCGTGGATCAGCCGGGTCGGCTCGGACGGCTTCGGCCGCCGCCTGACCGGGGACCTGGCCGCGGCGGGGGTGGACGTGTCGGCCGTCGCCGTCGACCCGCACCGCCCGACCGGGGTGTACCTGAAGGAGACCGGCGGCTCCGGCCTGCCGCACGACCTGGGCCCGGGCCGCTCCCGCCTGCACTACTACCGCACCGGCTCGGCGGCCTCCGCGCTCTCCCCCGCACTGCTGGACGACCCGGCGGCCGCAGCCCTGCTGGACGCCGCGCCGCTGCTGCACCTGACCGGCATCACGCCCGCGCTGTCCGACGACTGCCTGGCCCTGGTGCGCGCCCTGCTGGCCCGCCGCCGCCCGGGCCGGCTGGTCTCCTTCGACCTGAACTGGCGCCCGGCGCTGTGGCGCCTGCGCGACCCGGCGGTGCTGCCGGAGCTGCTGGACGCCGCGGACGTGCTGCTGCTGGGCGCGGACGAGGCCGAGGAGGCGTTCGGCACCGGCGACCCGCGGGCGCTGCGCCGGCTCTTCCCGTCCCCGGCCACCCTGGTGGTCAAGGACTCCGGGCACCTGGTCAGCGCGCTCGACCGGGACGGGCGGCAGGTCACCGAACCGGCCCTGCGGGTCGAGGTGGTGGAGCCGACCGGCGCGGGCGACGCGTTCGCGGCCGGCTACCTGGCCGGCACCCTGCGCGGCCTGGACCAGCGCTCCCGGCTGCGCCTGGGCCACCTGGCGGCGGCGGGCGCGCTGACCGCGCCCACCGACCACGGCGCGCTGCCGGACGCGGCGACGGTGGCCGCGCTGCTGGCCGCCGACGAGGACGGCTGGGCGGCGACCCGGGTCTCCGCGTCCGGCATCGACTCCCCCGCCCTGCCCGCTCCCGTCCACGCGCCTGTCCACGCGCCCGTCCACGCGCCCTGAGTCCGCACCACCCCCTCCCGGCACCCTCGAACACCCTCGGGACACCCATGAGCCAGACCGTCACCCGCGCCCTGCGCCTGCTCGCCGAACTCGGCGAGGGCGAGCGCTCCCTCGACCAGTTGGCCGAGCTGATCGGCGTGCACAAGACCACCGTGCTGCGGCTGCTGCAGAGCCTGGAGGAGGAGCGCTTCGTCCACCGCGACGCCCAGTACCGCTACCACCTCGGCGCGGGCCTGTTCGCGCTCTCCAGCCTCGCCCTGGAGCAGCGCGGCATCCGCCGCACCGCCGCCCCGCACCTCGCCGAACTGAACGCGGCGACCGGCCAGACCGTGCACCTGGCCGCGTACGAGGGCGGCGAGGTGGTCTACATCGACAAGTACGACTCGCGGCACCCGGTGCGGATGTACTCGCGGATCGGGCTGCGCGCGGCGCTGCACAACACGGCGGTGGCCAAGGTGCTGCTGGCCGACCTGTCACCGGCGGAGCGCCGCCGGGTGGTGGACGGCATCGAGTTCACCGTGCACACCCCGAACACGATCACCAGCCCGCAGGCGCTGCTGGCCGAACTGGACCAGGTCGCGGTGCAGGGCTGGGCGCAGGACCACGCCGAGCACGAGGCGTTCATCAACTGCGTGGCCGCGCCGATCCGGGACGCCTCGGGCCGGGTGGTGGCCGCGGCGTCGATATCCGTGCCGGACGTGGTCCTCCCGTACGAGCAGGTGCTCGAACTGCTCCCCCCGCTGCTCGCCTGCACCCGGGCGATCTCCGCCGACGCGGGCCTCCCGGCCCGCGGCACCGTCCACTGACGCCGCGCCTACCTGATGCTGCGTCAACAACCTTCTGGAGTACGACACATGAGCGACAAGATCGAGGTCCGTACCGACGGCGCGCCCGCCCCGGCCTGGATGTTCTCCCAGGGCGTGCGCAAGGGCCCGATCCTGCAGGTCTCCGGCCAGGGCCCGCAGGACCCGGCGACCGGCGAGTACCTGTACCACGGCGACGTGAAGGCGCAGACCCGGCGGACGCTGGAGAACGTCAAGGCGATCGTCGAGGCGGGCGGGGCGAGCATCGAGGACGTGGTGATGTTCCGCGTCTACCTGACCAAGCGCGCCGACTTCCCGCTGATGAACGAGGTGTACGCGCAGTTCATCGAGGAGAACGTCCCGCCGGGCGGGGTGAAGCCCTGCCGCACCACGATCTTCGTCGAACTCCCGCAGGAGCCGATGCTGGTGGAGATCGACGCCCAGGCCGTCGTCACCGGCTGACCCGCGCTCCCCGTCCGGCCGAAGGCCCGTGGTCGGGGGCCCCGCGGTCAGGGGCCCTTCGGGGCGGCCCGGCCGACGATCGTGCCCGCGCGGTCGATGCAGATCACGTCGACCGTGACGGGCGCGCCGAGCAGCACGCCGAGCGCGGTGGCGCGGGCCCGTTCGGCCACCAGGTCGCCGAGCGGGACGCCCGCCGCCGCGCACGACTGCACCGCCTCCAGGGCGGTGTTGGCGGCGGCGACCCGGGCCGCCAGCTCCTCGGTGGCGCCGCATTCCCGGGCCAGCGCGGCGAGCCGGGCCTTGTCGACCTGGGAGCGGCCGGAGTGCAGGTCGAGGTGGCCGGCCGCGAGCTTGGACAGTTTGGCGAAGCCGCCGCAGACCGTCAGGCGCGGAACCGGGTGCCGGCGCAGGTACTTGAGGACGGCGCCGGCGAAGTCGCCCATGTCGAGCAGCGCGTCCTCGGGCAGGCCGTACTCGGCGACCACGACCTTCTCCGAGGTCGACCCGGTCGCGCCCGCCACGTGGGTGCGACCGGCGGCGCGGGCCACGTCGATGCCGCGGCGGATCGAGTCGATCCACGCCGAGCACGAGTACGGCACGACGATGCCGGTGGTGCCGAGGACGGACAGGCCGCCGAGGATGCCCAGCCGCGGGTTCCAGGTGCGCCGGGCGATCTCCTCGCCGTGGTCGACGGACAGCTCCACCTCCACGTCCCCGGACCCGCCGAACTCCCGGGCCACCTCGGCGATCGCCTCGCGGATCAGCTGCCGGGGCACCGGGTTCACGGCCGGCTCGCCCACCGCCAGCGGCAGGCCCGGCTTGGTGACCGTCCCCACGCCGGGGCCGGCCCGGAACACCACGCCACTGCCCGGCGGGCCGGGCCGCACGGTGGAGCGCACCAGCGCGCCGTGCGTCACGTCCGGGTCGTCCCCCGCGTCCTTGACCACCCCGGCGGCGGCCCGGCCGGGCGCCGACTCCTCCACGGCCAGCGCGAACGCGGGCCGCTCGCCCCGGGGCAGCGTGATCACCACCGGGTCCGGGAAGCCGCCGCCGAGCAGCGCCGTGTACGCGGCCTTGGTCGCGGCCGTCGCACACGCGCCCGTCGTCCAGCCCGGCCGCAACCCGCTGCTGCGCAACTGCTCCTTGCGCCCACCACTCACCACGGCCCCGCCCACCTGCGCAGCACCGCCCGCCGGCCCGGCACTGCCCGCCTGCGCGGCCCCGCCCGCCACAGCACCGCCCGACGACCCGGCACCCTCCGCCTGCCCAGCACTGCCCGCCTGCGCGGCCCAGCCCGCCGCGGCGCCGCTCACCGCAGCGCCTTCACCGCCGCCCCGCACGCCACCGTCCGCCACGTCGTCCCTCCTGCCGCTCCCGCGCTTGCGCGCTCTCGTCTCCGTCCCCGCCGCCCCGCACCGTCCCACGGCGCCCGTCCGCCCGTTCCGCCGCCCCGGTTAGGGTGGTGTGTCCTGAACGCACCGGCCCCCGGGAGTCCGCATGCACGTCCTGATCCTCGGCGGCACCAGCGAGGCCCGCCGGCTGGCGGACCTGCTGGCGGCCGACCCGGCGCTGCGGGTGACCAGCTCGCTGGCCGGGCGGGTGGAGCGGCCGCGGCTGCCCGCCGGGGAGGTCCGGGTCGGCGGGTTCGGCGGCCCGGCGGGCCTGGCCGCCTGGCTGCGCGCCCACGGGGTGGACGCGCTGCTGGACGCCACCCACCCCTTCGCCGAGCGGATCAGCCGCAACGCGGCGCTGGCCGCCGCCGACACCGGTGTCCCGCTGCTGGCGCTGCGCCGCCCGAGCTGGGCGGCGCAGGACGGCGACCGGTGGCACCGGGTGGCGAGCCTGGCCGCCGCGGCGCAGGCGCTGCCCGGGCTCGGCACCCGGGTGTTCCTGACCACCGGACGCCAGGGCATCGCGGCCTTCGCGCACCTGGACGGCCTGTCCTTCCTGGCGCGTTCGGTCGAACCGCCGGTGCCGCCGATGCCCGCGGACACCGAAGTGCTGCTGGAGCGCGGCCCGTTCACCCTGGACGGGGAGCGCGCGCTGCTGCGCGCCCACCGCATCGAGGTGCTGGTGACCAAGGACAGCGGCAGCGCCGCCACCGCCCCGAAGCTGACCGCCGCCCGCGAACTGGGCCTGCCCGTGGTGGTGGTGGACCGCCCGGCCGCCCCGGCCGGGGTGCGGACCGCCCCGAACGTGGCCGGGGCGGCCGACTGGGTCAGGCGGACCATCGGCTGACGGTGCGTCAACTCGCCCGCTACTGCTCGGGGTAGCGGCGCGGCGTCCACACTACTTCGCGCTCGCCGCCGCGCCGCACCCACCGGGTCTGGGTGGAGCCGACCAGCAGCAGGGTCCGCATGTCGACCTCGGCCGGGTCGAGTTCGGCGAGCGCGACGGTGCGGACCCGCTCGGTGGGGCCGCCGACGTCCCGGGCCATCACCACGGGGGTGTCCGGGCCGCGGTACTCCAGCAGCAGGTCGCGGGCCGAAGCGACCTGCGTGGTACGGGACTTGGAGCCGGGGTTGTAGAGCGCGAGGACGAGGTCGGCCTCGGCGGCGGCGCGCAGCCGGCGGGCGATCACCTCCCAGGGCTTGAGCCGGTCGGAGAGCGAGACCACGGCGTAGTCGTGGCCGAGCGGCGCACCGGCCCGGGAGGCGGCGGCGTGCGCGGCGGTCATGCCGGGCAGGACCCGGACGGGGACGTCCCGGTAGGGGTCCTCGCAGGCGGCTTCGAGGACGGCGGTGGCCATCGCGAAGACGCCCGGGTCGCCGGAGGAGACCACCGCGACGCGGCGGCCGCGGCGGGCCAGGTCGAGGGCGAACTCGGCGCGCACGCCCTCGACCTTGTTGTCGGAGCCGTGCCGGACCTGCCCGGCGCGCACCGGCACCCGGTCCAGGTAGGTGGTGTAGCCGACCAGGTCGGTGGCGTTCGCCAGGGCGCCGCGCGCCTCGGGGGTGAGCCACAGCGGCCCGGCGGGCCCGGTACCGACCACGACGACCTCACCGGCCGGCCCGGGAGCCTCCTGCGCCGAGGCCTCCTGCACCCGGTCGTCCGAGGCCCGGTCCTCCTGCGCCGAGGTCTCCTGCGCCCGGTCGTCCGAGGCCCGGTCCTCCTGCGCCGAGGTCTCCTGCGCCCGGTCGTCCGGGGCCGCGAAGGGCCGTCCGGCCGAGTCGAGCGCGGCGACCCGGCTGGGCAGCACGGCGAGCGAGAAGTACGGGACGCCGTCGGGGTCGACGTCGGCCAGCCACCCGGTGCGCTCGCCGTCCATGGTGGCGCGCTCGACGTACCTGGCCTCGGCCAGTCGGCCGGTGCGCTCCAGGGCCCGGCGGACGGCGGGGAAGGTGCGGCCGAGCTTCATGACGACGGCGGAGTCGGTGGCGGCGAGGCGGGCGGCGAGCTCCTCCTCGGGGAGGGTGCCGGGGATGACGGTGAGCACCTCCTCGGCCTCGACCAGGGGGGTGCCCAGGCGGGCGGCGGCGGCGCTGATCGAGGTGACGCCGGGGACGACCTCGGCGGGGTAGCGGTGCGCGAGCCGCTTGTGCATGTGCTGGTAGGAACCGTAGAACAGCGGGTCGCCCTCGGCGAGGACGACGACGTCGCGTCCGGCGTCGAGGTGGGCGGCGAGCCGTTCGGAGGCTTCCCGGTAGAAGTCGTCGAGCGCGCCGCGGTAACCGCCGGGGTGGTCGGTGGTCTCCACGGTGACGGGGTACATCAGCCGTTCCTCGATCTGGCCGCCCGTCAGGTAGCGCTCGGCGATGGCCCGGGCGTGCGAGCGGCCGTGCCGGGCGCAGTGGTAGGCGATGACGTCGGCCTTGCCGATGAGTTCGGCGGCGCGCACGGTGACCAGCGAGGGGTCGCCCGGTCCGACGCCGACCCCGTAGAGCTTTCCGACGTTCTGACGGTCCGTCATTCCTCTTCGCTCGCAATCGCGTTGATGGCGGCGGCGGCGATGGCGCTGCCGCCTCGGCGGCCCCGGACCACCAAGTGCTCCAGGGCCGAGGGGTGGTCGGCGAGGGCCTGCTTGGACTCGGCGGCGCCGATGAAGCCGACGGGGACGCCGATGACGGCGGCGGGGCGGGGCGCGCCGGCCTCGACCATCTCCAGCAGGCGGAACAGCGAGGTGGGGGCGTTGCCGACGGCGACGACCGCGCCCTCCAGCCGGGGCAGCCACAGTTCCATCGCGGCGGCGCTGCGGGTGGTGCCCAGGGCGCGGGCGAGTTCGGGGACGGCGGGGTCGGTGAGGGTGCAGAGCACCTCGTTGTCGGCGGGCAGCCGCTTGCGGGTCACGCCGCTGGCGACCATGTTGACGTCGCAGAGGATCGGCGCGCCGGCCAGCAGGGCGCGGCGGGCGTCGGCGACGGCGTTCGGCGACCAGAGCAGGTCGTCGACCAGGTCGGTCATGCCGCAGGCGTGGATCATCCGGACCGCGACCCGGGCGACGTCGGCGGGCAGGTGGGCGAGGTTCGCCTCGGCCCGGATGGTGGCGAAGGACTGGCGGTAGATGGCCGCGCCGTCCTTCTCGTAGTCGATCATTCGGTCCTCCGCCATTGGGCGTTGCGGGCTTCGGCGACTGCCTCGGCCGTGTCGTTCTCTTCGGTGTCGCGGACGGTGCCGTCGACGGTGACGCGGTGTCCGGCCGCGGTGGCCAGGACGTCGACCCAGCGGCCGACGGGGTGTCCGCAGCGGCGGGCGCAGCCGGACCAGTGGACGGGCAGCCCTTCGGCGGGGGCGTCGGCGACGGCGCGGGCGGCCTGGGCGCGGACGTCGGCGAGGGACTTTCCGCAGCCGGGCAAGCCGGTGCAGGCGGTGACGCCCTCCCAGGGGCCGCCGGGGGCGGTGCGCAGTCCGGCGTCGGCCAGCCGGGGCAGCAGGGCGGGGTCGGCGCCGGGCAGGACGACGCCGCGCCAGGGGGTGAGCCGGGCGGGGTGCGGGGCGTGCGCGCCCAGGGCGTCGGCGAGCAGCCGCCACTGGTCGCCGGTGGCCCGGCCGAACCGCAGGCCGACCGAGAGGCCGCCGGGCAGGCCGCCGGACGAACCGCCGGACGGGCCGCCGGGCAGGACGCCCAGGGCGGGCCGTTCACCGGCGAACGGCGGGAGCGGGACGTCGCCCTCGGGGAGTTCGTGCTGGATCTCGCGCGGGTGCCAGGCCCGCCCGCCCGCGAGGGCGAGGAAGCGGCGGGCGGCGTCGAGCGCGGCGGGCACGGGGGCGTCGACGGCGGTGGCGCGGCGGGCCCGGCCGGTTCTGAGCAGGGCGCGGCCGCCGTCGACTGCGATCAAGGTCACATCGGCGTCGAGCGCGGCGACGTCGCCGCGGCCGTCGTCGAGGGCGAACAGGAACTTGCCGGACAGCGCGGCGGCCCACGGGGCGGCGCACAGCGCCTCGTCCAACTCCCGTACCCACTGCAGGATCCGGCTTCCGCCGGTGCCGCGGCCGTCGAGTCCGGCGAGCGGGGAGGCGACGATGTTGCGGACGCGTTCGTGGGTGTCGGAGGGCAACAGGCCCGCGGTGCGCAGGCGTTCGGCGAGGTCGGCGGCGCAGTGGCCGGCCAGGCCGCGCAGCTGGAGGTTTCCGCGCGAGGTGATCTCGGCCTCGCCGTCGCCGAGCGCGTCGGCGGCGTCGGCCACGGCGAGCAGCTGACGGTGCGTCAGCTGCCCGCCGGGTATCCGGAGTCGGGCGAGGTGCCCGTCCTCGGCGGGGTGCAGGCGGAGCGCGCCGGGGCAGGCGTCGGCTCGGCCTCGGTCGGGCCCGACGGAGGGTGCCTGGGCGGCGTCGGGTGTCGGTGGCATGGCGGCGAGCATACCCACCGGGTGCGGGCGCGCCACCGCCTCGTACGTCACACCCCGGGCCCGCTGCGGCGGTGATCGCCCAGCTCAGCGCGGTGCGGGCGGCGGGGGTGGTCGGGTTTCGGTCAGCGTCACAGGTCACACTCCCCCGACGGCCGATCACCCCGTACGATGCTGCCGGGCGCCTCTCGGGGCGTCCGCTGCCAGCGACGGCACAGCGGAGGAAGTCCGGTGCGAATCCGGTGCGGTCCCGCCACTGTGACCGCGGCTCACCGAGCCGTGGGAGCCAGGAACTCCGGCCGTCCTCCACCGCCCGGGGCGAGGACCTCGAGGAAGGCTGTTCCATGCGCTGCCGCATGCCCGTGCCCCGGCGGGTGCCCGCCGTCGCCGGGCCGTCCCGTGCCGCCCGTCCCGGGTCGTCGCGCTCCGCCCGCCCCGTGCTGCCCGCCCGCCCCGTGCCGTCCGAGACGCCCGGGAGGGCTTCCGCATGATCCTGCTGCTGTCGACGTCCGACACCGACCTGTTGAGCGCCCGCGCGGCGGCCGGCCCGGTGCCGTTCCGCTGGGCGAACCCGGCCCGGCTCTCGCCCGAGGAGCTGCCCGCGCTGCTGGACGGCGTGCAGCTGGTGGTGGTGCGGCTGCTGGGCGGCCGCCGGGCCTGGCAGGAGGGGCTGGACGCGCTGCTGGCCGGCCCGCTGCCGGTGGTGGTACTGACGGGCGAGCAGGCGCCGGACGCGCAGCTGATGGAGCTGTCGACCGTCCCGGCGGGCATCGCGGCGGAGGCGCACGCGTACCTGGCGCACGGCGGCCCGGCGAACCTGGCGGAGCTGGGCGCCTTCCTGTCGGACACGGTGCTGCTGACCGGCCACGGTTTCGCGCCCCCGGCCTCGGCGCCCGCCTGGGGCCCGCTGGAGCGGGAGGCGCGCACCGCCGAGGGGCCCTCGGTCGCGGTGCTGTACTACCGGGCGCACCACATGAGCGGGAACACCGCGTTCGTGGAGACGCTGTGCCGGGCGGTCGAGGACCGGGGCGCGCGGGTCCGGGCGTACTTCTGCGCGTCGCTGCGCGGGGCGGAGCCGGAGCTGCTGGCGGAGCTGGGCGCGGCCGACGTGATCGTGACGACCGTGCTGGCGGCGGGCGGCACCCGCCCGGCGGACGCGCAGGCGGGCGGGGACGAGGAGGCCTGGGACGCGGGCGCGCTGGCCGCGCTGGACCGGCCGATCCTCCAGGCGCTCTGCCTGACCTGGTCGCGGGCCCAGTGGGAGTCCAGCGACGACGGCCTGTCCCCGCTGGACACGGCGACGCAGGTCGCGGTGCCGGAGTTCGACGGCCGGCTGATCACCGTGCCGTTCTCGTTCAAGGAGGTCGACGAGGACGGGCTGACGGTCTACGCGGCGGACCCGGAGCGGGCGGCCCGGGTCGCGGGCATCGCGGTGCGGCACGCCCGGCTGCGGCACACCCCGGCGGCCGAGCGGCGCCTCGCGCTGGTGCTGTCCGCGTACCCGACCAAGCACGCCCGGGTGGGCAACGCGGTGGGCCTGGACACCCCGGCGTCGGCGATCCGGCTGCTGGAGCGGCTGCGCGCGGAGGGCATGGACCTCGGCGACGGCCTGCCCGGCCTGGACACCGGCACCGAGGGCGGCCACGAGGGCGACGCGCTGATCCACGCGCTGATCGACGCGGGCGGCTACGACCAGGCCTGGCTGACCGAGGAGCAGTTGGCCCGCAACCCGGTGCGCATCCCGGCCGCCGACTACCGGCGCTGGTACGCCACGCTCCCGGCGGCGCTGCGCGAGCGGGTGGAGGAGCACTGGGGCCCGGCGCCGGGCGAGCTGTACGTGGACCGTTCGCGCAACCCGGACGGCGACCTGGTGCTGGCGGGCATCCGCTCCGGCAACCTGCTGGTGCTGGTCCAGCCGCCGCGCGGGTTCGGCGAGAACCCGGTGGCGATCTACCACGACCCCGACCTGCCGCCCAGCCACCACTACCTGGCGGCGTACCGGTGGATCGCGGCGGACCGCGCGGACGGCGGGTTCGGCGCGCACGCGGTGGTGCACCTGGGCAAGCACGGCAACCTGGAGTGGCTGCCGGGCAAGACCGCGGCGCTGTCCGCGGAGTGCGGCCCGGACGCGGCCCTCGGCGACCTGCCGCTGGTCTACCCGTTCCTGGTGAACGACCCGGGCGAGGGCACCCAGGCCAAGCGCCGGGCGCACGCCACGCTGGTGGACCACCTGGTGCCGCCGATGGCGCGCGCCGACTCCTACGGCGACATCGCCCGCCTGGAGCAGCTCCTCGACGAGCACTCCAACATCGCGGCGATGGACCCGGCGAAGCTCCCGGCGATCCGGGCGCAGATCTGGACGCTGATCCAGGCCGCGAAGCTGGACCACGACCTGGGGCTGGACGAGCGCCCGGAGGACGACGGCTTCGACGACTTCCTGCTGCACGTCGACGGCTGGCTGTGCGAGGTGAAGGACGCGCAGATCCGCGACGGCCTGCACGTGCTGGGGCAGGCGCCGGCCGGCACCGACCGGGTCAACCTCGTGCTGTCGATCCTGCGGGCGCGGCAGATCTGGGGCGGCGTGAGCGCGCTGCCGGGCCTGCGCGAGGCGCTGGGCCTGGACGAGGCGGCGCTCACCCTGGGCGCGACGGACGCCGCCGAGGCGCAGGCCCGCTCCCTCGTCGAGGCGATGGAGGCCGAGGACTGGGACCCGGGCGCGGTGGAGAAGGTCTCGGCCGGCCTGCCCGCCGCCGTCGCCGACGTGCTGACCTTCGCCGCGACCCAGCTGGTGCCCCGACTGGCCGCCACCACTGACGAGTTGGACGCGGTGCTGCACGCGCTGCAGGGCGGTTTCGTCCCGGCCGGGCCGTCCGGCTCCCCGCTGCGCGGGCTGGTCAACGTGCTGCCCACCGGCCGCAACTTCTACTCGGTGGACCCGAAGGCCGTCCCGTCCCGGCTGGCCTGGGAGACCGGCCAGGCGCTGGCGTCCTCGCTGGTCGAGCGCTACCGGGCCGACAACGACGGGCAGTTCCCGCCGTCGGTGGGCCTCTCGCTGTGGGGCACCTCGGCGATGCGCACCGCGGGCGACGACATCGCCGAGGCGCTGGCCCTGCTGGGCGTGCGCCCGGTCTGGGACGACGCCTCGCGCCGGGTGACCGGTCTGGAGCCCGTCCCGGTCGAGGAGTTGGGCCGGCCGCGGATCGACGTGACGCTGCGCATCTCGGGCTTCTTCCGGGACGCCTTCCCGCACGTGGTGGCGCTGCTGGACGACGCGGTGCGCCTGGCGGCCCGGCAGGAGGAGCCGGACGAGCAGAACTTCGTCCGCGCCCACGTGCAGGCCGACCTGGCCGAGCACGGTGACGAACGCCGGGCCACCGTCCGGGTGTTCGGCTCCCGCCCGGGCACGTACGGGGCGGGCCTGCTCCAGCTGATCGACAGCCGGGACTGGCGCACCGACGCGGACCTGGCCGAGGTGTACACGGTGTGGGGCGGCTACGCGTACGGGCGCGGCCTGGACGGGCGGCCCGCGCGCGAGGAGATGGAGAGCGCGTACCGGCGGATCACGGTGGCGGCGAAGAACACCGACACCCGCGAGCACGACATCGCCGACTCGGACGACTACTTCCAGTACCACGGCGGCATGGTGGCCACCGTGCGGGCGCTGACCGGCGCCAGCCCGGCCGCGTACATCGGCGACTCGACCCGCCCGGAGACGGTGCGCACCCGCACGCTGACCGAGGAGGCGGCCCGGGTCTTCCGCGCCCGGGTGGTCAACCCGCGCTGGCTGGAGGCGATGCGCCGGCACGGCTACAAGGGCGCGTTCGAGATGGCCGCGACCGTCGACTACCTGTTCGGCTACGACGCGACCACCGGCGTGGTGGCCGACTGGATGTACGAGAAGCTGACCCAGGAGTACGTGCTCGACCCGGTGAACCGCGAGTTCTTCGCCGAGGCCAACCCGTGGGCCCTGCACGGCATCGCCGAGCGCCTGCTGGAGGCCGCCGGGCGCGGCCTGTGGGCGGAGCCGGACGCGGCGCTGCTGGACGAGCTGCGGCAGGTGCTGCTGGAGACGGAGGGCGACCTGGAGGGCGAGTGACGGCGGCCGGGGCGAGTGAACCCGTGCGATCGGGGCAGGCTGGGGGCGACCTTGACATGCCGATGATCGAATAGGGGTGCCTTCCGGCCCGGCCGGACGGACAATCTGCCCATGAACCTGCGAACCGCCCTGACCCGACCGGCCCGCTACGGCGCGCTGGCCTCGGGCGCGCTGCCCGTCCTGTCCTTCCCCGGCGCGGGCCTGGCCTGGCTGGCCTGGGCGGCGCTGGTGCCGGGGATGCTGCTGATGCGGGCGGCGGGCGGGGCGCGCGAGGCGATGGTGCGCGGCTGGTGGTTCGGCGCGGGCTTCATCCTCACCGGGATGTACTGGCTGATCCCGTCGATCGGCCCCGGACTGCCGGTGCTGGCGGTGCTGTTCGGCGTGCTGCAGGCGCCGTTCGGCCTGGCCGTGTGGTGGCTGCTGCGCGGCGAGCCGGCGCCGGGCCGCTCGGCGGCGGCGCTGGCGGTGCTGCCCGCGGTGTGGCTGTGCGCCGAGTACGCCCGCTCCTGGGGCGCGCTGGGCGGGCCGTGGGCGGTGCTGGGCGCGACCCAGTGGGAGCACCCGGCGGTGCTCGGCCTGGCGTCGGTCGGCGGTGTGTGGCTGGTGAGTTGGGCGCTGGTCGCGGCGAACACCGCGCTGCTGGTGCTGCTGTGCGCCCGCGAGCTGCGGGCGCGGGCGCTGGCGGGGGCGACGGCGCTGGCCGCGCTGGTGTCCGGCCCGCTGGTGTTCGCCTCGCAGCCCGCCCCGGCGACCTCGGGTTCGGCGACGGTGGCGCTGGTGCAGGCGGGCTCGACGCCGGACGAGCAGGCCCGGTTGGAGGAGAACGTGCGGATCACCCGCTCGCTGGCCGCCGGTCCGGTCGACCTGGTCGTGTGGGGCGAGAGCTCGACCACCGAGGACCTGGACCGGCAGCGGGCCACCGTGGACCGCCTGGCGGCGCTGTCCCGGGCCGCGGGGGCGCAGCTGCTGGTCGGCGAGGACGCCCGCAAGGCGGACGGGCGGATCTCCAAGGACGCGGTGCTGGTGGACGGTTCGGGCGTGGTGGCGCGCTACCGGAAGATCCGGCTGGTGCCGTTCGGCGAGTACATCCCGCTGCGCCCGCTGCTGGGCTGGATCGCCGGGGTGAGCGCGGCGGCGGGCGAGAACCGGGTGCCGGGCAGCTCGGTGCACCTGCTGCCGGTGGTGGACCGCGGCGGGCGGCCGCTGCCGGTGGGGGCGCTGATCTGCTTCGAGTCGGCGTTCCCCGACATGTCGCGCACCGCGGCCCGGCAGGGCGCCGAGCTGATCGTCTACCAGTCGTCCACCTCCACCTTCCAGTCGACCTGGGCCCCGGAGCAGCACGCCTCGCTGGGCGCACTGCGGGCCGCGGAGACCGGCCGCCCGGTGGTGCAGGCCGCGCTGACGGGCGAGTCGGTGGCGTACGACGCGCAGGGGCGGCGGCTGGCCCGGCTGGGCACCGACGAGCGGGGCGCGGTGACGGTCGGCCTGGCCCTGGCCGACCCCGCGGCCCGGACCTGGTACGTGCGCCTGGGCGACTGGGTCCCGCTGACCGCACTGGCCGTGGCGCTCGCCGCGGCGGCGGGCGCGGCGGCGCCGGTCCTGCGCGAACGCCGCCGCCCGGGCCCGCCGCCGTCCTCGGCCCCGACCGGCGCGCCCTCGGCCCGGGTCTGACCCCCGCCCCCCCTGCCGCTCCTCCGGGTCCTCCCCTACGGCTCCTCCACCGCGTGGATGCCGAAGAACGCGCCCTGCGGGTCGTGCAGGACGGCCAGCCGGGGCCCGTCGGGGACGTCGGTGGGCGGGAGCGTGACGGTGGCGCCGAGCAGGGCGGCGCGTTCGGCGCCGAGGTCGACGTCGGCGACCGCGAAGTACGGCATCCAGTAGGGCGCGGCTTCGGCCGGGAACTGGTCCGACATGTCCATCATGCCGCCGAAGTCGCGGCCGCCCAGGCCGAACCGGGTGTACATCTCGCCGGTGTTGACGCTCCAGCCGAACACCCGGGAGTAGAACTCGGCGGCGGAGCGCGGGTCCCGGGTGGCGAGTTCGACCCAGCCGAGGGCGCCGGCCTCGTCGCGCAGGTCGACGCCGGTCATCGCGCCGGGCTGCCAGGTGGAGAAGACCGCCCCGGCGGGGTCGGCGGCGACGGCGAACCGGCCCCAGTCCAGGGCGTCGGTCGGCGGGACGATCACCTTGCCGTCGGCGTCGGCGATCTCGTCGGCGGCGATGTCGGTATCGGGGGTGTGGAAGCCGATCGTCCAGGCGGTGGGCTGGTCGGGCTGCATCAGCCCGCTGAGCCCGGCGACGAGCTGCTCGCCCAGGTAGAGCCGGGTGTAGCCCGCGGCCCTCTCGTCGGGGACGGCTTCGGTGCGCCAGCCGAAGAGCTCGTGGTAGAAGGCCCGGGCGGCGGCCGGGTCCTTGGTGGCGAGTTCGACCCAGCAGGGTGCGCCGGGGCTCGGTTCGGTGATCTTCACGGTCGGCTCATCTCCAGGATCAGTTTGCCTCGGGCGTGTCCGCCCTCCACCTCGGCCATCGCCTCGGCGGCGCGGTCCAGCGGGTAGCGGGCGGTGATGTGCGGGTCGAGGGTGCCGGCGGCGACGAGTTCGGCGAGCGCCGCGAGCGGGGCGGCGGTGTGGTCGCGCAGGACGTAGGCGCCGCCGAGTTCGGCGGCGGTGGCCGGGTCGGTGGTGGACACCAGCCGGCCGGGGGTGCGCAGCGCGGCGGCGACCTCGCGGACGGCGTCCCCGCCGACCAGGTCGAGCACGGCGTCCACGCCGTCGGGGGCGACGCCGCGCAGCCGCTCGGCGACGCCCGGGCCGTAGCGGACGGGGGTGGCGCCGAGCGAGCGGACGTGGTCGGCGCTGCCCTCCCCGGCGGTGCCCAGCACGTGCAGGCCGCGGCCGCGGGCGATCTGCGCGGCGGCGGTGCCGACGCCGCCGGCCGCGCCGACGATCAGCAGGGCCTGTCCGGAGTGCAGGCCGAGCGCGGCGAGCTGGTCGAGCGCGTCGTAGGCGGTGGCGGCCGCGACGGGGAGGGCGGCGACCTCGGCGAAGCCGACGGTGCGCGGCTTGTGCGCGGTGGTGCGGGCGGCGAGCAGCGCCTCCTCGGCGAAGGCGCCGCCGGGGGCGGTGCCGAACACCTCGTCGCCGACCCGGAAGCCCCCCGCGTCCGGGCCGACGGCGGTCACCACGCCGGCCGCCTCGCTGCCCATCACCACCGGCGGGGCGGCCTCGGTGCCGAAGCGGCCCTGGCGCTTCTTCCAGTCCGCGGGGTTGACCCCGGCGGCCACCACCCTGATCCGCACCGTGCCGGGCCCGGGGACGGGCGTGGGCCGGTCCAGGAACTCCTGCTGCTCCGGTCCGCCGTACGCGACGAACCCGAATGCCTTCGCCATCCGCTGCCTTCCTCTTCTCCCGGCTGCCCCTCCCCTCCTCTCCCGCCCTCCTTCCACCTTGCCGGGGTACCGGCGGGTAGCGGGGTCGCCGGTGGGCCGAACGGCGGGGCCGGTGGGCCGAACGGCGCGCCGCCCGGCGGGGCGACGGCTGTCGAGCACCCGGAGTCCGGCGGGATGTCCGGAAACCTGCCGTTCCGGCCCCCGGGGGCGTGATACTGCCGGGGTGATGAATGACGTCGTCCAGCGGGTCGTCGAGCTCCAGGACGCCGACCACCGGTTCTTCTCGCCCGGGCCGTCCTCCACCCCCGCCCCCGACCTCCTGATGCCGTACGGCATCGACATGGCGGGCGTCCGCGTCCTGGACCAGGACGCGGACGACGGCGTCACCGTCGAGGTGGCGGACTACGGGGCCCTGAAGGTGAACCCCTGGAAGGACTGCGGCAGGCTCCTCGTGCTGGAACGGGACACCGGGGCGACCCGGCTGTTCTTCGTGTGGGTGCCGAAGGCCCTGGACGCCGAACTGGCCGCCGGGAGCACCGCCCCGCTGGACGTGCACCTGGTGCTGCACCCGTCGGTCAGCTGGCCGTGCTACACGAACACGCCCTACTGGGACGGACGCTGCCGCGACGGGTGGCAGAACTGGCACTGCAGTCCCCCCACCATGCGGGAGCAGCCCGTGTTCGTGCAGGTGGGCCTGCGCTACGCGGCGACCGACTTCCACCTGGCCGCCCAGCACGTCGTCGCGGTGCCCGGGCAGCGGCCGCGGATGGCCCTGGTCGTCCCCGTCGCGGACCCCCGCAGCTACTTCACCGACCTGGCCGACCCGTCCGCGCTGGTACCGGCGCTGGGCGACGTCGCGGACTTCCTGCGCCGCCGGGCCGGGCTCGGCATCGGGGGCGCCGCGTCCGTCGGCAAGGTGATGGTGTCCGTGTACAGCCTCAGCGGCAACCTGCTGCTCAAATCGGGGAAGGGCCTGTTCAGCGGGCTCCCCGACCTTCCCCGGTCGCTCCCGGCGGGCCCGCTGAGGGACTTCTACGCCCGCCGTCTGACCCAGGTCAACGCCTTCGACATCAACCTCGACAACGTCCCGGCGGTCCGCGCCGCCGCGTTCAGGGACCTCTGGAGGAAGGTCACCGCGTGGCGGAGCGTCAACCCGGGCGCGCGGGCCTTCTACTACACGACCCGGGCCGACGAGACGGCCCACCTCCTCACCGCGCAGCCCGGCCTCTTCGGCAGGCCGACCGAGCTGAACCTGGACGCGGTGAAGAAGTGGACCGACATGAGCCTGCGCGACGCGAAGGCGGGAGCGCCCCGTGGGCTGGCCAGGGAGGCGTACAGCGCGGACGGCAGGTTCGGCGTGCTGTACGTCCCGACCACGTTCTTCCGGCTTTACATCAGGAACGGTCCGAACGAGGTGGTCGAGAACCCGGGGAGGGGTTTCCGGTACGGCCGGGGCAACGGGCACAGCTGGTTCCTGCGGTCGCTGATGTCGCACGCCCTCCGGCACGCCGATCCGGCGCTGTTCGTCCCCGGGCCGCCGTGAAGCCCTCCGGCGCCGGTCACCGCTGCCGACCGGTCCTGGGGTCGTAGGCCACCGGGACGGGGACGACCTGGTCGGTGGGCAGCACCTCGATCCACTGGTCGAAGACCTGGAAGTTCGGTGCGGTGTTGTTCGGGTCGGGTGCCTTGCCGGTGTCGGTCGGACCGGCCCGGAACCCGCCCTCCAGCGGGTAGAAGCCGTGCTCGAACACCTTCTCCACCGGGGTCGCGCTGACCTTGTCTTCGTCGTCGACCTCGGTGGCGGGGTACGAACCCACCTCGGTGGACTCCCGGTGCTTGTCGGCGATCTGCCGGCACAGGTGGTCGATGGCGTCCCGGATCGTCACCGGTGCCCCCGCCGCCCGGCCGGACCCGGCGCGGATCGCGTCGAGTTCGTCGCCCGGAGCGGAGTAGAGGGCGTCGAGGCCGTCGGTCCCCTCGACGCCGACGTTCTGCAGCCACGCGATCGCGGCCTTCTCCTTGCCGGGCCGGACCGGGATCACCGCCTTGACCCAGGGGGCGTTCAGGAAGGCGTTGCGCAGGCCGTCCCCGTCCAACTGGAGCAGCCAGCCGAGCGAGGCGCCCAGCACGGCCGGCTGCGACTGGTCGGTGATCAGGTAGTTGTCGGGCCGCGACCGGCTGTCGGACCAGCTCACCAGCGAGTCCGCGAGGTCGCCGCGGAGGTTCTGGAGGCTCAGGTAGCCGCCGGCGAGCTCGCGGGGCCTCCACCACTCGGGCGCGACGAAGTACAGCATCTTCTCGATGTCGAACACCGAGTTGATCAGTTCGGACAGCACGTGCCGGCTGGACGCCTCGGCGTGCTCGTACCGGTACGAGGACATCAGCGAGGCGATCAGCTTGCGGTAGACGACGATCCGCTCCTCCTCGCGCAGGTCCTCCGACACCCGCCGCCGGACCGCGCCGGCCTTCTCGATCCGGTCCTTGACCGCGCCGACGAACGCCTCCTTCGTCTTGCGGTCGTTGGCCGTCGAGGCGTCGGTGCCCGCCTGCCTCCTCGCCGCGTTCGCGGCGTCCACCTCGGAGCGCTTCGCGTCCGTGGCGACGTACTTGAGCGCGCCACCGACCACGAAGTCGACCCGCTTGTTCCAGCTCAGCCCGTCGGGCCCGGTCACCACGCCGATGTCCAGCTGCCCGGAGGCGTTGATCCGGCAGCCGAACTCCCACGAGCCGACGAAGTCGTCGCCGGTGGCGGAGACCTGGGTGGCCGGGAGGACCTCCGGCCCCGGCCCCGGCTTCAGCACGTAACCGTCCGGCGCGGCCGGCGGGTCGACGGCCGTGAGCGGGTAGAAGCCCTTGCGGGAGCCGTTGCCGACGTTCCAGGTCGCGTTGGCCTGGAACGGCACCATGCGGTCCGGCGGGTAGGGGATCTCGGTCTGGTCCGGCACCGGCAGCAGGTCGGCGGGCTGGGCCAGGTGCACCAGCGTCGCCAGCCCCAGGTCCGTGCCGGGCTCGTCGACGAAGGTCTCCCAGCACAGGTAGGAGCCGATGTCCTGGACCTGGACGCCGATCTGGCGCATCTTCCGGCGCAGCTCGTAGTTGACCAGGTCGTCGGTGGTGTTGGCGAGGACGTAGCGCTTGCTGGAGGTGTCGGTGACGTCGGTCATCGTCTTGAACGTCGACTTGTAGCTCTGCCGGATCTCGCTGGACAGCTTCTCGCTCTGCTGGCGCATCCGCTTGTGCGAGGTCTCCCGGGCCACCTGCTGGGTCTTGTCCATGTTGAGGCTCGCCGTCGCCGAGGCGCTGCCGGTGCCCCACGACTGGTTGACGGAGGTGGTGACGCCCAGCTTCAGGTCGTCCTTGTTGTCCTGCTTGACCGCCTCGCTGAACTCGTCCTGGTCGGTGGTGCTCCGCTCCGACTTCAGGGCGCTCTCCAGCGCGCTCTCCACCGTCCGTTCGACGATCTGGCGACGGGTGGTGGTCTCGGTCAGCTCCACGGTCGATCCGGGGCTGAGCCACACGTGCCCGGTCGGGGTGCCGAGGAAGGTGTCGAGCTCGAAGAAGAACTGCCGGAACAGGTGCACCACGCCCAGCGGGGACAGGCTCACCTCGCCGAGGTCGCCCTTCGGGTCGAAGGCCAGGTACGGGTCGTCGTCCCGGCCGGAGGTCCGGTCCAGCTCGTCCCGGAACGCGGTCTCCCCGTCGGCGTCGAGGTCCGCGAAGAAGATCCCGTTGATCTCCTGCGCCCGCCCGCTCTCCGCCAGCGCGGCGAGCACGCCCGCGATCGACGCCTCGTCGTCGATCAGCGCGCGCGCTGCGGCCCGGCCGCCCTCCCGCAGCGCGCCGATGTCCTCCGTCGCCCGCTGCTGCTGCGGGGTGGCCGCCCGGAACGCCCGCTGCGCGAGGGCGTTGGCCCGGCCGACGACCGTGGTGCGCAGGATCCGGGTGAGCAGTTCCGGATCCAGCAGGCTCCGCCACCCGTCCGCGTCCAGCGGCCGGCCGCCCTGCCCGCGCAGGACGGCCGCCACCTCCTGGAGGACCACCGAGCCGTGCTCGACCAGCCGGGGGCCGGCGAAGACGGCGGGACGCAGCCCGGGCGCCGAGACGAAGTCCTCGGCGTTGAAGGCCACTTCGCCCCCGTCCGACAGCGTCCGCTGCAGGCGGTACAGCAGCGTGTCCCGCTCGGCCCGCACCCCCCTGCGGTGCCGGTCCCGCTTGCGCCCCGACCGCCAGCCGATCAGCGGCTGGTACACCCCGAACATCTCGTTGGCGTACGGCAGCACCGCCGTGTAGTCCACCAGATCCGTGATGCGTTTGACGACTGCCACGACGCACTCCCCCCTCGACGAGGCCCACGCCTCATTGGGCAGCCCACTTCCCACCCCCGGAACGTTTTAGACCTCCGCCGCGGCGGGGCCGACGGGGCCGGGAACACCGTCCGGGACGCCGGTTGTTCAAATTGGAACCACGGTGTAGCGTCGGGCGGGCACGATCCGGTTCGAATTTGAACAACCCGCGCCCGGGCGGCCCGCGCGCACCCCTCGCACCGGACCGCAGGCGCACCCCACTCGCGGCCCCGGAGGACCCGACATGACGCATCCCGAGACCACCCCGCCGCTGCCCGCCGCCACCGTCCGCTCCCGCGTGCGCGTGCCCCTCGCCTTTCCCGACGGCTACCGCGTCGAGGCCGAGGTGCACACCTTCCACGGCCTGGCCGACGGCGCCGAACACCTCGCCCTCACCCTCGGCGACCCGTCCGCCACCGCCGCCCCGCTGGTCCGCCTGCACTCCGAGTGCCTCACCGGCGACGTCTTCGGCTCCGCCCGCTGCGACTGCGGCCCCCAGCTGCGCGAGTCCGTCCAGCGCATCGCCGAGACCGGCGGCCACCTGCTCTACCTCCGCCAGGAGGGCCGCGGCATCGGCCTCTACAACAAGCTCGACGCCTACGCCCTCCAGGACTCCGGCCTCGACACCTACCAGGCCAACGCCGCCCTCGGCCTGCCCGAGGACGGCCGCGACTACACCGCCGCCGCCCAGATGCTCGCCGCCCTCGACACCCCCGCCGTCCGCCTGCTCAGCAACAACCCCGACAAGGCCGCCCAGCTCACCGCCCTCGGCATCACCATCACCGAACGCGTCCCCACCGGCGTCCACCTCTCCCCCAGCAACCTCCGCTACCTGCGCGCCAAGGCCGACGGAACGGCCTTCTCCCTCGCGCACGACATGTTGCGGATGAGTACGGCCTGACCGAAGGCAGGACCCGCGAGCCGGCCTCCGACCTGGTGCTGCCGGGGAACGACCTCTGGCTGTTCGACGGCAGGGTGGCGAAGTTCGGCCTGTTCTCCGGCGACGGCGCGTTCCTCGGTAACGTGATGAGCGACGACCCCGAAGTGGTGAAGCGCCGCGTGGGAGCCTTCGAAGCAGGGTGGCAACGCGCCGTTCCCCAGCAGGACTTCGAGCTCCAGCGCGCTCGATCCCATGGCTCGGCCCCCTTCGTCCAGCGTTCAGGCAGCCCGTGATGCAGTGGCCGCGCGGCTTCGGGAGCTGTGCTCGGACCCCTGACGATGTGGCGGAGGCGGTCGCGGCTCGGGTGGTCCGCTCGGACGGCGTGGTTCGGGACGGAGAGCGCCGGTTCGCCGTCCTGGTGGAGGAGTCGGTGCCGCGAAACCGGGTGGGCGGCTCCGAGACCACGGCGGGCCAACTCGGCTACCTGCTTGCCCTGATGAGCCTTCCCCGGGTTTCCCTCGGCGTCGTTCCGCTCACGGCCCGGCGGGAGATGTGGACCTGGGAGGCGTTCAACGTCTTCGATGATCAGCGGGTGCACGTGGAACTGCTGACTGCTGCGGTGACCGTGACCGCACCCCCGGAACCACAAGGCGCGGGAGCGGCGCTCGATCCAGCGCCCGGCGCGGCCGCGGTCCTCGCGCACGCCCGGCTGCGGTCCTCGCGCACGCCCGGCTGCGGCGGGGGCTTGGCGACGTCCGCGCGAAGGCGGCCCGACCGGCGGCCGCGCCGAAACCCCAGGTCGGCGTGACGGCCGCCCGGGTCGAAGACCGGGTTCAGACGCGCAGCATCCGCAGGTCGACCGCGTCGGCCATCGCCTTCATGCCCGTGTCGTTGGGGTGGATGTGGTCGCCCGAGTCGTAGACCGGGTTGAGGGCGGCCGGGTCCGCGGGGTTGCGCATGACCTGGTCGAAGTCGACGACGCCGTCGAAGGCCCCGCCGGTGCGGATCCAGTCGTTGACGCTCTGTCGGATCGCTTCCGCGGCGGGCGTGTAGTACCCCATGCCCTTGTTGGGCATGAGGGTCGCGCCGATGATGCGGACGCCGGCTGCGTGGGCCTGGTCGATCAGGGTGCGGTAGCCGTTGATGAGGTCCTGCGCGGTCAGCGGCCGGCCGTTCGGGCCGGCGTTGTTGCCGATGTCGTTGATGCCCTCGAAGAGGATGACGTTGGTGACGCCCGGCTGGCCGAGCGCGTCGCGGCCGAAGCGTTTGAGGGCGCTGACTCCCTGGATGACGCTGGGGACGTCGGTGAGGACGCGGTTGCCGCCGATGCCCGCGTCGACGACGGCCAGCTTCTGGCCGCCCGGTTCGGCGCCCAGCCGGCGTCCGAGGACGTCGGGCCACCGGCTGTAGGTGCCGAGGGAGGAGGCGTAGCCGTCCGTGATCGAGTCGCCGAAGGCGACGACGGTGCCGGTCGCCTCGGGCGACGTCACGTCGAAGCCCGCCAGGTAGTACCAGGAGTTGCGGGGGTTGCCGAAGGCGGTGGCGGCGCCGTCACCGGTGTGGTTTCCGGCAGCCGTGTAGGCGGTGTCGTACGCGTCGAGGTGCCAGGTGGACGCGCCCGTCGCGCCGGGCACGTAGAGGCTGACGAGCATGTTCTGCCCGGCGGCGACCGAGACCGGGATGATGTCGCTGACGACCTCTCCGCCGGCGGGTATCGAGACCTGGCCGGACTGGCCGAAGGTGACGTTCTGGGTGGTGCCCGGTTTCGCCGCCGCCCCGCCGGCCTGCACGGCGATGGTCACGGCCCCGATATCGAGCGCGCCGCCGCCGTACCGGTTGGACAGGGTGATCCGGGCGTTCGAGCCGGCGACGCTGCTGTGCACCACCATCCGGATCGTCTGGTTGCTGAAGGCGGGGCCGCCGGCGGTCAGGCTCGGCGCCCAGGCGCCGACTCGGGTGCAGGCGATGCGCTGCCACTGCTGGCCGGTACCGCCGTTGGGGGTCTGCTGCTCGACGGCCGCGCCGTCGGCGGTCGAGTCGCCGGTGACGCCCAGGACCTTCCCACTGCGGGCGCAGGCGAGGGTCACGTAACCGCCCGCCTCGGTGATCCTCCACTGCTGGTTGAGGGCGTGCGTCGGGTTCCACTGGATGAGCTTGGCGCCGTCGGCCGAGGAACCGCCGTCCATGTCCCACGCCAGCGGGATGCCGCCGTGAGTGGTGGACATCTCGTACAGGCCCTCGCCGACCGGTGTCAGTCGGAACTGCTGGTTGCCGCCGGAGTGCGGGGCGTACTGGATCAGGCCGGTGCCCACCGCGGTGGACGCCCCCGGCACGTCGACGGCCTTGCCGGTCCTGCGGTTGACGAACTGGAAGACCTCGAACGGCGCGGGCGGCGCGACCGCCGTCCGGCCGTCCGAGCGCGCCACCGCGGCCGCTACCGGGGTGAACTCCGCGATCGAGGACAGCGCGAACAGCGCCCCGGCGGAAGCGGCGGCACGCAGGACGTGCCGACGCGACACCCCGGTCTCGGCGCTGGCGTCAGCGGAGGGCTGCGGGTGGGCGCGGTCGGACATGGTCGGGGCTCTTTCGACGAGTCGGGCCGGCTCTCCGGTCGAGGGGAAGGATGCAGCCGCAGCCACGGGCGCCGCAAGAGAAGTGACCAAAATTTCCTATAGGAAAACTTCCACACCCTCCAGCTCAGCTGTGGGCCGCTCTCGCACCAGAACCCGCGAACCCACCCCCTCGAACCTCTTCTTCACAGCGGGGCAGCAGAGGCAGCCACGGCACGCCCCTTACAACCATGTTTTTCCTATGCGATTTCGACCCCTGGCAAATGTCCACACCGGTCGGCCGACTCCGTGACGGCGAGCGGCGGAGCAGGGCGGCGAAGGGTGTTTCAGTTCCCGTAGCCGAAGCCCGGCTCGGGCGGGGCCTCCAGGTCGGCTTCGGCGATCCGGCGGGCGATCTCGGCGGGGCGCACGGGGCGGCCGAAGTGCCAGCCCTGGGCGAGGTCGCAGCCCATCAGGCGCAGGCGTTCGGCGTCGGCGCGGCTCTCCACGCCCTCCGCGGTGACCGACAGGCCCAGGGTGTGGGCGAGCGAGACCAGTCCGCTGACGATCCGCCAGCCGAGGTGGGTGTCCTTGGCGGGGTCGTGCAGGTCGCCGACGAAGGACCCGGCGATCTTCAGGTTGGAGACCGGCAGGTCGCGCAGGTAGGCGAGGTTGGACCAGCCGGTGCCGAAGTCGTCGACGGAGAGCGAGACGCCCATGTCGACCAGCGCGTGCAGCGCCTTGAGCGCCTCGTCCTCGGGGCCGACCACGGTCGACTCGGTGATCTCCAGTTGCAGCATGGACGGGTCCAGCCCGGTGCTGCGCAGGGTGCGTTCGATGTCGCCGACCAGTCCGGCGTTGCGGGCCTGCCGGACGGCCAGGTTGACGCTGAGCTTGGGCGCCCGGTCGCCGAACCTGGCGACCCAGTCGGCGGCCTGCTCGCAGGCCTGCTCCAGCACCCAGCGGCCGAGCGGCATGATCAGCCCGGTCTCCTCGGCGACGCCGACGAACTCCTCCGGGCCGAGCACCCCGAGCTGCGGGTGCCGCCAGCGCACCAGCGCCTCGACGCCGGTCATCGCGCCGGAGGCGAGGTCGACCATCGGCTGGTAGTCGATGAAGAACTCGCCGCGGTCCAGGGCGGCGGGCATCCGGACGGACACCGCGTACCGGCTGACGGCGCGCGCGTTCTCCTTGGGGTCGAACAGCGTCCAGCGGCCGCGCCCGGCCTCCTTGGCCCGGTACAGCGTGAGGTCGGCGGCCCGGACGGCGGCGCCGGGCGTGGTGGTGGCGATCCGCCGCTCCAGCACGCCGACGCTGGCGCCGACGGCGAGCCGGTGGTCACCGATCACCACGGGCTTGGTGAGCGCGGCGAGCACGGTCTTGGCGGCGGCGACGGCCTCCTGCTCGCCCCGGCAGTTCTCCAGCAGCACCACGAACTCGTCGCCGCCGAGCCGGGCCACCATGTGGCCGAGCGGGCTGAGCGCGTTCTCCAGCCGACGGGCCACCACGGTCAGCAGCTGGTCGCCCATGTCGTGGCCGAGGCTGTCGTTGACGATCTTGAAGCCGTCCAGGTCGACGTAGCACAGGCCGAAGCGGACGTCCGGCTCCGGCTCCTCGAAGAGCTTCTCCAGCCGTTCGAAGAACGCGGCCCGGTTGGGCAGCCCGGTCAGCGGGTCGTGGGTGGCCTGGTGGCGCAGCCGCTCCTGCAGGCGGTAGCGGTCGGTGACGTCCTCCAGCATGGCGACCTGGTAGAGCGGCGCGCCGTCGTCGTCGCGGATCAGCGAGACGGTCAGGTGCGTCCACACCACTTCGCCGTCGCGGCGGTAGTACGGCTTGTCGAACTGGAAGTACTCGCGCTTGCCGCTGATCAGCTCCTCGTACGCCTCCCACACGCCGGGGGTGTCCTCGGGGTGGACCAGGTCGTTGACGCGCACGCCCGTCATGTCCTCGGGGCCGCCGCCGAAGATGTCGCCGAGGGCCCGGTTGACGGCCAGGATGTTGCCGTCGGTGTCGCCGAGGCCGATGCCGATCGCCGCGGACTCGAACAGGGCGCGGAAGCGGGCCTCGGAGGCGCGCAGCGCCTTCTCGACCTCCTGCCGGGCGGTGTCGGCGGCGAGCCGGATCGCCTCCTGCTCGCGCAGCGTGCGCTCGCGCAGGGCGGCCGCCCAGCCGGCCGCGAAGGCGCCGCTGAGCGCCGGGCCGCGGTCGTCGGGGACGGGCTGGCGCTGGATCAACTGCACGGTGTCGGCGAGCAGTTGCGGGTCGGTGAACTGGTTGTCGATGAGCAGCGCGCCGGCCTGGGCGGCCAGTTCGGGGCGGAACGGGTGCTCCCGGGCGGCGCGGTGCAGCAGTTCGGCGGTGCGGGCGATCAGCGGGTTGAGCACGCCGGGGCGCACGGCGGCGCCGTGCCCGGCGCGCAGCATGACGGCCCAGGCGGTGTGGAACCCGGCGGCCGCGTCCGCCGCCCCGTCCCCGTCGGCCGCCCCGTCCCCGTCGGCCGTCTCCGCCGCCGTCGGGCCCGCGCCCCGCGCGGGCCTCGCTTCCGGTGCGGTCTCCGCCTCCGTCTCCGTCTCCGGTGCGGTTTGCGCGCGCTCCCCGTCCGGGCCCGGCGGTCCGTTCACCTCGGGGGACTCGTTCACGACAGGCGCCCGACGCCGGCCATGCCGGTCATCCGCTCGGGGTGCGGACCGACCGACTCGGCGTCGTCGGGGCGCCACTCGGGCAGGTAGACCACGCCGGGTTCGACCAGGTCGTAGCCCTGGAAGAAGGCGGTGATCTGCTCGCGGTTGCGCATGGTGAGCGGGGTCGGGGTGGCGCGGTACAGGCTCTGGTGGGAGCCGGCCTGGTCGGGGCGGCCCTCCAGCGAGGCGTGCGAGAGGATCAGCATGCTGCCGCTGGGGAGCGCCTCGCGCAGCTTGGTGAGGATCCGGTCCGGGTCGTCGGCGTCGGTGACGAAGTGCATGACGGCGTTCAGGATGACGGCGACGGGCTCCCCGGGGGCGAGCAGCTCCTCGACCTCGGGGCGGGCGAGCAGGTCGTCGGTGTTGCGCAGGTCGGCGTCGACGATCTGGCACAGCGGGTCGTCGGCGAGGATCAGCCGGCTGTGCGCGACCGCGACCGGGTCCATGTCGATGTAGACCACGCGGGCGTCGGGCTGGTACTCGCGGGCCACCTCGTGGACGGCGCCGAAGGTGGGGATGCCGGAGCCGATGTCGAGGAAGCGGCTGATCCCCTCCTCGGCGGCGAACTGGGTGGCGCGGCGGAGGAAGGCCCGGTTCGCCCGCATGATCTTGGGCAGGTCGGGCCAGAGCTCGATCGCCTTGCGTGCCATCTGCCGGTCGACCTCGAAGTTGTGCGACCCGCCGAGGTAGTAGTCGTAGACCCGGGCCGCGTTCGGCTTGTCGAGGTCGGTCCCTGCGGGCACCCAGTTCGGACGCGCCATGACGGCACCCCTTCCGGCGTGGCATTCGAAAATGGCAATAGGACATAAAGATCTTCCTATACATCTGATACGCACCGCAAGCTGCGGCATCCGAACGGTGGCGTGGCGCGCCCCGCCTGGCACCGGCCCCCGAACGGCGCGGAATCACCTCCGTACCCGGACGCATCGAGGACCACCCTCCGCTCTCCGCGCTGCGGACCCCCGCCCGGTCGGCCGGGACGGTTCGGTGGACCGGCTCCGCCTGCCGCGCTTCGACTCCCCCGGCTGCTTCGCGGCCCTGCTCGGGGCACCCGAGCACGGCGCCCGGCGGCCGGCCCCGGCCGGGGCGGCCGACCGCACGGAGCGGCGCCACCTGGGTGACACCCTGGTCCTGGAGCCCCGCCGGCGCACCCCGGACGGCGGGATCAGGGAGCTCGACCTGATGCCGCACCGCGACCGGGCGCCGCGGCTGGTGCGGATCGTCGAAGGCGTCAGCGGCGCCGTGCCGGTCCGCGGCGAGCTGCGGCTGCTTCCACCACGGCCGGGCCGACCCGTGGGTGCGCCGCACCGAGCACCACCGGGTGGCCGTCGCCGGTCCGGCCCCCGCCTGGCTGCGCGTCCCGCCGGGCGTGCCCACCTATGGCGCGGACGGCACCACCGTCTCCGAGTTCACCGCGGCGCCCGGCAGCCGCGTCCCGTCCGCGCCGACCCGGCAGCCCTCGCACCTGGCCGCCGCCCCGCGCACCGACCCGGAGGCGCTGCTCGCCACGACGCCGGCCGATCGGCGGGCCCGGGCCGGGCAGCTGGGCTCGCGGCCGGTCCGGTTCGGCAACGCGGGCGTCGGCCTGCTCCCACTCGACGTCCACGGCGAGGTGGTGGAAGCCCTCGGCCTGGCGCTGCGGGCCGGTCTCCCGATGGAGCGGCAGGTGTGGAGCCTGCTGCGCATGCTGCTCGGCTCGCCGGCCGCGCGTCGGCGGGAGACCGACGAGGGGCTGCGGGAAGTGCGGTGCGGGCGACGGCAGTTCACCCGTTCGAAGGTGATGGCCCGGGTCGCCGCCGACCGGGCGGTGCAGGTGGCGGAGGCCACCGGCCTGCCCGCCCCGGTGGAGCAGTGGCGGCTGGGCAGCACCCCGCAGGTGTTCACCCGTGTCGCGCTGGTCAACACCGCGTTCCGGCCCGGCGGTTGAGCCCTCCCCCGCCGCCCGGTACCGGCCCGTGCGTGCACCGGAGGCGGAAAAGGGCAACCGCCCACCTGCAGACTCTGCAGGTGGGCGGCGCCACTCGGGTATTGCGGGTATTGCAGGTGTTGCGGGTATTGCGGGTGTTGCGGTGCGGCTCTTCCCGCGTCAGTCGGGCGGGGCCGCGGCCTGCCGCGTGCTACCGGCTGCCCGGTGTCAGCTGGTGGCGGTGCAGGTCAGGGTCGGGACGGCGTTGCTGCCCGAGTAGCTGGCACCGAAGCCGAAGCTGGTGGTGCCGTTGGCGGCGACGGCGCCGTTGTAGCCGGCGTTGTTGACCGTCACGGACTGGCCGGACTGGCTCACGGTGCCGTTCCACAGGTTGGTGACCTGCTGGTTGCCCGCGTAGGTCCAGGTGACCTTCCAGGACTTGATCGCGGTGTTGCCCGCGGTCACGGTCACGTCGGCGTTGAAGCCGGCGCCCCAGTCGCTGCTGACCTTGTAGGTGGCGGTGCAGCCGGCGCCGCCGGTGCCGGTGCCGGCCTGGGTGGTGGCGGTGACGGCGGCGGCGGCGGAGAGGTTGCCGGCCGCGTCCTTCGCCTTGACCGTGTAGGAGTACGCGGTGGAGGCGCTCAGGCCCGAGTCGGTGTACGAGGTGCTGGTGGTGGACCCGACCAGGGTGCCGCCGCGGTACACGTTGTAACCGGTCACGCCGACGTTGTCGGTGGAGGCGGTCCAGGTCAGCGAGGCGCTGCTGGAGGTGGTGGTCGCCGCCAGGTTGCCCGGGGTGCTCGGCGGGGTGGTGTCGCTGGTGCCGCCGGAGCCGGTGGTGACGCTGAGCGCCGCGGAGGCCGCGGAGACGTTGCCGGCCGCGTCCTTCGCCTTGACCGTGTAGGAGTACGCGGTGGAGGCGCTCAGGCCCGTGTCGGTGTACGAGGTGTTGTTGGTGGACCCGACCAGGGTGCCGCCGCGGTACACGTCGTAGCCGGTCACGCCGACGTTGTCGGTGGAGGCGGTCCAGGTCAGCGCGACGCTGCTGGAGGTGGTGGTCGCCGCCAGGCCGGTCGGGGCCGTCGGGGCGGTGGTGTCCGCGGTGCCGGTGCCGACCGCCGGGTAGGCGTTCTTCAGCAGCTCCTGGAACTGGGCCGAGAACCAGTGGCCCGCGACCGGGGCGTTGGCCAGGGCGCCCGACATGTTGTTGTTGTTGCGCGGGTTGCCGGTGTACGTCGGGTCGCACATCCGGTCGAAGCCCTTGCCCTCGTCGTTGGCGATGGCCGAGCTCGCGCCGTCCGACTCACCCGGAGGCTTCACCCACACGTACGCGGCGATGCCGTCCTCGGGAGCCGCCTTCGGGCGCTCACCGAGGCCCGCGCCGGACTGGTTGCACCAGTTGCCGGTCTGGAAGCGGCGGTCGATGCGGCCGCCGTCGACGTACGCGTCGACCGAGGTCTTCGGGCCCGGGCCGGCCGGACGGTTCGCGCCGCCCCAGCCGTTGCGGGAGGTGTCGATCAGCATGCCGATGTTCGAGTTGAACCCGGAGGCGATCGCCTTGGTGCGCCACGCCTTCGCGAAGGACGCCTCGTCGACGTACTGGTTCCAGTCCACCCACTTCGACTGGCGGACGGAGGTGCCGTTCACCGAGTCGCCGACGGTGAAGTTGGGCTCGTGCAGCGCGCCGTAGTTGGCGGTGTTGACGATGAAGCCCTGGACGTTGTTGACCGTCGAACCGGACGCGGTGGCGGCCTGCTTGATGGTGTCGATGGCCGGCTGCAGGTTGGAGTCCCAGCCGAGCCAGCCGTGGTGGCCGGCGTCCACGTAGTTGTAGACGTTCGGGATCGCGCCGAGCTTGGCCAGCGCGTAGCCCACGCCGTTGACGTAGTTGCCGTTGGCCTTCATGACGTCGCACGCGGCGGTCGCGGTGGCGGTGCCGCCCGCGTTGGTCGTCAGGTTCGGCAGCGAGTCGATCTCGACCGTGGTGACGATCCGCAGGTTCGCGTAGGCCGGGTCGGCCAGGATCGCGGCGATCGGGTCGATGAACTCGCTCTTGTAGCGCGGCAGGTCGGTGGGGCCGAGCTCGCCGTTCGAGGCCAGGGCGGCGCAGTCGCGGCCCGGCAGGTCGTAGATGACGACCTGGAACACGTACGGCTTGCCCGCGGCCTGCTTCACCGCGGCGTTCAGGTGGTCGCGCAGACCCATGGTGCCGTTGCCACCGGCGATGGCCGCGATGCGGTCCATCCAGACGGCGGTGGGCTGGTTGGAAACGGCCGAACCGCCCGGCTCGGCAGCGGCCTTCGCGGACCACTCGGGGTTCACGTAGACCCCGGCGCCGACGAAGGGGTTGTCCACACGGGTCGCCGCGTGGGCCGCGGTGGTCGACAGGGCAAGGGGGACAACGGTCGCGGCGCTGAGCACCACGGCCGCTGCAGCCGTCCGGAGACGACGCGTCAGATTGGCCGACACGGTAAGGGAGTCCTTTCGGGTGGGGGACGGACTCGACGGAAACACTCCCAATTAATGGGAGCGCTCCCATACTTGGCCCGGGCTGAGGTGAACTCAGCTCGGGGACAACCGATATGAAGCCATGACCTCGCAGTCCCGTCAAGAAGTTCGACAGAACCCGTGGGAGCGCTCCCGCTGGGTCGGATGGACGCCGCTCGCCGGGGATCGGCGACCGCTCCGCCACCGCGCTCCCGTCCCGCTCCGGCCCCGTTCTCGCCCCGCTCGGGCCGCCCGCCGCGCGTCACCTGCGCACCAACCGGCCTGCCCGGCACCACCGTTCACCCCCGCACCGGGGCCGGTTCGCCGAGATCCGCTCCCCGAGCGCACCGGTCGCCCACCGGCTGGCCACCGGCTGCCCACCGGCCATGCGCCGTCCGCACACCGCCCGTGGGCCGCTCCCCGCCGCTCCCCTGCCCCTGCCCCTGCCCCGCTCCCGACCGCCGAGGACCGCCCGCCGACCGCTGTCGGAACGGGCGCGGCCACCGGCCGGGCGGGGGTGCGGACGGCCTCCCGACCGGCCCGCCCGCGCTCCCGCCTGCGGGTTTCCGGACGGCGCCGGAGATCGGCCGGAGCGGGCCCGGGCGGAGTGCGCGGAGTGGGCGAACACCCCCGGCCGGGGCGGTCCTTCTGCGAAACTTTCACGACCCGCCCCCGCGGGGGCCGGATTCCGGCCCCGGCCGGGCCCGCGCGCGTCGCATCCGGGACGCGGAACGGCCCCGTGGCAGGCTGTCCCCGATCCGCGACCCGCAGGAGGAACCGCGTGCCCGCCCGCCCCGCCCTCGACGACGACCAGCGCCGCGCCCGGCTGGCCCGGCGCCACCGGCTCGCCCCCGGCACCGCGGCCGACCGCGCCGAGCAGGTGGTGGGAGACCTGGTCGCCGTACACGCCACCGACCCCGCCACGGTGTTCCTCGCCGTCGCGGCCCGGCTGGCCGTCCCGGGCACCGCCGACACCGAGCGCGCCCTGTACACCGACGCGACCGTGCTGCGCCGCCACGGCATGCGCAAGACGCTCTTCGCCGTCCCCGCCGACCTCGCCCCCGTGCTGTACGCCTCCACCACCGCGAAGGCCGCCACCGCCGAACGCACCCGCCTGCTCAAGGACTTCGCCGCCTCCGGCCGCGACGCGGACTGGACCGCCGCCGCACAGTCCGCCGTGCTCGACGCCCTGGACGCCGCCCGCACCACCTCGCCGGACGGTCTGACGGGAAGTCAACTCAGCGAACTGGTACCTCAGTTGCGCGAGACCGTCGACTACGGGGTCGGCACCTCCTACCAGGCCGCCCAGCCCGTCGGCATGCGGCTGCTGCGCCTGCTCGGCATGGAGGGCGCCATGGTCCGCCGCCGCCCGGTCGGCGGCTGGACCAGCAGCCGGCACCGCTGGGTGCCCGGGCCGCCCGTGCCCGCCGCCCCCACCGCCGCCGAACGCAAGTCCGCCCAGGCCGAGTTGGCGCGGCGCTGGCTCGCCTCCTACGGCCCGGCCACCGAGGACGACCTGGTCTGGTGGACGGGCTGGGGCATCCGCGAGGTGCGCACCGCGCTGGCCGAGTGCGCGGCCGTCGAGGTCGCACTCGCCGACGGCGCGACCGGGTTCGTCCTGCCCGACGACCTCGCCCCGCTGCCCGCACCGGAGCCCTGGGCGGCCCTGCTACCGGCCCTCGACCCCACCACGATGGGCTGGAAGCACCGCGATTGGTACCTCGACCCCGGCCACCGCCCCGAACTCGCCGACCGCTCCGGCAACCTGGGCCCCACCGTCTGGTGGAACGGCCGGATCGTCGGTGGCTGGGCCCAACGCCCCGACGGCGAGGTCGTCTTCGACCTCCTCACCGACCCCGGCCCCGAAGCCCGCACCGCCGTCACCGCCAAGGCCGCCGACCTCCGCGCCACCCTCGCCGACACCCGCATCACCCCCCGCTTCCGCACCCCCCTCGAACGCCGCCTGACCGCCTGACCGGCTCACCGCCTGCCCGCCTGCCCAGCAACGGGCCGCGCGGGCAGCCGAGCAACGGGCCCACCGGCTTGCCGACTTACCGACTTGCCGGCTTACTGACTTGCTGGCTTACCGGCCTCAGGCGTTCGCCGTGCGGCGGCCGCCGTACGAGGCGACCAGGGCGTCGGCGACGGCCCCCGCGTCCGCCTCGGCCACCTCCGCCGGGTACTCCGGCAGCAGGTCGTCCCAGACCGGGAGCCAGGAACCGAGGAACTGCCCCTGCCCCGCCGGGCGGGCGAAGAACCACAGGTGCAGGTGGGCCGCACCGTCGCCCAGCCGGTAGACGTGGGCCCGGGCGACGTGCGGCAGCGCCTGCACCTGGCGGACCACGTGGGTGGTGAGCACGCCCATCTCTGCGGCCAGTTCGTCGGGCAGCTCCGCCAGGTCGTAGTGGTCGCGCGGGTACAGCATCAGCGCCAGCGGCACGCCGACGCCCGCGACCCGGGCCAACCGCCAGTGGTCGGTGAACCACAGGCCCTCGTCCCGGGCCTTGCACATTCCGCAGTCCGCCGGGTCCTCCCCGTGCCGCGGCGGCTCGGGCAGCACCGGCGGGCGCAGCGGCGAGACCCGCAGCCCCTCCGGCTCGAACGGGCTGATCTCCCAGCCGGTCATCCGGGCCAGCGGGAGCCGCAGTTCACTGTCGGCGGCCGCACGTGCGTGGTCGTAGAACTCGTCAGGTGTCAAAGCCATGATCAGAAGACTAGCCGCGACCGTCCGCACCCGGACGTTCGATTCCCGAAGCCGTACCGACCCGCCGCAACGCCGACGGCTCCGCGGGCCCTCGGCGGCGCGTCTCCGGACGGACGGGCAGGGCTCGAAGGGCCGGACCTGGGCGTGAAATGCTTCGCGTCCCGGCGCACTCGCCCCTGAGGGTCGGCCCGGGCGGCGAGTTGCCCGCGTACGCGTCCGGCCGCATGCGGGCCGACGGTGCGGTGTACGTCGAGATCGGAACGGGCGGCGACGAGTTCCACGCCCCGGCCGGGTCGCTGTACGAGCAGCTCAGGTGCAGGCAACTGCCGACCGCCGTGCACTTCCGCAAGTCGTGGGCCGCCCCGCCCGGCCGGGGAGCGCGTACGGGCCGTGTCGCCCGGTCAGCGGGACGGTGTCGGCCCTGCACCCGGAACGGCCGGGTCGGCCGGGGTCACCGGGGCGGTCGAGTCGGCCGGGGTGGTCGGGGTGGGGACGAGGGTGAGCTGCATCAACAGGGTGTCGATCCAGCGGCCGTGCTTGTGGCCGACGGCGGCGAGGCGGCCGGCCTCGGTGAAGCCGAGGCGGCGGTGCAGGGCCACCGAGGCGTCGTTGCCGGGGCTGGCGATGACGGCGACGAGCTGGCGCAGGTCGGTGCGGGCGCAGGCGGCGACGAGGGCTTCCAGCAGGGCGGTGCCGTGGCCGCGGGCGGTGTGCCGAGGGTCGAGGTAGACGGAGTGCTCGGCGGTGTGGCGGTACGCGGGCTTGGGCCGCCAGGGGCCCGCGTAGGCGTAGCCGACGATCCGACCGGAGACTTCGGCGACCAGGAAGGGCAGGCCGCGGGCGGCGAGGTCGTCCAGGCGCTGCTGCCAGTGCTCGACGGGCGGCGCGGTCTCCTCGAAGGTGCTGACGGTGTGGCGGACGTAGTGGGCGTAGATCCCGGCCACGGCTTCCAGGTCGGCCGGGGCGGCTGGTCGGATCAGGCGGTCTTCAGCGGTCACGGGACGAGTGTAGGGACGGCCCCGGAACGGCTCCGGAACGGCCCCGGAACGGCTCCGGCACGGCAGCGGAGCGCTTGCGGCGCGGCGAGGCGGTGACCTGCGCGGACGGTCGGGCCAATCGGGTGAAGCGGGACGGGCGGGCGCTCGGGCGGCGGTTAGGATCACCGAGTCTGACGGTCCGTCAGATCTCTTCGGGGTGCGGTGTCCTCGCACCCGCCGCCGCGCCGCCGGGCCGCGCCCCTCCCCCTCCTGCGGGCGCAGCCCCGCCGGGCGGAGCGCGTCCCCCGCCCTCCCCCTCCAGAAACGTTTCGCCCACGCATCGTCCTTCTATCGCCTAGGACTTCCCCGCCATGAGCACGACCACCCGCACGACCGCCCGCACGACCACCCCCACAACCGCCCGCACGGCTGCCACCGACGCGGACCTGCTCCGGACCGCGGCCGACCACGCCCGCCGCCACGACACCGCCGCCCTGTTGGGCGCGCTGCTGCCGGGCCTGGACGGCGTCGAGCTGCGCGCGCTGACCGACCGCTGCCGTTTCGCGCACACCGCGCTGCTGGTCTTCCCGCCGGACGCCGGGGCGCTGCGCCGGATGCTCGCCGGGGCGGGGCTGGCGGTCTCGGAGGAGGCCCGGCCGAGCACGGTGGTGCGGGAGCGGCTGGCCGCGCGGCACGGCCGGGACGCGGCGGGTCTGGAGGTCGGGATCCTGCGGCCGGCCGTGACCGGCGCGGACGGGGAGCGCCGGGTGGTGGAGGTGTTCGCCCTGACCGTCCCGCCCGGCTCGGGCCTGGCCGGGCTCGCCGCCCACGAGCGGGCCGCGCAGCACGAGGCGCACCTGGGCTTCGAGGTGGTGCGCCCGGATCCGCTGGTGCTGCGCGGCTTGTGCGCGCTGTTCTCCCGGCACGGCGCGCGGCCGGACGGCGGCGGCTACAACCCGCACGAGGACGGGACGGTGCTGTACTTCGCGGCGCCCGCCGGTTCGAAGGCGGGCTGTCCGCGGATCGAGCTGTACGCACCGGGCGACCACCGGGAGTTGCTGGCCGAGCACCTGGACCGGCACCGCACCGGGCAGCCCGCCGAGGTGCTGCTGCGGCAGTTGACCGGTGCGTGGACGACCCAAGCCCTGGGCGCCTTCACCGAGTTGGGCGTCCCGGAGGCAATGGACGTCGAAGTGACGCGCAGTGCCCGGCAGCTGGCGGCGGAGGTGGGCGCGGACGCGGAGACCCTGGAGTCGCTGCTGCGCTACCTGGCGGCGCTGGGCACGGTGGTGCGGGACGGCGGCGGCTACCGGCTGGCCCCGGCCGGGGAGTTGCTGCGGGCGGACGCGCCGGGTTCGCTGCGCCCGCTGTCGCTGCTGTACGCGGGGCCGTTCTACCGCTCGTTCGGCGGGCTGACCGGGACGGTGCGGACGGGGCGGGCCGCCTTCGACCGGCTGTTCGGCGAGAACCACTTCGACCACTTCGCCCGCGATCCCGCGCTGGCGGAGCTGTTCGACCGCTCGATGGCGGCGAGCAGCCGGATGTTCGACCCGCTGCCCGCGCATCCGGCCGTCCGGGCGGCGGCGGCCGCGGCGGCAGCGGGCGAGCCGCGCACGGTGGTCGATCTCGCGGGCGGCACCGGCGAGTTGCTGGCCCGGCTGCTGACCGCGCACCGCTCGCTGCGCGGCGTCCTGCTGGAGCGCCCCCACGTCGTGGACGCGGCCCGGGAGTTCCTGGACGCGGCGGGCTGCGGCGGCCGGGCGACGTGCCTGGTGGGCGATTTCGCGGACGTGCCGCCGGGCGGGGACGTCTACCTGCTGTCGCGGGTACTGCACGAATGGGACGACGCGCGCTGCCGGGAGATCCTGCGCCACCTGTCCGCCGCGATGCCGCCGCACGCGGACCTGCTGGTGGTCGAGCGGCTGCTGCCGGAGGACGACGCCCCTTCGCTGGCCACCGCCTGGGACTTGCACATGCGCTGCAACGTGGGCGGCCGCGAGCGCACCGCCGGGCACTACGCGCGGCTGTTCGCGGACGCGGGGCTGGAGTTGGCGGGGCACGACCCTCTGCCACTGGACGCCCGGGTCCTGCACGTGCGCAAGTCGGCCGGGAGCAGCGAGGGTTGAGCCACCCCGGCGGCCCCGACCCAGGCCCGGGCCCGGGCCCAACCTCCACCGCCCTCACAGACACCACCGCCCTCATAGGCACCACAGACACCGCAGACACCACAACCGTCACAGCGGCCCCAGCGCGGCGGGCGGCCGGGCGCCCGCCGCGGCGGAGCCGCGCAGCAGGGCGGCGAGGTCGTGCGGGCGGGCGGGTTCGGCGGTCGGGTCGGCGGCGGTGATCCGGTCGAGCCGGAAGCCGCGTCCCGCCCGGCGGGTGCGGCACCAGGCGATCAGGTACCAGTGGCCGCCCGCGGTGAGCAGCCCGGCCGGTTCGACCAGGCGTTCGCTCGGTCGGCCGGCGGCGTCGGCGTAGCGCAGGCGCAGCACGGTGCCCTCGGCGAGGGCGCGTTCGACGGCGGTCCGGATCTCGGCGGCCGGGCCGGGTGCGGGGAGGGCGACGATCCGGCGGGCGAGGTCGCGGGCGGCGTCGGCGGCGGGTGCGGGCAGGACGGCGGTGAGTTTCTGGGCGGCGGTGCGGGCCGCGGCGGCGTAGGGCGCGCCGGGGTCGGTGGCGGCGAGCGCGACGGTGAGGGCGGCGGCCTCCTGGGCGGTGAAGCGGACCGGCGGCAGGGTGGTGCGGGGGTCGATGGACCAGCCGCCGCCGCGTCCGGTGGTGCTGCGGACGGGGAGGCCGGCGGCCATCAGGGCCTGGAGGTCGCGTTGGACGGTGCGGGTGGCGACTTCGAACCTGGCGGCGAGGCGGGCGACGGTGAGCGGGCGGGGTGCGACGGCGCGCAACTCCTCGACCAGGGCGTACAGTCGGGCCGTTCGGTTCACCTGCCGGACCTTACCGGCCCGCGGCGGTGAGGAAGTCGCTCTCGCGTCGGCGTTCGCGGGTGGTGACGGTGAGCGGGTAGAGGGTGAAGCCGTGCATGGCGCCCGCGACCACGTCGAGCCGGGCCGTTCCCCCGGCGGCCCGCCAGCGGCGGGCGAGCAGCACGGAGTCGTCCAGCAGGGGGTCCTCGGTGCCGACCACGAGGCGGGCGGGCGGCAGGCCGGTGAGGTCGGCGTACAGCGGGGAGAGGGCCGGATCGCGGCGCAGCCCGGGGCCGGTGCCGGGGCTGTACATCTCGTAACTGCCTTGCAGGCTTCGGGTGTTGCTGAGCAGCAGGCGGTCGCCGAAGTCGCGTTGGCTGGGGGTCATGGCGAGGTCGTAGGGGCCGAAGGCGAGGTGGGCGGCGCGGTAGGCGCCGGGGAGGTCGTCGCGCAGGCGCAGCAGGGTGAGGACGGCGAGGTGGGCTCCGGCGGATTCGCCGGCGATCAGCAGGCGGCGGGTGCCGAACTCGGCCTCGGCGTGCGCGGCGAGCCAGCGGGCGGCGGCTTCGCAGTCGTCGGGCCCGGCGGGGTGGGGGTGTTCGGGGGCGAGGCGGTAGTCGACGCTGACCACGGCGAGGCGGGCGCGCCGGGCGAGTTCCCAGAGCCGTTCGTCCTGCCCGTCGGCGGAGCCGAACGCCCAGCCGCCGCCGTGCAGGTGCAGCAGGACGCCCTCGGGCGCACCGGGGTCGAGGACGCGGACCGGTACGCCGCCGGGGAGTCGGCGGTCGCGGGCCTGCGGGAGGCGGTGGGGCGGGGTGTCGCCGCCGAGGCGGTTGCGGCGCAGCCGGGCGAGGGTGTCCGGGTCGAGCGGGCCCCGGCGGGCGGGGCGGGTGGCGGCGGCGCGTTCGAAGGCCCGGTTGAAGGCGAGCGTCTCGTCGAGGCAGTCCAGGTCGGTCAGGTGCTCGCGCAGGGGGTGCCCGTCGAAGGGGGTGGCGGTCGTCATGGGAGGGACGTTGCCAGGGCGCGGCGACAGCCCCGTGTCACCCTTCCCGGGTGATCCGGGTCACCCGGTTCGGGCGGCCTGCCGGACGGGGCCGGTGCGGGGGCCGCGCTCGGTGGAGCGGGTGCCGTCGTCCGGGGAGAGCAGCGGGCAGGCCGGTCCGGCCCACCGCGCCCCCTTTCCGTCCCACCTTTCCGCCCCCTTCCCCGCCCGTCCCCGCCCGTCCCCGTCCGCCGCGGCCTAGCGTGGGGGGACGGCGTCGGAGGGAGCGGGCGGTGGTGGAGCGGACGGGGTTCGAGCGGTTCTCGCGGGCGGGGACGGGCAGTGCGAAGTGGGCCCGGGCGGGGGCGGGGCGGATCGCCATGGGGGTGGCGGACATGGACCTGCCGGGGCCGTCCGCGGTGGGGGCGGCGCTGCGGGTGCGGGCGGGGCACCCGGCGTTCGGGTACCCGGTGGCGGAGGCCGCGGACCGGGCGCTGGTGGCCGACTGGTACCGGCGGCGGCACGGGGTGGAGGTGGACCCGCGCTGGGTGATGCTGCTGCCGTTCGCGCCGGGCACGGCGGTGCGGCTGCTGCTGGAGGCGGCGCGCCCGCTGGCGGGTCCGGCGGTGTACACGACGCCGGAGTGGGGCGGTTTCGCCCGGGTCTGCGCGGCGGCGGGGGTGGCGACCCGGGAGCTGCCGCTGCTGGTAACGGGCGATCCGGCCGACCCGTACCGGCTGCCGCTGGCCGAGGTCGCGGCGGCCCGCCCGGGCCTGGTGCTGCTGAGCAACCCGCACAACCCGACCGGGCGGATCCGGTCCGCCGCCGACGTCCGGGCACTGGCCGCGGCCGCCGCGCCGGGGCTGCTGGTCTCGGACGAGGTGCACGGCGACCTGCGGCACCCGGACGCGGACGCGGAGCAGCCGGTCGCGGTGGCGGTGACCGGCGGGGCGCCCAACGTG
Organism: Kitasatospora sp. NA04385; assembly: GCF_013364235.1. Taxonomy (NCBI): domain Bacteria; kingdom Bacillati; phylum Actinomycetota; class Actinomycetes; order Kitasatosporales; family Streptomycetaceae; genus Kitasatospora; species Kitasatospora sp. NA04385. The sequence goes on along the minus strand of NZ_CP054919.1, from coordinate 6,922,171 downwards.
GTGACGCTGAACTCGGTCGGCAAGACCTTCAACGTCTCGGGCCTGCCGAGCTGCTTCGCGCTGGTGCCGGACCCGGGGCTGCGGGAGCGGCTGGCGGCGGTGATGGCGGGTTTCGGGCTGTGGGAGGGCGGCCTGCTGGGCGCGGTCGCGCAGCGGGCGGCGCTGGCCGAGGGCGGCCCGTGGCTGGACGCCCTGCTGGCCCACCTGGTGCGGGCCCGGGAGCTGGCCGCGGCCGCGCTGGGCGACGCGGTGCTGGCCCGGCCGCAGTCCTCGTACCTGCTCTGGCTGGACGGTGCGGGGCTCGGCACCCGGGAGGAGCTGCTCACGCGCTGTGACGTCGAGCTGGCGGACGGGTCGGATTTCGGAGCGGCCGGTTCCGGGTGCCTGCGGCTGAATTTCGCCCTGCCGCTGGATCGCCTGCGCACCGCGCTCACCCGACTGACCTGCGAAGGAGCAGTCCGGGCGGCATCGAGGTTTGCCCCGGAGCAGACTGAGCAGGAACAACCGGGCTCAAGTCGCGAACCGAGGGATGGTGAAACCCGGTGACACCTGTACGTCCGTACCAGGCCCCGCAGGAAGCCGATCCGGTACACAGCGTGACGCTCCGCGCGGAGTTGACCGAGGCGTCGGCCGAACGGCACCTGGGGGCCATCTGCTTCAAGATCGGGCCGCCCGCGCTGGTCGGGGTCGAGGCGGAGTGGTTCGTCCACGACACCCGATGTCCCGGCACCCCGGTGGCTCCCGACCGGGTGGCGGCCGCGCTGGCGGTGCTGCCCGACTCGGCCGACGGCCCGGTGCTCCCGGCCGGCTCGCGGCTGACGCGCGAACCCGGCGGGCAGGTCGAGCTCAGCTCCCCGCCCGCCGCCGACCCGGCCGACTGCGCGGCCGGACTGAGCGCCGACCAGGCGGTGCTGCGGGCGGCGCTGGCCGCCGAGGGCCTGCGGCTGACCGGCAGCGGCACCGACCCGATGGACCGCGAGCGGCGGATGCAGGCCGTCCACCCGCGCTACCGGGCGATGGGGCGGTACTTCGACCGCGGCGGCCCGTGGGGCCGGATCATGATGACCGGCACCGCCTCCGTGCAGGTCTGCGTGGACGCCGGCCCCGAGGCCGAGCACGCCGCGCGCTGGCGCCTGGCCCACGAGCTGGGGCCGGTCCTGGTCGGCGCGTTCGCCAACTCGCCGCTGCTGGAGGGCGGTCCGACCGGCTGGAAGTCCACCCGGCAGCTGGTCTGGTCCCGGATGGACCCCTCCCGCACGCTGGCCCCGCCGCCCTCCGCCGACCCGCGCACCGCCTGGACGCAGTACGTGCTGGACGCGGCGCTGCTGTGCGTGCGCCGCCCCGACGGGCTGCCGTGGGACGCGCCGGCCGGGCTGACCTTCCGCGAGTGGCTGCGCGGCGCGGGCGAGCGGCCCGCCACCCTCGCCGACCTGGACTACCACCGCACCACGCTGTTCCCGCCGGTGCGCCCCCGCGGCCACCTGGAACTGCGGATGATCGACGCCCAGCCCGGCGAGGGCTGGCGGGTGCCGCTGGCCCTGGTCAGCGCGCTGATGGACGACCCGGTGGCCGCCGACGAGGCCCGCGCGGCCCTGGAGCGGCTCGGCCACGCGGGCAGCCGCGCCCGCGCTCCGGCCTGTGGCGCCGCGCCGCCGCGCTCGGCATGGCCGATCCGGACCTGCGCCGCGCCGCACTGCTGTGCTTCGCCGCCGCCGAGCGCGCGCTGTCCCGCCGGGAGAGTCCGCTGCGCGCCGCGCTGGTCGACTTCGCCGAACGCTACCCGGCCCGCGGCCGCTGCCCGGCCGACGACCAGCTGGCCGTCCTGCGCACCGGCGCCGCCCCCGCCCTCCAGGAGGACGTCCCGTGCTGAACGCCGACCGCACCGACCCGGCCCTGCTGCGCGAGCTGATCGCCGCCGAGCTGCTGACCGCCCGGGAGCGCACCGCGCAGCTCACCGAGGCCGTCGACGACGCCGAACTCGTCGCCCAGCACTCGCCGTTGATGTCCCCGCTGGTGTGGGACCTGGCGCACATCGGCAACCAGGAGGAGCTGTGGCTGCTGCGCAACGTCGGCGGCCGCGACCCGATGCACCCGGAGATCGACCCGCTGTACGACGCGTTCGAGCACCCGCGGGCCGAGCGCCCCCGGCTGCCGCTGCTGCCGCCCGCCGAGGCCCGCGCCTACGCGCACGAGGTGCGCGGCCGGGTGCTGGACCTGCTGGCCGCCTCCCCGCTGGAGGGCGCGCCGCTGCTGGACGCCGGGTTCGCGTTCGGGATGATCGCCCAGCACGAGCAGCAGCACGACGAGACCATGCTGATCACCCACCAGCTGCGCACCGGCCCGGCGGTGCTGGACGACCCGCCGCCGCCCGCCGCCACCGGCGGCCCGCTCGCGCCCGAAGTCCTGCTCCCCGCCGGGCCGTTCACCATGGGCACCGACACCGAGCCGTGGGCGCTGGACAACGAGCGCCCCGCCCACCAGGTCGACCTGCCCGCGTTCTGGCTGGACACCACGCCGGTCTCCAACGGCGCCTACCAGCGCTTCCTGGCCGACGGCGGCTACGACGACCCGCGCTGGTGGACGCCCGAGGGCTGGGCGCACCGGATGTCGGCCGGCCTGTCGGCGCCGCTGTTCTGGCAGCGGGACGGCGGCCAGTGGCTGCGCCGCCGCTTCGGCCGCCTGGAGCCGGTGCCCGAGGACGAGCCGGTGCTGCACGTGAGCTGGTACGAGGCCGACGCGTACGCCCGGTGGGCGGGGCGGCGGCTGCCGACCGAGGCGGAGTGGGAGAAGGCCGCCCGGCACGACCCGGCCTCCGGCCGCTCCCGGCGCTTCCCGTGGGGCGACGCCGCCCCCGGCCCCGAGCACGCCAACCTGGGCCAGCGGCACCTGCGCCCAGCCCCCGTCGGCGCCTACCCGGAGGGCGAATCACCCTGCGGTGCACGGCAGTTGATCGGGGACGTGTGGGAGTGGACGTCCAGCGACTTCACCGGCTACCCGGGGTTCACGGCCTGGCCGTACCCGGAGTACTCGGAGGTGTTCTTCGGCCCCGAGTACAAGGTGCTGCGCGGCGGCTCGTTCGCGGTCGCCCCGGTCGCCTGCCGGGGCACCTTCCGCAACTGGGACTACCCGGTGCGGCGGCAGATCTTCGCCGGCTTCCGCACCGCGCGCGACGCGCAGCCGAGGACGGCCGGGCCGCGTACCGAAGGCAGCGCCTGATGTGCCGCCACTTCGCCTACCTGGGGCGGCCGGTGCCGATCCGCACCGTCCTGCTCGACCCGCCGCACGGGCCGCTGCGCCAGTCCTGGGCGCCCCGGCTGCAGCGCTACGGCACCGTCAACGCGGACGGCTACGGCGTCGGCTGGTACGCGGCCGGCGACGAACGCCCGGCCCGCTACCGGCGCGAGGGGCCGATCTGGGCCGACGGCGACCTGGCCGACCTGGCCCGGGTGGTCAGCTCGCACGCGGTGCTCGGCGCCGTCCGCTCCGCCACCCCCGGCTGCGCGGCCGGGGCGCAGGCCGCCGCCCCGTTCGCCGCCGGGCGCTGGCTGTTCAGCCACAACGGCGCACTGCCCGGCTGGCCGCACGCCTTCGCCCCGCTGGCCGAACGGCTGCCCGCCGGCGAGCTGTTGGAACTGGAGGCGCGCACCGACTCGGCGCTGCTGTGGGCGCTGGCGCTGAACCGGCTGCGCGCGGGCGCCCGGCTCGGCGAGGCGCTCGCCGAAGTCTGCCTGCTGGCGGGCGAGTCGGCCGACGCCAGGATCAACCTGCTGGCCACCGACGGGAGTTCGATCGCCGCCACCGTCTGGGGCGACACCCTGTTCCAGCGCCGGGAGGCCGACGGCTCCGTGCTGGTCGCCTCCGAGCCCTTCGACGACGGACCCGGCTGGTCCGAAGTCCCGGACCACACCCTGCTGGTGGCCGACGCGGCCGGCAGCGAACTCACCCCGCTGGCCGTCGTCGGCCGGCGCACCCGAGAGGACGCACCGCGATGACCGGATACCAGCTCACCCGCCTGCTTCCCCCCGACCACCTGCACCACGCGCTGCGCGCCGACGTCCGCGAAGGGCTCGGCGGCGAACCCAAACGGCTGCCGCCGAAGTGGTTCTACGACGCCCGGGGCTCCGAACTGTTCGAGGAGATCACCCGGCTGCCCGAGTACTACCCCACCCGGGCCGAGCGCGAGATCCTCACCGCCCGCGCCGCCGACATCGCCGCCACCACCCGGGCCCGCACCCTGGTCGAACTCGGCTCCGGCTCCTCGGAGAAGACCCGCCTGCTGCTGGACGCGCTGCGCGCCGCCGGCACCCTGGAGCGCTACGTCCCGGTGGACGTCAGCGAGAGCGCCCTCGAATCCGCCGCGAAGGCCCTGATCGACGAGTACCCGGGGCTCGAAGTCTCCGCCGTGCTCTCCGACTTCACCAAGAGCCTCGGCCTGCCCGACGGCGGCGGCCCCCGCCTGGTGGTGTTCCTCGGCGGCACCCTCGGCAACCTGCTGCCCGCCGAACGCGCCGCCTTCCTGACCGGCCTGCGCGCCCAACTCCTGCCCGGCGACCGGCTGCTGCTCGGCACCGACCTGGTCAAGGACGCCTCGGTGCTGACCGCCGCGTACGACGACGCCGCGGGCGTCACCGCGGCCTTCAACCGCAACCTGCTGTCCGTGCTCAACCGGGAGCTGAACGCCGACTTCGAACCCGAGCAGTTCGAGCACGTCGCCCTCTGGGACGCCGAGAACGAGTGGATCGAGATGCGGCTGCGCTCCCTGCGCGCCCAGACCGTCAAGGTCGCCGAACTCGGCCTGCCGGTGCACTTCGAGGCCGGCGAGGAACTGCACACCGAGGTCTCCGCGAAGTTCCGCCGCGAACGCGTCGAGCGCGAACTCTTCGCGTCCGGACTGCGGTTGACCGACTGGTGGACGGACGACGAGGGCCGCTTCGGGCTGTCGCTCTCCCGCCCCTTCGGGGACGGCTCCGACTGAGAGCGCCGACAGCCGATGCGCGCAGCGGCAGTGAACCTCTCGCAGCCTGGGCCTCGCCGCTCACCGGGCCCCGGCCCGTTCCCCTCCGCCGGTTATTCGCCGGCTCGGCCCCCGGTTATTCGCTGGCTCGACCCCCTTCCCGTCCGGAGAATGCCCGGGTGCAGACGAACGAGCAGCGGACGGCGACCGTCGTGATCGAGTGGCAGGGCGAACGCGTGGGGGCGGTGGGCCCGTTCGCGACGGAATCGCCGTACTGGGCGCAGGTCGGCGAGGTGGCGGAGGCCGCCTCGCGGGCGGCGGGGGTGCCGCTCGCGGTGCTGCGGCTGCTGTCGGTGGCGGGCGGCGCGGGCGGCCGGGGCGGCGCGGCGGTGTACCTGGCGGTGGCGTCCGGGCGTCCGACCGGGCTGCTGATCCCCGCCGGGGAGCGGCTCGACCAGGGCCACCCGCTGCGGCTGCCGTGGGCGTCGGCGGACGGCCTGGCCGCCGAATGGTACTGGGCGGACGGCGAGTTGGCAGCGCTGGGCCGGGCCAGGAACGGCCCGGTGGAACAGGTGCGCAGCTGGAACCTGTCGGCGCTGTCGCGCTTCCCGACCGCCGACGGCCCGGTCTGGCTGAAGAGCACGCCGCCGTTCGCGGTGCCGGAGGCGGCGGTGATCGCCCGGGCGGGGAGGGCCGATCCGGGGCTGGTGCCGCGGGTGCTGGCGGCGGACGGGCGGCGGGCGCTGCTGGCGGACGTGCCGGGCACGGACTGCTGGGGCGTGCCGGAGGACGGCATGCTGGCGGTCGTCGACCGGTGGGCGGCCGTCCAGGCGGCGGTCGCGGCGGACGGGCCCGCCGGGCTGGCGGACTGCTCGCCGACCGCGCTGGCGGAGCGTTTCCCGGCGCTGGTGGAGCGGCTGCGCCCGGAGCTGTCGGAGCCGCAGTACGCGCAGGCCCGGCTGCTGGCCGGGCAGCTGCCCGCGATCGCGGCCGAACTCGTCGACTGCGGGCTGCCGTTGACGCTGGTGCACGGCGACTTCCACCCGGGCAACTGGCGCTACGACGGCGAGCGGCCGACCGTGCTGGACTTCTCGGACGCGGCCTGGGGCCACCCGGCGCTGGACGGGCTGCGCCCGGAGCCGTTCCTCTCCCCCGAACGCTGGGCGGACGTCCGCTCGCGCTGGGTCGACGCCTGGCGCGGGCTGGTGCCGGACTGCGCCCCGGAACGGGCGCTGGAGCTGGCCGCACCGCTGGTGCACGTCCACTTCGCGCTGCGCTACCAGGAGTTCCTGGACGGCATCGAGCCGAGCGAGCACCCGTACCACGCGGGCGACCCGGCCGAGGAGGTGCGGCGGGCGCTGGACGCGGCGCTGTTCTCGACCTGCGGGTCCGAACCGCTGGGCGCGGGCCGCGAGCTGTACCAGGCGCTGATGTGGATGGGCGGGGCGGGCACGACGGCGGCGCTGCTGGAGTCCTGGGCGCGGCGGGCACTGCCCGGATACCCGCACCGGCTGGCGGCGGCAACCTCGTACGACGCCTTCACCGCACAGTCGGCGGAGGAGCAGGACCTGCTGGAGTGCGAGCTCTACGCGCTGAGCCGGGTCGCGGACGTGCTCGCCCTGGAGTTCCAGCCGCCGTTCGGTGCCGGACCCGTCCGGGACGGGGTGCGGCTGGGCGTCGGCCGGGAGGAGCGCACGGCGTTCTTCGCCCGGCTCGGCATGACCGAGGTCGGTGCGGCGGACGGCTTCGACCCGTTCCTGCATGAGATCGCCGAGCTGGTGCCCGCCGAGGACCCGGACGCGCCGGTCGAGCTGCTGGACGTGCTCTGGCCGGGGTTCACCTTCGGCGAGCTGCTGTTCACCCGCGCCGGGGTGCGGGTCCGGGCGGGCGCCCGGGTGGCCGAGCCGGGCTGGGCGGACGCCTCGCCGATGTACTGGGCGCACCGGCGGCGCGGGCGTCGGCCGGTCGACCTGTCGCACGACTGGGGTTCCAACTCGCAGTGGAGCACCAGCCACCGGATGGACTTCCGGACGGCGGACGGCGACCGGCTGAACGTGGTGCGCACCCCCGAGCGGCTGTCGGACCACCACGCGATCGACGGCTTCCCCCCGCTGAGCCTGGCGGAGGCCGAGGAGCTACTGCGCCACCGCTGCCTGCTGCGCCGCCCGGCCGGGTGGCCGGAGCTGGCTGCGGACTCGCAGCAGGCGGCGGACTGCTGGCCGTTCGACTGGACGCTGCCGGAGCCGGCCCGGTGCTCGCCGGACTGCCGCGACCACGGGAGCAACCGGCAGCGGCCCTGAGCCGATCCCTCAGCGCAGGTCGCCGCCGGCCGCCGCGTCCGCCCGGTTCATCCGCGCCCCTCCCGGTTCCGGCGCGGGTGGGCGTGCGGGGCGGCCCGGTGGCTCCCCGGCGGGGTCACGGCAGGCGGCGGTAGCGCAGTTCGAGGCCGTCGAGCAGGGCGTCGAGGCCGGTGGCGAAGGCGCCTTCGTCGATGGTGCGGCGGTGTTCGGCGAGGCGGTGGGCGTCGCCGAGGTGGGGGTAGTCGGCGGTGTCGTAGAGGGCGGCGTCGTCGGGGAAGCCGGCGGCGAAGGAGCCGAGGGCGGAGCCGGTGACGAAGTAGCGCATCAGGGCGCCGATCCGGGTGGCCTGGCCGCGCGGCCAGCCGGCCTCGACCAGGCAGCCGAAGACGGCGTCGGCGAGGCGCAGCGCGTGGGGGCGGCGGCCGGGGCCCTGGGCGAGGACGGGGACGAGGTGGGGGTGGGCGGCCAGGGCGGCGCGGTAGGAGCGGGCCCAGGCGTGCAGGGCGGTGCGCCAGTCGTCCGGCGCGTCGAACATGGTGAGGTCGACCTCGCCCATCACACTGTCGACGACGGCGTCGAGCAGGTCGTCCTTGGTGGCGAAGTGGTTGTACAGCGAGGGGCCGCTGACCGAGAGCTCGGCGGCCAGGCGGCGGGTGGAGAGCGCGGCCAGGCCCTCGGCATCGACCAGGGCGAGGGCGGCCGTGATGATGCGGTCCCGGCTGAGCAGGGGGGTGCGGGGTCGGGCGATCTCCGCCTCCTGGGGGCGCGGGCTGCTGGGTCCGGGCCATTGTCGCAGGCGGCTCGGCGGGCAAATCGACGGGCGGCTCGGCGGGCGGCCGGGGGCGGCTCGGCGGGTGCTCTTCCGTGTCCGGCCCGGGCGGGCTACAGTCACCGTAAAACTTGCAGTGCTAGTTTATCGGCGCCCGCCGGGTGCCGCACGGATCGTCGAGCGTTCGGGGTGTCGCCGCGTGGACCTGGAACTGACCGAGGAGCAGGCCGCCGTACGGGAGCTGGCGGCCTCCTTCACCGACCGGGAGATCGTGCCGTTCGCGGCCGCGTGGGACCGGGCGGAGTCCATCGACCTGGGCGTCGTCCGCAAGCTCGGCGGCCTGGGCTTCCTCGGCCTGACCCTGCCCGAGCAGTACGGCGGCAGCGGCGGCGACCACCTGGCGTACTGCCTGGTGCTGGAGGAGCTGGGACGCGGCGACTCCTCGGTGCGCGGCGTGGTGTCGGTGTCACTGGGGCTGGTCGCCAAGTCGGTCAACGCGTTCGGCACCGAGGAGCAGAAGCGCGGGTGGCTGCCCCGGCTCTGCTCGGGCGAGGCGCTGGGCTGCTTCGCGCTGACCGAGCCCGGCACCGGCTCGGACGCCGCCAACCTGACCACCCGGGCCGAGCGCGACGGCGACGACTGGCTGATCTCCGGCGCGAAGATGTTCATCACCAACGGGACGTGGGCGGACGTCGCCCTGGTCTTCGCCCGCACCGGCGAGGCCGGGCACCGCGGCGTCACCGCCTTCCTGGTGCCCACCGACGCGCCCGGCTTCGAACGGCGGCTGGTGCACGGCAAGTTGGGCCTGCGCGGGCAGGCCACCGCCGAGCTGTCCTTCGACCGGGTCCGGGTGCCGGACGCCGCCCGGCTCGGCGAGGTCGGCAAGGGCTTCACGGTGGCGATGACCGCCCTGGCCAAGGGCCGGATGTCGGTCGCGGCGGGCTGCGTGGGCATCGCCCAGGGCGCGCTGGACGCGGCGGTGAAGTACGCCGGGGAGCGCGAGCAGTTCGGGAAGCCCATCGCCGCCCACCAGTTGGTGCAGGAGCTGCTCGCCGACATCGCCGTCGACGTGGCCGCGGCCCGGCTGCTGACCTGGCGGGTCGCCGACCTGATCGACCGCGGCCTGCCGTTCGCCACCGAGTCCTCCGTCGCCAAGCTGTACGCCTCCGAGGCCGCGGTGCGCTGCGCCAACAACGCGCTCCAGGTGTTCGGCGGCTACGGCTTCATCGACGAGTACCCGGTCGGCAAGTACCTGCGCGACGCCCGGGTGATGACCCTGTACGAGGGCACCAGCCAGATCCACAAGCTGCTCATCGGACGCTCCCTGACCGGCGTCAACGCCTTCTGACCTCCCCTCCCGCCCTCCCGCCCTCCCGCTCTCCCGCCCCCACCGACAAGGAGCCCGCCGAAGTGCTTCCGGTCTTCATCGCCGCCGCCCGCCGCACCCCGATCGGGCGGCTGCGCGGCGCACTGTCCGCCGTCCGGCCCGACGACCTGTCGGCGGCCGTGCTGCGCGGGCTGCTCTCCGACGTGCCCGCGCTGGACCCGGCGCGGATCGACGAGGTGTACTGGGGCGCCGCCAACCAGGCCGGCGAGGACAACCGCAACCTGGCCCGGATGGCCGTCCTGCTGGCCGGACTGCCCGACACCGTCCCCGGCGCGACCGTCAACCGGCTCTGCGCGTCCGGGATGGAGGCCGTCACCACGGCCGCCCGGGCGATCGGCTCCGGCGAGGCGGACGTCGTCGTCGCGGGCGGCTGCGAGTCGATGAGCCGCGCCCCGTTCGTGCTGCCCCGCCCGGACGAGGCGCTGCCGCACCGGATGGAGACCTTCGACACCCGGCTGGGCTGGCGGATGACCAACCCGCGGATGCACGAGGTGCACGGCGTGCTGTCGATGGGCGAGACCGCCGAGGAGGTCGCCGCCCGCTACGGCATCGGACGCGAGGCGCAGGACGCGTTCGCGCTGCGCAGCCACCGACTGGCCGCCGCCGCACGGGAGTCGGGGCACTTCGACGCCGAACTGCTGCCCGTCGTCCGCCCGGACGGGGAGCCGGTGGAGCGCGACGAGTCGATCCGGCCGGACACCACCGCCGGGAAACTGGCCGCCCTGAAGCCGGTGTTCCGCCCCGGCGGCACCGTCACGGCGGGCAACGCCTCGCCGATGAACGACGGCGCGGCCGCACTGCTGCTGGTCAGCGAACGGGCGCTGGCGGAGCTGGAGTTGGAGCCACTGGGCCGGTACGTGGCGGGCGCCTCGGCGGGCGTGCACCCGGACGTGATGGGCATCGGGCCGGTGCCGGCCACCCGGCGGGTGCTGGAGCGCTCCGGCTGGAAGCTCACGGACCTGGACACCGCCGAGTTCAACGAGGCTTTCGCGGCCCAGGCGCTGGCCTGCGTCGGCGAGTTGGGCATCGACCCGGAGCTGGTCAACCCCTCCGGCGGGGCGATCGCCCTGGGCCACCCGCTGGGCTGCTCGGGCGCCCGGATCCTCACCACGCTGCTGCACCGGATGCGCCGCACCGGCGCCCGGCGCGGCCTGGCGACCATGTGCGTGGGCGTCGGCCAGGGCTCCGCCGTCCTGCTCGAACGCGACTGAACTCCCCGCTCCCCCAACGGACCTGACCGACCCGGCAGACCTGACCGACGTGCCAGGCAAGACCGATATGACAGGCAAGACAGACGTGACAGACGTGACAGACGTGACAGACGTGGTGGACCCGACGGGCCACCAGGAACGGAGTGCGACGGTGGGCAGGTTCGACGGCAAGGTGGCGGTGGTGACCGGGGCCGCGCAGGGCATCGGCGCGGCGACGGCCCGGCAGTTGGCTGCGGAGGGCGCGACGGTGGCGGTGGTCGACCTCACCGCGGAGCGCGCGAAGGACACCGTCGAGGAGATCACCGCGGCGGGCGGCACGGCCCGGGCCTACGGGTGCGACGTCGCCGACTACGACGCGGTGCAGGGCCTCTTCGCCGCCGTGGTCGAGGAGTTGGGCGGGGTGCACGTCCTGGTCAACAACGCCGGGATCACCCGCGACAACCTGTTCTTCAAGATGCCCAAGCAGGACTGGGACGCCGTCCTGACGGTCAACCTGACCAGCGCCTACAACTGCTCTCACATCGCGCAGAAGTACTTCGTGGCCCAGCGCTACGGCAAGATCGTCTCCCTCAGCTCGCGCTCCGCCCTGGGCAACCGCGGCCAGGCCAACTACGCGGCGGCCAAGGCCGGAATCCAGGGCCTCACCGCCACCCTGGCCATCGAACTGGGCCCCTACGGCATCAACGTCAACGCCGTCGCCCCCGGCTACATCGCCACCTCGATGACCGCCGCCACCGCCGAACGCGTCGGCGCCACCCCCGAGGAACACCAGGCCGAAGCCGCCACCCGCACCCCCCTCCGCCGCGTCGGCCGCCCCGAGGAAGTCGCCGCCGTGGTCGCCTTCCTGGCCAGCGAGGACGCCTCCTACGTCAGCGGCCAGACCCTGTACGTCAACGGCGGCGCACGCTAGGCCGCGCTCCCGGGCCGGTGCTCAGCGGGGGCCGAGTCCCGTTCGGCCGTCGAGGAGTTCGCGGACGACGTCCAGGTGGCCGGCGTGCCGTGCGGTCTCTTCGACGACATGCAGGATGATCCCGCGCAGGTCGGCGAGTTCGTCCCCCAGCGGTTCGGGATGACGCCCCTGCGGGGGCGCCGACAGCGGGGTGCGCGCGATCACGGCGTCGGAACGGCGGCACTGGTCGTGGTAGAAGGCGAAAACCACCTCCGGCGTTCGCGGTGTTGTCAGCGGGGCGTGATCATCCGGCCACGACAACGGCTCGGCCGCTCCGGCGACGACCTCCTGGAACCAGTGCCGCTCCGCGTGCCCCAGGTGTTCTACGAGCCCGAGGGGCGTCCAGCCGGAGGGCAGGACCGACGTGGTCAGTGCCTGCGCGTCAAGCCCGTCGACAATGGCCAGGACGCTGGCTCGCTGCGCCGCGAGGAACGCCGACAGCGTCCTCTTCTCCGTGCTCTCCGTGCTCATGCGCGCATGGTGCCAGGAGCCACCGACAAGCACGGCAGCGATCTGCTCCTCTTTCGACGGACGCCCTAGCCGCGGGTCTCCGCGAGCTGGCGCAGGTAGCGTTCCGCGGCGCGGAGCTTGCGGTTCTCGGGGCCGGGGAGGTGGGCGCGCAGCTCGATGATCTCGGGGGCGATGCGGATGGCCTCGGTCGGGTCCTTGACGGCGCGCCAGCAGGCCTCGGCGTTGGTGACGGCGCGCTGGGTCTCGGGGTGGTCGGGGCCGTCGGTGCGCAGCAGCGCCGCCGCGACCTGGCGGTAGAGCTCGGCGGCGACCGAGGGGAGGCCGCCGACCCGGCAGACGTGGGCGCGGACCTGACGGACCTGGAGCACCACGGACGCCTGGGAGCCGTACGCGTCGACGGCCTTCTCCTCCAGGGCGAGGGCGAGCGCGGCGGCGGTGTCGTGCTCGCCGGCCTCGGCGTTGCGGACGATGTCGCCGATCGCCTCCAGGTACTCGCCGGGCGGCGCCTGCCCGGGGTCCGCGACGGCCGGCGGCGGGGTGTCGGTCTCCTTGCCGAGCCGGACGGCCGGGGCGGCCGCAGCGGCCGGGGCCACGGGAGCCACGGGAGCCGCCGGGGCGGCCGGTACGGACAGCGGGGTGGTGGCGGCGAGCGGGTCGTGCCGGGGGGCCGGTTCGGGCTCGGGGGCGCGTTCGACGAACTGGGTGGCGGTCGGCTTCTCCAGCGGCACGGTCGCGGCCAACGGGTCGGCGGGCGCGGGGAGTTCGACCGTCCTGGCGATCGTCGCACCGTGCCCGGGCACGGGCACGGCGTCGGGCCCGAGCCCGGCGTCGGGCACCGTGGCGCCCTTGCCGAGCTCGACCCGGGCCGGGGCCGAGGCCGAGGCCGCAACCACCGGCTCCGGCGCCCGCTCCGAGGTCGGCCCCTGGGCCCGTTCCGGCTTGCCGAGCGGGACGGTGGACAGCGTGTCCGCGGGGACCATCGGCTCGCCCTTGACCAGCGAGACGATCATCTTGCGGCGCGGCGGCGTCGCCGGGACGCCCGGCTTGCGCAGCGAGACCAGGCCGCGCGGCGTCCAGCCGGGGGCGAGCCGGGACGGCCGGACGGGTTCGGTTCCGGCGGGGCGGGCGGCCCCGGCCGGCGCGGCGGCGGTGGCGGCGGGCGCGGCGCCGGCCCCGGGGCGGGTCCGGACGGCGGGCGCGGGCTCGCCGGTGCCGATCTGCCGGGCGGTGTTGCGGAAGTAGGGCCGGTCGGCGGGGTGCGCGGTGATCACCACGGTGTCGGCCCGCAGCACCGAGTTGACCTGCTGGCGGACGAGTTCGGGGGTGAGGAACTGGTCGGCGCCGGGACGGCCGCGGTGCAGCGTCTCGATCAGGGCGCGGGTGAAGGTGCCGAGCTGGTCGGGGTCGTGGTTGACGACGGCCCAGAGCGGGACGCCGTCGGAGAGCTGCTTGCCCGCGGTGGCGGCGAGGGTGGGCCAGACCACCTGGTCGGCGCTCAGGTCGCCGACCACGAGGGTGTCCAACTCGGTTCCGCGGTGCCGCAGTTCGGTGGCGATGGCGGACCAGGGCAGGCTCTCGGAGCTCTTGTTCTCGCGCAGCGAGAGGTAGAGCTGTTCGCCGCGCCGGTCGGTGATCAGGTGGCCGCCGAGGTGGATGAGCAGCGGCCCGGGGTGGCGGGCGGCGGCGCGCAGGTGGGCCAGGACGGTCTGCGGGTCGTTGGCGCCGGGCAGGTGGACGGCGTCGACCTGGTCGGCGGAGAGCAGGACCTGCGGGGCGACACCGGCCAGGGCGGCCGAGAGCACGGAGGCGTGCGCGCTGCCGCCGCGGCCCCAGCGGCGGCCGCCGCCGTAGCCGCCCTCGATGACCAGGATGCGTCCGCGCAGGCCGCCGCCGATGCCGTGGGCGGGTACGGGCACGGGTGCGGACGCGGGTGCGGCCCGCTCCGGTCCGGGGCCCGGGACGGGAGGCGGCGGCAGGTCGACGGCGATCGGGAAGGTACCGGTCCAGCCGGTGCCGCCGGGCGGGACGGCGGGCGGCGGCGGGAGGGGGGTGCCACCCGCCGGGGTGGGGGTGGGCAGCGGGATGGTGCGGGTGGAGCTGAGCGCGGCGTCCGGGACCACCAGGTTGATGGAGGTCGCGAACGGGTCGGCGGCGGGCGGGAGTTCGGGCGTCTGCTCCGGGACGGACGCGTTCGGGGGGAGCTTGAGGGTCTCCTCCGGGTCGCTCTCCGGCCCGTCCCCGATCGTCGATGCCACGTCAGCCACCGTTCGGTCACCGCCCCCGTCCGTCGCCCGCGCGACGTCGTGCCTGTACGCCGTGGTGTCCCGCACCACGCTTCGATCCCGGCCACGATACGTGGTCCGCGGTCGGGCGGGCCAGGCCGGGTCCCGGGAGGGTTGACACCAGGTCGGGGCCGGGACGGGCGGGGTGCCGAACCGGGCGACGGGGTGCGGGGACCGCTCGGCGGACGGGGTGTCAGCCCTGGCCGCGGTGGGCGACGCCCTCGATCATCAGCAGGCAGTCCGGGTCGGCGAACTCGGTGGAGGCGGTCATCCGGGCCGGGTAGGCGCCGGGCGCGAAGCGGTCGGCGAAGGCGGCCTCCACGGCGGGCAGGTCGGTGATGTGGCGCAGCCAGACCTGGGCCTTGACCAGGCCGTCCAGTCCGGTGCCGAGTTCGGCGAGCGTCTCGGCGACGCCGTCCAGCGCGCTCTCGGCCTGGGCGGCGACGGTCGGACCGAAGCCCCGGTGCAGGCCGAGGAAGACGTACTCGCCCGCGGCGACGGCGGCGGAGTAGCTGTACGGGGTGGGTATCCTGACGGTCTCTCGCATATCAAACTCCTGTTCGAATTCGTGGTGCTCCGAGCCTAGCTGACCGCCCCCGTGGCTCCCGTCTACCCCGCGCACCCCGTTCGACGTCCGGTCCGTCGCGTTCCCGATTCGACGGGCCTGTCCGCACCGCCTGTCCGGGCCGGGTCGCCGTCCTGTCACGGAGGCGTCCCGACCGGCGGAAACCCCTTGGCTCGGACCGCGACCGGCTGCACACTTGTGCGACTCCGGTGCCGATCCGCGGCCCGGGACTCGAACGGAACGAGGTAGGACACTCCATGGCCGACACGGCGATGCTGGTGGCAGGACTGATCACCGGCCCGGCCGGACTCGCCGTCCTGGGCGCCGGACTCCCCGGCGCGCTGCTGCGGGGCCGCCGGTGGGCCTCCGAGGGGGTGACCGCCGAGGCGCGCTGCCTGGAGACGTTCGTGTCGCAGCCGCACGGCGACGACCGGGCCTCCCAGCGGCACGCAATCGTCGAGTTCCGCACGCCCGACGGCACCGCGCACCGGGCCAAGCTCGCGGCCCGCACCCTGGTCGTGGGCGACCGGCTGACGGTCCGCTACCGGCCCCGCAAGCCGGAGAACGCGGTGCACGCGGACCAGTCCGTGGGGACGGCCGCCCTGGTCGTCGTCTGCCTGGTGTTCGGGGCGGCCCTGCTCACGGTCGCCGCCATCACCCTGAGCACCGGCCTGCAGCCCGACCCGGAGCCCACCGACACCTGGCACCTCGTCGGCCACTGATCGCACCCGGCCGCCCGGCTCCCCGATCGCCACCGTCCGGCGTCGTACCCCCGGCCCGCTCGACGGGCCCGTCAGGGGTGGCCGTCAGGGGTGGCCGTTGCCCGTGCGCAGGGCGTTGCCGAGCGGGGTGGGGCGGTAGTGGACGTGGCGGCCGTGGCGGGTGCGTTCGAGCAGGGCGGCGGCGTGCAGGGCGGCCAGGTGCTGGCTGACGGCGGCGGGGGTGACGGCGAGCCGGTGGGCGAGTTCGGTGGTGGTGGCGGGGCCGTCGTCGGCGAGCATCACCAGCAGCCGGGCGCGGGTCGTGCCGAGCAGGCCGGCCAGGGCCTGCGGGGCGGGCGGCGGCGGGCGTTCGGCGAGGGTGGCCAGGCCGCGGGTGGCGTAGACGATGTGCGGCGGGGCGTCGCGGTCGAGCATGGTGGAGACGCCGTCGGCGAAGCAGCTGGGGGTGAGCAGCAGGCGGCGGCCGTCGACGGGGATCTCGTCGGGGGTGGACGGCCAGGGGCCGTCGCGGCGGATGGTGAGCGTGTCGTCCGCCCAGGAGAGCCGTTCGCTGATGCCGCGGAACAGGGCGTCCGCACCGCCCTCCGCGAGGGTGCGGGCGCGGTGCGCGAGGTCGGCGGCCAGGACGGTGCGGGCCCTGGGCCACCACTGCGGGCGCAGGCAGGCGTGCCAGTACGCCTCCAGGGCGTCGGCGAGGTCGGCGAGCAGCCGTTCGGGGCGGCGCAGGCCGTCGGCGAGGACGGGCGGGACGGGTTCGCCGAGCGGGTGGAAGGTCTGTTCGATGCCGGGGCGCAGCCGGGCGGGGTCGGTGGCGCGCAGGGCGGCGAGCTCCTCGCGCAGGTCGGGGGCGGGGACGGTGGGGCGCGGGGTGAGGAAGTCGGGGACCCAGTAGCGGCGGTGGGCGACCAGCGCGCCGAGCAGGGGCTGCGCGTCGAGCCGCTCGAACGCGGGGCGCACGGTCTCGAATGCCGGGCGCAGCGCGGGGAAGCGGCGGGCGTGGTGGGTCCACATCCGCAGGCTGAGCACGGCCTCCTGGAGCGGCGAGTACGCGAAGGAGGTGGCGGCGAGGTCGGCGAGACGGAGCCGGAAGCGGATCATTAAGCACCAGGGTAAATCCATTCCCGGCCCGGACGGCCCCGGGTGTGCTGGGCGGCATGAACGTGAGCACCGCTTCCCCACCCCGGCCCTCCCCTTCCCCTTCCCCCTCCCCCGCTGCCGTCTCCACCGCCCCGGTGGTCCGCCGCCTGGCGGCGCTGCTGCTGGTCAACGCGGTCGGCAACGGCCTGTTCCTCACGGTGGGGACGCTCTGGTTCACCCGCGGCCTGGGCTTCTCGGCGGGGACGGTCGGCGCGGCGCTGACGGCGGCAGGCCTGTGCGGGGTGCCGGCGGCGCTGCCGGTGGGGCGGCTGTGCGACCGGCTGGGCGCGAAGCCGGTGCTGGCGGCGGTGCACGTGGTGCAGGCGGCGGCGACGGCGGTGTACGCGTTCACGGGCTCGCTGTGGCTGTTCGTCCTGCTGGTGTGCGTGACGGGCGCGGCGTCCCGGGCGAACGGGGTGGCGCGCTCCACGCTGTACGCCCACGCGCTGCCCGCCGGGGCGCGGACCAGGGCGCTGGCCGTGCTGCGGGCGCTCAACAACGTCGGCATCGGCGCGGGCGCGGCGCTCGGCTCGCTGGTGCTGGCCCACGGCGGGCGGGGCGCGCTGCGGACGGCGATCTGCGCGAGCGCGGCGGCGTACCTGCTGGCGCTGTTCCCGCTCCGGGCCGTGCCGACGAGGGCCGCCGACGCGACGGGGGCCGCGACGGGTGCTGCTCGGGGTGCCGCTCGGGATGCCGCACCGGGTGCCGCACCGGGTGCCGCCTCGACGGTGGTGCGGCCGCTGCGGGACCTGCCGTTCGTGGGGGTCGCGGCGCTGAACGCGGTGGTGAACACCCTGTACGTGGTGCTGGAGGTCGGGCTGCCGCTGTGGACGCTCGGGCACACCTCGGCCCGCCCGGCGGTGATGGGCTGGCTGCTGCTCGCCAACACCGTGCTGGTGGCGCTGTTCCAGGTGCTCGCGGTCCGCCGGGTGTCGGAACTCACGCGCGCGGCAAGGTCGTTCCGGCTCGGCGGGCTGCTGGTGGGCGCGGCCTGCGTGGCCGCGTCGGGCGCCGCCGGGCGGACGCCGGGGGTGGCGGTGGTGGTGCTGTTCGGCGCGGTGGTCCTGCTGACGGCCGGCGAAGTGCTGTCCCAGGCGGGCAGTTGGGCCCTGGCGTACGGCCTGGCCCCCGAACACGCGCACGGCGCCTACCAGGGCGTCCTGCACACCGGCGTCGCCCTGGCCCAAGCCCTCGCCCCGGCCGCCCTCACCGCCCTGGTCCTCCCCCACGGCACCACCGGCTGGGCCGCCCTCGCCACGATCTTCACCTGCGCCGCCCTCACCCTCCCCCCGGTAGCCCGCCACGCAACCCACCGCAACCCCCCTCCCCCACAAGCAAATTGACCCTCCCCGCAGGGACCACCGGCCCTGGTGACCCCCGCCACACCCGACTCCCCACCGCTCTCACCCCCACCCCACCCCCACTCCCCCATCCGCCACATCAGCAGCCCCACCTCCCCGCCGCCGCCCCCAACTCCCCACGCTCACAATTCAGTTCACCAACCCCCTCCCCCACCGCTCTCACCCCCAATCTCACTCCCCTATCCGCCACATCAGCGGCCCCACCTCCCCGCCGCTGTCCCCAACTCCAGCCCCGTCACCCCCGACTCCCCACGCTCACGCGTCAGTTCACCGGCCAGGGTGTAGCGGGCGGCGGCCTGCGGGGAGCGGGCGGCGTGGGTGGTGATGGCGTCGACGAGGGCGGTGGTCATGTCGAGCCGGGGGTGGTCGCGGTGGACGGCCTCGCCGTGGGCGTCGGTGAGGTGGGCGGTGTCGATCCCGAAGTCGGAGGTGACGCCGCGGCGGGTGAGGCGGGCGAGGGTGCCGCTGCGGTCCGCGATCTGCGCGGAGGAGTGCAGGGCGATGGCCTGCCAGACCTGGTCGACGGCGGCGACCGGGTAGCCATGGCGGGTGAGGAACGCGGCGGCGAGGTCGGCCCCCTCGAGTTCGAAGCGGGCCTGTCCGGGGCTCTCGGGCGAGGTGCCGAGGTCGTGCAGGACGCAGGCGTGGAAGAGCAGGTCGTCGTCGTAGTCGGCGCCGGGCGTCAACTCCTCGTGGTCGGCGAGGAGTCGGGCGAACAGGTAGCTGCGCACGCTGTGGTGCGCGACGGGCTGGCTGACGGCGGCCCGCAGGTATTCGAGGGCGGCCGCGGCGACGGGGCCGGTGGGCAGCACGGGAATCACGGGGAGCGCGGGGCGCGGGAAGGTCGGTGTGCTCATGTCCCCGACCGTACGGCGGGCGGGCGGACGGTCGGCAGTGGCACGGGTGCCGTCGGCCGATAGGATCGTGCCATGGATTCGCTGTCGCGTCCGCACCGGGTGGTGGTGCTGGCCCTGCCGGGGGTGCTGCCCCTCGACCTGGGCATTCCGCTCCAGGTGTTCGGGAGTTGGCCCGACGCGCCGTACGCGCTGGAGGTGTGCACGGAGCACCCGGGCCGGGTGCCGGTGCACGGCGGGCCGGACCTGTACGTGCCGGACGGCCTGACCGCGCTGGCGGCGGCGGACACCGTGGTCGTCCCCGGGTGCGCGGAGCTGTCGCCGCCCGCACCGGCGGTCGGCGCGGCGCTGCGGGCGGCGGCGGAGCGGGGCGCGCGGATGGTGTCGATCTGCACGGGCGCGTTCGTGCTGGCGGCGACCGGGCTGCTGGACGGGCGCCGGGCGACCACGCACTGGCAGCACGCGGCGGAGCTGGCGGCGGCGTACCCGGGGGTGACGGTGGACCCGAAGGTGCTGTACGTGGACGAGGGCGCGGTGCTGACCTCGGCGGGCGTCGCGGCCGGGCTGGACCTGTGCCTGCACCTGGTGCGCTCCGACCACGGGACGCGGGTCGCCAACCAGCGGGCCAGGACGCTGGTGACGGCCCCGCAGCGGGAGGGCGGGCAGGCCCAGTACATCGACCTGCCGCTGTCCGCCGCACCGGGCGCGGACCTGGCCCGGCTGCACGAGTGGGTGCTGGAGAACCTCCATCTCCCGCTGAGCGTCGACAGGTTGGCCCACCGGGCCGGGGTGTCGCGACGGACCCTGATCCGCCGTTTCCACACCGGGACGGGGCTGCCGCCGATGCGCTGGCTGCTGGAGGCGCGGCTGGCCCGGGCGCGGGAGCTGCTGGAGTCGACGGACCTGACCGTGGAGGCGGTGGCGCACCGCTGCGGGCTGGGCACGCCGGGGAACGTCCGAGCGCTGTTCCGCGAGCACGTGGGCGTCCCGCCGAGCACCTACCGGGCCACCTTCCGCCCGCCACCGTCCTGAACCTGAACCGGCGCCACCACCGCCGCCACCACCAACGTCCCGCGCCCCGGCGAAGCCCGGGCCGAACCGCTGGCCGAGGTCAACAAGTATGAGAGCGACCGCAACCTGGACCTGGTCCTGGCCGAGTTCCGCAACCACCAGCAGGGCATCCTGCCCGCCGGCCCCGGCGCCCACAGCCTCACCGAGTTCTTCGCCAGCGTCGACGAGAAGCTCGAACCGGCCGCAGCACCGGCGCTTCGGACCCAGCGCAGCGACCGGGACGTGCTGAACCTACCGACCAAGCGCGCCAAGACCCTGCACATCGGCCCGGCGAACTTCTACCGGTTCACCGACCCCTCCCGCGCGCTCTGCCTCGAACTCGCCGACGCCCCCACCGCCGACCGGCCACCGGTCGGGATGCGTGACTCCGCCCGCTGCCCGCAGGCCACCCACCACCCCTGCCACCGGGCCGTCCGGGTCGTCGCGGAGATCGACGCAGCCGCCACCGACCAACCCGAGGAGGACTCCGCGTGAGGATCACCGCAGCACAACGGACCGAGAACGAGAACCGCATCCGGGCCGCCATGGACCGCCTCCTGCACGGCGACATCCCGCCCAGCGGCACCTGCGGCATCAAGACCCTGGCCCGCGAATCCGCCGCCGACCGCACCGCCTTCCACGGGACCCGACCCTGTGCCCACCTCCGCGAAGAGTTCGAACACCGGCTGCGGTCCCTCCACGCCATCGGAGAGATCGCCGACCCGCGGGACGCCCAGGTCGAGCGGCTCAAGACAGAGGTCACCAAACCCAAGGCTCGGCTCGCCCGGGCGGACGGCACCGTCGAGCAGCTCACGGACTTCCGCGCTCAGGCCCTCGCCCGGTTCGCCGCCCAGCATGAAGAGGTCATCCACCTGCGAGCGACCGCCCCAGCGGCCAGCCGTGTGAACCGGCTTTCCGCCGCCCGCAGCACCTCGATCGGATCGGGCAGCTGACTCACGGTCCGCAACCGGCCCATCTCAGGCAGCCGGGAAAGAACCGGGAAAGAAGTGGCCTCCTGAGGTGCGCGGAAAGTAGTTTGTCTCCGCCCCGCACGCCGCCCACAAGGAGTTCTCGTGTTCGAAAACGTCCAGGGCCTTTCTGCAGAGCGTGCTGCACGACTTGCCTACCTGGTCGAGCAATGCGAGCCGTTGCTGGACCAGGACGAGGGCATGGAACATGTCCAACGGCTGCTGCGGGACCTCGGGGCCGGCGTCATGGAGTCGATCGTCGTCACCCGGGAACTGCTGGGAGCCGGCCCGGGGGACCTCGGAGAAGCGAAGCGGATCGTGCTTTCGAGTGCCGCGCGGACCACCGAACTGCGGGCGCATCAGCAGCTCGTGGACGTGGCGGAGCGAGCGAAGGACGTTGCCGACGGTTTCCTGCAACTGCCCCAAACCCGAGGGGCCACCAGGATCGTCGCCATCGATGGCGCTGGAGGATCGGGCAAGACGACGTTGGCTGCCGCGGTGGCCGGACACCTCGACGGCGCCGTCATCGTCCACGTCGACGACTTCTACCGTCCGATGCCCGACCGCGAGCGGGAGTTGCTCGACGCGGAACAGGGCTACCAGCGCTACTTCGACTGGGAACGTCTCCGGGACCAGATCCTGATCCCGCTGCGGGACGGCCAGGCCGCCCGCTACCAGCTCTATGACTGGACCACCGGACAACTCGGTGCCTGGCGCGAGATCGCCCCTGGAGCCGTGGTGATCGTCGAAGGGGTCTACTCCGCCCGCCCGGAGCTGGCCCACTACTACCACTTCACCGCCTACGTCGACACCCCGCGAGACGTTTGCCTACAGCGCGTGCGAGCACGCGGCGAGAACCCCGAGGAGTGGATCAGGCGTTGGCGCGCCGCCGAGGACTACTACCTGCACACCACATGGCCTCAGACCAGAGCCAAGCTCCTCGTCAGGGGCTACTGAAGCAGGAAGAGCGCATGATCAGCGACGCAGCCCGAACTGCCGCGGCCTGACCTCCCGTCACCCGCACGCGCACGCGCGGTCTCCGTCGTGCGAGAACGCCCGCAAGGCAACACAGCACATCGTCAGCGCGGCAAACGCCGGCTCCGAGACTCACCGGCTCCATACCAACACGGAGTGATCCGCACACGGCCTCTGCAGATACAAGGCACTCCCATGTCACCTCATCCGTGTCACGTCACCCGTGTCCCCACATCGATGTCACATCACCCATGCCACCTCATCCGTGCCACGTCACCCATGTCGCCACATCGATGTCACATCACTCGTGTCACCACACCCATGTCACCGCAAAGGTCCTCCCGAGGTCAGTGGAGCCCGCGCTGCTCCCGTTCGGCCTCGATCAGTTCCTCCATGAGCGCCTCCGGGTCCACCCGGTACTCGGTGTCGCCGAGGGCTTCGTACTCCCGGGTGTCCAACAGCAGCCCGAGGGCGGCGAGTTCGGTAGCCAGCCGGGCGAACGCGTCCCGCTCGTCCGGCTCGTCCCGGTACCCCGACTGTTCGGCCGCGACGCCCTCGGCCAGGGTGCGGCCTCGGAGCCGCCAGAAGGTGAACTCGGTGTCCAGCTCCACCAGGCGCCAACCGCGGTCGGCAGGTTCGCGGGGGTGCAGCCAGTAGCCGAGCCAGCCCTTTCCGCCCTTCGCCACGAGCTTGACGTGCTCGGCCATCGCCGCAGCCGCGGCGTTGACGCACTGCATCTCCGGGTCCGCGAGTTCCGCCTCGCTCAGGTAACCGGTGTCCAGCAGCGGATGGAGCTCCCCTGCCTCGAAGAACTCGAGGCCCAGGAGCCGGGCGAGGTCGTCCCGGCCCTCCCACTGCGCCACCAGCAGCGTCCGCAGGTCCGCAGGGACCGGGCGACCGTCCAGCCGCTCGCGGGAGAACTCGGCCAACCGTTCGTCGTACATGCGCCCTCTCCGGGGTCGAGTCGGGAATCGCCCGCCAAGGTAACAGCGGCGCCCGACAGCACTCCTCGCCTGCGGACGGACAGCACGGACCGGCAGCCCGGTCGGACAGCACGGGCGGGCAGCACGGGCGGGCGGCGGCGGGTGTCAGTAGGTGACGGTGATCCGGCGGGCCGGGCCGTCGATGCGGACGCGGCCGCCGTAGGGGATGACCAGCTGCGGTTCGGTGTGGCCGAGGTCGACGTCGAAGACGGCCATGGCGGCGGGGGCGTAGGCGTCCAGGGCGCGCAGGACGGCGGCGCGCTGCTCGGCGCGGTAGCGGGCGCGGCCGGCCGCGTCGCGGGGGTGGTCGAAGGAGCAGGCTTGGGCGCGGCCGACCAGTACGGCGGGGAAGCGGCGCAGCAGGCCGCGTTCGCCGAGGTTGCGGAGCATCCGGAACACCTCGGTGCCGGAGGGGAGTTCCTCCGAGGTCTCCAGCAGGAGCACCCCGCCGGTGTACTCCTCGGCGGGACGCAGCCGGTCGGCGGCGGCCATCCAGTGCAGGATCTCCAGGTTGCCGCCCCAGGTGGTGCCCTCGACGACCTGGTCGGGGCGGTGCCAGTGCCAGCCGGTGGCGGGTTCGACGGCGGGCTCGCGGGTGAAGGTGGTCGGGTCCTCCCAGCGGCCGCCGGTGACGCTGGTGTCGGTGGCCTCGGTGAGTTCGTACGCGCCGCCGGTGAAGAGCGCGGCGCGCAGCGAGGCGGCGGTGAGGGGGTGGACGGCGAGCGGACGGCCGAGCTGGGTCATCAGGGCGGCCCCGTGGTAGGCGACGACACCTTGGCGATGCAGGAAGTCGAGCAGGTTGGTGTTGTCGCTGTAGCCGAAGAACGGCTTGGGGTTGGCGCGGATCAACTCGGCGTCGAGGTGAGGGATCACGGTGATCTGGTCGCTGCCGCCGATGGTGGCCATGACCGCGGTGACGCTCGGGTCGGCGAAGGCGGCGTGCAGGTCGGCGGCGCGCTCGGCGGGGGTGGAGTCGAGCTTGCGGGTGGTGGGGTACTCCACCGGTTCGAGCCCGAACTCCTCGCGCAGGCGGCGCAGTCCGAGCTCGTACGGGAGCGGGTAGGCACCGGGACCGGCGAACCCCGGGGAGACGATGGCGATCCGGTCGCCGGGGCGGGGCTTGGGCGGGTACGTCGGCTGCTCTGACATGTCGGGATGCTAGCGGCGCGGACGGACCGCACACGACCGGGTTTCGGAGCGGGCCGGTACCGGTTCGGGCTGGTGCCGGTCGGGGCCGACCGGCACCAGCCGGTTCAGGGCCGGTTCAGGGCCGGACGTCCAGCAGCGTCTTGCCGAGGGTCTCGCGGGACTCGATGGCGCGGTGGGCGTCGGCGGCGCGCTCCAGCGGGAAGCGGCGGCCGATGACCGGGCGCAGGCGGTGCTCGGCGGCCTCGGCGAGGACGTGGGCGGTGGCGGCGCGGATGCGTTCGGGGGTGGGGCGCAGGATGAGGACGGTGAGGGCGCGGGCGGTGGCCTCTTCGGCCGGGATGTCCGTCCAACTGCCGCTCGCCAGACCGAAGCTGAGGATGCGCCCGCCGTCGCGGAGCAGGTCGGCGGCGGTCCGGCCGAGGGTGCCGCCGACGCCGTCGAGGACGAGGTCGACGGGCGCGAGGCCGCGCGTCCAGTCGGGCTGCAGGTAGTCGACGGTTTCGGCGGCGCCGAGCTCGGCGGCGAGGTCGAGTTTGCGGGAGCCGCCGGCCGCGGCCACGACGTGGGCACCGGCGGCGGTGGCGAGTTGGACCAGCAGGGAGCCGACACCGCCGCCGGCGGCGGTGACCAGGACGCGTTCGCCGGACGCGGGCGCGGCGGTCTCCAGCAGCAGGCGGGCGGTGCGGCCGTCGGCGAGCAGTGCGGTGGCGGCGTCCAGGGCGAGGCCTTCGGGGACGGGGTACAGCCCGTCGGCGGGGACGGCGGCGAGTTCGGCGTAGCCCCCGCTGCCACCGGTGGAGGAGACCACCCGCCGCCCCAGCCAGCCGGCGTCGACGCCCGGGCCGAGCGCGGTGACGGTGCCGCCGACACCGTTGCCCGGGACCATCGGCAGCGCGGTGGTGAACGGCCCGAGGCCGGTGGCGCGGAACTGGGTCTCCACGAAGGTCAGATTGGCGTGCGCGACCTCGACCAGCACCTGCCCCGCCCCGGGTACCGGGTCGGTCGCAACCCCCGCCACCAGCACCTCGGGCCCGCCGAACTCCTTCAGCCACACCGCACGCATCACGCCTCCACCCGTTCGCCGACCGGTCACTCCGGCCGGTCCTTCCGGCCGGTCGTTCCAGCCTGGCGCCCATCCTCCGGCTTCAAGCGAACTTGAAGTCAAGCCGGTGATGTGTCACCGGCTCGGGGCCGTGTCGCGTCATCGACTTGGACCCATGTCCGTGTCGCGACATCGACCCAAGGTCCATGACGCGTCACCAGTCGAAGCCCATGACATGTCATCGGCCCAACTCCATGACGCGTCATCGTCCTGAACCGTGCCGCGTCACCGATCCAGTTCCGTGACACGTCACCACTCCGACCGTGCCGCATCACCGATCCCGGCCCGTGACGCGTCACCAATCCAGACCGGATCGATGTCGCGTCACCAACCCAGACCCGTGACGTGTCACCGGCGGGTGCCAGGATGCGCGCCATGGACATGGACGGATTCTGGGACCTGGTGGAGTCGAGCGCGCTCGGCGGCGACGCCTGCGGGCGCGCCGACCGGCTGACCGCGCGGCTGGCCGAGCTGCCGCTGCCGCAGGTACTGGAGTTCCAACTGCGGCTGGACGAGGCCCGCGCCCCGCTGGACACCCCGGGCACCCTGGCGGTGGCGAAGCTGGTCGAACGCGGCCGGGTCACCGACGACAGCCTGTGGTACTTCCACGTCTGGCTGATCGGCCTGGGCCGCGAAACCCACCACCTGGCCGTCCACGAGCCGGACGCCCTGGCCGGACTGCCCGCCTTCCGCCGACTGGCCGCACTGCCGTACGAACAGTGGGAGAACCACGACTTCCCGGACTGGGAGTCGCTCGACTACTGCGCCCACGACGCGTACGCGCAGCTCACCGGCGAGGAAGACGGCCTGGAGGAGGCCCTGGAGGCGATCGGCCACGACAGCCCCTGCAACGCCGAGTTCGACGAGCCGGTATGGACACCGGAACAGAGCGCCGCCCGCCTACCCCGCCTCACCGCCCTCTTCGCCGACGCGCCCTGACGCGCCCAACGCCCCCAAGGTCCCCAAGGCCCGCGCCCACCGCCCCGAGACGCCTCGGCGCGCCCCCGGGCACCAGCTAGTAGACTGTCGCGGCTAAGTATTGTTCTGTTTGGTGGAGTTGGAGTCGGACGAGTTTCGCTTGTCGCTTCCGTTCGGCTGGCAGGGGCGCCGTGTCCTCGCAGAAGAAGTATCCGGTTACGTTGAGTGCCGAGGATCGTCGGGCGCTGGTGCGTGTGACGACGACGGGGGTCCGCAGCGCGTCGATGATCCGGCGCGCGCGGGTGCTGCTCACACTGGACACCTCGGTCGGCGAGGTCGCTCCGCGGGCGGTGATCGCGGAGCGGGCCGGGGTGTCGTGCGATTCGGTCCGCCTGGTCTCGAAGCGGTACGCAGAGACCGGCGGTGATGTGTGGGCCACGATCGGCCGGAAGGAACGCGCGCTCCCGCCAGTGCCGTCCGCAGTCACCGGCGAGGTCGAGGCGAGGCTGATCGCGCTGGCCTGCTCGGGCCGCCCAAGGGACACGCCCGGTGGTCGCTGCGGCTGCTGGAGAAGCACGTCGCGCTGGTCGAGGACATCCCGGACCTGGACCACTCCACGATCGGCCGGGTGCTAAAAAACGGAACTGCGCCCTCATGTGAAGAAGTGCTGGACCATCCCGCCGGCCGCGAACGCCGCCTTCGCCGCGGCGATGGAGGACGTCCCGGCGGTCTACCGCCGCCCCCTTGATCCGGCGCGTCCGGTGGTGTGCATGGACGAGAAGCCCTACCAACTGCTCGGCCACGTCCGCGATCCGCTTCCCGCGCGGCCGGGCCGCGACCGGCGCGAGGACAGCGAGTACGTCCGCTCGGGGACCTGCTCGATCTTCTGCCGGGTCGAGCCGCTGCGC
Source organism: Kitasatospora sp. NA04385 (assembly GCF_013364235.1). NCBI lineage: Bacteria > Bacillati > Actinomycetota > Actinomycetes > Kitasatosporales > Streptomycetaceae > Kitasatospora > Kitasatospora sp. NA04385. The sequence continues at coordinate 6,895,156 of NZ_CP054919.1, read as the reverse complement.
GGATGGCGGCACGTGGACGCCCGGCCCCGCCGGACCAGGACCGACTGGGCACACCAGGTCGAACGCCTGCTGACCGTGGACTACCCCGACGCCGCCACGGTCGTGCTGGTGATGGACAACCTCAACACCCACTCCACCGCCTCGCTCTACGAGGCGTTCGACCCCCAGAAGGCCTTCGCCCCGGCCCAACGCCTGGAGATCCACCACACCCCCAAGCACGGGTCCTGGCTCAACATCGCCGAGATCGAGCTCTCCGCACTCACCCGCCAGTGCCTGGACCGCCGCATCGACGACCTCGACGTGCTCAACACCGAACTCGCCGCCCGGCAGCACCACACCAACGGCAACCAGCGCCAAGTCGGCTGGCACTTCACCACCGACGACGCACGAGTGAAACTACGCCACCTCCACCCAACCACACAGCAAAACTAAGCTGCGACGGTCTACTAGGGCCTGTTTCGAAAGTGCTGGTCACAGCCACTCGTTGATGGCTGCGACCAGCACGGTCGCTTCGTAGCGAACGGCGAGTTTGTCGTACCTCGTGGCGACCGCGCGGTGGCGCTTGAGGCGGTTGATCCCGCACTCCACCGCGTGACGCTCCTTGTAGTCGTTCTTGTCGAACTTCGGTGGCCGCCCGCCGTGGGAACCGCGTTTCTTGCGGTTCGCGATCTGGTCCCACTTCTCGGGGATCGTGCAGCCGACGTGGCGTCTTCGCAGGTAGGCGCGGTTCACGCGGGACCCGTGCGCCTTGTCGGCGCGGACCCTGCCCGGCCGGGGGCGCGGGCGTCCTGGGCCCAGGCGTGGCACCCGGATTCGGTCCAGGACGACCTGGAACCGTGGGGAGTCGCCGCGCTGTCCGGCGGTGATCACGAGCGACATAGGCTTCTGGGCCTGCTCGACCGCCAGGTGGATCTTGGAGGTCAGTCCGCCGCGGGGGCGTCCGAGTCCGTGGTCGTCGGGCTCGGTGAAGACGCCGCCGGGTGGCTGGACCTGCAGGTCCCCCTTTTACGTGTACCGGTCGCATGCTGATGTGCGCGAACGATCGTGGAGTCCACGGAGATATCCCAGGTGATCAGGCCCTTCACATCGGCCCGGGCCTGGAGCTGGTCGAGGACCCGGTGCCATGTGCCGTCACGCTGCCGTCGGCGGAACAGCCCGTACACCGTCCCCCATGGCCCGTAGCGCACCGGCAGGTCCCTCCACGGCACGCCGGTGCGGGTGCGGAACCGTATACCGTTGATCAGCTGCCGTTTGGTGTGCAGCGGAGGCCGGCCGGGCTTGACGCCCTGCGGCAACAGCGGTTCCAGCACCGCCCACTGGGCGTCCGCCAGATCTCCCCGGGCCATGGAGCGTGATCATCGCATGGCCTTGATCTACTTCTGGGGGCGGGCCGCTTCCTTCAGCCGGTCCTCGGCGACGGCTCGACGGGTGGCGGCTCGGATGAGTAGCGAGCCCGGTTGGCGTTGAAATGGGCCAAGTAGTAGGTGACACCGTCGAGGTGCAGCTCCATGGGCGGAGGATCGGTGACCAGGGGGGTCCAAATGTGCCGGCCGTCCAGCTGCGCCTTCATTTTGGGGGTGTTCCAGGAGCGCGCCTGACTCTCCGCCTCCTCCGGCGACCACAGGAAGCGGGCGCCGAACTCCCTCTCCTCGCCGGGCTCCGCCGCTGTCAACGCCCTTACCAGCGCCGGGCTGTAGACGGCACGGACCCGGAAGTTCACGAGGAACCGCCTCCTGATCACGATTCGCGCGTAACGACGGCTGTTTCCCCGGTGGCGTCCGGCCACGATGACGCTTTCGCCGCCGTCGCCCCAGCCCGGTGGTGCGACCCACACCTTCGCCCCCGGCACGAAGTGCCGATGCCCCTTGCGAATCTCCAGCCCGCCTTCGCCCTGGCTGGTCTCCGGGGCGATGTTGGCCACGATGCACAGGCCCAGCGGCTCAGGTCCGGTTCCATCCGTCATGGCTGCCATCATCGCCAAGCCCGCGGACGCTGTCGCGTCCTTTTTGCTGGCCGGGCTCATGGCACGGAGCCATCGCGACACCGGGACCGTGCTGGTCGCAGCCATCAACGAGTGGCTGTGACCAGCACTTTCGAAACAGGCCCTAGCCGAGGGCCCGTTCGATCAGGGCGCGGGTGAACAGCCGGGCCTGCTCGGCGCGGTGGGCCCGGGCCTCGGGGGTGAGGACGGGCGGGACGCCGTAGCGGCGGGCGGCGATGTCCTCGGCCAGGCCGGGCGGGGCACCCAGGGCCGGGAGGCGGGCGATGGCCTCCCGTTTGGTGATCAACCGGCCCTCGCGCAGGGTGGCGGTGGCGCGGGCGGCGGTGACCGGGCCGTGGTCGACCCAGACGTCGCGGTGCCACGGATCGGGGCGGGCGGTGATCGGGTACCAGTAGTCGCGCAGGTCGGCCCGGATGTGGGCGTGCAGTTCGTCGTCGGTGACCGGCGGCAGCAGCACGCCGGGCTTCTCGCCCTTCAACACCGTTCCGCCGTCGAGCAGTTCGCGCCGGGTGACGGCCGTGACCGGGCGCCACGTGGACTCCTCCTGGGCGAAGGTGAAGTGCGCGACGACCGCGTCCCCGAGCTCCCCGTCCGGCAGGTACGTGCAGTGCAGTTTCGCCGCATCGGGCTCGTCCTCGGCCAACTGCCGGTGCAGGAAGCCGAGTCGGCCCTGCAACTGCTCGTTCGGGGTGGCGGGGAGGACGGCGACCAAGTCGAGGTCGCTGCGGCCGTGCCGGTAGTCCCCGTACGCCAGCGATCCGTGCACCCACAGCGCGCGCACGGGTGCGACGGTCGACAGGCGGGTGGCGAACTCCGTCAGCAGTGGTTCGGCCAGGGCGCGTTGGGCGGCGTCGGCGGCGGCCTGCCCGGCCGCGGACAGGTGCGGCAGGTCCGGGAGGGTCATACCGACCATCGTGGCACGGCCGGACGGACGCGCCTGCACGGGGACGCGCCCGGTGCGCCCTACCGTCGGAGTGGCCCGGTCGTGCGGCCGGGCGACCGTCCGGAAACGGAGGAACCTTCCGATGGCGCAGAAGATCACCACTTTCCTGTGGTTCGACGACCAGGCCGAGCAGGCGGCCGAGTTCTACACCTCGGTGTTCGAGTACGGCCGGATCACCAACGTGCAGCGGTACTCGGAGGCGGGGCCGGGCGAGTCCGGGAGCGTGATGCTGGTGTCCTTCGAACTGTTCGGCCAGGAGTTCCTGGCGCTGAACGGCGGCCCGCAGTTCACCTTCAACGAGGCGGTCTCGTTGCAGGTGGACTGCACGGACCAGGCCGAGGTGGACCGCTACTGGGAGCTGCTGACGGCGGACGGCGGCGCGCCGGGGCCGTGCGGGTGGCTGAAGGACCGCTACGGGCTGTCCTGGCAGATCGTGCCGCGCCGGATGACGGAGCTGCTCGCCGACCCCGACCAGGAGCGGGCCGACCGGGCCACCGCCGCGATGCTGCGGATGGGGAAGCTGGATATCGCCACCCTGGAGGCCGCCGCGAACGGGAACTGACACTCCGCCCGGTCCCGCCCCGTCCCGTCCGGGTCCGCCGGGGCTTTCCCCCGCCCCGCCGACGGCGGGAGACGGCCGACCGCCGCCACCCCGGACGGGACGACGGCGGTCGCTGTCGGCTGTCGGCGGCCGACTGTCGGTCTGCGGCCGAGCGGGCCGCCGGGCTCAGCTGCCGGTGAGCAGGTCACGGAGCAGGGCGACGGTGTCCGGGTCCAGGTCGCGGCCGGTGCGGCGGCTGAGGGCGTCCAGGCGGTTGACCGAGCGGACGAGCTGGTCGCGGGCACCGGCCGAGGCGTAGGCGTAGAACAGGTCGCGGTGCAGGAGTTCGACCTCGGGGGCGACGGTGAGGGCGCGGAAGATCGCGGCCTCGGCGGTGCGGTGGTCGCCGTACTGGAGGCGGCGGGCGGCGAGTTCGTGGGCGGTGTCGACGATCGCGGCCAGCATGTCCTGCCGTTCGGTCTCCGCCCAGCCGAAGGTGCCGGCCGGGGCCTCGGCGAACGGGGCGCCGCGGACCAGGGCGAGCGCGTGGGCCAGGGCGGCGTCGGCGGTGCTGGAGGTGGAGCGCATGCCGCGCCGGTACAGGCTGCGGAACTCGTCCCAGTCGCAACTGACCGTCGGTGCCAGGGAGTACGTCTCGGCGGGTTCCGCGCCCAGGTAGCCCCGGCCCTCCGGGGAGGTGCCCAACCAGCCTGCCAGCGCGGCGAGTTTGGCGGGCAGCGGCTCGGCGAGGCGCTCGACGGTGGCCTTCGGGTCGAGGTGCGCGGCACCCGGGTGGATGTCGCGGTCGAGCGTGCCGTGCTCGGTGCCGGGGCGCAGCGCCAGGTACGCGGCCAGTTCGGTGAGCCGGGGGCGGCCCGCCGGGTCGGCGCTGCCGGCCGCGCCGAGCACGTCGACCGGCCCGAGCACCCGGATCCGCGGCGCGGAGCGCAGGTGGTGGGCCTCCGGGGAGCGCAGGATCGCCAGCAGGTCGTCGCTGTCGGTGCGGGCCGGTCCGCTGCCGGGCCGGGCGGAAGGCCGGGCCGGGGAACGCGGGTCGGGGGCCGCCGCCTGGTCGTGGGTGGGCAGCGGCTCCGGCACGAACTCGGGCACAACCGGCGCTTCGACCGGCTGCTGCACGAACTGCTCGGCGCGCTGCGCGGGCGGGCTCTGCGGCTGGGCGGGCCCGGCGGGCGGCAGTGCGGCGGCGATCCGGGGGTCGACGGGCGTGCCGTGCGGCGGGGTGGTGACCTTGCGGGCCTGCCCGTTCGCGGCGTGCCGCGGCTCGGCGGGCGCCGCAGGCTGCACCGGCTCCGGCACGGGCGCAGGCGCAGGCGCAGAAGCAGGTGCGGACGCGGACGGCGCGGCGGGCGGCAGCGCGGCGGGCTGGACGGGCACCACCGGCACGACCGCGTACGGGTTGGTGGGCGCGGTCGGGACCAGTCCGGCGAACGGGCTGCTGCCGGTGGGCACGACCCGGGCCAGCAGTCGGGGCCCGGCGCCGTCGCCGTCGTCCTTCCGGCCCTCGGCGCCGCCAGCACCGCCGTGGCCGCCACCACCGGTCGCGCTCGGCTTGTCCAGGCTGGTCCTGGTCGAGGCACCGGCCCCGCCCGACTCCGCTCCGGCCGACCCAGCCGACCCTGCCGACCCAGCCGACCCTGCCGACCCGTTCGGTCCGGTCGGGCCGCCGAGCAGGGCGATCAGGCGGGCGTCGAGCGAGCCGCCGGTCCGGCCGCCCTCCGGCTCCTCGTCGTCCGGGCCGAAGCCCGCGCCGAACGGGGCGGGGACGGCTCCTATCGCGGCGCCGACGGCGGCCAGCGCGGGGACGGGCAGCGGGAGTTCGGCCTCGTCCTCGGGGCCGTTGTGCGGCCCGTCGAGGGTCCACTCGGGGGCCGGGTGCTGGGTGAGGTCGCCGGAGACCCGGACGAGCTCGCCGAGTTGGGCGTACTGCTCGCGGCTCAGGCGCTGGAGTTCGACGCTGAGGTGCAGGCCGGGCAGCGCGGCGTGGCCGGTGGCGGGGAGCGTCCAGCGGGCGACCGGTCCGGCGCCGCGCTCGGGGGCGCGGGTGAGGACGGCCAGGCAGGTGCGCGGGCGGCCGTCGAGCAGGCGGCCGAGCTCGGCGGGGACGGTGCCGGCCGGCGGCTGCGCGGACAGCACGATCTCCGGCAGCCACGCCTCGTCCGCGCTGCCCCGGCTGCGGGCCTCGCGGGGGCTGCCGACGTTCGCGCCGATCAGGGTGGCGCGGGCCTTGGCGGTGCGCGGGCCGAGGGCGGCGAGCGCGGCCTCCAGGGTGGGGTGGTGGTGCACCCGGTCGGCGGCGGGCCCGGCGGTGGGCAGGTCGGCGGCGATGCCGACCAGGTGCAGGTGCAGGCGGTCGGCGAGCGGGCTGTGGGCCAGTTCGACGGCCAGGCTGCGCAGCACGTCCTCGGCGTCGTCGGGGTGCCCGGAGAGGTGGACCAGCCGGACGGTCTCCAGGTCGGCCAGGACGGTCGAGCCGTCGGGGGTGGCGCCGAGGGTGACCAGCGCCGGGTAGGGGGCGGCGTACTTGGCGGCCTGCCCGGTGGAGAGCAGCTCGGTGGAGTCGGCCGGGCACCACCACACGTTCGGGGCGTGCGCGGCGCGGAACGGGGCGATCGGCACGGCCGGTGCGGCCAGGTGCAGTTCGATGGTGCCCGCGGTGGTGACCCGGGCGGCGACCAGGGCGGGCAGCCGCTTCTCGCCGCGGACGGTGTTGCGGCCCAGGGTGCGCAGGGCCCGGTTGAGCAGGTCCAGGCCGTGTTCGTCCTGCCGGGCCTTGAGTTCGGCCTCGAAGCGGCCGGCGGCGGCCGAGGGCAGCGCGATCCGGTGCCGGGGGCGGCGGGCCCGCTGCTGGTCGGTGCGGCGGCGGCCGACCAGGGTGATCAGCGCGGCGGCCATCAGCACGCCGAGGCCGGAGGCGGCCAGCGCCACGGTGTAGTCGCCGTCGCTCTTCGCGGCGGTGTGCTGGTCGCGGACGGCGGGCAGGTTGCCGGGGGTCTCGCCCGGCGGCGGGGTCTCCTGCGCGGCGGGCGACTGCTGGCCGGGTGACTGCGGCGCGGACGGCTGCTGGGCGGACGGCTGGGCGGCGGGGCTCTGCTCGGCCGCCGGCGGGGTGGCCTGCTGCTGCGGGGCGGGCGTGGCCTCGGGGGTGCCGGGCGCGGGCGGCTGGGCCTCGGGCGCCTGGGGCGCGGGTGCGGGGGCCTGCGGGGCCTGGACGGCGCCGGGCACGGTGAGCACGGTGCCGGGGGTGAGCACGTCCGGGTCGGTGAGCCGCTCGCCGTCGGGGGCGGTGGCGCCCTTGTTGGCCTCGAACAGTTCGGGCCAGCGGTCGCCGTCGCCCAACTCCCGCTGGGCGATGGAGGAGAGCGAGTCGCCGGAGTGCACGGTGACGCTGCCGTGGGTGGGCGTCGGGGCGGCGGCCAGGGTGGGCGCGACGGTGTCGGAGGCGGTGGCCGGGGTGCCGGCGTCGGCCTTGGCGTCGGCGGGCATCAGCAGCCGCCAGCCGGGCTGGATCGGCCGGTCGGCGTCGAAGCGGGTGCCCGAACCGTCCATCGGGCGGCCCGCGTTGAGCTTGGCGATCTCCGTCCAGCGTTCGCCGGAACCGAGTTGACGCTCGGCGATCGACCACAGGCTGTCGGCGGGCCGGGCGTCGCGGACGGTGTAGACCGGCTGCTGCGGGTCGGCGGCGGGCGCGGCTGCGGGGGCCCCGGCGGGCAGCGCAGCGTACGTCGGCGCGGCGTCCAACTGGGCGACGGCGGCCGGGCGCTGGGCGAGCTCGGGGGTGGCGGCGAAGGCCGATCCGGCGACCGGGAGCAGCGCCAGCACCGAGCCGACCAGGCCGGCCGCGATCCGCTGGCTCCAGCCGAACGCGGGGATCCGGCGGGCGACCCGGCCGCGCAGCTGGGCGGGGATCTCGACCAGGACGGACACCAGGAAGCACAGCCAGCCGATCCAGCCGACGCCGACCAGCAGCCACAGGAACAGGCTGCCGTCGTCCGGGCTGGTGAGCGCGGCGAGCAGGTCTCCGTGGATCGGGTCGCCCATCGCGGCGACGGCGAGCGTGCCGTAGCCGAGCAGGGCGGGCACGCCGACGAGCAGCACGGCGAGCACCAGCAGCGCGCCGAACGCGGCGAACACCGATCCTCCCGCGCCGCGCCGGCCCCGGCGGGCGCGCCGTCCGGCGGCCACCGGTGCGGGCTGCCGTCCGGCGGTGGCGGTGCTTCCCGGCCGCCGTTCCCGGCGGCCCTTGCGGTGCTGGTCGTCGGCTCCGCGCGCGGCCATCAGCCGGTCTTCCCTTCCGTGATGCCGTGCAGCAGGGTGGCCTTGCCGTGGCCCTGCACGGAGAGTGAGGTGATGCCGACCGCGCCGAGCAGCGCGGTCCGGTAGGTGGTGCTGGTGGTGACGCTGATCTCGCTCAGGTCCGGGTACTTGGGGAAGTCCACGTCGCCCGAGACGCCCTGGGAGGCGAGGTAGGCCCTGGCGGCGGACGTGGCCTGCGCCGGGTCCACCTGGTAGCCGCCACCGGAACGCAGCCGGTCGATGTCGAGTTGCTGGCCGGCCACCCGGGCGGCCTCCTGGGCCACCGCGTCGGCCCGTTCCACGGCCCGCAGTTGGCCGCCGAAATCGAGCACCAGTCCGACCACGGCGACCAGGCTGACTGCGGTGATGGCGACCATGACCGAAATGCTGCCCCGGTCCCGGCAGTTCACGCCTCGTTCGTTCACGTTCCCTCCCCCCACGGTGTGTTGACGTTCTCTCAGTTTCCCCGGTAGCGGTCCAGCACGGAGGTGAACGTGCCGGTGAGCGTCTTGCTGCCCGGCGTGCCGTCCAGTCCGAGCAGGTCGGACAGCGGCACCGTGCAGGACACCCGGACGGTGACGGTGGTCAGGGTGCCGCCGTCGGTCCGCAGCGAGCCGTACTCCGGGTCCCCGGTCGGCTCGGTCTCGCACCGCACCTGCCGGGCCGCCAGCGCCTGGCCGACCGCGTCCGCGGCCGCCTGCCGCGCCCCCTCGGGGGTGCGGGCCAGCGAGGCGGCGCGGGCCCCGGCGCGGGCCGCGGCGTCGACCACCGCGCCGGTGGTCTGCAGGCGTCCGGCGGCGACCGCCATCAGCGCGAAGCTCAGGATCACCGGCACCAGGATCGCCGCCTCGACCGCGAACGAACCGCGGTCCGCACCCCGCCGCCACCCCGATCGTCCCTGCGCGGATCGTCCCCGCACGGACCACCATCGCACGGACCACCGCCGTACGGACCACCATCGTACGGACCACCGCCGTACGGACCGCTGTCGCACGGACCACCGCCGTACGGACCGCTGTCGCACGGACCGCTCCCGGCCCGCGGCGAAGGCGCGGTGCTCCCCCCGCACCGCTCCCCCGCCCGTCACGGTGCCACCGGCGGGACGAACTTCTCCCGGGGGGCGGCGGCCGTTTTGGTGATCGTCAGGTCGGCGAACGGCACCAGGGTGAGCGTCCTGACGGTGACGGACAGCTGGTACGTGTCCGGGTCGCCGCCGGTCTGCTGCGGCGGCTGCGCCAGTTCGACCACGCTGCCGAGCCGGTCGACGAACTCGCTCGCCCGCTGCTCGCCCGCACCGGCCGGCGCCCCGTTGGTCCGTCCGGCTTCCACGCCCTCCCGGGCGGCTGCCAGCGCGGCCTGTTCGGCGTACCACCACAGGCCGGCCTGCACCACCAGGAGGATCACGAACAGCACGGCCGGGAAGACGATGGCGAGGCTGATCGTCATCGCCCCCCGGTCGGACCTGCGGGCACGCGCGGACCACCCGGCCGGTGCGGGCCGGGTGGCGGGCCGGTGCGGGCGGCGGATCACGGCGCGGTGCCGCCGGCGGGAACGTCCTTCTGGATGTTGCCCTGGACCTTCTGGCCGAGCTGGGTGATCGCGTAGACGACCGTCCCGGCGATGGCGACCAGCACGATCACGGCGAGGGCGAGTTCGATGCTGATCGCGCCGCGGTCGCCGGACTCGCGGGCGGCGCGCAGCTTGACGAGGCGGTACTCGACGGCGGGTCGGACGAGATGGAGCGGGAGCAGCGGCCGCAGGGCGGCCGCCACGGTGCGGATTCGGGCCATGGTGTGGTCTCCAGGACTTCGAGGGGAGGGACTCGGTGCAGGTGCCGCGCGAAGGCGGGTGGCGCTGTTCGTTCGCTGCTCGGTCGGGTGGTCGGGTGGTGCCGGGTGGTCGGGTGGTGCCGGGTGGTGTCGGTCAGGTGGTCTCGGTCAGGTGGTGTTGAGCATCTGGTAGACCGCCGGGAAGGCGATCAGGACGGTCATCAGCAGGGTCAGGGCGGAGCCGGGGGCGACCATCCGCTCGCTGTCGGTGTTGGCCTTGGCGAGTTCCTCGGAGAGCAGTTCGCCGCGCAGGCTCTTGGCGCGGGCCCGCAGGGTGTCGTAGACGGCGGCGCCGTCGACGCCGGAGATCCGCATGATGTCGGCGACGTCCTGGAGCGGGGTCAGGCCCAACTCCTGGGCGAGCGCGTCGAGTCCGTCCCAGGGCGGGAGCCGGTCGGTGGCGGCCCGCTCCAGGGCGTCACGGATCCGCCGAAACACGGTGCCGCGCCCGACCGCAGCGGCCCGGCGCAGCGCCTCGGCGGGCCCGCAGTCGGCGGCCCGCTCCAGCGCGACGAGTTCGAGGTACGCGGCGATGCCGTGCAGGTACTCGGTGCGGGCCTCCTTGGCCTCGCCCGCCACGATGCCGTCGGGGACGAACCAGAGCAGCCCGGCCAGCAGTGGTCCGACCAGCAGCGGGACGGCCGGCGGCAGGCCGTCGCCGATCACGGCGGCCATCACCGACAGGTAGCCGGGCAGCGCGAACCCGAGCACGGCGAACAGCAGTTTGTGCGCCATGAAGCGGGCCGGGCTGCGGCCGATCAGGGCGAGCTCCCGGTGCGGGACGCGCACCCCGGGCAGTCGCGCCGACCCTTCGCCGACCCGGTCGTACCAGGGCAGCGCGGCGTCCGCGTCCTCGGGCCGGCGCGGTTCGGGAACGCGGTGCAGCCGGTCCAGGGCCTGGCCCAGGTCCGGTGGTGCGGGCCGGAGTTCGGCGAGCAGCAGGGCCACGCCGCCGGCCGCGGCGCCGCCGGCCAGGACCGCCCAGGGGGAGATCATCCGGCCTCCTTCACCAGTGGTTCGTCCTCGGTTCCCGCGTTCTCCCCGGCGGCGCTCCGGCCGGGCAGCCGGCCGGTCTTGGAGCGGCGGTCGGGTTCCAGCACCCGGGGCAGCGGGGTGTGCCGGGCCAGCGAGCGCATCCAGGCGATCACCGCCACGAACGCCACCGCCACGACGGCCAGCACCAGTTGGCCCAGCACCGTCGAATAGGGCGCGGTGTAGTGGGAGTTGAACGCCCCGATGACGATGACCAGCAGGATGATGCCGACCATCCAGCGGATCGTGGTGCGGTGCTTGGAGCGGTCCGCCTCGATGGCACGCCGCTGCCGGACCTCCTCGCGCACCGACTCCGCCATGTCCGCCAGCGCCCGGGCCAGGCCGGGGCCGCTGTCACCGGCCCGCAGCACGAGGGCGGCGAGCACCTTGTCCGCGGTCGAGTCGGCGACCTGGTCGCCGAAGGCGCGCAGCGCGTCCTCCGGCCGCCAGCGGGACTGCAACCGGGCCGCCAGGTCGGCGATCTCGGTCTCCAGCGCGACCGGCGCGGTGCGCCGACTGGTCATGATCGCCTGGTTCAGGCCGACGCCGAGCAGCAGCACGTCGGCCAGGCGCTGGGTCCACTCGGCGAGCGCCTCCAGCCGTTCGATCCGCCGGGTGTCGGAGCGGGTCGCGTCGAACAGCCAGGGCAGGCCGAACACGGCGGCCGGGACGAGCAGTCCGACCAGCGGGATGCCGGTGAACAGCCAGCCGCCGGGCGCGCCGAGCAGCGCCAGCACCAGCTGGCTGCGGCGCAGCCGGGCCATCCCGGGCGAGGCGGTGCCGGGCGCCCCGTACCAGAGGGTGTGCAGCCGGCCCTCCAGCGGGTTGTGCCGTTCCTCCTCGTCCACCGGCCGCCCGCGCAGGCCGGCGGCCAGCGCGACCAGCCCGCCGGCCAGCGCCAGCCCGCACAGCACGTACAGCAGCAGCATCAGCGCATCCCCCCGATCCGCAGCGCCAGCGGCGCGCCCCACGTCCCGTACGGGGAGCCGAGCAGGCCCGCGTCGAAACCGGCCCGGCGCAGGTCGTCCAGGCAGTGCGGCGGGGTGACGGGCACCGCCCGCACCTCGCCGAGCTCCGGGCGCGGCCCGAAGACGGTGTTCAGCGCGGGGCGCCCGGACTCGCCGAGGCCGGCCACCTCCAGCACGTGCGAGACGAAGCGGTGCCGGCGTCCGCCGACCGCGGTCTCGTCGACCATGGCGACGTGCACGATGAAGTCGACCGCGTTGGCGGTGAGCCGGTAGGCGAGGGTGTCGGTCATGTGCGCGCCGTACTCGAGGCAGAGTTCGGCGATCCGGTCGACCACCATGTGCGGGCCGCGGGCGTGCAGGGTGCACATCGAGCCGCCCTCGCCGTTGGTCATCACCCGCAGCATCGGCACCACCTCGGCGGAGCGGACCTCGCCCACGATGATCCGCGACAGCGTCATCCGCAGCGCCGCCGGGATCAGCTCGCCGATCGTCAACTCGCCCGCCATCCGGCCGTCCACGCGTTCGCCGTTGCCCTCGCGGGCCTCCATCGGGACGACCTGCCGCAGGTGGCCCAGGGTGTGCAGCCACAGCTCGAACTCCGACTCCAGGGTGCCGACCCGCTCGTCCGGCGGGATCTCGGCGGCCATCGCGCGCAGCAGGCTGGTCTTGCCGACGCCCTGGGTGCCGGTGATCATCACGTTCTTCCGGGCCCGGATCGCGGACGCCAGGAACGCCGCCAACGTGGTGTCCACGGTGCCGAGTTGGACCAGGTCGCTGAGCGTCGCACTGGCCACCCGGTGCCGACGGATCGCCACGTACGGGCGGGGCGTCACCTCGGTCATCGCCTGCAGGCGCATCCCGCCCTCCAGGCGCAGCGCCAGCATCGGGCTGGCCGTCGACAGGCTGCGCTCGCCGCCGCCGTGCTGACGCGCCAAGTCCTGGAGCAGCTCGACCAGTTCCTCGTCGGTGTCGGCCACCGGCGGGACCTGCCGCAGCGGTTGGTGCACCCGCGAGACCCACACGTCGTCGCACCCGTTGATCAGGATGTTCTCGATCTCCGGGTCGTCCAGGTACGGCTGCAACCGCCCGGCCCGGAACAGCAGGTCGTACACCGCCTCGGCGAGCACCCGGTCCTGCTCCCGGGTCGGCGGGATGCCGTGGGTCTGCGCGTAGGCGTCCGACCAGCGGGCCACCGCCTCCTCGATCAGCGCCCGCCCGCGCTGCCGCCGGGTGGCCCGGTCCGCCTCGCTCCCGGACGCCTGGGACAGCCGCGACAGCTGCTGGTGCAGCTCCGCCGCGACCTGGCGCTTCAACTCCCTTGCCACCTGCGGGTCCACGGCCGGACGCGTGCCCGCCGACGGGAGCGCGGGCACCGCGGACGCCACCGGCCCGGTCCGCACCTGCGGCTCCGCCACCGGCGGCTTCCCCCAGGGCAGCCCGGCCGCGTCGGCCGAACCCCCCGGCACCACCTGTCCGTTCACCGGCTGCTGCGGCGGCAGCGGCCCCTGGTACGGGCTAGCGCGCACGCCGCACCTCCTCCCCGTCCGAACCGTCCTGCCCCTGCTGCGCGTGCTGCCCGTGCTGCGCGTGCTGCCCCTGCTGTCCCGGGAACGGCGCGGGCGCGGGCGGCTGCGGCACCGCGGGCGGCGCTATGTACGGTGCGGCGTACGAGATCTGCGGTGCCTCCGCCCGGATCGGCCACTCCCCCGTGAACTGTCCTCCCGCAGCCGCCACTTGCGGCGCCTGCGGCTGGAACTGCTGCTGTGGGTAGGGCTGTTGCTGGTACGCCTGCGGCTGCTGCGGGTAGGACGGCGGCGGCTGCTGTTGCTGTTGCGGGTACGGCTGCTGGTGCTGGTGCTGGTGCTGCTGCGGGTATGCCGGGCCGGCCACCGGCCCGGCCGTGAACGGCGGCACCGGCTGCGGGGCCTGCACCTGCTGCGGCGGCGCCATCTGCTGCGGCGGCACCGGTGCCGGGCGCAGCGGCGGCACCTGCTCCCGGGCCTGCGGCTGGGCCGGTGCCTGGGCCTGCTGCTGAACCGGTGGCTGGACGAACTGCGGTGGCACGGGCTGGGATTGGACCGGCTGCGGCTGCTGAGGCTGCTGCTGCGGGGGCAGCGCTTGCGGGGGCAGCGCCTGCGGGGCGGGCTGCGGGCCGCCCAGGCGTCGGCGGCGGGCCTCGGCGACGCCCTGGATCCGGTCGGCGGCGGTGCGCGCGGTGCGCATCAGCTCGGAGCGGATGAAGCGCCGGTCGGTGGTGTCGCCGCCGTCGGAGAGCACCCGGGCGGTGCGCGGCGCGTGGGTGAGCGCCCCGAGCACGGGCAGCTGGAACTGCCGGGCGACCTCGTTCTCGGGGTAGGGCCCCTCGGTGACCAGCAGCAGGCCGAGGCCGTCCGAGCCGGCGCCGTGGGTGTCGAGGTCCTCGCGCAGCGCGGCGATCCGGGGCCGGGCGGCGGAGAGCCCGCGCAGGGTGGTGCGGACGGTCGCGGCCACCACGTCGGCCCGCCGGGGCAGCACCGCCATCGACCCGTTCGCGCCGGAGCGCCCCAGGTCGAGCAGCACGTCGTAGCCCTGCGGTTCGAGCGCGCGCAGGGCCTCGACCAGGGGCTCCCAGGTGTACGCCAGGCCGGGGGCCTGGGTGGGGTCGGTGAGGCCGGGCAGCAGCAGGCGTTCGCCGGTGCCCTGCGGGGAGACGTCGAGCAGCTGCTCCCACAGCGTCTCGGCGAGCAGCCCGCGCCGGTCGGCGACGGCCAGGTTGCGCAGCCCGTACACGGCCTCGACCCGGCCCTCCAGCGCCCCGGCCAGCACCGCCCCGCCGTCCGGGTCGCACTCGACCAGCAGCACCCGGCGGCCGGGGCGCAGCGGCCAGGACAGCAGCAGCGCGAGCGCACTGCTGGTGGCCCCCGGCGCGCCCGTCCCGCCGAGCACGGCCACCACTGCCATCAGGACCCTCCGGCGGTTCGGGGCGCCAGGATCACCTGGAACTTGCCGCCCGCCACCCAGAGCGCGAGCCGCGGCCCGTCCGCGGGGCCGACGGCGACGTCTATCACGGTGCTGCCGTCGGTGTCGGGCTTGCCCACCGCGGCGACCACCGCGGTCATCGTCTCCGGGGTGCGGGTGGTGGTGGCGTCGCCGCTGCCGCCGGGCGCGTTGACGATCAGGATCTGCAGGCCGGGCTGCAGCCGGGTGGCGGGCAGCTGGGAGCGCTTCGCGGAGACGCCGACGATCTGCTGCCCGGGCTGGGTCGCCGGGTCGCTGGTCAGGTCGGACTTGACCAGCAGCGCCCCGCGCTTCAGATCGGTGGTGGCCCGCAGCCCGACGGTGCGCTGCAGGTCCTGGGCGTCCAGCGGGTGCAGCGCGGGGTCCCCCGCGATGTGCGCCACCACCAGGTCGTCCGGGCTGAGCACCTGCCCCATCGGCACGTCCCGGGCCAGCGCCAGCACGGCGATCCGCTGCCCGCTGCTGTTGTACAGCACCGCCCCGCCCAGTCCGCCGGCCGCGATCAGCGCAGCCGCCATCGCCAGTACGGCGGGGCGCCGCCGTCGTGCGCCGAGTCGGCGCGGCGGGGTCGGCATGCTTCGGTTCTCCACCGCTCTGCGGCCTCTCACTCGTGATGGGACGTCGGTCTCCGGGCCTTCGGCCCGGTGCGCCGGCCGGTCAGTTCAGCACCTGGACCTCGTTGACCGGGACGCTGAGCACCGCCTGGGTGTAGGTCGGCCACCAGTCGAAGTCGGTCATGTCGATGGCGGTGCCGTCGGTGCTCCGCGCGCTCACGTGCCACTTCAGGGTCACGCTGAGGCTGTAGGCCTTGTCCTTCATCCGCGCCGAGCTCTCGGTGAAGACGTGGCTGCAGGTCGGTGCCCCCTGCGCGCTGAACGGGTTCCCGGCGTCCTTGCAGGAGAAGTGCTGGATCTGGCCGTTCCCGGCCGGCCCGTCGTCCACGTTCCAGACGACCTCGGCGAGCGTGACCGTGGTGGTGACCTTGAATCCCACCCCCTCCAGCGTGCTGCTCAGCGGCCCCACGGTGCCCGGGTCCGCGTCGAACCACAGCCACACCGGCGATCCGACCACCGCGTCCTTCGCCGGGGCGACGTGCAGGACGGGTTCGGCGACGGTGATGGTCTTCAGGGCGTCGTAGGCGACCTGGGCGGGCGTCTTGGGCGGCGGGGCCGCGACGGGCTGGGCCAGGAAGACCTGGCCGGCCGGCACGAAGCCGTCGTCCAGGATGCATGACTTGTCATAGAAAGCGCCGTCCTTGGAGGTGCGTCCGGCCCACACGGCTTCGTCCGGGAGCGGCTGCGGATCGGCTTCGATGTAGTAGCAGCCCTCCGAGAACGCGCCCCGGTCGTCCAGCCAGCACGCCACTTCCTTGCCCTTCCAGGTGCACTTGTCGCTCCCGCCGCCCCCGCCCCCTCCCCCGGACGTCCCCCCGCCCGCGGTCGGAGTGCTGCCCGGCTCGTGGTGCCCGGTGCAGATGGTGCGGTCGGCACACGGCCCGACGGGGTCGTCGGCGGCGTTCGCCGCCGGAACCGCCGCAGCGGCCAATCCGAGTCCGATCAGTACACAAATAGCGGTGCGCCAGGCGGAGTTCAGCATGACTTGCCCTCCTCGCGGGTGAACTCGGCGACCAGCCAGCGGTTTCCGTATTTCTTCATCACGACGGTCGCCGGATAACGCGACAGCCGCGGTTGCGGATCCCTGATCTCCTTCGTACTGGCGTCCGCCTGGTGCCAGCCGGTCACGTCGAGGCAGTCCTCGACCGTGGCGGTGGGCGGATTGGCTTGTAGATCAAGGCTTTTGAGGATGGGCGAGGTGCGCGGTCGGCCGATCATGACGAGTTTGTTGTCGTGCAGCTGGGTGAGCGAGATCACGGTTTCGGTGAACGCCGAACCGGTGGCGTACTGGCGCAGCGGCGTTCCGTCCGAATCCGATCGCCCGAGGACGTCGACCTGGACGTCCCACCAGGCCTGATAGGCCGTCACCGCGCCGTTTCCCTGCAGGCCTTGGCTTCCTTCCCGGGGGGCGGGGCTGCCGGTCTCCGAGGCGGGCGCCGTGGCGGCCCCGGTCGCCTGCGGAAGGCTTCCGGAGGGTGTTCCGAGTCGGTCCGCCGATCCCGCGCCGGAGGCGGAACAGGCTGCCAGCAGGAATGGCAGGAGCAACCCGCTGATCCCAACCGCCCCAGGGCGCACCAGAATTGAGCGCTGCCGCATAGCCCCACCTTGTTGCGGCCGGACCTGTGGTGGATCCGGACCGCTGATGTCGTCTGCCGTCCCCGGTTCGTTCTGAGGTCGCTCGGAGGTCGATTCTTCGCCACCCCGCCCCGGCACGGCAACACCCGGGGCGTCCTGACCTTACGCGGAAGGCGGATCGGTTGGGGCACTTTCTCGCCACAGAACCGCCAAAAGTTCATCGGAAAACGGCAATCCGGCGAGCGCACCTCTCACTGCAGCCCGATTGCGCATCAGGAGTCTTCCCCCGTCACGCGGGACCAGAAGTCTGGCTTCTCCCGCATTGGCCGGTTCTCCCCATCCCAACTGCCCTTCCACGGCGGGTTGGAGGTCGAGCGGGCCGACGGCGGCGGGCGCGCCGGGCACGCCGTGCTCCAGGACCCGGCCGAGCGCCCAGCTGAACGAGCCCTCGGCGCCGGGGAGGACGCCGTCCCGGCCGCGCCGGCCCGCGCTCCAGCGGCCGATCCGGCCCCAGAGCGGGACGCGCGAGTGGCCGAGCAGTTCGCCCGCGCCGTCCTCGCGCTGCAGGGCGGCCCAGGTGTCCCGGTCGGCGACGGCGTCGACGATCAGCAGGGTCTCCTCCTGGGCGCCGTGCACCATGGCGCTGGTGATCCAGTCCCAGGCGAGGCCGCGCCGGTAGGCGTTGTCGGAGGTGGAGCCGGCGGTGACCAGGGCGACCCGGCGGCCGCGCGGATCGGCGACGAGCTGGCCGACCAAGCCGACCACCAGCCAGCGGGCGGGGCGCTGGGCGGCCTGCCGGAGCGCGGTGAGCAGGGTGTTGGCGTCGGCGTCGGCCGGGGGGCGGGTGACGGTGCTGCCGCGGGTGCCGGCGTCGAAGGTGCGGCCGGGGAGGGCGTCGGCGAGGGTACGGGCGCCGTCGGCGGCGCGGGCCGAACCGCCGTGGCCGCGTTCGGGGCCGCCGTCGGCGCCGATCATCACCAGTTCGATGCCACCGCTCACCCGTACCGCCCCCTCCACCTGTACCGCCCCTGGCCTGCCGCGCCGCCCCGTCCGGGCCGGCCGGGCCGCAACGGGACGCCGCCGGAGCCAAGGTATCGCCGCGGGGTGTCGGTGCGGGGCGGAATCGGCCCGATGAGCCCCAGCTCAGGGACCATGGGCCCTGTTCGGGCCCGCACCGGCGGGGGCACCATCGTCGGTATGGACCGTGACGACCGGGTGGAGACCCTCAGCGAGGCCGAGTGCCTGCGACTGCTCGACACCGTGCCGCTGGGGCGGGTGGTGTACACCGAGCACGCCCTTCCGGCGGTGCTCCCGGTGGCCTTCCGGGTGGCGGCGGACGGCCGGCTGATCCTGGCCCTGCGCACCGGCACCCGGGTGGCGCGGGCGCTGGACGGCACGGTGGCCGCGTTCCAGGTGGACGACTTCGACCCGGCGGGCCGCTGCGGCTGGAGCGTCCTGGTGCACGGCCGCGCCGAGGTGGTGCGCGATGCGGGCGAGCGGGCGGCCCTGCGCTCCGGCGGCCTGCGCCCGTGGATCCCGGACCCGGGCCCGGAGTACGTGGCGATCAGCCCGGAGCTGGTCTCCGGCCGCCGCATCCCCCCGGTCTTCCCGGACGCCACCCCGACCGGCACCGCTCCGGCCTGCACTGCCCCGACCGGCACCACCCCGCCCGCCGCAGCCCCCGCCACAGCCCCGCGGGCAGGCGCCACCGTCCCGCGGGCAGGCGCCGCCCTCCACCCCGCTGACATGTGACCGGCGAGTAGGCATACTCTGCGAGTTGGCCCCGCCCCGGGCCGCCCCTGCCCCGACGCACCTGTGGAGCGCACCGTGACGACCTTCGCCTCGCTCGCCGATCTGACCGCCGCGGTCGGCGCCGAACTCGGCACCAGCGAGTGGCACACCGTCGACCAGGACCGGGTGAACCTGTTCGCGGAGGCGACCGGCGACCACCAGTGGATCCACGTCGACCCGGAGCGCGCCAAGGAGACGCCGTTCGACGGGACGATCGTGCACGGCTACCTGACGCTCTCGCTGCTGCCCGTGCTGGCGAAGGAGTGCTACGCCGTGGAGGGCGTCGCGATGGCGCTGAACTACGGCTCGGACAAGGTGCGCTTCCCGGCCCCGCTGCCGGTGGGCACGGCGGTGCGGGCGACGGCGGTGCTGGTGTCGGCGGACGAGGTGCCGGGCGGCGTGCAGGCGGTGGTCCGGTTCACCATCGCCAGCGAGGCGAGTGCCAAGCCGCACTGCGTCGCGGAGACGATCACCCGCTTCTACCCGGCCGCCTGAACCCCGGCACACCGGCAGCACGCGAACCACGTACCGACCACCCACCGACCACCCGCCGACGACGGACCGTCCCGCATCCCGGGGCGGTCCGTCTCCGTTACTCCGGACGGACCATCCGCTGCGCCCGTTCCGGCGCGTCATCGCCGACCTGCCCGGTTCCTCCGCTTTCGACCGGTAATGTCCCGGCCCGAGGTGCGCCGTCCGGCGCCGGGGGTCCCCGGCCGTCCGGGTGCCGCGCTCCGGCCCGCCGTCGATGCCGCGGGGCGCACCGCGTCCCGCCGTCCCGGCGCGCCGCCGTTCGGGTGTTCGACCGTGGAGGTACCGTGTCCCGCCCCGTCTCCTGGCTGTTCCGTGCCGGCGAGTTGGCCGCCGAGGCCGGCCTCGCGCTGCGCGACGCGAAGCGCTCGTACCGGACGCTGCCCCGGGAGACCTGGCAGCGGATGCGCACGGACGCGTTCGGCGCGGACCCGTCCGGCTGGCGCCTGCACCGGGTCCGCAACTCGCCGCACTTCGTGGACGGGTCGTTCCGCAACCCGGTGGCGACCCGCCGGCTCGCGTACGCGCACACCCCGCTGGCCCTGATGCGCACCAAGCTCGCGGTCGACCCCAACCGCCGCACCCCGGCCGCGGCGGTGCCGGTGCACCGGCTGCTCCCGGGGGAGCTGGCCACCCTGCCCGCGTCCGGCCTGCGGCTGACCTGGCTGGGCCACGCCACCGTGCTGGCCGAGCTGGACGGGGTGCGGGTGCTGTTCGACCCGGTGTGGAGCGAGCGCTGCTCGCCGTTCGACTGGATCGGCCCCAAGCGCCTGCACCCGGTGCCGCTGCCGCTGGCCGAACTCGGGCCGGTGGACGTGGTGGTGATCTCCCACGACCACTACGACCACCTGGACATGGCGACGGTGCGGACGCTGGCCGCCGGGGACGCGGTGTTCGCGGTGCCGCTGGGCATCGGCGCGCACCTGGAGCACTGGGGCGTCTCGCCGCGCCGGATCGTCGACCTGGACTGGTGGGAGTCGGCCGAGCTGGACGGCCTGCGGCTGACCGCCACCCCGGCCCGGCACTACTGTTCGCGCGGGCCCCGGCCGAGCGGGAAGTTCCTCTGGTCGTCCTGGGTGGTGGAGGGCAAGCGGCACCGGATCTTCCACAGCGGCGACAGCGGCTACTTCCCGGGGTTCGCCGACATCGGCCGCCGCTTCGGGCCGTTCGACGCGACGATGATGCAGGTGGGCGCGTACTCCGAGCACTGGCCCGAGGTCCACCTGACGCCCGAGGAGGCCGTTCAGGCCCACCGCGACCTGCGCGGCGAGGTGATGCTGCCGGTGCACTGGGGCACCTTCGACCTCGCCCCGCACCCGTGGGAGGAGCCCGCCGAACGCGCCGTGGCCGCCGCCCAGGACGCGGGCGTCACGCTCGCGCTGCCCCGGCCCGGTCGGCCCTTCGAGCCCGCGAACCCGCCCACCGCGAAGCCCTGGTGGCGCGCCGTCGCCGCGGCCCCGTCCGGCGCGGACCTGCTCCTCCCGCCCGGCCCCGCCGCCGTCCCGGACACCCCCGCCGCCCTCACCGCTTCCCCGGCCCTCCCCGACGCCCCCCTCGCCCGGGTCCGTCCCACCGCCGGGCAGTCCCCGGCCCAGGACGGCGAGGTCCCCCGGCGCTAGCGCCGCCGCGGCCGGAAGCCCGCCCGGCCTCCCGGTACGCCCGCCCTCCCGGCACCCTCGCCCGGCCTCCCGACGCGGGGGCCTTACAGGGCCTCGCGGGGGCCTCAGGACGCGGCGGACGCCAGGCGCAGGAAGTCGGCGGCCAGCGTGCGCGGCTCCAGCGCGTCCGGCTCCCGGCCGCTGAGGACCCAGAAGAAGACCGGCCCGACCAGCAGCGCGGTCGCCTGCTGCATCGGGACGGCCAGCGCCTCGCCGGGCAGGGCGCGGCCGATGACGGCCGCCGCGCTGGCGCCGATCGGGTCGGCGCCGCGCAGCAGGTCGCGGACGGCCGTGTCGTGCTGCGCCTCGCCGACCAGCGCCCGGTAGGCGGCGCCCGCGTCGGAGGTGGTGAGGAAGGCGACCAGGGCTTCGAGGTAGGCGGCGAGGTCGGCGGCCGGGTCCTGCTGCGGGGGGACGTCCAGTTCGTGGCGGGCGTCGGTCGCGCTCGCCTCCAGCAGGATCTCGGCCTTGGTCGACCACCAGCGGTAGACGGTCTGCCGGGAGACGCCCGCGCGCTCGGCGATGCCCTTGAGGGTGACCGCGCTGTAGCCGAGTTCCACCACGAGGTCGTCGACGGCGTGCAGGACGGCCGTCCGGGCCTCCTCGCTGCGCGGGCGACCGACCTTGCCGTGCTCGCTGCCGCCCATGCCGCTCCCTCTCCCGGGCCTTCGCTCCGGCCATCGTACGTGACGAGACAGTGTGCACACGGTTGCGCCAAGCACCGTCCGGAGCGGCCCCGTTGGGCGTGCGACGCCCGTCCCGCCGGCCCGGTCCCGCCTCCCTCGGCCAATTAATGGACACGGTGTACCGGATCTGTTAGTTTCGGTGCATCGTGATCCTTAATTGCCGGCCGACGGTGCCGGCACCATGCCCGCAGGGCGGAAGGGAGACCGCACCGTGCGTGTCTTCGTGACGGGTTCCACCGGCTGGATCGGTTCGGCCACCGTGGACGAACTGCTCGGCTCCGGCCACCAGGTCCTCGGCCTGGCCCGCTCCGACCGGGCCGCGGCCGCCCTGGCCGCCAAGGGGGCGCAGGTGCACCGCGGCGACCTCGACCACCCCGCCTCCTTCCGGGAGGCCGCCCGCGCCGCCGACGCGGTGGTGCACCTGGCCAACAAGCACGACTGGGCCGACCAGGAGGGCGGCGACCGCGCCGAGCGGGCCGCCGTGGAGGCGGTGCTGGACGGCCTGGAGGGCTCCGGCAAGCCGTTCGTGATCGCCAACGGACTCTCCGGCCTGGTCCGGGGCCGACCGGCGCTGGAGACCGACGCCTCGCCCGAGGTCGGCCCGGCCGCGGACCGCGGCGGCTCGGAGAACCTCGCCCTGGAGTCGGCCGCCCGCGGCGTCCGCCCGATCGCGGTCCGCTTCGCCCCGAGCGTGCACGGACGCGGCGACTGGGGCTTCGTCAACTGGCTGACCGCCGCCGCCCGTCGGCACGGCGTCAGCGGCTACGTCGGGGACGGCACCCACGAGTGGTCCGCCGTGCACGTCACGGACGCGGCCCGGCTGATCCGCCTCGGCCTGGAGCACGCCCCGGCCGGGACCCGGATGCACGCCGTCGCCGAGGAGCGCGTCACCACCCGGGCGATCGCCGAGGCGCTCGGCACCGCCCTCAGCCTGCCGGTGGCCCCGATCGACCCGGCGGACGCGGCGGAGCACTTCGGCGTGGTCGGCCACTTCTTCGGGCAGACCCTGACCGGCTCCGCCGACCTCACCCGGACGCTGCTCTCCTGGCGGCCCACCGGCCCCACGCTGCTGGAGGACATCCTCGGCGGCGCCTACACCACCGACACCTCCGACCACGGGAAGGACGCATGACCACCACGCCCTCCGGCACCGCCGCCATACCCCCGTCCACCGGGCCCACCGGGCCCGCCGAACCCGCCGGGGCCGCGGGCGTCCGCCGCACCGAGACGCTCGTCCTGGCCTGGGTGTCGGTCTGCACCGTCCTGGTCGTCGGCCTGGTCGCGGCGATCAACCTGGCGGTGCCGATGCTCGCCGCCGGCCCGCTGCACCCCAGCCCCGCGCAGTTGCTGTGGATCGTCGACGCCTACGTCCTGGTCTTCGCCTGCCTGGTCATCCCCGGCGGCGCCGCGGGCGACCGGTTCGGCCGCAAGGGCGCCCTGCTCGCCGGGCTGCTGGCCTTCGCCGCCGGGGCCGCGCTCACCGCCGCGGCGCCGAGCACCGGCGTCATGCTGGTCGGCCGGGTGGTCAGCGGCGTCGGGGCGGCCCTCGTGCTGCCCAACGGCGTCGGCGTGCTGGTGCACGCCACCCGCCCCGAGCGGCGCGGCCGGGCGCTGGCGCTGTGGGGCGCGGTCGCCGGGCTGGGCGGCCTGATCGGCAACCTGGGCGGCGGCGCGCTGCTGTCGTCCGGCTCCTGGCGGCTGCTGTTCTGGGCCGTCGTCCCGCTCGCCCTGGCCTGCGCGCTGGGCGTCGCGCTCACCGTCCGCCGCAGCGGGCGCAGCCCCCGCTCGCTGGACCCGGCCGGCACCACGCTGCTGGTGCTCGCCACCGTGGCGCTGCTGGTCGGCATCATCGAGGGCCCCGGCTCCGGCTGGGCGAGCCCGCTGGTGGTCGGCGCCTTCGCGGTCAGCGCCCTGCTCTGGACGGCCTGGGTGCTGGTCGGGCTGCGCACCGCGCACCCGCTGCTCGACCCCCGGCTGTTCCGGATCCCGATGCTGAGCGCCGCGAGCCTGGGCATGTTCGTGATGTTCTTCGGCAGCTTCGCGCTGTTCTACCTGAACGCCTCGCTGCTGCAGTACGGGCGCGGCTTCTCCCTGTTGCAGACCGGTGTCGCGATCCTCCCGCTGGTGCTGCCCATGATCGTCGGCGCCCGGTTCGCCCCCGCGCTGGCCGAGCGGATCGGCTTCGCGGCCACCCTGCTGCTCGCCTTCGGGTGCCTGGGCGGCGGCCTGTTCGGGCTGGCCTCGGCCGCGCACGCCGGCTACCCGCTGTACGCGCTCTGGCTGGTCGTGATCGGCACCGGGTTCGCGCTCGCGATGCCGGTCCTGACGGTCGAGCTGACCTCGTCCCTGCCCGCCCACCGGGCCGGTGTCGCCGGCGGACTGCAGTCCGCCACCCGGGAGTTGGGCAGCGCGCTGGGCGTCGCCGTCGCCGGTACCGTGCTGACCTCGGTCTTCGCCTCCGCGCTGCCCGCCGCCGCGCGCGGGCGGCACTCCGTTCCCGCCGCACTGGCGGCGGCACCGGCCGACCGGAGCGCCGTCCTCGACGCCTTCGTGACCGGGGCGGCCTCCGCCCTGCACGTCGCGGGCGCGGTCACCCTGGCCGCGGGCGCCGTGGTCGTCCTCGCCGCCCGCCGGGCCGGCCGCACCGACTGAACGGGAGGAACCCACCGTGCCACGCCGTCTGCTCGACCCCTTCCTGCTCCCCGCCACCGTCACCGCCAACGAACCGCTCGGCCGCCGCTGGCGCGCCCTCACCCTGACCGGCCCGCGGCTGGCGGACCTGACCGTCGTCCCCGGACAGCAGGTGCGCGTCCAGGTCGGCGGGTCGGACTCGCTGGTCGACCGCCTGGTCGGCACCCTGCGCACCTACTCGGTGTGGTCGCACCGGGGCGACCGGCTGGAGCTGCGGGTGCTGGACCACGGCGGCGGCCCCGGCGCCGCCTGGGGCCGCACCGCCCGGCCCGGCGACCGGGTGCGGCTCGGCAAGCCGGAGGGGCGGTTCGTCACCCGTCCCTCCGCCCACCACCTGTTCGTCGGCGAGGAGACCGCCTCCGCCGCCTTCGGCCCGATGCTGGCCGCCCTGGGGCCCGGGGCCCGGGCGCACGCCGTCGTCGAGGTGGACGGCGAGGACGACCGGCTCCCGATCCCGGGCGTGCGGTGGGTCCACCGGGGCGGGCGGCCCGCCGCCGGGTCGGCCGGACTGGTCGCGGCGGTCGCGGCGCTCGACCTGCCGCCGACCCCCGGCACCGCCTACCTGGCCGGTGAGGTCGGCACCGTCCGGCTGGTCCGCGACCACCTGGTGCGCGAGCGCGGCTGGGACCGGCGCGACGTCCTCACCAAGCCCTTCTGGGCGCCCGGCCGCACCGGCCTGGAGTGACCCCGGCCCGCCGGGCCCGGCCCGGGGAGGCGCCCTACCCGAGCACCGCCGCCAGGTTCCCCGCCTCGGTGACCGTACGGCTGCGCCCGCCGCCCGTCGCGACCCGCGTCACCGCGTCGATGCCGCCGCGCGCGCCCGTCTCGCGGGCCCGGTCGACCGCCGTGGCCAGCAGCTCCGCGGCGCCCCTGGGCACCGGCGCCGCCAGCAGGACGGGCAGCAGCGCGGCCAGGACGTCCCAGGCCAGCCGGGGCGCTCCGGCGGCGGCGAGCTCGGTGAGGGTGCGGGCCAGGCGGTTGGGCCGGACCGCGCCGTCGCGGACGAGCGCGCCGGCCGCGCGCCCCAGGGCGCCCGGGTCGACGGCCCGCTGGGCGGCGAACGAGAGCAGCGCGTCGACGGCGGCGGCCCGGCCCCGCTCGGATTCCGTGCCGCAGGAGAGGGCGAGCAGCAGGTGGACGGCGGGGCCGCAGGGCCCGGTGTTCTCCGCCAGCAGGAGCGGCAGCCGGTCGTCGCCGAGCCGGGGGACGAGGCGGACGGCGGTCTCCTCGCGGTGCCGGGGGAGGATCGCGGTGGCGCGCCCGTCGATCTGCCAGGCCCTGCCCCAGTAGTGCTCCTCGGCTTCCCGGCGCGGCCCGAGCAGCAGCCGGATCGGCTCCGGCACCTGTGCCCCGTCCGCCACCGCGAGCAGGTCCAGCCGGTCGGCGGCCGGCGCGGGCTGCTCACAGTGCCGGTGCCGCACCGTCCCCGACGCCTTCCCTGGTGCTGTTTCCTGCACCGTTCCCGGTGCCGTTCCCGGTGCTGTTTCCTGCACCGTCCCCGATGCCGTTCCCGGCGGTACGACGGTGCTCTCCCGCCGGGGCAGTCCGCCGCCGCGCAGCCAGGCCGCCAGCCGCTGTCCGGCGGGCGAGGTCAGCGCCTCCGCGCCCTCGCTCCCGTCGCCCGCCGTCCGCAGCAACGCCTGCGCGAAGTCCACCGGCCCGGGCCGGACGCCGAGTTCCTCGTAGCGGGCCAGCCTCGCCACCAACTCCCGTCCGTCCAGGGCGCCGTTGCACCAGGTCGGGGTGGACAGCAGGAACGGGACCGGGTCGGCGGCCAGCCGGTGGGCGGTCTCGTGCAGGCGGGCGGCGAGCACCGAGCCGAAGACGCCGCCGTACTGGTAGCGGTACTGGAGCAGCGGCGGCAGGTCTTCGGGGTGGGCGGTGCCGGCGGCGATCCGGGCGAGGACGTGTAGCGGCTCCCAGGTCGGCCGGAGCGGGGCGAGGGCGGCGGCGAGGGCGGTCCGGTCCTGCCAGGCGTGCCGGGCCAGGCCGTCCAGGACGCGTTCGAAGGCCGTGCTCTCGTCGGGAGCGGCCATCGCGGCGGCCAACTCCTCGGCGACCTCGGCGGGAGTGGCCAGCGGCACGGGCATCGCCACCGGCCGGGGCGGCTCCGGCAACCGGTCCTCCACCACCACCCAGGCATCCAACACCACCTCCACACCCAGCAGTTCAGCCGCCACCGAGGCATGCGCCGGATCCAGCAGCAACGCCGCCGCCCGCAACTCCGCCAACAACTCCCCCTCCACCGAACGGACATGGCGCTTCACCACCTTCAACGCCTGCCCCTGCACCTGCCGGTCCGGATGCCCGAAACACCCCGCCACCGCCCGCAACGCCACCTCCACCCGACCACCAGCAGCCACCCGGTCCAGCCAACCCAACTGCGCCCGCACCAACTTCTTCTCCGGCCGCGCCAACACCACCCCCGCCGCCTCCGCCAACTCCCCCTCCCCCAGCAGCCCCGCACCCTCCAACACCATCAACGACTCCAACGCATACCCGGCCACCACCGAGTCACCATCCAACAACGCCAACAACGCCCGCCGATTGTCCGCCAGTTCAGCAACACCCGGCTCCAACGCACGCACCAGGTCCAGGTAGGTGCGCAGTTCGCCGGGCGCCCCGCCGCGGACCAGCCGGGCGAAGCCGCGGGCGAGGAAGGGCGCCCGGTCGATGGTGCCGTCGGCGACCAGGGCGACCAGGGCGGGGGTCCAGCGCTCGGCGTCGTCGCGGCGGGCGAAGTGGTCGAACCAGCGGGCGGTGGGGCCCTCGAAGACCAGCGGGGCCAGGACGGGGGTGAAGCTGTCCGCGCGCAGCCGGGTGCGGAGGTCGACGTCGGGCGGCAGGACGGTGACGGCGCTGCGGAACAGGGCGGAGCTGCGGTCCCGCATCCAGTCGACGACGAAGCCCGGTTCGGCGGGCGGCGGGGTGTCGCTGCGGCGCAGCAGGTGTTCGGCGATGCCGAAGAGCAGGCCCGATCCCCAGTCGTCGGCCCTCCCCGCCCGCCGGTTGGCCAGTCGGAGGCCCGTCTCCCGCTGCCAGGCGGCGGGTTGGCCGTCCAGCAGGCCGATCAGCGGCGGGCGGTCCCAGGCGCCGTGGCTGTCGAGTTCGCCGCGGGCGAGCCAGTCCGCGGCCCCGGCGGGGGTGCTGTGGCAGACGGCTCCGACGACCAGGAGAGCGTCCCAGCCGGGCCGGACGCTGTCCCGGCGGATGAGTTCGCGGCGCAGCGCCTCCAGGCCGGGCAGTTCGGCGCTCCGCCGCGCCCCGTCCATTCCCGCCACCAGTTCGGCGGCTCGCGCCGGGTCCGCGTTCCGGATCGCCGTCACCAGGTCCATGTTCCGCTCCGTTCCTCGTCGTCCGTCGTTCTGCGGGTGGCCGGTCAGTCGCCGAGCACGGCGGCCAGGTTCCGGGTCTCCGCGAGCAGTTTGGTGCTTCCCTTGCGGGCGGCGGTGCGGGTCACCGCGTCGATCGGGCCGCGGGCGCCGCTGCGGCGGGCGGCGTCGACCGCGACGGTGAGCAGGTCGGCCGCGCCGCGCGGGGGTCGGCCGTCGAGCAGGCCGGGGACGAGGACCGCCAGGATGCTCCAGGTGAGCCGGGGCGCGGGGTCGGCGAGTTCGGCGAGGGCGGCGGCGAGGCGGTTGGGCTTGACGGCGCCGAGGGCGAGCAGTTCGAGCACCTCGCGGGCCAACTCGGCCGGGTCGAGCTGCTGTTGGGCGGCGAACGAGAGCAGGGCGTCGACCGTCGCGGAGCGGTCCTCGGCGTGGCCGGCGCCGAGACCGTAGGCGAGCGCCTGGTGGACGGCGAGGCCGCAGGGGCCGTCGGCCTCGGCGAGCAGCGGCAGCAGCCGGGGAGCACCCCCGACGGGGGTGGTGTCGGCGGACTGGGCGAGCTGGCCGGTGATGCGCAGCGCCGACTCCTCGCGGTGGTGCGGGAGCAGGGCGGTCCAGCGGGCGCTGGGCACGGCGCCCTCGACGGCGGAGCGGCGGAAGAAGGGCTCGGACGGGCCGAGCAGGGCCAGCAGGACCGCGGGCGGGGTGTCCGCGTCCGCGATCCCGGGCACGTCCAGGGCGGGTGCGGCGAGGCACGTCCACGCGTGTTCCGCCAGTTCGGGCTGGGCCGAGTACCGGCGGAAGTCCGCGCACCAGACCCCGGTCTTCCAGGTGCCGGGCGGTACGACGGTGCTCGTCCGCCGGGGCAGCCCGCCGCCGCGCAGCCAGGCCGCCAACTGCCGCCCGGCGGGCGAGGTCAGCGCCTCCGCGCCCTCGCTGCCATCGCCGACCGTCCGCAGCAGGGCGAGTGCGAAGTCGACCGGCCCGGGCCGGACGCCGAGTTCCTCGTAGCGGGCCAGCCTGGCCACCAACTCCCGTGCGTCCAGCGATCCGTGGCGCCAGGTCGGGGTGGACAGCAGGAACGGCACCGGGTCGGCGGCCAGCCGCCAGGCGGTCTCGTGCAGCCGGGCGGCGAGGAACTCGCCGACGGGGCCGCGGAATTCCCAGGCGCTGAACATCCGGCCCTGCCGGGACTGCAGGGCTGCCCGGACGCGCTGCTCGGGGACGGCGCCGGTGGCGGCACCGGCCAGGACGCCGAGCACCCGCCATTCGTTCTCGGGCAGGACGGGGGCGAGGGCGGCGGCGAGGGCGCCCCGGTCCGCCCAGACCTGGCGGGTCAGGCCGTCCAGGACGCGTTCGAAGGCCGTGCTCTCGTCGGGAGCGGCCATCGCGGCGGCCAGCTCCTCGGCGACCTCGGCGGGAGTGGCCAGCGGCACGGGCATCGCCACCGGCCGGGGCGGCTCCGGCAACCGGTCCTCCTCCACCACCCAGGCGTCCAACACCACCTCCACACCCAGCAGTTCAGCCGCCACCGAGGCATGCG
Source organism: Kitasatospora sp. NA04385 (assembly GCF_013364235.1). Lineage (NCBI taxonomy): Bacteria > Bacillati > Actinomycetota > Actinomycetes > Kitasatosporales > Streptomycetaceae > Kitasatospora > Kitasatospora sp. NA04385. The sequence continues at coordinate 6,866,112 of NZ_CP054919.1, read as the reverse complement.
CCGGATCCAGCAGCAACGCCGCCGCCCGCAACTCCGCCAACAACTCCCCCTCCACCGAACGGACATGGCGCTTCACCACCTTCAACGCCTGCCCCTGCACCTGCCGGTCCGGATGCCCGAAACACCCCGCCACCGCCCGCAACGCCACCTCCACCCGACCACCAGCAGCCACCCGGTCCAGCCAACCCAACTGCGCCCGCACCAACTTCTTCTCCGGCCGCGCCAACACCACCCCCGCCGCCTCCGCCAACTCCCCCTCCCCCAGCAGCCCCGCACCCTCCAACACCATCAACGACTCCAACGCATACCCGGCCACCACCGAGTCACCGTCCAACAACGCCAACAACGCCCGCCGATTGTCCGCCAGTTCGGCAACGCCCGGCTCCAACGCACGCACCACCTCCAGGCTGGTCCGCACCTCGCCCTGGCCGCCGCCGCGCACCAGCCGGGCGAAGCCGCGGGCGATCAGTGCCGGGCGGTCGATGACGCCCTCGGCGGCGAGCCGGGCCAGCACGGCGGGCCAGCGCTGTCCGAGGTCCTTGGCGGCCCAGGGGCCGGAGAATTCCTGGACGCTGTCGACGTCGAAGACCAACGGGGCGAGGACGGGCGTGAAGCCGTCGGCGCGCAGCCGGGCGTACAGGTCGGGGCCAGGCGGCAACTGCGGTTGCCAGCGGCGGGGTTCGGGACTGCCGCGGTCGCGCATCCATCCGGTGACGAAGCCCGGTTCGGCGGGCGGCGGGGTGTCGCTGCGGCGCAGCAGGTACTCGGCGACCTGGTAGGGAACGGGGCTGCCCCAGGCATCGGGATCGGCGGGGCGGCGGGCCAGCCGCAGCGCCACTTCCCGCTGCCAGGCGGCGGGTTGGCCGTCCAGCAGGGCGAGCAGCGGTCGCTGGTCCCAGGCCCGGACGTCGAAGTCGCGGCCGGCGATCCAGTCGGCGGCGCCGGAGGGGGCGGCGTGGCAGACGGCGCCGACGACCAGCAGGGCGGTGACGGCGCCGCCCCGGGCCTGGTCGCTGTCGCGCAGTTCGCGGCGCAGCTGCTTGAGCCGGGGCAGTGCGGCCCGGCGCTCGGCGTCCGCCATCCGCCCGACCAGGGCGGCGGCCAGCGGGGTCCGGGCCTCCCGGACCGCGGTCACGAAGTCCACGGTGATCACTTCTGCGCCGCCCCGTCCGTACCGTCCGCCCAGTCCGCCCTGTCCGTACCGTCCGCCCAGTCCGCCCGGCCCGTCATCCGCACCGCGAGCACGTGGCTGCACGGTCCGCGGTCGCCCCGGTGGCGGGCCCACCAGCGGCAGGTGCAGCCGAGGGCGGTGCCGTCGGCGCCGACCCGGACGTGGTGGACGTGGTCGCCGACCGTGACCACCCGGAGGTCGCCGGTGACCGGGCCGACGGCGTCGGCGGCGAGCAGGGCGCGGGCGGACCGCAGCCGGGGGTTGCGGTCCTCCACCCGGCCGCTCTCGTACGGGAGTCGGCGGTGGAAGTGGGCGGCTTCGGCGAGGTCGTAGCCGATCTGGCCGCCGGTGGCGAGGTGGGCGAGGGCGGCCCGGACCCGGTCGGGGGCCAGGCCGGAGTCCTCGGCCAGGTCGGCGGGTTCGATCCGCGGGTCCCAGGCGAGCAGGGCGGCGAGCGCGTCGACGTCCGCGGCGGGGACGTCGGCGGCAAGCAGGTCGAGCAGGCCGCCCTCGCCGGAGAAGCCGCGGGAGCTGTCGGGCGACAGGGTGAGCGTCAACCGGCCGCCGGGGAAGGCGAGTTCCCAGGCGGAGGCGGTGGGTCCGGCGGGGGTGCCGGGCGGGGCGTAGACGTGCAGGGCGGTGGCGTGGCGCAGCAGCGGGCGCAGCGCGGAGAGCCGTTCGGGGCCGGGCAGGCAGATCGCGCCGGGGCCGGGGCGGGAGGTGGCGCGCAGGCCGGGCCCGGCCGGGAGGACCCAGCGGACGGTGCCGCGGCCGGTGGTGGGCAGGGCGCGCAGGAAGCGGACGGCTTCGGCGGCGGGCAGTTCGGCGCGCCGGTCGAAGCGGGCGGTGAGGACCTGGGTCTCGGCGAAGCCCTTGAGCCAGCGCTGCGGCAGCGGGACCTTGCGCTCGACCAGTTCCCCGGCGCCGACGCCGACGGCCAGCTCCTCGGCGCCGACGGCGAGCCGCAGCCGTTCGCCGGGGGTGCGCAGCCGCAGGGCCTCGCGCAGCGGGGCGTTGACGTCGACGTTGGTGGTGCCGTGGCCGGTGGCGGCGCCGTCGAGCCCTTCGGGCAGCACGTCGAGCCGGGCGTGCACGCCGCCGCAGCCGGAGAAGGACTCGAAGCGCAGTCGGTCGCCGTCGGCGGTGACCACGGGGTCGAGCGAGGCGGCGCCGACGGGCCGGTGGTAGCGGGCGGCGGCCACGTCGGCGACGGCGAGCAGCGCGGCGGCCGCGGCGTCGGGGTGGCGCAGCACGCCGGCGAAGAACCTGGGGTGCTCGGCCGCGCCCTGCGGGGTGGCGCCGCCGCTGGTGGCGAGGTCCAGCCGGCTGGGGCGGAGCGCGGAGGGGTGCAGGTAGCGCAGGGCGTGTACGGCCGTGGTCATGGGCGGAACGCTAACCTCCGCCCCCGACAGCACCCCCGCCCAGCCCGGCACCGCGCCCGCCGCCCAGCCCGACCCCCAGCACCGCCCCCGCCCCGCCCACCCCACCGCACCCCACCCCCACCGCACCGCACGTGACCGGCGCCACAGTCCCCGCCGATTGCAACGTGTTCTAGCATGTGCCGGGTGATCGACCTCGCCGCCCCGACCCCCGATCCCGCCCCCGGACTGCGTTCCTTCGCGGAGCTGCTCGGCATCGAGGAGCTGGAGGAGAACCTGTTCCGGGGCCGCTGCCACGCGGGCGCCCCGCTGCGCGCGTTCGGCGGCCAGGTCGCGGCGCAGGCGCTGACCTCGGCCGGGCGCACGGTCGAGGCGGCCCGCCGGGTGCACAGCCTGCACGGGTACTTCCTGCGCCCCGGCGACCCGCGCCGCCCGATCGTCTACCAGGTGGACCGGGCCCGGGACGGCCGCTCGTACGCGACCCGGCGGGTGTCGGCGGTGCAGCGCGGCGAGGTGATCTTCACGATGTCGGCCTCGTTCAAGCACCCGGAGGCGGCGGGCGACCGGCAGCGCACGATGCCGCCGGTGCCGGGCCCGGAGGAGTTGCCGGACCCGTACCTGGCCTGGGAGCGGGACGCCCCGGAGGAGTTCGCGAACGCGGCGGTCTTCCGGGCGCTGCGGATGCGCTTCGTCCCGGCGGACGCACCCGGCCTGCCGCCAGAACTGCCGGGCGTCCCGCAGCAGTTCGTCTGGCTGCGGACGGACCACCCGCTGCCGGGGGACGATCCGCTGCTGCAGGTGTGCGCGCTGACGTACCTGTCCGACCTGACGCTGGCCTCGACCGCGGCGCTGCACCTGCAGCCGCACCGGGTGCACCGGGTCGAGGAGCCGCGGGTGGCGCTGGCCTCGCTGGACCACGCGATGTGGTTCCACCGCCCGTTCCGCGCGGACGAGTGGCTGCTGTTCGCACAGCGCAGCCCGTCGGCCTCGGACGGCCGGGGGCTGGCGATGGGCGAGTTCTACGACCGGGACGGGGTGCTGGTGGCCTCCGCCGTGCAGGAGACCCTGCTGCGCGAACTGCGCCCGAGGACCTCCCGGACGGCCTGACCTCCCGGACGGCCCGACCTCCCGGACGGCCCGCCCACCCAACCCACCTGCCCACCGGCCCACCCACCGGCCCACCCACCGGCCGACCCGCCCGCCCACCGTCGTCACCCACCGGTGACCTGTCGCGTCATACCGCGGCGTGGGGCCGCCACGTATCATGGTTCGGGTGACCAAGGTTGACCTGTCACCTCGTCCGGTGGAGGCGATGTCCCCCCGTCAGCTCGAACGCCGCGGCTCCCTCCTGTCCGCCGCCCTGGCCCTGGTGACCGAGATCGGCGTGGAGCGGCTCCAGATGAAACAGGTGTCGGAGCGTTCTGGCGTGGCCCTCGGTACCGCGTACCGGTACTTCTCGTCGAAGGACCACCTGCTCGCCGCCGCGATAGCGGACTGGCACCGGCTGCTGCTCGCCGACCTGGTCGGCGAGGTGGGGGCGGGGCGCAGTGCCTCGCCGACCGAGCGGGCGGTGCGGTTCGTGCGGCGGGGGATGCGGGCGTACCAGCGGCAGCCGGAGCTGGCCCGGCTGCGGGTGGCGGTGGCGACCTCGACGGACCCGTTCGCCAGCGAGGCGCTCCAGGGCCTGGCCCGGGCCGACCGGGCGGCACTGGGCGCGGTGATCCCGGAGGTCCCGCCGGCCTCCGGGGACTTGGTGCGGCACATGGTGGGGCACGCCTGGCAGGGCGAGTTGACGGCCTGGGTGACGGGCCGGACGACGCTGGACGACGCCCGCACCCGGCTGGAGGAGATGGTCCGGCTGGTGCTGACGCCCTACGAACCGCCACCACCGCTGCCCGCCTGAGCACCCCTCGCCACCGCTCCCCGCACCGCCCGGCCCCGGCGTGCCGAGCCGCCACCCGGCCCGGATTGTGGACATAGTGCCTGCTATGTCCACTTCTGCCGAGCCCCCGACGGACCGTCAGCCCACCGCGCCGGACGCGAATGCCTTCCCGCTGGACCGGGTGGTGTTCTGGATCGGCGCGGTCGCCGTCCTGGGGGTGGTGGCCTGGGGGGTGTTCGCGGAGGACTCGCTCGACCGGACCTCGAACTCGGCGCTGGCCTGGGTGCTGCACAACTCCGGCTGGCTGTTCGTGGTCGCCGCGGACGTGTTCCTGGTGCTCGCGGTGGTGCTGGCGGTCAGCCGCTTCGGCCGCATCCCGCTGGGCCGGGACGGCGAGGAGCCGGAGTTCTCCACGCTGGCCTGGATCGCGATGATGTTCTCCGCCGGCATGGGCATCGGCCTGCTGTTCTACGGCGTCGGCGAGCCGCTCCAGTTGTACGCGCAGCCGCAGCCGGGTTCCGGCATCGAGCCGCAGACCCCGGCGGCGGCGCAGCGGGCGCTGGAGTTCTCGCTGTTCCACTGGACGCTGCACCCGTGGGCGATCTACGCGGTGGGCGGCCTGGCGCTGGCGTACACCACCTTCCGCAAGGGCCGGGGCAACCGGATGTCGGCGGCGTTCGTGCCGCTGATCGGCGAGCGCGGCGCGAACGGCTGGCAGGGCCGGCTGATCGACCTGCTGTCGGTGTTCGCCACCGTGTTCGGCTCGGCGACCAGCCTGGGCCTGGGCGCGATCCAGGTGGCGGGCGGCCTGGGCTACGTCACCGACGTCCGGGCCACCGAGGGCGTGGAGCTGGTGGTGATCGCGGCGCTGGGCAGCGCGTTCGTGCTGTCGGCGATGTCGGGCGTGCACCGGGGCGTGAAGTGGCTGTCGACCACCAGCGTGGTGCTGGCCAGCCTGCTGATGCTGTTCGTGTTCGTGGCCGGTCCGACCGTCTTCGTGCTGGACGCGCTGCCCTCGACGGTCGGCGGCTACCTGTCCGACCTGGCGGTGCTGGCCACCCAGACCGGGGCGTTCACGGACGAGGACTGGCTGGGCACCTGGACGATCTTCTACTGGGCGTGGTGGCTGTCCTGGGCGCCGTTCGTCGGCACCTTCATCGCCCGGATCTCCCGGGGCCGGACGGTGCGCCAGTTCCTGGTGGGCGTGCTGCTGGTGCCCAGCGGGGCGACCGCGGTGTGGTTCGTGGTGATGGGCAGCTCGGCGATCCGGCTGCAGGCGACCGGCGCGGCCGACCTGGTGGCGACCATCCCGCGCGGCGCGGACGCCGGGCTGTTCGAGATGCTGAAGGCGCTGCCGCTGGGCGCGGTGACCAGCGTGATCGCGGTGCTGCTGGTGATGCTGTACTTCATCACCTCCGCCGACTCGGCGTCCCTGGTGCTCGGTTCGCTGTCCTCCGGCGGCGCCCTGCACCCGCGCACCTGGCTGGTGGTGGTGTGGGGCGTGCTGATGGCGGGCGTGGCCGCCGCGCTGCTGCTGGCGGGCGGGCTGAGGGCGCTGCAGAACGCCACCATCCTGGTGGCGCTGCCGTTCGTGCTGGTCATGCTGGGGCTGTGCCTGGCACTGGTGCGCGAGCTGCGCACCGACCCGGCGGCCGGGCCCTCGCGCCTGCACCCCGCGCACGGGCTGCGGGACGCGGTCGGCGTGAGCGTCGGCGAGGAATACCCCGAGCGGTCTCGCCCGCAGGAGTGAACCCGCCGCCGCCGGACCGCCCCCGGCGCGGCCCGGTACCCCGTGCGGCAGTTGACCGAGGAGCCAACTCCCGGGCCTTTACCAAGAGTTCGTAATGGTCACGACCGCCCGGCGGCGGTGGCACGCTGGTCCGCGTCGGGCCCACGCCGAACGGCGGGCGCGGACGGCCGTCATCCGCCCGCGCCCGCCCGGCCCCTCTCCGAACCCCGACTCCCCCTCCCCTCCCCTCCCCTCCCCTCCCCTCCCTGCCCCGCCCGTCCCGGAAGCCGGAAGCACCGCCCGATGCGCCACTCCCCCCGCCCGCTCTGCGTCCGCCTCGACCGCGCGCTGCGCCGCCGTCTCGCCGCCGCGACGGTCGCCGCCTGCCTGCTGGGCGGGCTGCTGCCGGGGGCCGCCGGGGCGATCCGGCACTGCCGGACGGGGCTGCCGGACGGGGTGACGGTGCCGATGCTGATGCTGGTCGCGGCAATGTTCATCGGCGGCTTCGAGACCAGGGCGGCGGACGTCGGCCGGGCCCTGCTGCGGCCGGGGCTGCTGCTGGCGGGGCTGGGGGTGGCGCTGCTGCTGCGCGCCCTGGTGCTGCTGGGCGCCGAGCGGGCCGCCGCGGGCTGCTGGCCGGACGGGCGGGAGGCCCGCTGGCTGGTGGTGGGGCTGGCGCTGACGGCGGCCATGCCGGTCGCGGGGGCCGCCCAGACCTGGGGCGCCCGGGCGGGCGGCGATGCCCCGCTGGGCCTGGGCCTGGTGCTGAGCACCACGCTGCTGAGCCCGCTCACCACCCCGCTCGGGCTGGCGCTGGCCGAGGGGCCGGAGAGCGGCGGCCCGCGCCGCGTCCTGGACGCCCTGGCCCGCTCGGACGGCACCTGCCGCTTCATGGTGCTGTGGGTGGTGCTGCCGTGCGCGGCCGGGCTGCTGGCCCGCCGGGCCACCCGCGGGGTGCTGCGCGGGCGGCTGCGGGCGGCGCTGCTGCCCCGGCTCCGGCTGGCGGGGCTGCTGAACGCGCTGGCGCTGACGTACCTGAACGCGGCCGGGGTGGCCCGGCAGATCGCGCTGCGTCCCGAACCGCGGCTGGTGGCGGCCGCGGCGGCGTGCGGCGTGCTGGTGTGCGCGGGGCCGTTCCTGGCGGCCTGGCTGGCGGTGCGCCGCTCCCGCACCGGGGCGGCGGCCCGCACCACGCTGACCCTGGCCTCGGGGCTGAACAACACCAGCGCGGCGGCGGCGCTGGCGGGCACCCAGTTCGGCGGGCACCCGGCCGTGCTGCTGCCGATCTTCTTCTACGGAGCGGCCCAGCAGGTGCTGGCGGCGGCGCTGCCCGGGCTGCTGCGCGCGTCGTCGATCGGCCGTTCGACCTGCGCGGACGCGGGAGCGGGGGTTCCGACGCCGAGATCCCTTCCAGACTTCACCCGCGTTTCGTGACCGCGTAACACCCCGCTGGCAGGCTCTGCGGCATGAACGCCCGCACTGCCCCGCCGGCCTTCCCGCCGGCCCGGGATCCGCGCTTCCCGCTGCCCCTCCGCCACCGCCGCCTGCTCGCCTGCGCGGCCGTCGCGGCCTCCGTCGCGCTCGGCTCGTTCGGCGTCGGCGCCACCGTGGAGACCGTCCGGCACCAGGACGAGTCGGCCCGGGCGGCGGCCACCGCCGGACGCTGAGCCGGACGGACGCCGAACCGGACGGGCCCCGAACCGGACGGACGCCGGGCCGGACGGGTGCTGGGCCGGACGGGTGGTGGGCCGGACGGGTGCTGGGCCGGACGGGTGGTGGGCGCCGGGCCCCGGGCCGATACTGAGGGTGACCGGCCCGAAGGGAGTCCCGTCATGGAGACCGGCACCGTCAAGTGGTTCAACAACGGCTACGGCTACATCGCCCCGGACGGCGGCGGCCCCGAGCTGATCGTCTACTACGACTCGGTGCTCGCCGACACCGACGAGCACCGCTACCTGCACCAGGGCCAACGGGTCAGCTACGACGAGACGGTGCAGGAGCTCCGTCCGGTCGCCGAGCGGGTCCGCCCGGTCACCTACTGAGCACCCGCCCCTGGGCCGGGACGTTCGGCCGGGAGTGCCGGCCGCCGCCCGCCGGGGGCTCGGGCTCGGCGCGGGGGGCGTAGCGGGCCGCGGGGGCGCGCAGCAGCCAGGTGCGCCCGGCGGGGGCGGCCAGGCCCATCCGGTGCAGCAGGTCGAGCGCGTCGCGCCGGAAGGCGGCCAGGTCGGCGAGGTAGCCGGCGTCCCAGCCCGCGCTCATGCCGTAGTCGTCGGTGATGTCGCCGAGGGTGCCGTCGATCAACGCGTCGGGGACCAGGACGGCGGGCGGCGCCTCGTCGGTGCCGACCGGGCGCAGGTCCTCGACCAGGCGTTCGGCGAGCAGCAGCGCGGCCTGGGCCAGGGTGCCGGGGCCGGGCAGGGCGAGGTCGGTGAGCTCGTCGGCGGGGTCGAGCAGGGCGACGCCCTCGGCCCGGATCTCGGCGGTCAGGCCGAGCAGGTCGGCGAACCGTTCCGCCTCGGCGGGGGCGGCGGCGAGCAGGTGGGCCCGTTCGGCGGGCGCGAGGTCGTGGTACAGCACGACGGGCGTCTCGGCGAGCAGTCGGCGGACGGTGACCTCCGGCCCGGCGGCGGGCAGCGGGGATGCGGTGAGCAGGTCGGCGGCGAGCGCGGCGGGCGGGCGCCAGTCGTCGAGCAGGGCGCGGACGGCGGGCGGCGCGGCGGCGGGCGGGACGGCACCGGCCAGGGCGCGGGCGAGTGCGGCGTACCCGGCGGGGTCGAGGCCGGGCAGCGGGCGGCCGGGCAGCGGGGCCTTGTGCAGGCGGGCGTGGGCGGGGCCGAGGGTGAGCCGGTAGCCGAGCAGGGTGCGGAAGCGTTCGGTGAGCGCCCCGGCGTGACGGCGGATCAGCGCGAGCCCGGCGCCGTGCGGCCCGTCGGCGGTGACCAGCGGGTGGGCCATCAGCAGCCGGGCGGCGGTGCGCACCTCGCCCGCGGCGTCCGGGCGTTCGGGTTTGCGGTGCCGTCCGCCGCCGGTGGGGCGGGCGGCCGGCTGGGCGGGGGCCTCGCGGCGTATCCGGCGGTAGCCGAGCGGCCGGAACAGCGGCGAGGTGCTGTGGTGGACGGTGGGGCCGTGCCACCAGCTGGTGCCGGGCGCCGGTTCAACCGACCGGGGCGCCCCGCCGAGGTGCCTGGCCCCGTACGCGCCGAACACCGCAGCGGCCAGCAGGTCCGCCTCGGCGGGTTCGGCGGCGGCGAACCGGGCGGCCAACTCCTCGGCGGCCGCGACCACTTCGGGCCCGGGGCGGTCGTCCGGACGCTCCCCGGACCGGTCGTCCGGGTGCTCCCCGGGGCGTGCCTGGGCGGCGGGCCGTCCCGACCGGCCCCCGCGCCCCGTCCCCGTCCCGCCGGTCGCCGCCGGGGCGCCGGCGGCTGCTCGCTGCCGCTCCATGTCGGGCCAAGCCTAGACGGCGAACCCGGCACTACGCGCCGGTAACAACCTCTTCCGCAGGTCGCCGCCGTCCCCTAGGGTTCCGGGCATGCCACACCTGCCCGATGTCGTGCTCTGGTCGATACCGGCCTTCGTGCTGCTCACCGTCCTGGAGGTGGTCTCCTACCGGTTCCATCCGGACGAGGACGAGCGGGGGTACGCCGCGAAGGACACCGCGACCAGCCTGACCATGGGCCTGGGCTCGCTGCTGTTCGACGCGGGCTGGAAGATCCCCGTGGTGGCGATCTACTCGTTCCTGTACGAGGTGACGCCGCTCCGGGTGCCGGTGCTGTGGTGGACGGTGCCGCTGATGCTGCTCGCCCAGGACTTCTGCTACTACTGGTCGCACCGCGGCCACCACGTGGTGCGGATCCTGTGGGCCTGCCACGTGGTGCACCACTCCAGCCGGCACTACAACCTGTCCACCGCGCTGCGCCAGCCCTGGACTTCGGCCACCAGCTGGGTGTTCTACGTGCCGCTGGTCCTGGCGGGCGTGCACCCGGCGGCGCTGGCGTTCTGCTCCTCGGCGAACCTGGTGTACCAGTTCTGGATCCACACCGAGCGGATCGGCCGGCTCCCCCGCCCGGTCGAGTACGTCTTCAACACCCCCTCGCACCACCGGGTGCACCACGCCTCGCAGGGCGGCTACCTGGACCGCAACTTCGGCGGCATCCTGATCGTCTTCGACCGGCTGTTCGGCTCGTTCGCGGCCGAGACCGAACGCCCGGTGTACGGCCTGACCAAGAACATCGGCACCTTCAACCCGTTGCGGGTCGCCACCCACGAGTACGCCTCGATCGCCCGGGACATACGGGGAGCGACCACCTGGGGCGACCGGCTGCGCCACCTGACGAAGGGACCGGGCTGGCAGCCCGCACCGCGCACCGAGAGCCCCGCCGCCACCGCCACCGGACCGGAGAGTGCCGCCGCATGACCCCCCTCCGCGACCCGCGCACCGCGCGGGCCCTGCTGATCGCCTTCACCGTCGTCTCGGCCGCGCACCTGCTGGCGATCGTCTTCGGGATCAAGCCCCTGCAGTACTCCACCAAGCCGCTGCTGATGCCGCTGCTGGCGGCCTGGGTCTGGGCCCTGGCGAAGCCGGAGACGCCGAGGCTGCTCGTCCCGGCGCTGCTGTTCGGTGCGGGCGGCGACATCCTGCTGGAGATCGGCGGCACGGTCGCGTTCCTGGCCGGGATGGCCTCGTTCGCGGCCGGCCACGTCTGCTACGTGACGATGTTCGTCAAGCTGGGCGCGCTCGCCGACCGCCGCCGGATCCTGCCCGTCGCGATCTGCTACGCGGTGGTCTGGGCGGTGCTGATCGTGCTGCTCTGGCCCGACCTGGACGCGGGGATGCGCGTACCGGTGGCGTTCTACAGCCTGCTGCTGGCCTCCACCGCGGTGACCGCCTCGCAGGTCAACGTGCGGGCGGGGCTGGGCGGGGCGCTGTTCCTGTTCTCCGACACCCTGATCGCCACCGACCTGGCGGACTGGCGGCACCTGCCCGCGCACAGCTTCCTGATCATGGCGACGTACCTCGCCGGGCAGTACCTGCTGACGGTCGGCACCCTGGAGCGCACCGGCGCCGTGGAGCGCACCGACTCCTGAGCGCACCGGCCTTAAACGCGCAGGCCCCCGGGCGGGCGGAAGGACGCGCGAAAGGACGGGCGAAAGGACGCGCGAAAGGGCGGCACCCCTCGGGGTGCCGCCCTTCCTCGTGCCGCCGGCCGCGTGGGACGCGCGGCCCGCCGAGTACGGTGGGCGCGTACCGGTCGGCCGCTCAGGAGGCCCGACCGGCGGCCGCGCCGCGGCGGCGCAGCAGCCAGAACCCGCCGATGCCGGACGCGACCAGCCCGGCGCCGACGGCCAGCCGGGCGCCGTCCACGCCGACCGAGCCGCCCAGGCCGGTCTCCACCCCGCCCTGCGGGATCCGGGCGCCCTCCCAGACGCCCGCACCGGCGGCCGCGCCGCTGGTGGTGCCGTTCGTCCCGGCGACCGCGATGGCGACCGCGCCGACGAAGCCGTCCCCGTTGGGGCACTTGCCGTCGATGCCCCAGGACGAGTCGGTGGTGGTGCGCTTGGCGGCGGCCGCGGCCATCTCCTGTTCGGAGATGACGGTGGCGCTGCCCGAGTACTTGCCGTCGGGGCCGACTCGGAGCGTGGTGGAGCCGCCGGCGAAGGCCAGCGAGGTCGCGGTGACTGTCTTCTCCGTGCTGCTCGCGCACGTGACACTGACCGAGACCGACTGCCCGGGCTGGGCCTGCGAGGGGGAGACCCAGGCGGGTTCGCTGCCCTTCGCGGACGCGGGGGCGGTGCCGGCCAGGCCGAGCAGGACGGTGGTGCCGAGCAGTGCGGCGGCGGCGGTGCGCGTCGGGCGCATGCCGTACCTCCAGGGGGTCGGGGTTGGGGCAGCGGCTCCGTGTTCGCACCGCTGCACCCGGTTGCCGACCACGCTAGGCAGCACCGCCCGGCCCGGCGAACCCGCAAGGCCGTTCGGGTCCGACCGATGCTCCGGACCCGAACGACCGCGCGGCCGGGAGTGCTACTCGTTGCGGGCGGTCTCCGGGCCGGTGATCCGGCGCAGCAGCGGCAGGGTGGCGCCGATGACCGCCAGCGCCCCGGCCAGCCCGCCCGCGACCGCCAGGTAGTAGCCGGCGCCGAGCGAGTGCAGCGTGTACTGCAACTGGGAGCGCAGGAACAGGTCGGCGGCCAGCAGCCCGGTGCCGATCGCCAGCGCCGAGACCGCCAGCAGCGGCACCGCGGACTCCATCAGCACCACCCGGCGCAGCATCGCCAGCGGCACTCCGCTGAGCCGCAGCAGGCTGAACGGCCGCTTGCGCTCGCCGAGCGCGGCGGCGACGCTGACCGCGAGGCTGCAGCCCGCGATCGGGAAGGTCGCCAGGACGACCACCTTCGCCAGTTGCCGGAAGCCCTGCAGTTCGGCGCCGGACTCCTTCCGGCCCTCGGCCAGGGTCCGTGACTGCCGGCTCGCCGGGTAGGCGGTGTCCACCATCGTCCGGGCCCGCTCGACGGCGGCGGGCGAGCCGTCGGTGGCGACCACCACGCTCACCACCGGCAGGGCCGCCACCTGCTCGGCGGTGTAGGGCGCGGCGGGCCACACGGTGCCGGAGTAGTCGCGGAAGCCCGCCAGCACGGACGGCAGGTAGGCAGTGGCCGCGCCGGGCGCGCAGCGGCCGAACACCCCGACGGCCTCCAGCTCGGGGCAGGCCACCGTTTCGGAGGCCGCGGTCTCGCCCCCGGCGTGGACCGGCACCACCTCGTCGAGCGGGTGCACCAGCATGGTGCCGCGCACACCGGGGACGGCCAGTAGGCCGGCGGTCAGCCCGGGCGGCGCGGGCGGGCCGGCGCCGCGGTCGAGGCCCTCGGGGGTGCGGTCCTCGCTGAGGCCGTTGAGCAGCACGTTGTCGAACTGCGGGCCGCCCTCGACCCGGCCGCGCTCGGCGGTCATGGTGGTGATGATCCCGATCGTCGCGGTCATCACCAGCAGGGCCAGCACCAGCCCGCTGACCGCCCGGAACCCGGCGGTGGGGTTGTCGGCGAGCCGGCGGGCCGCGATCAACGCGGCCGGGCGCTGGGTGCGCCGAGCCAGCAGGGCGGCGGCCCGGCCGGTCAGCCACGGGCCGGAGAGCAGGATGCCGGTCATGATCAGGCCAAACGCGGAGAGGTACCCCCGCACCTGGCCCGGGGTCGACTCCGGGTGCCGGACCAGCAGGAACACCAGCTCGGCGAGCCCGGCCAGCAGCGGCACCACCCGCCAGGCCCGGGGCGGCTTCGGGGTGACCCGGCGGCTGACCCCGAGCGGGGAGATCCGCACCCGGCGCAGCGCGATCCGGGCGGCGACGACGGCCGCCAGCGGCACGCCCAGGCCGACGACCGCGACCTGCGGGAGCGTCAGGGTGAGGTCGGAGGTGTAGAAGCGGTACCCGGTCAGCGACACGGCGGCGACCCGGCCGCGCAGCGCGAGGTAGGGCAGGAAGCCGAGCAGCACGCCCGCGGCGGCCGCGAGCGCGGACTCGACGGCGGAGATCGCCGAGACCTGCCGGGGTGTCGCGCCGACCAGCCGCATCGCGGCGAAGCGCCGCTCGCGCCGGGTGGCGCTGAGCCGGGTGGCGGTGCCGATCAGGATCAGCAGCGGGAAGACCAGCGCGCCGGTGGCGACGGTCAGGATCAGCGTGATGCCGTTGGACCGGATGCCGATCGGGCAGTCGTCGCAGCGGTCGGGCGAGGTGGTGAGGATCCGGGTGACCTCGACCGCGCCGTGGATCGCCGACAGCTCCTGCGGGCTGTCGCCGACCAGGGCGACCAGGCTGTCGGGGCCGGGCAGCGCGTCCTTGCCGAGGATGCCGATCCGGTGGCCGCCGAAGCGGTCGGCGAGCTGCTCCGGGGGCGTCGCGTCGGCCAGCTTCGCCAGCGCGGGCGACAGGTAGTACTCGCCGTCGGCGGGCAGCCGGTCCACCCCGGGCGGGAGCACGGTGGTCGGGCCGGTCGGGGCGACGTCGACGCGTCCGATCTGCTGCCCCCGGAAGGTGTCGCGCCGGGTCATCCACCACAGCGGCGCGTTGCCCTCCGGGGCCGTCCCCGCCGCCTCCCGATCGGCGGGGACGGTGGTGGGGCTGGTGTTGATCCAGGCGTAGCGGCCGTTCTGGGTGTGCACGGCGTTGACGGCCGCGAGGGTGGTGAGCAGCAGCCCGACGCCGACGGCCACGGCGGCGGCGGTGACCAGCAGGCGCAGCAGCGCTTCGCGGCCGCCGCTGACGGCGAGGCGCAGGCCGAGGCGGATCATCCGGCGGCCCGCCCGCTCAGCGAGGTGGCGCGGCCGTCGCGGACGATGGTCTCGCGGTCGGCGTAGGCGGCGATCCTCGCCTCGTGGGTGACCAGGACGACGGTGGTGCCCTGGGCGCGGGCGGAGTCGACCAGCAGGTCCATCACGTGTTCGCCGGTGAGTGAGTCGAGCGCGCCGGTGGGTTCGTCGGCGAACAGGACGCGCGGCTCGGCGACCAGGCCGCGGGCCAGGGCGACGCGCTGGGCCTGGCCGCCGGAGAGCTCGCCGGAGCGGCGCCCCTCCAGCCCGTCCAGGCCGAGCCGGGGGAACCAGGCGCGGGCCCGGGCCAGCGCGTCGGCGCGCTTGGCGCCGCCGAGCAGCAGCGGCAGGGCGACGTTCTCCTCGGCGCTCAACTCCGGGACGAGCTGGCCGAACTGGAAGACGAAGCCGAAGCTGTCGCGGCGCAGCGTGCTGCGCTCCTGCTCGCCGAGGCGGTCGATCCGGCGGCCGTCGAAGTGGATCTCGCCGCCGTCGGGGGCGAGGATGCCGGCCAGGCAGTGCAGCAGGGTGGACTTGCCGGAGCCGGAGGGGCCCATCACGGCGAGGATCTCGCCGGCGTCCACTGCGAGGTCGGCGCCGCGCAGGGCGGGGGTCTCGCCGAAGGAGAGGGTGACGGCGCGGGCCTCGATCAGGGGGGCGCTCACCGGGCGTTCACCTCCGCGGCGAGGGCGTCCAGGCGGGCGGCGGTGAGGTCGATCCAGCGCAGGTCGGACTCCAGGTGGAACAGGCCGTGGTCGGCGAGCAGGGCGTCGACCAGGCTGCCGGAGCGCTTGACCTCGGTGAGTTCGCGCATCCGCTTGAGGTGGGCGGCGCGCTGGGTGTCGAGGTAGCGCTCGGCGTCGCGGCCGAGCATCAGGGCGAGCACGACCTTGCTGAACAGCACGGTCTGCAGGTGGGGTTCGGCGGCGACCGGCTCGCTCAGCCAGTCCTCGAACTCGGTGGCCCCCGCCTCGGTGATCACGTACCGCTTGCGGTCCGGCCCGTCGCCGGCCTCCGGGTCGCCGACCACCACCTTCCCGTCCCGGGCGAGCCGCCCGAGGGTCGCGTACACCTGGCCGAAGGGCAGCGGTTTGCCGCGCCCGAAGAAGGCGTCGTAGTCGCGCTTGAGGTCGTAGCCGTGGCTGGGCTCGCGTTCGAGGAGCCCGAGCAGGGTGAGGGGAACGCTCATGGCGGGAGCGTACGCCGGGCGTACACTTCGCGTCTATACACTCAGATAATACTGACGAACGGATCTTCGCCCATTACCCTCCACCTGGGGTTTTCACGACACTGGGGGGACACGATGGAATTCACGGAGCTCCGCAGGAGCGACTCGGCGACGGTGCCGACACCGCTCGGCGCCCTGGTGCTGCACCGCTCGCCCGAGAAGACCGACTTCAGCATCAGGACGCAGGGCGCGCGGGACTGGCGGCTGGAACTCGACGGCCGCCCGCTCGGCGGGCTCTCCGCGTTCGTGCCCGGCCCGCGCGCCGTCCGGGCGGCCCGGCGCGGCCGGCTGACGGCCGACTTCGAGGGCGCCGAGGCCCGCGTCACCGCCCGCATCACCGCCCGCAGCGCCAACCCGCTGCGCTCCCGCCGCTACGTGCGCTTCGAGGCGGACGGGCGCAGCCTGTGCTTCGTCCGCCGCGGCCTGGTGCGCACCGAACTGCTGGAGGACGGGCGGACGGTGGGCCGCACCCGGCTCGGCCGCTGGGAGCTGGCCGAACCCGACCCGCTGCGGGTGTTCGCCACCGCGGTCTACGCCTGGGGGCGCTTCGAGTACGCCAACGACAACCCGCTGCTGCCGGCCCTCGTCATCGAGCTCTTCGTCGGCGCCCTGTTCTGAGCCCGGCAGCCCGGCGGGCCGGCAGGCCGGCAGGCCGGCAGCCCCGCAGCCTCGCGGGCCGACCCGCCGGTCTCACAGGTCGAGGTCGACCACCACCGGCGCGTGGTCCGAGGTGCCCTTGCCCTTGCGGGCCTCGCGGTCCACGTAGCTGTCGGTGACGGCGTCCGCGAACGGCTTGTTGGCGTAGGTCAGGTCGATCCGCATGCCGCGGTTCTTCGGGAAGGCCAGCGCCCGGTAGTCCCAGAAGGTGTACGGGCGGTCGTACTTGAGGGCGCGGGGGACGACGTCCTGCAGGCCGGTCTCCTGGAGGGCGGTGAGGGTGGCGCGCTCGGGGGCGGTGACGTGGGTGAGGCCCTCGAAGGCGGCGAGGTCGTAGACGTCCTCGTCGGCGGGGGCGACGTTGAAGTCGCCGAGCACCGCGAACGGGCGCTCGCCCGCCGCGTCCTCCCGGACGGCGTCGCGCAGCGCGGCCATCCACTCCAACTTGTAGCGGTAGTGCGCGTGGTCGACCTCGCGGCCGTTGGGCACGTACACCGACCAGACCCGGACGGGGCCGCAGGTCGCGGCGACGGCGCGCGGCTCGACCACCGGCAGCAGCGCGTCCTCGGCGAGGTAACCGGGCTGGGCGGGCAGGTCGCGCACCACGTCGTCCAGGCCGATCCGCGACAGCAGGGCGACGCCGTTCCACCGGCCGTCGCCGTGCGCGGCGGAGGCGTAGCCCAGCTCGGCGACCGCCTCGGCGGGGAAGGCGTCGGTGGCGCACTTGAGCTCCTGCAGGCACAGCACGTCCGGCTGGGCGGACTCCAGCCACTCCAGCAGCTTGGGCAGCCGGGCGGTGACGGAGTTGATGTTCCAGGTGGCGATGCGGACGGTCACGGCGGCCTTCCCTCGGCGGTGCGGACGGACGGGGCCCCGGCGCGCGGGCCGGGCACCCCGTCCGAACATACCGCTCGCCGCCGACAGCACCCGGCAGCCGACGGGGCCGACGGGGCTGACGGGCCAACAGGCTGACAGGGCTGACGGAGGATCAGCGCGAGGGCTGCACGACGCCCGCCGCGCCGCCGCCGCGCCGGACGGGTTCGGCGGCGGCCAGCCAGCGGCCGTCCGGGAGCCGTTCGACGCCGGTGGCGGCGCCGATCTCCGGGGTGGCGGCGAAGACGTGGCCCAGCGCCTGGAGCTTCGCGGCCTCGGGCGAGGCCAGGAAGGCCGGTTCGGCCTGGGTGGCGGCGGTGTTGCGCTGGCTGGCCCGGGGCGCGGCGATGGCCTGTTCCAGCGTCAGCCCGCGGTCCACCCGGCCGGTCAGCACCTGCAGGACGGTGGTGATGATGGTCGCGCCACCGGGCGAGCCGAGCGCCAGGTAGGGCTTGCCGTCCTTGAGCACGACGGTCGGCGAGATCGAGGAGCGCGGCCGCTTGCCCGGGCCGGGCAGGTTCGGGTCGGGGACGCCGGGGGTGAGCGGCGCGAAGTCGAAGTCGGTCAGCTCGTTGTTGAGCAGGAAGCCCCGGCCGGGGACGGTGATGCCGCTGCCGCCGGTCTGCTCGATGGTCAGCGTGTAGGAGACCACGTCGCCCCAGCGGTCGGCGACGGTCAGGTGGGTGGTGCTCTGTCCCTCGTACGGTTCGGCGGCGGGCTGCCCGGTGCTGCCGCAGGCCGCCGGGTGGTAGGGGTCGCCGGGGGCGAGCGGGCTGGTCAGGGCGTGCGACGGGTCGATCAGGCAGGCCCGGGCGGCGGCGTACACGGGGTCGAGGAGCTGCCGGGTCGGGACCTGCACGGCGGACGGGTCGCCCACCCAGCGGTTGCGGTCGGCGAAGGCGATCCGGCTGGCCTCCAGGTACCGGTGGTCGTACCGGACGGGGTCGGCGAGGTCGGCGCGGCTGCTGCGGGCCAGGATGTTCAGCGCCTCGCCGACCGTCGTCCCGCCGGAGGAGGACGGCGCGATGCCGTACACGTCCAGGCCCCGGTAGCCGACGTGGGTCGGGGCCTGGTCGCGGACCCGGTACGCGGCCAGGTCGGCGGCGTCGACCTTCCCGGGGCGGGCGGTGCGGCCGGAGGCGGGGTCGACCGGCGGGTGCTGGAGGGTGCGGACGACGTCGGCGCCGATCGGGCCCCGGTAGAGCGCGTCGGTACCCTGGCGGCCGAGTTGGCGGTAGGTGGCGGCCAGGTCGGGGTTGCGGAAGACCGAGCCCACGGCCGGGAGTCGGCCGCCGGGCAGGAACAGCGCGCGGCTGGCCGGGAAGTCCTGGAACCTGGCCCGGTTGGCGGCGGTCTGGTCCTGGAAGGTCTGGTCGACGGTGAAGCCGCGCTCGGCGATCCGCTCGGCGGGCTTGAGCACCTCGCCCAGGCTGCGGGTGCCCCAGCGGCGCAGGGCCCGCTCCCAGGTGGCGGCGGTGCCGGGGACGCCGACGGACAGGCCGCTGGTGACGGCGTCGTCGAAGGCGAGCGGCTTGCCGTTCTCCAGGAACAGCGTGCTGTCGGCGCTCCGGGAGGCGGTCTCCCGGCCGTCGATGGTCTCGACCCGGCCGGTGCGGGCGTCGTAGTGGACGAAGTACCCGCCGCCGCCGATGCCCGCCGAGTAGGGCTCGGTGACGCCGAGCGCGGCGGCGGTGGCGACGGCGGCGTCCACCGCGTTGCCGCCGCGCTTGAGCACCTCCAGACCGGCGGCGGTGGCGTCGGCGTCCACGCTGGCCACCGCACCGCCCCAGCCGACCGCGACCGGCTGTTTCCCCGGCGGTGCCTGGCCCGCTTCGGCGGGCGCCGCGACGCCCAGCAGGCCGGTGGCGGTGACGAGCGCGAGGACGGGAACGAGACGGGCACGGGCACGCATGCGGCCTCCCTGGGTCGGCGTCGGTCTCCCGTTCTCCCACACCCGTCGCGCACGCGACAAGGTGCCGCCCCGGGCTGGGCCGAAAACAAGTCGGATACGTGACAGGGCGCCAAGTCGCGTTAACAACAGGCCCGTTCGGGCGTTCACGGGCCGGGCCGCCGGCCCGGCGGGGGGCGCGGGGCGGGCCCGCCGACCACCCGTCCGGGTGCCGCGGCGGGCCGCAGTGTTGCCGCGCGTTGCGGCGGCATGACATTTAATCCGGCTCATTGACGTAAATCCGGGCCGCTCTCCATGCTGGGGGCCATGCACTCCCCGCACCCCCACGACGGACCGCTGGCCCGCCTGCGCCGGGGCCACGAGAAGCTGGTCCTGGACCTGCTGCGGCGGCACGGCCCGCTCAGCCGGGCCGGGCTCGGCAGCCACACCGGGCTGTCCCGGACCACGCTGTACGACATCGTCGGCGGCCTGGTCACGGCCGGCGCGGTGGTGGCGTCGGCGCCCGCGGCGGGCACCGGGCGGCGCGGGCGGCCGGTGGAGACGCTGAGCCTGAACCCGGCGGCCGGGCAGGCCGTCGGGATCGACTTCGCCCGGCGCGCGGTGCACGTCGCGGCGGTCAACGTGGCGCACGAGGTGGTCGGTTCGGCCAGCCGGGCGCACCCGGCGGGCCTGCCGTGGCCGGAGCGGATCGCCCTCGCCCGGCAGCTGGTGGACGGCCTCGCGGACGGCGCGCTCGGCCTGGGCTCGGTCACCGGCATCGGGGTGGGCGTGGTCGGGCCGGTCGGAGCGGTCGACGCACCGGCTGACGAGTCGTCGGACCGGCCGTCCGACCCGCCGTCCGACGCAGGATCAGCCCCGGGGTCAGCCGCGCCGGGCGGTCGACCGGACGGCGCGGGGGCGGTGCGCGAGCTGCTCGGCGCGGCGTTCGGCGTGCCGGTGCTGGTGGACAACAACACCCGGCTGGCGGCGCTCGCCGAGTCGGTGTGGGGTTCGGCGACCGGCTCGCGCGACGTGCTGTACCTGCGCCTGTCGCACGGCGTCGGCGGCGGCCTGGTGATCCGGGGCGCCTTGCACGCCGGGGCGTACGGGCTGTCCGGCGAGCTCGGCCACATCACGGTCGACCCGGCGGGCCCGCCCTGCGACTGCGGCGGCCGGGGCTGCCTGGAGACGGTGGCCTCCGTCGGCGCGGTGCTGGACGCGCACCGGGAGGCGGGCGGCCGGTCCGCGGACCTCGCGGAGTTCCTGGCCGCGGCCACCGGCGGCGAGCCGGCCGCGCTCGGCGTGCTGCGCACGGTCGGCGGCCACGTCGGCACGGTGCTGGCCGCCGTGTGCAACGCGGTCGGGCCGGGCGTGGTCGTGGTCGGCGGCGAACTGGCCGGGGCCGGGCCGCTGCTGCTCGACCCGGTGCAGGAGGCGCTGGCCGCGCACGTGCTGCCGCTGGCCCGCAGCCGGCTGGACCTGCGCCGGGCCGCGCTCGGCGAGTACGGCGGCGCGCTGGGCGGCATCGCCCTGGTGCTCCAGACCACCCCGCTGCTCTCGCACTACCGGCGGCCCGACCCCGAGGAAGCGCCGTGACCCCCGCACCGCCCCCGTTCCCGCTCCGCCCCCACCCCCGTACCCGTACCCGCATCCCCGAGGACGTCCCCGTGCACGGCAGTCGCAGACCGGTCACGCCATGGCCGTGACCGCTCCCCCCACCGAGTCCGCCACCGGGTCCGCCACCGGACCCGCCGCGGCGGCGCCCCGTTCGGGCGTCCGCCGGGTGGCCCGCACCCTCGCCCTGAACCTGCTGGCGGTCGCCGTCGGCCTGACCGCCTGGTCGCTGCTGGCCGCGGCGGGCGTCCAGGGCCTGCCCGGCCCCGGCGAGGTCGCCGACCGGGCGGGCGAGCTGATCGCCGACGGCACCCTGCTGGACGACGCGCTGGCCAGCCTGCGCCGGGTGCTGCTCGGCTTCGCCCTCGGCACCCTGGCGGCCGTACCGGTCGGCTTCCTGATGGGCTGGTACCCGACGGCCCGGGCCCTGCTGGAACCGTACGTGCAGTTCTTCCGGACCATCCCGCCGCTGGCGCTGATCCCGCTGGCGGTGGTGCTGCTGGGCATCGGCGAGGTGCCGAAGGTCGTGGTGATCTTCCTGGCGGCCTTCCTGTCCAGCGTGGTGGCGGCCTTCCAGGGCGTGCTGGACGTGGACGCGACGCTGGTGAACGCCGCCCGGGTGCTGGGGGCGAACGACCGGGCGATCTTCCTGCGGGTGGTCGTCCCGGCGGCGGCGCCGTTCATCCTGGTCGGCATGCGGATCGGCCTGGGCTCGGCCTGGGGCACCCTGGTCGCCGCCGAGCTGATCGCCGCCCAGGAGGGCCTGGGCTTCCGGATGCAGCAGGCCGAGCTCTACTACGACCTCCCGACGATCTTCGTGGGGCTGATCACCATCGGCGTGCTGGGCCTGGTCATGGACCGGCTGCTCCAGCTCGCCGAGCGCCGCCTCACCCGATGGCAGGAACGCCGATGACCAGCAGTAAGCCCTCCTCCCCGCTCAGCGGGCCCGCCCCGGCCGACGGGACGACCAGCAAGATCTCCTTCCGCGCCGTCTCGCGCAGCTACCCGGTGAAGGGCGGCCGGTTCACCGCCCTGGACGGCGTCTCGCTCGACGTCGCGGACAACGAGTTCGTCACCGTGGTCGGCCCGTCCGGCTGCGGCAAGAGCACCCTGCTGGGGATGGCCGCCGGGCTGGTCGCCCCGACCGGCGGGGAGGTGCTGGTGGACGGGGAGCCGGTCACCGGGCCGGGCCCCGACCGGGGCGTGATCTTCCAGCAGTACGCGCTGTTCCCGTGGCTGACGGTGCGCCGCAACGTCGAGTTCGGGCTGCGGCTGGCCAAGGTGCCGGCCGCCGAGCGCCGCCGCCGGGCCGAGCACGCGATCGAGCTGGTGGGCCTGGGCGACTTCGCCGACGCGCTGCCCAAGACGCTCTCCGGCGGGATGCGGCAGCGCTGCGCGATCGCCCGGGCGTACGCGGTGGACCCGCGGGTGCTGCTGATGGACGAGCCGTTCGGGGCGCTGGACGCCCTGACCCGCATCCAGCTCCAGGACCAGCTGCTGGACACCTGGAGCCGGGAGCGGCGCACCGTGCTGTTCGTCACCCACGACGTGGACGAGGCGGTCTACCTGGCCCGCCGGGTGGTCGTGATGGCCTCCCGCCCGGGCCGGATCCACCGGGTGGTGGAGGTCGACCTGCCCTACCCGCGCACCGAGGAGATCCGGCTCTCCCCCGGGTTCGCCCGCCTCCGCAACGAGGTCTGGCACGCCGTGTACCACCAGTCCCCTTCCGCTTCCTGACGTTCCGTCACCTCTCCCCAAGGACCGCATCGCCATGCGCATACTCCGTCGCGCCCTCCTCGCCGTCTCCGCCGTGACCGTCCTGTCGCTCTCCGCCACCGCCTGCTCGTCCGCCTCCTCCGCCTCGTCGGGCTCGTCCGGCGCCGCGGGCAAGACGGTGAAGGTGCGGTTCGGCTACATCAGCGACTACAACGGCGCCAGCCTGCTGGCCATCGCCGACCGGCAGGGCCTGTGGAAGCAGCAGGGCCTCGACCCGGAGCTGAAGGTGTTCACCAACGGCCCGCTCCAGGTGCAGGCGCTCGGCGCGGGCGACCTGGACTTCGGCTACATCGGCCCCGGCGCGCTCTGGCTGCCCGCCTCCGGCAAGGCCAAGGTGGTCGCGATCGACACCCTGACCTACGCCGACCACGTGATCGCCCAGCCGGGCATCACCTCGGTCAAGGACCTGAAGGGCAAGAAGGTCGGCGTGCCGGCCGGCACCTCCGGCGAGATGGTGCTCAACCTGGCGCTCCAGCAGGCCGGGCTGTCGCCCAGCGACGTGCAGAAGGTGCCGATGGACCCGGCGACGGTGGTGTCCGCGTTCGTGGGCGGGCAGATCGACGCGGCCGGGATCTGGTACCCGCTGATCGACAGCATCAAGGCGAAGAAGCCGGACCTGGTGGAGATCGCCGGGACGAAGGACTTCACCGGCCGGGCCTTCCCGACCGCGTTCGTCTCCGGCCCGAAGACCGACGCGGGGCTGTCCGAGAAGGTGGTCAAGGTGCTCCAGGCGGCCAACGACTGGCGGGCCGCGCACCCGGACGAGTCGGTCACCGAGGCCGCCGCGCTGCTCAAGCTCGACCCGGCCAAGGTCAAGGCGGACGCCGCCAACGTGCAGACCCTGTCCACCGCGGACCTGGTGGCCAAGACGAAGGACGGCACGGTGGACGGCTGGCTGAAGGGCCTGGGCGACTTCTTCGTCTCCACCGGCCAGTTGAAGACCTCCCCGGCCCCGGCCGAGTACTACGCGGGCGACGCCTACGCAAAGGCGTACGGGAAGTGAACCTGCTGTTCCTGATGACCGACCAGCACCGGGTGGACACCCTCGGCGCGTACGGCAACCCGCACGTGGCGACCCCGCACCTGGACCGGCTGGCCGCGTCCGGCACCCGCTTCGACCGGTTCTACACCCCGACGGCGATCTGCACCCCGGCCCGGGCCAGCCTGCTGACCGGTCAGAACCCTTTCCGGCACCGGCTGCTGGCCAACCAGGAGCGCAACGTCGGCTACCTGGAGGACCTGCGGCCGGACGTCTTCACCTTCCCGCAGGCGCTCCGGGAGCGCGGCTACCGGCTGGGCCTGGTCGGCAAGTGGCACGGCGGCACCGAGCGCAACGCCGCCTCGTACGGCTTCGAGGGGCCCGACCTGCCGGGCTGGCACAACCCCGTCGACCACCCCGACTACCTGGCCTACCTGGCCGAACGCGGCCTGCCGCCGTACCGGATCACCGATCCGGTGCGCGGCACCTCGCCCAACGGCAACCCGGGCAACCTGCTGGCGGCCCGGCTCCGGCAGCCGGTGGAGGCCACCTTCGAGCACTACCTGGCCACCCGGACGATCGAGCAGTTGGAGCGGTACGCGGCCGACGGGCGGCCGTTCTTCCTGGCCGCGCACTTCTTCGGTCCGCACCTGCCCTACCTGCTGCCCGACGCCTACTACGACCGCTACGACCCGGCGCTGGTCGAGCTGCCGCCCTCGGTGGCCGAGACCTTCGAGGGCAAGCCGCCCGTCCAGCGCAACTACTGCGACCACTGGGCGTTCGACACGATGCCCGCCGAGGTGAGCCGGAAGCTGATCGCCGTCTACTGGGGGTACGTCACCCTGATCGACGAGCAGATCGGCCGCATCCTCACCCGGCTCGACGAACTCGGCCTGACCGACGCCACCTCGGTGTTCTTCACCGCCGACCACGGCGAGTTCACCGGCGCGCACCGGCTGCACGACAAGGGCCCGGCGATGTACGAGGACATCTACCGCATCCCCGGCATCGTCCGGGTGCCGGGCGCGCCGCCGCAGGTGCGCGAGGAGCTGGTCTCGCTCACCGACTGCACCGCGACGATCCTCGAACTGGCCGGCGCCGACCCGGCGCCGGCGGTCGACAGCCGCAGCCTGCTGCCCCTGGTGCGCGGCGAACGGCCGGACTGGCCGCAGGAGCTGGTCGCCGAGTTCCACGGCCACCACTTCCCGTACCCGCAGCGGATGATCCGCGACGACCGGTACAAGCTGGTGGTCAACCCGGAGTCCGTCAACGAGCTGTACGACCTGGTCGAGGACCCGCACGAGCTGGTCAACCGGCACGGCGAGGCGGCGTACGCGGACGTCCGGGCCCGGCTGACCCGGCGGCTGTACGACCTGCTGCGCGAGCGCGGCGACAACTTCCACCACTGGATGGCGCCGATGTACGACATCGGCACCCACCTGGAGGACTCCACCCTCAGCGCCTTCGAACCCGACGGCACGGCACCCGCCGCGCCGACCGCCGGCACCACCCCGAGCAGGGAGACGGCATGACCCTCCGCACCCCGCGCCACCGAAGACTGCTCCCGCGGCTGCTGGCCGCCTGCGCGCTCGCCTGGGGGCTGCTGGCCGTCCCGCCGGCCGCAACCGCGGACGGCGCGCAGGCCGCCGACGCGCCGGCCGCGACCTACACCAACCCGGTCTCCGCCGGGGTGGTGGACACCTTCCCCGACCCGTCGACGATCCGCGGCAAGGACGGCCTCTGGTACGCCTACGGCACCCAGAACCCGGTCTTCCAGAGCCGGGGCGAGGACGGCGAGCGCATCCTGCCGATCCTGCGCTCGGCGGACCTGGTGCACTGGACGTACGCGGGCCAGGTGTTCACGCCCGCCACCCAGCCCGCCTGGGAGAACGGCTCCCGGCTGTGGGCGCCGGACATCCGCTACTTCGACGGCCACTACAGCCTGTACTACTCGGTGCCGGGCGCGGGCACCGTCGCGCTGGCCACCGCGCCCACCCCCACCGGCCCGTGGACCGACCGGGGTTCGGTGCTGCCCTCCCCCAGCGGCTGCCCGAGCGGCAACATCGACCAGGCCCAGTTCACCGACACCGGCGGCCAGGCGTACCTGTACTGGGGCAGCTACGACACCATCTGCGTCGCCCAGCTGACCCCGGACCGCACCCGCACCCAGGGCGCGGTGACCCAGGTCGCCAAGGGGCGGCGGGTCGAGGGCGGCTTCGTGGTGCACCGGGACGCCTACTACTACCTGTTCTACTCGGACGGCGGCTGCTGCTCGGGGGCGTTCAGCGGCTACCAGGTCAAGGTCGGCCGGGCCACCAGCCCGACCGGGCCGTTCCGCGACGAGCTGGGCACCGACCTGACGGCGCTCACCAGCAAGGCCGGGATCGTGGCCGGGGCGAACGGGAACCGCTGGATCGGCCCGGGCCACAACGCGGTGCAGACCGACCTGTCCGGGCAGGACTGGCTGGTCTACCACGGCATCCCGGCCGAGGCGCCCGACCTGGCGCCCGCCGCCGGGGGCACCCTGAACCTGACCCGCCGCCCGCTGCTGATCGACCGGCTGGACTGGATCGACGGCTGGCCGGTGCTGCGCGCCGGGGCGGGCCCGTCCGACACCGCGCAGGCCGCACCCGTCACCGCCCCGGCGGCCGGCGGCGCGTTCGACGGCGGGACGCTGGCCGGCTGGCGCACCGAGGGCGCCGGCACCGGCGGCTGGTCGGCGCCGGTGGAGACCGACTCCGGCGGGTACGCGGCGCACGCCGACAGCGGGGACGCGCCCGCGTTCGCGGTCGGCCCGGGCACCGCCCCGGCGAACGTCCGCGCCGAGGCCGACCTGCGGGTCACCGCGGCGGGCGGCCGAGCCGGGCTGGCACTGGCCTACGCCGGGCCGGGCGACCGGATCACCGCCTGGCTGGACCGGAGCCGGAACGCCCTGGTCACCGAGGCGGTGGTCGGCGGGGTCTCCGCCGGGGAGCAGCTGACCGCGCTGCCCGCCGGGTTCACCTGGAACACCTGGCACGCCGTCACCGCCGAACTGCGCGGCACCGCGCTGACGGTGGAGGTCAGCCACGACCGGCTGCACGACCCGGTGGCCGTGCAGCAGCGCACCGTCCCCGCCGGGGCGGCCCGTTCCGGCGCGGTCGCGCTGGCCGCCCGGGGCCCGGGCGCGGCGGGCGACAACGTGAGCGCCACCGCGCTGTACACCCCGGTGACCGCCCGGGTGGCGGACCCGGCGCCGGGCGCGCTCCTGCCCGGCTACAGCGACGAGTTCGACGCGGCGGCGGTGCCGGGCACCACCGCCGGCTCGCCGTGGAGCTGGGTGCGCGGTCCCGCCGCCGGGGTGGCGGCGGGCGGCGGCTCGCTCTCCTGGCCGACCCAGAACGCGGAGCTGTACCTGGGCGACAACAGCGCCTCGGTGCTCCAGCGCCCGGCCCCGGACGGGGACTTCACGGTGGAGACGAAGCTGGTCTTCGCACCGGGCCAGACCTCGCAGCAGGCCGGCCTGGTGCTGTACGAGAACGACGACCGGTGGTTCAAGCTGGTGCACTCGGTGCTGGCGCTGAACAACGGCGGCGGGGCGGTGCTCCAGGTCAGCGAGTTCGGCAAGGAGGGCGAGCGGCCGACCACCACCCCGCCGACGGCGGTGGCCAACGCCCCGATGTTCGGCGGCCCGACGGCCGACACGATGTGGCTGCGCCTGGTGCACCACCTGGACGCGGCGCACGGCGAGCACGAGGTGCGGGCCGTCACCAGCCGCGACGGCGTGACCTGGACGTACGCCGGGGTGTGGACGCTGCCGGTGAAGGGCCCGCTGAAGATCGGCCTGGTGTCGATGAACAAGTCGGGGGCGACGGCGCGCTTCGACTACGTCCGCACCTACGCGGGCTGAGCCCCACCCCCGCCGCTCCCGCCCCGTCGGGCGTCCTCAGCCGTCCACCCGGCGGCGCTTGACGGTGCGGAAGCGGCGGGCCACCTGCCGGGCCAGGTCGGCGGCGCCGACCAGGCCCGCCTCGTTGCCGAGTTCGGCGTGGACGAGGTCCGCCTCGGGGCGGAAGCCGCGGCCGGTGAGGGTGCGGCGGAAGGCGTCCCGGGCGGGGCCGAGCAGCAGGTCGCCGGCCTCGCTGACGCCGCCGCCGATCACGAAGCGGCCGGGGTCGAGCGCGGCGGCCAGGTTGGCGATGCCGACGCCGAGCCAGCGGCCGACCTCGTAGAGCAGTTCGACGGCGACGGCGTCGCCGTCCCGGGCGGCCTCGGTGACCAGCGGGCCGGTGATGCCGAGCGGGGAGCCGCCGGCCCGGGCCAGCAGCGGCTGCACCACCGGGGACTCCTCGGCGGCCAGTTCGCGGGCCTCGCGCACCAGGGCGTTGCCGGAGGAGTACTGCTCCCAGCAGCCCCGGTTGCCGCACGGGCAGCGGTGGCCGCCCGGCACCACCTGCATGTGGCCGAACTCGCCCGCCAGGCCGTACTTGCCCCGGTCGACGTGGCCGTCGCGGACCTGCGCGCCGCCGATCCCGGTGCCCAGGGTGATCATCACCATGTGGTCCTCGCCGCGCCCGGCGCCGAAGCGCCACTCGGCCCAGGCCGCCGCGTTGGCGTCGTTCTCCACCACCACGGGGAAGCGCAGCCGGGAGCTGAGCGCCTGCTGCAACGGCTCCCCGCGCCAGTTCAGGTGCGGGGCGAACAGCACGGTGGAGCGCTCGGCGTCCACCCAGCCCGCCGCGCCGACGCCGACGGCGTGCACGTCGTGCTTGTCGGCCAGGTGCAGCACCAGCTCGACGATGACGTCCTCGACCACCTTGGGGCTCTTGCTCTTGTCGGGGGTCTCGGTGCGCAGCCGGTCCACCACGTTGCCGTCGCCGTCGACCACGCCCGCGACCACCTTGGTGCCGCCGATGTCCACACCGATGGTGGGCAGCTTCAGCACCCCGGCGGGCAGGGTGCGCCGGCGGCGCTCGGCGCGCGGGCCGAGGCCCAGCAGATTGGGCAGGACGGGGCGGGCGGGGCCGCTGGCACGGGTCACGGAACGAATGCTCCTTGATTCGGTAAAGGTTGCGGTCCGAGGTCGGAAGGCTGTGGGCGAACTGGCAGACTGAGCGTTCGGCACCCAGCGGATTCTCACGAAAAAGTGATGTTCCTCTCAGGTTTCCACGAGTGTCGACAGCAACTGATCGCGTGTGTGACGCAGTCTGACAAGTGTGATGCGTGAACCGGGGGACCTTGCCCCGGACGGCCGGACGACCCGATTCGAGAGACCCCGATGCAGCTGACAGGCACCCCGTTCCTCCTCCTCACGATCGTCCTGGTGCCGGTCTCGATCGTGGTGGCGCTCCTCCTGTGGGGGAGAGTCCGCGGACCGAAGCCCTTTCAGGCGCTGTCCAGGATCGTGATGCTGCTGTTCTGTCAGATCACAGCCGTCCTCATGGTGTTCGTCATGGTGAACAACGCCAACCTGATCTACGGCAGTTGGGACGACCTGCTCGGCACCGGCAGCCACGTCCGCGCGGTGCCGAACCTGCAGGCCGGGCCGGAGGGCGGCGACCCCGGCAACGACGCCCAGCACGCCAAGGTGATCCAGCAGTTCAAGCCGGTCGACGACCCGAAGGTGCCCGGCGACGTGCGGACCACCGACCTCAAGGGCCAGGTCTCCGGCGTGGACGGCGAGGTGCTGGTCTGGCTGCCCCCGCAGTACGACGACCCGGCCTACAAGGACAAGAGCTTCCCCGTGGTGGAACTGCTGCCGGGCTGGCCGGGCTCCTCCAAGACCTGGTTCGGCACGCTGAAGGTGTCCGAGCAGCTGAAGCCGATGATGCAGAGCGGGCAGGTCGCCCCGTTCATCCTGGTCTCGCCGCGCACCACCCTGCTCGACGACAGCACCGACACCGGCTGCGCCGACGTCCCCGGCAAGGTCAACGCGGACACCTGGCTGGCCCGCGACGTCCCCCGGATGGTCCTCGACAACTTCCGCGCCGACCCGTCCGCCGACCGCTGGGCCGTGGCCGGCTACTCGGCCGGCGGCCACTGCGCGGCGAAGCTCGCCCTGGAGCACCCCGACCGCTACCGCGCCGGGGTCAGCCTGTCCGGCTACAACGACCCGGCCGTCGAGGACAAGTCGCTGACCGCGAAGGACCCGCACCTGCGCGAGATCTCCAACCCGCTCAACATCCTGAAGTCCGCCAAGAACCCGCCGAAGACCTCGCTCTACGTCAGCGGCAACAAGGGCGACGGCCTGGAGGCCGGCGAGGCCCTGAAGGCCGCCGCCAAGCCGCCGACCTCGGTCACCGTCCAGGAGACCGGCGGCGCCCACAGCAGCGACGTGTGGAAGCCGATGATCCCGGGCGTCTTCACCTGGCTGACCGGCGTCATCCCCGTCCGGCACTGACGCCCCGCACGGCCCGGGCCCGGAGAGAGCGAGCCTTTTCAAGGTGGCCACCGATCGGGTGACGGGCGGCCCGGTGTCTGTGGGGATGCTGGAGGTGCGGTTCGGGCGGCTGTGGCAAGAGCTGTAGAACTGATGGGCGGGGGCGCGATGGTGCCCCTGCGCTCTGCGGGGAGTCCGGTTGGCTGCGGTGCTGTCGGAGACCGTGTCTAGAGTGACCGCCGAAATCGTCGTCGGGGTCGCACCGGACGTGGCGGGATCGTTCGCAGGGGGTTTGGTATGGGTTGGTGGGACAGGGCGCCGGGAGAACGCGAGCGATGGGTGCTCGACCCGCTGGTGGGGGTGGGGCCGCTGCGCTTCGGGATGAGCCCGGCGCAGGTCCGGGAGGCGCTGGAGGTGGCGGGCGTCCAACCCGAGCCGGGGGTTCGAACGGGAGAGGTCCAGGAGTACTACGACGAGCCGGGGCTGAGCGCGTTCTACGGGCCGGGGCCGCGGCTGGTCGCGGTGCTGATCGACGCGACGGGCGGGCCGCTGGTGCGGCTGGGGGAGGTCGAACTGGTCGCGCGGGTGCCTTCCGAGGCCCGCGCCGACATCCGCCGCCTCGCCCTCCTTGGCGGGGCCGAGGTGCGGGTGAACCGCCACGGGGAACCGGAGGTACCGGCCTGGGGGCTGTCCGTATGCGTGGTGCAGGAGTGGGGGCACGCACCCACGGGGCCCATGGAGCGCCGCGACAGGATGATCACCGGTCTCCTGGCCACCGGCCCCGAACTGGCCGAGGACCCCTGGAACACGGAGCCGGTCGCCAGGTTGACCCGCCCTTCGCATGACCGGCAAACGCCCCCAGATCCTCCGCCGGTGACGGTCGGTCAGGACCGGTCGCGCTGGGAGTGCGCACCGCTGCGGGGCGTCGGTCCGCTGCGCTTCGGAATGAGCCCGCGGCAGGTGGCCGCCGCGCTGGGCGGCCGGGAGCCTGTCGGGCGCGAGGGCCACCACCCGTTCCGGCCGGGCGGGGGCCGCGACCTGGACAGGTGGGAACTGGACGACGAGCACTACGACCACGCCGGGGTGAGCGCGCACTACTGGGAGGGCGCCGACGGCCCCGAACTGAACGCGGTGAGCGTCCACGGCCGCACCGGCCCGCAGGTCCTCTTCCAGGGCATCGAACTGGTCGGCCGCCGCCCCTCCGTCGTCGAGGCGGAACTCTTCCGGCACGCCGAGGACCATCCGCTGGAACTCCGTTACACCCCGTACGGGAACGTGGGCTCGGTCGAGCTCAACGTGTGGGTGCGGTCCGAGCGGGACGGGGACAGCACGATCACCGGGGCCCTGTTCTGCGTCGAGCAGTGGGTGTACAGCGAGGATTGACGCTGGGCTCGTCGAGGCAGCCACCGATCGAGTGGTGCCGGGTGGGGAAGAACCCGCGGGGCTCCCGGACGGTTGAGTGAGGTAGCCGACGTCTCAACTCTTGCCCGGGAGCCCTGCTGGTCACGTACCCAGCCGCACTGGACCTGCCGCACGCGCTCGTCGAGTGGGTCACCATGCTCATCGTCACCCGCGAAGGCGACCGCCGCTGCAAACTCCGTCCCTCCCAACGCGCCCTGGTCGCACCGGTGTACCTGCGCAAGCACGACACGCTCGCCCAGACCGCCGCCGGTTTCCGGATCGGCGTCGGCAAGCACCGCCGCCACTGCGTCAACCATCAGGTCGTCACCGGCCCGACAGGCAGACTCGTATGGATCTCCCGTACCCTTCCAGGCCGCACCCACGACCTGACCGCCGCCCGTACCCACCGCATCGTCAAGACCTGCGCCAGGCTCCGCATCCCGGCCCTGGCCGACATGGCGTACACCGGCGCAGGCAGCACGGTCGCCGTCCCCGCCAGACGGCCGCCACGCAAGGAGCTCAGCGACAGGCAGAGATCGCTGAACCGGGCCCATGCCCGGCTGCCACCCTGTCGAACGCGGCATCGCCACCGTCAAGCGCTGGCGGATCTTCCGCCATGCCCGCTGTAGCCCGAACTGGCTGACGTCAGCGGCGAAGGCCGTCCTCACTCTGGAGCTGCACCGCTGAAAAGGCTCACTGGTCCCCAGCGGCGAGCATGGGGGACGGCGCTGCGAGCGTCATCTCCTTGCCCCGCCGCTGACATCACATGAGGGCAGTCACAGGCGGGTGATCAGGAGCACGGCTGCAGAGAAGACCGGCCACACACCCTATTGAGCTCGGCCACTGGCTTCCGCAACCGTTCAGCGAACAGAATTGAGGCACAGCTGAAGGACCTCACATTGGCGAGAAGTGGCCTATTGAGAGCAGGCCAACTCCGTTACAGTTCCGATGCGTATCGACGCACGTCAAGTTGCAGCAAACAGGGGTGGTAGCTTGCGAACGACTAAGTCGGGCCTGCGAAAGTTGACCGCAGCCCTCGTCATCACGGCTGCAATTACGATTGTTCCGGCAGCCCCGGCGAACGCTGGAGCAGCTCACGCTCGCGGACGGATTACGCCCGAGTGGATAGACCCAAGCAGCACAACCTTCTGCCTCCCGGATGGCCAGTGCCAAAAAGTCTCAGGTCTCGTCGCACATGCTCTTGATATCGCCTTCAATGGAGGAAACGCCAGCACGGCATACGCCGGCACGGGGGTTCGATTCCCCTGGATAGATCCGTCCAATTTGATGACCGGTGATGTCGCATTCTGGCAGTACAACAATGCCGTACTGATAGTAGAAAACAGTGGCCTATTTGCAATCATCAACGGGCAAATGACCCCATTCAACGCCAATGGCTATGGCTACGGAAACTTTCAAGGATTTAGCCATCCGAGCGGCTGATGGCGCAGAGCAAGGGATTCTTGGACGCCTTCACTGAGACCTGGGACCTACCCACGACGCGGGCCAAGGTGGCACCGGCAGACGTGGGCCAGGCACGGTGCCCGCCCTCGCCTCGGACTCGCCCGGCAGTGACATCCCCTGTGGTCGGTGCCCGCGCCCTGGTGGTCGCTCTGGCAGACGTGGCCCGCGATGTTGTGACCAACGGCCAGCACAGCCCAGGTCGAGCCAAATGTCACCAGCATGGCAATCTAGGTGTTCTGACCACGGAGGTTGGTGACGGGGTTCACGGCCTGGTGATCTTGAAATGAGTGAGGGCCTTCTGGCTCGGTGTGGATTGCGACATCTGCACCGGCTGCCAGAAAGGCCCTCATGCCACACCGTAGCGCACCGCTGACCGAGACCGGACGCCTGCGCCTGGCCCGCTGTGTGGTCGAGGACGGATGGCCACTGCGCCGGGCCGCCGAGCGTTTCCAGGTCTCGCCCACCACAGCCATGCGCTGGGCGGACCGCTACCGCGCGTTCGGCGAGGCCGGCATGGGCGACCGTTCCAGCCGGCCGCACCGCAGCCCGAACCGGACTCCGACCCGTACCGAGCGGCGGATCATCAAGGTCCGCGTCCTGCGCCGCTGGGGCCCGGCGCGTATCGCCTACCTGCTGAAGCTCAACCCGGCCACCGTGCACCGGGTCCTGACCCGCTACCGCCTCGCCCGTCTGGCCCACCTCGACCGCGCCACCGGACGGCCGATACGACGCTACGAGCACGACGCCCCAGGCGAGCTGGTCCACGTCGACGTCAAGAAGCTCGGCAACATCCCCGACGGCGGCGGCCACAGAGCCCTGGGCCGCCAAGCCGGACGCGGAACACGTTCCGGCGTCGGCTACAGCTACCTGCACAACGCCGTCGACGACCACTCCCGCCTGGCCTACAGCGAGATCCTCGCGGACGAGCGCAAGGAGACCGCCACTGCGTTCTGGGCCCGGGCCAACGACTTCTTCACCCGGGCCGGCATCACCGTCCGGCGGGTCATGACCGACAACGGCGCCTGCTACAAGTCCCACCTGTGGCGCGACGCCCTCGCGGCCAACGGGATCACGCACAAGCGCACCCGCCCCTACCGGCCGCAGAGCAACGGCAAGGTCGAACGCTTCAACCGCACCCTGCTCGACGAGTGGGCCTACGCCAAGCCCTACCGTACCGAACAGGAACGCCGCGACGCCTACCCCACCTGGCTCCACACCTACAATCACCACCGCGGACACACCGCACTCGCAGGCAAACCACCCGCCAGCCGCGTCCCCAACCTCACAGGACAGAACACCTAGGGCTCGTATTCTGTTGTGATCATTCTGGGGAGTTGCCCTCGCGGCGCGGCCTGATCCAGTAGACCGTGTGTCGTGACGCGAGGGCAGCTTTCCGGTGCGGAGTGGGAGTTCATCGAGCCGTACCTGCCGATCGGCGAGTACGGTCCGTATCACGAGCGGCTGCGTCGGCAGTTCGAGGGCATGGTCCGGCACTTCAAGACCGGCAGCCAGTGGCGTGGGACGCCCCGGGGGTTCGGTACATGGTCGACCGTCCACAACCGGTTCCGGCAGTGGAGGGACGCCGGCGTCTCCGAGTCCCTGCTGGGGGGCGCGATCGCGGAAGCCGCCGAGGAGGCGAACAGGCCCCGGCAAAAGGGGGCGGCCCGGAGGAGCAAGACGGGCACGACGACCCGGGACGGGAAGAGCGGCGGCACGTCCGACGCCGACGCAGGCTCCGCCTGAAGGCAGCCCTTCTCGGACGTTCCAAGGGCAGGCAGACCAGCAAGGTCCACATCGCCGGGGAGCGAAAGTGCCGCCCGCCGGCCTTCGTCCTGACCGAGGGCCGGGCCGCCAACAGCCCGCAGTTCATCACCGTGCTGAAGAGGATTCGTGTCCGCGAGCCCGTCGGCCGTCCCCGCACCCGGCCCGACGCGGTCGCCGGGGACAAGGCCCACTCGTCCCGCGGTAACCGCTCTCACCTGAGTAAACGCCACATCAAGGCCGTCATCCCGGAGAAGGTCGACCAAGCCGCCAACCGCAAGAAGAAAGGCAGCAGGGGCGGCCGGCCCGTCAGCCACGACGCCGAGTTCTACAAGGACCGGAACACCGCCGAGCGCCTGATCAACAAGATGAGGGCCTGGCGGGGCACAGCCACGCGCTACGACAAGACCCCGCCGAGCTACCTCGCCGGCCTCCGCCTTCGAGGCGCGATGATCTGGATCAAGGACCTCACCAGAACCACCACTTGATCACGACCAAATACGCGCCCTGGACGAGTAGTTCCGAAGTGGGTCAGTGAGCCTTTTCAACGTTGAAGCTCGAGGGTGAGGACGGCCTCGGCTGTTGACATCAGCCAGTTCGGGCTGCAGCGTGCGTGTCGGAAAATTCTCCAGCGCTTGAGCGTGGCCACGCCTCGCTCGACCGGGTGGCGGAGCCGGGTGTGGGCCCGGTTCAAGGACCGCTGCGCGGGGCTGAGTTCCTTGCGGGCGGGACGTCCGGTCGGTACGGCGAAGGTGCCGTCGGCGCCGGTGTACGCCATGTCGGCCAAGGCGCGTTGGGAGGGACGGAGTTTGCAGCGGCGGTCGCCTTCGCGGGCGACGATGAGCATGGTGACCCACTCGACGAGCGCGTGCGGCAGGTTCAGTGCGACAGGATAGGTAACCAACGAGGCTTCCTGGCTGGTTGCTTGAGACGTGAGACATCTCGCTCAACCGCCCGGGAGCCTCGTTCGTTCTGCCCCCATCCCCACCGCTCGACCGTCACCCGTTCGGTGCCCGCCCTGAAAAGGCTCAGTGGGCCCGGAGGACGGGCCCGGCCCGGTCAGGGCTTCGGCAGGGTGTTGACGTAGTCGGTGCCCGCGGCGTAGAAGCCGTCCACCGCCTTCTGGACGTCGGCCTGGGACACCGCCTCGTCCGCCTTGTGGTAGAACCAGTTGACCTTCATGTCCCAGGTGCGCCCGGCGCCGAGGGAGGGCATCAGGTCGATGAACCAGTTGCTGAAGTGGACGTCGACCTTCTCCCGGGCGACGTACTTGCCGGAACTGGTGAACAGGTCCTTGCCGTCCAGCGAGTAGGTCACCTTCCCGTCCACCGCGGTGATCATCATCAGGTGCCAGCCCTGCAGGTGCTGCTTGAGGGCGTGGGTGACCCGGTCCGGCGGATCGGCCTTGTACCAGCTGGTGGTGTCCAGCTGCGGGCCGACCGAGCCCCAGCCGCCGTTGGCCATGTACTCGTAGTCGAGCTCGCTGTAGTTCGCCGAGGAGTCCTCGGGCGAGATCGGGAAGAAGGTCTGGACGACGTGGTCGCCGTTGCGGCCGCTGCCGGGCTTGTCGCTGAGGTAGACCCGGGCGGCGTACGTCCCGTTCAGGAACCGGGCGCCGGTGGTCTGCACCTCGACCTGCTCGGTGCCCTGCTTGGTGCCGTCGGTGGACGAGCGCAGCTGGAGGACCCGGCCGCCCTGGGCGTCGGCGTCGGTGGGGAAGGAGGCGCCGGCGGCGCTCCAGGTGTCCTTCACGCCGGGGCCGCCCGCGCCCTCCCGGGCCTCCCAGCCGTGGTCGGTGAAGGCGGGGTCGTCGGGCCCGGTGTAGTGGAAGGAGTCGAACAGCGTCCCGGGCGGGCCGGTCGGCGTCGGCGAGGCGCTCGCGGCGGCCCCGCCCTTCGCGCCCGACGCCCCCGCCCCCGCAGCCGCGTCGCCCCCGCCCGCGGCCGGGCCGCTGGAGCACGCGGCGAGCAGGCTCAGCAGGGCGGGCAGGGTGAGCACGCTCCACGCACGGTGACGGGGTATGCGGCGGGGCTTGCTCACACGGGCTCCTTGCGGCGTAGCGGCGGGGCCTGGGCCCGCCCGCGGTGACGGGCGGCGGCCGATGGGACGAGGCCGTCATCCTAACGGGGGCCGCAAGGGCCACCGCCGTTCTGCCCGCCCGCTCCTGACGGACATGTGCCAAGGTCAACGGTCCGCAGCCGTCCGCCTACGGTTATGCCTCCACCCTCATCTCAATCCGATTACAACACTGCCGAATATCGCGCCAAATGCGGACACAGGGCCCCATTGCCCACAGCGGGGTGGACTAGCGTTCGGCCTACGCTCCCGCGGTCCACGTACCCTGCACTGAGAGGCGCTGCAAGGTGCGCTCTGTCATCACGCCCCCCGAGGGCGGCCCGGTCCATCCGGGGGAACCCGACGATTTCGACGGCTTCGAGGAGCCGGCCCCCGAACCGGTGTTCGTCGACCAGTCGGGTCTGCGCGGACGCCTGCTCCGCGGCCTGGGCTGGCCGATCTCGCTGGTGGGCGCGGTCCTGGCGGTGGCGATGGGCGGCAGCCTGATCGGCGTCCAGGCGGACGCTCCCCCGCTGGTGATCCCCCCGCAGCCCACGCAGGCACCGGCCGCCGCGCCGGCCGCCTCCCCCGCACCGTCCGCCTCCCCCTCGGCGTCGGCCTCGGCCTCCTCCTCGCCCTCGGCGACCGGGACGGCCGGCCGTTCCGCGACGCCCGGCGCGAAGAGTTCGACCGGCAGTTCCAAGAGCCCGTCCGGCAGTGCGAAGCCGGGCACGTCGAAGTCCGCCTCCAAGCCCACCGCCGGATCGGCCGGGTCGACGGCTTCGGGCCAGTCGGTCAAGCACTCCTGACGGCCGGCCACCCCCGTACCCTCCGCACCACCCATTCCCAGGAGCGCCATTGTCCCGCCACCAGCGCCGCCGGCAGTCCCTGCTCAGGCCGCGCCGACTGGCCGCGCCGCCGCTGCGGTTCTTCATGCCGCTGTCCCTGCTGGCGTGCCTGCTGGTGCTGCTCGTGCTGCGCGGCCTGGCCAACAACGAGGTGTTCCACGACACCCGGATCGCCCAGTCGGTGGACAAGACGACCGTCCCCGAGGAGCTGCTCCACGGCGGCCCGGTCATCGACGCGCGCGGTGACAAGAAGGCGCACCCGGTGAGCTACCGGATACCCGACAAGACCGTGGTGCTGAGCTTCGACGACGGCCCCTCCCCGGAGTGGACCCCGAAGATCCTGAAGGTGCTCGCCGACCACGACATCCGGGCCGACTTCTTCGTGACCGGCTCGATGACCACCCGCAACCCGGAGCTGATCCGGCAGATCGTCGCGGGCGGCCACGAGATCGGCCTGCACACCTTCACCCACCCCGACCTGTCCTACCAGTCGCACACCCGGATCAGCTGGGAGCTGGCGCAGACCCAGCTGGCGCTGGCCGGCGTCGCGGGCGTCCACAGCTCGCTGTTCCGGCCGCCGTACTCCTCCGACGCCTCCGCGATGGACGACTGGAACTACCCGGTCATCAAGTACGTGGGCGCGCACGGCTACCTCACGGCGTTCATCGACCGCGACACGGACGACTGGAAGCGTCCCGGCGTGGAGGAGATCGTCAAGGCGGCGATGCCGTCCACGCCCGGCGCGGGCGAGCTGGTCCTGCTGCACGACGCGGGCGGCGACCGCGCCGAGACCGTCGAGGCGCTGGAGCAGATCATCGTCAAGCTGCAGGGCGAGGGCTACCGCTTCACCACCATCTCCGACGCGCTCGGCGCCCCCAGTGCCATGGTGCCGGTGCACGGCTTCCAGCTGTGGGCGGGCAAGGGCTTCATCTGGGCCACCCACGTCTCGGTGGTGACCCTGCCGCTGCTGGTCGGGCTGCTCGCCCTGGTCGGTTTCCTGAACTTCGGCCGGTTCGCCCTGATGGTCGTGCTCGCCCCGGTGCACGCCCGCCGCTCCAAGAAGCAGGGCGCCTGGGGGGACCCGGTCACCGAGCCGGTCACCGTCCTCGTCCCGGCCTACAACGAGCGCGAGTGCATCGCCAACACGCTCAACTCGCTCGCCGCCAGCGACTACCCGATCGAAGTGATCGTGATCGACGACGGCTCCACGGACGGCACCGCGGACATCGTCGAGGAGATGGACCTGCCGTTCGTCCGGCTGATCCGCAAGGTCAACGGCGGCAAGCCCAGCGCGCTGAACGCCGGGGTGGCGGCCGCCTCGCACGACATCGTCGTGATGATGGACGGCGACACCGTCTTCGAGCCGTCCACCGTGCGCGAGCTGGTCCAGCCCTTCGCCGACCCGGGGATCGGCGCGGTGGCGGGCAACGCGAAGGTCGGCAACCGCGACAGCCTGATCGGCGCCTGGCAGCACATCGAGTACGTCCTGGGCCACAACCTGGACCGCCGGATGTACGACGTGCTCAACGTCATCCCGACCATCCCCGGCGCGGTCGGCGCCTTCCGCCGGGAGGCCCTGCAGGCCGTCGGCGGGATGAGCGACGACACCCTCGCCGAGGACACCGACATCACCATGGCGGTGCTCTGCGACGGCTGGCGGATCGTCTACGCCGAGCGCGCCCGGGCCTGGACCGAGGCCCCCGCCAGTCTCCAGCAGCTGTGGTCCCAGCGCTACCGCTGGAGCTACGGCTCGATGCAGGCGATGTGGAAGCACCGCCGCGCGGTGGTCTCCCGCGGACCGGCCGGCCGGTTCGGCCGGATCGGGCTGCCGCTGGTGGTGCTGTTCGGCGTGGTCGCCCCGCTGCTGGCCCCGCTGGTCGACCTGTTCCTGCTGTACGGCGTCCTGTTCGGGGACACCGTGCTCACCCTCGCCAGCTGGGGCGGCTTCATCCTGCTCCAGTCCCTGCTGTCCTGGTACGCCTTCCGGCTCGACCGGGAGAAGCCCTGGCACCTGATCAGCCTGCCGTTGCAGCAGGTGGTCTACCGGCAGCTGATGTACATCGTCCTCTTGCAGTCCACGATCACCGCGTTCACCGGTGGCCGGCTGCGCTGGCAGAAGCTCCGGCGCACCGGCGAGGTCTCCGCCGCGCCGGTGGAGGTGTGACATGACTTCACCCACCGGGCAGCGCGGGCGGCACGAGGAGACCATCCCGCTGCGGATACCCGAGGGCTTCGGGCGCCACGAGGACACCATGGCGCTGCGGATCCCCGAGCAGTGGCGCCGGGACCACGACCACGACCCGGCCCCGGAGCCGGAGGCGCAGCAGGAGCAGGCCCCCGCGCCGCGCAAGGGGGGCCGGGACCGCTACCTGGACCTGCTGCGCGCGCTGGCGCTGGTCCGCGTGGTGCTCTACCACAACTTCGGCTGGTTCTGGCTGCCGCTGCTGTTTCCGTCGATGGGCGTGATGTTCGCGCTGGCGGGCTCGCTGATGGCCCGTTCGCTGAGCCGTCCCGCCCTCGGCGTGATCCGCGGCCGCCTGCGCCGGCTGCTGCCGCCGATGTGGCTGTTCGGCGGGATCGTGGTCGCCCTGCAGGTCGTCGACGGCGGCGGCCCCGGCGCGGACGGCCACCCCACCTGGTGGTGGGGCAAGCTGGCGTTCTGGCTGCTGCCGCTGAGCACCCCGCCGTACGCGGAGGACGGCCTGCACGGCCTCGGCGGCCTGCACCTGGAGTCCGGCTGGGCCACCCAGCTCGTGGTGCCGCTGTGGTACCTGCGGGCCTACCTCTGGTACGTGCTGCTCTCGCCGCTGATGCTGCGGGCCCTGCGGCGCTTCCCGGTGGCGACGCTGTGCGCCCCGCTGGTGCTGGTGATCGCGATGAACGGGTTCACCACCGACCACGACTTCGTCTACCAGCGGGTCTGGGAGACCGTCAACGACTTCGCGACCTTCGGCTCCTGCTGGATCCTCGGCATGGCCCACCAGGAGGGGCTGCTCAAGCGCCTCCCGCAGTACGTCGTGCCGTCCATCGCGCCGCTGGTCATGGTGGCCGGCTTCTGGTACCTGCAGAGCAGGCCGGTCGACCCGAGCCAGCCGACCGACATCGAGGCGTGGCCGATCGCCCAGGCGGTCTGGTCCCTGGGCTTCGTGGCGATGCTGCTGCACCTCAGCCCGTCCTGGGAGCGCTGGCCCGCCCCGCTGGAACGCTGGAACGGCCTGGTCAGCCTGCTCAACTCGCGGGCCGTCAGCGTCTACCTGTGGCACGTGACCGCGCTGGTGTGCGCCGTCCCGGTGATCGACCACCTGTGGGACGTCGACTTCTTCTACCAGCACATGAAGTGGCTGCTGACCAGCCAGTGGTTCACCCTGATGGTCGGCATCCCGCTGCTGGCCCTGCTGGTGCTGCTGTTCGGCTGGGTGGAGGACGTGGCGGCCAAGCGCTCGCCGCGGCTGTTCCCGTACCCCCGCCGCCCGCGCGGCAAGCGCCGGGTCGCCGACTGACGGCGCGGCGCGACACGGCGGCCGGAGGGCGGTTCCCCGCGGGGGGCCGCCCTCCGGCCGTCAGGCGAGCTCCAGGGCCAGGTAGAAGTCGACCCGGTCCTCCAGCCGGGAGAGGTCGCGGCCGGTGAGCTCCTCGATCCGGCCGATCCGGTAGCGCAGGGTGTTGACGTGGACGTGCAGCTGGGCGGCGCAGCGCGTCCAGGAGCCGTCGGAACGGAGGAACGCCTCCAGGGTGCGGACCAGGTCGGCCTGGTGCTCGAGGTCGTAGGCGATGACCTTGTCGAGGAGGCGGCTGCGGAAGGCCCGGCGGACCTCGTCGGGGACGGCGGCCAGCAGCAGGACGTGGGAGGCCAGCTCCTCGGGGCCGGCCACGCAGACCCGGCCGATCCGGGCGGCGGCGATCCGGCGGGCGTGCCGGGCCTCTTCGAGGGCGCCGCGCAGGCCGCCGGACTCGGCGGCGGGGGCGCAGACGCCCACCGTGATCCGGCCCTCGGAGCCGAGGCCGGCTTCCAGCGGGGCGAGCAGGGCGCGGACCGCGTCGGCGGGCACGGGGGTGTCGAGGGCGGGCAGCACGACGACGGCGCCGGTGGGGCCGGTGGCGGCGACCAGGGCGCGGTCGGTGGCGGCGGCCAGCGCCTCCTCCAGGATCGGCCGCAGGGCGCCGTCGGGCAGTCCGGTGGCGTCGGCGGAGAGCACCAGCCACTGCGGGTTGTCGCCGGTGGTCTCGGTGGAGCCCTCGTAGCGGGCGGCCATGGTGGTGGAGGCCTGGAGGGCGCGGCCGATCTCGGCGGGGTCGGCGTCGCGCCGGAGCAGGGTGAGGACCTCGTCGGCGATCCGGCGGCGCAGTCGGCGGCCCTCGTCGCGGCGGGTGCGTTCGGCGGCGACCAGGCGGGCCAGGTTCTCGGCGAGCTGCTGGCGCCCCGGCGTCCATTCGGTGACGTCGCCGGCGACGGCGAGGATCCAGTCGGCGAGGGGGGTGTCGGCGTCCGCACCGGCCGCGCCGGCCGGCTCGGTGGCGGCGGGCAGCAGCGAGTAGGGGCCGGCGGCGAGGCGGACGCGGTGCGGGGGGCGGCGGCGCTGGCGCTGGGCGGCGAGGTGGGCGCGGACGAGCTGGTCGCGGTCGGCGGGCGGCAGGTGGTCGGCGGGGCCGGCCACGACGCGCCCGGTGGGGGTGAGGACCCAGCAGTCGAGGTCGAGGTCGCCGCCGAGCAGGTCGAGGACGGCGTCGAGGCCGCCCGCGCCGGCGGCGGAGACCAGCAGGCGGTGCCGGTCGACCAGGGCGGCGAGGTCGGCGGCCCGGTCGGCGGAGACCTGGCGGCCGACGTACTCGGTGACGGCGCCGAAGGCGACGTCGTCGGGGACGGCGAGCAGCGGCAGGCGGTGGCGGCGGCAGGCTTCGGCGAGGTCGGCGGGGACGGGGCCGACCTCGACCTCGCCGGCCCCGAGGGCGGCGGCCCCGGCGGTGACGATGGTGCGCACGAAGCGTTCGGAGTCGGCGGGCGCGGTGCGCCAGAGCATGCCGGTGAGGACGAGTTCGCCGCCGTGCAGGTAGCGGCCGGGCTCCTGGAGGTCGGTGGTCATCACGCCGGTGACCTGCCGGTCGAGCTCGTCCTCGCCGGCGAGCAGGCGCAGTCGGGGGGCTCCGGGGGCGAGCAGGTCGCGGACGCGCATGGGCAGCCCTTCTTGGTCTGTGAGGGTGGGACCGCGGGGTGGAACGGCCCAGTGTGCCC
Organism: Kitasatospora sp. NA04385; assembly: GCF_013364235.1. NCBI lineage: Bacteria > Bacillati > Actinomycetota > Actinomycetes > Kitasatosporales > Streptomycetaceae > Kitasatospora > Kitasatospora sp. NA04385. The sequence goes on along the minus strand of NZ_CP054919.1, from coordinate 6,823,517 downwards.
GAGCTGAGCTGGAGGATCGTCCACCTTAGAGGAACGTACAGGACGGTGGTGCGGGTCACCGCCGGGCCTCATGCCATCAGTGACTGCCAGTGGCCCCCGTCACGGCGGTTCACTTGCCAACACGCCGCCGGGCTGCACCGCGGTGACCGAGGGCCCCCGGGCCCCGGGCACCGGCAAGGGCGCAGGTGCCCGCGTCCGTCGGCGACGACTTGAGGAGTTACCCGCATGGAGTTCCTTCGGCCCGCGAGCTGGGACGAGGCACTCGCGGCGAAGGCCGAGCACCCCACCGCGCTGCCCATCTCCGGCGGCACGGACGTCATGGTCGAGATGAACTTCGACGTGCACCGGCCATCCGCGATCCTCGATCTGAACCGCATCACCGAGCTGACCGAGTGGAGCAGCGACGGCGCGAGCGTCCGGCTGGGTGCGGCGGTGCCGTACGCCCGGATCATCGAGGAGCTGTCGGGGCCGCTGCCGGGCCTGGCGCTGGCCGCGCACACGGTGGGTTCGCCGCAGATCCGCAACCGCGGCAGCGTCGGCGGCAACCTGGGCGCGGCCTCGCCGGCCGGCGACTCGCACCCGGCGCTGCTGGCCGCGGGCCGGGAGGTGTGCGTGGAGGCGGAGTCGGTGCGCGGGTCGCGGCTGATCCCGATCGACGAGTTCTACCTCGGGGTGAAGCGCAACAGCCTGGAGCCGGACGAGCTGATCCGCGCGGTGCGCATCCCGGTCGCGGACGGCCCGCAGCAGTTCTCGAAGATCGGCACCCGCAACGCGATGGTGATCGCGGTCTGCGCGTTCGGCTTCGCGCTGCACCCGAAGGACGGCACGGTCGGCACCGGCATCGGTTCGGCCGCGCCGACGCCGCGCCGGGCGGTGGAGGCCGAGGAGTACCTGCGGGGGGTGCTCGCCGAGCGCGGCCTGTGGGAGTCGGGCGAGCTGCTCGGCCCGGAGGTGGTGCAGCGCTTCGGCGAGCTGGTGAAGGGCGCGGCCTCCCCGATCGACGACGTCCGGGGCACCGCCGACTACCGGCGGCACGCGCTGGCCGTGATGGCCCGGCGCACCCTGACGTGGTGTTGGAACGACTATCGCAAGCAGATCAGGAGCGCGGCATGAGGGTCACGTTCAGCGCGAACGGCAAGCCGGTGGAGGCCGACGACGTGTGGGAGGGCGAGTCCCTGCTGTACGTCCTGCGCGAGCGGGTCGGCCTGCCGGGTTCGAAGAACGCCTGCGAGCAGGGCGAGTGCGGCTCGTGCACGGTCTACCTGGACGGGGTGCCGGTGTGCTCCTGCCTGGTGGCGGCGGGCCAGGTGCAGGGCCGCGAGGTGCGCACCGTGGAGGGCCTGGCCGGCCCGGACGGCGAACTGGGCGTGGTGCAGCAGGCGTTCGTGGACGCGGGCGCCGTGCAGTGCGGCTTCTGCACCCCGGGCCTGCTGGTGCAGACCGACGCCCTGCTGGCGGCGGACCCGCAGCCCTCCGACACGGACATCCGGGAGGCGCTGTCGGGCAACCTGTGCCGCTGCACCGGCTACGAGAAGATCATGGACGCGGTGCGGCTGGCCTCGGCCCGGACGTGCGCCCGGGGGGTGGAGAAGTGACGACCCGCACGATCCAGGGCCAGAAGAACCTGCAGAAGATCAACCAGGCGTCCAAGGACGGCATCGGCGGCTCCCCGCTGCGCCCGGACGGCACGCTGAAGGTGAAGGGCGAGTTCGCCTACTCCTCCGACATGTGGCACGAGGACATGCTGTGGGGCACCGCGCTGCGCTCCCCGCACCCGCGGGCGAACATCCTGTCCGTGGACGTCTCCGAGGCGCTGAAGGTGCCCGGCGTGTACGCGGTGCTCACCCACGAGGACATCCCGGGCGAGAAGTACTACGGCCTGGAGATCGCCGACCAGCCGGCCCTGGCGATCGACAAGGTCCGCTACCACGGCGAGGCGATCGCCCTGGTGGCCGCCGACCACCCGGAGACGGCCCGGCGCGCGGTGAAGAAGATCGTGGTCGAGTACGAGGTGCTCACCCCGATCACCACCGAGGAGCAGTGCCTGGCCCCGGAGGTGCACGGCTACGTGCACGAGCCGCACGAGTACAAGTCGCACGCGTACGGCAACGTCTGCCACGAGCAGAAGCTGGTCTCCGGCCTGGGCGTCACCGACGAGGTGCGGGCGCTGGCGGACGTGATCGTGTCCGGCGAGTACGAGGTCGGCATGCAGGACCAGGCGTTCCTGGGCCCGGAGTCCGGCCTCGCGGTGCCCGCCGAGGACGGCGGCGTCGACCTGTACGTCGCCACCCAGTGGCTGCACGTGGACCGCCAGCAGATGGCGCCCGTCCTGGACCTGCCGCAGGAGAAGGTCCGCCTCACCCTGGCCGGGGTGGGCGGCGCGTTCGGCGGCCGCGAGGACCTGTCGATGCAGATCCACGCCTGCCTGCTGGCGCTGCACACCGGCAAACCGGTCAAGATCGTGTACGCCCGCGACGAGTCCTTCTTCGGGCACGTGCACCGCCACCCGGCGCGGATGCGCTACGAGCACGGCGCGACCCGGGACGGCAGGCTGGTCTTCGCCGACTGCCGGATCGTGCTGGACGGCGGCGCCTACGCCTCCGCCTCCCCCGCGGTGGTCGGCAACGCCGCCTCGCTGGGCCACGGCCCGTACGTCATCCCGAACGTGCGGATGCACGCGATCGCGCTGTACTCCAACAACCCGTCCTGCGGGGCGATGCGCGGCTTCGGCGCGGTGCAGGCCGCGTTCGGCTACGAGTCGCAGATGGACAAGCTGGCCGAGGCGCTCGGCATGGACCCGGTCGAGCTGCGGCAGCTGAACGCCGTCACCCAGGGCGACTTCATGCCGACCGGGCAGCCGATCGACGCGCCCGCGCCGGTCGCCGAACTGCTCCAGCGGGTCAAGGACATGCCGCTGCCGCCGCCGCTCGACCTGGAGCACCTGGACGTGCGCACCCTGCCGGGCGCGCTGTCCAACACCTCGCACGGCGAGGGCATCGTGCGTGGCGTCGGCTACTCGGTGGGCATCAAGAACGTCGGCTTCTCCGAGGGATTCGACGACTACTCGACCGCCCGGGTCCGGCTGGAGGTGATCGGCGGCGAGCCGGTGGCCATGGTGCACACCGCGATGGCCGAGGTCGGCCAGGGCGGCGTCACCGTGCACGCCCAGATCGCCCGCACCGAGCTGGGCGTCGAGCAGGTCACCATCCACCCGGCCAACACCGAGGTCGGCTCGGCCGGCTCCACCTCCGCCTCCCGGCAGACGTACATGACCGGCGGCGCGGTGAAGCTCGCCGCCGAGGCGGTGCGGCACGAGCTGCTGGAGAAGGGCCGCCACCGCTACGGCTGGACGCAGACCGACCTGTCGCTGCTCGGCGGCAAGGTGGTGTCCGCCTCGGCGGGCGTGCTGATCTCCATGGTCGACCTGCTCGGCGACGACGCCATCGAGCAGACCCGCGAGCACCACCACCGGCCCACCGTCCCGTTCGACAAGGAGACCGGGCAGGGCTTCGGGCACGTCCAGTACACCTTCTGCGCCAACCGCGCCGTGGTGGACGTGGACGTGGAGCTGGGCCTGGTCAAGGTGGTCGAGCTGACGGCCGTGCAGGACGTCGGCAAGGCGCTCAACCCGCTCTCGGTGGTCGGCCAGATCCAGGGCGGCTGCACCCAGGCGCTGGGCCTCGCGGTGATGGAGGAGATCGTGGTCAAGGACGGCAAGGTGCGCAACGCCTCCTTCACCGACTACCTGATCCCGACCATCCTGGACACCCCGCCGATCCCGGTGCAGATCCTCGAACTGCCCGACCCGCACGCCCCGTACGGGCTGCGCGGCGTCGGCGAGGCCCCCACCGTCTCCGCCACCCCGTCGATCGTCGCGGCCATCCGCCAGGCCACCGGCAAGGCGCTCACCCGCATCCCGGTGCGGCCGGAGCACCTGACCGACACGCTCTGACGGCCCGTTCGAGAACGTCCCCGGGGCGGGTTCCGAGTCTTCCCCCCGCCCCGGGGCGCTGCCGGAGTCTCGCCGGGCCCCGCAGCACCCCCACCCGTGAGTCGAACCAGTCCCCCTGCGTACCCCCCTGACGGGCATTCAGGTCGGCTCGCCCACCCCAACCCCCTATGAACCTTGGGAGTGGACATGTCCCGGACCTCCACGGAGCCCGGCCCCACCGACGCGGCCCCCACCGCGCCCGAAACACCGCCGCGCGGCGCGCTCGACGCCTACTTCAAGATCTCGGCGCGCGGCTCCACCCTGGGCAACGAGATCCGCGGCGGTCTCACCACCTTCATGGCGATGGCCTACATCGTCCTGCTCAACCCGATCATCCTGAGCGGCGCGGACGTCACCGGCGCCAAGCTGAGCCACGCCCAGCTGACCACCGCCACCGCGCTGGCCGCCGCCGTCACCACGATCCTGATGGGCGTGGTCGGCAACGTGCCGCTGGCGGTCGCGGCCGGCCTGTCCGTCTCCGGTGCGATATCCGCGCTGGTGGTGCCGCACACCACCTGGGCGCAGGCGATGGGCCTGTGCGTGCTCTACGGCCTGCTGATCGTGCTGCTGGTGGTCTCCGGGCTGCGCGAGAGGATCATGAACGGCATCCCGCTGCCGCTCAAGCACGCCATCACCATCGGCATCGGCCTGTTCGTCGCGATCATCGGCTTCTACAAGGCCGGGTTCGTGCACACCGGCGGCCCCACCCCGCTCTCGCTCGGCCCGTTCGGCGAGTTGCAGGGCTGGCCCGTCCTGCTCTTCGCGCTCACCCTGCTGACCGTCTTCGTGCTGCTGGCCCGGGGGGTCCGGGGCGCCATCCTGATCGGCATCGCGGCGGGCACCGTGGTCGCGCTGGTCGTGAACAGGGCGGCCGGGCTGAGCGCGAAGGACTGGGGCGGCTCGGCGCCGACCTGGCCCGGCTCGCCGGTCGCGGCGCCCGACTTCGGGCTGTTCGGGCACGTCGACCTGTTCGGTGCGTTCGGCTCGCACGGGCTGGGCGCGATCAGCGCCTCGGTCGCGGTGTTCACCCTGGTGCTGGCCGGGTTCTTCGACGCGATGGCCACCATCATCGGCGTCGGCACCGAGGCCGGGCTGGCCGACTCCAAGGGCCGGATGCCCGGCCTGTCGAAGGCGCTGTTCATCGACGGCGCGGGCGGCGCGATCGGCGGCCTGTCCGGGGCGTCCGGGCAGACCGTGTTCGTCGAGTCGGCGACCGGCGTCGGCGACGGCGCCCGCACCGGCCTGGCCTCCACCGTCACCGGCGGCGTGTTCGCGCTGATGCTGTTCTTCTCGCCGGTCGCCGCGGTGGTGCCGGTGCAGGTCGCCTCCGCCGCGCTGGTGGTGATCGGCTCGATGATGATGAGCCAGGCCCGGCACATCGACTGGTCGGACCGCGAGATCGCCATCCCCGCGTTCCTGACCTGCGTGGTCATGCCGTTCACCTACAGCATCACGGCCGGTGTCGCGGCCGGCGTCATCTCGTACACCGTCATCAAGGCGGGCACCGGCAAGTGGCGCGAGCCCGGCCCGCTGATGTGGATCCTGACCGGCGTGTTCGCCGTGTACTTCGCGATCGTGCCGATCAAGTCCTGGCTGGGCGTGCACTGAGCCCGGCCTCCCCGCCGCCCCGCCGCCCCGCCGGCGGGGCGGCACCCGCCGTCCGTGAGTCCGTGAGTCCGTGAGGAGCGACCCTGTGCACGACATCGCCGCCCGGCTGCACGCCTGGCACGCCGCCGACCGCCCGTTCGCCGTGGCCAGCGTGGTCGGCGTCTCCGGCTCCGCCCCGCGCGACCCGGGGGCGGCGATGGCCGTCGACGCGGACGGCGAGGCGGTCGGCTCGGTCTCCGGCGGCTGCGTGGAGGGCGCGGTGTACGAGCTGTGCCGGGAGGCGCTGCGCACCGGCACGCCCGTCCTGGAGCGCTTCGGCTACAGCGACGAGGACGCCTTCGCCGTTGGCCTGACCTGCGGCGGGCTGCTCGACGTCTTCGTCCAGCCGGTCGTGCCCGGCGCGGACCCGGGCCTGGACGCGGCGGTCGCCTACACCGCCTCCGGCACGCCCGTCGCGGTGGCCCGGATCGTCGACGGCCCGCCCGCCCTGCTCGGCGGCACCCTCGCCGTCACCGCCGACGCCCACCACGGCTCCTTCGCCTCCTTCCGGCTGGAGCGCGCCGCAGTCGCCGAGGCCCGCGCGATGCTCTCCGCCGGGCGCACCGGCCGGCTCGTGCTCGGGCTGGACGGGCGCCCCTGCGACCCGTCCGCCGAACACACCGTCACCGTCTTCGTCGAGGCGTACGTGCCGCCGCCGCGGATGCTCGTCTTCGGGGCGATCGACTTCGCCTCGGCGGTGGTCCGGATCGGCAAGTTCCTCGGCTACCACGTCACCGTCTGCGACGCCCGGCCGGTCTTCGCCACCGAGCGCCGCTTCCCCGAGGCGGACGAGCTCGTCGTCGACTGGCCGCACCGCTACCTCGACACCCAGCTGGACCGGCTCGACGGCCGCAGCGTGCTGTGCGTCCTCACCCACGACGCCAAGTTCGACATCCCGCTGCTGGAGCGCGCCCTGCGCCTGCCGGTCGGCTACGTCGGCGCGATGGGCTCCCGGCGCACCCACCTGGACCGCAACGCCCGCCTGCGCGAAGTCGGCCTCACCGACGCCGAACTCGCCCGCCTGCACTCCCCCATCGGCCTCGACCTCGGCGCCCGCACCCCCGAGGAGACCGCCGTCTCGATCGCCGCCCAGCTGGTCGCGCTGGCCCGCGGCGGCTCCTGCCTGCCGCTCTCCGCCACCGGCGGCCCGATCCACCACGACCCCGCCGCCCCGTCGCCCTCCCGGGCCGCCTAGGGCCCCTCGGTGATCCACGTCACACCCGCGGCCGGACCGTTTGCGGGGGGCCGCGGCGGCCTCCGCGCGACCCGCCGTTGACGTGCGCACCCGTCCGACCCGGAAAATCGGAATTCGCCGCTCCGATCGTGTCGTGACCCCCGTCACGTTCGAATTTCCTGCGGTGTACATTTCACCTGGCTAACCTGATCCCCGCCCATCCCGGAAATCCCGAGGCAACCGAGCGACGGCAGGGGAAAGCATGAACAGGACCACCCGCAGGATCACCCAGGCAGTCATCGCCGGCTCGATGGCCGCGGTGTCCCTCCTCACCCTGGCGGGAAGCGCGGCGGCGGGCAGCACGACCGAACTCAGCCGCGGCGAATACCTGTCGCCCCCGAGCGAGGTCATCAAGCGCGACAGCAGCGGCCACATGGCCTACTCCCTGCAGATGCAGCCGGACGGCAACCTCGTCCTGTACCGCTGGGAGAACGGGTCCCGCAGCCACGCGTGCTGGGCGAGCGGCACCTACTGGGCCGGCGACAAGGTCTTCGCCACCTACCAGGACGACGGCAACTTCGTCGTCTACCTCCGCAACGGCGCCCCGAAGTGGCCCGCGATCTGGGCCTCGAACACCGTGGGCGGAGCGGGGTCCAACGTCAGCATCAACAGCCAGGGCGTCCTGTACGTCGGCCTCAAGCCGATCACCGGCCCCTGCTGACCCCGCGCCCGCGGGACGCACCCCGCACCCGCGCGCCACACCCGGCCGCCGAAGCGACTCCCTCGCTTCGGCGGCCGCTTTTTCGCCCCGCCCGGCCGGGGTCCGCCGCTCCGGCAAAACGCCCGAAGCATCCTTTCGTGCGAAAATTCCCACGGGTGGCGGCCATTCCGCCCGACGGGTCCCGCCACGGATGTTTCCGACACAAACGGACTATCCGGCGAACATGCCCGCCGTATCCGGAAAAATGATCCGCCCCTTTCCCCGCACACCACGGGACGGTACGCGCCACACCGTGGCCGAATAAATCCACTTGACCGGTGTTCACGGACCCGACACGCGCCATTGACGTGCGAATACACTCAACCTTAAATCCGGACCCGACAATTCCTTGACCAATGTGACGCCCATCACACGTGAATTCAGCGCCGATCCGTATGCCATCTGGTTAATCTGATGCCAGTTCGCCGGGGAAATTCCACGGCGACCGAAGGCAACAGGGGAAAACATGAACAAGACCGCTCGCAGGATCACCAAGGCCCTGATCGCCGGCTCCGCGGCCGCGGTGTCCGTGATCGGCCTCACCGGGAGCGCCTCGGCCAGCAACGTCTCCCAGCTCAACCGCGGCAGCACCCTCAACGGCGGCGACTCGATCATCAAGTACGTCGCGAACGGCCTGCCGGGCTACGAGCTGCGCATGCAGACCGACGGCAACCTGGTCGAGTACCGCTGGAACAACGGCAGCGTGGACAAGGTCTGCTGGGCGACGGGCACCAACGGCTACTACGGCGCCCACGCGACGTACCAGAACGACGGCAACTTCGTGCTCTACAGCAGCGGCGGCTCGGCGCTCTGGTCGACCGGCACCCAGGGCAAGTCCGGCAACAGCGTCAGCATCAACGACCGCGGTGTCATGTACGTGGGCAACCAGCAGATCGTCGGCGCCGGCATCTGCTGACGCCCGCCCCGATTCGGCCGGTGAATTCCCCGGCCGAATCATGAGAAGAACAGCTCCCGAAAAACACCCGGAAACGCTTTCCGTGCGGTGATTCCCGCGCGCACCGGCGTCTCCGGAACTCCCTGCGCCTTCCGCGGGGCCCGTCCGAGCCGCTCCGGCCGCTCCGGACGGGGCCCCGCGTCCCCGGGCTCCCCGGTGCCGACGCGGCCGCTGCCGCGTCCCGGCTCCCACGCCGGTCCGCCCGCCCCTCCGATCCATCCGGTCCCCGCCCGCCGCGGAGCTCCCGCGCGGGCGACAGGCAGCAGAGGAAGAAGCATGAACAAGACCACCGGCCGCATCGCCAAGACCCTGATCGCCGGCTTCGTGGCGGCGGTGTCCGTCGTCGGCCTGACCGGGAGCGCCTCGGCCAACAACGTCTCCGCCCTCGGCCGCGGCAGCACCCTCAACGGCGGCGACTCGATCGTCAAGTTCGGCGCCGGCGGCCAGCCCAGCTACGAGCTGCGCATGCAGACCGACGGCAACCTGGTCGAGTACCGCTGGAACAACGGCAGCGTGGACAAGGTCTGCTGGTCGTCGAACAGCAGCGGGAACGGCAACTCCCACGCGACCTTCCAGAACGACGGCAACTTCGTGGTGTACCGCAACAGCGACAACAAGGCGCTCTGGGCCTCGAACACCGTCGGCGTGCAGGGCAGCACCGTGAGCGTGGCCGCCAGCGGCTCCTTCTACGTCGGCTACCAGCAGATCAACGCCCCGTACTGCTGACGCCCGCCCGTCCCGCGGTGGACGTCCCACCGCGACCGGGGCGGGCGGGCGCAGGAGAATGGAACGGTTCGCAGGAGCCCCGACGGAGCCGGGAGGCGTGCGATGCGAACCTTGATCGTCGCGGAGATCGACACCGACAAGTCCAACGACTTGATCACCAGCGGGCGGATGACCGAGATGATGGGTCGGATGATGGAGCAGTTGCGGCCCGAAGCGGCGTACTTCTACCCGCTGAACGGCCACCGCGGGTTCACCCTGGTGGTGGACGTGGACCAGGAGTCCGCACTGGTGGGCACCATGGAGCCGCTGTGGATGCAGCTGGGGGCCAAGGTCACGGTGACGCCGTGCATGTCGGCGGACGAACTGCGGTCCGGGATCGAGAAGTTGCGGAGCTGAGCGGGCGGGACGGCGGGGCCGCCGCGCCCCGGGGGCGCGGCGGCCGGGCGGGGGTGCCGTCAGAGGGTCCGGCCCGGGAGGCCGGGGTGGGTGTAGTCGCTGACCCGGTGGACGTAGGGGGTGATGTAGACCGTCCCGCCGTCGTAGGTGGAGAACGAGCCGCCGTAGATGTGGCCGATGCCCCGGCCGCCGTCGGAGGTGACCGCCCAGGCCTCGCAGCCCTGGGCGTCGGTGCCGTGGTCGACGAGCTGGTACCGGACGTGGGTGCCGTCGGTGTCCTGGTAGAAGTCGACCCGGCTCTCGCAGGTGTGGGTGACGTCCCAGAAGGAGTAGGGGGCCTTGGTGGTGGCATCGGCGGCCGAGGCCGTGGCGGCCCCGGTGAGGACGAGCAGTGGTGCGGCGGTGACGACGGCGGCCGTCCGCCAGGATGAGCGGCGCATGGGTTCCCCTCCCGTTGTGGCCCCACTGGCCGGGCCAGTGGTTTAGACCAGTTGACAGTATGCGACCTTGTTCCGGGGATCGCCAAACCCCCAGCACGGCAAGGGAACTGACAACTGGTCGGTCCGCTTCCGCCGCCGGGTCAGCCCGCGTTGATCCGGGCCGCCTTGCGCAGCAGCGCGGGGCTGATCCGGCCGAGCAGCCGGGCGGCCTTGGCCTCGACGGTGACGGGGACGACGGGCTTGCGGGTGCGGACGGCGCGGACGATCTCGGCGGCGACCTTCTCCGGCGGGAAGCCCCGGCGGGCGTACAGCTTGGAGACCTTGGCCTGCTTGGCGGCGAGCGCGTCGTCGTCGAGGCCGGAGAAGGTGGTGGTGCGGGTGATGTTGGTGTTGACGATGCCGGGGCAGATGGTGGAGACGCCGATCCGGTGCGGGGCGAGTTCGGCGCGCAGGCAGTCGGAGAGCATGAAGACCGCGGACTTGGAGGTGGCGTACGCCGCGAGCTGCTTGGCGGGCAGGTAGGCGGCGGCCGAGGCGAGGTTGACCAGGTGGCCGCCGGTGCCGCGGTCGACCATCAGCCGCCCGAAGGCCCGGCAGCCATGGATGACGCCCCACAGGTTGACGTCCAGGACGCGGCGCCACTCGGCCTCGGTGGTCTCCAGGAAGGTGCCGGAGTGGCCGATGCCCGCGTTGTTGACGACCACGTCGGGCACGCCGTGCTCGGCCGCGACCTGCTGCGCGAAGGCGTCGACGGCGGCGCCGTCGCTGACGTCGACCCGGTACGCGGCGGCCTTCACGCCGGAGAGCTCGCACAGTTCGGCGGTGCGCTGGGCGGCGGGCAGGTCGCGGTCGCAGACCACGACCCGGGCGCCCTGCTCGGCGAAGGCGAGCGCGGTGGCCCGGCCGATGCCGCTGCCGCCGCCGGTGACCACGACCAGTTCGCCCGCCGCGGAGGGCTCCTGGCGGACGGCGCCGTGGTCGCGGGCGGTGAACTCGCGCACCATCGCGGCCACCGTCGGGCCCTTCTCCAGCAGCGCGGACCAGTGGGTGGCGTTCAGGGTGCGCCGGGTGAGCCGGGGCACCCAGCGCTCCAGGCCCTCGGAGAGGAAGTCGCAGACGTAGCGGTCCCGTTGCAGGGTGACCAGCTGCACCGGCACCTCGGTGTGCCGCTCGCGCGGGGCCCGCACCCGGGGGCGCATGTTGGCCCGGTACAGCTCGATGCCGTGCACCGCGTCCTTGGTGAGGGTGGCCTGCGGGTGGCCGGGCCGGGGGCGGACGGCCTCCAGGTCGCGCAGGACGCGGGGCCACAGCCGGGCCAGGCCGAGCCGCCAGGCGGCGGGGGCGAGCACGGGGAGCTGGAACAGCACGATGTACCAGGAGTGTGCGCCCTGGCGCAGCAGTTGGGCCAGGTGCCGGGGGGTGGGGCGGCGCAGCCGGTGCCTGATCCAGTACCCCATGTGGTCCAGGCAGGGGCCGGACATCGTGGTGTAGGAGGCGATCCGCCGGTACGCGCCGGGCGCGGTGACGGCCTCCCAGGCCTGCACGCTGCCCCAGTCGTGCGCGACCACGTGCACCGGCCGGTCGGGGCTGACGGCGTCGGCGACGGCGTACAGGTCCTGGCCGAGCAGTTCCAGCCGGTAGTCCTCGCGGGCGGCGGGCACCCCGGAGGCGCCGGAGCCGCGGGTGTCGTAGCGCACCACGTGGTGGTCGGCGGCCAGGTCGGCGGCGACCTCGTCCCAGACCGAGTGGTCGTCGGGGTAGCCGTGCACCAGGATCACCGTCGGGTCGGCCGGGTCGCCCTGCTCGTACACGGCGAGGGCGAGGCCGCCGGAGTCGACGGTGCGGCGGCTGGTCCCGTTGCTGCGGCCGGTCATGCTGCGTCCTCCTGGAGTGCCCAGCGCCGCACGTGCGGCAGGTCGTCGTCGAGCCAGTACGCGTCCTCGTCGGTGACGACGAGGAGTTCCTCGAACTTGATGCCCACGTCGCGGAAGCCGATGTGCGGCTCGACCGCCCACAGGCCCGGGGTCGGGGCGTGCCGGGAGGCCCGGCCGCCCGCCCACAGCGGGGACCTGCCCTCCAGGCGCTCCTTCACCAGTTCGCGTCCCAGGGTCTGCAGCGTACGCACCCCGAAGCCGAACAGGTTGACCCCGGCCGGGCCGCGGGCGGTGTTCCGGGTCACCTGGTGGCCGATCACCCGGCCCGGGTAGACCTGGTGCCGGTTGTCGTAGCCGTGCGCGGCGAGTTGGGCGTCGACGGCGGCGTACACCTCGGCGAGCGGCTTGCGGGCCCGGACCTCGCGCAGGATCAGCTCGCGGTAGACCTTGAGGTCCTTGGCGAGCAGGTCCCAGACGGGGTTCTCGCCGACCTTGCCGCCGTAGCCGATGTCGGCGGTGTAGCCGTCCACCACGGGGGCGCAGTCCAGCACGTACGGCATGCCCTCGGCGAGCACCCGGGAGCCGGCGAAGAACTGCAGCGGGGTGTGGAAGTGCCGGAAGGCGGTGCGGTCGCCGAACCAGGCGAACGGCACGTGGAAGAAGTCCTGCACCCCGGCGCGCACCAGGCAGCGGCGCAGCTCGGCGGTGGCCTGGCGTTCGGTGACGCCGGGCTCGATCCAGGCGGCGACCTGCTCGGCGCAGTGGTAGGCGAGCTGCTGGACCTCGCGGAACTTCGCCAGGTCGCGCTCGTCGTAGCGGAATCGCGGCGGCTGCGGCACCTCACACCTCCAGGACGAGGGTCTCGCCCTCGGCGGCCCGGGACACGCAGGGCAGCAGCAGGCCGGCCGCCCGCTGCTCCGCGGTCAGGCGGCGGTCGCGGTGCTCGGGCGTCCCGGCGGACACCTTGAGCACGCAGGTGCCGCAGAAGCCCTGCCGGCACGAGTACGGCAGGTCGGGGCGCGCCTCGCGGGCGACGTCGAGGGCGGAGCGGTCCGCCGGGACGGTCAGTGTCGTGTCACCGATCCGGAGGGAGAACGGGCGGCCGCCCTGGACCGGCGCGGCCCCGAAGCGTTCGAAGTGCAGCGCGGCGGCGGGCGAGGCGGGCAGCGCGCGCTGGACGGCGAGCAGCATCGGCGCGGGCCCGCACACGTAGACGGCGGCGCCCCGGGGCGCATGCGCGAGCAGTTCGGCCGCGTCGGGGACGCCGTGCGCGTCGTCGGTGCGGACGGTCACCCGGGCCGGGTCGAGCGCGGTCAGCTCGGCGGTGAACGGGAGCGCGGCGGCGGTGCGCCCGGTGTGCACCAACCGCCAGTCGACGCCCGCCCGCTGGGCGGCCCGGGCCATCGGGAGCAACGGGGTGACGCCGATGCCGCCGGCCAGGAACAGCACCTTCTCCTCCCCGCAGAACGCGAAGCCGTTGCGCGGCCGGCGCACCCGCAGCCGCACGCCCACGTGCAGCGCGTCGTGCACCTCGACGGAGCCCCCGCCGCCGTCCGCGATCCGGCGCACCGCGATCCGGTAGGCGTGCCGGTCGGCCGGGTCGCCGCACAGCGAGTAGTGGCGCTCCCGTCCGGACGGCAGGGTCAGCACGATCCGCGCCCCCGGCTGCCACGCCGGCAGCGTCCCCCCGGACGGGTCGGCCAGCCGCAGTTCCACCACGTCCTCGGCCACCACCCGGTGCGAGACCACCACCAGGTACAGCGGCGGCACCCCCCGCGCCTCCCCCCGGCGCGGGCTGCGCCGCAGCCCGGGCCGGCCCAGCGCGGGGCTGTACCAGTCGCCGAAGGCGGTCAGCCGGGCGAAGAAGCGGTCGGCCCGCGGCCGTCCGTAGAGGTCGGGGGGCGGCGTTTCGAGATCCATGGGGGCACGGCTCCATCGGGAGAGGGGCTGCGAAGCCAGGGGCGCGGGGAACTGCGCGAGGGGGGACGGGACGCGGTTAGGGTCCGGGCACGGACAGCCGCCCGTACGTGGACAGCCGTCCGGGCGCGGACGGCCGTCCGGGCGCGGACGGCCGTCCGCATGCGGGCAGCCGCCGGTCGCGGGTGGGCGGGGCCGGCTTCAGTGCGTCGCGGCGGCTTTCGCCGCGGGCGACTTCGCCAGGTACGCGAGCGCCTGGGAGGAGCTGCCCTCGCGGGTGGGGTGGTAGCGGGGGCCGAAGTACCGGGCGGCGGAGCGCAGGAAGCGTCCCGGTTCGGGGAGCAGGCCGCGCCGCGCGGCGCGCTGGGCCTCGCGCCAGGTGGGGACGATCCGGCCCTCCAGGGTGGGGTCGGCGGCGAGCATGAAGCGGGCGCCGCGGATCCACAGGTGGACCAGGAGCGGTCCGGAGACGAACATGCCGCGGACCCGGCGCAGGTAGCCGGGGTCGAGGTGGCGCATCAGGTCGTAGGCGACGCTGCGGTGCTCGACCTCCTCGGCGCCGTGCCAGCGCAGCAGGTCGAGCATGGTGGGGTCGGCCTTGGCCCGGTCGAGGCCGGGCGAGTTGAGGGCCCAGTTGCCGAGGAAGGCGGTGAAGTGCTCGATCGCGGCGACGAAGGCGACGCGTTCGATGGTGTTCTCGCGGCGCTGGCGGGCGGTCAGCCCGGGCTTGTCGCCGAGGACGCGGTGGAACAGCCAGCTGATCTGCCGGACGTACGGGCGGGGGTCGAGGCCCTGGCCGAGCAGGTGGTCGAGCACCTCCTGGTGGGCCTCGGCGTGGATCGCCTCCTGCCCGATGAAGCCGAGCACCTCCTCGCGCAGCTGCTCGTCCCGGATCAGCGGCAGGGCGTCCTTGAACACCTTGACGAACCACCGCTCGCCCTCGGGCAGCAGCAGGTGCAGGACGTTGATGGTGTGGGTGGCCATCGGCTCGTCGGGGATCCAGTGCAGGGGCAGTTCGGACCAGTCGAAGTGCACGTCGCGCGGTTCGAGCACCAGGCTGTCGTGCACGGTGACGGGCGGGGTGGGGCGGGGCATGGGGATGCCTCCTGACGCGCGGTGGACGAGGGGGCGGCCCGGGGACCGTCCGGCGGGCACACCGGCAAACTACTCGCGGGTAGCGGGCCCGACAAGGGTTTCGACCACTCTTATCAACATCGAGTCTAATAAGCCGCCCGATCGGGTGACTCCGGCCCCGCAAACCCGTTTGCCACCGCCCGCGCCAACCGCCAGTGTGTCTCCCGTGCCAGGGCAACGGAAGCGCAAGCGCCGGCAGGCGGAGACCCACCGCCGCCGGGCCGAGGCGTACGCGGGCTGGCAGTGGCACCTGCTCCACTCGACGCAGGACGCCGACGAGTTCCGGGACTACGTCCGCCGGCTGCGCACCGCGTCCTCCTCCCCGTACGACGAGTCCCGGCTGCGGCTGGACGTCCACTGCGGGCGGCTGGTCCACCCGACGAGCTACCGGGTCAGCGTGCTGATGCCGCCCGGCTCCCCGCCGCCGCAACCGCCCTTCCCCCCGGAGCACCCGTGACCGACGCCCCCTCCCCCCTCGTCCGCGCCCTGATCGCCCACCCGGTGCTGGCCGCCCCCGGCTACCCGCCGCCGGACCACGCGCCCACCGGCCCGGCCGAACTGTTCACCGCCTGGCTGCTGGACGCGCTGGCCGCCGGCCTCCCGGACGCGCAGGTGCTGACGCTCGCCACGGTCGACGCCGAGGGCCGCCCGGACGCCCGGGTGCTCGTCCTGCGGGACGTCGAACTCCCCACCGCCGCCTGGCACTTCTGGACCGACCCCGGCTCCCCCAAGGCCCGCCAGCTCGCCGCCCACCCGGCCACCGCCCTCACCGCCTACTGGCCCGCCCACGGCCGCCAGGTCCGCCTGCGCGGCCCGGTCCGCCCCTCCCCCGCCTGCCCCACCCCCGCCCCCGATCTGCACTGCTACGCCCTGCACCCCGACCAGGCCGAGTTCTGGCAGGCGGCCCCCGACCGCCACCACCTGCGCCGCCGCCACACCCGCACCCCCACCGGCTGGACCGACACCGGCTGGACCGACACCCGCCTGCCCGGCTAGGAGCCGTCCGGCCGATCATGCTGCTCGTTGGGCTTCAGGTGTGTCGAAGACCGGCGTGAGCTGGATGGCCCGCTCAACGGTGTTGCGCTCCTTGTACCGCTCCTCGTCGAAGCCCGGTGGCCGTCCACTGTGCGATCCCTTGCACAGGCGGGCGGTCCGGCTGTCGGCCTTCTCCTGGATCGCGTGCCGGATGCCGGGGCGCCGCAGGCACTGACGGCAAGGGCCGTTGCTGTACGCCTTGTCGGCCGCGACACCGCCGGGCCTCTTGCGGAGCCTGCCCAGCCCGAACCACTCCGGCAGATCGCACCAACGATCCGACCAGCCGACAGTCGCGTGATCGGCCGGACGGTTCCCAGTACTCCGGTGGGACTTCGCGATCATGTCGGTCTCCCGGTTCAACCTTGCCAGCCATGGGCCACGACGCGCACATCACGCGGCGTGTGAACTGGTGGGAAGAAGAAGGCCAGGGCATCGGCACGGCAGAATGGGAAGGCGTTGATCGCTCCAGCCGGCGTCTCGGACTCTACTCGTCGAACCAGCGGAGCCAGATGGGCGTACCTACGCCTGCGTTCCATCTCCGGTAAGCGGCATGGTGCTGTTCGGGCGTCGTCAGTGACTCCTCGTGAGCGAGCCAGTCGAGGTACCACTCCGCAAAGGTTGCGGCCTGGCGGTCATCGTTCAACAGCGGGTTCAGGCGATCGCACGTAGCGCGCCCGTCGAACCACATGGTTCCTCGCATGGGCCCGCTGACCACCAGGAGCGCGGAGAAGGCGCAGCCGTGGTCGACGAGGAAGACGGCTCCGGTGGTCCGAGCGGCTTCAGCCGCATCCGCGGCCTCCTCCCAAGCGTCGTGATCAGCTCGGTAAGCCGCATCGGAGACATGGTCCTCCCGCTTCGGCTCGCTCTCCCAGACGTCATCGCTTGCCGCGAGCGCGCTGTCGTGGTCGGGGAAGGGAACGTGCAGCTTCGCATGGTCCTCGTATCGGGCGCCGACCCAGTCCCAGCGCGCCCCGTCGAACCGCAGTGTCCGCACCCAGCCGCCGGCGCTGACATTGAGCAGATACTGGCGATAGTCGTCGGGGAACGTCACGCCGAACTGGTCCTCTGCTTGGCGTACTTGCGTCTCACTCAGGGCTCCTGGGAGACCACCACGTCTGTCGACGCCCATTCCCTGCCGTGCGTAGAGCGCAACAGTCCGATCCCGCACCTCGTTCCAGTCCACTGCCTGCATGCCCGGCAAGATAGCCGGTCGACCGACCACGCACTGCACCGACCCCGGACATCGCGCCGCGTCGGAGGCCACGACTCAGCGACGAAGATCACGATCTACGGCTGGAGTACTGCGGGACCTGAAAGGGTGATGTCGGGGCTGTTTGCCTGATGGTGAGTGGTCTCCTCCAGTAGCTCTGTCGGCGTGAGGTACGCGCAGGGCGGCGGGCCGACCGGCGCCGAGAGGGCTGCGCGGGAGCGGATCCGGTTGCAGGCCGTGGAACGCTTCGAGCCGGGGCGGAAGAACAGGGAGATCGCTGCCGCATTGCGGGTGAACAAGCAGTCGGTCGAGCGGTGGCGGCGGGCCTGGCGCGAGCATGGAAAGGTCGCCGTCCGGTCGAAGGGATCCCCAAGGCGCCCGGGGCTCGGACCTGGCCGGCCCACCAGGCTGGAAAGGGAGCTGGAGCGTGGCCCGCTCGCACACGGGTGGGCGGACCGGCGGTGGACGCTCGCGCGGATCAAGACGCTGATCGGCCGGCTGTTCCACGTCTCGTACCCCGTCGGGGGCACGTGGCATCTGCTCAAGCGCCTCGTCCGGTCGTGGCAGCAGCCCGCCCGTCGCGCGATCGAGCGCGACGACTGCTGTCGAGGTGTGGCGGCAGGAGACCTGACCGCGGGTAGGAGCATCGCGGCGGGGCGCAACACACGACCGGCCCTCGAGGACGAGGCCGGGCATACGCGCCCTGGGCGGGCTCAGTCGGCCGGGCCGAGCAGTCGCCGCAGCCAGTCGCGGCGGGCTGCCACCGCCGTGCGGCTGATCGCGGCGGCCGGGGCGAGGGTGTCGAAGCCGTGGCAGGCGCCGGGCCAGACGTGGAGTTCGGCGGGGGCTCCGTCGCGCCAGAGGGCGTGCGCGTAGGCGGTGACCTCGTCGCGGAAGGTCTCGGCGGAGCCGACCTCCAGGTAGGCGGGGGGCAGTCGGGAGAGGTCGCGGGCCCGGGCGGGGGCGGCGTACGGGGGGAGGTCGGGGGCGCGGTACAGCGGGCCGAGGGCGGCCTGCCAGGCGGTGGCGTTGGAGACGGCGTCCCAGGTGTCGTGCCCGGCGGCCTGCCGGGTGGAGGCGGTGGTGCCGCGGTCGTCCAGCATCGGGCTGAGCAGCAGTTGGCCGAGCGGCGCCGGACCGCCCTCGTCGCGCAGCAGCAGGGCGAGCGCGGCGGCCAGCCCGCCACCGGCGCTCTTGCCCGCGAGGACGATCCGCCCGGGGTCGATCCGCAACCGCTCGGCGTGCCGGACGGCCCAGTGCAGGGCGGTGCGGCAGGCGTGCAGCGGGGCGGGGTAGCGGGCGGCGGGGGCCAGCGGGTAGTCGACGGAGAGCACGGCCAGCCCGAGCGGCTCGGCCGACTCCCGCAGCACGCGTGGCAGGACGGCGTACGCGTTGCCGCCGATCAGGCCGCCGCCGTGCAGGTAGAGCAGCGCGGGCAACGGCCCGTGCGCCCCGGCCGGGCGGGCGGCGACCAGCGGGGTGCCGTCGGCGTCGTGCTCGGTGGCCTCGAAGCGCCCGCCGTCGGCGAGTTGCCGCAGGGTCGGCCTGGGCCGCCGGGCGGCGTCCCGACGCTGCCACTGCGCCAGGGCGTCGGGCGTCAGCGGGGCGGGCACGCCGCCGCGTGCGGCCAGGGCAGCGGCCAACTCGACGTCCAGGTGGGGCTGCTGCCCGGCGGCTCGGCTCACCGGGGAACCTGACCCGAGCCCGAGCCAGGCATCCACGAACAACGGGACGGCAAGGGCAGTTGCTCGGCCAGGGCGTCGGAGGCCAGCGGGGCGGGCACGCCGCCGCGCGCGGCCAGGGCAGCGGCCAACTCGACGTCCAGGTGGGGCTGCTGCCCGGCGGCTCGGCTCACCGGGGAACCTGACCCGAGCCCGAGCCAGGCATCCACGAACAACGGGACGGCAAGGGCAGTTGCTCGGCCAGGGCGTCGGAGGCCAGCGGGGCGGGCACGCCGCCGCGCGCGGCCAGGGCAGCGGCCAACTCGACGTCCAGGTACGGTTGGTGCCCGGCGGCTCGGCTCACCGGGGAACCAGACCCGAGCCCGGACCAGGCATCCACGAACAACGGGACGACGAAAGCGGCAAGGGCGGCGAGGGCGGCTGCTCGGTCATGGCGTCGAGTATCCGCCGGGCCCGGCCCGCCCGCCGGGAATCGAGCCATCGACATTGGACTGGACCATTCACCTGCGGCCGCTAGCATCACGCCCATGGACGACACGGTGGTCCCGGACGAGCCGCGCTGGCCGGGCCTTTCGGGCGGGCGCTGGTTCGGTGCCGGGTTCTTCGCGGCCCTGGTGGCGGCGGGCGGTTTCGGGGCGGCCCGGGCGCAGCTGTCCCAGCCCGCCGCCGAGGGGTGGGTGCTGGCGGGGCTGGCGCTGTTCGGCACGTTCCTGGCGTTCGTGTGCGGGCAGTTGATCGCCCGCGGCGGCGGACCGGACGGCGGTGTCCCGGTGTTCGGCGCGGGCACGGCCGTGCTGGCGGGGACGGCGCTGGGGGCGGGTGGCGCGGCGGCGGGCGGCTGGGGCGGCTGGCCGCTCGCGGGGCGCGCTGCTGGCGGCGGCGGGGTCGGTGCCCGCGGCCCGCAACTCGCGCCGGTGGTGGCTGGCGGACCGGACCGAGCAGCGGGAGGCGGCGCTGCTGGAGCGGCGGATCCGCGCCGAGGGAGAGACCGCGCGGGGCACCGTGGTCCGGGTCGACCGGATCTCCGACGAGCCGAACCACGAGGGCCGCTACTGGGCCACCCTGACGGTGCGTTACGAGGCCGGGGGCGTCGAGCACGAGGCGGAGCGCCCGGTCTCCTTCCCGGCCCACTCCCGTCCCCGGCCCGGCGCCACGGGCACCGTCCGGTTCCTGCCCGGGGCCCCGACCGACGTCCGCCTGGAGCTCGACGACCCGGACGCCCCGCGGGAGGACGCCGACCTGCCCGACCGGATCGGGCGCCTGCACCGGCTGCACCTGGACGGTGCGCTCACCGCCGAGGAGTTCGCCCTCGCCAAGCGGCGCCTGCTGACCGGGGAACCGGCCCGCGAGTAGGCCGGCACGGAGAGCGGCGCCGGGCCCGGAGAACACCCGGTCGGCGGTTCGGTCAATGCGGGGGCCCGTGGCCGGGCCGCAGTACCGTCCGAGGGCGAGGACCGTCCGGGAGGGCCGCGGCGGGCGGTACCGGAGGTGGCGGGCGCGCGTGGTCGGGCTGGAACTGGTCGTGCTGCTGGGGGTCGCCCTGCTGGCCTGCCGGGCGGCGGCGCTGCGGTTCGAGGTCGCCGCGCCGGTGCTGCAACTGGGCGCGGGCGTGCTGCTGGGGTTCCTGCCCGCGCTGCGGGAGGTGGAGCTGCCGCCGGAGGCGGTGCTGCTGCTGTTCCTGCCCGCGCTGCTGTACTGGGAGGCGATGACCTCCTCGTTGCAGGAGATCCGGCGCAACCTGCGCGGCATCGTGCTGGCGAGCACCGCGCTGGTGGTGCTGACGGCGGGCGCGGTGGCGGCGGCGGTGCACGCGACGGGGGTGCCGTGGGGTCCGGCGTGGGTGCTGGGCGGAGCGGTGGCGCCGACCGACGCGACGGCGGTGGGGGTGGTGGCGCGGCTGCTGCCGCGCCGGAACCTGATGGTGCTGAAGGCCGAGAGCCTGGTGAACGACGGCACGGCGCTGGTGGTCTACGGCCTGGCGGTGGGCGTCACGGTCGGCGAGGAGCACCTCGGGGTGCTGCACGTCTCCTGGCTGTTCGCGCTCTCGTACGTGGGCGGGGTGGCGGCGGGCGCGCTGGTGGCCTGGCTGGGGGTGCTGGTGCGGCGCCGGGTCGCGGACCCGCTGAGCGCGAACCTGGTCTTCCTGCTGATCCCGTTCGGGAGCTACCTGCTGGCGGAGTCGATCGGGTCCTCGGGGGTGCTGGCCGCGGTCGCCGCCGGGCTGATCATCAGTCAGACCTCGCCGACCACCGGCAGCGCGGAGGCCCGGCGGCAGATCGTCGCCTCCTGGTCGCTGGGGACGTTCCTGCTCAACGGCGCGCTGTTCGTGCTGGTCGGCATCGAGGCGCAGCGCGCGGTGCGCGGGCTGACCGGCACCACGCTGGCGCGCGGGCTGGCCATGGTGGTCGTGGTGGCGGTGGTGCTGAGCGGCACCCGGATCGTCTTCCTGTTCGCCTCCGCGTACCTGATCCGGGCGGTGGACCGGCGCCCGCAGCAGCGCGCGCGGCGGGTCAGCGGGCGGGCCCGGATCGTCAGCGGGCTGGCCGGGTTCCGCGGCGCGGTGTCGCTGGCGGCGGCGCTGGCCGTCCCGGCCGTGCTGGACTCCGGCGCGCCGTTCCCGGACCGGGACCTGATCGTCTTCGTCACCTTCGGCGTGATCGTGGTGACGCTGCTGCACGGCCTGGTGCTGCCGGGCGTGGTCCGCTGGGCCCGGCTGCCGGACCCCTCGGCGGACGGCGCGGAGGAGCGGCTCGCGCACGAGACGCTGCTGCGCACCGCGCTGGCGGCGCTGCCGGAGGCGGCGGCCGAGGCCGGCGCGGACGGGGAGCTGGTCGACCGCTACCGGCGGGAACTGGAGGGCGCGCTGGCCGACCTGACCGCCTCCGACGCCCCGGACGCCTTCGGGCGCGACCCCCGGGACACCGCGCTGCACCTGGCGCTGATCGCCCGCAAGCGGGCCGCGCTGGTCCGGCTGCGGGCCGAGCACCGGATCGACGACACCGTGCAGGTCGCGCTGGAGACCCGGCTGGACATCGAGGAGCTGCGGCTCACCCACCCCGAGGCGGTGGACTGAGCCGCACCCCCGCGCGGAGGGCTACCGCAGGACCGCCAGCTGTCCGGTGGCCCGGGTCATCGCCACGTACCGGTCGACGGCGCCCTCGATGCCCTCGCCGAAGGAGTCCGGGTCGACGATCACCACCAGGTCGAACTCCAGGCCCTTGACCAGTTCGGGGCTGAGCGAGCGGACCCGGCCCCGGCCGAGGTGGGACGGGTCGCCGATCACGCAGGCGGTGCCCTCGGGGTGCTCGGCCAGCCAGGCGTCCAGCAGCGCGTCGCGTTCGGCGCGGACGCCGTGGTGCACGGGCAGGCCGCTGCGCCGGATCGAGGTGGGGACGTTGGCGTCGGGCAGCGCGGCCCGGATCACCGGCTCGGCCTCGGCCATCACCTCTTCCGGCGTGCGGTAGTTGACGGTCAGCGAGGTGAGGGTGACCCGGTCCAGGCCGGCCCGCTCCAGGCGTTCGGTCCACGACTCGGTGAAGCCGTGCCGGGCCTGGGCGCGGTCGCCGACGATGGTGAAGGAGCGGGACGGGCAGCGGGCGATCAGCATCTGCCACTCGGCGTCGGTGAGTTCCTGCGCCTCGTCGACCACGATGTGGGCGAACGGCCCGGCCAGCAGGTCGGGGTCGACGGGCTCGGCCTCGGTGTGGTCGATCAGCGCGTCGCGCAGGTCGGCGCCGCGCAGCATGGCGACCGCGCCCTCACCGTCGTCGTCGGAGTTCAGCAGGTGGTCGACGACGCCGTCCATCAGCTCGCGCTCGGTGGCCAGCCGGGCCCGGTGGGCGCGCTGGCGGCGGTCGGCGTCGGTGTCGCCGAGGCGGCGGCGGGCGGCGTCCAGCAGCGGCAGGTCGGCGAGCGTCCAGGCGGCCGGGTCGGTGCGCTGGAGG
The DNA here is from genome assembly GCF_013364235.1 of Kitasatospora sp. NA04385. Classification (NCBI taxonomy): domain Bacteria; kingdom Bacillati; phylum Actinomycetota; class Actinomycetes; order Kitasatosporales; family Streptomycetaceae; genus Kitasatospora; species Kitasatospora sp. NA04385. The sequence goes on along the minus strand of NZ_CP054919.1, from coordinate 6,800,632 downwards.
GCGCGGACCTCCTCGCGGTCGAGCCAGGGCGCGCACAGCCGCAGGTAGGCGGGGACGGTCCACAGGTCGCCGACCAGGTCGGTGGGTTCCAGGATCGGCCAGGCCCGGCGCAGCGCGCCGAGCAGTTCGGGGTCGCGGCGCAGTTCGCGGCGCAGCACCTCGGGCGAGATGCCGTCCTCGTCGTCGAAGGAGTCGGCGTTCTTGTCGAGCAGGATGGTGATCAGCTCGTCGAGGATCTGCTGCCGGGCCTCGTTGTGCGGGACGCCGGGGCCGGGGGCGGCGAAGGCCTCGACCCAGTCCTGGGGGTCGATCCACAGCTCGTACCACTCGGTGGAGAGCTTGCGGCCCTCGGCGGGCGGTTCCTCGTAGACGGCGACGGCCTTCTCGATCGCGTGCACCATCCCGGCGGCGGCCTTGAGCCGGGCGACCTCGGGGTCGGGCTCGGGGGCGACGGCGGCGCCCTCGGGCAGCAGGTCGCGCAGGGTGCAGGTCTGCACGCCCTCCTCACCGAGGCTGGGCAGCACGTCGGAGACGTACGCCAGGTAGGGCTGGTGCGGGCCGACGAACAGGACGCGGCCCTTGCGGTGGCCCAGGCGCGGGTCGGAGTACAGCAGGTGGGCGGTGCGGTGCAGGGCGACGACGGTCTTGCCGGTGCCGGGGCCGCCGTCGACGACCAGGGCGCCGCGCGAGCCGGCCCGGATGATGGCGTCCTGGTCGGCCTGGATGGTGGCCAGCACGTCGCGCATCCGCGCGGAGCGGGAGCTGCCCAGGCTGGCGATGAACGCGGACTGGTCGTCCAGCGCGGCGTGGCCCTCCAGGCCGTCGGCGGTGAACACCTCGTCCCAGTAGTCGCCGACCCGGCCGCGCTGCCAGCGGTAGCGGCGGCGGCTGGCCAGGCCCATCGGGTTGGCGTGGGTGGCGGCGAAGAACGGCTCGGCGGCGGGCGAGCGCCAGTCGACCAGCAGGCGGCGGCCGTCGGCGTCGGCCAGGCCGAGGCGGCCGACGTAGATCGGCTCGGGGTCGTCGGCGTGGACGATCCGGCCCAGGCACAGGTCGTGGCCGAAGCGGTTCAGGGTGCGCAGCCGGGCGGAGAGCCGGTGCACCTCGTTGTCGCGGTCCATCGCGGCCTGTCCGGCCCCGCCGGGGCTGCGGCGCACCTGCTCCAGGCGCGCGGTCAGCTCCGCGGTGTCCCGCCGCAGGGTCTCGGCGACCTCGGCGAAGTGCCGGTCGTCGGCGGCGATCAGGGCCGGGTCCGCCTTGGCGGCGAGCCGCTCGGGCAGGTCGAAGGCGCTGGTCGTCGGCTGGTTCATGGGTGGTGGCTCCGATCCGCTGCCGGGTGGGCCGCGCTCCGTCCGCGTGCTGCTCGCGGTCTGCCCCGTCTGTGCTGTTCGCGCGGGTTCCCCGGTTCAGATCAGCGATTGTGCGGCATCGGGGGGCCCTTGCGGCAAGGCCCCCCTTGCGGTATAAGTTTGATAACGGCAGGAGAGCGCGCGCTCCCTGCCGTTCGTGTTCTCCGGGCCGCGCACCGCAGGCGCCCCTTCCCCGCGACGATCCCCGGTGACGACCCGGCCGTACCGCCTTCCCGTTCCCTCCTCGCGCTGTCCTGCCGCCCTGCCGACCCGCTGCGCCGCGCTGTTCGGGCCGGCCGTCCGTGCGCCCCGGGGTGGGTCAGGAGCGGTGGCCGGGTTCGAAGCGCAGGCCCCGGCGGTCGTAGTAGCGGGTCATGCCGAAACCGAAGAGCAGGGCGACCACGACGCCCAGCGGGAGCATCAGCCAGCCGCGGACGAGTCCGGCGCCGGCCTGGGCGTCGAAGTAGAGGATCGAGCGGACGGCTTCGACCATCTGCCGCATCGGCTCGAACACGCCGAGGAAGCGGTAGAAGCCGGGCGAGGCGCTCAGCGGCACGGTGGCGCCGGAGGCGGGCAGGTCGAAGGCGATGAACACGAACATCGCGATCAGCTGTCCGACGTTGCCGAACGCGGCGATGATCGCCAGCACGCCGAGGCCGACCGTGGTGACGGCGCAGTAGGCGTACAGCCACAGCTGCCAGGCGTGCGGGGCCTCCATGCCGAGGATGGTGATCGAGGCGAGCATCACCAGGCTGGCGGAGACCACCGAGACGCCCGCGGTCATGCCCATCTTGGCCAGCAGGACCTGGGTGCGGCTGATCCGCAGGGTGGGTTCGCGCAGGTGGAACGGGCCGATCTCGGCGTCCGCGAAGCCCATCGAGACGTCGAGTCCGGCGTGCACGATGTTGGCGGTCATGAAGCCGGCCAGGAGCAGCAGCAGGGTGAAGTAGAACGCGCCGAGGCCGGCGCCGGTGCGCTCGCCGATCGGGTGGCCCACCTCGACGGACACCTCGACCGGGTCGGCGAGGAACACCTTGGCGGTCTCCGTGGTGGCGGCGGCCGACAGCTGCCCGCCGATCGCCTGCGAGGCCTTCTGCGCGGCGCTCTGGTTGATCTGGCTTGCGATGCCGGAGCCGAGGCCGCCCATGCCGGGGTTGGTGAGCACCTGGATCTTCGGCCGGGCGGGCGCGTCGGCGGTGGTCAGCGCGGCCACCGCGCGGGAGAAGTCCTCCGGCACCACCAGGGCCCCGTAGACCTTGCCGGAGGACAGCTGGCGCTGGGCCTCCTCCCGGCTGACCCGCCGCCAGTCGATCTCCCCGGGCGGGCTGTCGGCCACCACCCGGTCGGTGATCTCCGCGCCGAGCGGGCGGGACTGGCCGGGCAGCGCCGGGCCGGTGTCGGAGTCGACCAGGGCGATCGGCATGTGGTGGAGGTGCTTCTGCGGGGTCAGGATGTTGCCCATGTAGAGCAGGGACAGGCCCAGGGCGACCAGGGCGCTGAGCACCACCGGGGTGAGCCAGTTCTTCCAGACGCCCAGCACCCGGCCCGCGTCGGCCGACCGGTCGGGGGTGTCGGAGCGGCCGGGGCCACCCGGCCGGTCCGGATGGTCAGGGGGGCTCCCGGTGCTCGCCATGCCGCTCCACGCACTCGTGCTCCGCGGCCCGCCGCCCCCGCCCGGGGGGCCGGTCCGCGCACCCCGGCCGGGGTACGAAAGCGACGATATGCGCAAAACGGAAACCCGGCGACCGAGTGCCACGCCCCGTCAGGACGGCCGGTGTCCACCCGCTCTGACCGCCTGAAATGCTGGACGCGCCGTCGGGGGGCCGTACGGCACGAAGGAGAAGGTGGACGGAGCATGACCACGACGACGGAGCACGGGGACCGGAGCGGGAAGAACGACTCGGAGGAGCGTTTCGAGAGCTGGCGGGAGCTCATATCGCTGACCAGGGAGTGCCGGGCCAGCACCCCGCACGTCGACGACTTCACGGCCGACCTGCGCCGGCTGGAGCTCGGACCGGTGACCTTCCTCGGCACCTCCTTCCCGTCCACCCGCTTCCGGCGCAGCGCCGCCCAGGTGCGGGGATCCGACCTCTCCGTCTTCCACATCACCCTGCTGCTCGACGGCGGGCTCGGCGTGACCCTGCCGGACGGGAGCGGCTTCACCTCCGGGCCCGGGGAGTTCAGCCTGCTCGACAGCTCCCGCCCCTACGACCTGCGGGCCTTCGGGTCCGCCGGGCCGGGCCGGCCGCGGGTCAGGGCGCTCGGCCTGGACTTCCCGTCCGCGCTGCTGCCGGTGCCGCCGGACCGGCTGCGCGGGCTGCTCGGCCGCCGCCCGGGCGGCTCGGGCACCTCCCGGCTGGTGGCGGACTTCCTGCACCACCTGGACCGGCAGGCCGACACGCTCGGCCCGGCCAGCGCGGACCGGCTCGGGCCGATCCTGGTCGACCTGGTGTCGGCCTGGCTGGCCGAGGAGCTGGAGGCCTCGGACCACCTGTCGCCGGAGACCCGGGGGCGCGCCCTGGTCCAGAACGTCCGGGCCTTCGTCCAGCGCAACCTGCACGACCCCGAGCTGACGCCCGCGGTGATCGCCGAGGCGCACCACGTCTCGCTCAGCCACCTGCACCGGGTGTTCACCGAGGGGAACGACGGGGAGCCGCTCGCCGCCTGGATCCGCCGCCGGCGCCTGGAGCGGGCCCACCGCGACCTCGCCGATCCCGCGCTGCACGGCACCCCCATCCACGTGCTGGCCGTCCGCTGCGGCATCCCGCGCCCGGACGACTTCAGCCGGGCCTTCCGCGCCGCCTACGGGATGTCCCCGCGCGAGCACCGCCACCAGGCGCGGACCGGGGCCGGGCGGACGCAGCGCCAACCCGGTGTGGACGCACCGCCAACTCCGGGGGGCGGCGGCTCGCTAACGTGATCACCGCGACGGAGGCCCTGGCCGCTCGGGGCTCCTCGCGGTCGACGTGCGAAGCCGCCCGGGGGGACCCGCCGGTGGCCGAGGGGACACGTCGAACGGAACGGGCCCGTCGGCCGGATCGCCCCCGATCCGGCCGCCGGGCCTCTTCGGTCCGCCTCGGCGGGCCGTGATCGCAGCGGGGGTGTTCAGCCGGTGGTGCGGCGGCCCAGGTAGGTGAGCGGGCCGGGGTCGGGGACGGGGATGACGTGGAAGCCGAGCCGGTCGTAGAAGGCGCGGGCGGCGGTGTTGGCGGTGACCATGCCCAGGTGCACCCGCGGGACGCCCTTGGCGGCCAGCGCGGCCAGCAGCGTGGTCATCAACTCCCGTCCGTGCCCGGCCCGCTGGTGGCTGGGCAGCAGGTCGATGTGCAGGTGGGCGGGGTAGTCGGCGAGTTCCGGCAGCACCATCCGCTCGGGGGTGTGCATCAGGTGGACCATCACCTCGCCGGGGGTGGTCGGTTCGCCGGTCGGCGGCGGGTAGCGGTCGGTGAGGGTCGGCAGCCACTCGTCCCGGAAGCGGCGCACGAACGCCGGGGTGTCCGCGGTCGCCAGCACGTAGCCGACCGCCTGCCCGCCGTCGTCCAGCACGAACGCCAGGTCGGGTTCCAGCTCGGCGTACGGGGCGGCGAAGATGTTGGGCAGCAGTTCGTGGTCCGGGTAGGTCTGCCGGGAGTCGCCGCCGTTCTCGGCGGTGCGCACGCAGATGTCGAACAGGGCGGCCCGGTCGGCGGGGCGGTAGGGCCGGACGGCGGGGCGGTGCGGGAGCTGGCTCATTCCGCGCATCCTGCTGCCGGAACGCCCGTTCGACAAGTGGATTGATCCGGGGTCAGACCGCCATCGCCAGCATCAGCGGCGCCGCCCGGACGGCCAGCAGCTCGGCGGCCTCGCGCAGCCGGTGGGCCTGGGCGACGGGCAGTGAGGTGGCCAGGCAGCCGACGGTGCTCCCGGCGACGACCGGGACGGCCGCGCACACCGTGTCCATCGAGTACTCCTGCAGGTCCAGCACGGGGACGGTGGCGGGCTGCCGGTCGAGCCGGTGCAGCAGGCGGTCGGTCCCGGTGATGGTGCGGGCGGTCAGCCGGGCGGCCGGGTGCCGGGAGAGGTGGTCGAGCCGGGCGTCGTGGTCGAGTTGCGCGAGCAGGCACTTGCCGATCGCGGAGGCGTGCGCGGTGGCCCGGAAGTCCGCCCACTCGTGCACGGCCGGGGCGTCCTCGCCCGCGCAGACCGCCTCCACCGAGAGCTCGCCGTCGTGGTAGCGGCTGAAGTACACGGCCGCGCCCAGCTCGTCGCGCAGCTCCTCCAGCCGGTGGTGCAGCCGGGCCCGCACCACCGGCTCCCGCTGCTGCGTCCCCAGCAGGGTGAAGGCGCCGCCGAGGGCCCAGCCGCCCTCCAGCCGGACCAGGTAGCCCTCGGTCTCCAACTCCTCGGCCAGCAGCCGGACCTGGGTCTCCGGCAGGGTCAGCTCGCGGGCCAGCTCGGCCTCCGTCGCCCCCTGCGGCCTGCGGTCCACCGCCTCCAGCAGCCGCAGCGCCCGCCGCAGCACCCCGAACGGGCCGCCCGCGCCCGCCCCGGGCAGACCGTCCCACCGTCCCCTGCGCACCGTGGACATGACCCAGCCCCCCGCTCCCGCCGGTCCCGCTTCGGTCCAGCGTAGACGGGCCACCGGCTCCGCACCGCCCCCGGCCGGATATTCGCCCCCGCGGACCACGGTCCCCTTGACAGGCATATGCCGCCGAGGGGCGGGGCGCGGCGCCGGGCGGGCGCGGGCGCCCTCCACCCGGCGCCGGGCGGCCGTCAGTGCTCGTCCGCCTCGCGGAGGCGGGTGACCGCGGCGGCCAGGCGGGCGCCGTACTCCGGGTCGGCGGCGTGGAAGTGCGCGAGGTTGCGCTCCACCACGTCGTCCCGGCCGACCTGGGCCAGCGCGCCGGCCAGGTTGGCGATCAGGCGGGACTTCTCGGCGTCCGTCATCAGCCGGTACAGCTCGCCGGCCTGGAAGAAGTCGTCGTCCTTGCCGTGCGCCGGCGCGGCGTACGTGCCGGTGTGGCCGGAGACCGGCAGCGGGGCGTGCAGCGGCTCGTCGCTCTGCACCGGGCCGCCGTACGAGTTGGGCTCGTAGTTCTTGTTCCGGCCGTTGGGGTTCAGCGCGCCGAGGCCGTCCTGCCCGTGGTTGGCGGCCGCGGTCGCCCGGGGGGCGTTCACCGGCAGCTGGGTGTGGTTGACGCCGAGCCGGTAGCGCTGAGCGTCGGCGTACGCGAACAGGCGGCCCTGGAGCATCCGGTCGGGCGAGGGGCCGATGCCGGGCACGAAGTTGTTCGGCGAGAACGCGGCCTGCTCGACCTCGGCGAACACGTTCTCCGGGTTGCGGTTGAGCACCAGCCGGCCGACCTTGACCAGCGGGTGGTCGGCGTGCGGCCACACCTTGGTCAGGTCGAACGGGTTGAACCGGTAGTCCGCGGCGTCCTCCACCGGCATCAGCTGCACGTACAGCGTCCAGGACGGGAACACCCCGCGCTCGATCGCCTGGTGCAGGTCCCGCTGGTGGCTGTCGGCGTCCCCGCCCGCGGTCCCGGCGGCCTGGGCGGCGTCCAGCGAGCGGACGCCCTGGTTGGTCTTGAAGTGGTACTTCACCCAGTGCGCCCGGCCCTCGGCGTTGACCCACTGGTAGGTGTGCGAGCCGTAGCCGTTCATGTGCCGGTACGAGGCCGGGATGCCGCGGTCGCCGAACAGCCAGGTGATCTGGTGCGTGGAGGCCGGCGAGTGCGCCCAGAAGTCCCAGACGTTGTCGGCCTCCTGGACGCCGGTGTACGGGTCGCGCTTCTGCGAGTGGATGAAGTCCGGGAACTTCAGCGGGTCCTTGATGAAGAACACCGGGGTGTTGTTGCCGACCAGGTCGTAGTTGCCCTGCTCGGTGTAGAACTTGACGGCGAAGCCGCGCGGGTCGCGCACCGCGTCGGTCGAGCCCAGCGCGCCCGCGACGGTGGAGAAGCGCAGGAACAGCTCGGTGCGCTTGCCGACCCGCGAGAGGAACGCGGCCCGGGTGTACTGCGAGACCTCGTCGGTCACCTCGAAGTACCCGTACGCACCCGACCCGCGGGCGTGCACCACCCGCTCCGGGATGCGCTCCCGGTTGAACCGGGCCAGCTTCTCCAGCAGGTGCTGGTCCTGTAGCAGCAGCGGGCCGTACTCGCCGGCCGAGGCGCTGTTCTGGTTGTCGGCGACGGGCGCGCCGGACTCGGTGGTGAGGGTTCTGGGCACAGGTGGTCCTTGTGTTCGGCGATCGGGGGGACGGACCGGGGGCTCGGGCAACGGCGAGCCCGGGTCTGCTGGCGGTGCACTGCCGTGGCGCGCCTCGGCTTCCGGTTCGGTCGGGGCCGCGCGGCTCAGCTCTCGTAGAGCGGCCGGACGGCCGTCGCGTCGGTGAGCGGGCGGGCCTCGGCGAGGCCGGTCGGCAGGCCGGCGGCGGCGAGCGCCTCGCGGGCCTCCGGCAGCGGGAGCGCGTTGAACCAGCGCAGCGCGAGGGCGTCCTGGCCGGCGGGGGTGAGGCGGCCGGTGAGGCGCAGGCGGGCGAGGCCGCCGTCCGGGTAGACGTTGATCCGGACGTGGGTGACGGGGGTGCCCGCGGGGAGGCGGTAGCGGTGGCGGGTGTCGGGCTGCAGGCGGGTGCGCGGCAGCAGGACGGTCTCCGTCTCGCCGTCGGTGCCGACGAGTTCGGCCCAGCCGGGGGCGTTGGCGACGAAGCAGGAGGTGTCCACCTCCGCCGCCAGCACCTCGCCGCCCCCGGCCAGGGCCACTCGCACCCAGTCGTTGGCCTTGTCGCGCCGACGCCGGGTCTCCCAGCCGTCGCCCATGACGGTGGCGCGGCCGGGAGCGTTCAGGTTGTGCGGGGAGGAGAAGTAGCGGTCCGAGGCGGCCTCGGCGACGCCGCCGTGCTCCTGGGCGGCCAGGTCGAAGGTGAGGCCGGCCAGGTCGCGCGGGTCGGGCAGCACCTCGCCGTGCACCCGCAGCCGGGCGACGCCGCCGTCCGGCCAGATGTTGAGGCGGACGTGGGTCCAGCGGGTGGGGTCGTCGACCGGGAAGGCGTGCGCGGTGTCGCCCTTGAGGGCGGTGCGCGGGACGAGGTCGGTCCACTCGGCGGCGGCGAGCTCCTCCGGCGAGGGGTGGCCGGGGACGGACGCGGCCTGGACGGACGCGGTCTCCGGGTAGTTGCCGGTGAAGTGCGCGGTGTCGACGACCACGCCGCGGATCCGGCCCGCGGCGCCGAGCCGGACCACCGCCCAGTCGTGGTCGTCCTCGGTGGGGTGCGGCTGTTCGGCGCTGGCGCCGCGGCGGCGGCGGGACTCCCAGCCGTCCATGATCTGGCCCTTGTGGCCGAAGGTGTGCGGGCGGAACTCGGCGGGTGCGGCGACCAGCAGGTTCTCGGCGTCGGCGAAGGTGTCCTCGTTGGTGGCGACCACGCCCGCGCCCAGCAGCCGGGAGGCCAGGTCGACCAGTTCGGTGAACGGCGCGCCCGCGGTCAGGTCAGTACTCAACTGGTGCTCCTTCTTTGAGCGTTGCGGTGTCTACGGTGTCAGGGTCGGACGATCTGCCGGCCGTGCGGGGCGCCGTCGGGGTCGACGGGCCGCCCGCGCAGCCAGGTGCGCCGGACCAGCCCGGTGAGGGTGCGGCCCGCGTACGGGGTGACCGGGTTCTTGTGGTGGAGGCGTTCGGCGCGGACGGTCAGCTCGCCGTCCGGGTCGAAGGCCACCAGGTCGGCGTCGCACCCGGGCGCGATGGCGCCCTTGGTGCCGGTCAGGCCGACCAGGGCGGCCGGTCCGGCGGACATCCAGCGGACCACGTCGGCCAGGGTGTGGCCGCGCCGGCGGGCCTCGGTCCAGACGGCGGGCAGGCCCAGCTGGAGGGAGGCGATGCCGCCCCAGGCGGCGGCGAAGTCGCCGCTGCCGCCGTGCCGGCGCAGGAGTTTGAGGTCGGGGGTGGAGGGCGAGTGGTCGGAGACCACGGCGGCGAACTCGCCGTCCGCGAGGGCCTGCCAGAGCAGGTCGCGGTTGGACTCGTCGCGGATCGGCGGGCAGCACTTGAAGGCGGTGTCCCCGTCGGGGACCTCCTCGGCGGCCAGGGTCAGGTAGTGCGGGCAGGTCTCGGCGGTGACCTCGACGCCGTCCGCCCGGGCGCGGCGCAGCAGCGGCAGCACGGCGGCGGAGGAGACGTGCAGGACGTGCACCCGGGCGCCGGTGCGGCGGGCGGCGGCCAGCAGGGCGGCGACCGCGGCGGCCTCGGCGTCGTCCGGGCGGGAGGCCAGGAAGTCGCGGTAGTGGGCGCCGGGGACGTGCGGGGCGGCGTCCAGCACGGCCGGGTCCTCGGCGTGGATGATCGCCAGGGCGCCGATCCGGGCCTGCTCGGCGAGCGCGGCCTCCAGGTCGGCGGGGGTGGCCAGGTGCGGGAACTCGTCCACCCCGGACGGGGCGAGGAACGACTTGAAGCCGAACACGCCCTCCCGGTGCAGGGGTTCGAGCTGGTCGGTGTTGCCGGGGACGGCGCCGCCCCAGAAGCCCAGATCGACCCAGGTCTGGCCCTCGGCGGTCCTCCGCTTGGCGTCGAGCCCCTCGACCGTGGTGGTCGGCGGGACCGAGTTGAGCGGCATGTCCACGAGGGTGGTGACGCCGCCGGCCGCGGCGGCCTTCGTCGCGGAGGCGAAGCCCTCCCAGTCGGTGCGGCCGGGCTCGTTGACGTGCACGTGGGTGTCGACCAGGCCGGGCAGCAGCGCGGCCTCGCCGAGGTCGGTGAGCCGGTGGCCGTCGGCGGACAGGGTGCCGTGCGGGGCGACCCGCTCGATCCTTCCGGCCCGGACCAGCACGTCGGCGGGGCGTTCGCCGTCCGGCAGGACCACCCGCCGGGAGCGGATCACCTCGGCGTCGATGGGCATGGGGGAACCTCCGAGCGTCGTGTGGGCGAGGGTGGGTCGAAGGAGTGCTGGGAGCCTAGGCTCGCCTTCAACAAAACGTCAATGTGTGAACGTACGAGAGTGCGACGGCCCGTCAGCGCAGCAGCCGGGCCGCCAGCCGCTCCCCCGCCAGCTCGGCCAGCTCGCCCGCCCGGGCCATCGACTCCGCCGGATCGCCCGCCAGGTCGGCCAGCGCCAGCGCCTCGACGAAGCCCGCCGCCCGCCACTCCCGCTCGGCCAGCTCCAGCCGCCCGGCGACCGCCGCCACCGGCACCCGGCCCGGGCCGCCGCCGCGGCCACCCCGCCGGGGCCTTGCCGTGCAGGGTCTGCGCGTCCAGGCAGCCCTCGCCGGTCACCACCAGGCGGGCGCCGCGCACCGCCCGCTCGAAGCCCAGCAGCTCCAGCAGCAGGTCGATGCCCGGACGCATCCGCGCGCCCAGCAGTGCCAGCGCGGCGAAGCCGACCCCGCCGGCCGCACCCGCGCCCGCCGCGTCCCGGACCTCACGGCCCGTCAGCCCGGCCACCGCGTCCGCCCAGCGGGTCAGCCCCTGCTCCAGCACCAGCAGGTCCGCGGCGTCCGCGCCCTTCTGCGGGCCGTACACGGCGGCCGCGCCGCGCGGGCCGAGCAGCGGGTTGTCCACGTCGCAGGCGACGACCACCTCCACCCCGCGCAGCCGCTCCGCGAGCGGGCCCGGGTCGACCCGGGCCAGTCGGCGCAGCGCGGCCCGCCGGGCGGCAGCGGCGCGCCGTCCGCGTCGTACAGCTCGACGCCCAGCGCCTGCACCATGCCCGCGCCGCCGTCGGTGCAGGCACTGCCCCCCAGGCCCAGCACCACCCGGGACACCCCCAGCGAGAGCGCCTTCGCGACCAGCTGGCCGACCCCGTACGAGCCCGCCGCGAGCGGCGCGGTCCGGCCCCCCGGCAGCCGGGCCAGCCCGGACGCCTGCGCCAGCTCCACCACGGCGGTCTCCCCCTTCACCGCCAGCCCCGCGACCACCGGCAGCCCGGTCGGCCCGGCGACCTTCACCTCCACCCGGGAGAAGCCCGCCGCGAGCGCCGCCGCCAGCGTCCCCTCCCCGCCGTCGGCCACCGGCAGCTCGCGCACCTCCACCCCGGGCGCCGTCCGCCGGATCCCGGCGGCGATCCGCGCGGCGACCTCGGCGCCCTCCAGCGACCCCTTGAACTTGTCGGGGGCGACAACCACATGACCTCGCACGGGACCGGGCCTTTCACGGGGGGAGGGAGCGGAGGAACTGTCGGGCAGCTCGGGTGAGCGCCGCCGGGGGCTCGGGGAACGGCGGGTCGATGCTGCTGCGTGTCTTCAAGAGAACCAGAAGCAGATGCGCGCAACGGCAGTGAACCGCCCGCAGACCGGGGCTCGCCGTTCCCCGAGCCCCTGGTGGTTACTGCTTGACCTCGCGGCCGGAGAGCCGTTCGACGCCGCGCAGCAGGGCCGAGTGGTCGAGGGAGCCGTCGCCGTTGGCGCGGGCGGAGGCGACCAGTTGGGCGGCGACCGCGCCGAGCGGGAGCGCGGCGCCGACGGCGCGGGCGGCGTCGGTGACGATGCCCATGTCCTTGTGGTGGAGGTCGATCCGGAAGCCGGGGGCGAACTCGCGGGCCAGCATGTTGCCCTTCTTGCGGTTCAGCACGGTGGAGCCGGCCAGCCCGCCGCCGAGCACGTCGAGCGCGGCGGCGAGGTCGACGCCCGCGTTCTCCAGGAAGACCACGGCCTCGGCCAGCACCTGGATGTTGACGGCGACGATCAGCTGGTTGGCGGCCTTGACGGTCTGGCCCGCACCGGCCGGGCCGACGTGCACGACGGTGGTGCCGAGCGCGTCGAACAGCGGCTTTGCCTCGGCGAAGTCGGCCGCCTCGCCGCCGACCATGATGGAGAGCACGGCCTCGACCGCACCGGCCTCGCCGCCGGAGACGGGGGCGTCCAGGCTGCGCAGGCCGGCGGCCCGCGCGGCGGCGTCCACCTTGATCGAGGTCTGCGGGGTGATGCTGGACATGTCGATGACCAGGGCGCCGGGCCTGGCGTGCGCCAGGACGCCGTCCTCGCCGAGGACCGCCTGCTCGACCTGCGGGTCGGCGGGGACCATGGTGATGACGACCTCGGCGTCGGCGACGGCCTCGGCGATCGAGGCGGCGCCGTGGCCGCCCGCGGCGACCAGGGCGTCGATGGGCTCCTGGGTGAGGTTGTAGCCGGTGACGTGGTGGCCGGCCTTGACCAGGTTGACGGCCATGGGCTTGCCCATGATGCCGAGGCCGATGAAGGCGATCTTGCGGCTCATCGCGTGCGGGTCCTTAGCTGTGAGGGTGCGGTGCGGGGGGAAGGGCTTCGGCGCTCAGCGCGCGGCGCGCAGCTCGCGCGGCAGCCAGCCGAAGCTCTCGGCGCTGACGCCGCCGGCCGGGCGGTACTCGAGGCCGACGAGCCCCTGGTAACCGACGGCGGTGAGGCGGGCGAACAGGGCCTCGAAGTCGAGGTCGCCGGTGCCGGGTTCGTTGCGCCCGGGGGTGTCGGCGATCTGCACGTGGCCGATCCGGTCGGCGTGCGCGTCGATGACGGCGGCCGGGTCCTCGCCGTTGCGGGCCAGGTGGTAGAGGTCGCAGAGGAACTTGGCGTTGCCGAGGCCGGTGGCGGCGTTGACCTTGTCGACGACGTCGACCGCGGCGGCGGCGGTGACCAGCGGGTAGTCGGGGGACTCGGCCCGGTTGAGGGTCTCCACCAGCAGGACGGCGCCGATCGAGTGCGCGGCGCGGGCGGCCAGGGTGAGGTTCTCCAGCGCGAGGGCGTCCTGTTCGGCCGGGTCGGCGCCGGGGACGCGGTTGCCGTAGAGGGCGTTGAGCGCGCCGGTGCCGAGGCGTTCGGCGAGGGCGGTGGCGACCGGGAGGTTCTCCCGGAAGCGCTCGCTCTCGGCGGGGACGGAGAGCGTGCCGCGGGCGCCGCGGGTCAGGTCGTCGAGGAGGTTGAGGCCGGTGAGCCGGACGCCGGCGGCCTCGAAGGCGCGCACCAGGGCGTCGGTCTCGTCCGGGCCGGGGGTGTGCTCCTCGCCGAAGGGCCACCAGAGTTCGGCGGCGGTGAAGCCGGCCGCGGCGGCCGCGGCGGGCCGCTCCAGCAGGGGCAGTTCGCCGAACAGGATGGACAGGTTGACCGTGAAGCGGTGCTGGGCGGCAGCGGTCACGTCGTTCACCTCAATCGCTCTCTCACCGGGCAACTTCCACGATCCGGAAGTCGAATTCTGCTTGATGGAAGCTTCTCTGCCGCCGCTCAGGCTGTCAAGAACGCCGCAACAATTTGTTGAAGCAGCCGAACGCCCGGCCGTCCGGCCCGGCGGTCCTGTCCGATCCCCCAGTGCGGCCGGGTCGATAAGCTGAGCGGGTGCGATTGATGGTGGAGTTCACGACAGAGCCGTTCGAACTGGACGGGTTCCCCGAGCACGCCAAGGCCGCGCGCCGCGCGGTGGACGAGGCGGGGCTCGCCGTCTCGGTGGGGCCGTTCGGCACCAGCGCCGAGGGCGACGCCGAGCAGGCCCTGGCCGCCGTCACCCGCCTGCTGCGGGAGACCCTGGCGGCGGGGGCGAGCCGGATCTCGGTCCAGGTCAGCGTGCTGGACGAGGAGCCCGGCGCCCCGGGGGGCCGCGGGCCCGAAGGAGCCGCGCCGACCGGACCGGAAGGAGGGGATAAGCCGTGAGCGACGCCCTGGACCACCCGCTCGCCGCCGCCCTGGAGCCGCTGCTGGCCGCCGTCGGCGCGACCGCGGTCGCACCGTCCGAGGCCCGCGCGGAGGACGTCGTGCTGGAGTGGGACGGCACGCCCGCCGTCGCGGTGCGGCTGCCACACCTGAGCAGCGCGCTGGACCGGCTGCTGGCCGAGATGGCCCGGCAGTTCGACGGCCGGCCGCTGGCCGAGCTGGACCGCGCGGAGAAGCAGCGGGTGGTCGCCCTGCTGGAGGAGCGCGGCGCGTTCACCGTCCGCCACGGGGTGGAGACCGTCGCGTCGGCGCTCGGGGTCAGCCGGTTCACCGTGTACAACTACCTGAACCGGCAGGAGAAGGCCTGACCGGCCGGCCCCGCCCTTGGCGGATCGCACACGGCGCCGGGCCGCGGACCCGGCGCCGCGCGCCGTCACCACAAACAGTTCAACAAAGTGTTGACGGCCTGTTGCGGCCGATCTAGCTTGTGCGGGTGGCACCAACCCTCAGGAGGTCCACCCGTGACCCAGCCACCCCCTGCCCTCTCGGCCCTGGCCGCCACCGGCGCGTCCGAGCTGAGGGAGATCCTGCTGGAGGTCTGCTCCAGCCCCGCCTGGGCCGCCGCCGTCGCGGCGTCCCGCCCCTGGCACGACCGCGAGGACCTGCGGGCCGCCAACGCGAAGGCGACGGCGGGGCTCTCCGCGGCCGACCTGCGCGACGCGATGGCCGGCCACGCCCGGATCGGCGCCCCCAAGCCGGGGGACGCCGTCTCCGAGCGCGAACAGGCCGGCGTCCGGGGCGTCGACCCGTCCGTGCTGGACGAGTTGCGCACGGCCAACGCCGCCTACGAGGCGAAGTTCGGCCACGTCTTCCTGATCTGCGCCACCGGCCGCACCGCGGACGGCATGCTCGCCGCGCTGCGCGAGCGGTACCCGCACGACGCCGCCACCGAGGCGGAGGTCGTCCGGGGCGAGCTGCGGAAGATCAACGACATTCGCATCAATCAACTGCTTGACGTTCGTCAGTGAATTGACGGACAGTCACTTACTGCCATCAGTGAGGTTCCCCGCCCGTGACCGGCATCTCCACGCACGTGCTCGACACCAGCCTCGGCCGCCCGGCCGAAGGCGTCCCGGTCGAGCTGGCACTGCACACCGAGGGTGGCTGGAAGGTGCTCGGCACCTCCGCCACGGACTCCGACGGCCGGGTCAGGGACCTGCCGGCCGCGGAGGCGGGCTCGGTCGTCCGGCTGCTCTTCGACACCGCGGCGTACTACGCGGGGTCGGCCGAGCGGCCGTTCTTCCCCGAGGTCTCGATCGTCTTCACGGTCGCGCCCGCGCAGCACCACTACCACGTGCCGTTGCTGCTCAACCCGTTCGGCTACTCGGTCTACCGCGGAAGCTAGGTAGACCGTCTGGACCCCTAGGAGCCACCTCATGGCCCACGTGCTCGGTCAGAACCAGTACGGCAAGGCGGAGAACCGCATCGTCCGGGTCTACCGCGATTCCACCCGCCACGAGATCAAGGACCTGAACGTCTCGGTCTCGCTGCGCGGCGAGTTCGAGGACGTCCACCTCACCGGCTCGAACGCCAACTGCCTGCCCACCGACACCACCAAGAACACCGTGTACGCCTACGCCAAGGAGCACGGCATCGAGTCCGCCGAGGGCTTCGGCATCCGGCTCGCCCGGCACTTCGTCGAGGACACCGAGCGCGGCGTGGTGCACAGCGCCCGGATCCGGATCGAGGAGTACGGCTGGGAGCGGATCAGGACCCCCGACTCGTCCTCCCGGTTCATCGGCTCGGAGGAGGTCGGCCACTCCTTCGTCCGCAAGGGCCAGGAGGTGCGCACCACCGAGGTGGTGTACGACGGCGACCGGTTCCGGGTGGTCTCCGGGCTCAAGGACCTGGTGGTGATGAACACCACCAACTCCGAGTTCTGGGGCTACATCAAGGACGGGTACACCACCCTCCAGGAGGCGTACGACCGCATCCTGGCCACCCAGGTGACGGCCCGTTGGGCGTTCGGCTTCCACGGCCGCGACGGCGAGCCGGAGCCGAACTGGAACCGCTCGTACCAGCAGGTGCGCCGCCACCTGCTGGAGGCGTTCGCCGAGACCTACTCCTACTCGCTGCAGCAGACCCTGCACGCGATGGGCACCCGGGTGCTGAACAGCCGCGCCGAGGTGGACGAGGTCCGCCTGGAGCTGCCGAACAAGCACCACTTCCTGGTCGACCTGGAGCCGTTCGGACTGAAGAACGACAACGAGGTCTACTACGCCGCCGACCGGATGTACGGCCTGATCGAGGGCACCGTGCACCGCGAGGGCGTCACCCCGGTCATCCCGGTCTCCTGACGCTCCGTCACTTCCTTTCGGCAGTACCGCACTCGACTCTCCTCCCCCACACCGTTCGGAGACCGTGCCCGCCCTCACGGCGGCAGTCCCGGGGGCCGGAGAGATGGCCGTGGGGACCCTCGTACCGTCGTCCCGCCCTCCGGCCGATCCACACCCTCTCTCCCGCGCCCGGGTTGCGCCGAGAGCCTGGGGCAGCAAAGGGGCTACTTCCATGGCACTCCGCACCACCCCCACCACTGACGACGGTTCCACCCCCACCCACCCGGTCGACGAGGTGCTCTCCCCGCCGAAGCTGTTCGGCACCGGGCTGCAGCACGTCGCCGCGATGTACGCCGGCGTGGTCGCTCCACCGCTGATCGTGGGCGCGGGCGTCGGGCTGACCCCCGGCGAACTCGCCCTGCTGATATCGGCCAGCCTGTTCACCGCCGGGCTGGCCACCCTGCTGCAGACCCTCGGCGTCTGGCGGATCGGGGCCCGGCTCCCGTTCGTCAACGGCGTTTCGTTCGCCGGCGTCGCCCCGATGCTGGCGATCGCGAAGGGCTCGATTGAAAGTAAGGGGGGACCGAAGGACGCCCTCCCGGTGGTCTTCGGGGCGGTGATCGTCGCGGGGGTCCTGTGCTTCCTCGCGGCGCCGTACTTCTGCCGGCTGGTCAGGTTCTTCCCGCCGGTCGTGCAGGGCACCGTGATCACCCTCATCGGGGTGTCCCTGCTGCCGGTGGCGGTCAACTGGGCGCGCGGCGGCTCGCCGGGCGCGCCCGGCTACGGCTCCCCGAAGGCGGTCGGCCTGGCCGCGCTCACGCTGGCCGCGGTGGTGCTGGGCAACCGGCTGCTGCGGGGCTTCTGGCAGCAGATGTCCCTGCTGATCGGCCTGGCGGTCGGCACCGTCGCGGCCTTCCCGCTCGGCCTGGCCGACTTCTCCGGGATCGGCGACGCGCAGGTGTTCGCGCTGCCCTCGCCGTTCCACTTCGGCGGGCCGCGGTTCGACGCCGCGGCGATCGCGTCGATGTGCATCGTCATGGTGGTCTCGATGACCGAGTCCACCGCCGACATGCTGGCGCTGGGACGGATCGTCGGCCGCGAGGCGGACGAACCGACCCTGGCGGCGGGCCTGCGCGCGGACGGCCTGGCCACCGCGGTCAGCCCGGTGTTCAACGGCTTCGCGTGCAGCGCGTTCGCCCAGAACATCGGACTGGTGGCGCTCACCAGGGTGCGCAGCCGGTACGTGGTCGCGGCGGGCGGCGGCATCCTGGTGCTGCTGGGGCTGTTCCCGGTGCTCGGCGCGCTGGTGTCGCTGGTGCCGCAACCGGTGCTCGGCGGCGCGGGGATCGTGCTGTTCGGCACGGTCGCGGCGTCCGGCATCCGCACCCTCGCGGAGGCCGGGATGGAGTCCACCTCGCACACCGTCCTGGTGTCGGTCTCGCTCGGGGTGGGGATCGTTCCGATCGCCGCACCGACCTTCTACGACGGGTTCCCGGAGGCCGTCCGCACCCTGATGCACTCCGGCATCTCGGCCGGCTGCCTGGCCGCGGTGCTGCTCAACCTGCTGTTCCACCACGTCGGCTCCGCCGGCCGTTCCCTCCAAGGAGTACCCCCATGGCAGTCCAGCCCCCAGCCGCCGACCGGCGGATCGTGATCGAGAACGTCGCGATCGCCACCGTCGACGCCCGCGACACCGAGTACGCCCGCGGCCACGTGGTGCTGCTCGGCAACACCATCGAGTCGGTCGGCGACGGGCCCGCGCCCGCCTGGCTGGACAACGTGGCGCGGCGGATCAACGGCGAGGGGCACCTGCTCACCCCCGGGCTGGTCAACACCCACCACCACTTCTACCAGTGGATCACCCGCGGACTGGCCCAGGACCACATCCTGTTCGACTGGCTGGTGGCGCTCTACCCGACCTGGGCCCGGATCGACGAGGACCTGGTGCACGCCGCCACCCAGGGCTCCGCCGCCGCGCTGCTCAAGTCGGGCTGCACCACCGCCTCCGACCACCACTACGTCTTCCCGCGCGGCGGCGGCGACGTGCTCGGCGCCTCGGTGGCCGGCGTGCAGGAGCTGGGGCTGCGGTTCACCGCGCTGCGCGGCTCGATGGACCGCAGCCAGAAGGACGGCGGCCTGCCGCCGGACCACGCGGTCGAGGACACCGACGAGATCCTCGCCGCGTCCGAGAGCGCCGTCGACAAGTGGCACGACGCCTCGTTCGGCTCGATGCTCCAGGTCGCGATCGCGCCCTGCTCGCCGTTCTCGGTCTCCACCGAACTGATGCGGCAGTCGGCCGAGTTGGCCCGTCGCAAGGGCGTGCGGCTGCACACCCACGGCTCGGAGACCGCCGAGGAGGAGGAGTTCTGCAAGCAGCTGTTCGGGATGGGCCCGACCGACTACTTCGAGTCGACGGGCTGGCTCGGCGAGGACGTCTGGATGGCGCACTGCGTGCACATGAACGACTCCGACATCGCCAAGTTCGCCGAGACCGGCACCGGCGTGGCGCACTGCCCGTCCTCCAACGCCCGCCTGGCGGCCGGGATCGCCCGCGTGCCCGACATGCTGCGGGCCGGCGTGCCGGTCGGCCTGGGCGTGGACGGCACCGCCTCCAACGAGTCCGGCGAGCTGGGCACCGAACTGCGCAACGCGCTCCTCGTCAACCGCCTGCACGGCCGGCCCGACGCCCTGACGGTGCGCCAGGCGCTGCGGCTGGGAACCATGGGCGGCGCGCGGGTGCTGGGCCGCCAGCGCGAGATCGGCTCGATCGAGGCCGGCAAGCTCGCCGACCTGGCCCTGTGGAAGGTCGACGGCGTCCTGCACTCCTCGATCGCCGACCCGGTCGCCGCGCTCGTCCTCGGCGCGCTCCCGCCGCTGGCCACCCTGTTCGTGAACGGCAACGCGGTCGTCGAGAACGGCCGCCTCACCACCGTCGACGAGGACCGCATCGCCCTCGCCGCCGCCCGCGCCGCCCGCGACCTCGCCGCCCGCGGCTGACCCCTCCCCCCAGCCCCGGGAGCCCACCGCCAGGGACGACGGCGGGCTCCCGGACCACGGCCCCGGACCCACGGCGAAGGGTCCGGGGCCGACCTCCGTCAGGAGGAACCCGTCAGGGCCGGACCTTCGGGTGCCGCTTCGAGCTCTGCCGGTCCCGCTCCCACGGCCAGGCCGCGTCCTGCCCCGCCTCCAGCCCCTCCCCTCCCCCTCCCGCTCCTGCTCTCCTCCACCTGAGAACCCGTCAGGGCCGGACCTCCGGGTGCCGCTTCGAACTCCGCCGGTCCCGCTCCCACGGCCAGGCCGCGTCCTGCCCCGCCTCCAGCCCCTCCCCTCCCCCTCCCGCTCCTGCTCTCCTCCACCTGAGAACCCGTCAGGGCCGGACCTCCGGGTGCCGCTTCGAACTCCGCCGGTCCCGCTCCCACGGCCAGGCCGCGTCCTGCCCCGCCTCCAGCAGCGGGACGAGGCGGAACGCGGCGTCGGTCAGGCCGCCGAAGGTGTGGCGGTTGCCGGTGCCGGAGGGGGCGTGGCCGGTGCGGTAGCCGGCCAGGTTCCAGGTGTAGCAGGGGACGTGGGCGGGGACGGACTCCAGCGGATCGTGCGGGAAGTCGCCGTAGGCCTGTTCGTCGGTGACGATCACCACCCGGTCGTGGCCCCGGTAGTGGGCGCGGACGGCCTCGGCGGTGTTGGTGCCGCCGAGGTTGCCGAAGCGGTCGACCGCCTTGAGCAGCGAGTCACCCGGCCGGAGGCCGATCTCCCGGCTGCCGGTGCCGAATTCGACCAGGTCGGCGGCGGCGGACCGCAGGGCGATCGCGGTGCCGAAGACCGCGGCGGTGTCGGCCCGGTTGAGCTCGCTCTGCGCGCTGGGCCGGTCGAACATCGAGCCGGAGCGGTCGACCAGGACGAGTGTGCGCCCGGGCAGTTCCGGCACGTTCTCCAGCGAGTGCCGCAGCGCCTGCTCCAACGCGTGCCCCCAGCGCAGCGAGGGCACGTTCCGGTGCGCGGCGAGGTAGCGGAACGGGAACTGGCGCGAGCGCCTGACCTCGCCGCGGTCGGCGATCCGGCGGGCGACGGCCTCGGCCGCCTCGTCCGAGACGCCGGCCCGGTCGAAGTTGCGCAGGTTGCGCACCAGCGCCATCGGGCCCATCGAGGGGATGACGGCCTCCCAGACGGCGGCGTCCAGCGGGCCCTGCAGCCAGCCGGCCAGCGCCTCCCAGGTCATTCCGGCGGCGGCCAGGCGTTCGGCGCCGCCCGGGCCGGTGACCAGCGCGCGGCGCTCGGCCACGGGCAGGTCCGCCAGCTCGCGGTGGGCGGTCAGCACGGCGTTCCCGGCGGGCGGGACGGCCTCGTCGGGGCGGTGGCGGCGCGCCAGCGCGTAGCGGAACAGCTCGCCCTGCCACGGCTTGTCGCGGTGCGGGGCCGGGTGGGTCAGCTCCAGGACGTCGCCGAAGCGGTAGCCCTTGCTCGCGGTGTCGTACTTGAGCAGGGCGCGCGCGTCGTACAGCCGGGCGGCGGCGTCGGCGACGCCGCGCTTGAGCGGCTTGGGCAGGGCGCGGCCGTACCGGGACGTCCAGTAGGCGAGCAGTTCGCCGGGCTCGTCGGGACGCTGGAGGACCGCGTCGACCACCTGGCGGGAGTGCCCGGGGAGCTTCGCGTCGAGCCGGGCGCGGGTGAACTCGGCGGCGCCGACCAGCGAGGCGGTGCGCATCGCGGCGCCGTAGCGCAGCCAGCGCAGCAGGTCGAGCGTCCACTCGGGGTCGCGGACGGCGAGTTCGCGGACGAGTGCGGTGTAGCGGTCGTCGCGGGCGCCGCCGCGCTCGTAGAAGGCGTCCTGGCCGACCAGGTTGGCGACGGTGAGCAGGAAGAGTTCGGACTTCTCGTCGCGCAGGTGGCCCGTCCCGCCGTTGTGGTTGCGGACGGTCCGCCCGGTGCTGGTCACGGGCGAGGTCGGGCCGGTGGCGGCCGGGGCGGCGGCGCGGCGGATGTTGAAGCGGGCCATGGGAACGTCCTCCTGCGGGGAGGCACGCCGCGGCGCGGGGCGTCCGAGATCACGCGGGCCGGTGCGGCCCGCGCCTCGGCGGAGGGGACCCGGGCCACCGGCCGCGCGCGCACGCGCGGCCGTCCGGGACTCGAACCCGGCGATGCCCGCACCAAGAAGTAACCCCCGCCTGCGCACCGGACGCCCCGGCGCGGCTGCCTCCCGAGATCAAAAGCGGTGCCGGTGGTTTCTTGAGAGGAAGTAACCGGCGCCTGCGCACCGGGAGGTGGCAGTCGTGTGAAGTTGGGTGTCCGGAGATCGAGAAGCGGTGGGGGTGACACAGTTGCTCTACCGAACTGAGCTACACCGGCCCGAAGCCGGTGACGGGACTCGAACCCGCGACACACTCCGCAAAAGGAAGTAACCCCCGCCTGCGCACCTGGACGAGGATCACCCTAACCGGCGCGCACCCCGTCCGACACCTGCTTTTCCCCGCTCCGGAGGCTCCCGCGTTCCGGGGCGCTCAGTCGATCAGGGCGAGCGCCGGGAGGGTGAGGAAGTCGGGGAAGTCCTCGGCGAGGGCGACCTGCTCGAACAGGGCGGCGGCCTCGGTCCACCGCCCGGCCGCGTAGGCGTCGTCCCCCGACTCGGTTCGCAGCGCGGCGAGTTCCTCGGCGACCAGGCGGCGGACGAGTTCGGCGGTGGTCTTCTCGCCGGTGTCGGCGAGCACCACGCCGTTGTGGATCCACTGCCAGATCTGCGAGCGGGAGATCTCGGCGGTGGCGGCGTCCTCCATCATGTGGAAGATGCCGACGGCGCCGAGCCCGCGCAGCCAGGCCTCGATGTAGCGGATGCCGACCTGGACGGCGTTGTGCAGCCCGGTGTGCGTGCAGCTGCCGCCCGCCCCGGCGACGTCGAGGAGTTGCTCGGGGGTGACCGGCTCGGGCGAGCCAGGGTCGTCCTTCTGGTGCGGGCGCTCGCCGAGCACCGCGTCGAAGCACTCCCGGGCGACGGGCACCAGGTCCGGGTGGGCGACCCAGGAGCCGTCGAAGCCGCCGCCAGCCTCGCGCTCCTTGTCGGCCCGGACCTTGACCAGGGCGGCGGCGTTGACCTCCGGGTCCTTGCGGGAGGGGATGAACGCGGCCATGCCGCCGATGGCGTGCGCGCCGCGGCGGTGGCAGGTCTGCACGAGCAGGCGGGTGTAGGCGGCCATGAACGGGGAGGCCATCGTGACGGTGTTGCGGTCGGGCAGGACGTAGCGCTCGCCGCCGTCCCGGAAGTTCTTCACGATCGAGAACAGGTAGTCCCACCGGCCGGCGTTCAACCCGGCGGCGTGGTCGCGCAGTTCGTAGAGGATCTCGTCCATCTCGAAGGCGGCGGTGATGGTCTCGATCAGCACGGTGGCGCGGACGGTGCCGTGCGGGATGCCGAGGGCGGCCTGCGCGTGGGTGAAGACCTCGTTCCAGAGCCGGGCCTCCAGGTGGCTCTCGGTCTTGGGGAGGTAGAAGTACGGGCCGGAGTTCGGGTCCTGCTCGCCCTTGGCGAGCAGCCGGGCGGCGTTGTGGAAGAAGTACAGGCCGAAGTCGACGAACGCGCCGGCCACCGGGGCGCCGTCGACGGTGAGGTGCCGCTCGTCCAGGTGCCAGCCGCGCGGGCGGACCACGACGGTGGCGAGTTCGGCGGCGGGCCGCAGGGCGTACGCCTTGCCCTGGGCGCTGGTGAAGTCGATCCGGCCCTCGAAGGCGTCGATCAGGTTGACCTGCCCGGAGACGACGTTCTCCCAGGTCGGGGCGGTGGCGTCCTCGAAGTCGGCGAGCCAGACCTTCGCGCCGGAGTTGAGCGCGTTGACGACCATCTTGCGGTCGGTGGGGCCGGTGATCTCCACCCGGCGGTCCAGCAGGGCGCGCGGCGCGGGGGCGACCTTCCAGTCGCCGGCGCGGACGTCGGCGGTCTGCGGCAGGAAGTCCAGCGTCCCGGTGCGGGCGATCTCGGCGCGGCGCTCGCGGCGGGCGGCCAGCAGGTCGCGGCGGCGGCCCTCGAACGTGCGGTGCAGGCCCGCGACGAACTCCAGCGCCTGCGGGGTCAGCACCTCCGCGGAGCGCGGCACCGGCGGACCGACGACCGTGACACCGGGGACGGAGGGGGACGGACCCTGATCTGCGGCGGCCATGGGCAGGACTCTCCTTGGGCTGTTCCGTTCTGTACAGTGGAGACTAGTTTCCGCGATACAGAATTTCAACGGTTTGTTGATGATCGCGTGGGACTCTACTCCTCCCCGGACTCCCCGGACAGCGAAGGGAACGCTCGTGGCCAGCACCTCCACCGAACGCACCACCGGCTCGGTGCAGTCCGTCGAGCGCGCCTTCCAGCTCCTGGAGGCGCTCGCCGACTCCGGCGGCATCGCCACCCTCAGCGAGCTGTCCGCCACCTCCGGCCTGCCGATGCCGACCATCCACCGCCTGGTGCGCACCCTGGTCGCCCAGGGCTACGTCCGGCAGGACACCGCCCGCCGCTACACCCTCGGCCCGCGTCTGATCCGCCTCGGCGAGACCGCCGGCCGCCTGCTCGGCTCCTGGGCCCGCCCCTATCTCGCCGAACTCATGGAGGCCACCGGCGAGACCGCCAACCTGGCCGTCCTGGAGGGCGGCGAGGTGGTGTACGTCGGGCAGGTCCAGTCCCGCCGCTCGATGCGGATGTTCACCGAGGTCGGCCGCCGCGTCCAGCCGCACTGCACCGGCGTCGGCAAGGCCCTGCTCGCCCAGCTCCCGGAGGACGAGGCCCGCGCCCTGCTCGGCCCCGGCCCGCTCCAGGCCCACACCCCGCACACCGTCACCGAGCCCGCCGCGCTGCTCGCCCAGCTCGCCACCGCCCGCGACCTCGGCTACGTCGTCGACGACCAGGAGCAGGAGATCGGCGTCCGCTGCATCGCCGTCGCCGTCCCCGGCGCGCCCACCCCCACCGCGCTCTCGGTCTCCGGCCCCGAGGCCCGCATCCAGGCCCTCGAAGCCCAGTCCGGCGCCGCCGGGCTGGTCCCCCTCATGCAGGGCATCGCCGCCCGCCTCGGCGAAGTACTCTGACGGACCGTCAACTTCCGCCGGGCACCGGCCAGTAGCCGTTCATCCCCTTGTGCACGTGCTCCAGGACGCGGTTCCAGTACGAGCCCGGGCCCGGCGGCAGGTCCGGGTCGGTGCGGCGCAGCAGGGCGAGGAAGCGCTCCTCCACGCCGTCCGGGTCGAGGTGGTCGAACCGCTGCCGCGCGGGGTCGTACAGCGGGCGCTCGGTCTCCAGCGCGGCCAGGGCCAGCACGAAGCGGTCCAGGCTGCTCGCGACCAGGGCCGGGGCGCCCTCCTCGGGGAGGTGGTACACCTCGCCGGTGCGGGTGTCGAGGCGGAAGCCCTCCTCGCCGAAACCGCCGATCAGCATCCCGCTCGGGGCGCCGGACGGCCGCGGGCGCCGCGCCCGGCACTCACCGTCGACCTCCGGTTCCCCGTCGCAGAACTCCCGGGTCAGCTCGAAGAACACCGTGTCGTCGGGCAGCCCGACCTCCCGCAGGAACACCCGGCTCGGGTGGTGCACGACCCCGGCCAGGGCCTCCGGCGCCGTCAGGGCGACCATCCGCTCGGCGCCGAACACCGCCACCGCGGTGCCCCGGTCGATCAGGAAGCCGCGGAGCAGCTCGTCGTCGGGCCCGGGCCCGGCCTGGTAGTCGATGGTCTCCGCCCGGGCCCGGAACGCCTCGGTCAGCAGGTCCGTCCGGTCCTTCAGGCGCTCCATCGCCTCGGCGGCCCGCGCCACCCGCGCCGCCGAGACCACCCGGTGGCCCGGGCCCACCCGCTCGCCCCGGTCGAGAGCGGCGAGCAGCCCCGCGGAAACCCGCTCCCCGGCCGGGGCGGCCGCCCGCTCGACGAGCGCCAGCAGCCGGGGCACCGCGACCTCGTTCACCTGGTCGACCACGTAGTGCAGCAGGTGCTCCTCCAGGTGGTCGACGTGCTTGCGCGCGGCGGCGGCGCGCGGCTCCGGCGGGCGAGCGCGGTCGGCGGCCAGCGCCGTCAACTCCTCGACCACCTCGCTCTGCATGACCGCGATCACCTCGGCCGCGACGTCCAGCCGGTCCGCGCACGCCCTGGTCCCCCGCACCATGTCGGCGAGCCGGCCCTCCGCACCCTCCCGGTACTCGGCGAGCAGCGCCTCGTACACCGGCCCCTGGAAGTGCTCCTTCAGGTCGGTCATGATCCGCAGCCCGGCGTGCAGGACCTCCTCCTGCCCGTCCGCGTACTCCCGGACGTACCGGGCGAAGGTCCGCAGCCCGCCCTCGTGCACCGGCTCCCACTCCACCCCGACGGAGTCGAGGAACTCCCGAGCCTGCTGCGGCAGTTCGGCCGTCCACGACTGCCGGCGCGCAGCCCCCCGCGAAGATCCCATGCGGCCCACGCTACCGCCGCGCGCCGACGCCGGGACCGCCTGGGGCCACCCGTGCGCGGCCTGGCCGGGGGCGGCCAGGCCGGAGGCTCAACCGGCCGGGGGATCAGCCGATCAGGTCCCGGTACTCGTTCCCCTCCGGGGTGAAGATCAGCCGGTAGTCGCGGCCGGTGACGGTGGCCGTCTCGCGCAGGCGGCTCAGCACCTCTCCCTCGTCCGGGAGTTCGAGCCCGAGGGCGGCGGCGGCCGCGTCCCGTCCGGCGAGCAGGTCGGGTTCGTCCTCCAGGTGGTCGGCGGCGAGTTCTCGGCTCTCCTCGGCGGTGAACTCCCGGCAGTCCCGCCACCACGGTACGACCAGCAGCAGGCGGAGCAGTTCGGGCAGGCCGACGGCGAGGAGCGCGGCGCCGCCCTCGGAGTCGGCGTACAGGACCGGCCGCTCCTCGCCGCCCTCCCCGCAGAAGAAGAAGGTGCCACCGGCGCCGTCCCCCGCGAAGCCCTCCAGCCGGGCGCCGGAGGCGAGGTGGACGGGTTCGACGTGGTCCGAGCGGTCGAGTTCGAAGTCGGCGGGCCAGGACAGGAAGTCGGCCGCGTCCTCGTGCGCGCGGATGGCGTCGATCAGCGAGGACGGGGAGGGCGGCGAGGACGGGGAGGGCGGCGGCGCGGATGAGGGGGACGGCGCGGGAGAGGGGGAGGGCGCGGACGGAGAGGTCATGCGGCGCACTGTAACGGCGTGGTCCGACACGGCCGGAAGCGCCCCGACCCTACGCTGGGTGAACGTTCTCTGACACTCCGCAGGAGGGCCCCGTGCACCGCCTCTTCTCCCTGCTCGCCGTACCCGCCCTCGCTCTGGGCGCCCTGGGCGCAACCACCGCACCGTCGGACTCGGATCTGCAGGTGGTGCGCCTCGACCCCGACCCCACGCCCCCCGGCGGCACCACCACCGTGCACGCCTTCGTGGCCAACGGCGGCCCCGAGACGACGGGTTCACCGTTCACGGTGCTGGTCGACCTGCCGCCCGGTTTCACCCCCGCCGGTCCGTACTTCCCGTCCTCGTGCACGGCGACCGGGCGGACCGTCAGCTGCACCTTCCCCGCCGGCCTGCCACCGCTGCGCTCCGCGACCGCGCTGGTTCCGGTGCGGGCGGACGCGCACCTGCCCCACGGCCTGAGGACCGTGGGGCAAGTGCGGGTGGTGAGCGCGGACGACCGCAATCCGGCGAACAACCGGACGCCGTTCACGCTCACCGTTTCCTGACACGTCATCAATGTCGCGCCATCGGTGAGTCGGCACGCGTGACGCGCCACCGATGTCCGGTCAACGATGAGCCGTCATGCATGACGCGACATCAATGACGCAGCATCGACGATCCGACATCGATGGCGCGGTATCGATGCCGCGCCATCGATACCGTGTCACCAATGCCGTGCCACCAATGCCGCATCATCGATGCCATGTCACCAATGACTCGTCACCGATAAACGCGCAGGTAGTCCGCGCTGAACGAGACCGGCGCGCTGCCGCTCGCCGCCGGGTGGTACTGCCCGGCGCTGAGCGACAGGTTGAGGATGGGGTAGGCCGACCAGTTGGCGCCGACGCCCGTCCCGTCGGAGAACACCTTCGCGCCGTTGACGTACCAGTCGACCGAGTCCGCGCCGTAGTAGGTGCCGATGGTGACCCAGCGGTCGGGGGCGATCGCGTTGGCGTCGGTGTGGTACTTCAGGCCGGAGCGGATCCGGTTGGAGAGTTCGAGCAGATTCGGGTTGTCGGGGTGGTACTCGAAGCTGTCGATCTCGTTGTTGCCGTCCTTCCAGGTCCACAGCGCGGGCCAGGCCCCGTTGCCGGCGGGCAGCTTGACCCGGGCCTCGATGTAGTCGCCGGTGCGGACCTGGAAGGCGTCCTTGCTGTACTCGGTGGTGAGCAGGCCGGTGTCCCAGGCCTGCTTGCCGTTCTCCAGGGTGTGTGCGGAGGGAGTGGCCGTGAAGGTGGCGGCGCCGCCGGAGACGGTGACGGCGGACGGGGCCAGCCAGTCGAGCTTGTTGTCGTCGGGGTTGTGGCTGCCGTAGCGGTAGGCGCTGCTGCGGTCTCCGGTCCACTTGCTGCCCCAGGCGATCGGTCCGGAGAACTCCTCCGACCAGGTCAGCGCCTTGCCGGGGACGGGCACCGGGGCGGGGGCCGGCGTCTGGTCGGGGGCGGTGACGGCGGCGGCCGCGACGGTCAGCGTCCGCGAGGGCAGGTTGTGCCAGCCGCCCGCGGTGTCCTGCCAGAACCCGAACTGGGTGTAGGTGCCGGCGGGGAGGGTCCGGGCGCCGGTGGTGACGGTGGTCCCGCCGGGGCAGATCCGGACGTTGCTCGCGCTGCCGGGGAAGTCCAGGTTCGCCCCGGCCGCGTCGCGGACGCCGACGCCGACGGTCTTGGCCGTGAAGCAGCGGTTCGCGTGCAGGGTGAGCGAGCCGGTGCTCGCGGTGCCGGCGGTCATCCCGGTCGGGGCGAGCCGGTCCTGGACGACGCTGGTGGCGGTGCTGGTGGCGGTGCTGGTGAAGCCGGCGGCGTCGGCCGGTCCGGCGGCGAGCGGTACGCCGACCAGTGCGGCGGCACCGGCCAGGACGCCGAGCCGGGCGGGGGTGGCGAGGGCAAGGGACGTGGGTCGCATGGGGTGGAGTCCTCCGCGACGCCTGCGAGGTGAGCTGTCGGGTTCGGGCCGCCGCGTGGTCGCCGCGGACGCCCGGCCGCGCGCGTGCGCGCGGCTTCACCCCGAGCCGTGCCCCGGTCCCCACCACCGGGCAGGGGCAGTGGCCTGGCACGGCGTACTGCCGTGGGTCCCCCGCTCCCGCCCGTGGTGTGCTGTGGGAACGCCGTCGGCCGGGCAGGATTCAGCGTCCCGACAGCGGGTGCACCCGGTCCGGGCGCCCTCGCAGGCTAGGCAGATTGTCGCTTTGTCTCCAAGGCTCCCGGCCCGGCTGAGAGCACTCTCACATCACGTTCCGTCACCCCCGACCGGCCCGGCTTCCCCTTCAGGGGGCGGACCCTCCGTGTACGCCCCCGACACGGACGGGCCCGGGCCGGGACCAGGAACGGGAAAAGGAACGGGAACGGGGAGCGGAGTCAGCGGAGCACGTCGGGGAGGTCGAGCCCTTCCATCCGGTCCAGGCAGCGGGCGAGCTCGGCGGCCAGGCCGTCGGCGCTCCGGACGAAGTCCTCGGGCCCGGTGCCGAGCAGTTCCTCGACGTTCCCGTCCTCGTCCTCGACGGCGACGCCGACCACGAGGTCGGTGCCCTCGGAGCGGAAGTCGACGGACAGCGAGAGGACCACCGTGCGGCCGCCCGCCAGGCCGATCGCCTGCCCGTCCAGGTAGACGGCCTGGTCCGGGGAGTCCGAGTACTGCCAGCACGGCCCCAGGGAGTCGCGTCCGCGCCTGGCGGCGACCGGTGCGTGCTCCTCCCAGCCCCGGGCCAGCCGCTTGATCCGGAAATGCGCGTCCCGCAGGGCCGTCGCCAGTACGACGGCACCCCGTCCCGTCTCGTCCATCACGCTCCGCTCCCGGCCCGGCGCCTTCGGCCGGGCCCTCGACCGACCCGCCCGGGCCCGCACGGTCCGCCCCGCCGACCGCGCCCCTCCGGGTCGGCGCCGAACCTACCCCGCCCCACCCACACGGCTCCGGTCCGGGTGGCAGTGCCCGTTCGGCCTCGCGGGCTTCGCCCCCGGCACGGGCTTCGACCCTGGCGCGGGCTTCGATCCCGGTACGGGCTTCGGCCCCGGTGCGGGCGACTCGACCGTGACTTTGACGAGGCGGGGCGGCGGTGGGGCGGTTACCCGTTCGTGAAGTGTTCGCGTCACGGGTTCCGCCGGGGCCGACGGGGCGTCAGACTGCTGCCATGCGAATGACTCTACGCGCGTTGAAGATCCGTGCCGTCTCGGTCGCCGCCCTCGGCCTGCTGACCCTGGTCCCCGCCGCCGTGGCGACCGGCCAGGCGCAGGCCGCCGTCAGCGGGAGCGTCTGCTACTCGGCGCTGCCCAGCCAGGGGCGCGACACCATCCGTCTGATCGACGCGGGCGGGCCGTTCCCGTACTCGCAGGACGGGGTGGTGTTCCAGAACCGGGAGGGCGTCCTGCCGGCGCAGACGTCCGGCTACTACCACGAGTACACCGTGATCACCCCGGGCAGTTCGACCCGTGGGACCCGGCGGATCGTCACCGGGAAGGTCTACCACGAGGACTACTACACGGCCGACCACTACGTGACGTTCCGCAAGGTGAACTTCGGCTGTTGACCTGCACCGGTCCGCGCCCCGGCCGGGGCCCCGGTCCGATAGGTTGGGCGGGTGCGGCCGTCCGGTCGCGCCCGCCCGCCGGTCCGGTGCCGACCGGCCCGCCGATCCGACTGCCCGAAGGACCGAGGACCTCCATGAACGCCCCCCTGCCGGGCTTCGCCGGCCGCACCTACCTCTTCGAGGTCGACAACGGCGCTTCCTTCCGCAACTCCTACTCCGCGGACGGCACCCGGCTGCGCTGGGAGGGCCTCGGCGAGTCGGCCGGCCAGTACGAGGACGTCCCGCTGCACGTCGCGGCCGTCGGCCCCGGCGTCTGGTTCGTGTCCTGGACGGAGCGCAGCGGCATCACCGTCAGCCACGTGATGGACCTCAACGCCCTGACGGTGAAGGTGTTCTGGACGTGGGAGGGCGAGACCGGCCGGGTCGGCGAGCTGCACACCGGCACCCTCACCCCGGCCCCGTAGCCCGGCAGCGGGAACCGGAAACCGGAAACCGCAGCCAGGAACCAGGAACCGGAAACCGCGGCCAGGAACCGGAAACCGGGAACCGCAGCCCGGCAGCGGAAAAGCGGAGCACCCGCGACGGGCCGCGCTCAGGCCTTCAGCCGCTGCGACAGGAACTGGAACCCGGCCGGCAGCAGCTTGATCCAGGTCGTGTAGTTGTGGCCGCCCTCCGGGACGGACGCCACCGCGACGGCCATCGGCGGCTTCGCGGCGGCGGTGAACGCGTCGGCCTCGGCGCGGAAGTCGCCGTCGCCCTTCTCCGCGCCGCTGAGCATGACCCCGGTGGCGGGCATCGGCAGGTTCCGCAGCCGCCACAGCAGGTCGGCCTGGTCGCGGCGCTGCTGGCTGCCCTTGAACAGGTCGCCGGTGGTGACGTCCTCCGCGGCCTTCAGGTAGCCGGAGATGGAGACGCCGCCCGCGAACACCCCGGGGTGCCGCATGGCGAGCTTCGCGGCGCAGTACCCGCCGGTGGAGTTGCCCATCACTCCCCAGGCCCCGGGGCCGGTGGCGATCCGGTAGGCGGCGCCGATCGCGCGCGGGACGTCCTTGGCGAAGTACGTCTCGGCCTGCGCCCCGCCGGGGACGTCCTCGCACTCGGGGTCGGCGGGCATCGCCGGTGAGGGGCGCATCAGGACGATGACGGTGGGCTGCATCCGTCCGGCCCGGATCTCGTCGAGCGCGACGCCCGGGTAGTTGAAGCGGGTGATCAGCGCCTTGGCGTCGCCGGGGAAGCCGGTCATCGCGATGATCGCGGGGAACTTGCGCTGCTCGTTGCCGGGCTGGAAGTACTGCGGCGGCAGGTAGACGTACCCGTCGGTACTCAGGCCGGTGCGGGCGCCGGGGATGCGGACGGCGCGGATCTCCCCCACCCGCCCGGGGTCGCGTGGCCCGGCGGTGTTGACCGGTTCGCTGCCGGTCTCCTGGGCGGGCAGCAGCGGGAGGTTCGGCGGGTCGGGCTCGTCGCTCGGGGCGGCGGACGGGGTGGCCGCAGGGGCGGGGCCGGGGGCGGGGGCGGCGGCGGCCCGGACGGAGACCGGGGCGTCCGGTCCGGTGCCCAGCAGGTCGTTCCAACTGCTGTAGAACGAGAAGTAGTTGTTCGCCAGCAGGGCGATCACGGCGAGCAGCGCGAGCTGGCTGCCGAGCAGCGCGCCGATCCGTCCCAGCACCGCCCGCCAGTGCCGCCGGGCGAGGGCGGGCCACCACCAGACGGTGGCTCCCAGCGCCGCCACCGCGATCGCGATCGTGAACAGCAGCAGTGTCGTGCTGGTGAGCCCCATGCCCGGTGGTCCTCGTGCTCTCCGGCGCGCGGCGGCTCGCGGCGCGCCCGCGAGCCCGCGAACCGGCGGGGCGGGTTCGCGGGCGCGGCCGTGGCGAGACGTCCGACGTGTGAACGCGCGACGCACGGCGCACGGCCCGCGACGCACGGCGGGCTGTGCGCCCGCCGTCGGAGGGACGCCCGGGCCCGGGCCCGCGGTTCCACCCGCCCGCGGTTCCGCGCCCACAGCGCAGAGAACTCACGGCCCCGAGAGCCCAGGGCCCACGGAAGCCTCAGGCGTGGGTGCCGCCGTCGATCCGGATCTCGGTGCCGGTGGTGCCGGTGGTGCCGGTGGTGCCGGTGACGAACGCGCCGTCGCGGGAGGCCCGCAGCCGCCCGCCGTCACACCGGGACGACCGCCACCGGGCAGTGCGCGTGGTGCAGGGCGGCGTGCACGGGCGTCGCCAGCCGCAGGCCGAAGCGCGGCGCGGGCTCGTGCCGGGAGACCACCAGCAGGGCGGCTTCGCGCGAGGACTCGACCAGGGTCGCCGCGGTGCCGCCGGTCAGCTGGTGGCTCTCCACCTCGACGCCGGGGTAGTCCTCGCGGACCGGGTCGCAGGTGCGGCGCAGCAGTTGCTCGTGCAGCCGGGACTCCTCGCCGAGTTCGTCGACCATCGGCGCCATCCGCCCCACGTCGGCGACCACCGGCGACCAGGTGTGCACGGCCCGCACCGGCAGGCCCCGGCGGGCGGCGGTCTCGCAGCCGAACCGCAGTGCGGCGGAGTCGCGTTCGTCGTGGACGGCGACCAGCACCGGCCCGTCCGGGTGGTCGGCGCCGCGGACCACCGCGACCGGGCAGGTGGCGTGGGCGGCGACCCGCAGGCTGACCGAGCCGAGCAGCAGCGAGGCGAACCCGCCGTGGCCGCGCGTCCCGAGCACGGCGAGCGCGGCGTGCTCGGCCGCCGTCAGCACGGCCTCCCCGGCGTCGCGCGGCACCACGTCCCCGGTGATCCGCAGCCCGGGGTGGGCGGCCTCCAGGGTGGCCTGCACCGCCTCCAGCAGTTCGGCGGCCTCCCGCAGGATCAGGTCGGTGACGGTGGCGCCGGTGCGCGGCGAGAGCGTCACCGTCCCGGTGTTGACGGCGTGCACCAGGTGCAGTCCCGTCCCGCGCCACTCGGCCTCCCGGGCGGCCCACTCGGCGGCCTCCGCCGCGGGCACCGACCCGTCGATCCCCGCCACCACCCCGTTCGCTGCCCTGATCTCCATGGCGCATCTCCATGGCACACTCGGCGCACTCGGCGCACTCCGCGGACCGGGCTCACCCCGGCCCTCCCCCTCCAGCATGCGCCGCCCGCCCCCGGCCGGACAGTCAGGGCCGCCCCGGGGCCGCCCCGGCCGGATCCGCCGCCCCCGGGTACGGCGCCCGCGGCAGCGGCGCGTCCGTGAGGAAGGCCAGCACGGCGGCCCGGTACTCGCGCGGGCGGTCGACGGCGATCGCGTGGCCGGCGCCGGGGACGTACAGCAGCCGGGCGTCCGGCAGGGTGTCGCGGTACTCGCGGGTGACCTCCCAGTGCTTGTAGTCGCACTCGCCGCGCAGCACCAGCGCCGGGACGCGCACGGTGCGCAGCACCGGCCGGGGGTCGGGGCGGCGGCGCAGGTCGGCGGTGATCAGCTGGTTCGCGTAGTAGCCGGGGGTCTTGAGGGGCAGGGCGCCGGAGCCCGCGCCGGGGGTGCAGGTGGCGGCGGTGCCGGAGGCGGTGAGCAACTGCCGGAAGAGCGCGTCGGCTTCGGCGTCGGGGAGCAGTGCGCGGGCCTGGGCGGGGTCGAGGGCGTCGAGCAGCGACCAGAGGACGGCGCGGGGGGTGGTGCCGATCTCCGCGACCGCGCGGCGCTGTTCGCCGGTGAGGCGGTCCCAGAGCTGTCCGGCCTGCTCGTCGGTGTACTCGGGGGCCCAGAGCGCGCCGGGCGAGGTGAAGACCACCTTGGCGACGTGCTCGGGGTGGGCGGCGAGGTACTCGGCGGCGAGGGTGGCGCCCCAGGAGGCGCCGATCAGGACGATCCGTTCGGCGCCGATCCGCTGCCGGACCGCCTCCAGGTCGTCGACCTGCCGCTGCACGGTGTAGCCGTCCAGGCCGGCCGGACGCGGGGAGTCGCCGGAGCCCAACTGGTCGTACTCGTGGACGGGGTAGCCGGCGGCGGCGAGTGCCGCGTCGAGCCCGTCCTCGGCTTCGCCGGGGGTGCCGGGGCCGCCGTGCAGCCGGACGACGGGTGTGTCCCGGGCTGGGCCGCGCGCGGGGGTGAATCGGTGGGCGAGGCGGGAGCCGGTGGGCAGGTCCCAGTACGCGGCGGCCGTCCCGGGCCGGGCCCGCTCGCCGGGCGGCAGGACGGCCGCGCCGAGCCCGGCGGCCAGCAGCGCACAGCACGGCCGGGGTCCACCCGGGCCGGCCGCCGAGCCGGGCCGCGCCCCGCAGCGGCAGCCCGCCGCCGACGGCGAGGCCCAGCAGCGCCCCGCCGAGCATCACCCACGGCACGGGCGCGAGCGCCCCGGCCGCCACCAGGCCGGCTCCGGCCCCGACCGTCCCGCCGATCAGTCCGACCGGCACCAACCCCACCGCCAGCAGTGTCTTCTTCATGCCGTCACGGTGGCCCGCCGCACCCCCGCCGGTCGTCCCTCCGCCCGGTCGTCCCGCTCCTCCTGGAAGGGGACCGGGTGTCGACTCCCGGGCTGACGCGGCGTCGTGGCGCCGCGCCCTAGCGTGGGCGGGGTGAGCCGGTGGCGGGCGGACGGGCGGGTGGCGCGGGGCTGGTGGGTCGCGCTGGACGGGGTGGTGGCGTGGGCGTCGGCCGGGATCGCGGTGGGCGGTTCGGGCTACACGGCCTCGCTGCTGGCGGGTTCGGCGGTGTCGCGGGCGGCGGTGGCGGTGTGGTTCGGGGCGCTGCTGCTGCGGCGGCCGGTGCCGGTGGCGGCGCTGTGGGCGGGCGCCGGGGCGACGGTGGCGGTGGTGGCGGCGGGCGATCCGGTGACGAACCTGTCGCTGGCCTCGGCGCTGCCGCTGGCGGTGCTGTTCCGCACCCGGCCACCGGCCGCCGCCGCCGCGCTGGCCGCGCCGCCCGTGCTCGCCGTCCTGCTCTGCCTCTCCGGCCGCCCCGGCCTCCTGCCCGCGTGCGTACTGCACGCCGCGGCGGCGGTGGGCGGGCGGCGCGGCGGCGCGANCGGGCCCGCCGGGTGGCGGCCGAGGAGCGGGCCCGGCGGCTGCTGGAGGAGGAACGGGCGAGGATGGCAAGGGAGTTGCACGATGCGGTGGGGCACGCGGTGACGGTGATGGTGACCCATGCGGGCGCGGCGCGGCTGGGCGCGGCCGACGGGCCGCCGCAGCTGCGCGAGACGCTGGAGCGGATCGAACGGGTGGGCCGCGGCGCGATGGGCGACCTGGACCGGGTGCTGGGCCTGCTGGAGCCGCTCCCGCCGCTGGGCCCGGCCCTGCGGGCGCTGCTCGCCGACCTTCCGCCGCACCTCGCCGTCACCCTCGAACTCCCTTGCCCGGCCGTGGATCTGACCGATCCGTACACCGAGGTGCTGCACCGCGCGGTCCGGGAGGCGCTGACCAACACCCTGAAGCACTCGACGGCCACCGCCGCCGCCGTCCGGCTCCGCCGCACCCGGCGCGCCCTGTGCCTGACCGTCACCGACAACGGCCGTCCGCTGCCCGCCGGTCCGCCGTCCTCCGGCCGTCGCGGGCTGGCCGCGGCGCACCACCGGGCGGCCGCGCTGGGCGGCACCCTGACCGCCGGGCCGGGGCCGGCGGGCTGGCGGGTGGAGGTCGAACTCCCGTGGCCGTGACGGTGCTCCTCGCGGACGACGAGGACCTGATGCGGGCCGGTCTGCGGATGCTGCTGGGCACCCGGGCGGACCTGCGGGTGGTCGGCGAGGCCGCCGACGGCGCGCAGGCGGTGCGCCTGGCCGTGGAGTCGAGGCCGGACGTGGTCCTGATGGACGTCCGGATGCCGGTCCTGGACGGGGTCGCCGCCACCGCCGAGCTGTCCGCCCGCTGCCCGCAGTCGCGCGTCCTGGTGCTCACCACCTTCGAGTCGGACGCGTACGTCTTCGCGGCGGTCCGCGCGGGCGCGGCGGGGTTCCTGCTGAAGCGGACCCCGCCCGAGCAACTCCTGCACGGCATCCGCACGGTGGCGTCCGGCGAGGCGCTGCTCTCGCCCTCGGTGACCCGCCGTCTGCTCGCCGAGTTCGCCCGCTCCGCGCCGCCGCCCGCCGCCCCGGCCGCCCGGGCCGCGCTGCGCCGCTTGACCCCGCGCGAGCACCAGGTCCTCCAACTGCTGGGCCGGGGGCGCTCGAACCGGGAGATCGCCGCCGCCCTGCACCTGGGCGAGGCCACCGTGAAGACCCATGTCCGGCGGGTGCTCGACAAGTTGGGCGTCCGTGACCGCATCCACGCGGTGGTCTTCGCCTTCGACCACGGCGTGGTCCGCCCCGGCCCGCACCCCGGCGCCGGAGGGGAGTAGCGTGCCGGGTACGGCGCCGGGAACGACCGGTGGTGCGGGGGCCGCCCCGCGCCCGCCCGGTGCCCGACCGGAGGTCCGCCATGAGCACGGTGTCCGTCCGCCGGGGGGCCGCGCGCCCGGCCGCGGCGAGGGCGGAGGGCGGCGGACGCTGGTACGCCCGGCTGGCGGCCCGCTACCTGCTGGCCGTCGCGCTGTTCTCCCTCGCCCTCGCGGCCCTGGTCACCGCCCTGGGGCCGCACGCCCCGGCCGACGCGCTCCGGCGCTGCCTCGCGGTCCCCGCCTTCTGCTCGGTCTTCCTGCTCTTCCTGCTCCCGGCCGTCCCGCTGCGCTTCTCCTCCCACCTGGCCCGCTGGGTGGGCGTCGCCCTGGTGCTGCCGCTCCTCCCCCTGCTGCTGCTCTTCGGCCCCTTCCCGCTGCCGCTGGTGGCCCTCCACCTCGCCTTCGCCCGCTGGTTCGTGCCCCGCCCGGTCTTCCGCGTGCGCTGACCGGGCGGGGCGGGGCCGCCGGGGTGTCAGCTGCCCCCGGCGGCCTGCCACTCGGCGCGGTAGTCGTCGAAGATGGCCTTCAGGTGGTGGCCGATCTTGAGGTAGTCGAGGTCGTCGAGGTTGGCGAGGGAGACCCGGACCGACCACTCGGGGCCGTCGAAGCCGCCGCCGTTGAGGAGGACAACGCCGGTCTGCTCGGCGAGCCGGAAGAGCGGTTCGGTGGGTTCGTAGTTCTGCTGCAGGAAGGCGGCGAAGTCGGGGCCGGAGGTGCGTTCGGCTTCGGCGAGCAGGTCGAGTTCGATGTAGTAGCCGGCCCGCTGCGGGTCCTCGGAGATCTTCATGCCGGAGCCTTCGAGCAGCAGGTCGAGGCGCTGCTTGACGATGGACTGCACCTTGGCCTTGTACGCCTTGCCCTCGGGGAGCATCGCGAAGAGCGAGAACAGGGTGAGCTGGGCCTGCTGCGGGAGGGAGAGCCCGGCGGTGTGGTTGAGGGCGACCTGCCGGGAGTCGGCGACCAGCCGGTCGATGAAGCGGATGCTCGCCGGGTCGAGGCTGAGGCTGCCGTAGCGCTTGGCGAGCCGGTCCTTGTCGGCCGGCGGGAGGGCGGCGATGGCGTCGTCGATGACGTTGTCGCGCTGGAGGCCGATGACGCCGAGGCGGTGGCCGGTGCAGCCGTAGTGCTTGGAGTAGGAGTAGACGAGCAGGGTGTTGCGGGGCAGGTCGGCGGCGATGCTGCGGAAGTGGTTGACGAAGGTGCCGTAGACGTCGTCGGTGACGATGATCAGGCCCGGGTTGTCGGTGGCGACGATGGACTTGATCTGGTCGGTGACCCGCTGGGAGAGCGCGAGGGAGGGCGGGTTGCTGGGGTTGACCAGGCAGACCAGCTTGACGGCGGGGTCGGCGAGCTTGGCGACCTCCTCGGTGGGGTAGCGCCATTCGCGCACGCCGGCCTCGGCGAAGGAGGAGGCCTCGACCCGGACGACGTCGAACTCGTAGGTGTCGAGTTCGGGGATCTCGATGTAGGGGGTGAAGACCGGCACCATCAGGGCGATCCGGTCGCCCTTGTGCAGGATGCCGTTCTTCATCAGGGAGTCGAAGATGTAGCACATGGCGGCGGTGCCGCCCTCGGTGGCGAACAGGTCGAGGGCGCCCTCGGGGGGCCGGCGGTCCATCAGTTCGTCGTGCAGGTAGCCGGTGACGATCTGTTCGGCGCAGGTCAGCATCCGGTCGGGGACGGGGTAGTTGTCGCCGATCGCGGCGTCGGCGAGCTCGTGCAGGAAGGCGTCGCGGTCGAGGTCGAAGCGGTCGACGGCGAGGCCGGCGCAGGCGGTGAGCAGTTCGATGCCGGGCAGTTCGGGGTGGGAGCGGGCGAAGTGGTCGAAGCGGGCGGCGATGCCGTTCTGCTCGGGCATGCCGCCGAGGTTGTCGGCGGTCCAGACCCGGCGGGACTCGCTGAGCGCGAAGTGGCCGAGGGCGAGCATGGCCTCGCGCGGGCCGGTGCAGACCCAGTTGGGGTTGCCGCGGCCGGCGTTGAGCATGTTGGCGGTGGACTTCTCCTTCTGCCC
Organism: Kitasatospora sp. NA04385; assembly: GCF_013364235.1. Lineage (NCBI taxonomy): Bacteria > Bacillati > Actinomycetota > Actinomycetes > Kitasatosporales > Streptomycetaceae > Kitasatospora > Kitasatospora sp. NA04385. Next base: position 6,762,372 of record NZ_CP054919.1, on the reverse strand, counting down.
GGGCTGGTCGGCCTGGTAGTGCTCGGCGAGTTCGATGAACTTGCCCTTGAGTTCGAACGGGCTGAGCTGGGAGAGCCGGTGGATCTCCTCACGGCTGATCGAAGGCTTGCTCATGGGTGCGGGTCCTTCCGGGGGGCGGCTAGCCGAGCAGGGCGACGATGACGGCGCCCCAGATGGTCAGCAGGACGTTGCCTGCGGCGTACGGGATGGTGTAGCCGAGGGTGGGGATCTGGCTGCGGGAGGCTTCGTTGATGGCGCCGATCGCGGCGGTGGTGGTCTGGGCCCCGGCGACCACGCCCATCAGGATCGGCGGGCGCATCTTGAACACGAAGTGGCCGACCAGCAGGCCGACCACGAGCGGGGCGACGGTGGCGACGGCGCCCCACAGCAGCAGGCCCCAACCGGCTTGGGAGAGGCCGCTGGTGAAGCTCGGCCCGGCGTTGATGCCGACGATGGCGACGAACGCGCACAGGCCGAGGGTGTCCATGAACCACTGGGCGCCGGGCGGCACGTTGCCGTAGGTGGGGTACTTGCCGCGGATCCAGCCGAAGACCAGGCCCATGATCAGCGCGCCGCCGGAGGTGGAGAGGCTGATCGGCACGCCGCCGAGGGTGAGCGCGGGGATGCCGATGCAACCGCCGAGGAAGATGCCCAGGCCCACCCAGGTCATGTCGGTGGCGAAGCTGGTCGGCACCGGCTTGCCGATCGCCTTGCCGGCCGGTGCGACCAGCCGCTGCGGGCCGGAGAGCAGCAGGGTGTCGCCGCGTTCGACCTGGGTGGTGAGCAGGTAGGGGAACTCGGCGCCGGAGCGGTAGACCTTGTCGATGAACACCCCGACCATGAACGGCTCGCGCCGCAGCTCGGCGATGGTCTTGCCGAGCTGGGCCTTCTCGGAGGCGACGACGTGCAGGTGCTCGGTCTGGTAGCCGAGCAGTTCGATGTCGTCGCTCTCCGGGCCGATGGCGCTGACCGGGTCGAGTTCGACCAGGTCGTGGCGGAGCGCGCTGACGGCGAGCACGTCGCCGCGTTCGATGACGGTCTGCTGGTCGTGGTCGAGGATCCTGCCGTCGCGGCGGACCCGGGTGAGGTAGATCCGGCGCCCGGCGGCCTGCTGGCGCTGCTCGAACTGCTCGATGGTGGAGCCGATCGGGCCGTTGACGGCGGTGTAGGCGCGCAGCACGACCTCGTAGTAGCCCTCGGCGAGGTCGGGGTCGTCGGCGGGGGCGTCGAGTTCGGCGGCCAGTTCGCGGGAGTCGGCGGCGAGGTCGCTGCGCAGGAGGCGGGGGGCGATGTTGGCCAGCAGGATCGCGCACAGGATGGTGCCGAGCGGGTAGGTGACGGCGTACCCGATCGGGACGAGGTTCTGCTGGGCGGTGACCTGGTCGGCGCTGAGGCCGGGCAGGCCGGCGATGGCGTCCTGGGCGACGCCGATGACGGCGGACTGGGTGAGCGCGCCGCCGAGCAGTCCGGCGCCCAGCCCCGGCCCGTAGCCGAGCATCTTCGCGAAGCCCCAGCAGATCGCCAGGCCGCTGAGGCAGACCGCGAGGGTGACCGCGACCTGCGGCAGGCCGTCCTTCTTGAGGCCGCGGAAGAACTGCGGGCCGACCTTATAGCCGAGGGCGAACAGGAACATGATGAAGAACACCGACTTGACGGTGCCGTTGATCTCGACGTCGGTGAGCCAGCCGGTGAACAGCCCGGCGATCAGGCAGCCGGTGACGGCGCCCAGGCCGATGGCCTTCCAGTGCAGGCGGCCGACGAGGAAGCCGATCGCGATGGTCAGGAAGATCAGCAGTTCGGGGTAGGGCTTGAAGACGTGGTCGGTGATCCAGTCCATCGGCCCTCAGCCTCCGTTCAGTCCGACCAGGCCGACCAGCAGCGGCCCGGTCAGCGGGAGCAGGAAGTTGGAGATGGTGTAGGTGATCGTGTAGCCGAGCATCGGGACGCTGCTCTGGGCGACGTTGCCGACGGCGGTGATCGCGGGGGTGGAGCACTGCTGTCCGGCGATCGCGCCGACCAGGATCGGCGGTTCGATCTTGAGGAAGCGGCGTCCGATGAACAGCCCGAGGAAGGCCGGGATGACGACCATCAGGATGCCGGAGACCGGGAGCAGCACGGGGTACTGCTTGAGCAGCGGTCCGGCGTCGGGGCCGGCCGCCATGCCGGTGACGGCGATGAACATGGCCAGGCCGAGGTCCTTCATGGTCTGCGCGGCGACCGGCGGGTAGGCGCCGAAGGTGGGGCGCAGCGAGCGGAACCAGCCGAAGACCAGGCCGGCGATCAGGCAGCCGCCGCCGGTGCCGAGGGTCAGGTTGATCTCGCCGAAGTGGACGTTGACCTTGCCGAGCAGGACGCCGAGGCAGATGCCGAGCGAGATGTAGATGTAGTCGACGGTGTCCGAGCGGACGGTGGCGCCGACCTTGGCGGCGAACCGCTCGACCCGGGAGCGGGCGCCGACCACGGTGAGGGTGTCGCCGCGGTGCACCTCGGTCTCGCCGACGGCGGGCAGGTGGTGGTCGACGCGCTGGATGTCGGTGAGGAACACGCCGCCGGTGGCCTCGTGGTCCTCGTCGCGGATGGCGTTGAGGGTGTGTCCGGCGACGGCCTTGTTGGTGACCACGATCTCGCGGACCGCCATCGGGCTGTCCAGGCCGGGGACGCCGCTGGTCTCGGGGCCGAGTTCGTGTCCGGCGTCCAGCACGGCGGCGCGCCGGCCGACCACCAGCACCTGGTCGCCGCGGCGCAGCACCGGGTCGTCGTCGACGCCGATCTTCTTGCCGCCGCGGCTGAGCGCCTCGACGGTGACGAGCTGGCCGGAGCGCTCCTGGATCTGGCTGACCCGGGTGCCCTCGCCCTGCGAGACCAGGTAGGTGCGGCCGACCAGGGCGGGCAGCGAGGGGGCTTCGCCGGGCTCCAGTTCGCCGCCCTCGCCGCGCATCTTCTCCCAGACCTTGCGGGAGGCGTCGGCCAGGTTGATCCGCATCAGCATCGGGAACAGCTGGCTGGTCAGCAGGACGATGCTGATCAGGCCGAACAGGTAGCAGACCGAGTAGGCGGTGGCGACGTGCGCCTGCAGCTGGGTGGTCTGGTCGGCGGTGATGCCGGGGAGTTTGGCGATCGCGTCCTGCGCGGTGCCGACGGCGGCGGACTCGGTGGCGGCGCCGGCCAGGATGCCCGCGGCGGTGCCGACGTCCAGGTCGAAGGCCTTGGCGATGCCGAGCGCCATCAGGACGACGACGACCGCCTCCATGACGGAGAGCACGCCGAAGCGCAGGCCCTTGGCGTTCATGTTGGCGAAGAACTGCGGGCCCGCGATGTAGCCGAGCGAGAAGATGAACAGGGCGAACGCCACGTTCTTGACGTCCGCGTTCACCGAGACGTGCTGGGCGCCGACCAGCATCGACACGATCAGGACGCCGCAGATGCCGCCCAGTTGGATCGGTCCGACGCGTAGTTTTCCGACCAGGTAGCCCAGGCCCAGGCAGAAGAAGAGGGCGAGAACGGCGTTCTCACGCAGGAGGCTCATGAGCGTATTAGAGCCGAATTATTGACGTATGTCCGATTTAACACGCCGTCATGATCATCATCTCCCCCCCGAGGCGCTCCCGCACCACCTCCAGCAGCACCTCCGCGTGGCTGCGCTCCGGCTCCTTCACCGCCGTCAGCAGCACCAGCTCCCCGCCCCCGGCCGACTCGCACAGCCGCTCCACCCGTGCGCCCCCGGGCCCCACCGTAAGCACGGCGGGGCCCGGGGGGCGGGAACGGCGCGGGCGGGTCAGACGGTGACCGGCTGCTCGGCGGGGGCCGGGGCGGCGGGGGCGGCGCCGTGCTCGATCCGCAGCTGCGGCAGCAGGCGGTCCAGCCAGCCGGGCAGCCACCAGTTGTGCCGGCCGAGCAGGGTCATGGTGGCGGGCACCAGGACCATCCGGACCACGGTGGCGTCGACCAGGACGGCCACCGCCATGCCGACGCCGATCATCTTGACCGTGATGTCGGGGTCGATCGCGAAGCCGGTGAACACCGCCACCATGATCGCCGCGGCGCTGCTGATCACCCGGCCGGTGGAGGACAGTCCGCGCACCACGCTGCCGCGCGGGTCGCCGGTGGCCAGCCAGTCCTCGCGGACCCGGGAGAGCAGGAACACCTCGTAGTCCATCGACAGGCCGAACAGGATGGTGAACATCAGGATCGGCACCCAGCTGGAGACCGGCACCGCGTGCGGCAGGCCGAGCAGCTCGGCGCCCGCGTCGTGCTGGAAGACCGCCGTCATCACCCCGTACGCGGCCGCCACCGACAGCAGGTTCATCGCGGCGGCCTTGACCGCGATCACCGGCGCCCGGAACAGCACGGTCAGCAGGATCAGCGAGAGCACCACCACGAACGGGACGACCACCCACAGCCGCTCCGAGAGCCGGTCGGAGATGTCGGAGAAGGCCGCGACCTGGCCGGTGACCTGCACCCCGGCCGGGAGTTCGCCGCCGCGCAGCCGCTCCAGCAGCTTCACGGTGGCCTCGTCCTGCGGGCCGGTGGTGGGCTGGAGGCTGATCACCGCGGCGTCGCCCGCCGCGTTGACCAGGGCCGGCTGCACCGCGGCGACCCCCGGGTCCTGCGTCAGTTTCCGCTCCAGCGGCGGGAGTTCGGACGCCGGCAGTCGGTCCAGGTCGACCGCCAGCAGCAGCGGCCCGTTCGCGCCCGGGCCGTACGCCGCGGCGACCAGGTCGTACGCCTTGCGGGTGGTGTTGCCGGTGGCCTGGCTGCCGGCGTCCTGCGGCCAGGTCCGCATGCCGAGCATCGGGGCGGCCAGGGCGAGCAGCACGGCCAGCGAGAGCACCGCGGCGGTGACCGGGCGGCGGCCGATCAGCCGGGCCCAGCGCTCGGTGCGGGTCGGGGCGGGCGCCTTCCCGGTGGGCGCGGCGGCGGCAGTGGCGGTGGTGTTGGTGGCGGCGGCGGTGGCGGCGGCCCGGCGTTCGGCGCGGCGCAGCAGGCGCGGGCCGGAGAGCGCGGCCAGCGCGGGCACCAGCGTCAGGGCGGCCAGCATCACGGCGCCGACGGTGGCGAAGGTCGCGTAGCCGAACGAGGCGTAGGTGGACAGGCCCGCCAGCTTGAGGCCGAACAGCGAGACCAGCACCGTCGCACCCGCGACCACCACCGAGGAGCCCGCGGTGGCGTTCGACTCGACGGCCGCGGCCCGGGCGTCCAGGCCCCGGCGCAGCCCCTCCACGTGCCGGGAGACCAGCAGCAGCGCGTAGTCGATGCCGACGCCGAGGCCGACCATGGACGCCACGGTGGGCGCGATGTCGCTGATGTCGATCACGGCCGACAGCAGGGTGATCAGCCCGGTGCCGGCGCCGAGCCCGGCCAGCGCGACCAGCAGCGGCAGGCCCGCGGCGACGATCGAGCCGAGCGCGACCACCAGGATCACCAGCGCGGCGCCCATGCCGATCGCCTCGGCCATCCCGTTCGGGGCGCTGAAGTTCTCCGGCAGCTCGCCGCCGAACTCGACCTGGTACCCGGCGTCGGTGGTGGCCCGGGCGGCGGCGCGCAGCGCGTCCAGCCCCTCGGCGTCCTTGAACGCGGTGACCTTGACGTCGTAACCGACCGTCAGCAGCGCGGTGTCACCGGCCTTGGACGGTATCGGCTCGCTCACCGACAGCGCGTGCGGCACCTTCGCCAGGCTCCCGCGCAGCGCGGCCAGCGCGTCGGCGGGCAGCGCCCGGCCGCCGCGGTCGTGGACGACCACCCGGGCGCTGGTGCCGGAGGTCTCGGGGAAGCGTGCGTTGAGCAGGTCCATGCCCGCGGTGGACGGGGTGCCGGGAATCCGGTGGTTTTCGCGCGGCTCGCCGCCGAACACCTGCGCCAGGCCGAAGATCGCGCCGATCAGCAGCACCCAGGCCGCGACGGTGCGCCAGGGCCGGGCCGCCGCGGCCCCGCCGAGGCGGCCGAGGAGTGTGGACATTGCAGAAGCCTTCCGTGCAGTGGTCGATTCGAGGTCGGACCCCAGTGTGGGAGGCCGCTCTTGGAGCCCACTTGGCGGCCGTTCCAAGCCCCGGCGGGGCGGCGGGGCCGGTCCTGGAACCGGTTCGCTCCGGGCGGGCGGTAAGAATCCCGGGGGTGCCGGACAAGGACGGGGTGGGAACGACGAGAGGGGGGCACGGTGGGTGCGGCTGAGGAGTTCAGCGCGCTGTACCGGGAGCACCACGGCGCGGTGCTGCGCTACTTGCACCGCCGGGTCGGCGCGGACAGCGCGGGCGACCTGGCGGCCGAGGTGTTCACGGTGGTGTGGCGGCGCTGGACGGAGGTGCCCGGCGAGGCGCTGCCCTGGTTGTACGGGGTGGCGCGCAACGTGGTGGCCAACCACGTGCGGGGGCGGGAGCGGGCCGGGCGGCTGGCCGCCGGGCTGGCGGCGGACGCGGCACGCCCAGGCCGGGACGTCGCGGAGCAGGTCGCGGCCCGCGACGGCGTGCACGCCGCGTGGGCGCGGCTGGCGGAGCGGGACCGCGAGGTGCTGGCGCTGGTCGGCTGGGAGGGCCTGGACGCCCGGCGGGCCGCCCGGGCGCTCGGCTGCAGCCCGGCGGCGTTCTCGGTGCGGCTGTACCGGGCCCGGCGGCGGCTGCGGGCCGTGCTGGACGAACAGGCGGCGACGGCGGACTCGACGGGGGCGGCCCCGACGGCAGTTGCCCCGACGGCGGTGGAGTCGGCTGCGGTGGACTCGACGGCAGTGGGGTCGGCTGCGGTGCAATCGGCTTCGGTGGATTCGACGACGGTGACGGGCATCCTGGAGGTGGGCCGTGCGCGCGGCTGACGGAGTGAAGGACCTGATGGCGGCGGCGGACCCGGCGGCGGGCGTCACCGGCGACCCCGACCGGTGGCGGGCCGACCTGGAGCGCATCCTGGCCGGGCCCGGGCCGGGCCCCCGCCGGCCCCGGCGAGGGCGCGCCCCGCGCCTGTGGGTGCCGCTCGGGGCCGTCGCGGCGGCCTGCGCGGCGGCGCTGGCCCTCACCCTGCTGCCCTCCGGCGGCGGGCACGCCTACGCGGCGACTCCCCCGCCGCTCGACTACCGGCCCCCGGCCACGGCCGTCCCCGCCGCGCAGGAACTGGCGGAGATCGCCCGGCGCACCGCGGCCCGGTCCGAACCGGACGGCGGCCCGGACTCCGTCCTGGAGTGGCGGGACTGGAACCTGTCCACCCGGGTCGACGGGAACACCGTCACCTCGCGGGTGCTGACCGAGCAGCACCGGGCCCTGCTGCACCCGGACGGCACCGGCACCCAGAGCAGCCGGTTCGACGGGCGGCCGGAGCGCACCGAGCCGTACGCGGCCGGCCTGTACCGGCAGCCCGTCCCCGCCGACCCGGACGCGCTGCGCGCGCTGCTCCGGGCGTCCACCCCCGCCGTCGACACCCCCTCCGGCCTGGCGCAGGCCCTGCGCGGGCTGCTGCGCACCCAGGTGCTGGACCCGGGGCAGCGGGCCGCCGTGCTCCGGCTGGTCGCCGCGCTGCCCGGCCTGTCCTACGACGGCTCGGTCACCGACCGGGCGGGGCGGCCGGGCGAGGCGTTCTCCGCCGAGTCGGACGGCAGCGGCCTGCCCACCCGGTACACCTTCGTGGTGGACCCGGACAGCGGGCGGATCCTCGGGGACGAGGCGACCCTCACCACCCGGGCGGGGGCGCTCAACGTGCCGGTGCCGTCGGTGATCTCCTACACCGCCTACCTGTCCGCGCGGCGGCAGTAGGCGGCCGGGCGGGGAAGGGACGCGGGGACGGCGGACGGCCTGGCAAGGAAGGGGCGCGGGGACGGCGGACGGCCTGATTCTCCGTCACTTCCCTTCCGGTGAGCGCCGTTCGCCGTCCCCGGCGGGTCGGATCACCCGTCGGGGGCGCCGAGGGCGGCCAGCGCGGCGCGGGCCTCGGCCACCCAGCCGGGGGCCTCCCAGCGGCGGGCGACCTCGACGGCCTGCCGGAAGTGCGCGACGGCCTCGGCGGTGCGGCCGAGGTGGCGGGCGAGCTCGCCGAGGGTGAGCGCGATCGGGCGGATCGCGATCGAGGTGGACGCCGCGCCGGCCACCAGGTGGGCCAACGGGCGCATCTCGTCCAGGAGTTCGGCCGCCTCCGCGCGCTCGTCCAGACCGATCACCAGGTCGGCGCGCAGTTGCAGGAACAGCGAGCGGAAGTAGTCGGCCTGGATGCCCTGGCGCTCGCCCCTGGCCCGCCGGACCTCCTCCGGGTCGCGCCCGGCGGCGAACATGGCGAGCGCGGTGACGTCGGCGATCAGCGGGCCGTACTGGGCGCGGTGCCGCTCGATCAGCGGCAGCATCTCGGCGAGGCGGCCCTGCCGGTGGGCGATCACGATCCGGATCAGCGCGCCCAGGCCGGCCGCGTGCAGCGAGCCGCGTTCGCGCAGGCCGGTCAGCGCCCGCTCGTACAGGACGACCGCCTCGTCGACCCGGCCGGCGGCCAGTTCCAGCATGCCGCGCTGGAACAGCACCACGTCGACGAACTCGGCCAGCCCGTAGCGGTGCGCGATCTCCTCGCCGGCCGCCATGTGGCGGCGCAGCGCGGGCAGGTCGCCGCGCACGGCGGCGGCGGTGGCGGCCAGGTGCTCGGCGTGCCAGCGGTAGGCGGGCAGGTCGTGCTCGGCGGCGAGCGCGCCGAGTTCGGCGGCCAGCGCGGCCCGGTCGACGGGCGCCAACTCGTGGTCGCAGGCCCGGGCCTGGGCGGCGAGCGCCAGGCAGAGCAGCCGCGGGTCGCCCTCGGCGCGGGCGATCTCGACCGCCTCGCGCCCGACCCCGACCGCCTCGGTCGAACCCGCGCAGTCGAGTTCCTGGGTGAGCGCGTCGAGCAGTCGGCAGCGGGTGGCGGGCGGCAGGTCGGTGCGGCGCAGCAGCCGGGTGAGCTGGTCGACGGCCTCCTGGTCGATCGCGCCGTACGGGTGGGTGACCCACGGGGTGGGTTCGGTCCAGGCCGTCCAGGCGGCCACCAGGAGTTCCTCCCGGCCGCTCTCCCGGGCGAGTTCGAGCGCGCGGGCCTTGGTGCGGGTGGCGGCGGTGACCTGGCCGGCCCGGACCTGGGCGCGCAGCAGTGCGCCGAGCAGGTCGATCCGGCGGGCGGGGCGGTCCTCGCCGGGCTGTTCGGCGGCGCGCTCCAGGTTGTCGACGGCCTGCCGGAGCAGGTTGACGGCGCTGGCGTGGGCGTAGCGGCGTTCGGCGGCCTCGGCGGCGCGCACGCAGTGGTCGACCGCGAGGGCGGCCGTGGCGGCGGTCGCGGCCTGGGTGAAGTGGTGGGCCAGCGCGGTGAGTTCACCGGGGCGCAGGTCGTGCAGGGCGTGCCCGATCCGGCCGTGCAGGCGGGAGCGGCGCAGGCCGCCGAGGTCGGCGTACAGGGTGTCGCGGACCAGCACGTGGGCGAACCGGACGGTACCGGGCCGGGGTTCGAGCAGCAGGCCGCCCGCGACGGCCGCCTCGACCGCCTCGGTGGCGGTGTCCTCGTCCTGCTCACCGGCCCGCAGCAGCAGGTCGACGTCGCTCTCCCGGCCCGCGACGGCCGCCAGCCGCAGCAGGTCGACGGCGGGCGCGGGCAGCCGCTCGAAGCGGCGGCGCAGCACGTCCCGGACGCCCTGCGGGACTTTCCGCAGCGCGGTCGACTCGTCCTCCAGCGCCAGGAGTTGGGCGCTCTCGGCGAGGTAGAACGGGTTGCCGCCGGTGCGTTCGGCCAGCGCCCGGACGGTCTCCGGGCGGACGGGGGCGGCACACACCGCCTCGATCAGCCGCCCGGCGTCGGGCTCGGTGAGGCCGCCGAGCGGCACCCGCACCGGCGAGCGGCGGGCCAACCTGGCCAGCACGTCGGCGAGTTCGCCCTCGCCGGGGCGCAGCGCGGCCACCACCAGCAGGCCGCCGGCCGCGCCGGGCACGCCCTGGTCGGCGGCCAACTCGCCCAGCAGCTCCCGGGTTTCCGGGTCGGCGGCGTGCAGGTCGTCCAGCAGCACGGCGAGCGGCGCCGCCTGTGCGGCGGCGTGCAGCCGGGCGACGACCGCGCGGTGCAGCCGGAACCGCCCCGACCGCGGGTCCTGGCGGCCCGTCGGGCCCGGGTCGGCGAGCAGCGGGGCGAGCAGCGGATCGGACGCGGTGGACGGCTCGTACCCGGCGAGGTCGCGCAGCACCTCGGTCCACGCCCAGGCGGCGGGGGCGCCCTCGCTCTCCGGGCACCGGCCGGTCACCACCCGCCAGCCCGCGCCGTCCAGTTCCTCGCGCAGCCGCCCCAGCAGGGTCGACTTCCCGGCCCCCGCCTCGCCGCTCACCAGCGCGAAGGCGGCCCCGCCCCGGGCCTGTCCGGCCGCTCCCCGCAGCGCCGCCAGCTCTCCCTGCCGCCCCACGAACACCTGCGCCCGGGCGGCGGGCCTGTCCGGCCTGTCCGCCTGGTGTCGGGAGTGAGAGTGGGAGCGGGAGTGGGGGTGGGCCCGGCGGGGGGCCAGGTCCTCGGTGCGCTGGTGCAGGATGGCGGACTCGACGGTGGTGAGCAACGGGCCCGGGTCCAGGCCGAGTTCGGCGGCGAAGTAGTCGCGGGCGCGGCGGACGGCGGCGAGCGCGTCGGCCTGGCGGCCGCTGTGCCACAGGGCGAGGGCGAGCAGCCGCCAGGCCTCCTCGCGCAGCGGGTGGTCCTCGACGAGGGCGGCGGCGTCCTGCGCGGCGGCGCGGGCCCGCCCGGCGGCGAGGTCGGCCTCCACGGCGGACTCCCGTGCGGTGGCGCGCAGTTCCTCCAGGCGGGCGATCTCGGGGGCGGCCCAGGCCCGGTCGGCGAACTCGCCGTACGCCGGGCCCTGCCACAGGCCGAGCGCCCGCCGCAGCCGCCCGGCTCCGTCACCGGCCCCGCCGCTGTCACCGTCGCCATCACCGTCGCCGGGGTGCGGGCCGTCGAGGAGCTCCTCGAACTCCTGGGCGTCGGTGCGGATGCCGCGCAGCGCGTAGCCGCCCGCCTCGCTGACCAGCAGCCGGGCCTCCTGCCGGGGGCCGCGCTCGGGTTCGAGCAGGCGGCGCAGGTTGGAGACGTACGCCTGGAGGGAGGTCGCGGCCTTGGCGGGCGGGCGGCCGTCCCACAGGTCGTCGATGAGCCGGTCGGCGGGGACGGCCGTCCCGCGCGCGACCAGCAGTTGGGCGAGCACGCCGCGCTGGCGCGGGCCTCCCAACCGGGTCGCGGCCCCCGCCACTTGCGCCGTCAGCGTCCCGAGCACAGTGATCCGCACCATCGTGGGGTCGAGCCTATGCGATGCCCGCGCGCAACCGCCGCCGACCTGCGTTCCAAGCACGCTCCAAGCGGGCTCGAAACCGTTGGACGCGGCGAGCGCGGTGCTGTCAGCCTGACCTCATGGGAACGTACGTGACGATCTGCGGCTGGGTGGAGTGTGGTGATGACGACCAGCTGCCGCTGATCCAGGAGATCGCCGAGGCCGAACGGATCGGGGAACGCCACTACCGGGGTGGGTGGACCTTCCCCGCCGAACAGCCGATGTGGAGCACGGTGGCATTCTTCGCCACCTGTGGGCGCGCCGGATACGAGGAGTCGGTCCGCGCGCTGCTGGAGCGGGTCGCGGCCCTCCCGGCGTACAGCGCGGACGAGCGGGTGTGCGGCCTGTTCCGGGTGTGCCACGAGGTGGAGGGCGTGACGGAGTGGCGGCTGCACGGCGGCGTACTGCACTGCGCCCCGGCCGTCCCGGAGCACGCGTACCTGGACGAGTGAAGCGGGTTCCGGGGCGGTCCGGAGGTCGTGACAACCCCGGCCGGGGGGTCGGGCGTGTAGCGGGTGGAGCCCGCCCCCGCCGGTGTGGGGCGGGCCGCCGCGAACAACGTGAGGAAAGCCCCGTGCCCGGACGCATCGCCAGCCGCCCCGCCCGTACCGTCGTCTCCGTCCTCGCCCTGGTGGCGGCGGGGGCCCCGCTCGTCGGCTGCGACGGCGCCGGATCGGCGCCCCGGCCGGTCGGGGCGCGCAGCCGGGCGGCGACCGAGCAGCAGCTGGACCAGGTCCTCGACGGGGCGAAGGAGGGCGTGGACGACGGGCGGTACGTCTCGCGCGTCGGCCGGTTCTCGGTGTTCAACACCTGCGCGAGCGGCCTGCGGGTCGCCGAGGAGGCGGAGCCGTACCGCTACTCCGTCGCGACCGCCGTCGAAGTCCCGGCCGACCAGCTGTCCGCCCGGATCGGGGGGCTGCGGGACGCGCTGGTCGCGCGGGGCCTGCGGGTGGAGGGCTACCGGGAGGTCGCGCCGACGCCCGGCGGGTCCGTCTCCGACCCCTGGTTCACGGCCCGGCGGGAGGACGGGGCGGCACTGGAGCGGTACACGCTGGAGGTGAGCGCCCGGGTCGACGACGGGGTCACCTCGGTGTTCCTCACGGTCTCCTCCGCGTGCCTGGCGCCCGGCGGCGGCCCGTCCGGGGGCTCGTCCGGCGGCCCGTCCGGGGGCCCGTCCTCCGGGGGCGGCGCGCGCTCCTGACCCGCGCCCCGGGGCCCGTGCTCAGACGGCGGCGCTGCCGGAGGCCAGCCGGACGGCGCTGAGCGGCACGAAGCCGCCGGTGCCGCCGCCGGTGCCCTCCTCGCCGAGGCGGCGCAGCATGGCGACGGCGATCCGCTGCGACTGGGCCTTGGCGCGCTCGGTGACCGGGCCGGCGTGGCGGCCGTCGAGGGTGGCGCGCCAGAGCTGGACCCAGCGGCCGAAGTGGGCGGCGGTGAGCGGGGCGGCGGCGTGCAGCGCGGCGTGCGGGGCGAGCGCGTTGCCCCGGTAGGAGGCGGTGCGCAGCAGGGCGCTCTCCCAGAAGTCGGTGATCCTGGGGAGGTGGGCCTCCAGGTCGAGGCGGGCGATCTCGGTGAAGTGGGGGCCGATCAGCGGGTCGGCGAAGGCGGCGCGGTAGAAGAGTCGCAGGGCCTGTTCCAGGTCGGTCCGGCTGGTGATGTCCGGCAGTGCCACGGCGGTGTCCTCCTCGAGCTGTCACGCGCTGTCACGGGTGGTGGCGTGCTGCTGCGCCCGCCCGGCCAGGCTACGCCGGGTCGGGCGTCCACGGGCAGGGCCGTTGGTCCCGTCGGGGGTCCCCACCTGGCAGGATGCTCGGCATGAGCTTCCTCCCTGCAGAAGACCGCTACGCCTCGATGACCTACCGCCGCGCCGGGCGCAGCGGCGTGCAGCTGCCCGCCGTCTCGCTCGGCCTGTGGCACAACTTCGGTGACACCCAGCCGCTGGAGGTGCAGCGCGCGGTGCTGCGCCGGGCCTTCGACCGGGGGGTGACCCACTTCGACCTGGCGAACAACTACGGCCCGCCGTACGGCAGCGCGGAGCGCAACTTCGGCTACCTGTTCGCGCAGGACTTCCGCCCGTTCCGCGACGAGCTGTTCATCGCCTCGAAGGCAGGCTGGGACATGTGGCCGGGCCCGTACGGGGACGGCGGCAGCCGCAAGTACCTGCTGGCGAGCCTGGACCAGTCGCTGGAGCGGATGGGCCTGGACTACGTCGACGTCTTCTACTCGCACCGGTGGGACCCGACCGTCCCGCTGGAGGAAACGATGGGCGCGCTGGACACGGCGGTGCGCTCGGGCCGCGCGCTGTACGCGGCGATCTCCAACTACCCGGCGGAGCAGCACCGGGAGGCGGTGGCGATCCTGCGCGAGCTGGGCACGCCGTGCCTGCTGAACCAGGCGAGCTACTCGATCCTGAACCGGGAGCCGGAGCAGGGGCTGCTGGACGCGGTGGGCGAGACGCAGACCGCGCTGATCGCCTACTCGCCGCTGGCGCAGGGCCTGTTGACGGACCGCTACCTGTCGGGTGACGTGCCGGCGGGTTCCCGGATGTCGGTGGGCCACTTCCTGAAGGAGGAGGCGCTGACCGGGGCGAAGCTGGAGCAGCTGCGGGCGCTGGCGAAGGTCGCGGAGGGCCGCGGGCAGAGCCTGGCGCAGCTGGCGCTGTCCTGGGTGCTGCGGGACGAGCGGGTGGTCTCGGTGATCATCGGCGCGTCGAGCGTGAAGCAGCTGGACCAGAACCTGGACGCGCTGGCGGCCGGTCCGCTGACCGCCGAGGAGCTGGCGGAGATCGACCGGATCAGCAAGTAGTCCGCGAGGGCTGAACGGGCGGGTGGCCGGGGAGAGTTCGGCCGCCCGCCCGTTCCGCGGCGCGGTCAGGGGTGCAGCTTCGGCAGGACGGTCTCGGCGACCCGGTACGCCTCCTCCAGCAGCGGGTTGCCGGAGAGGATGAAGGTGTCGACGCCCAACTCCTGGAACTCCCGGAGCCGTTCGACGACCTGCTCGGTGGAGCCGACCACCGCGGTGCCGGGGCCGGGGCGGAACAGGCTCATCCCCGGCCACAGGTTGGGGTGGGCCTCCAACTCCCGGGCGCGGGCCGGGACGCGGCCGCCGTGCTGGCGGAACTGCCGCTGCCAGCCGACGCCGTCCTCGCCGGCCCGGCCGCCGAGCTGGCGGGCGTAGGTGGCCTCGCTGGTGACGTCGAGCAGGCGGTCGGCGGCGGCCCAGGCCTGTTCCTCGGTGTCCCGGACGATCAGGTGCAGGCGCAGGCCGAGCCGCAGGGTGCGGCCGTGGGCGGCGGCGCGTTCGCGGACGCGTTCCAGCTTCTCCTTGAGCAGGTGCGGGGGTTCGCCCCAGGTGAGGTAGACGTCGACGTGTTCGGCGGCGACCTCGATGCCGGCCGGGGAGGAGCCGCCGAACCAGAGCGGGATGTGCCCCTCGCGCAGCGGCGGCAGGTCGCGCAGCGAGGCGCCGGCGTCCTTCAGCTGGTAGAACTCGCCGTCGTGGTCGAAGACTTCGCCGCTGGTGAGGCGCTTGACCAGGCTCCAGTACTCGGCGGAGAGCCGGTAGCGGTCGTCGTGCTCGACGTGCAGGCCGTACTCGCGCAGCTGGGGGGTGGAGCCGTTGACCACGTTGAAGCGGAGCCGGCCGGGGCCGTGCAGGTGCTCGAAGGAGAGCGCCATCTTGGCCAGCAGGGTCGGCGAGACCAGGCCGGGGTGGACGGCCAGCAGCGGCTGGAAGCCGGGGCCGGTGGCGGCGGCCAGCGCGGAGCCGAGCGTCCACACGTCGTACTGGTCGGTGGCGAGCAGGGCGCCGGTGTAGCCGAGGCGTTCGACGGTGGCGGCGAGGTGCTGGAGGTAGCCGAGGTCGACCGGGCGGCGGCCTTCGGGCTCCCACGGGTAGTGGCCCTCGCGGGGGATCAGGTACCAGAGGACTTCGGTGGCCATCGGGCTCACGCCTCCTTCGCGGCGCGGGAGACGGCGTCGGCGACGGGCTGCTCCAGCTCGGGCAGGTGGATGTCGGCGACGGTGACGGCGCGGTCGATGAAGCCGACGCGGTGGAAGATGTCGGCGGCTTCCTGCTGCTCGGCGACGAACTCGGCGGTGGCGGGCTCCAGTTGCCAGGGCAGGGCGGCCAGCGCGGTGTGCCAGTCGGCGGCCTCGCCGCCCTGGTCCTGGGCGGCGATGGCGGCGGCCTCGGCGGGGTGGGCGGCGGCCCAGTGGTCGGCGCGCTGCAGGGCGGTGACGATGGCGGCGACCACCTCGGGCCGCTGGACGGCGAGTTCGCGGCGGGCGAAGAACACCGAGCGGTCGGTGATGACGTCGCCGGTGCGGACCAGTTCGCGGAAGGCGCCGGTGCGGCGGGCGGCGGCGAGTTCGGCGCCCTGGGCGATCCAGCCGGCGATCCGGCCGTCGGCCAGCCGCTCGGCCTCGTCCCCGGCCGGGCGCTCGGCGCTGATGTCGTCGCGGTACGAAAGCCCGTGCTGGTGCAGGGCCTTGGCGAGCAGGTGGGTCTGCCAGGAGCCGATGCCGAGCACCACGGTGGTGCCCTTCAGGTCGGCGACGGAGTGCACCGGCCCGTCGGCGGCGACCAGCAGCGCGCCGTGGTCGGGGCGGGGCGCGGAGACGGCGGTGTAGACGATGTCGTGGCCCGCGGCCTGGGCGGTGATCGGCGGGGTCGAGCCGGTGCCGCCGAAGTCGATGGTGCCGTCGGCCAGGTAGGGGCCGGTCTTGGTGCCGTCGGTGTAGTGGTGGAACTCGGCGCTCTCGCCGAGCGGGGCCAACTCCTGCTGGAGGTAGTCGAGTCGGGCCAGGTGGTAGAGGGACGGGTTGGATCGGTGCACCCCGACGGTGATGGTCATGGCGGTCTCTTCTCTTCTGGAGCTGGCTAGTTGACGTGCTGCGGTGCGGAGTCCTGGTGCACGCCGAGGTCGGCGAGCAGGCGGCGGCGCAGCGCCGCGAAGTCGGGATCGGCCGCGTCCCGGGGGCGTTCGACGGTGACGGTCTCGTCCCGGACGAGGGCGCCGTCGCGCAGCACGGCCACCCGGTCGGCGAGCCGGATCGCCTCGTCCACGTCGTGGGTGACCAGCAGGACGGCGGGCCGGTGCTTGCGGCACAGTTCGCCGACCAGGTCCTGCATGCGCAGCCGGGTGAGGGCGTCCAGGGCGGCGAACGGCTCGTCCAGCAGCAGGAGTTCGGGCTCCCGGACGAGGGCCCGGGCCAGGGCGGCGCGCTGGGCCTCGCCGCCGGAGAGGGTGCCGGGCCAGGCGTCGGCGTGGTCGGCGAGGCCGACCTCGGCGAGGGCCCGGCGGCCGGTCTCCCGGGTGGCGGCGCCGCGCGGCAGGCCGACGGTGACGTTGCCCAGGACGCGCTTGGAGGGGATCAGCCGGGGCTCCTGGAAGACCACGGTCCGCGAGGGCGGCACGAGCACGGTGCCCCCGTCGGCGCGGTCGAGGGCGCCGAGGATCCGCAGCAGGGTGGTCTTGCCGGTGCCGGAGGCGCCGAGCAGGGCGAGGAACTCGCCGCGGGCGATGTCCAGGTCGATGCCGTCCAGGACGGCGCGGGTGCCGAACACCCGGCGCAGGCCGCGCAGGTGGACCGCGGGGGTGGTGGCCCCGGTGGTGGCCGTGGCGCCGGTCGTCGTGGTGCTCATCGTCCGGCCCCCGGTCGTGCGCCGACGGGCCGCCAGGGCATCAGGACGCGTTCCAGGACGCGGACCGCGCCGTCGGCGGCCAGGCCGAGCAGGCCGTAGATCAGGATGCAGACGGCGAGCACGTCGGTGCGGGAGAAGTTCTGCGCCTGGGCCATCAGGTAGCCGATCCCCTCGGTGGAGTTGATCTCCTCGGCGGCGATCAGCGCGATCACGCTGAGCGTCATCGACAGCCGCAGTCCGGAGAGCAGGGCGGGCAGGGCGCCGGGCAGCACGACCTCGCGGACGACCGCCCAGCGGGAGAGGCCGAAGCTGCGCATCGCCTCGACCAGCTTGCGGTCGGTGTTGCGGACGCCGCCGGAGGCGGAGACGTACATCGGGAAGGAGGTGGCCACGCCGATCAGCGCGACCTTCGCCGTCTCGGTGATGCCGAACCAGACCATGAACAGCGGCACCAGCGCCAGGAAGGGGACGGTGCGCAGGACTTGGATCGCCGAGTCGAGCAGTTCGTCGCCGAGCCGGAAGAAGCCGGTGACCACGCCGAGCACCAGGCCGGTGCCGGCGCCGAACAGCAGGCCGAGGGCGGCCCGGGTCAGCGAGGTGGAGAGCGCGTCGGTGAGCTGCCCGTTGCCCCACAACTCCCTTACGGCTTGCAGGACCTGGCCGGGCGAGGCGAGCACGTCGGGGGTGAGGACGCCGGTCGCCGAGGAGATCTGCCAGGCGGCGATCAGGGCGATCGGGCCCAGGGTGCGCAGGGCGAGCGAGACGCCGCGCGGCCGGGTGGCGGTGGTGCGGGCCCGCGGGGCGACCAGCCCGGCGGCCCGGGCCGCCTCGGTGGTGACGGTCATTTCCCGCTCCCGGCGAGGGAGTCGACGTCGATCAGGTAGGGCTTGACGTCGACCAGGCTCTTGGTGACGCCCTGGTCGGCGTAGAACTTGGCGACCACGGCGAACCGGGCCGCGTCGGCGTCGGTGATCGGCGAGTCGACGGCGCGCTGCTTGCCGAAGTCGACGGCGATCTCCTTCTCGGCGGGGGTGACGGCGGTCGGACCGGCGTCGGTGAACACGTTGAGGTAGGCGGCCGGGTCGGCCTTCTCCTTGGCCCCGTTCTCGTGCAGGTAGCCGTAGAACGCCTTCACCACCTCGGGGTGCTGCTCGGCGAAGGCCGAACGCACCGCCCAAACGGCGTAGTTGTCGCTGCCGACGGCCTTGCCGTTGGCCAGGAAGTGCGCGTTCGCATTGGCGATGGCGGGGATCGAGAAGGTGCCCCAGGTCGCCCAGGCGTCGACCTGGCCGGAGTTGAAGACGCCGGAGGTCTGGTCGGCCCGCAGGTAGACCCGCTCGACCTTGTCGGCCGGGATGCCGTTCTTCTCCAGGGCCTTGAGCAGCAGGTACTCGGAGGTGCCGCCCTGCGAGACGGCGACCTTCTTGCCGACCAGGTCCTTGATCTCGTTGATCGGGGAGCCGTTCTTCACCAGGATGCCCTCGCCGGCCACGTCCGGTTCGGTCTGCGCGAACAGCTTGAAGCCGGGCTTCTGGGCGAGCGCGGCGACGGCCGAGGTGATCGAGCCCTGGGCGACGTCCAGCTGGTCGGCGTTGAGGGCCTGCGCGGCGGGGGCGAACGGGCCGGCGCTGCCCGTCCACGCCACCTTGGCGTGCACGGCGGCCAGCGCCCGGTCGAGCGAGCCGTCCTTCTTGCCCTTGGCGAGGAAGCCGGAGTTGCCCGGGTCGGGCACTCTCAGCACCACCTCGGCGCCGCCCTTTCCGTCGGCGGCGGCCGAGGCGTCCTTGGCCGAGGAGCCGCAGGCGGTCAGGGCGAGCGCGGCGACGGCGGTCAGCGCGGTGGCGGCGAGCAGGGTGCGGCGGCGGGCGGGGGTGGTGCGCATGGGGCTCTCCAACAGAGGGGGGCGGCAGGGACGGGAACGGCAGGAACGGCAGGGACGGGGCGTCGGGAAGGGGGGCGTCAGGGGCGGGCGGCGAGCAGGGCGCGGGCGGCGGCCAGCGGGGCGGGGTCGGCCCAGGCGTGGACGTCGACCCGGTCGGCGAGGAAGCCGTGCGCGTGCAGGAACTCCTCCTGGCGGGCCAGGAGTTCGAGGCGTTCGGCGGACAGGTCGGGGTGCAGGGTGCGGTGGCTGCCCGCCGCGTAGGCGCCGGCGACGCCCTCCGGGCCGGCGCCGGTCTCGGCGCCGAGGATCCGGGCGACGTCCGCGGGCCGCTCGGCGGCCCAGTCGGCGGCGCGCAGCAGCACGGCCAGGAAGCGGGCCACCAGCTCGGGGTGTTCGTCCAGCAGCTGCTGGTGGACGGTGATCGGGCGCGGGGTGCCGTTGTTGACCCGGTGGCGGCGGTCCGGCAGCGCGTCCAACTCGACGGCGGGGACGGCCCCGTGGCGCCGGGCGGCCTCCACGGCGAGCGCGCCCTTCACGTACACGGCGTCGACCCGGCCGTCGGCCAGCGCGGCCAGTTCGGCCTCCCACTGGCCGCCGCCGGGGGCGGCCTCGACGTCGACCCATCGGACGTCGTCCGGGGTGAGTCCGGCGGAGGCCAGGGCGCCGTGGTGGCCGGCCAGGGCCATCGCCCGCCAGAAGTCGATCGCGATCGGGTGCCGGGGCACCGCGAGCCGCAGTCCGCGCAGCCGCTCGGCGGAGTCGGTGCCGCTGCCCTCCCGGACGAGCACCGCCTGGCGCTCCTCGATCCAGGTCAGGCCGATCAGCCTGGTCCGCTCGCCGCGCGACCGCGCCCACAGCGCGGGGACGTTGCCGCCCTCCCGGAACAGGCCGGTCAGCGCGTGCGTGTAGTGGTGGTCGGCGGCGACCTCCGGCGGGACGTCCTGCAGCGAGCGCACCGCGATGCCCTCGGCCGCGAACTCCCGGGCCAGCCAGCCGCGGTCGGCGGCGATGCCGGTCGCGGTCGGCACCGGGCAGCGGGTGAACCACAGGGTGTCGGGGTACGGGGGCGCGGCGGGGGACGTGCTCATGGCGGGGCTCCGGGGATCGGCAGGAGGCGCGCGGGCGTCGTTCCGCATGGTGGGAACGGCCGGGCGGGGAAAGGGGGTTCGGGGGCGGTCAGCGACAACAGGAGGAGTGGCACCGGTGCGTCTTCACGGCGGACTCCCTCCTGTTCGGGCCGGTTGCTCGAACCGGCCGGTGACCTGATGACCTGAGCGTTCCATCCGACCAGGGGCGGAATCAAGCCTTGCCAGATGATGGGATCACCTGTTCACAGCAGGCCGGGCAGCCGCAACACTGCCGACACACTGCCGCAGTGATCACTCCCATATCCTGGGAATCGCAAGGAAGTTGACCCTCCACGAACCGAACCGGAGAAGTGCGATGCCCGCCCCCGGAACCCTCCCCGCCCCGCCGAACGGCGCCCAGGCGGTCCACCGGGCGCTCGGCCTGCTGAGCTGCTTCCACGACAACGGGCCCGACCTCAGCGCCTCCGAACTCGCCCGCCGCACCGGCCTGTCCGTCTCCACCGCGCACCGCCTGGCCCGCACCCTGGTGGCCACCGGCTTCCTCGACCAGGACGAGCGCACCGCCCGCTACCGGCTCGGCCCGGCCGTCGCCGAGCTGGGCCAGCTCACCTTCCACCAGCGCGGCCTGCACCTGGCCGGCCCGGAACTCGACCGGCTCGCCCGGCGCACCGGCGCCACCGCCGACCTGGCCATCCGCTCCGGCCCGCACGCCCTCATCCTGGTCGGTGGCTCCGTCCTGCCCTCCACCGGCCTCGGCCTGCGCCGCCCGCTGCACTCCACCGCCCTCGGCAAGGTGCTGCTGGCCTGGCCCTCTCCCGCCGACCCGCCGCTGGACGGACCACTGCCCGCCTACACCCCGCACACCCTCACCGACCCCGCCGCGCTGGCCGCCGAACTCGCCCGCACCCGCGAGCGCGGCTACGCCCTCAACGACGGCGAGTCCGCCCCCGGCGTCCGCACCCTCGCCGTCCCCGTCCTCGACCGCACCCCCAGCGCCCGCTTCGCCCTCGCCGTCCGCTCCACCCCCACCCGCCTCACCGACGAGTCCCTCCCCCGCACCCTCACCCACGCCCGCGCCTGCGCGGCGGCACTCACCGTCCTACTGCTGCCCCCGGACCAGCGCTAGGCCGTCGGCGGGGGCCGCGAACGCGCAGAGGCCGCGACGCGGGGGGCGGGCTGCCCCCGTGTCGCGGCCTCTGCGGGCTGCCGGGTCCTACGCGGCCGGGGCGTACTTGTAGCCGACCCGGCGGACGGTGACGATGGTGTCGCGGTAGGCCGCGCCGAGCTTGCGGCGCAGGCGGGCGACGTGGACGTCGACGGTGCGGCCGTCGCCGACGTGGCCGTAGCCCCAGACGGTGTGGACGAGCTGGTCGCGGGTGTGGACGCGGTGCGGGTGCTCGGTGAGGTGGGCGAGGAGCTCGAACTCGAGGTAGGTGAGGTCGAGCAGCGCGCCGTCGACGTAGGCGTTGCGGCGGTCCAGGTCGACCGAGATGCCGCTGTCCGCGGGGCGGGTGAACGGCCGGGGGGCCGCCGGGGCCCCGGTGGCCGCCGCGGGGGCGGGGGCGGCCGGCGTCTCCGCGGGCACCAGGACCAGGTAGCCCACCAGCGGGGAGTTGGCCGCGCCGAGCTGCGCCAGCAGCCCCTGCGGGAGGACGGACTGCGGGAGGGCGGCGACCACGGCCGCGCCGTCCTGGAGCCCGGCGAGCAGGCTCTCGGGGGCGGGCGCGGGGGCGACGGCCGGCCGGGGCTGGGCGGCGATCCGCCGGTGCTCGGCGGGGGTCGCGGCGGCGAGGTTGGGGAGGGAGCGGACCGCGCGCAGGTGCGGGGTCGCGGTGGCGGTGGCGGCGTACGACATGTGAGGGCTCTTTCGCGCGTGACGGTCGGTGGGTGGTCGTCGTCTGCGCTTCCGGCGCACGGGAGTTGACGGTTGGTCAGGTCCGGTGCCGGGAGGCGCTGGTCGCGCGCCGACAGGTCTGGTCGAAGTGGTGGTTCCGGCGCGAGGGCCAGAAGGGTTCGAGGAGGGTGCGAGTGTGCACGGCTGCTCTCCGGAGCGCTGCGAGGTGTCGACGGGGTCAACGGAGGGGTCGACGGGGACGCGGAACCGCCACCGCCCGGCAGGAGGGCGCGGGGTGACGGTGCGTCAGCGACAGCAGGCGCTGTAGATCCGGCCGTGGTCGATGTACCGACGGACGGTGAGCAGGGGGAGCGCGGCGATGCGGACCGATGCGGTCATGGTGCGGCTCCTCCCCCCGGGTGTGTCCGGCCCGGCGGCCGATCGGCGGCGGGCACGGCTATGAGACTTCCACGCCCGGTGCCCGGAAGGCAACCCGCTGGAGGGTCACATCCGCAGGCCGAGACGGAAAACGTCCACCATCCGGACGCCACCGCCCCGACCTGCACCGACGTCAGAAGTGTCTGGGGCAGAACTACCTGGGCCCGGGGCCGGTCAGAGCCGCACGCCGGCCCGGAGCGCCGCGTGCTCGACCAGCCGGATGAGCAGTTCCTTGCCGTCCTCGCGCCGCCGGGCGTCGCACAGCAGCACGGGCACCGCCTCCGGCAGGTCGAGCGCGGCGCGCACGTCGTCGGGGGCGTACACCTCGGTGCCCTCGAAGCAGTTGACCGCGACGATGAACGGGATGCCGCGCTGCTCGAAGTAGTCGACCGAGGGGAAGGAGTCGGCCAGCCGCCGGGTGTCGGCGAGGACGACGGCGCCGAGGGTGCCGCGGGCGAGCTCGTCCCAGACGAACCAGAACCTGTCCTGCCCGGGGGTGCCGAACAGGTACAGGGCGAGGCCGGGCCTGAGGTCGATCCGGCCGAAGTCCATGGCGACGGTGGTGGTGCGCTTGGCCTCCACCCCGGCGGTGTCGTCGACCGGGCGGCCGATCTCGCTGAGCGACTCCTCGGTGCGCAGCGGGCGGATCTCGCTGACCGCGCCGACCAGGGTGGTCTTGCCGGCGCCGAAGCCGCCGGCGATCAGGATCTTGACCGCGCTGGCGCCCCAGGGGGCCTTGCGGGGGGCGGTGGAGGTCGACGGGGCGTCAGAGTGCACGGAGGCCATTGATCACGTCTCGCAGCAGGCGCTCGTCCGGTTGCCGGGCGAGCTGGAAGGGTCGGGTGACGCTGATCAGCTCGGCGTCGTGGAGGTCGCCGAGCAGGACCCGGACCACGCTCACCGGGAGGTCGGTGTAGGACCCCAGCTCGGCGACGCTGAGCGGCTCGTCGCGGCAGAGTCCGAGGATGGCGTGGTGCTCCGGGTCGAGCGCGAGCTCGGGGCCCCCGCCGGGGCCGGCCAGGGCCGGCACCGCGGCGGTGACCAGGGAGATCAGGTCGAACAGGCCGTCGTCGACCGGGCGGGCGCGTCCCCTGGTCATCGAGAACAGCCGGACCACCGGCCCGGCCTCGTCGTCGAACCAGCGGTCGTCCACCGGGGTGCGGGGCGCGAACAGGTCGACCGGCGTCCCGTCGGCCGCCCCCTCGCCCGCGGGCGCGCCGCCGGGGCCCGCCGGGGCGGGGGCCGCGGTCGGCTCGGTCGGGTCGGGCTCGCTCATCGGGTCGGTCACCTCCCGGGCGGGGTGGTGTCGGTCCTCGGTTCGGCGGCGAGGTGCTCGCCGACGCGCTTGACCAACAGCGCCATCTCGTAGGCGATCTGGCCCACGTCGGACTCGGCGTCGCTGAGCACGGCCAGGCAGCTGCCGTCACCGGCCGCGGTGATGAACAGGAACGCCTCGTCCAGCTCGACCATGGTCTGGCGGACGCCGCCGACCTGGAAGTGCCGTCCGGCGCCCTTGGCGAGGCTGTGGAAGCCCGCGGCGACCGCGGCGAGGTGCTCGGCGTCCTCGCGGCCGAGGCCGCTGGAGACGCCGGTGGCCAGGCCGTCACTGGACAGGATCACCGCATGCCGAAGGGTCGCCACCCGGCCGACCAGGTCGTTGAGGAGCCAGTCGAGGTCCCCGGACGGCGGTGTTGTTGCGGTCATGATTCGGTTCCTTCTGCTGGTGCGGGCGGTGCGGTCGACGGCTGGTGGGCCGACGGGACGGAACGGGCGGGGGGCAGCGCGTGCGGCACCGGCGCGGAGGGCAGCGCGACCCGCAGCCGGGGCTGTCCGGGCGCCAACGATCTTACGGGCGTGGGCCGTTCGGGGGCACCGTCGGCACCGGGCGGCTCCGGTTCGGAGCGCACCACGGTGAGCGAGGCGGGCTGCAGCCGGTCGCCGCGGCCGCGGGCGAAGCCGCGCTGGAAGGAGGCGAACGCGGAGCGGGCCTCCTCGGGGTCGCGCTCGCGGGCCGGTTCGACGGGCTCGGGCCCGGCGCCGGGCCGCAGCTGGGGCGCCAGGCTGGCCTGCCGGACGCGCTTGGGCAGCAGCCCGCCGGCCACCGGCGTCAGCGCGGGCCCGGCGGGCGCGGCCGCCGGGCCGTCGGCGGCGGGCGGCGCGACGGCGGCCGGGCGCCCGGCGGGCAGCGCGGCCGGGCGGCGGCGTCGTCCCCGGCGCGGCGGTGGCGCCCGGTGCCCCGGCGGCCTCGGCGGCCTGCTGGGCGGGCGCCGGCGCGGCAGCCCGCCGGGGAGCGCGGCCGGCTCGGCCGCGGACGGGCGGGGCCCGCCGAGCGCGCTCGGCGCGGCGTGCGCGCCGCCCCGGCCCTGGGCGCCCTGGGCCCGGACCGGCAGCGCCTGCACGGCGGCCGGGGCGGCGCTCCGGACGCCGCCCTGCCCGGCGCTCTGCGCGGCGGTCTGCCCGCGGGCGAGACGGCGGGCGAAACGGCGGCCGGGCCGGCCGGCGCGGGGGGCCGGCGGTGGCTGCCGGTGTCCTCGCCGCCCGGCCGGGGCCCGTCGGGGCCGGTCTCGACGGTCTCGGCGAGCAGTTCGCGCGGGACGAGCACGACCGCGGAGGTGCCGCCGTACGGGCTGGGCCGCAGGTGCACCCGGATGCCGTGCCGGCGGGCGAGCCGGGAGACCACGAACAGGCCGAGCCGGTCGGTGTCGGCGAGGTCGAACTCCTGCTCCACCGCGAGGCGCTGGTTGATCTCCTCCAGGTGGTGCTCGCTCAGGCCGAGGCCGCGGTCGTCGATCTCCAGGCAGAAGCCGTGCGCGACCACCTCGCCCTGGACGGTGACCTGGGTCTGCGGCGGGGAGAACACGGTGGCGTTCTCGACGAGTTCGGCGATCAGGTGGGTGACGTCGGCGACCGCGGAGCCGAGCAGGCCGGTGCCGGGGAAGGGGCGGACCTGCACCCGGGCGTAGTCCTCGACCTCGCCGACGGCGGCGCGCACCACGTCGACCATCCGGACCGGCTTGCGCCAGGCGCGGCCGGGCGAGCCGCCGGAGAGGATGATCAGGCCCTCGGCGTGGCGGCGCATGCGGGTGGTGAGGTGGTCGAGCCGGAACAGGTCCTCCAGCTCGCGGGGGTCCTCGGTGCGGCGCTCCATGGTGTCGAGCAGGGTGAGCTGGCGGTGCAGCAGCACCTGGGAGCGGCGGGCCAGGTTGACGAAGACGGCGGAGACGCCGCGGCGCAGTTCGGCCTGTTCGACGGCGGCCTCGACGGCGACCCGCTGGACCTCGTTGAAGGCCCGGCCGACCTGGCCGATCTCGCCGGTGCCGAACTCCAGCTGGGGCACTTCGGCGACCACGTCGACGGCGTCGCCGCGGCGCAGCCGGAGCATCACCGAGGGCAGCCGGGTGGCGGACAGGTCGGCGGCGGCGTTGCGCAGGCCGACGAGTTCGCGCACCAGGCGGCGGCCGGTGCGGTAGGAGATGACGATGGAGAGGATGACGGCGGCGAGGCCGACCAGGCCGGCCGCTCCGCCGCGGACCAGCGCGTCGACCGCGCTGTCGCGGGCCTGCTTGCCGAGTGCGCCGGCGAGCCGGGAGTTGATGGCGTCGAGGTCGGTGAGGACCTTGCCGGCGGTCTCGCCCCAGGCGTCGGTCGGGCCGTTGCGGGCGGCCACGGCCCGGTCGGCGGCGGTGGCGAAGCCGTTCTCGGCGGCGGTGAGCCGGCTCCAGTCGGGGCCCAGGCGCAGCGCGTTGTAGGCCTGCCGGTCCTCGGTGCCGAGTTCGGCGATGTAGATGCGGAACAGCGCCTGCTGGGCGTTCATCGCGTCCAGGATGACCCGCTGCTTGCGGTCCTCGCCGGCGGTGGTCTCGGGGCCGGCCCGCAGGGCCCGCATGGCGGCGGTCTCCTGGGCGAGGTACTCGCCGGCCCGGGAGAGTTCGACCAGGATGGTGCCCTGGCGGGGCAGCGAGCCGGACTGGTTGGCGATGAAGGAGGAGCGGAACGCGAACACCGGGGTGATCAGGTCGCTGTAGTCCTTGAGGGCGCCGTCCCAGCTCTGCTTCTGCTGGCCGATCTGGCTGCGGATGGCGCCGAGCTGGTCGGCGACGGACAGCAGGTCCTGGTAGCGGGCGCGCTGGTCGGCGTCGAGCTTGCCGGCGTCGTGGCTGGTGCCCTGGTAGCGCAGCAGTTGCAGGTCGCGGTCGGTGGTCTCGCGGGCCTTGGCGTAGGCGGCGGCGTAGGCGGCGTCGCCCGGGGCGGCCAGCCGCAGGACGGCGGCGGCGCGTTCCTGCTGGAGGTCGTAGGCGTACTGGTCGGCGGGGTTGCCGAAGGCGGTGTAGGTGGAGCTGAGGTCGAGCTGTTCCCACACGTCGCCGGTGGTGACGAGCGTGGCGTACACCCACAGGCCGCTGAGCGCCGCGATGGGCACCAGGAGCAGCGCGATGATCCTCGCGCGGATCGAGCTGCGGCGCAGGCGCATACGGGTCCTTCGTGGTCCGCTGGCGGGGGCCGCCGGACGCGGGTGGGCGGGCGCGGGTGGGTGCGCGGGGGCAGGGGTGGGCACGGGTGGGGACGAGAGCCGCGAGCCTACTACTTCCTGACCATCCGTTCGTAGGGTGGAAGGGCATCGTGATCGGCTGTTGTCCGGATCGTCCTCGAATTTCCGGACCGGGTCCTGGCATGGCCCCGACCTGCGGGACTGCCTCCGGTGCGGGGTGTCGCCGGTCGGTGACTCTGGGCAGCGCCGCGCCGATCCGGTAGCTTCGCCGGTGCCGCCCGGAACGCGCGTGCCGGGGACGGGGGCGGCGGGATCGGGGGGACCGTGCGAGAGTTCAGCAGCCCCGCGCCGGGCGGTGCGCCGACCGGCGGGCTGGCCGACTCGGTGTTCGACCGGGCGGAGCGGGAGCCGCGGCTGGTGCAGCTGTCCCGGCCGGTGGACGGCGGCTGGGTGCCGGTGACGGCGCTTCAGTTCCGCGACGAGGTGTTGGCGCTGGCCAAGGGCCTGCTGACCCGGGGGGTGCGCTACGGCGACCGGGTCGCGGTGATGTCGGCGACCCGCTGGGAGTGGACGCTGTTCGACTACGCGCTGTGGTCGATCGGGGCGATCCCGGTGCCGGTGTACCCGACGGCCTCGCCGGACCAGGTGCGCTGGATCCTGGCGGAGACCTCGGCGGTGGCCTGCGTGGTGGAGGACGAGGACCAGGCGATGACGGTGGGCGCGGTGTGCGACGCGCTGCCGGAGCTGACCGGCATCTGGCAGCTGGACCGGGGCTGCGTGGCGCAGTTGGCGGCGGACGGCGCGGGCGTGCCGGACGCGCTGGTGCACCGTCAGCGGCTGGGGGTCACGCCGGACTCGCTGGCGAGCGTCATCTACACCTCGGGCACCACGGGCCGGCCGAAGGGCTGCCTGCTGACGCACGGCAACTTCGCCTCGGTGGCGGACGCGATGCTGGAGGGCTGGGCGGAGGTGTTCGCCGACACCGGCGGCGGGCAGCCGTCGACGCTGCTGTTCCTGCCGCTGGCGCACGTGTACGGGCGGACCACCCAGGTCGCGGCGGTGCGCGGCGGCATCCGGATCGGCCACCACCCGAAGGTGTCGGCGGACAGCCTGTTACCGGCGCTGGCCGCGTTCGGCCCGACCTTCCTGCACGCGGTGCCATACGTCTTCGAGCGGATCCACCGGCGGGCCCGGGAGTCCGCGGAGGCGGCGGGGCGGCTGGAGCTGTTCGTGCAGGCGGAGCGGGTGGCGGTGGAGTGGGCGGCGGCGTGGGAGCGCCGGGCGCACCGGAAGGGGCCGGGCCCGTCGCCGGCGCTGCGGCTGCGGCACGCCGCGTACGAGCGGATGGTGTACCAGCGGGTGCGGGCGGTGCTGGGCGGCCGGGTGCGGGCGGTGATGTCGGGCGGGTCGATGCTGGGGCGGGAGCTGGGGCTGTTCTTCGCGGGCGCGGGCCTGCCGGTGTACGAGGGCTACGGGCTGACCGAGTCGTCGGCGGCGGTGACCGCGAACCCGCCGCGGCGGCCGAAGTTCGGCACGGTGGGCCGTCCGCTGCCGGGGTCGACGGTGGCGATCGCGGAGGACGGCGAGGTGTGGGTGAAGGGGCCGGGGGTGTTCTCCGGGTACCTCAACCACCCGCGCTGCTCGGACGAGGCGCTGTGCCGGGGCTGGCTGGCCACCGGGGACCTGGGCGAGCTGGACGGGGACGGCTACCTGACGCTGACCGGCCGCAAGAAGGAGGTGATCGTGACCTCCAGCGGCAAGAACCTGGCGCCCGCGGTGCTGGAGGAGCGGGTGCGGGCGCACCCGCTGATCGCCCAGTGCCTGATCGTGGGCGACAACCGGCCGTACCTGGCGGCGCTGATCACGCTGGACCGGGTGGCGCTGGCGCACTGGCTGCGGGCCCGCGGGCGGGACCTGCTGGACGTGTGGGAGGCGCTGGACGATCCGGAGCTGCACCAGGAGGTGCAGCGGGCGGTGGGGGCGGCGAACACCACGGTGTCGCGGGCCGAGTCGATCCGGGCGTTCCGGCTGCTGCCGCGGGAGTTCTCGCTGGAGGAGGGGCTGTTGACGCCCTCGCTGAAGATCCGGCGGGCGGCGGTGGCGGAGCGCTACGCGCAGGACATCGAGGAGCTCTACGCCGGTTGACCGATCTCGGCCGCCGGTTGGGCGATTCCGCTTGACCACCGGGATTGGTCTAGTCCATGGTGTGCACCGGCCTGGTGCGGCAGGGCCCCCACCCGACCCCCGCCCCTCCGGGAGTCACTCCTCCGCCCCTCCCCCACACTGGAGTTGACCCGTGCTCAGTTCCTCCCGTCGCCGTCTCGCGGCCCTCGCCGCCACCGCCGCGCTGGCCTCCCTCGCCACCGCGCCGGCCGCGCACGCGGACGCGCCGGCCCCCGCGCCGAACCTGGCCACCAACCCGGGCTTCGAGATCCCCACCCTGCCGCTGGCCGACTGGGGGTCGATCCCCGGCTGGCACTGCGCGGCCGGCGAGGGCGCGGTGACCGCCGCCGCCCGCACCGGGGGCTCCGCCCTGGCGATCACCCCGGCCTCGGGCGACTCCACCGGCCAGTGCGCCCAGACCCTCGCGGTGCGCCCGAACACCACCTACACCTACAGCGCCTGGGTGCACGGCTCGTACGCCTTCCTGGGCGCGAGCGGCACCGGCCACGACGTCCCCCCGGCCTGGACGGCGTCCACCGGCGCCGGCTGGCAGCGGCTGAGCACCACCTTCACCACCGGCGCGGCCACCACCTCGGTGCAGCTGTACGCGCACGGCTGGTACGGGCAGGGGCCGGTCTCGGTGGACGACGTGTCGGTGACCGGCGACCGCCCGACGCCCGCGCCGCTCGTCACCGGCGTGCCGACCGGCGACAAGGTCGTCTTCGTCACCATCGACGACGGCTGGACCCGCGACCCGGCGGTGGTGCAGCTGATCGCCGACCGCAAGGTCCCGGTCACCGCGTTCCCGCTGCCGATGCCGGAGGGCTTCGAGCCGGACTACTTCAGCCGGGCCACCGCCGTGCCCGGTTCGGCGATCGAGGACCACAGCGTCTCGCACCGGGACCTGACCACGCTGTCGCCCGCCGAGCAGCAGGCCGAGATCTGCGACGCCCGGGACGCCGTCGCCGCGCACTACGGCACCGTCCCGACGCTGTTCCGCCCGCCGTACTTCGCGGTGGACGCGAACCTCCAGCAGGCCGCCGCGAACTGCGGCATGAAGTACCTGGTCACCGCCAACGCCGACTTCGGCTGGGGCGCCTCGAACACCTCCCACCCCGGCGGCGCCCTGCAGGCGGGCGACATCGTCATCCTGCACTTCACCGACACCCTGGCGGACGACCTGCAGCGCACCCTGGACGCGGCCGCGCGGGCCGGTCTGAAGCCCGCGGCGCTCGGCGACTACCTGCGCTGACCCGGGGAAGGGAAGGGACGCCGGTGGCCGGGCTCCTCGCACGAGCCCGGCCACCGGTCATCCGCCCCCCGCGGACGTCGCGTCCTGCCGCGCGGTGCCTCAGGCGGCGGCGCTGAACGACGGCAGGTAGCCGCTCGCCTGGCCGCTGGCGTTGGGGTGGTAGCTGTCGCTGATCGGCAGCGTGGTGCTGTTCAGCCACTGGGTGGAGGAGCCGCAGATCTCGTGCTCGGCGAAGACCGTGCGGACGTCCTTGAAGGTGAACCCGGCGCTCGCCGCCTGCTTGGCGATGACGGTGTCCAGGGTGTCCGCCGCGCCGTTGATCGCGGTCCGCTTGGTGTCGGAGATGCCGAGGATGCAGGAGCCGGGCACCTTGTACAGGTGCGGGTAGCCCAGCACCACCACGTGCGCGTTGGGCGCCTTCGCCTTGATCTGCCCGTACAGGTTGGCGAGCTTGCCCGGCAGGGTGTTGTTGGCGTAGCTCTTGGCGGTGTTCACCGCGCTCAGGCAGGAGCTCTCGCTGTTGAGCACGCAGGTCTGCATGGTCGAGGCGAAGCCCGCGTCGTTGCCGCCGATGGTGAGGGACACCAGCGTGGTCGAGGAGTTCAGCACGCCGAGCTGGTTGGCGATCACGTCGTCCGTCTTCGCGCCCGAACAGGCCACGAAGGAGAACGAGGTGGGCGCGTGCGCGGTCTTCCAGAGGTACGGGTACGCCTTGGTGCTGCGGCTGCAGCTGCCGCTGTCGCTGGTGTAGCTGCCGGACCCGACGCCGGCCGAGTACGAGTCGCCGAGGGCGGCGTAGTTGACGCCGGCGGCGTTCGCCTGGGTGGCGGCGGCGAAGGTGGTGAGGGTGAGGGCCGCCGCGGTGAGCGCGACGGAGACGGCACGGAAGCGGGACATCTGGTTCCTCCAAGAGTGACGCAGGCCACACATTGGATACCAGCCGGTAGCCTCGCGGGGAAGCGGTCATGCCAAAGAAATTGACGAACACTCATCGAACGCCGCCCCAACGTCCGCTACGCGCGCAGATGCACCCCTGACCTGGGCTGCGACGATGCCTCCGGGTGACCGCCGCACCACTCCCCCGCGCCGGGGGCACGCGCGCGGCGCGCGCTCAGCAGAACCGGCAGCCCGCGGGCGGCAGTTCCTCGATCGTCTCGTCCGCGCGCGGCGGCACGCCCCACCGCGCGGCCGCCGCCGCGACCGCCGCCCGGGCNTGCCGCAGCCCCGGCACCCCCCAGCCGAGCAGCTCGACCGCCAGGCCGGGCGCCAGCAGCAGCCGCCGGTAGTGCCGGCCCGAGGCCGGGTCCGGCGCCGACGGGCCCACCGCGCGCAGCAGCGCGGCCATCCGGACCCGGGCGCACTCGTGCCCGCCGTTGGCCGAGCCGACCCGGTCGTACAGGTACCCGAGGTAGACCGGCCCGCCGATCACCGCCTGCGCCTCCTCGGCGGCCTCCCGCGCCAGCGCCCGCCCCGGGTCGCCCGCGTCCTCCGGCTCCAGCGAGCCGCCCGGCAGGCTGACCACGCCGTCCCGCGGGTTGACCAGCGTCAGCACCCGCCCGTCCGGCACGAACAGCCAGCCCCAGGACTGCTTGACCGTCAGCCCGGCCGGCACCTGCTCCCCCGGCCGCCACGGCCAGCCCGCGTTGGGCCGGCGGCGCACCCGCCCGAGCAGTTCGGAGATCTCCGGGCTGTACTCGATGCCCATCCCGCTCCCTCCGCTCTCCAGGCCGGCCCGCCGCACCACCTGATGATCTTCCCCGAACACCCGACCGATGAACAGCCCCGACCGCCACCCGGGTCACCGCGTCTGCTACGGGGACGACCCGGAGCGGTGTCCGGCACCTGTGATACTCGTACCGGAGCACCGGATCGACGAGGGGTGGCGCGGGATGCGGCGGGGCGTGGCGGAGTGAGGCTGCTGCACACCTCGGACTGGCACCTGGGCCGGTCCTTCCACCGGGAGAACCTGCACGACGCCCAGCGGGCCTTCCTGGACCACCTGGTGGAGACGGTCACCGCCGAGCGGGTCGACGCGGTGCTGGTCGCGGGGGACGTCTACGACCGGGCGCTGCCCGGCCTGGAGGCGGTGGCGCTGTTCGACGAGGCGCTGTGGCGGCTGGCCGAGCTGGGCGTGCCCGCCGTGTTCATCTCCGGCAACCACGACTCGGCCCGCCGCCTGGGCACCGCCGCCCGGCTGATCGACCGGGCCGGCATCCACCTGCGCACCGACCCCGGCGCCCTGGCCGAGCCGGTGCTGCTGGCCGACGCGCACGGCCCGGTCGCCGTCTACGGGCTGCCCTACCTGGAGCCCGCCCTGGTCCGCGAGCGGCTCGGCCTGGAGAAGGGCGGCCACGAGCAGGTGCTGGCCGCGGCGATGGACGGCGTGCGCGCCGACCTGGCCGCCCGCCCCGCGGGCACCCGCGCGGTGGTGCTGGCGCACGCCTTCGTCACCGGCGGCACCGCCAGCGACAGCGAGCGGGACATCGCGGTCGGCGGCGTCCAGTCGGTGCCCGCCTCGGTGTTCGACGGCGTGCACTACGCGGCCCTCGGCCACCTGCACGGCTGCCAGACCCTCGCCCCGCACCTGCGCTACTCCGGCTCCCCGCTGGCGTACTCCTTCTCCGAGACGGCGCACGAGAAGTCGATGTGGCTGGTCGACCTGGACGCGGCGGGCGCCGTCGAGGCCCGCCGGGTGCACTGCCCGGTGCCGCGCCGGCTCGCGCAGCTCAGGGGGCGGCTGGAGGAGCTGCTGACCGCCGAGACGTACGAGTACGCCGTCGAGCGCTGGGTGCAGGCCACCCTGACCGACCCGGTCCGCCCGGCCGACGCGATGGAGCGGCTGCGCGAGCGCTTCCCGCACACCCTGCAACTGCTCTTCGAACCGGACGGCGGCGAGCGGGCCGACACCGCCTCCTACGCCCGGCGGGTGCGCGGGCGCACCGACCGGGAGGTGGTGGAGGGCTTCGTCGCCCACGTCCGCCCCGGCCGGGAGCTGGCCGGGGACGAGCGGGCCTGGCTGCTGGAGGGCCTGGAGTCGGTGCGCCGCACGGCGGCCGGCCGGGCCGAGGAGAACGGCCGATGACCCCCCGCCACCACCCGTGGGAGCACACCCGATGAGGCTGCACCGGCTCGCCCTCACCGCCTTCGGGCCGTTCGCGGGCACCGAGCGGATCGACTTCGACCGGCTCTCCGCCGCCGGCCTGTTCCTGCTGCGCGGGGCGACCGGCGCGGGCAAGAGCAGCGTGCTGGACGCGGTCTGCTACGCGCTGTACGGCGAGCTGCCGGGCACCCGCCGGAGCAACGGGGTGCGCAGCGACCACGCCGAGCCGGGCGTGCGCACCGAGGTGGTGCTGGAGGTGACCCTCGGCGGGCGGCGGCTGGAGGTCACCCGCAGCCCCGAGCAGTGGCGGCCGAAGAAGCGCGGCACCGGCCTGACCGCGGACAAGGCGCAGACCCTGCTGCGCGAGTGGGCCGCCGACGCCGGGCGGGGCGAGCCGGGCTGGGTGGCGGTCAGCCGGTCGCACCAGGAGGCCGGCGAGGAGCTGACCCGGCTGCTGGGCATGAGCCGCGACCAGTTCTGCCAGGTGGTGCTGCTCCCGCAGGGCGACTTCGCGCGCTTCCTGCGGGCCGACTCCAAGCAGCGCGCCGACCTGCTGGGCCGGCTCTTCGACACCGGCCGCTTCGAGCAGCTGGAGCGCTGGACGGCCGAGCTGCGGCTGCGCCACGAGCGCGAGGTGCAGGGCGGGCGGCAGCGGGTGCACGCCCTGACCGCCCGCGCCGAGGAGGCCGCCGGGCCGCTGGCGGCGGGCGTCGCCGCGTACCGCCCCGGCGAGGACGCCCCGCTCGCCGAGGTGCTGGCCTGGGCGGCGCTGCTGCGCGCCGAGGCCGTCGAGCGGGCCGAGGCCGCCGCGCTGCGGCTGGAGGCGGCCGGGGCCGAACGGAGCGCCGCCCGCGAGCGGCTGACCGCCCAGGAGTCCCTGGCCGAACGGCAGGCCCGCCACCAGCGGGCCCGGCAGGAACGGCTCCGGCTCGCCGACCGGGCCGCCGGTTCCGCCCGCGAACGGGCCCGGCTGGAGGCCGCGCTGGCCGCCGAGGGCCCCGCCCGCTGCGCGCCCGCACCTGGCCGCCCGCGCCGCCTGCGCCGCCGCCGCCGAGGAGGCCGGCTGCCGCACCGCCCTGGCCGCCCGGGCCGCCGCCGCCGGCTGGACCGCCCTGCTCGACCGCCCCGACGACCTGCGCGCCGCCGAAGGGCTCCTGCACGCCGAGGCCGGCCGCCTGGAGGCCGCCGTCGCGGACGAGGACCGGCTGCGGGCGCTGGGCGCCGAGCGGGCCCGGCTGGAGCGCCGCCGCGCCGACGCGGAGGAGCTCGCCGAGGAGGCCCGGCGCTGGCTGGAGACCTTCGAGGGCAGGCTCGGCCGGCTCCAGGAGGACCGCGAGGCGGCCCGCGCGGCGCGCACCGAGCTCGACCGGCTCGACACCCGGCTCGCCGAGCTCGCCCGGCGCCGGGAGGCCGCCCGGGACCACCTGCGGCTGCTCGCCGACCACGCCGCGGCCGAGCAGGCGGTGCGCGCGGCGAAGGACGCCGCGCAGGACGCCCGGCAGCACGCCCTCGACCTCCGGGAGCGCCGACTCGCCGGGATGGCCGCCGAGTTGGCCGCCGCGCTGAGCCCGGGCGACCCGTGCCGGGTGTGCGGTTCGCCCGAGCACCCGGCCCCCGCCGAGCCCGCCGCCGACCGGGTCACCGCCGAGGACGAGCGCCGCGCCCGCACCGCCCAGCACGCCGCCGAGGCCGAACTCGCCGCCGCCACCGACCGGGTGGGCGCCGTCGCGGCGCGGGCCGCCGCCGCCGGAGCGGCCGCCGAGGGCCGCACCCCGGACGAACTCGCCGCCGAGATCCAGGAGTCGGACGAACGGCGGCGCTCCGTGCTGCGCACCGCGGAAGGCTGGCTGCCGCTCGGCCAGCAGCTCGAACAGCTGGAACGCGACGGCGCCTCCCGCCGCGAGCAGCAGCGCCAGGCCGGCGAGTTGACCGCCCAGCTGGCCGGCCAGCTGGGCGCCCTGGACGCCGAACTCGCCGCCCTGGAGACCCGGCTCGCCGCCGCCCGCGGCGACGCCCCGTCGGTCGCCGCCCGGGCCGCCGCCGTCGCCGCGCTGTCCGCCGCCACCACCGCCGTGCTGGACGCCGCCCGGGCCGCCGCCACCGCCCGCGACCACCGCGACGAGAGCGCCGCCGCCCTGCTCCGCGCCGCCCGCGACGCGGGCTTCGCCGACCTGGCCGCCCTGGACGCGGCCGCCCTGCCCCCGGACGAACTGGACGCGCTGCGGCGCAGGTTCAAGCAGCTCGACGCCGACCTCGAACTGGCCGACGCCCAGCTCGCCGACCCCGCCCTGCGGGCCGCCGCCGAACTCCCGCCCGCCGCCGCCGAGTCGGCCCGCGCGGCGGCCGCCCGCGCCGACGGGCTCTCACCGACGCCCACGCCGCCCACGACCGGGCCCGCCGCCGGGTCGCCGACCTGGCCCGGATCGGCCGCGACCTGGCCGCGCTGGCCGCCGAGCTCGCCCCCGTCCTGGACGCGTGCGCCCGGGTCGGCCGGCTGGCCGCGCTGCTGGCCGGCGCCCCCGCCGAGAACGCGCTGCGGATGCGCCTGGAGTCCTACGTGCTGGCCGCCCGGCTGGAGCAGGTCGCCGCGGCCGCGACCCGGCGGCTGCTGAAGATGTCCGGCGGCCGCTACACCCTGGTGCACAGCGACGGCCTGGTCTCCGGCACCAAGCGCTCCGGCCTGTCCCTGCACGTGGTCGACGCCTGGACCGGCCGCGAGCGGGACACCGCGACCCTGTCCGGCGGCGAGTCCTTCTTCGCCTCCCTCGCGCTCGCCCTCGGCCTCGCCGACGTGGTCACCGACGAGGCCGGCGGCATGCCCCTGGACACCCTCTTCATCGACGAGGGCTTCGGCACCCTCGACGAGAACGCCCTGGAGGAGGTCATGGACGTCCTGGACTCCCTGCGCGAGCGCGACCGCGCCGTCGGCATCGTCAGCCACGTCCCCGACCTGCGCACCCGGATTCCCGCCCAGCTGCTGGTCCGCAAGCACCGCACCGGCTCCACCGTGCACCACACCGCCCGCGCGGACGGCTGACCGGCGGGCGCGGGCCGGCCGTCCTACCCGGCGGCCAGGAAGTCGGCCGCCCGGCGGCCCCAGCTCCGCACGTCCGCCAGGGTGTGCGAGACGTGCAGCCGGGCGTCCGGGAGGTGGGCGGCGAGGGTGCGGGCGGTGGCCAGGGGGTGCAGGGGGTCGGTGTCCCAGGCCAGCAGCAGGACGGGGTGCGGGAGGGCGCGGAGCGTCCCGGGCTCGGGCAGGTCGGACTCGGCGGCGGCCCGCAGGGCGGCCGGGAGGAGCGGCTCGGGCAGGTCGAACTCGGTCGTGTACTGCGGGACTTCGGCGAGGACGGCGGGCGGGCCGGACAGCCGGGCCGCGGCGTCCAGCGCGCCCCGGCCGCGCCGCTCGACCAGGGTCGCGGCGGCCCGCAGCCCGCTGCGGCGGGGCTCCCGGGCCGCCCAGGCGACGGCGGGGACGGCCAGCACCAGGCGATCGAAGCGCTCGGGGCGCTCCAGCGCGGCCCACAGCACGGTGGCGGCGCCCATGGACGCGCCGAGCCCGGTGACGGGCGCGTCGGGCGAGAGGTGGTCGCACAGGGCCAGCAGGTCGGCGGCCAGCTCCGGGTAGCGGTAGTCGGCGGGCACGGCCCGGCCGGTGGACGCGCCGTGCCCGCGCGCGTCGTAGCGGGCCAGCCGGTGCGTCGCGGTCAGCGCCGTCCAGTCGAACAGCCCGGCCCGCCGCTCGTGCGCCCGGCTGGAGAGCGCCCCGTGGGCGTGCACGGCGAGCGGCCCGCGGCCGCCGGTGGTGCTGTAGGCGAGCGTGGCGTGCGGCCGCTCCAGGCGTCCGTCGGCGACCGGACCGGGCAGCGCGGGCACCGCGGTCAGCCGGAGCAGGCGGCGCGCTGGGCCTGCTGCCAGGTGCAGACGGGACACAGCGGGCTACCGGGCGCGTCGGCCGGGTACTCGCTCTCCGCCCCGCACCGCACGCACGCGGCCCGCTCCCCCGGCCCGCCGGGACGCAGCCCGCGCAGCGCCTGCTCGGGATCGGCCGCCACCTCGCAGACCTGCTCGCCGACGGACGCGCTCCGGCTCTCCGACTGCTGCTCTCCCATGCCGCACAGCCTACGCCGCCCCGGCCGGCGGCCGTCCGGCGCGCCCCGCGGCCGCCGGCGACCGGGCCGGTCCGGCCGCTCGTCACAGCGGTGCCCACCGCACCGCCGTGACCTGCGAACTCCGGTGGTGCGCCGGGAGGTCGGGGCGAAAGGGCGGGTGGTGGCCGGTCAGCCGAGGAAGGAGAGGCGGAGCCGGCGCTGCGGGTTGTCGCGGTTGGTGTCGATCAGGACGACGGACTGCCAGGTGCCGAGGGCGATCCGGCCGCCGACCACCGGCAGGGTGGCGTGCGGGGCGACCAGGCCCGGCAGGACGTGGTCGCGGCCGTGGCCGGGGCTGCCGTGGCGGTGCTGCCAGCGGTCGTCGGCGGGCAGCAGCGTGCGCAGGACGGCGAGCAGGTCGTCGTCGCTGCCGGCGCCGGTCTCGATCACGGCGATGCCGGCGGTGGCGTGCGGGACGAAGACGTTGAGCAGTCCGTCCCGCCCGTCCGCGACCTCTCGCAGGAAGGCGTGGCAGCGGTCGGTGACGTCGAGGGCGACCTCGTCGCGGCCGGTGGCGATGTCGAGCGTCTGGGTGTGGAAGGTGTCGGACATGGGGCCATCCTGGCCGATCTTGCGGCGCGCCTCGTAGGGGCGGCGGCCGAACGCCACCCGAGCGCCAGGGTGCTCGCCAGGGCGCGCCAGCGTGCCGCCACCTCGCGCCGGGACCGCAGGAGCCCGGCCGGACGGTGCGCGGGGACGCCGAAGGCCCGACGGACTCCCCGTCCGTCGGGTCGTGGCAGCGGGCGGCGGACCGCCCGGGCGGGTCACCCGCCCCGGGTCAGCCCCGGCTGCCGAACAGGCTCCGCTTCAGGCGGCGCAGCGGCGCCATCAGGGAGACCCGGGCGCTGCGGCGCGGCGAGGCGGCCGGCACGGGGACGCCGGGCCCGCGCGGGGTCAGCTCCCTTATCAGGCCGAGGGCCTCCGCCGTGTCCACCGCCGCGAGCGCGGGCGCGCCGAGGACGGCCAGGTGTCGATCGATCCGGCGGCCGGTCGTGCCGACACCGCACTGGATCGCGGGCACCCGGGGCCGCGGTCGCACGTGCATCTGTTCCATCTTGTTTCCCACCCCTACGAGGCGCCAGGGCCGTGAGGCGAAGACTATCCGGCTACGACGGCCTTCACACAACCGTCCTGGTGTTCTGCCACCGTATCGTGCGAACGGAACTGACGCGGCACCAGGGCTCGGTGGTCTCGGTCACGACTACGCATCGGTTGATGGTGCACCATCCAAGCACGGACCGGGTGTTGGGCTCTGCGGCGGTCCGGGGCGTTGCCGGGGCGCGCCCCCGGCGGCGGGTGCGCCGGGCGCACGGACGCCCGCCCCTCCCGCACCCGTTCGACGGCCCCCGCCCGACCCCGCGCCCGGATGACACCCTGCGTTCAGAAATTGAACACATACGAGGGATTGACGTGGCCGAAACCTCCAAGCAATATCTGTATCGACACGGGATAGCGGGGAACACCCACCCATCCCCGGTCGGGTGATTTCGAGTATGAACGGATCACCCGACTATCCCGTTACGCTTCCGACACCACGGTGAGTCACTGTCCGGCCGTCTCGACGCTGCGGCGGCCCGACTCCGACGTGGTGGACGGACCGGCGGTCGATCGTTGAGGGTCGGTCGGACCGCCAACCGGGCTGCCGGTGCCGCCGCTGGTACGGCGCGGCACCGGCGGTCGCGTTTCCGCCGTCCGCGACACCCCGGTCACCCCGACCACCTGCGCCCGGGGTGCCGCGGCCCGGCGCCGCGCGCCCGCACCCGTCCCCCGCCCGCTCCCAGGGACCGCCCAGGCCCGCTCGGTAGAGTGTCCGTACCGGGCGACCAGCCGGCAGCCGCCCTCATCCCTTCGCGGAGTGAACGCACGTGCCACCCCTGCTCAGCATCGTCCTGCCCGTTCACGGCGTGGAGCGCTTCCTGCCGCAGTGCCTGGACTCGCTCCGGGCGGACGGGGCGGCCCCCGGCGAGGTCGAGCTGATCGCGGTGGACGACCGCTCCCCCGACAACTGCGGCGCCCTGCTCGACGCGCACGCCGCCGGCGACCCGCGGATGCGCGTGCTGCACCTGGCCGAGAACCGGGGCCTCGGTGGCGCCCGCACCGTCGGCCTGGCCGAGGCCACCGGCACCTACGTCTGGTTCGTCGACAGCGACGACTGGCTGCCCGAGGGCAGCATCGACGCCGTCCTGGCCGAGCTGCGCGCCGAGAGCGCCCGCGAGGTGCCGGCCGACGTGCTGCTCACCGACTTCACCCACGTCTACCCCGACGGCGGCCGGGAGCCGAACCCGTGGCGCAAGGTGCTGGCCGGCTCGCCGCTGGTCTCCGGCTGCACCGCCGCCGAGCACCCGGCGCTGTTCAACGCCGTGCTGGCGGTGTGGAACAAGGTGATGCGCCGCGCCTACCTGCTCGACCTGGACGTGCACTTCGGCCGCGGCCACTACGAGGACATCTCGGTCACCTACCCGCTGCTGCTGGCCGCCGACCGGCTGCTCTACCTGGACCGGCCCTGCTACGACTACCGGCGCGGCCGCCCCGGCGCGATCACCGCCACCGCCTCCGCCAAGCACGCCGACGCCTTCGCCCAGTACGACGCGATCTTCGCCTTCCTGGACCGCAACGAGCGCGCGGACGCCCTGCGCACCCTGGTCTTCGACCGCACCGTCAAGCAGGCGCTCACCCTCTACGACACGCCGGGGCTCGTCCCGGTCGGGCTGCGCCCCGAGTTCTTCGCCCGGATCACCGGCCACTTCGCCAAGCACCGCCCGGCCGGCTACCAGTACCCGTCCGGCGTGCGCGGCGTCCAGTACCGGCTGGCCGCCCGCGGCTCCCGGCGGGCCTACGCCGAGCTGCGCCGCGGCGGCCGGCTGCCCGGCGCGGTCAAGCGCGGTGCCGGGGCCGTGGCGCCCGGCGTGAAGCGGGCCGTCCGCAGCGGGGCCCGGTTCACCGCGTACAACGCCTTCAAGCGGCTGCCGATCGACCAGAACCTGGCGGTGTACGCGGCGTACTGGCACCGCGGGTACGCCTGCAACCCGGCGGCGATCTACGCCAAGGCCCGGGAGCTGGCCCCGCAGGTGCGCGGGGTGTGGGTGGTGGAGAACGCCGAGCGGGCCGCCACGCTGCCCGCCGGGGTGCCGTACGTGATCGTCAACACCCCCGCGTACCTGCGGGCGATGGCCACCGCCAAGTACTTCGTCAACAACGTCAACTTCCCGCACACCATGACCAAGCGCACCGGCACCGTGCACGTGCAGACCCAGCACGGCACCCCGCTGAAGGCGATGGGCATGGACCTGGTGGACCGGCCGCTGGCCGCGGACGGGATGGACTTCGAGCGGCTGCGCGAGGTGGTCGGGCGCTGGGACTACCTGGTCTCGCCCAACCCGCACACCAGCGAGCACTTCGCCCGGGCCTTCCCCGGCACCTACCAGGTGCTGGACACCGGCTACCCGCGCAACGACCGCCTGGTGCTGGCCACCCCGGAGCAGTGCGTGGACGCCCGCCGGGCGCTGGGCATCGCCGACGGGCAGCGCACCGTGCTGTACGCGCCGACCCACCGCGAGTCGCGCGGCGGCTACCTGCCGCTGCTGGAC
Source organism: Kitasatospora sp. NA04385 (assembly GCF_013364235.1). Classification (NCBI taxonomy): domain Bacteria; kingdom Bacillati; phylum Actinomycetota; class Actinomycetes; order Kitasatosporales; family Streptomycetaceae; genus Kitasatospora; species Kitasatospora sp. NA04385. Next base: position 6,721,470 of record NZ_CP054919.1, on the reverse strand, counting down.
CTGCCCGCCCTGGCCGAGCGGCTCGGCCCCGGCTGGACGGTGCTGGTGCGCACCCACTACTTCCACGAAGGCGGCGCGGGCGACCTGACCGCCGCCCCCGGCGCGGCGACCCTGCTGGACGTCTCCGACCACCCCTCGGTCGAGGACCTCTACCTGGCGGCGGACACCCTGGTCACCGACTACTCCTCGATGATGTTCGACTACGCGGTGCTGGACCGGCCGATCGCCGTGTACGCCCCCGACTGGGAGGAGTACCGGGAGGTCCGCGGGGTGTACTTCGACCTGATGGCGGAGCCGCCCGGCGCGGTCGCCACCGACCAGGACGCGCTGACCGCGGCGCTGCTCGCGGGCGACCCGGAGCCGGGGGCCCGGCAGCGCTTCCGGGAGCGGTTCTGCCCGTGGGACGACGGCCGGGCCGCCGAGCGGGTGGTCAGCCGGATCTTCCCGGTCCGCGCCTGACCTGCCGTCTCACCCTTCGAGAAGGCGTCCGTCCGACAGGCGGGCGTGACCAGGATCGCAGCGCCGCCCCGGCGGCGGATGTGGACGAACCGCGGGGTCCATGTCGTAGTCTGCGGTCCGTTGCCCAGTGGTCCGGCCCAGTCCGAGCCGCGCGCCTCGCCCCCGCGGCGAGACCCCGGCCGGGGACGTCCCCCGGTCGGAACCGTTTGTCCGGCCAGGGAGGGCCACACCGTGATCGACCTCGTCACCAAGCTCGTGCTCAAGCCGCTCGCGAAGGCCCTGTACCGGCCGACGATCGAGGGCCTGGAGAACGTGCCGCGCAAGGGCGGGGTGATCCTGGCGAGCAACCACCTGTCGTTCGTCGACAGCGTGGTCATCCCGCTGGCCGCGCCGCGCCAGGTGTTCTTCCTGGCCAAGGCCGAGTACTTCACCGGCACCGGCCTCAAGGGCGCGGTCTCCCGGTTCTTCTTCACCCACGTGATCAACGCCGTCCCGGTGGAGCGCGGCAGCGTCCGGGCCGCCACCGCCTCGCTGGACGAGGGCCTGGAGATCCTGAACTCCGGCCGGGCCTTCGGCATCTACCCCGAGGGCACCCGCTCGCTGGACGGCCGGCTGTACCGCGGCAAGACCGGCGTGGCCTGGCTGGCGCTGACCGCCGGCGTCCCGGTGGTGCCGGTGGCGCTGGAGGGCCCGCAGCACATCCTGCCGGTCGGCAAGCGGATCCCCCGACTGCGGAAGATCAGCGTGAAGTTCGGCGAGCCGCTGCGCTTCGACGACCTGCACGGCCAGGCCCGCTCGGCCAAGGCCCGCCGCCAGGTCACCGACGAGGTGATGGCCGCCATCCAGGCGCTCTCCGGCCAGGAGCCCGCCGAGCAGTACAACGAGTCCCCCAAGGCGGCCTGACGCCCGCGCCCGACGCCCGCGCCTGACGCTCCGTCACCCGTCCGGGCCGCGCGGGAACAACCGCGCGGCCCCTCCTGTTCGGCATCCTCGTGGGCGCGCCCTCCCGGCGCCCGCGACACGGACCCGAACGGAGCGCGTTCCATGAAGATCGGCATCATCGGTGCGGGGAACATCGGCGGCAACCTGACCCGCCGCCTCACCGCGCTCGGCCACCAGGTCTCGGTGGCCAACTCCCGCGGCCCCGAGACCCTGGCCGAGCTGGCCGCGGAGACCGGCGCGACCCCCGTCCCGGCCGCCGAGGCCGCGAAGGGCGCGGAACTGGTCGTGGTGACCGTCCCGCTGAAGAACGTCCCCGACCTCCCGGCGGGCCTGCTGGCCGGCGCGGCCGAGGGCTTCGTCCTGCTCGACACCAACAACTACTACCCGCGCGAGCGGGACGGCCGGATCGACGCCATCGAGGACGGCGGCCTGACCGAGAGCCGCTGGGTCGAGCAGCAGCTCGGCCACCCGGTGGTCAAGGCCTTCAACGGCACCTACGCCCAGGACCTGCTGGACGCCCCGCGCCCGGCCGGCGACCCCGACCGGATCGCCCTCCCGGTCGCGGGCGACGACCCGGCCGCCAAGCAGCTGGTCCGCGAGCTGATCGACGCCCTCGGCTTCGACACCGTCGACTCCGGCGGCATCGACGACTCCTGGCGCCAGCAGCCCGATTCGCCGGTCTACGGCCTGCGCGAGGGCGTCGAGGGCGTGACGAAGGCCCTGGCCGCCGCCTCCCCGGAGCGCCCGGCCGGCTTCCGCGGCTGAGCGGCCGGTTCCGCCCGCCCCCGGCTCCGGGGGCGGGCCCCGCCGCTCAGGCCACCGGGACCGGGACGGGGAGGGCCTCGCGGCCGAGGAGGGCGGCGTAGCGGCCGCCGCGGGCCACCAGCTCGTCGTGGGTGCCGAGTTCGGCGATCTCGCCGCGGTCCAGGACGGCGATCTGGTCGGCGTCGCGGACGGTGGAGAGCCGGTGCGCGATGGTGAGGGTGGTGCGGCCGGCGGCGAGGGTGTCCAGGGCCTGCTGGACGGCGTGCTCGGTCTGGTTGTCGAGCGCGCTGGTGGCCTCGTCCAGGACCAGGATGGGCGGGTTGCGCAGCACGGTGCGGGCGATGGCCAGGCGCTGCTTCTCGCCGCCGGAGAAGCGGTAGCCGCGTTCGCCGACCACGGTGTCGTAGCCCTCCGGGAGCGCGGCGATCATGTTGTGGACCTGGGCGGCCCGGGCGGCCTCGACGAGTTCGGCGTCGGTGGCGTCGGGCTTGGCGAAGCGCAGGTTGTCGGCGACCGAGGCGTGGAACAGGTAGGTCTCCTGGGAGACCACGCCGACCGCGCGGGCCAGCGTCTCGAAGGACAGCTCGCGCACGTCCACCCCGTCGATCAGGACCCGGCCGCCGGTGGCGTCGTACAGCCGCGGCAGCAGGTAGGAGAGGGTGGACTTGCCGGAGCCGGTCTCGCCGACCACGGCGAGCGAGCCGCCGGCCGGGACGGTCAGGTCGATGCCGGCCAGGGTGGGGCGGTCCTGGTCGGGGCGGTAGTGGAACGCGACGTCCTCGAAGCGGACGTCGCCGCGGATGTGCTCCAGGTGGACGGGGTGCTCGGGCTCGTCGATCTCCACCGGCAGGTCGAGGTACTCGAAGATCCGCTGGAACAGGGCGAGCGAGGTCTGCACCTCGACGCCGGTGGACAGCAGGCTGACGGTGGGCCGGAACAGGCCCTGCTGGAGCGAGACGAACGCGACCAGGGTGCCCAGCGAGACGATCGGCGCCCCGGCGGCGGAGGCCAGGCCGGCCGCCCAGTAGATCAGCGCGGGCATCGCGGCCATCACGATCCCGATGGTGGACATCCGCCACCGCCCGGCCATGCTGGAGCGCACCTCCAGGGCGGCCAGGTCGTCGGAGCGGTCGGCGAACTCGCGGGTCAGCGAGTCGGAGCGGCCCATGGTGCGGCCGAGCAGGATGCCGCTGACCGACAGCGACTCCTGGACGGCGGAGGAGAGTTCGGCGAGCCGGCGCTGCCGCTCGCCGGTGATCCTCTTGCGCTCCCGGCCGACCCGGCGGCTGATCCAGACGAACACCGGGAGCAGCAGCAGCGAGACGACGGTCAGCCGCCAGTCGAGCGCGACCATCGCGGCCACGCTGGCGACCACCGCGGTCAGGTTGGAGACCAGCGAGGTCGCGGTGCCGGTGACGGTGGCCTGCATGCCGCCGATGTCGTTGGCGATCCTGGACTGCACCTCGCCGGTGCGGGTGCGGGTGAAGAACGCCAGCGACATCCGCTGGAGGTGCCGGTAGACGGAGGTGCGCAGGTCGTGCATGACGCGCTGGCCGACGGTGGTGGAGATCAGGGTCTGTAGCACGTTCAGCACGCTGGTGACCACGGCGGCGGCGATCATGCCGAGCGCGAGCAGGCTCAGCAGCCCGGTCCGCCCCTGCGGTATCGCGGTGTCCAGCACGGCCCGCAGCAGGAACGGCGTCACCACCGAGACCACCGCCGAGGCGGCGACCAGCAGCCCGACCACCCCCAGTCGGCCCGCGTACGGCCGGAACAGCCGCAGGATGCGCCGCACCTGGGCGGGCTGCCCGGTGCGGCCTTCGGGCGGCGTCCAGTCGATCCGGTTCACCTGCACGGGGACCTCCTGGGGGTCGGTGGGCGGGGCGGGGCGGGGCCGAGTTTAACGAGCCTTGCTCATCATTAGCAAACCTAAACTTCTGGGCATTCCCGCGCCGGCCCTACGGCTTGCGGTAGTCGCGCCCCGCCGTGTTGGAGAGCTTGCCGAGGCCGCCGGGCGGCAGCAGCCGCGCGGCGGCGACGGCGGCCCGGTAGCGCTTGCTGGGGACGCAGAGCGGGCGGTTGCGGGCCAGGTCGCGCAGGGAGTCGTCGACCACCCGGTCGGCGGTGAGCCAGCCCCAGCCGGGGACGGAGGAGGTGCCCATGCCGGCCCGCTGGTGGAACTCGGTGCGGGTGAAGCCGGGGCACAGCGCCTGTAGGCGGACGCCGCTGCCGGCCAGGTCGCGGGCGATGCCGAGGGTGAAGTTGACCACCCAGGCCTTGGTCGCGCCGTAGGTGCCGCGGGGCAGGAAGGCGGCGACCGAGGCGACGTTGACGACCGCGCCGAAGCCGCGCTCGCGCATGCCGGGGACGGCGGCGGTGGTGAGCCGCAGCACCGCCTCGATGTGGACCTTGAGCATGTCGAGCTCGTCCTGCACGGGGACGTCCAGGTAGGTGCCGCGGTGGCCGAAGCCCGCGTTGTTGACCAGCAGGTCGACGGGGCGGGCGGGGTCGCGCAGCCGGTCCTCGACGGCCTCGATGCCCGCCTCGGTGGCGAGGTCGGCGGTCAGCGTCTCGACCCGGACGCCGTGGCGGCCGGAGAGGTCGGCCGCGGCGGCGGCCAGGCGGTCGGTGTCGCGGGCGACCAGCACCAGGTCGCGGCCGTCGCGGGCCAGGCGGCCCGCGTAGGCGGCGCCGATGCCGGCGGTGGCGCCGGTGATGAGAGCGGTGGTCATGGCCCGACCGTACCGGGCGGTAGGGCACCGCCGCACCGCCCGACCGGACGACGGCCCCTCGGCCCTTCGGGCGACCCGGGCCGGATCGGCGGCGCGCCCCGCACCGGCGTTCGTCCGATCACCCTACGGTTTCGGGCAGCGCCGCTGTCCCACGCGGCGCCCATCCCTTCCAGGAGAACCGATGTCCGTCCAGTTCCACCCGCGCTCCATAGAAGTCGCACCGCCGGTCCGCCGCCGCCCCTCGGGGCGCTGACGGACCGGCACCGCCTTCGCACGCCCGGGCCCGCCCCCTCCCCACGGGGCCGGGCCCGACGCGTGTGCGGCCCCCCGGGGGCCGGTGGCGGGTCAGTACGGCTTGACCAGCACGTGGGCGGCGCCCGGGATGCCGATCTTCAGCAGCTCGTCCTCCTCGGGGGTGGTCGCCGAGCCGGTCTCCTGCTTGAGGACCGCCCGGGACAGCGACTGGACGAACATCGCGCGCGGGCGGCGGCGGGCCTCCCAGGCGGCCAGCGCGGCGGGCACGTCCGCGGCGGCGTCCAGCTCCTGGGCCAGCACCAGGGCGTCCTCGACGGCCATCGCGGCGCCCTGCGCCAGGTGCGGGGTGGAGGCGTGCGCGGCGTCGCCGGCCAGCGCCACCCGGCCGACGTGCCAGGGCTCCTCGACGGTGACCTGGGAGATCCGCGAGTACACCACCGCGTCCGGGGCGGTGACGTGGGTCAGCGCCTCGGCGACCGGGCCGGAGAAGCCGGCCAGCCGCTCGGCGAGCTGCTCGTGGGCCCGCTCCGGGTCCGGACGGAAGTCCTCGGCCTCGGCGAACACCGCGCCCAGGTACATCAGCCCGTCGGTGATCGGGGTGAGCAGCGCCTTCGCGGCCTGGTTGCCGGTGCTCATCACCACGCCCTGCACCCCGTCCTGCCGGGGCACGGTGACCCGCCAGTTGGCGAAGCCGGTGTACTCGGGGCGGTAGCGGTCCCCGTACAGGCGGGTGCGCAGCGGCGAGCCGATGCCGTCGAAGCCGACCACCAGGTCCCAGCGGCCGGTCGAGCCGTCGGAGAGCGTGACGTCCACGCCCGCGCCGTCGTCGGCGAGTTCGGTGATCGTGGTGCCGAAGCGAACGGTCGCGCCGGCCTCGGCGGCGGCCCGGCCGAGCACCTCGGCCAGCGCCGGGCGGGGGATGCCGTTGTTGGCGGGGGCGCCGTCCATCCGGGGCTGCGGGATCTTCGCCAGGGGGTTGCCGGCCGGGTCGCAGATGGTCAGCACCTCCCACTCGAAGCCGACCTCCAGGCAGGCGTCCAGCACGCCGAGTTCGCGCATCACGTGCAGCGCGTTGGAGGGCTGGATGATGCCGACGCCGAGCGCGTCGAGCCGGTCGCGGAGCTCGGCCACCTCGACGGTGTGGCCGCGGCGGGCCAGGGCGGTCGCGAGGCTGAGGCCGCCGATGCCGCCGCCGTGGACGAGGACGCGCAGGGGTGTTGCCATGGTCTCTCCGTGGGTTCGGGGGACGGCCCGGGCGGGGGCGCGGGCCGTGCGGGTGCGGCGGGGCCGCCGGGTCAGCCGACGGGCAGCGCCATCAGGTGGTCGACCAGGGCCAGCAGGGCGTCCCGGCCGAAGGACCGCTCGCGGACGTCGCCGACCAGCATCGGCACGTGCGGGTCGAGGTCGAGGGCGGCCCGGATCTCGGCGTCGCTGCGGGTGTTGACGCCGTGGAAGCAGTTGATCGCCACCACGAACGGGATGCCGCGGCTCTCGAAGAAGTCGATCGAGGCGAAGCTGGTCTCCAGCCGGCGGGTGTCGGCGATGACGACGCCGCCGAGCGCCCCGTTGACCAGGTCGTTCCACATGAACCAGAACCGCTCCTGGCCGGGCGTGCCGAACAGGTACACCACCAGCTCGGGGCTGACGGTGATCCGGCCGAAGTCCAGGGCGACCGTGGTGGTGGTCTTCTGGTCGACCCCGGACAGGTCGTCCACGCCGACGCTGGCGGTGGTCAGGTACTCCTCGGTGCGCAGCGGTGCGACCTCGCTGACCGCGCCGACCAGGGTGGTCTTGCCGACGCCGAAGCCGCCGGCGATCAGGATCTTGACCGCGGCTGCGGCGGCCGGGGTGGTCGTCATCTCAAAGCCTCCTCAGGCCCTCACGTACGGCGGCCAGCAGGCCGCGGTCGGCGCCGCCCGCGGCCCGGGCCACCGAGATCGGGGCCCGGGCCGTCAGGAGGCCCTGCGCGACGAGGTCGCCGAGCAGGATCTTGGTGACCGAGACCGGCAGGTCGAGGTCGGCGGCGACCTCGGCCACCGCGGCGGGGGTCCGGCACCGGTCGATGATCATCCGGTGCTCGGGCTGCAGCCGGGCGGGCCGGACCGGCGCGCCGTAGGCGTCGACCGGGGCCGGCACGCTGGTGAGCAGGGTGATGAGGGTGAGGTCGTCGCGCTCGGGCGCGGTGCGGCCGCGGGTGATCGTGTACGGCCGCACCATGCTGTCGGAGCCGTCGTCCCCGTCCTCGTACTCGTACTCGTCGTCCCAGGGGAGGGCGTTCACCCGCGGTGCCCGCCGCGGGCCCCGAACGCGTCGAAGTCGCCGCGCTGCGGGGTGCTGAGCTTCTGCCCGACCTGCTGCACCAGGTTGTGCATGGCCAGCGACATGACCTCGGCGTCGACGTCCTGCGAGGCGATCACGGCCAGGTGGGTGCCGGAGCCGGCGGCGATGACGAACAGCCAGAGGTCGGCGAGTTCGACGATCACCTGGTGCACCGGGCCGCCGGCGAACAGCTGGCCGACGCCGCGGGCGAGGCTCTGCTGGCCGGTGGCGACGGCCGCGAGGCGTTCGGCGTCGGAGCGGTCGATGGTGCGGGAGTGGCCGACCACGAGGCCGTCGTCGGAGAGCAGCACGGCGTTCTTGGTGCCGGCCACCGAGTCCACCAGGCCGTCCAGCAGCCAGTCGAGGTCCTGGTGAGTGGCGGTAGTGCGCGTCATGACCGATCTTCTCTCGTCGGGATGTGGTTGTTGTTCCAGCCCTCGGCCGGACCGGTCCGCTCCTCGCCGCCCGCGGGGTCGGCGGTCGGGGCGGCCTGGCCGCCGCGCGCCTCGCGGGAGCGCCGCTGGAACGCACCGATCGCTGCTCCGGCCCGTCGGGGGGCCGGTCGGAACAGCGGGTTCTCGTCCCAACGGGGCGGTGCGGGCGCCTCCTTGGGGGCGGTCGGATCGATCCGCAGCTCGTCGGCCAGGCTGGCCTGGCGGATCCGGCGCGGCAGCGGGGGCTCGGCGCCGCCCCCGGGCTGCGGGTACGCCGCCCCGGGGAACGGCGCGGCGGCCGCCCGGGGTTCGGCCGGCGGGGCCACGAGCCGGCCGGGGCGGGCTCGGGGTGGGGCGCGGCGGGCAGCGCGTACGGGACGGGCGCGGGCCGCAGCGGCAGGATCGCGTCGGGGAACGGCTGCTCGTGGCCGGCCGCCGGGTACTCCTCGTGCTGCGCGGCCGCCGGCTCGTGCTGCGGGTACGGGTGGCCCTGGAGGTACGGGTCGACGGGGAGGTACGGGTCCGCGGGGAGGTAGGGGTCCTCGACCGGCGGCTGTTCGGCCACCGGCGGCGGCCCGTACGGCGCGGGGGCCGGTTCGGGCGCGGCGGCGAGGGCGGTGACGCCGGCCAGCGCCTGGCCGCGGTTGCGGGTCGGCAGGCCGCCGGCGGTCGGCGCGGGGACGACGGTGGGCCGGGCGTTCGGGTCAGGGACGATCAGCTCCTCGGGGACGAGCACCACGACCCGGGTGCCGCCGAACGCGGACTGGCGGAACTCGACCCGCAGGCCGTGCTGTTCGGCGAGCCGGGAGATGACGTAGAAGCCGAGGCGGATGTCGTTGCCGCGGGCGAGCACGTCGGCCCGGGGCGGGCGGGCCATCATCTCGTTGGCGCTGTCGATCTGGTCCTCCTCCATGCCCAGACCGCGGTCCTCGACCTCGATGGCGACGCCGCGGCTGACCCGGCCGGCCCGGACCTCGACCGGGTTCGGCGGGCGGGAGAAGGACAGCGCGTTCTCGATCAGCTCGGCGAGCACGTGGGCGACCGGGCCGACGGCCCGCTCGGAGATCCACGGGCTGCCCTCCAGGTCGATGCTGACCCGCTGGTAGTCCTGCACCTCGCCCTGGGCGGAGCGCATCACGTCCAGCAGCGGGACGGGCTTGCGCCAGCGCCGGTGCGGGGAGCCGCCCGCCAGGATGACCAGGTTCTCCTCGTAGCGGCGCAGCCGCGCGGTGAGGTGGTCGAGGTCGAACAGGCCCTCCAGGAACTCCGGGTCCTCGTGGCGGCGTTCCAGTTCGTCGAGCTTCTTGAGCTGCTGGCCGATCAGCTGCTGGGTGCGGCGGGCGATCCGCTGGAGCAGCCGCTCGTAGGCGCGGTGCTGCTCGGCCTGGGCGACGGCGGACTGCACCGCGCTGGCCCGGGCCTGGTTGAACGCCTCGGCCAGCTTGGCGAGTTCGTCGCCGGTGCGGCCCCACGGGTCGGGGGCGACGGCCCGGGCGTGCTCCTCCGGGTCGACCTGTTCGCCGTTGCCGAGCCGTTCGACGACCGCGGGCAGCGTGGTCTGGAGGTCCTCGGCCTGCGCCTGGAGCCGGTCGATCCGGCGGCGCAGGGTGCGGGTGATCCGCCAGGAGGTGACGGCGACCACGATGACGGCGATCAGGCCGATGACGGTGGTCAGGACCAGCCGGACGGCGAGCGAGATGATGCTGCTCTTGCCGTTGTCGACCACGTAGTCGGTCCGGTACTCCAGCAGGTCGACGATCTGCGGGTTGAGCGCGTCGATCGCCTGGCGCCAGTCGGCCTGGCTGCCCGCGAGGGCGATCCGGCCGTTGCGGTCGGCGGCGGCGGGCGCGAGCAGCTTCTGCTCGACGTCGCCCTTGGCCTGCCAGGCGGAACTGCCGGTGATCTGCTTCCACTTGGCGGCCTGGTCGGCGGCCAGGTAGGGGGCGACCTTGGTGCCGAACTGGAAGTCCTGTTCGGCGACGGCCTGCCGCAGCTGCTGGTAGTCCTTGGTGCTCAGGCTGCCGGCGGTCCAGCCGCGGGCCAGCAGGGCGTCCGAGCGGGAGATCATCTCCTTGCCCCAGAACAGGTCGACCAGCGGCGCCGAGATGGTGGTCATCCTGCCGTTGTCGACGTGGCTGAGCGCGGCGAACAGCTTGAGGTCGACCGCGATCAGGTCGGTGTAGTAGCCGTAGACCGCGGCCTGCTGCTGCTCGCTGCCGCTGTCGACCAGGGCGCGCTGGGCGGGCAGTTGGTTGATCGACTGCCGGGCCAGTCCGACGGCCTCCTTGACCTCGTCGGGGGCGTCGGAGGCGGCGACGTCGGAGGCCTTCTGGAAGTCGCGGATGGCCTGGTCGGTCTTGGCGCGCTGGCCGCGCAGCGCTTCGGTGACCCCGCTGTGGGTGGCGAGGACGTCGGCGCTCAGGCGCCGTTCCTCCTGCAGGTTGTAGTAGACGATGTTGGACGGCTGGCCGGCCTCCTGCGCGAGCAGGCCCTGGGCCGCCTGGCGCTGGAAGTCCAACAGGAGCTGTCCGCTGGTGACGGCCCACAGCGCGGCCAGGGCCACGCTGGGGACGATCGCCAGGACGAGCAGGGTCGCGCGGAGCGAGAGCCGACCCGTTCTGACCGTTCTGATCCGCCGAGACGCGCGCGTGCGCAGGGCATTCTCCTTGGAGACATCACCAGTTGTTCACAACTGGCCGAATCTGACAGGACTCTGACGGATGGATATTAGTCACACGGTATATGGAGACGAAAAATCGCCGTCCCGGCCCGGTATCCCGGCGGTCAACGGGCCTTTCCCCCGGATCGCCGGATTCCCCGGTCGCACGCGCGGACGGACCGCCGGCCCCCCTGCGGGGCGGGCGGTCCGTCCGGTCGGCGCGCGCGGTCAGCCCTGCCGCTCCTCCCGGGCCCGCTGGTCGGCCAGGCCGCCCGCGCCGACCGGGCCGAGCCGGCTGGCGGCGGTGGCCTTCAACTCGGGGGCGAGGCGGGCCACGTCGCGGGAGCCGACGGCGGCGATCAGGCCGGGCAGGAAGCCGCGGACCGGCTGCATGCCGCGCAGCCAGGCCTGGGCGTAGACGTGCGCGGAGCGGCGGGCCAGGCCCGCCACCAGCCGGTCGACGGCCGGGCCGATCGGGTAGGTCCGGTTGGCGGGCCAGGGCAGTTTGGCCCGCATCTGCCGCAGCACGGCGTCCTGGTCGGCGCCGCGCACCATGTCGGTGTCGGTCCAACTCAAGTACCCGACGCCAACCTTGACGCCCCGGTGGGCGACCTCGGCGCGCAGCGCGTGGGCGAAGGACTCGACGCCCGCCTTGGAGGCGCAGTACGCGGACATCAGCGGGGCGGGGGTGAGCGCGGCGAGCGAGGCGATCTGCAGCAGGTAGCCGCGGCTCTCGGCGAGCGCGGGCAGGAAGGCCCGGGCGGTGGCGACGGAGCCGAGCAGGTTGACCTCGACGACGCGGGTCCAGGCCCGGTGGTCGCTGTCCTCCAGCGGGCCGCCGAGCGCGATGCCGGCGTTGGCGACCACCGCGTCGATCCGTCCGTACCGGTCCTTGATCCGGTTCGCGGTCTCGGTGAGCGCGTCCAGGTCGGTGACGTCGGCCTCCCAGGCGGAGGCGTGCGGGCCGCACTGGGCGGCCACCGCCTTGAGTTCGGCGGGCTCCAGGCCGACCAGCGCGACCTTGGCGCCGCGTTCGGAGAGCTTGCGGGCCATCAGCGCGCCGAGGCCGCGGGCGGCTCCGGTGATGACGACGACCTGCGAGGACAGCGGCGGTGTCATGCGGTCTCCTCAAGGGGCGTGGCGGCCAGGGCGGCGAGGCGGCGGATCTCGGCGGCGACCTCGGCGGGGCGCTCGACCGGGCTCATGTGGCCGGTGCCGGGCAGTTCGAGCAGGCCGCGCGGGTCGGCCAGGGCGGCGGCGATCCGGCGGGCGTGGACGGGCGGGGTGAGCCGGTCGCGGCTGCCCGCGATGACGGCGGTGGGGGCGGCGACCCGGGCCAGGGCGTCGTGCACGTCGAGGGTGTCGAGCACGCCCGCCCAGTGGAAGCGGACCTTCGCCGGGCAGGCGTGCACCACCTGCGCGCAGGCCTCGACCCGGTCGGCGGGGGTGGCCGGGCCCATGGTGGCGTACTTGAGGGCGGCCCTGGTGACGGCCGTGACCGGGCCGAGCGGGAGCCGGGAGCGCAGGATCTGCCGGTGCAGGAAGCGGCGCAGCCCCTTGGCCCGGACGGCGGGCGGCAGCACGGCCAGTTCGGCGATCAGCTCGCCGGGGCCGGTGTTGACCAGCAGGTTGGCGGCGGTGCGGGCGGCGACGCCGGGCCGGTCGCCGGCCGCCATGACGGTCATGCCTCCCATGCTGTGCCCGACGACCACGGCGCGCCGCCCGTCGGGGACGGTGGCGGCGAGCACCGCTTCGAGGTCGTCGGCGAGCTTGGCGGTGGAGTAGCCGTCGGCGCCCGCGGGGGCGGGGCTGCGGCCGTGGCCGCGCTGGTCGTAGGCGACGACCCGGAAGTCGGCGGCCAGCCGGTTGACCACCGGCGCCCAGAACGCGGTGGAGCACGTCCACCCGTGGGCGAGCACGACCAGCGGCGCGCCCTCGGGCCCGTACTCCTCGACGTTCAGTTCGGCGCCGTCGGCGGAGCGGACGGTGCGCACGGCGGCCGGGTCGGGCAGCACGCAGTCGGCGGGGACGCGGGGGCTCACGCGGTCACCGCCTCGGCGGCCAGCGGGGCGGTGCGCTTGATCAGCTCGTACTCGGCGAGGTCGACGTGCCGGGTGGCGCGGCGGAAGGCGCTGGTGGAGGCGGGCCACAGCACGGTGTTCTTGCCGTCCTGGTCGAGGTACCAGCTGCGGCAGCCGCCGGTGGTCCACACGGTGCGGCCCATCCGGTGCTGGAGCTCCAGGTTCCACTGGCGCTGGGCCCGTTCGGTGGGCTGCATGGCGGTGGCGCCGACCGAGTCGAGGGTGGTGAGCGCGTCGATCAGGTAGTTCAGCTGGGACTCGATCATCAGGATCATCGAGTTGTTGCCGAGGCCGGTGTTCGGGCCGATCAGGAAGAACAGGTTGGGGAAGCCGCGCACGGTGGAGCCGCGCAGCGCCTCCATGCCGTCCTTCCAGCTCTCGGCGAGCGCGGTGCCGCCGATGCCGAAGACGCGTTCGGCGATCGGCAGGTCGGTGACGTGGAAGCCGGTGCCGAACACGACGGCGTCCACCTCGTGCTCGCTGCCGTCCGCGCCGACCAGGGTGGAGCCGCGCAGTTCGCGCAGGCCGCCGGCCACCACCTCGGTGTTGGGGGCGGCGAGCGCCGGGTAGTAGGTGTTGCTCAGCAGGATGCGCTTGCAGCCGATCCGGTAGTCGGGGGTCAGCTTGGCGCGCAGCGCCGGGTCGGCGACGGCCCGGTGCAGGTGCCGCAGCGCGACCTGCTGGACGAGCTTCAGCAGCTGCGGGCGGCGGACGAACGCGTCGACCTGGAGCTCGCGCATCGCGAACAGCCCGGCGCGGCGCAGCAGCCCGGTCGGCGGGAGCTTGGCGTGCAGCCACTTCTCCACGCCGCTGACCTCGCGGTCGGCGCGCGGCAGGACCCAGGCGGGGGTGCGCTGGAAGACGGTCAGGGCGCCCACGGTCGGCTGGATCGCCGGGATGATCTGGGCGGCGGAGGCGCCGGTGCCGACCACGGCGACGCGCTTGCCCGCGAGGTCGTAGTCGTGGTCCCAGCGGGAGGAGTGGAAGACCTTGCCGGGGAAGGTGTCCAGGCCCGGCAGGTCGGGGATCTGCGGGTCGGCGAGCGGCCCGGCCGCGGAGACCACGGCGTCGGCGGTCCAGTTCCCGACGGCGGTGGTGACCTGCCAGCGGGCGTGCTCCTCGTCCCAGCGCAGCTCGGTGACCTCGGCGCCGAAGCGCAGGTGCGGGCGCAGCCCGAAGGTGTCGGCGACCCGCTCCAGGTAGGCGCGGATGTCGGGCTGGCCGGAGAACACCCGGGGCCACTCGGGGTTGGGCGCGAACGAGAACGAGTACAGGTGCGAGGGCACGTCGCAGGCGCAGCCCGGGTACGAGTTGTCGCGCCAGGTGCCGCCGACGGAGTCCGCGCGCTCCAGGATCACGAAGTCGGTGATCCCGGCCCGGCGCAGCCGGACGCCGGCGCCGAGGCCGCCGAAGCCGGAGCCGATGACGGCGACCCGCACGTGCGGGACGGCGGCCGGGTCGGTGCCGGGCGCGGGGGGCTTCTTGGTACGGGGTGCCATGGGCGGGCCTCCTGGCGAGGGTGGGGGGTGCGGGTGGCCGGCGGTGCTCGATCGGATGGTGCTGTCGGGTGCTGCTGTCGGGTGGTGCTGTGGGGCGGTGCTGTCGGGCGGTGCTGTCGGGTCGTGCTGGATGCTGCCAGTAATCACTGGCGCGTTCGGCAGCGTAGCCCTTGTTGACACCGAGTGGAATAGCGCGGGACGCGGCTGTTTCCGCGTCGCCCGGCGGGCCTATGCTGACCGGCGTGGCGGAGACCGAACAGGAAGACGAGCCCCGCGCCTACCGGGTCGCCGAACTCGCCGAGGCGGCGGGCATCAGCGTGCGCACCGTCCGCTTCTACCGCGAGCGCCGCCTGCTCCAGCCGCCCCGCAAGGAGGGCCGGATCGCCTGGTACGGGGACGAGCACCTGGCCCGGCTGCGCCTGGTCGCCGAACTCCTGGAGCGCGGCCACGCGCTGGGCGGCATCGCCGAGCTGATCGGCGCCGGCGAGGACGGCCGGGACGTCGCCGAGCTGATCGGGCTGCAGGCCGCGCTGGTCGCCCCCTGGTCCGACGAGACGCCCGTCCACCTCGACTGGGCCGAGCTGCGCGCCGCGTTCGGCGATCAGCTCACCGAGGCCAACACCGCCGAGTCGATCGCCCAGGGCTACATCACCGTCGACCCCGACGGCATCACCCACGTCAGCCGCCGCCTGATGGACGCCACCGTCGCCCTGGTCGACGAGGGCGTGCCGCTGGCCGCCGTCCTGGACGTGAGCCGCCGCGCCGCCGAGTACGCGGACGCGATGGCCGACCTGTTCGTCGCGCTGATCCGCGACCGGCTGCTCGGCGCGCTCACCCGCGTGCAGGACCTCACGCCCGCCGAGGCGGCCCGGCTGACCGAGCAGATCCAGCGCGTCCGCCCGCTCGCCCGGGCCGTCAATGACGCCCAGTTCGCGCTGGCGATGGACCGCCGGGTGCGGGCCGAGTACGACGGCCTCACCGCGGAGTGACCCGCCCCCGGGGCGCCGCGTCCGCCCCGCCGCCGCCCCGCCGCCGCCCCGCGCGTCACCTGCGCACCGTCCGCACCGCCCCGGCGTGGGAGAGTGGGAGGCGGTGAAGGGAGCACGGGCGTGTTGATGGAGAAGGTCACCGAGATCCTGGTCGAGGCCTCGGCCGAGGCGGTGGAGCCGCGGTTCCGGGCGCTGAGCGACGGCGAGGTGATGGAGAAGGCCCCCGGCGAGATCGTCACCGTCGCCGACCGGGAGGCCGAGCGGATCATCTCCCGGCGCCTGCGCGAGCTGCTCCCCGTCCCCGTGGTCGGCGAGGAGGCCGTCTCCGCCGACCCCGCGCTGGCCCGCGCCCTGCACGAGGAGCCCGCCGCCTGGCTGGTCGACCCGGTCGACGGCACCCGCAACTTCGTCGCCGGACAGCCCTCGTACGCGGTGATGGCCTCGCTGGTCCGCCGCGGCGAGACGGTCGCCTCCTGGATCTGGCAGCCCTGCACCCGCACCGCGTACACCGCCGAACTCGGCGCCGGCGCCTGGCGGGACGGCGAGCGGCTGGTCCTGCCGAAGGTCACCACCGCGCCCGAGAAGTGGACCGGCATCCTCAAGACCCGCTACTTCGCCCCGCCCACCGGCCACCGCCTGCTCGCCAACACGCTCGCCCTCGGCCCCCTCGACCCCGGCCGCGGCGCCGCCGGCATCGAGTACCCCCTGATCGCCACCGGCAGCCGCGACTTCGTCCTCTACTGGCGCACCCTCCCCTGGGACCACGCCCCCGGCTCCCTCCTGGTCACCGAGGCCGGCGGGCGCAGCGCCCGCTTCGACGGCACCCCCTACCGCCCCGAGGCCCCCGGCGGCACCGACGGCCTCCTGGTCGCCTCCGACCCGGAGCAGTGGGAGACCCTCCGGGAGATCCTGCTCGACGGCGTGTGAGGGGACGCGGACCGGCCGGCGCTCGCCGCCGGGGAGCGCCCCGGCCGCGGCCCGTCCGGTCCTAGACGTCCGCCCCGGCTTCGACCACCGCGTGCAGCAGGGAGGCCAGTTCGTCCTCCGTGGTGTGCGGGTTGAGCAGGGTGAGCTTGAGGCGGACCCGGCCCGGGCCGCGGCCGGGGAGTTCGGTGCGGCCGACCACCGCCCGGCCGGCCCGCAGCAGGCGGCGGCGGAGTTCGGCGTTGACGCGGTCGCTCGCGGCCGGGTCGGGCACCGCGTAGCGGAAGACCACGGTGGTCAGGACCGGGTCGCAGTGGAGTTCCAGCGCGGGGGCGGCCCGGACCAGCTCGGCCGCCCGCAGGGCGCTCGCGTGGCAGCGGTCGACCAGCGCGCCGAGCCCGTCGCGGCCCAGCACCCGCAACGTCGCGGCGAGCTTGAAGGCGTCGGGGCGGCGGGTGGTGCGCAGCGACTGGCCGAGCAGGCTGGGGTAGCCGGCCTCCTCGTCGTCGGCGGGGTTGAGGTAGACCGCGCGCCGGGCCAGCGAGGCGTAGGTGCGGGCCTCGCGGGCCAGGAAGACCCCGGCGGCGGCGGGCTGCCAGCCGAGCTTGTGCCAGTCGAGGGAGACCGAGTCGGCGCGGTCGAGGCCGTCGAGGAGCGGGGCGAGCCGCTCCGAGAAGAGCGCGCCGCCGCCGTAGGCCGCGTCGACGTGCAGCCAGGTGCCGTGGCGGGCGGCGAGGTCGGCGACGGCGTGCAGCGGGTCGATCGCACCGGTGTCGGTGGTGCCCGCGGTGGCGACCACGGCGACGGGGGTGGCGCCCTCCCAGCCGGCTTCGGCGAAGGCGTCGGCCAGCGCGGCGGTGTCCATCCGCAGCGTGCGGTCGACGGGCACGGTGCGGACGGCGCGTTCGCCGAGGCCGAGCAGGGCGGCGGCGCGCTGGACCGAGAAGTGCGCGGCCTCGGAGGCCAGGATGCGGGGCCGGACGCCGCTCGGCAGGCCGTTCAGCTCGACGTCCGGGCCCAGCCGCTGGTCCCGGGCGAGCATCAGGCCCATCAGGTTGGACTCGGTGCCGCCGGTGGTCAGCACGCCGGCCGCCCGGTCGGGGTGGAAGCCGACCAGCCCGGCGAGTTCGGCGAGCAGTTCGCTCTCCAGGGCGGTCGCGGCGGGGGCCTGGTCCCAGGAGTCCTGGGAGGGGTTGAGCGCGCTGACGGCGAGGTCGGCGGCGACCGCGACGGCCAGCGGCGGGCAGTGCAGGTGCGCGGCGCAGTGCGGGTCGGCCGGGTCGGCCGCGCCGTACGCCAGCAGTTCCGCCAGCTGCCCGAGCGCGGCGGGCCCGCGGGCGGCGGCGAGCGCCTCCCGGACGGCCGCCGCGATCCCGTCCGGCTCGCCGGGGACGATCGGTCCGCCGCGCCGCCGCGCACCGGCGGTGAGCCCGGCCAGCACCTCGGCGACCAGCGGCCGCAGGGCCTGGGGCCCGGCGGTCCCGCCGGAGAGCCCGTCCGTTCCCGGCCCGCCCGCTTCCCGCTGGTCCGTTCCCGGCCCGCCCGCTCCCCGCCCGCCCGTTTCCCGCCCGTCCATCGCCCCGCCCTCGGTCATCGCCCCGCCCGCCCCTGCTCGCTTCCGACTGGTCGTCACGTCCGCCGCGCCGCGGCTCACTTCTCCGGGTCGGGTTGCCGCATCGCGAACTCGACGGCGTCGCAGAGCCGTTCGAGGACGGCGTCGGCCTGCTCGTCGGTGATGGTGAGCGGCGGCAGCAGGCGCAGGACGGCGTCGTGGCGGCCGCCGAGCTCGACGATCAGGCCGCGGGCCAGGCAGGCTTCGCGAACCCGGACGGCGAGGCGCGGGTCGGCGGGGCGGGCGCCGCAGCTGTCGGGTTCGCCCGCGGGGTCGACGAGTTCGACGCCGAGCATCAGGCCGCGGCCGCGGACGTCACCGATCACCGGGAGGCGGTCGCGGGCGCCGTCGAGCCGGGCGGCGATCCGGGCGCCGACCGTCTCGGCCCGGGCCACCAGTCCGTTGGCGGCGACGTACCGGAGGGTGGCGGCACCGGCGGCCATCGCGAGCGTGTTGCCGCGGAAGGTGCCGGTGTGGGCGCCGGGCTGCCAGCCGTCGTACTCCTCGCGGTAGACCACCACGGCGAGCGGGAGGCTGCCGCCGATGGCCTTGGAGAGCACCATCGCGTCGGGTTCGATGCCGCTGTGCTCGACCGCCCACATCCGCCCGGTGCGGCCGACGCCGGTCTGCACCTCGTCGAGGACCAGCGGGATGCCGCGCTCGGCGGTGATCCGGCGCATCTCGCGCAGCCAGCCGTCGGGGGCGGGGACGACGCCGCCCTCGCCCTGCACCGGCTCCAGGATCATCGCGGCGGGCGGGAGCACGCCGCCGGAGGGGTCGTCGAGCAGGCGCTCGGTGTAGGCGGCGGCGAGCTGCGCGCCGCGCTCGCCGCCGACGCCGAACGGGCAGCGGTAGGCGTACGGGTAGGGCAGCCGGGTGACCTCGCCGCCGCTGGGCAGCGGGGCCTTGACGGCGGTGTTGCCGGTGACGGCGAGGGCCCCGGCGGTCATGCCGTGGTAGGCGCCGGTGAAGGCGAGCGCGCCGCGCCGGCCGGTGGCGGTCTGCATCAGCTTGAGGGCGGCCTCGACGGCGTCGGTGCCGGCCGGGCCGCAGAAGTGGACCCGGGACCTGGCGGCGAACTTCTCCGGCAGGCTCTCCAGCAGCGCGGTGGTGAAGTCGTCCTTCTCGGCGGTGGCGAGGTCGAGCAGGTGCAGCGGGGCGCCGCTGTCCAGGGTGCGGCGGATCGCGTCGAGCACCACGGGGTGGTTGTGGCCGAGCGCGAGGGTGCCGGCGCCGGAGAGGCAGTCGAGGTAGCGGCGTCCGTCGGCGCCCTCCACGGTCATGCCGTTCGCGCGCACCGGCACGATCGGGAAGGACCGGGCGTAGGTGCGGGCGGCCGACTCGCGGATGCGCTGGCGGCGCAGGATCGCGTCGCCGACCGGTGCGGCGGAGGTGCCGACGGTGAGGGTCACAGCAGGAGCTCCCTTGGGAAGTTAGGTAAGCCTAACTTTACCTTCGGGGGTTCGGCGAATGCCGCCACCGGGCCCTTCGATCACCCGTCCGGGTGAGCGATTTCCCCCGCCCGCTCCCCCGGCCGGCCGCCGGGCCGCCGCCGGGCGCCGTCGGGCACCCCCCGGTGGACACCCCCCGGTGGACACCCCCGCCCCTCCAACGAGCCGGACCGCCGCGGGTCACGGCCCGCGCCCGGGTAGCCTCCCGTCCATGGACCCCACCGCCCACGCCCGCGAACTCGCCGACACCCGGGCCTTCTTCGCCGAACGCGCCGCCACCTGGGACAGCAAGTACCCGGACGACAGCCCGCGTTACGCCGCCGCGATCGCCGACACCGGCCTGTCCGCCGGGCAGTTCGTGATCGACGCGGGCTGCGGCACCGGCCGCGCCCTCCCGCTGCTGCGCGCCGCCGTCGGCCCGGGCGGCACCGTCCTCGGCGTCGACCTGACGCCCGAGATGCTGGAGCGGGCCGCCGCGCACCGCGCCGACGCCGCGCTGCTGCGGGCCGACTGCACCCGGCTGCCGCTGCCCGACGCCCGCGCCGACCTGGTGTTCGGCGCGGGCCTGGTCTCCCACCTGCCCGACCCGGCCGCCGGGCTGCGCGAACTCGCCCGGGTCACCCGCCCCGGCGGCCGGCTCGCCCTCTTCCACCCGCTCGGCCGGGCCGCCCTCGCCGCCCGCAAGGGCCGCCCGCTCACCCCCGACGACCTGCGCGCCCGCGAGCGCCTCTTCCCGCTGCTGGCCGCCAACGGCTGGACCCCGCTGTCCTACGCCGACGAACCGGACCGCTACCTGGCGCTGGCCGAGCGCGTCTGAGGCCCGGTCACCCACCGCTCCACCGGTAGCCCAGCTCGGGGCGGCCGACCTGCCCGTAGCGGGGCTCGCGGGTGGCGCGGCCGGTGGTGACCAGGTGTTCGAGGTAGCGGCGGGCGGTGATCCGGGAGACGCCGGTGGCCGCGGCGGCGGCGCCGGCCGAGAGGCCGTCGGGGGCGGTGCGCAGCGCGGTGGCGAGGGTGTCCAGGGTGTCGGCGGCCAGGCCCTTGGGGAGGCTGCTGCGGTCGGTGCCGCGCAGCAGGGCGAGCGCCCGGTCGACCTCGTCCTGGCCGAGCGCCCGGCCGGGGCGGTCGAGGTTGGCCCGGTAGCGGGCGTACTGGCGCAGGCGCTCGCCCAGGGCGGCCGCGCCGAAGGGCTTGAGCAGGTACTGGACGACGCCCGCGCTGACGGCCCGCCGGACCACGGCCAGGTCCCGGGCGGAGGTGACGGCGATGACGTCCGCACCGTGCCCGGCGGCGCGCAGGGCGGCGCACCAAGAACGGCGGGGCGTGTATCCAGGGGCTCGGGGAACGGCGAGGCCCGGTCTGCTGACGGTGCGCTGCCGGAGCGCGCATCTGCTTCTGGTTCCTGTCACTGCACGCAGCAGCACGGACACACCGATGGGCTCCGACCGCCAGCAGCACGGACCCGCCGTTCCCCGGGCCCCTGATGGTGCCTCCCGCCGTTCTCGCCGGGCCCCGCGTTTTCTTCCTACGCGGGTTCGGGGGTGGTGCCGGAGAGGGCCCAGGCCAGGCCGGTGGCGGGGTCCTCCAGGGCGAGGTGCAGGTGGCGGAGGTCGTCGGCGGGTTCGGTCCAGGCGAGGCAGCGCAGGCGGGCGACCAGGGACTCGGCGGCGGCCCGGGCGGGCACGGCGGTGCCGTCCATCGCGGCGAGCACCTGCCAGACGGCGAGCCGCCCCTGGGCCGCGCCGCGGTCGGGGCGGGCGGAGGCGAGGTGCACCAGGGCGGGGTAGAGCGCGGCGAACGGGAGCGGGCCGCCGGTGACCTCGGGCCCGCCGGCGAGTTGGGCGACGGCGTCGGCGGCCCGGCCGCGGACGCACACGGCGGTGGTCCAGTCGGCGAGCCCGGCGAGCGCGCGGGTGGCCGCCAGGCCGGTCAACCGGCCCGCGGGGTTGGGGAGTTCGATGACGGCGAGGCCCTCGCGGGTGGGCGGGGCCAGGTGCAGGGCGCGGCGGGCGCCGCCGGCGGGCAGGTACTCGCGGACCCGGGTGTCGCGTTCCCAGCCGCTGTCCTCCCAGGGCAGCAGCCGGTACGGCACCCCGCCCTCGTCGGGGGTGTCGTCGCCGGGGTCCTCGCCGAGCAGGGCGCGGGTGTGGGCGGTGAGGCGGCGGATCGCGGGCGGCAGCGGCAGGGCGTCCAGGACGGGCCGGGGGTGGCGGGTGGCCAGCACCTCCCAGAGCGGTCCGGCGTCGTGGTCGGCGGCGGTCGCGGGGGCGCCGGGGCCGCCGTCGGGGTCGAACAGCCGGGCGGCGAGGGCGGCGGGGGCGCCGTACGCGACCAGGTGGCCGAGCGGTCCGGACAGCGGGTCGCCCAGCGCCCTGGCCAGCCGGAAGCGTTCCAGCAGCTCCTCCCACCGGCCCTGCTCGGCGAGCCGCCGCCCGGACGGGCCCCGCCCGTAGCGCACCTGCCGCGCGGGCCCCGGCCCGTTCTCCACGATCATCCGCTCAATGTACGACCGGGTCGGCGCGATGAGCTGACACCCCGTCAGTGGCGGAGTGTCACGGAGCCCCGGGCCCGGTCGACGGGCGGGGCTGCGGCACCATCAGCCCGTGCCGGTAGGCGGCGGCCACCGCCTGCGAGCGGTCGCGCGCGCCGAGCTTGCCGAGGATCCGCTTGACGTGCGTCTTCACGGTGGACTCGGCGAGGTGCAGCAGCGCGGCGATCTCCTCGTTGGGGTGGCCCTCGGCGGCCAGTCGCAGCACCTCCCGCTCACGGACGGTGAGCGCCGCCAGCGGGCCCGGGTCGGTCGGCGGGGGCGGCCCGGGCGCGGGGGCGGACAGCAGGTGGCCGAGCAGGTCCCGGGTGACGGCCGGGTCGAGGACGGCCTCCCCGGCCGCGACGGCGTGCACGGCGTCGATCAGCCGCTCCGGCGAGGCCCGTTTGAGCAGGAACCCGGCGGCCCCGGCCCGCAGCGCGCCCCACACGTACGCGTCGTGGTGGAAGGTGGTCAGCACCAGCACCCGGCTCGGGGTACCGGCCAGTCGGCGGGTCGCCTCGACGCCGTCGCAGCCGGGCATCCGGACGTCCATCAGGACCACGTCGGGCCGCAGCGCGCGGGCGAGTTCGACCGCCCGCAGCCCGTCCTCGGCCTGGCCGACCACCTCGATCCGGTCGGCGGTCTCCAGCACCACGGCGAGCCCGGCGCGCAGCAGCGGGTCATCGTCGGCGATCAGCACCCGGACGGCGGCGGGGGCGGCGGCCGGGACGGGGGCGGGGGCGGGGGCCGGGACGGGGGCGGCCGGGACGGGGGCGTTCACGCCCCGCCCCCGGTGGGGAGGGAGACCCGGACCAGGAAGCCGCCGTTCGGGCCGAGGCCGTGCTGGGCGGTGCCGTTCAGGCGGGCGGCGCGCTCGGCGATGCCGGTCAGGCCGCGGCCGGGCCGGTGGCCGGGCGGCGGGCCGGAGCCGTCGTCCAGCACCTCCACCAGGGTGCGCTCCTCCTGCCGGACGATCCGGACGGTGGCGTAGGCGGCGCCGGAGTGCCGCAGCGCGTTGGTCAGCGACTCCTGGACCACCCGGTACGCGCAGCGGTCCTGCTCCGGGGGCAGCGGCGGGGCGTCCCGGTGCAGCGCGACGGCCAGCCCGGCCCGGCTCATCCGCTCGACCAGGTACGGGAGTTCGGCGACGCCGGGCTCGGCGGGCGGCGCCCCGTCCGGGTGCCGGGGCGCGGCGCCGCGCAACAGGCCCAGGACGCGGTCGAGTTCGCCGAGCGCGTCGTTGCCGGTGCGTTCGATCTCCACCAGCAGTTCGCGGCTGCGCTCGGGGGTGCGGTCGATCAGCCGGCGGGCGGCCCCGGCCTGCACCAGCATCAGGTTCAGTGAGTGGCCGACCAGGTCGTGCACCTCGCGGGCGATCCTGGTCCGCTCCTCGGCGAGCAACTCGGCCCGGGCGCGCCGCCGTTCGACCGCCTGCTCGGCAAGCCGCCGCGCGTCCGCGTAGCCGTACGCCCACACCGCCAGCCAGAGCGCGAGGAAGCCGACCGGCGTCACCGCCTCGACGTCCTGCCCGGCGAAGTACCCGACGATGCCGAGCACCACCAGCGGCGGCCCCCACCCCGCCCGGCCCCGGCCCGCGTACCGGCCCACCGCGTACGCGCCGAACAGGTTGGCGTACGGCGAGACCGGGCTCGGCGCGACGAGCTGCGCCTCGGCGGTCAGCGCCAGCGTCCCCACCAGGAAGGCCGTCAGCGGGGCCCGGCGGCGGGCGGCGACCGGGAGGGCCAGCGCCACGGTCAGGGCCAGCGCGTACGGCATCCGGTCCCCGATCCGGGCCGCCGCGCCGAACCGTTCGACCAGCATCGCGACGAACAGCACGACGGCGGGCGCGGCGTCCGCCAGCGGGGCGGGGACGCGGCCCGACACCTTGGGGAGGGCGGGGAGTCGGAGTCTGGCGGTGTTCGGCGGCATGGTGCGGTGTCCTCGGTGCCGGTGGGGTGCGGTGTCCTCGGTGCCGGTGGGGTACGGTGTCGGGTCCCGTGGGGTGCGGGGCCGGGTCCCGCGGTGACCGGGGAGAACCTACCCGACCCGGCTCGCCCCCGACCCTGGCGTCCACCGGGCTCCGGGGCGAACCGGGGGCGCTACCCCCAGCGGGGTAGCCCGGAAGACCCCCGCGGGGGGACGCCGCAGGTCAGGGCCGGTCCGTAGCGTCCCCGCCATGACACCCCACCGTCCCGCCGCGCTCGAAGTCCCGACCCCCGCGCGGAGGTCCGGCGCCCTGCGCCGGACCGGCCGGATCGCCGTCCCGACCCTGGCGCTGCTCATCGCGGCCGTCTCCGCCCGCTACTTCACGCTCGACCCCGACACCTTCCTGGAGGAGCAGCGCGCCGTCTACCTCGCCCACCTCGCGCCGCTCCTGCTCCACATCGGCGGCGGCGTCGTCGCGCTCTCCCTCGGCCCGCTCCAGTTCCTTTCCGGTCTGCGCGCCCGCCGCCCCGCCCTGCACCGCTGGACCGGCCGCGTCTACGTCCTGGCCGCCGCCGCGATGGGCCTCGGCGGGCTGCTCGTCGCCCCGCACGGCCTCTACCCCCCGGTCGCTCCGCTCGGTTTCGTCCTGCTCGCCGTCCTCACCCTCACCACCACCGCGCTCGGCCTGCACCACGCCCGGCACGGCCGCATCCCCGCCCACCGCCGCTGGATGCTCCGCTCCTACGCGCTGATGTTCACCGCCGTCACCTTCCGGCTCTGGCTCGTCCTGCTCACCCCCACCGGCCTGCCCGCCGCCCTGGTCTACGCCTCCGGCGCCTGGATCTCCTGGATCATCAACCTGGCCGTCGCGGAGCGGCTGCTGCGCAGGGCCCGCTGAGAGCGGCGGGGACGTGCCGGGGGCCCGGTCGGCGGCGCGCCCCCGCCGCTCTCAGCGCAGTGCCAGCATCGCCCCGGCCACCTCGTCGGCCGCGGAGGCGGGCAGCGCCGTCGCGGCGTCCAGGACGAGCAGCCGCGCGCCCGGGATCTCGCGGGCCAGCGCCTCGGCGTTGCCGACGGGGAAGAACCGGTTGCGGCGGCCGTGCACGACCAGGGTGGGGAGGCCGATCCCGGGCAGCCGCTCGCGCCAGCGGGGGGCGCAGTCGAGCGCGGAGAACACCAGGCCGAGCTGGTTGGCCAGGTGCACCGGGGGCGTGTCGCCGGGCGTGCGGTCCCAGATCCGGGCCGCGGTGGCCCGGGCGGCGTCCGGGTCGTCCCCGAGGGCCTCCGCGCCCGCGGCGGCGAACGCGGCGACCGCCGCCCGGTCGGTCCAGTCCGGCGCCGGACGGGAGAACAGCCGGCCCATCGCCTGCCGGTCGTGGTCGGGCAGGTCCGCGTCGACCGGGCCGGGGGCGACCGGGCGGGTGCCGACCAGGGTGAGCGCCGAGAACGCCTCCGGGTGGTCGAGCGCGGCCACCTGCGCGACCATTCCGCCCACCCCGGTCCCGGCGAGGTGCGCGGGGCCCCCGCCGAGCGCCCCGGCGAGGGCCGCCGCGTCGGCGGCGAGGGTGCGCAGGGTGTAGCCGGGCGCCCGCGGGTCGCCGGTCGCCGACTCCCCGCTGTCCCGCAGGTCGTAGCGCACCACGCGGCGCCCGCCGGCCGCGAGGCGCTCGCACAGCGCGTCCGGCCAGGAGAGCATCGTCGTCCCGCCCGCGAGCAGGACGAGCGGTGCGTGCCGGTCGCCGAAGGACTCGGTGCCGAGGGTGGTTCCGTTGACGTCGATTCGGGTCATACCGGGTTGGACGGGTCGGGCCGCCGGAACTCATCGGTGTCCGGGCGGGCGCGTTCGGGGGCTCGCGCGGGGCTTCCGGCCGGGCGGGGCTTCCGGCCGCGCAGGGCGAGCGCGGCGAGCGGCGGGGTGGCGGCGAGCAGGAGGCAGCTGGGGAGCGGGAGGTGGGTGAGGAGGGTGCCGGTGAGCGCGGTGGCGGTGGAACTCCCGGCGTTGTAGGAGGTGTTGACCCAGGCCCCGGCGCGGGTGCGCTCGGCGGGGGTGGCGAGTTCGTCGGTGAGGAGGTAGGCGGTGGTGAGGGTGGGGGCGACCGCGAGACCGGCCAGCGCGGCGACGACGGCCAGGGCCGGGACGGTGGGGGCGAGCGCGGCGAGGGCGAGCGCGGCGGAGAGCGCCGCGCTCAGGGCGGTGAGCCGGGTCGCGGCGGGGGTCCGCCGGTCGACCGCCCCGAGGGCCAGTCCGCCCGTCGCACTGCCGGCGGCCAGCGCGGCCTCGACCCAGGCGACGTCCGCGGGGCGGCCGTGGCGACCGGCGAAGACCACCGCGAGCAGGGCGAACGCGGCGAGGCCCGCGCCGACGCCGGCCGCGGCGGCGAGGGTTGGCGGGCCCGGCCGAGCAGTCGGCGGGTGCCGGCCCGGGACGCGGGCGCGGCGGCGCCGGTGGCGGCGACCGGGACGGCGACGGCCGCCAGGGCGAGCGTCCCGGTGAGGACGAGGACGGCGCTGAGCAGCAGTCCGGCGGCGGGGCGGGTGGTGGTGGCGAGCAGCCCGGCCAGCAACGGGCCGGTGACGTAGAGGAGTTCCTCGGCGACGGTGTCCAGGCTGTAGGCGCGGCGGCGCAGCCCGGGGTCGGCGGCGAGGACGCTCCACTGGGCCCGGGTGACCGGGCCGAGCGGCGGGGCGGACAGCCCGGCCGCGGTCGCGAGCGCCAGCAGGACGGGGTAGGGCGTGCCGGGCCGCCAGGTGGCGGCGGCCAGGGCGAGCAGCGCGGCGGCGTGGCCGACGGCCATCGGCGGCAGGGCGCGCCGGGGGCCGTACCGGTCGACGAGCCCGGCGCGGGTCGGGAAGAGCAGCACGCCGATCGCGGAGAAGAGCGCCATCAGCCAGCCGGCCCGGGCGTACGAGCCGGTGGTGGCGGTGGCGGCGAGCAGCAGGGAGAGCGGCGCGGTGCCGTAGGAGAGGCGGCCAAGCAGGGCGGCCGGGATCAGCCGGGCTGCGCCGGGTACGCGCAGCACGGCCAGGTAGGACGTCGACATGGCGGAGCGGGGTTCCTCAACGGTGACGGCGCGCGGGGCGCCGGTGGACGGGGACGCCGGAGCGACCGCGGCGCCGGGTACGGCGGGCGGTCGCGGTGCGGGGTCCTAGTCGCGGGAGAGGAACATGCCGGGCATGCTAGCCCGGCGGCGCGCGGACGTCAGCTGCGGGCCTGGGCGAGCACCCGGGCGGCGTGGACCTTGCCGGCGTGTTCGACCAGGCTGATCAGGACGCCCTTGCCGGAGGCGCGTTCGCGGGCGTCGCAGAGGACCACGGGGGTGGCCGGGTCGAGGTCGAGCGCCCTGGAGACGTCCTCGGGGCGGAAGGAGCGGCTGCCCTCGAAGCGGTTGACGGCGACCACGAAGGGGATGCCGCGGTGCTCGAAGAAGTCGACGGCGGGGAAGCAGTCGGTGAGGCGGCGGGTGTCGGCGAGGACGACGGCGCCGAGGGCGCCGTGGGCGAGTTCGTCCCAGAGGAACCAGAAGCGGTCCTGGCCGGGGGTGCCGAAGAGGTAGACCGACAGGCCCTCGCGGATGGTGATCCGGCCGAAGTCCATGGCGACGGTGGTGGTGGTCTTGCGTTCGACGCCGCCGAGGTCGTCGACGTGGGTCCCGGCGGCGGTGAGCTGCTCCTCGGTGCGCAGGGGTTTGATCTCGCTGACCGCCCCGACCAGGGTGGTCTTGCCGACGCCGAAGCCGCCGGCGACCAGGATCTTCAGGGCGAGGTCGGTGCTGTCAGAGGGCGCGAAGCCCATGGATGACCTCCTGGAGGACGTGTTCGTGCGGGAGCAGGGCCGGCGGGACGGGGCGGCTGACCCGGATGTGCTCGCCGTCGAGGAGGTCGCCGAGCAGGACCCGGACCACGCCGAGCGGCAGGTCGAGGTCGGCGGCGATCTCGGCGACGGACAGGGCGTTGCCCCGGCAGGTCTCCAGGATGGCGAGCTGCTCGGGGCCGACCGGCAGCACGGCCGGGTCGGGGACGTCGGTGACGACCAGGGCGATCAGGTCGAAGGCCCGGCCGGGGCGGGTGCGGCCCCGGGTGAGGGCGTAGGGGCGGACCATCGGCCCGGCGTCCTCGTCGTACCACTGGACGGGGCGGTCGGGCGGCGGCGGGTAGCCGGACGGGGTGCCGGGCAGGTGGTCCCGGGGCGGGTGGGCCATCGGCGAACTCCCCCTTCTCGATCGGGTGTTCGGGGTCGGTCCGGACGGGCCCTAGTAGCCGCGCGGGGCGGCGTCCAGGTGCTCGCCGACCCGGCGGACCAGGCGGGCCATCTCGTAGGCGACCAGGCCGAGGTCGGCGTCGGGTTCGGCGAAGACGGCCAGGCAGGAGCCCTGTCCGGCGGCCGCGACGAACAGGTAGCCGCGTTCCAGTTCGACCATGGTCTGGCGGACCCGACCGGCCTCGAAGTGGCGTCCGGCGCCCTTGGCCAGGCTGTGGAAACCGGAGGCGACGGCGGCCAGGTGTTCGGCGTCCTCGCGGCCGAGGCCGGTGGAGTTGCCCATCGGGAGTCCGTCGGCGGAGAGCATGACGGCGAACCTGACCCGGGCGGTCCGGGTCACCAACTCGTCCAGGAGCCAGTTGAGTTCGCCGCTCTGGCGGGTGGTGCCGATCATCGGGCGCGGTCTCCTCGGTCGTGGGGGGCGAAGGGGGTGCCGTCCGGTCCGCCGCCCCGGCCGCGCTGCCAGCCCTGCTGGAAGGCGGCCATCGCGGAGCGGGCCTGCTCGGGGTCGCGGTCGGCGGGTTCGGCGGGGCGCCGCCCGGGGCGGGGCGGTTCGGGGGCCTCGCGCAGTTGCGGGGCGAGGCTGGCCTGCCGTACCCGGCGCGGGAGTTCGTCCTCCGGCACGGCGGGCACGGCCGGGTCGGGCGCCGGGTGCGGCGGCAACGTCCTTACGGGCGGCCGGAGTTCGGATGCGGCGGGGACGGCGGGGACGGCGGAAGCGACGGGGACGGCGGGAGCGGCCGCGGGCCGGGCTGCGGGTTGCGGTGCCTGCGGCCGGGATTCGGCCTCGCGCGGGTCGAGCAGGTCGGTGGGCAGCAGCACGACCGCGGTGGTGCCGCCGTACGCGGAGGGGCGCAGCGCGACCTTGACGCCGTGGCGCTTGGCGAGGCGGCTGACCACGAACAGGCCGAGGCGGTCGCTGTCGAAGAGGTCGACCTGTTCGCTGGCGCCGATCCGCCGGTTGGCGTCGGCGAGCGCCTCGGGGCCCATGCCCAGGCCGCGGTCCTCGATCTCCAGGGCGTAGCCGTTGCCGACCGCCTCGCCGCGGATCCGGACCTTGGTGTGCGGGGGCGAGAACCCGGTGGCGTTCTCGACGAGTTCGGCGACCAGGTGGGTGAGGTCGGCGACGGCGGGGCCGGTGACGGCGGCGTACGGGAGGCGGTGGACGTCGACCCGGGCGTACTCCTCGACCTCGGCGACGGCGGCCCGGACCACGTCGGTGAGCGGGACGGGCTTGCGCCAGGCCCGGCCGGGGGCGGCGCCGGAGAGGATGATCAGGCCCTCGGCGTGGCGGCGCATCCGGGTGGTGAGGTGGTCGAGCTTGAACAGGTCGTCGAGTTCGGCCGGGTCCTCGGTGCGGCGCTCCATCGCGTCCAGCAGGGTGAGTTGGCGGTGCACCAGGACCTGGCTGCGGCGGGCCAGGTTGACGAACACGCCGGAGACGCCGGAGAGCACCTCGGCGCGTTCGACGGCGGCGGTGACGGCGGCCCGCTGGACGCGGTCGAGGGCGTGGTGGACCTGGCCGATCTCGTCGTCGCCGTGGTCGCGCGGCGGCACCTCGGCGTCCACGTCGACCTCCTCGCCGGCCCGCAACCGCCGCATGGTGGCGGGGAGTTTGCGGCCGGCCAGTTCGAGGGCGGAGTTGCGCAGGGCGTGCAGTTCGGCGACCAGGCCGCGGCCGATCCGGACCGAGATCAGCAGCGAGGCGAGGACGGCGGCCAGGCCGAGCAGCACGGTGGCGCCGGAGGTGCCGAACAGGCCCAGGGCGTAGGGGTTCGCGCGCTCGGCGGCGGCCGAACCGGCCTGCCGTTCGACGCCGGCCAGCGCGCGAGCGACGCTGTCGGTGGCGGCGGCCCAGCGGATGGCGGAGACGGACTGCAGGGCGGCGGCCGGGTCAACGGCGTTCGCCAACTGCTCCTCGTAGCGCCGCAGTTCCTGGTACTCGGGGCTGCCGGTGACGGCGGCCAGCGCGGTGCGGTCGACGGGGCGCAGGTCGGGGGCGGCGGTCCGCTCGAACTGGGCGCGGGCGTAACCGGCCTGGAGGATCTGCCGGTACTGCGCCTCGGTGAGCCGCCCGCCGCACTGGGCGGCGCGCACCAGGGCGTCCTCGCGGGCGAGTTGCTCTCGGGAGCGGGCGAACTCCAGCAGCACCCGGGCGTCGGCGGCGACCCGGTGGTCCTGGAGGGCGGTGAGCGAGCCGGTGGCGGCGAGCGCGTCGTCGACGGCGGCGGTGTAGACGGTGTAGGCGTCGTCCCAGGGGACGGTGCGTTCCAGCAGCTTGGCGCGCAGCGCGGGGAGGGCGCCGACGACGCGGCTGAGGGTGTCGAGGCGGTCGGCGGCCTCGGGGCCGAGCCCTTCGGCGTCGGCGCGGTTGTAGCCGGGGGCGAGGGTGAGCGGGGCGGCGGCCCGGTCGGTCTCCCGGGCGGCGGCGCGCAGGACGGCCTCCGGGTCGGGGCCGGGGGCGGCGAGGTACTGTCCGGCGGCGCTGCGTTCGGCCTGCAGGGCGGCGGCGGTGCGGTCGAGCGGGGTGCGCAGGGTGGCGTCGACGTTCTTGATCCGCAGCAGGTCCCAGACGTCGCCGGCGGTGGTGACGGTGGCGAACGCCCACAGGGCCATCACGGACACCACGGGGACCATCAGCACGGCGACGATCCGGGCCCGGACGGTGCGCGGGCGCAGGCCGACCCGGGCAGCGGCCGGGACGGCGGCCGGCGTCTCGTCGGCGGGCGGCCGCGTGGGCGCCGCGCCGGGGCGGGCCGGGCCGGGTGCGGGCGGGGCCGCGCGGGGTGCTGGGGGCGGGCGGTCCGCTGCGGGAGGTGCCTCGGCTTGCGCGCATGGGGGTGGCGGCCTTTCGGGCTACGGATCGTCGGGGCGGTGGCGGCGGGCGGCCGTCCGGGCCGGGGTGCGGACGGCGGGCGGCGCGGGGCGCAGTTGAACGCGGTTTCAGGCGGCGCGGGTTGAGGCGGCGCGGGTTCGGGCGGCGCGGGACGCAGTTGAACGCGGCTTCAGGCGGCGCGGCCGAGGTCCTCGACGGCGAGTTCGCCGGCCTCGCGGTAGGCGGCGCGCTCCTGCGCGGTCGGGGAGAGCGCGACGAAGGCGGCGGTGAGGAAGAGGAAGGAGCCGAGCCCGACGGCCAGCGGGAAGACGAACTGCATGGGGGTCGCGCCGCCGAGGCCGGTGCGGGCGGGTTCCATGTGGATGTGGACAGCGGCCATGCCGGTGTAGTGCATGCAGCTGACCGCGATGCCCATGACCAGGGCGGCCGCGGCGGCGGCGTACACGTTGCGGATGGTGACGGCGGCCCAGAGCGCGGCGGTGGCGGCGCCGACGGCGATCAGCACGGAGAGCGCGACCGTGCCGAACTGGTAGCGCAGTTCGCCGTGGATGCGGACCGCGGACATGCCGAGGTAGTGCATCGCGGCGACGCCGACGCCGGTGGTGAGGCCGCCCAGCAGCAGGCTGCGGCCGCGGTGGCGCCCGTACCCGACCACGAACACGCCGAGGCCGACCACGACGACCGCGATCAGCAGGCTGAGGACGGTCAGCGGGACGTCGTAGCGCAGGTCGGTGCCGTCGACGGTGAAGCCGAACATCGCGACGAAGTGCATCGTCCAGATGCCGGAGCCGATCGCGGCGGCGGCGGTGAGCAGCCAGTTGCGCCGGGAGGCGCCGGTGGCGGACAGCGCGCGCAGGGTGCAGCGCAGGCCGAGGGCGGCGCCGACGCAGGCCATCGCGTAGGAGAGCGCCGGCGTGAGCCAGCCGAAACTGAAGTGGTCCATCGATCCCATCTGGTGCCTCCCGCGAGAGGTGTCTGCCGCTCGCCCAAGCTCTTGTGGTCCGGGGATCGTGGACGCTACCCAGAGCTGATGAATGGTCAACGGAAGATGTGAAAAGCACTACACGGCACGGGTCTTGTGTGTTCGAATGGTCCGACGACGTGTGACCGCCCCATGTCACGCCCACGCCCCTCCCGACCTGGCCGAACGCCCGGGAAAGGGCCCGGGGAAGCATGCCGCCCGCCCCGGGCCGGGGCGGGCGGGGGCGGGGGCGGGCCGGATCAGCCGCGCGGGGTGAGCTTCACCCGGGCCGGGCCGTGCAGTTCCAGGGTGATCCCCTGCCCGAGCGGCACCTCCCGGTCGACCGTGGTGACCTCGAACCCGCGCAGCAGGACGGCCAGCGCGAGCACCGACTCCAGCATCGAGAAGTGCTGGCCGATGCAGGCCCGCGGGCCGCCGCCGAACGGGAACCAGGCGTAGCGGTGCCGGGCGGCCTCCCGCTCGGGGGTGAAGCGCTCGGGGTCGAAGCGCTCCGGGTCCTCCCAGTGCGCGGGGTGGCGGTGGGTGACGTACGGGGCGACCAGGACGTCCGCACCGGCCGGGACGCGGACGCCGCCGATCACGGTGTCCGCGACCGCCCGGCGGCCGATCGCGGGGGCGGCCGGGTAGAGCCGCATGGCCTCCTTCAGCACCTGGGTCAGGTACGGGAGCCGGGCGTAGTCGGCGGCGGTGGGGCGGCGGCCGTCGCCGAGCAGGTCGGCGACCTCCCGGTGGGCCCGGGCCTGCTGCTCGGGGTGGGCGCCGAGCAGGTGCAGGGCGAAGATCAGCGAGGTGGCGGTGGTCTCGTGGCCGGCCAGCAGGAAGATCAGCACCTGCTCGCGCAGTTCGGTGGCGTCCAGCCGCTCGCCGTCCTCGCCGCGGGCGTCGGCGAGCAGGCCGAGCAGGTCGTCCGCCCCGCCGTTCCCCTGGGCGGCGCGGCGGGCGATGATGCCGTCGCACACCTCGTACAGGGTGCGTTCGGCGGCGAGCGCCCTGCGGTGGCCGGGCAGCGGCCAGTCGCGGGGCAGCCGCAGCGGGGAGAGCGCGCGGGCGCGGACGAAGCGGTTGAGGACCGGGAAGGCGTGGTGGACGGTCTCGACGGCCTCCTCGACGTCCTGGCCGAACAGGATGCGGGAGACGGTGCGCAGCGCGAAGCGGTTCATCTCCTCGGCGAGGTCGACGGTGCCGTCGGGGACGGCGGCCCAGCGGGCGGTCAGCGCCTCGGCCTCGGCGCCGACGGCGTCGGCGTACTGGTCGACCCGCTTGCGGGTGAACAGCGGCTGGACCAGGCGGCGCTGGCGCAGGTAGTCGGCGTCCTGGGAGGTGAGCAGGCCGTTGCCGAAGCTCTCCCGGATCTCGCCGTAGAAGACGTTGTCCTTGCGGAAGTTGGCCGCGTCGGTGGCGAGCACCTGCTGCGCGGCCTCGGGCGAGAAGGCCATCCAGATCTCGGCCCGCAGGCCGGGCGGGCCGGCCTGGATGCGGACCACGTCGCCGTGGTCGCGGTGGGCGGCGAGGTAGGTGGCGAGCGCGTCGCGCTTGAGATCGAGCAGCGAGCCGATCAGCGGCAGGCCGGTCGGGCCGGGCGGGCGGGCGGTGGTGGCGACCATGGGGATCCCCCTCCGTCGGTGGTCGAACCGCCTTGCTGCGGCGGCTCGCTGAAACTCCGTCAGTATCCCGCGGACGACGGCGGCGGGCGAGGATCCGCCCGGGTGCGGCCCCGGAGGGGCTTGAGGTATCGCACATGCAGCCCTTAAGTTCGCCTTAAGGTCGCTTGTGCGATGAGACAGCTGTCTCGCCCCCCGCAGTTGCGGCACTATGATCGCCTGATCACGTCCCCACCCTCTCCCGCCACCGCCCACACGACCAGGGGAAACCATCCATGCGCAGCGTCAGACGACTCCTCGCCGCCTCCGCCGT
Organism: Kitasatospora sp. NA04385; assembly: GCF_013364235.1. NCBI lineage: Bacteria > Bacillati > Actinomycetota > Actinomycetes > Kitasatosporales > Streptomycetaceae > Kitasatospora > Kitasatospora sp. NA04385. The sequence continues at coordinate 6,687,903 of NZ_CP054919.1, read as the reverse complement.
CCTCGCCCTCGCGGCCGGGCTGACCGCCTGCAGCAGCTCCGGCGGCGGCGGCACCGTCAGCACCGACTCCGCCCCGGCCCGGCCCGAGGTCAAGGGCACCATCACGGTGTTCGCGGCCGCCTCGCTGAAGGAGTCCTTCACCGAGCTGGGCAAGCGCTTCGAGGCGGCCTACCCGGGCACCACGGTGACCTTCAACTTCGGCGGCTCCTCCGCGCTCGCCCAGAACATCGTCTCCGGCGCGCCGGTCGACGTGTTCGCCGCGGCCAGCCCCGCCACCATGAAGACCGTCACCGACGCCAAGCTGACCGGCGGCGACCCGACGGTGTTCGTCCGCAACACCCTGGAGATCGCGGTCGCCAAGGGCAACCCGAAGAACATCGCCGGGCTGAAGGACCTCAAGGGCGTCAAGACCGCGCTGTGCGCCAAGGAGGTGCCGTGCGGCGCCGCCGCCGTCACCGCGCTCAAGGCGGCCGGCGTGGAGCTCACCCCGGTCACCTACGAGCAGGACGTCAAGGGCGCCCTGACCAAGGTCGAGCTGGGCGAGGTCGACGCCTCGCTGGTGTACCAGACCGACGTGAAGGCCGACGCCGCGAAGATCGAGGGCGTGAACTTCCCGGAGGCCGCGCAGGCGGTCAACGACTACCCGATCGCCACCCTGGCCAAGGCGCCCAACGCCAACGGCGCGGCCGCCTTCCTCGGCTACATCGGCTCCGCGGACGCCCGGCGGGTGCTCACCGACGCCGGCTTCCAGGCGCCGTGACGCCGGAGGACCCCCGCACCACCACCGCACCACACCCCCGGGGCCGGCGGCGGCCCCGGGGGGCCGGGCGGGTCCCGGCCGCGCTGCTGCTGCCCGCGCTGCTCGGCCTGGCCTTCCTGGTCCTGCCGCTGCTGGGCATGCTGGTCCGGGCCCCGTGGAGCGCGCTGCCCGAGCTGCTGACCGGCCCCGAGGTGTGGCAGGCGCTCAAGCTCTCGCTGCTCTCGGCGACGCTGGCCACCGGCGTCGCGCTGGTGCTGGGCGTGCCGCTGGCCTGGCTGCTGGCCCGCACCGAGTTCCCCGGCCGGCGCCTGGTGCGCGCCCTGGTCACGCTGCCGCTGGTGCTGCCCCCGGTGGTCGGCGGCGTGGCGCTGCTGCTGGTGCTGGGCCGCAACGGCATCGTCGGCCGCTGGCTGGACGCCTGGACGGGCGTCACCCTGCCGTTCACCACCACCGGCGTGGTGGTCGCCGAGGCCTTCGTCGCGATGCCGTTCCTGGTGATCAGCGTCGAGGGCGCGCTGCGGGCCGCCGACCCGCGCTACGAGGAGGCCGCCGCCACCCTGGGCGCCTCCCGGCTGACCGCGTTCCGCCGGGTCACCCTGCCGCTGGTCGCCCCGGGCATCGGGGCGGGCGCGGTGCTGGCCTGGGCCCGGGCGCTGGGTGAGTTCGGCGCCACCATCACCTTCGCCGGGAACTTCCCCGGCCGCACCCAGACCATGCCGCTGGCCGTCTACCTGGCCATGGAGTCCGACCCGGAGGCGGCGATCGCCCTGAGCCTGATCCTGCTCGCCGTCTCCGTCGCGGTCCTCGCCGGGCTGCGCGACCGCTGGATGTCCACCCCGTGAACCCTCCCGTCACCGCCACGAAGGCCGCCCCGGACGCCCCCGCCCTGGACGCCCGACTGACCGTCTCCCGGGGCGCGTTCACCCTGGACGTGCCGCTGGCCGCCGAGCCCGGCGAGGTGCTGGCCCTGCTCGGCCCGAACGGCGCCGGGAAGTCGACCGCGCTGCGCGCGCTGGCCGGGCTGCTGCCGCTGACCGACGGGCACCTGCGGCTGGACGGCACGCCGCTGGACTCCCCCGCCGACGGTGTGTTCCGGCCCGCCGAGCAGCGGCCGATCGGCGTGGTCTTCCAGGACTACCTGCTCTTCCCGCACCTGTCCGCGCTCGACAACGTCGCCTTCGGCCCGCGCTCCCGGGGCCTGCGCAAGGCCGCCGCCCGGGCCGAGGCGCTGCCCTGGCTGGAGCGGATGGGCCTGGCCGAGCACGCCGGGCGCCGCCCCGCGAAGCTCTCCGGCGGCCAGGCCCAGCGCGTCGCGCTGGCCCGGGCGCTGGCCGTGCGGCCCCGGCTGCTGCTGCTGGACGAGCCGCTGGCCGCGCTGGACGCCCGCACCCGGCTCGACGTGCGGGCCGAACTGCGGCGCCATCTCGCCGAGTTCGAGGCCGTCGCGGTGCTGGTCACGCACGACCCGCTGGACGCCATGGTGCTCGCCGACCGGCTGGTCGTCATCGAGGGCGGGCGGGTCGTGCAGAGCGGCCTGCCCGCCGAGGTGGCCCGGCACCCGCGCACCGACTACATCGCCCGCCTGGTCGGCCTCAACCTGTACCAGGGCACCGCCGACGGCCGCCGGGTCACCCTCCCGGAGGGCCAGGTGCTGGCCACCGACGAGGAGCTGACCGGCCCCGCCTTCGTCGCCTTCCCGCCCGACGCGGTCACCCTGCACCGGCACCGCCCCGAGACCAGCGCCCGCAACCTCTTCCCCTGCACCGTCGCCGGTCTCGACCTGCACGGCGACCGCTTCCGGGTCGACCTCACCGGCCCCCTCCCGCTCGCCGCCGACCTCACCCCCACCGCCGCCGCCGAACTCGACCTGACCCCCGGCACCCGGGTCTGGGCCGCCGTCAAGGCCACCCAGACCCACGCTTACCCGGCCTGAGCCCCACCCGCCCACCAACCGAACGGACGGCGACGGCGGCCGGACGGTCGGGACGGAACGGGACGGCGGACGGTCGCGGCGAACGGCGGCGGCAGCAGCCGGACGGCGGCGGCAGCCGACGACGGCGCGGGGCCCGACCTCGGTACGGAACCCGACCGCGGCAACGGCCCGACCGCGGCAACGGCCCGGCCGCAGCCCGGCGACGGCCGGACAGTCGCGACGGCGCGGGCGGCGGCGGGGTGCGGGGCCGTCGGGGGTACGCCCTACCCTTGGCCCGTGAACCTCCCCCGCCCGTTCTGGGACGTGGACCGTCCCGCACCGCCGCCGCTCACCGAGCCGGACCGGCTGGCCGCCGAACGCCTGCTCGGCGTCGCACTGCCCGCCGCCCTGCTCGCCCTGCTGCGCGAACAGGACGGCGGGCTCGTCGCGGACGGGTGCTCCGCCTTCCGCACCGACCGGCCGACCTCCTGGGCGCCCGACCACGTCCCGTTCGACCTGCTGCACGGCGCGGGCCGCCATCCGCAGGTGCCGCTGTCGCTGCTCGACGGCCCCTACCTGGCCGCCGAGTGGGGCCTGCCGACCGGCCTGGTCCCGATATCCGGCGACGGCCACCACTGGATCGCGCTCGACTACCGCCGCTGCGGCCCGGCCGGTGAGCCCGCCGTCACCTGGTACGACGCCGAGTTCGCCGCGGAGCAGCCGCTCGCCCCGGACTTCGCCGCCTTCCGGCGCGGCCTCACCTCGCCCGGCGCCTTCGAACCTGGCGCCCCCGAACCCAGCAGCGCTTCCGGGGAGGGCTGAGTCCCGGTGCCCCGCCGCGACCGCGCCCTGCGCCTGCTCGTCACTCCCGACGGCCACCGCTACCGGTGGCGGGTGGGGCACCGGCACGACCCGTCCCCGCGCGGCGGTCCGGGCTGCGCGGAGACCCTGTCGCTGTGTCCCGAAGGGCGGTCGAACCGGCTCCGGCTCGTCTTCCGCCCCGGGCCCGACCGGCTGGTCCCGGACGGGTGGACGCCCTCCGGGTCGGTCGGCACCGGCGGGCGGTGGCTGAACCTGCACGAGCCGGGCACCGTCCGGGCGCTGCTGGAGGCGGCGCTCGCCCGCGGTTGGCCCCCCGGGCGGCCCGGGGTGGTGGAGGTCGACGGCTGGGAGCTGTTCGACGCGGCGGCCGGTCCGGCCCCGGAGCCGACGGCCGGTTAATTCGTTGGTGCGCGCCGCGCGTCGGCCCTAGGGTGGCGGTCGCGGGCGGCTCCGCGGCGTGCTTCCTTCTCCCTTTTCCGAAAAGAACCAGCGCGCCCCCTCTCCGCCCGCTCCTTCGTCTTCCGCCTCCCCCGGGGGTTCCTTCCGCATGCCCCGAGCCATCCCGGTGACGTTCGACGTCCGTGTCGACCTCGACCTCGGCTCCTTCCTGCTCCGCCGCCGCACCGCCGTCGCGGTGGACCCGGCCGCCCTGCTGCCCGCCGCCGACCCGTGGAGCCTGCGCGGGCTGACCGCGCTGGACGCCGACCTGGCGAACCGCGGCTACCTGCTGACCGTCGAACTGCGGTCCGCACTGGCCCGGTTGGCGCCGCTGCGGCTGGCCGAGCTGGGCGGCGCGCTGCTCGCCCGGATCGACCACCTGCTGGGCACCCACCGCGAGCACACCCCGCTGTTCCGCCGCTTCCCGGACGCGGTGCCGGAGATCGCGCACCTGCACCACAGCCGCCGGATGCAGGCGTTCCTGCGCGGCCAGCCGCACCAGCCGTGCGCCCGGTGCGGGCGGCGCGGCGCGGAGGTCGGCATCGGCCTGCTCGCCCCGTGCGCGCACCTGCTGTGCCCGGACTGCCTGGACGGGCAGGACGGCGCGCCGCACTGCCCGTCCTGCGGAACGGCGCTGGCCGTCCACCCGTTCCTGTTCGGCGGCCGGCGCGCGGCCGTGCGCGAGCAGGCCCCGCCGCGCAAGGGGGACCCGGAACCCCGGGAGCCGCGCGGCTCGGTGCTGCGCCCGCTGCGGCTGCTGAACCAGGACGAGACCACGGCCGCGCTGGCCGAGCTGACCGGCCTGCTGACCCGCCGCACGCCGCTGAACCCGCAGGACCGCGACGACCTGGCCACCCTGCTCGCGCACGCCCCGGCGGACCTGGCGGCGCTGCTGCCCGACGAGGTCCCGGTCCGCGAGACCAAGGCGCTGGCGCTGGCCGAACTGCTGCGCCGCCAGGGCGCGTCGGCGCTGCCGGTACTGGCCGAGCGGCTCACCACCGCCACCGACGTGCTGCGCCTGCTGTGGGCGCACTCGGGCGCCGAGCCGGACCTGCTCCCGGCCACCGCCCGGACGCTGCGGCTGCGCAACCTGCCGCGGCCGCTGCGCCGCGGCCTGCTGGGCGTGCTGGACGCGCTGCCGACCGCCTCGCTGGCCGAGGACCTCCGCCGCCACCGCGAACCCTGGCTGCGCGTCGGCGAGTTGCTGCACCCGTTCGAGTTCGGCCGTCGATTCCCGTCCGCAGCGGCGGCGTTCGCGCTGCTGCGCGGCACCGACCTGGACGCCGCCACCACCGCCCCCGGCCTCGCCGAGCCGCCCGCGCCGCTGCGGGTGGAGCGGGTGCGCGGCCGCCGGGTGGCGCACACCGGGTTCGCCGCCCGGGTGGAGGGCCTGCTCGCGATCGGCGACGTTCCCGGCGCGCTGGCCGAACTCACGCACCGGCCGGGCGAGTTGGTGCGCCACCTGCACCACCTGCTGCGGGTGCACACGATCATGGCGCCCGGCACGCCGCCGCCCGCCGAGCTGTCGGCGGCGCTCGCCCGGGCGCTGCCCCGGGTCGGCCCGGGGCCGCTGCTCGGCGCCTACGGCCGGCTGCGCGGGCCGCGCACCGCGGGCGAGCGGCGGCTCTACTTCCCGCGCGGACTGGTCTCGTTGGCGCACGGGCGGGAGGACCACGGCACCGTCGTCCCGGCCGCGCTGAGCGCCCCGGTGGTCGCCGCGATCGAGGCCGAGCTGCTCCGGCGGTCCGCCGCGACGCTGCCCGAACCGCCCGAAGTCGCCCTGCTGGACGAGGCGTTGACCGGCATGTCGGTGCCGTTCGCGGAGCGCTCGGCGTCCCGCGCCCTGGTGTCGGTGCCGCGCGGCAGCCTGCTGCCGCTGCCGCCGGGCGAGCGGCTGCGGCTGTTCCTGCACTGGGTGCAGCCGCACCACCAGCGCGTCGACCTGGACCTGTCGGTGGCCCTGTACGACGCCGACTGGAACGCCCGGGGCCGGTGCGACTACACGCAGTTGACGTTCGGGCGGCGCGCGGCCGTGCACTCCGGCGACTACGTCTCGGCCCCGCCGCCGAAGGGCGCCAGCGAGTTCGTCGACCTGGACCTCGCCGCGCTGGAGGCCGCCGGGGCGCGCTACGCGGTGATGGTCGTGTTCAGCTACAACGACGTGTCCTTCGACCGGCTCCCGGAGGCGTTCACCGGTTTCGCCGGGATCGACGACGGCCGTCCGGGCGGCGGTCCACTGTCGGCCCGGGCCGTCCGCCAGCGGATGGACCTGACCGGGGACGCCAAGGTGTCCGTCCCGCTGGTCGTCGACCTGGCGGAGCGCCGCTTCACCTGGACCGACCTCAACACCGCGGCCGCGGGCGGCTACCACAGCGTCGCCCGGCACCGGGACGAGCTGGCCGCGCTGTGCGGCGACGTCCTCGACCACTTCGCCCCGGACCGGCGCGCCACCCTGTGGGACGTGGCCTGCGCCCGGGCCGCCCACACCACCGGCGAGGTGCTGGTGCGCGGCCTGGACGGCACCGTCCGCCGCTGGCGGCGCGAACCCGGCGAGGAGCGCGGCGGGTTCGCCGAGCGGCTGCGCCTGCTGCACGCCCCGGACGGGCCGCCGGTCACCGGGCCGCTGCCCGACCTGCTGGCCGGCCGGCGCGCCTTCCTCGCCCTGCTGGAGGCCGACCTGCCCGCCGCGGCGGGCCTGCACGGCGAGCTGTACCGCCTGTACCCGGGCCAACTGGACGCCGCGCCGGACGCCCTGCGCCGCCTCACCGCCCCCGACCTGGTCGCCACCCTCGCGCCGACCCGGTGAGCGCCCGGGCCCGGGCCCGCCGACCCGGGTCCGCGCCCGTTCCCGCACCCGTTCCCGTTCCCGTCCCTGTCTCGTACAGTGGCGGGCATGCATCACGGCGTCCTGCCCCCTCCCGCTCGCTGAGCGGGCGGCCGGCCACTTCCTGAGCCCGCCCGGGCCCGTCCCCTCCGTGGACGTCCGCCCCGGGCCGGTCGGTGCTGCCCGCTTCCGCAGCCCACCGACCATGACGGCTTTCCGGGAGTCCACCCGTGTTCTCGTTGCATTCCTCCGCCCTGCCCGCGCGGCGGGGCCTGCTGTACGTCGCCCTCGCCGCCACCGCCTGGGGCACCGCCGGGGCGGCGGCCGCGCTGCTGTTCCAGCGCAGCGGCCTGGGCCCGCTCGCGCTGACCTTCTGGCGCTCGGTCGGCGGCGCGGCGGTGCTGCTGGCACTGCGCCCGTTCACCAAGGGGCGCCCCTTCGCCGAGGGCCGCCCGGCGCGGCGCCCCGCCGCCGGGCGAATCCTGCTCAACGGCCTGGGGCTGACGCTGTTCCAGGCCGCGTACTTCCTGGCCGTCCGGCACACCGGGCTGGCCGTGGCCACCGTGGTGACGCTGGGGTCGGCGCCGGTGCTGGTGGCGCTCGGCGGGCGGCTGCTGATGAACGAGCGGCTGGGCCGGGCCGGGCTGGCCGCGGTGGCCGGGGCGGTGCTCGGCCTGGGCGTGCTGGTGCTGGGCGGCGGCGGCTCGGGCGGGGTCGAACCGGCGGGCCTGGGCTGGGCGCTGGCCTCGGCGGCGGGCTACGCGTCGATCACCGTGGCCACCCGCCACCGGGCCGCGCGCACCGGCGCCGCCGACGACCCGGCGCTCACCACCCTGTGGTCGTTCGGGGTGTGCGCGGTGTGCCTGTTCCCGTTCGCGCTGGCCGAGGGCGCGCTGCCGTCCACCGGCGCGCTGCCCTCGACCCTGCTGCTGCTCGGCTACCTGGCCACCGTGCCGACCGCGCTGGCGTACGCGCTGTACTTCGCGGGCGCGGCGGTGATCCGGGCGGCGACGGCCTCGGTGGTGGCGCTGATCGAACCGCTCAGCGCCACCGTGTTCGCCGCGGCGGTGCTGGACGAGCCGCTGACCCCGGCGGCGCTGCTGGGCACGGCGGTACTGCTGCTGTCGGTGACGGCCCTGGCCCGCTCCGAACTGCGGACGCCCGCCGCCTGACCCGCCGTCCGACCCGTCCGACCCGTCCTCCCACGGCCGGTCCGCCCCGCCGGAGCGTCAGCGCGGCAGACCGGCCAGCAGCTCCTCGGTGATCCCGTGCAGCCGTCGGCCGTCCGCCGGGTCGAACGCCGGACCGGACGTCGGCACCTCCCGGCCCTCCAGGACGGCGGTCAGCCCGGTGGCCGGGGAGTCGAGGTGGGGCAGGATCTGGGCGACGGCCGCCGAGACCGGCTTGCCGAGGACCCGCAGCCGGTCGACGTGCGCGGCGGTCGCCGGGTCGTACTCACCGGCGAAGCTGGTGGCCACCACCCCGGGGTGGTTGAGCACGTAGTGGACGTCGGGGTGGAGTTCGGCGAAGTGCGTGCCGAGCAGGTCGCAGAGCGAGCCGCCGTGGCCGAGCGCGCCGGTGCCGGGATAGTCCTGGCGCAGTTGCAGGTCGTGCCAGCGGACCGGTCCGGTCTGACCGGAGCCGCCGAAGTTGAGGACGGTCGGGTGGTCGGCACGGCGGAGCAGTTCGGCCGTGCCGTGGCCGAGCAGGTAGCGGCTGAGGTAGTGGAGCGCGAAGTTGCCCTCGAAGCCGTCGGCGGTCTCGGCCCGGGTGGAGCGGTGGTAGCGGGCGCCGAGGACCAGCAGGTCGAGGACGGGGTGCAGCTCGGCGATCCGGGCGGCGATCCGGCGGTTCTCGGCGACCAGGCCGAGGTCGGCGGTGAGGAAGCGGGGCCGCCCGGCGGTGCCGCGCCCGGCCGCGGCGCTCAGGAACGCCTCGCCCTTGGCCTCGTTGGTGCCGATCACCAGGACGTCGTACCCCCGGTCCAGGTAGGTGTCGGCGAGGGCGCGGCCGATGCCGTCCGTCCCTCCGGTGATGACTGCTGCGGGCATGGTGCGCCTCTCGGACGGCGAGGGAGGATCCCCGATGCTTTGATCGATCAAAGCACAGGGGCGAGGACGGCCACAACCACCTTCCCGCCGAGCCGAATTGGCCACCCGACGGCCCCGCCCGCCCCGGGCGCCGCCGGGCGGGCGGAGCCTCACGGCAGGCGCATGATCCCCGCTCGTATAGTCACCGCCATGCAACTGGACTTGAACCTGCTCACGGCCCTGGACGCGCTGCTGGAGGAGGGCAGCGTGGCCGGGGCCGCGGAGCGGCTGCACGTCACCGCGCCGGCGATGAGCCGCTCGCTGGGCCGCATCCGCAAGGCCACCGGCGACCAGATCCTGGTCCGCACCGGACGGCACATGACGCCCACCCCGCGCGCCCTGGCCATGCGCACCGAGGTCCACGTCCTGGTGCAGCAGGCCCACCAACTGCTGTCCGCCCGTACGGACCTCGACCTGGCCGGGCTGGAGCGGGTGTTCACCGTCCGCCTGCACGACGCCCTCACCACCGCCTGCGGGACCGCCCTCGTCGCCGCGATGCACCGCCAGGCCCCGAAGGCGAAGATCCGGCTCACGGTCGAGCCCGGCCACGACACCCCCGAGCTGCGTCGCGGGGAGGTCGACGTGGCCTCCAGTGCCGCGCCGCCGTCCCAGCCCGACATCCGGCACCGCCTCATCGGCCGGGACCGGATCGTCCTCGCGGTCCGGGCGGGCCACCCGCTCACCGAGGGGCCGGTGACCGTCGCGAGGTACGCGGCGGCCGAGCACGTGACCGTCTCCCGGCGCGGGAGCCTGCGCGACCGGGTCGACGAGGCCGTCGCCGCCCTCGGCCACGAGCGCCGCGTCACCGTCTCCGCCCCCGCGACGGACACCGCGCTGCAACTCGCCCGCGACACCGACGTCGTGGTGACCCTCCCCGAAGCGGTCACCCGCTCGGCCCGCGACCAACTCGGCCTGACCGTACTGCCGTTGCCGTTCGACCTGCCACCCGTGCCGCTCTACCTGCTCTGGCACCGGCGCTACGACGACGACCCCGCCCACACCTGGCTGCTCGACCTGGCGACCCGGACCCTCCGGGGCCTGTTCACCGCTCCGGACGCCTCCGGCCGGTAGTGCTCCGGGGGCTCACCGGGCGGCGCGGGAAGGCGGCACGTTCAATTGCACGGGAGTCATCCCAGCAGTGAACAACATGCACTTGAGGTTAACGATCGGCCCCTCTACCTTCGAAACGCAGGCGAGAACGGAGCACGGTTCGCCCGATCCGCTTGATCCCCCCTCCACAGACAGGAGCACCGCCATGTCCGAGCCGATCCGGACGGCCGAAACCGCCGCACCCACCGACGCCGTGCCCACCGGCACCGCACCCGGCGCCGACCTGCTGGCCCGGACCGCCGACGCCGTGCGCGCGGCGGGCGCGGTGCTGCGGGAGCGCTTCGGCGACGTGGTCCCGCACCGGACCCGCGCGGAGCTGATGGACGCGCTGGCCGCCAACGACGCCGCGGTCCTGGAGGTCCTGCGCCCCGCCCTCGCCCGCCTCCGCCCGGACGCCCGCTTCGTGGCGGACGAACTCGCGGGCGGAGCCCTGCCCCCCGGCGAGTGGTGGGTCGTGGACCCGGCCGAAGGCAACGTCAACCACCTGCACGCCCTGCCCGATTGGGCGGTGACCGCCACCCTCGTGCGCGACAACCGGCCGGTGCTCACCGCGGTCCACCTGCCGCTGACCGGCGAGACCTACACCGCGCTCACCGGCGCGGGCGCCCACCTGGACGGCCGCCCGCTAAAGGTGTCCCGGACCACCGACCTCGGCCTGAGCCTGGTGGCCACCAGCCAGGCCAGGCCGGACGAGGACGAAGAGGTCGTGCGGCGCACCGGCTCCGCGATCACCGCGATGCTGCTCGACGCGCTCGTGGTGCGCACCTCCGTGCCCGCGACCCTGCACCTGCTGAACGTGGCCGCCGGCCGGATCGACGCCTTCTGGCAGTTCGCCGGTGCCCGCGCCGACCTGCTGCCCGGGGCGCTGCTCGTCACCGAGGCGGGCGGGCAGGTCTCCGACGCCGAGGGCCGCCCCTGGACCCCGGAGAGCGACAGCTTCCTGGCCGCCGCGCCCGGCGTCCATGCCCCGGCCGTCACCACGCTCTCCCGCTGACCCCGCGCCACCGTCCGCACCCCCGAAGGGAACCGAATCCCATGACCACGATCGCCGTTCTCGGAAACGGCCGCGTCGGCGGCAACCTCGCCCGGGCCCTCGTCCGGGCGGGCCACCGGGTGACCGCGGTGGACCGCGCGCCGGGCGCCGCCGCCGACGCCGCCCGCACCGCCGAGGTCGTCATCAACGCCACCCCCGGCGCCGGCTCGCTGGAGCGGCTCACCGCCCTGCGCGGGGAACTGCGCGGCAAGATCCTCGTCGACGTCTCCAACGCCACCACCGACGGACCGGACGGACTGCCCGCCGACCTGGTCTACCCCGGCTCCAGCCTGGCCGAGCGGCTCCAGGAGGCGCTCCCCGGAACGCACGTCGTCAAGACGCTCAACACGATGCTCTTCCCGGTGATGACCGCCCCCGCCGCCCTCGCCCAGGCGCCCACCGCCTTCCTCTCCGGCGACGACCCCCGGGCCAAGCAGGCCGTCCGCGCACTGCTCACCGACCTCGGCTGGCAGCAGGACTGGATCACCGACCTCGGCGGCATCGAGACCGCCCGCGCCACCGAGGCCGCGATCCTGTTCGTCCCGCACGTCATCCGCTCCAGCGGGTTCACGCCCTTCGCCCTCTCGATCAGCCGCTGAGCGGGGGCCGTAGCGCGTGCCGCCTTCGAATGCGGCAGTAGGCCCGCGGGGTTACTGCTGGGCGGGGTTACTGCCGGGCGGGGTTACTGCTGGACGAAGACGGCGACGGTGTGGGCGGGGACGGTGAAGGTACCGGTCCTCGGGTCGTAGGCGGACTGCTGGACGGTCGGGTCGGTGCCGCGGGCCTGGACGGGGTGGAGGCTCTGGCGGGTGCCGGCGAGGGCGGGCAGGGTCTGGGTCCGGGTGGCGGGGGTGGCGTTGTAGACGACGGTGATGGAGCGGTAGGTGTTCAGGCCGCGGCCGTCGAGGTGTTCGGTGATGACGCCGGGGGTCTCGGCGGGGGTGCCGGACAGGGGGAAGCTCAGGCGCTGCTGGACGTCGCGGGCGGTGGGGAGGGAGAACAGGGGGCTGGAGCGCTTGATCTGCAGGAACTGCTGGTACTGGGCGGTGGTGGCCCGGGTCTGGGCGCAGGTCGGGGTGAGGGCGGGGTCGGCGAGCAGGGGCTTGGCGAGGGCCCACTGGTTCTGGTTCCGGCCGGAGCCGGCCAGGGGGAGGCCGTGGCCGAAGCCGTTGCCCTGGGTGCAGTCCCAGTGGATGGAGTTGAACCAGTCGCCGCTGTCGTAGGAGTCGCCGTCGAGGGACTTGGAGCGCAGCAGGTCGGTGCCGGCCTGGGCCATGGCGGGGCCCTGGGCGAGGGTGGTGGTGGCGAGGGCGAGGGCCTGGGCGCGGGCGCGTTCGGTGGGGGTGGTGGCGGCGGGGAGCTTGTAGGCGAGGGCGTCGTAGAGGGCGAGGTTGTCGTGGGCGTCGACGTAGCTGACGGCTTCGCCGGGGTCGGCGGTGTAGCCGGCGGGGGTGCCGTGGTAGTCGATCTGGGAGCCCTTGCGGCGGGTGCCGTCGCTGGTGGTGAAGGTGTAGTCCTTCAGGTTGCCGGTGAGGCCGAGCTTGACGAGGTCCATGTCGTGCAGCAGTTCGTTCTTCTGCTGGGCGGTGGTGCCGTTGAGGGCGGCGCCGTTGGGGTCGGTGTACTGGCCGGTGGCGAAGCCCTGCTCGCGGGGGTCGTCGTCGGAGGGGCCGCCGCCGCGGACGCCGTCGCGCAGGCGGTCGTTGAAGGTGCCGATGCCGGTGCCGGCCAGGTTGGCCTGGGTGGCCTGGACGAAGCGGGCGCCGTCGGCGACGGTGCCGTAGTTCCAGCCTTCGCCGTACAGGGTGGTGGCCTTGCCGTCGATGCCGTCGCGGTGCGGGGTGAGGCGGGCGAGGGAGTCCTTGACGTCGAGCATGGTCTGCCTGGGGTCCAGGCCCATGAGGTCGAAGCGGAATCCGTCGATGTGGTACTGCCTGGCCCAGGTGGTGACGGAGTCGACGACGAGCTTGTTCATCATCGCGTTCTCGGGGGCGGTGTCGGCGCAGCAACTGTCGCGGGTGACGGTGCCGTTGGCGTCCTGGCGCTGGTAGTAGCCGGGGACGATCCGGTCGAGGACGGAGTCGGGGTCCTGGCCGGAGGCGGCGGTGTGGTTGTAGACGACGTCCATGACGACGCGCAGGCCGGCCTGGTGGAGGGCCTGGACCATCTGCCGGAACTGGACGGTGCGGGCGGCGCCGTCGGGGGCGGTGGCGTAGGAGCCTTCGGGGACGGTGAAGTGGAGGGGGTTGTAGCCCCAGTTGTAGGCGTCGCGGGCCTGGGTGGCGGCGACGCAGGCCTGCTGCCGGTCGGAGTCCGGCGCCATGGCGGGCAGGTCGCAGGCGGGGGCGGCCTGGTCGGCGCGCTTCTCGGCGGTACCGGCGAAGTCGAAGGCGGGCAGGATCTGGACGGTGGTGACACCGGCGGCGACGAGGTCCTCGAGGTGCTTCATGCCGGCCGAGTTCGGGTCGGTGAAGGCGAGGTAGGTGCCGCGTTCGTCGGCGGGCAGCCCGGTGTCGGCGGCGGAGAAGTCCCGGACGTGGAGTTCCTGGATCTGCTGCTGCCCGGCGGTGATCGCCTTCGGGGAGGTGGTGCGGTCCCAGCCGCGGGGGGCGAGCGCGTCGTCGGAGAGGTCGACGATCTGGCTGCGCGTGGAGTCGGCGGACAGGGCCAGGGAGTAGGGGTCGGTGACGGTGTTGGTGACGGTGCGCAGGACGGTGGGGGCCCAGACCTTGACCTGGTAGCGGTAGTAGGCGCCGTTCCAGCTCTTGTCGCCCTTGACGGACCAGATGCCGGTCTTCTCGTCGAGGGTGAGGGGCACGGTGCGGGAGGCGGTGGAGGTGGCGGTGTCGTAGAGCTCGACGCCGACCGACTGGGCGGTGGGCGCCCACAGGGACAGGGTGGGCTTCTTGCCGTCGAAGACGGGGCCGAGTTCGGCGCGGGCGGCCTGATCGGCGTAGAGGCTGTCGAGGACGCCGGCGGTCTGCAGGCCGGTGGCGGCGACGAGGTTGCCGGTGTTGTCCATGGCGGCGACGGCGCTCTGGCCCTTCACCAACTGCTTGGCCTGGCCGGCCCATTCGCGGGGGACGTGCAGGGCGGTGAGGCCGGCCAGGTGCGGGTACTCGGCCTTGAGGGCGGCGCTCAGGCCCTTGGGGTCGCGGGTCAGCGGAATGGCGGTGCCGCCGGTGATGCCGGTGCCGGCCGCGGTGAGGCCGCCGTCGGGGGCGGTGGCAAGTTGGAAGGTCTTGGCGGTGGTGGCGTTGTCGCCGAGGTCCCAGGCGATGGTGTCGGGGGTGAGCCAGTAGCCGGAGCGGGGGGCGAGGCTGGGCTTGGGCCGGCCGGGGTAGACGGACAGGACCCGGGAGGCGGCGGTGTAGCTGAAGGTGGTGGCGTCTCCGTCCTTGGCGACGGTGAAGGTGGTGTCGGTGCCCTCGACGGGGGCGGCGGGCAGGCCGAGGGCGGCCTTGGCGTGGTAGGTGCCGGCGGGGAGCGCGGTGGTGGTGAAGGTGGCCAGGCCGTCGCCGTCGGGGTCGGTGAGCCAGGCCGCCAGGCAGTCGGTGGCGCCGGGGGCGCAGCCGAGCGCGGGGAGGAAGTCGCCCCCTGCCGTGACCACGGCGGTGTTGAGGGTGTCGGTGATCCAGTGGGTGGCCGGGTCGTAGAGGAAGGTGACCTCCGCGCCGCCCGCGGGCACGGCGAGGGGGATGTTCGCTCCGCCGGGGGCCGCGTTGAGGCCGTAGTTGACGGCCCAGCCCTTGTCGAGGGCGGCCTTGTAGGAGTAGGTGCCGGCCGGGAGGCGCGCGGAGAGGGACCAGGTGCCGTCGCCGCGGCGGGTCATCTGGGCCTGGTCGCAGTCGGGGGACCAGTCGCCGGGGCAGCCGAGGAGGTGGTCGAGGTCTCCGGCGACGGCGACGGCGCCCGGCGCGTCGGCGGTCCCTGCGGCCAGGGCCGGGGCGGGGGCCAGTCCGGCGGGGGCCAGTCCGGCGGCGGCGAGGACGACGGCGGTGGCGGCGGCCTGCCGGGCTCGGCGGGGTCTGCGGGGGGCGGGGCGGGGGGTCATGGCACCTCTTCGGGTCGCGGCGGGTCGGGTGGTGGGCGGCGCCGCACGGCGGGTGGGGGCCGGGTGCGGCGCCGCCCGGTCGGGAGGGGTCAGCCGGTGGTGGTCCACCAGGCGGCGGTGTCGGCGGGCAGGACGGCGTGGCCCGCGCTCCGGGTGACGGCGTCGCTGGCGATGGCGAGGTCGCCGGGGGCGGGCACGGTGACGGGTGCGCCGGTGAGGTTGACGGTGCAGCGCAGCCGCTGGCCGCCGGGGGCGGTGCGGTCGAAGGCCAGGACGCCTTCGGGCGCGGGCAGCCAGGTGAGGTTGTCGTCGGCGCCGAGGGCGGGGTGGGCGCGGCGGAGGGCGAGGGCGGCGCGGTAGAGCTCCAGCGTGGAGGCCGGGTCGCCGGTCTGCGCCTCGACGGAGAGCCGGGCCCACTCGGCGGGCTGCGGCAGCCAGCTGGGGCCGCCTTCGGGGCCGAAGCCGTAGGGGGCCTCGGTGCCGGACCACGGGATCGGGACGCGGCAGCCGTCGCGGTAGCCGTCCTGGCCGTCGGCGCGGAAGTAGGAGGGGTCCTGGCGGACCTCGTCCGCGAGGTCGGTGACGTCCGGGAGGCCGAGTTCCTCGCCCTGGTAGAGGTAGGCGGAGCCGGGCAGCGCGAGCATCAGCAGGGTGGCGGCGCGGGCCCGGCGCAGGCCCAGTTCGCGGTCGCCGGGAGTGCGGATCTGGGTGCCGAGGCCGGGCGGGTTGGCGAACCGGGTGGCGTGCCGGGTGACGTCGTGGTTGGACAGGACCCAGGTGGTGGGGGCGTTGACCGGGCGCATGGCGTCCAGCGACTCGTCGATGACCCGGCGCAGCGGTCCGGCCTGCCAGGAGCTGGCGAGGTACTGGAAGTTGAAGGCCTGGTGGAGTTCGTCGGGGCGGACGTAGTGGGCGGTGCGCCGGGCGGTGGGGGTCCAGGCTTCGGCGACGCCGATGCGCTGGCCGGGGTAGGAGTCGAGGATCTTGCGCCAGGCGCGGTAGATCTCGTGGACGCCGTCCTGGTCGAAGCAGGGGGTGGCGCCGGTACCGAGCAGCTTGAGCGGGTCGTGGTCGCCGAGGTCGGGCAGGCCGGGGGCCTTGACCAGGCCGTGGGCGACGTCGATCCGGAAGCCGTCGACGCCGCGCTCCAACCAGAACCGCAGGATGGACTCGAACTCGGCGCGGACTTCGGGGTGGTCCCAGTGGAAGTCGGGCTGCTCGGGGGCGAACAGGTGCAGGTACCACTCGCCGGGGGTGCCGTCGGGGTTCGCGGTGCGGGTCCAGGCCGGGCCGCCGAAGACGGACTCCCAGTCGTTGGGCGGCAGTTCGCCGTCCTCGCCCTTGCCGGGGCGGAAGTGGTAGCGCTCGCGCAGCGGGGAGCCGGGGCCCTCGCGCAGGGCCTGCTGGAACCACTCGTGCCGGTCGGAGGAGTGGTTGGGGACGAGGTCGACGATGATCCGCAGGCCCAGGTCGTGGGCGTCGGCTATCAGGTGGTCGGCGTCGTCGAGGGTGCCGAACATCGGGTCGACGGCGCGGTAGTCGGCGACGTCGTAGCCGGCGTCGGCCTGCGGGGAGGCGTAGAAGGGGGAGAGCCACACCGCGTCCACGCCGAGGTCGCGCAGGTGGGGCAGGCGGGCGCGGATGCCGGGCAGGTCGCCCATGCCGTCGCCGTCGGAGTCGGCGAAGCTGCGCGGGTAGACCTGGTAGATCACCGCGTCGCGCCACCAGTCGGCTCTGCGCGCGGCCGCGGCGGGGGCGTCGGCGGGCCGGTCGGTGGTGACGGGATGCTGGGTCATGGGGTCCTCACGACAGCGGCGGGTAGCGCCGCGATGACGGATGGTGACGGGGCTGGGGTGGTGCGGGCCCGCGCGCCGGGCGGATGGTGCCGGGCGCGGGCCGGGCGGGGGTGCGGGCGGGCCGTCAGCCCTTGGTGCCGCCGGCGGTGAGCCCGGCGACGAGGTGCTTCTGGACGACGTAGAACACGGCGGCGGCGGGGATCGCGATGAGCACGGACGTCGCGGCCATGTAGTTCCACTGGGAGTTGAACTGGCTGATGTAGGTCTGCAGGCCGACGGCGAGGGTGTACTTGTCCTGGGAGAGCATGAAGTGGGAGGCGTAGGCGACCTCGCCCCAGGCGGTGATGAAGGTGTAGAACGCGGCGACGGACAGGCCGGGGCGGGCGAGCGGGACGACCAGGCGCCAGAACGTGCCGAAGGGGGAGAGGCCGTCGATGCGGCCGGCTTCGTCGATGTCGACCGGGATGGTGTCGAAGTAGCCCTTGAGCAGCCAGGCGCAGTAGGGCACCGCAGTGGAGCAGTAGATGAGGATCAGGCCGGTGTAGGTGTCCAGCAGCCCGAGGTTCGCCATGATCTTGTAGAGCGGGACCATCAGGACGGCGACGGGGAACATCTGGGTGAGCAGGAAGGTGTACATCAGGCTGCCGCGGCCCAGGAAGCGCATCCGGGAGACGGCGTAGCCCGCGCTGGCGGCGATCAGGACGCCGATGGCGGTGGTGCCGAGCGCGACGATGACCGAGTTGAGCATCCAGGTGCCGAAGTCGGTGCCGGTCAGGACGTGGCCGTAGTTCGCCAGGGTGGGGTGGTCGAGGATGCGCGAGGGGTGCTGGTAGTCGAACTTGTCGCCGCCCAGGGAGATGTAGGCGATCCACAGGATCGGGAACGCGGCGACGAACGCGGTCGCGGTCAAGATGGTGTGCAGGGTCGCCGAGAGCGAGGTCGTGCGGCGTCCGCGCGGCAGCACCTTGGGCGCTGCGGCGGCCCCGGGGGCGGGGGGCGGGACGGGTGCGGTGGCCATCAGAGAGCCCCCTCGTTGGTGCGCTTGAGCCAGCGGCGGTAGACGCTCGTGAAGACGACGAGCAGGGACAGGCACAGGATGCCGACGGCCGCCGAGGAGGCGTAGTCCTGGGGCTGCTGGCCGAAGAAGAGCTTGTAGGCGTAGGTGACGAGGATCTGGACGCTGTCGCTGTTGGTGCCGAACAGCAGGAAGATCACGTTGAACTGGTTGAACGTCCAGATCACGCCGAGCAGGACGACGGTGGAGCTGACCGGGCGCAGGCCGGGCAGGGTGACGTTGACAAAGCGCTGCCAGGGGTTGGCGCCGTCCATCTCGGCGGCCTCGTACAGCTCCTGCGGGATCGACTGGAGTCCGCCGAGTATCGAGACCATCATGAACGGCACGCCGCACCAGACGTTGACGCCGATGGCGGCGGCCTTCTGCGCGAGGGGGTCGGAGAGCCAGGAGGGGCCGGTGATGTGGAGCAGGCCCAGCAGTTGGTTGACGGCGCCGTCGTCGGCGAGGATCAGGCGCCAGGCGAAGACGGTGACGAACGTGGGCACGGCCCAGGGCAGGATCAGCAGCATCCGGTACAGGCCGCGGGCCCGCAGGTCGCGGTTGAGCATGACGGCCAGCGCCAGGCCGATCCCGTAGGTGAGGGCGACGCACAGGATCGTCCAGGCGATCGTCCACACCAGGTGCGGCCAGAACTGGTTGTTGTCGCCGGTGAGGATGTCGACGTAGTTCTTCAGGCCGACCCAGCCGTAGGTGTCGGGGATGTGGTGGACGCCGATGGTGCGCCCGACGTTCTCGCTGGTGGCGTCGGTGAAGCTGAGGTGGATGCCCTGGATGAGCGGGTAGCCGACGATCGCGCCGAGGACCAGGACCACCGGCAGGCACATCGCCCACGCGTACCAGTGGCGGTCCCAGGAGTGTCCGATGCGGCGCAGCAGGCTTCGTCGTGGCTGGTCGGGGCGGTTGCGGCAGGCGGTTTCGCCGCGCACGGCGGTGGTCATGGGGCACCTCGGGAGCGGAAGGGGAGTCGGCAGCGGGCGGGCCCGGCCCGGGGCGTGACGGCGTCCCGGGCCGGGGGCCGGGTCACTGCGAGGCGTAGTCCGGGAGGAGCTTCTTGGCGGAGGCGGCGACGTTGTCCAGGCCGGCCTTCGTGCTCTCCTGACCGGAGAGGATCTTGATCAGCTCGGTGCCGAACGGGTCGTAGAGCGAGGAGTACTGCGCGACCGCGGGCCGGGGGCGGCCGGAGGACAGCACCTGCTGGTAGCCGGCGATGGCGACGTTCCGGGTGACGTCGGCGGTGTAGGCGTCGGTGCGGGTGGGCAGGGTGGAGTTCTTCGTCGCGGTGAGGACCTGGGAGTCGGCCGAGGTCATGAACGCGATGAACTTCTGCGCGGCGGCCTGGTGGGCGGCGTCGGAGCCCGCGTAGGCGACCAGGTTGTGGCCGCCCAGCGGCGCCCCGGCCTTGCCCGCGGAGCCGGCCGGGACGGTGGCGATGCCCAGGTTGGCGTTGTTCTGGAACGAGGAGCCCTTGAAGACGTTCGCGCTCTCCCAGGGGCCCTGGATGATGGCGGCGACCTTGCCGTTGCCGAAGGCGTCCATGATGTTCGCGTAGCCGTTGCTGGTGGTGTCGAGCTTCATGACGCCCGGCGCGGAGACCAGCGACTTGACGGTGTCGATGCCCGTGACGGCGGCGGGCGAGTTGACGGTGATCTTCTTCGCGGAGGCGTCGATCATGTCGGTGCCCTCGCCGTACAGGAACGGCATGGCGTAGTAGCCCTGCGGGTTGAACGCGAAGCCGTCGACGCCGGTCCTGTCCTTCACCAGCGCGGCGTCGGCCTTCAGCTCGTCCCAGGTGGCGGGGGCCGCGGTGATGCCGGCCTTCGCGAACAGGTCCTTGTTGTACATCAGGGCCAGGGTGTCGGTGACCTGCGGGAGGCCGTAGAGCTTGCCGTCGACCTTGGCCTGCTCGATGAGCGCCGGCTCGAACTCGGCGGCGTCGGCCGCGGCCGGGGTGCCGTCCAGCGGCGCCAGGAAGCCGGACTTCACGAACCCGGCGGTCCAGCCGACGTCGGCGCGCAGGACGTCCGGGGCGCCCTTGCTGCCCGCGGCGGTCTGGAACTTGCTCTGCGCGTCGGCGAAGGGCACGTTGACGTAGGTGACCTTGACGTCCGGGTTCGCCTTCTCGAAGTCGGCGACCAGGGTCTTGAAGGTCCCCGCCTCGTTGGTCGCGTCCGAGGTGTCCCACCAGGTGATGGTGACCGGACCGGAGGAGGCGGTACCCGATCCGCTGTCCGAACTGCAGGCGCTCGCAGAGACGGTGACGGCAGCCGCGAGGGCGACTGCGGCGATGCCACGACGCATGGTGGGGCTCCTAGATGGAGGAGGGGTGTCGAGGTGGGGGCCGGGCCCCGGCGCGGGCCGGGACCGGCGGTCGGCCCCGGCCGCCCCGCACGGGCGGGCCGATCAGGCCGGAGGCGTCCACGGGGAGCGGGGCCGCCCGGAACTCCGGTGCCGCGGCGTCCCGCCTCCGCGTGGCGTGATGGCTCCGACGTTAGCAGGCTATTAACAGGAGTTAGCTAACGTTTATGTAACACGGTCGACGCATTCGGGACAAGCGCGGGGCGGGCCGGGAGACGGCTCCGCCCCCCGGGCCGCTGGCACGGGGGGCGGAGCTGGGCGGCGCGGGTCAGCCGGCGGCGCGGGTCAGCCGGCGGCGGGGACGCGGCCGCTGGAGTCGCGGACGATGAGACTGGTGCCGAGCACCTGGTGGGGGTGCTGGTCCTCGTCGCGGATGGCCGCGATGAGGAAGTCCGCGGCGCTGCGGCCCTTGGCGGATATGGGCTGGCGGACGCTGGTCAGGCGCGGCCTGAGCCAGGCCGCGTCGGGCAGGTCGTCGAAGCCGGTCACCGACACGTCCCCGGGCACGCTCAGCCCCAGGTCGTGCAGGGCGTTGATGGCGCCGAAGGCGAGGATGTCGGACAGGGCGATGATCGCGGTGGGCGGGGCACCGGCCCCCATCAGCGCGCGGGTGGCACGGAAGCCGTCGGAGCGCGTGGCCGGGACTTCGGCGAGCGCGACGTCGGCCAGCGTCAGGCCGGCCTCGGCGAGCGCCTCCCCCACGCCGTCCAGGCGGCGGGCCAGCGGCCCCCGGTAGCCGCGCTCGGCGCGCTCGGGGCCCGGGTCGATGGAGAGCAGCGCGATGCGCCGGTGGCCGAGGTCGAGGATGTGGCGGGCCACCTCGTACGCGCCCGCCCGGTCGTCCACGTCGACGCTGGGCACGTCCTCCCACGGGGAGCTGTCCACCAGGACGAAGGGGATGTTCCTGCGCCGCAGCTCGGCGACCTCGCCGCGGTCGTGCTCCAGTCCGCACACGATGAACCCGTCCACCGCCGCGTACGGGATGGCCTTGAGCATGGAGTCGCGCAGCGGCGGGGTGAGCAGCAAGGTGTAGCCCTGCTCGTCGCACACCTGGCCGACGCCGGTCAGGAAGCGGGAGTAGTACGGGTTCTCCATGATCTTGGCGAGGTTCTGCGGGAGCAGGACGCCCAGCGACTGGGTCTGTCCGGCCTGTAGCATCCGCGCCAGCGTGTTGGGCGAGTAGCCGATCTCCTTGGCCGCGGCCAGGATCCGGTCGCGGGTCGCCTCCGAGAGCCGCTCGGGGCTGTTGAAGGCGAAGGAGACGGCCGAGCGGGAGACGCCGGCCGCCTTCGCCACGTCGGTGGAGGTGGGCGGCTTCCGCCCGGTGGGCGCGCTCGCCCCTGGCGCCTTCGCCGGCATGACTCTCCCCCGTCTCGGTTGGTTGCGCCCCACGATAACGCACGTTACTAACACTGCGACATGGCTGGTCGCGGCGGTGTCGCCCGGCCGCCGCCCGGCCGCCGCCCGGCCGCCGCACGGCCGCCGCACGGGCGAGGGTCGGCCGCCGCACGGGCGAGGGCCGGGCGAGGGCCGGGCGCGCGGGCCCGTCCGGGTGGAGCGGGTTTCGGTCCGGAGTCTTGACCCGGCCCTCATTTACGCATTATTAACATGAGTTAGCAACCCGACAGCCGTGGTGTGTCCGCCCCGGCCGCCGGGTGCTCTCCCCGGCACGACCTGCTTCCACCCGGCACGGCCGGATCCACCGGCCCGCACCCGCACCCGGCTTCGCAGGGCACCATCCCCCACCCGCGCCGGACGGCCCACCCGCCCCCGGCACAGCCCAGGAGAGTCCCCATGCACCCCGCTCCCCGACCCCGCAGGCGCAGCACCGCCGCCACCGTCGCGAGCGCCGCGGCCGCGGTCCTCGCCCTCACCCTCGTCCCCCTGCTGCCCGCCACCGCCAGTGCCGCCGCCCCCACCGCGGTCTCGGTGCCCGGCACGTTCAACAGCGAGATCGGCTGCCCCGGCGACTGGGCCACCGACTGCCCGCAGGACCAGCTCACCCAGCGCTCCGACGGCAAGTGGGCCGCCACCCTCAACCTCCCCGGCGGCACCTGGGCCTACAAGGTCGCCGTCGACAAGTCCTGGAACGAGAACTACGGCCAGAACGGCACCCCCGGCGGCGCCGACATCGCCCTGACCGTCCCCGGCGGCGGCAAGGCCGTCACCTTCGTCTACGACCCCGCCACCCACCTGGTCACCGACAACGCGGCCAGCCACACCGTCACCGCCGCCGGCGACTTCCAGTCCGAGCTCGGCTGCCCCGGCGACTGGGCCCCCGACTGCCTGACCTCCGCCCTCCAGGACCCGGACGGCGACGGCACCTACACCTTCACCACCACCGCCGTCCCGGCCGGCTCCTGGCAGGTCAAGGCCGCCGTCGACAAGTCCTGGACCGAGAACTACGGGCAGAACGGCGCCCCCGGCGGCGCCAACATCCCCTTCACCGTCGCCGCCAACGGCGACACCACCACCTTCACCTACACCGGCTCCACCCACCTGCTCACCGTCCAGTCCGGCAGCGGCACCGGCCCCTCCCCCAGCCCCACCTCCTCCCCCGGCGGCCCGCCGGCCTCCTCGCGCAACACCCTCGGCGCCCTCTACAGCACCGCCTCCACCACCTTCCGCATCTGGTCGCCCGACAGCTCCGACGTCAAGGTCAGCGTCGGCGGCACCACCTACCCGCTCGTCCCGGTCACCCTCAACGGCTACAGCGGCGTCTACCAGACCGTCGTCCCCGGCGACCTGAAGAACCAGGCCTACCAGTTCAGGATCCGCGGCAACGACGTCCGCGACCCCTACGCCCAGATGGTCAACCCCGGCACCACCCAGGGCATCGTCATCGACTCCGGCGCCGTCGCCCCCACCGGCGGCAGCTGGGCCCCGCGCCCCGCCCGCGCCAACCGCGAGGACTCCGTCGTCTACGAGCTCGACGTCCGCGACTTCACCATCGACCCCTCCTCCGGCGTCGACGCCGCCAAGCGCGGCAAGTTCCTCGGCCTCGTCCAGAGCGGCACCACCGACAACGGGGTGAAGACCGGCATCGACCACCTCAAGGAACTGGGCGTCACCGACGTCCAGATCATGCCCGCCTTCGACTTCAACGCCACCGTGCCCAACTGGGGCTACGACCCGCTGAACTACAACGTCCCCGAGGAGCAGTTCTCCCAGTTCACCGCCCCCGAGGACCGCATCCGCGAGTTCAAGGACATGGTCGACGGGTTCCACCGGGCCGGCATCCGCGTGAACATGGACGTCGTTTACAACCACACCTCCGGCAAGGGCGTCTTCGACAACATCACCGCCAAGTACTACAACGGCACCGACCTGTCCGGCACCGGCAACTCCATCGACGACGGCAACCCGATGGTCAGCCGCATGATCCGCGACTCCCTGGAGCACTGGGTCCGCGACTACGGCATCGACGGCTTCCGCTTCGACCTCCTCGGCGTCCACTACGCCGCCAACGTCGCCGACTGGGCCACCTACCTCAACACCACCTTCCCCGACCGCCAGCTGCAGATCTACGGCGAGCCCTGGAGCGGCGGCGTCAACGACCCCGACGAAGCCCGGAAGGTCCGCTACGCCACCGTCCCCACCCTCGCCGCCGCCCACGTCGGCGTCTTCAACGGCGCCTACCGCGACGCCATCAAGGGCGGCACCCAGGACAACGTCATGAACTACATGAACGGCGCCGGTGACACCGGCGCCGTCATCCGCGGCCTGCGCGGCTCCCTCCTGTCCGTCAAGAGCACCGCCGCGCTCACCGACCCGTGGAACCCCGCGTTCGCCTACGACCCCGAGCAGACCCTCAACTACGTCTCCGTCCACGACGACCTGAGCCTCTGGGACAAGATCACCTACTCCGGCGCCACCGGCGGAGCCACCGGCCGGGCCGGCCGGATCGACCGCTTCGCCACCGGCATGGTCCTCACCTCCCAGGGCATGGCCCTCATCACCGAGGGCGACGAGTTCCTGCGCACCAAGGTCGTCGGCGGCAACTACGCGACCGCCAAGAACTCCTACAACGCCGGCGACGACGTCAACGCCATCCACTGGGGCGACAAGTCCGCCAACGCCGCCACCTTCACGTACTACAAGGACGCCATCGCCCTGCGGAAGTCCACCCCCGCGCTGCGCCTGACCACCTGGGACGCCGTCAACAACCAGCTCTCCACCCAGACCAGCGGCTCCGTCATCACCACCCGCATCAGCTCCAGCCCCGCCGCCCCCACCGCCTACGACACCGTCGTCGTCTACAACCCCACCAACAGCACCTACACCCCCGCCCTGCCCGCCGGCACCTGGACCAAGGTCCTCGACGCCAACGGCGCCACCAGCAGCACCGACACCACCGCCGGACCTCTCGCCGTGACCGTCTACAAGAAGAACTGACCACCCCCCAAGCGGTCCCGTGGGCCGGGGCCGACCGCCCCGGCCCACGGCCGTACGCCGTCCACCCGCAGCGCTCCCGCACGGCGGATGCCGAGCGGTCGGTGGAGCGGTGGCACCGACGACGGGCCGAGGGGCTCCGGTCGGCGCGACTTCCGGGGCCTGATCGCCCGCGCCCGCATCCGGCTCAACGGCCCGATCGCGCCCCCCGTGAAGACCGACCGGGGCCCTACCACCACCGGGCACCCACGCCTCTGACCTGCCACCTTGCCGGGTCGCGAGCGGGGTGGCGGCTCACGAACGCCGCAGGCGCGGGGTGGGGCAGTAGTCCTCCCCGCCCTCGGCGGCGACGGTGGCGCTGCCCGGGGCGATCTCGGTGAAACCGGCGTCGCGGACGAGCGGGAGGCGGCCGTCGGTGAGGGCGGGCCAGTCGGTGGCGGGGGCGGTGCGGACGGCCAGCGGGAAGCCGGCGGCGGCCCACTTCTCGCGCTGGGTCCCGTCCAGTTCCCACCAGGCGAGTTGGGCGGCGTGGCCGGTCTGCGCCATGGTCTTGCCGGCGCTCATCTCGAGTCCGGGGTTGAGCCAGAGCACCGGGACGCCTGCGGGGGCGGGGCCGGGCGGTTCGGGGTCGTCGAGGTCGGTGCCGGAGACCTGGAGCTTGGCGAGCTCCTTGGGCCAGCCGTCCAGCGGGATCGGCGGGAAGACCCGCACCTCGGCGCCGTCGCCGGTGACGGTGATGCCGGGCAGTTCGGAAGCCTTGCGCCACTCGGCGCCGCGGGCGCGCCGGACCACCTTGCGGATCCGGGCGTCCTCCCAGGCCGCGACCCGCTCGGCCCACTCCCCGTCCGGGTCGGTGACCCGGGGATCGGCGAGCAGGGTGAGGACGGCGCGTGCGGCGGTCTCCAGCGCGTCGGTGCGGGCGGGCGGGTCGGCCCGCTCCAGCCGGACCACCAGCGGCAGCACGTACTGCGGGCGGGTGTCGCGGTCCTCGGCGTGCCCGCCCACGGCGGGGACGGGCACGGCGGCGGCGGGCACGGCGGCGTCAGGCGTGGAAGCGGCGGGCACGGCGGAGTCGGACGCGGCGGCGGGCGCCGGGGCGGGCGGGTCGAAGGGTGAGCTCACCCTCCCAGGATGCCAGTTCAGCGGCGGTAGCCCCGGCCGGGGTCGCGGTCCTCGGCGTCCTCGTAGCCGAGGAACCAGCCCTCGGGGTGGGTGGCGGCGAGGAGCCGGTCGATGCGCTGGCCGGCGTCGAGGTCGCCGCCCTCCTCGTCGGGGCCGTAGACGCCGAACAGCTCGTCCGCGCAGCCGTCCCAGTCGTAGTCGTACAGGTCGGCGGGCAGCTCGCCCATCATGTCGGCGACCGACTCGGGCTGGGCACCGAGCAGGGCGCGGGCGTCGGCCAGGGCCAGCCGCAGCGCGACGTCCTCGGCGGGGCAGCGGGGCAGCGGCCACTCGCCGATGGCGAGGTCGTCGGCGAGGTCGTCGAAGGCCCGGGCGAAGGCGCGCCGCCAGCCCCGGTGCAGGTTCCAGGTGCGCTGCTGGAGGCGGCCGAACACCGACCAGTCGTTCTCGTCGGCGACGGTGACGGGGTCGTCGCCGTGGTCCTCGAAGTCCTCGTAGGCGGCGTCGGCGAGGCTGATCAGCTGGGTGTGGACCAGGCAGGCGGTGCGCGGGGTGAGCGTCCAGTCGCCGGTGTCGCCGTCGTCGTCGAGCGGGAACAGCTCGGCGAAGTCGGGGGCGAAGTCGTCGGTGACGCTGATCTCCAGGGTGCCGCCGAGGGCCTCGATGCCGGGCAGCGCGGCGACCAGCCGGTCGGGGTGGAGCAGGGCGCCGAGGGCGGCGTTGGGGTCCTCGGCCACCTCGCGCAGCAGTTGGGCGCGCTGGCCCTCGGGATCGATGCCGTCGAACTCCAACTCCTCGACGGCCGCCCGTGCGGCGGCCCGCAAGGCCGGCCAGTCGGTGATCCGCAGGCCCAGTACCACCGTGGCCTCGATCTCCTGCGCGCCGGATTCCTCCGCCGCGTGCGACCCCTGTGGCTGATCGTTTCGCTCGCCCATGCGACAAGGTTGACAAACCCGGTGCCCGGTGTCCATCAGCTCTCCCGATCCGTTGTCCGGCGGCGGTGGCGCGCGGGCGCGGAACGCGTCCGCCCGGCGCGCCGGGGTAGCCGACCGGCCGGGCCGGGAGGGAGGCTGGGGGCATGAGCGAACTGAACGATTTCGGCGGCGGGCAGGACCCGTCCGGTGGTGTCCTGGTGGTGACCACGAACGACGTTCCCGGTCACCGGGTGGTGCGGGTGATCGGCGAGGTGTTCGGCCTGACGGTGCGGTCGCGGCACATCGGCTCGCAGATCGGCGCGGGTCTGAAGTCCCTGATGGGCGGCGAGCTGAAGGGCCTCACCAAGACCCTGGTCGAGACCCGCAACCAGGCCATGGAGCGCCTGGTCGAGCAGACGAAGGCGCGCGGCGGCAACGCGGTGCTGATGATGCGCTTCGACGTCACGGAGGCGGCGGACGTCGGCACCGAGGTGTGCGCGTACGGCACGGCCGCGGTGATCGAGCCGGTCGGCTGACCGCGGGACGCACCGACGGCCCCGGAGCGGTGTGCTCCGGGGCCGTCGGCCTGCCCGCCCGGGGCTACAGCATGACGAGCAGCCGGGTGCCGGGCAGCAGCTTGCGGTTGACCGACGTCGACTGCACGAACACGGTGTAGGCCGGGTTGTCGCCGGGGCGCACGGTGGTCTCCGCGGCGGGCAGGCCGAGCAGGCCGCGGGCGGCGGGGCCGGAGAACACCCGGCCGGTCAGCTCGCCGGTGACCGGGTCCTTCTCGGCGACGGCGAGCTGCTTGGCGGCCTGGATCTTCTCCCGCTTGGACAGCTCGTAGAAGGAGCAGCCCGTCCGGTACGGGTGCCCGGCGCCGGTGACGAACTCGCGCAGGGCCGCCTGCCGGTCGACCGGGACGAGGGCGTAGGTGTCCGCCGCCAGCGCGTCGAGGCCGGCCTTGACCTCGTCGGCGCTGAGGCCCTGCCCGACGGTGAACAGCTGCTTGGTGCCGCGCACGCCCTTCTCGCGGCCGCGCAGGAAGGTGGTGGCGGCGGTCTTGACGGTGTCGATCGCCTCCTCGACGCCGCCGGTGGAGTCGGCGTCCCAGATCGCGATGTTGCCGGCGGGGAAGCCGTACTCCTGGGCGGTGCGCTTGGCCAGCGAGTTGGGGACCAGGATCGCCGACGTCCAGTGCTCGGGGAGCTCGGCCAGCTCGCCGCGGATGCGGTCCATCCACCCGCGCAGGACGGCCTTGCCCTCGGCCTTCTTCATCCGGGCGTGCATCCGGCCGTGCTCGGAGCAGCCGGAGGCGTTCTCCTCGCCGTCGGTGACGACGACCTGGAGGAAGGAGTGCTCGCCGTACCCCTCCCAGACGTGCTTCAGGTCGTCGATGGACTTGACCGCCGCCTCGATCAGCGCCGTCGCGCCGTTGTCGACCGTGTAGAGGCCCTGCAGCGACGGCAGGTGCTTGACGTCCATGTCCCACACCAGGTTGTGCACCTCGTGGTCGAAGGCGTAGAGGCTGATCCGGGTCTCGTGGCCGAGGCGGTCGGACTCCTCCTGGAGCCCCTTCACGAATTCGTCCACCACCCGGATCAGCTGCGCTTCGTGGCGCTGCATCGAGCCGGATTTGTCGACCACCAGCGAGACGTGGTTGACCTTGTGCGCGATGCGGTTCGCGGAAACGTTCGCGGACATGCTCGACCCCTTTTCCAACGCCTTTCCCGACGCCTTTCCCGGCGCCCCCTCCAGCGTTGTTCCCACACTACGGGGGGCCACTGACAATTCCGCCGGGCCCGACGGGACGTCAATTCTGCCGAACGCAGGGCCGCTTCGGGGATTCCGGCGGCTACCCGGCGAACTCGGGGGCGGTGAGGTCGAGGACGAGCGGGCGGTCCAGGTCGTTGGTGAAGGTCACCGGTGGCCAGTCGACGGCGATCCGGACGAACTCGTTGGACTCGCCGAGGTGCAGCAGCCGGACCGGCGCGCCGTCCGGGTCGAACGGTTCGCCGAGGGCGAAGTCCGTCAGGTCGGGCCCGGTGACCCGGGCGTCCAGGCAGTGGCCGTCCGCGACCCTAGTGGGCCGCGGCGGCGGGCTCGCGGCGGGTGCCGGTGGCCGGGGAGAGCGCGGCGGCGGTGAGGGCGAGCAGCAGGACGGGGAGCATCGCGGCGCGCAGGCCGAGGTGTTCGCCGAGCAGGCCGAGCAGCGGCGGCCCGGACAGCAGGGCGACGTAGCCGATCCGGGAGGTCAGCGCGATCCGGCCGGTGGTGTCCGGGCCGGACTCGCCGGCGGCGGAGAGGGCGAGCGGGAAGCCGA
This sequence comes from Kitasatospora sp. NA04385, assembly GCF_013364235.1. Lineage (NCBI taxonomy): Bacteria > Bacillati > Actinomycetota > Actinomycetes > Kitasatosporales > Streptomycetaceae > Kitasatospora > Kitasatospora sp. NA04385. The sequence continues at coordinate 6,658,883 of NZ_CP054919.1, read as the reverse complement.
GGGCGGTGCCCAGCCCCCAGAGCAGGACGGCGCAGCCGGCGGCGGCCGGGGAGTCGACGAAGGAGACCAGGGCGATGCCGGCGGCGGTGAGCAGCGCGCCGCCGCCGAGCACCGCGGGTCGGCCGAGCCGGGCGACCACGGGGCCGCCGGCGAAGCGGCCGATCGCCATGGTGGCGGCGAAGCCCGCGTACACCGAGGAGCCGAGGCCGGCGGGCATGGCGTGGCCGTCGACCATCAGCAGCGGCAGCCAGTCGGTGGCGGAGCCCTCGGCGAGCGTCACGGCGAACACCACGCCGCCGATCATCAGCAGTCGCGGGTCGAGGTGCAGCCGCCGTTCCCGGCCCGCGGTCGGCGTCCCCCGCGCTCCGTCGGGCCGGGCGCGTCCGAGGCCGGGGCGCAGGCCCGGCAGGGCCCGAACGAACAGGGCGGTGACCAGCAGCAGCACCGCCGCGAGGTGCCAGGGCACCGGGAGGCCGGCCGCGGCCCCGGCGACGCCGAGGAGCGCGCCGACCACGGTGCCGAGGCTGTAGCAGCCGTGCAGGGCGGGCAGGACGGGGCGGCCGTACTCGCGTTCCACGACGGCGCCGTCGACGTTGCTGGCGACTTCGGACAGGCCGGTGCCGGCGCCGATCAGGAACAGTCCGGCGGCCACCAGCGGCGCGGAGGCGGCGGCCGTGCCCAGGGCGGTCACCGCGACGCTCGCCAGCACCAGGCCCATGCCGGTGACGACCACGGGGCGGGTGGCGAACCGGGCGACCAGGGCGCCCGCGACCAGGATGCCGAGCATCGAGCCGATCGCCATGCCGGAGAGCACCAGGCCCATCTCGGCGGTGGAGGCGTCGAGCCGGTCGCGGACGTCGGGGGTGCGGGTCACCCAGGTGGCGAGCGACAGGCCGGGTATCGCGAAGCAGAGTTGCAGGGCCAGGCGGTGGCGGCGGACCGCCGGGGGCGGGGGTGGCATGGGGCGCGGTTCTCCGGGGCGGGACGGGGCGGGACGGGGCGGAGCGGGGGGAGCGGGGGCGGGGCGGGACGGGCGGAGCGGGGCGGGGCGGGGCGGGGCGGGCGGGGCGGTCCCGAGGTCCCACGTACCCTAACCACTCGCCGCCGCGCCGGTGCGACCGCTCCCGGACGATCACGTTCCGGGGCCGCGCGAACACCCGGTGGTCATTTCGTCCGTCGGTACGAAATACCGATTGACACTGCTCAGGGGCCAGGTGGACGCTCGGTGCGCACCGCCCGCCCCCGATGCCAGGAGCCCCCGTGAGCACCGCCGCGCACCCGCCCGTCCGCCGACCCGCGCGGGTCGCGTACGCCACCTGCCGCGGGGTGGAGGACGTCGAGGAGCTGCCGGTGCTGGCGGCCTTCGCCCGGCTCGGGGTGGACGCGGAGGCGGTGCACTGGAACGACCCGGCGGCGGACTGGGCGCGGTACGACCTGGTGCTGGTGCGCAGCGTCTGGGACTACATCCTGTACCACGAGGAGTTCCTCACCTGGACGCGCCGCGTCTCCGCGCTGACCAGGCTGGCGAACCCGGCCCGGGTGCTGGAGCGCAACACCGACAAGACCTACCTGCGCGGGCTGGCCGAGGCCGGGCTGCCAGTCGTGCCGACGCTCTGGGTGGCCCCGGGCGACCCGGCGGACGCGGTCGCGGCGGTCGACTGGCCGGAGCTGGTGGTGAAGCCGACCGTCTCCTCCGGCGCGCGGGACACCGTCCGCACCGCCGACCGGGCCGAGGCGCTGGCGCAGGTCGCCGCGCTGACGGGGGCCGGGCGGACGGCGATGGTGCAGCCGTACCTGCCGATGGTGGAGGAGGAGGGCGAGACCTCGCTGCTGTACCTGGGCGGGGAGTTCAGCCACGCGGTGCGCCGCGGCCCGATGCTGGGCGGCGGCTTCGAGGACGTCGCCCGCGAGCCGGACGCCGACCAACTGGCGCTCGCCGCACGGGTGCTGGCGGCATCGGCGGAGCCGGGCGAGCTGCTGTACGCCCGGGTCGACCTGGTCCGGCTGGCGGACGGCTCGCCCGCGCTGATCGAGCTGGAGCTGACCGAGCCCCGGCTGTTCCTGGCCCTGTGCCCGGACGGCCCGGCCCGGCTGGCCGCCGCCGCCTGCGCGCTGCTGCCGGGGAACACCCGCCCGCGGCCCGGTGTTTCACCGGTGTGACTGTTGAGCGTGCAATGACCGAGCCCGGCGGCGCCGCCACCACCACCGAAGTGGACGCACCGGCGGGCGCACCGGCGGGCGCCGTCCGCGAGGTGGACGTGCTGGTGATCGGCGCGGGCCAGGCCGGGCTGTCCGCCGCCTACCACCTGCGCCGCCGCGGCTTCGCCCCGCACACCGGCTTCGTGGTGCTGGACGCGGACGACGCCCCCGGCGGCGCCTGGGCGCACCGCTCCCCCTCGCTCACCATGGCGACCGTGCACGGCTTCCACGACCTGCCGGACTTCGAGCTCCCCGCCACCGACCCGGCCACCGCGGCCCGGGTCGCCGTCCCCGGCTACTTCGCCGCGTACGAGGCGAAGCACGCGCTGCCGGTGCTGCGCCCGGTGAAGGTGCTCGCGGTGCGCGAGCGCCCGGACGGGCGGGCCGACGGCGGGCCGGACGGGCGGCTGCTGGTGGAGACCGACGCCGGCCGCTGGGCCGCCCGCGCCCTGCTGAACGCCACCGGCACCTGGACCCGGCCCTTCCTCCCCCGCTACCCGGGCCGCTTCGCCGGGCGGCAGCTGCACTACGCCGACTACCGGGGCCCGGACGGGTTCGCCGGGCAGCGGGTGGTCGTGGTGGGCGGCGGCGCCTCGGCGGTCCAGGTGCTCTCCGAACTCGGCGCGGTCGCCGGGACGGTCTGGGTGACCCGCACCCCGCCGGTGGTCCACCGGGGGCCGTTCACCGAGGAGTTCGGCCGTGAGGTGGTCGCCAGGGTGGAGGAGCGGGTGCGGGCCGGGCTGCCGGTGCGCAGCGTCGTCTCGGTGACGGGCCTGGGCCCGAGCGTGGCCTACCGCCGTGCCGAGGAGCTGGGCGTGCTGCACCGCCGCCCGATGTTCGACCGGCTCACCGAGCACGGAGTCGCCTGGGGCGACGAGGAGTTGCCCGTCGACGCGATCATCTGGGCCACCGGTTTCCGGGCCGAGCTCACCCACCTCGCCCCGCTCGGCCTGCGCACCGCGGGCGGCGGCATCCGGATGGACGGCACCCGGGTCGCCGACGACCCCCGGATCCACCTGCTCGGCTACGGCCCGTCCGCCTCCACCGTCGGCGCCAACCGCGCGGGCCGCGCGGCCGTCAACGAGGTGGTCCGCCTCCTGGGCGCCCCGGCCCGGTCCGTCACCGTCTGAGCCCCGCCCGCCGCCGTCCGGGCCTCACTCCTCCGCCGCCGCCGCGAGCCGGGACGCCAACGCGGCCACCGCCGCCCGCAGTTCGGGCCCCTCCAGGACCTTGAACGGGAACGGGACGGCCGCCAGCCACTCCCCCGCGTACATCGCCGGGTTGCGGGTGCTGCCCTCCAACAGGCAGTGCCCGCCCGCCGGTTCGAGCCGGCCCATGGTCGGGCCGACCCAGGGGGCGACCTGCTCGAACGGGGCCTCGAACAGCACCCGGGTGCGGAACGCCCAGCCGGTGCCGAGGTGGTGCTCCAGCGCGGCGACCGGGTCCAGCCCCTCCGGCGGGTCGAACGGCGTGCCGGAGCGCTCGGCGGCCCGGACCCGGTCGATCCGGTAGGTCCGCACGGCGTCCGCACGGTGCGAGTGGCAGAGCAGGTACCAGCGGCCCCGGCGCACCACCACCGCCCACGGGTCGACCTCCGCCCGCCACTCGCTCCCGCCGCCGCTGCGGTAGTCCACCACCGCCCGCCGCCGCGCCGCGATCGCCTCGACCAGCGTGCTGACCACCGCCGGGTCCGGGTGCGCGGGGTACGGGTCGGGCGCGGCCGCGGCGTGCGCCCGCAGCGCGGCGGCCTGCCGCCCGATCGCCTCGGGCAGCGCCCGGACCACCTTCCCCAGCGCCGCCCCCACCGGGTCCCCCGGGTCGGCGGCCGCCGGCCGCCCGTCCAGCACCGCCATCACCAGCCCGAGCGCCTCCTCCTGGGTGAACGAGACCGGCGACAGCCGCGCGCCCCGCCCCAGCCGGTAGCCCCCGTACGGCCCGCGCTCCGACTCCACCGGCACCCCGGCCTCGCGCAGGATCGCCACGTACCGCCGCGCCGCCCGGTCGCTCACCCCGAGCCGCTCCGCCAACTGCTCCGACGTCGTCCCGGGCCGCTCCCGCAGCACCTCCAGCGCGCGCAGCGCCCGGGCGGTGGGGCTGATCTCCGTGTTCGCCACACCCGACACCCTAGGGACGGGGCGCGGGGAAACGCACCAGGGGCTCGGCAAGAACGGCGGGAAGCGAAACCAGGGGCTCGGGGAACGGCGAGCCCGTGGCTGCGGGCGGTGCACTGCCGTCGCGCGCATCTGCTTTCGGTTCTTGTTACTACACGCAGCAGCACGAACCTCCGATGGGCTCCGGCCACCAGCGGCATCGACTCGCCGTTCCCCGAGCCCCTGGTGGTGCTCCTCGTGGAAGAGGCCCCGCATTCAGGAAGCAGATCGTCCGGAACCCTTCCTAGCATGGTCAGTGACCTGCTCGAACGTTGAACGGAGGGGACTCCCATGGACGTCCTGTTGATCGGCGGCCTCTGGCTGAACGGCACCACCGCCTGGGACGCGGTCGTGCCCGCCCTGGTCGCCCGCGGCCACCGCCCGGTGCCGCTGACCCTGCCCGGGCAGGGGGACGGGCGGGCGGACGCGACGCTGGCGGAGCAGCTCGCGACGGTGCTCGCCGCGGTGGACGCGGCGGCGGGGAAGCCGCTGGTGGTGGCGCACTCGGCGGCCTGTTCGCTGGGGTGGATGGCGGTGGACGCCCGGCCGGGCGAGGTCGCGGGGCTGGTGCTGGTGGACGGCTTCCCGCACGGGGACGGGCACCCGTACGCGGACCTGTTCCCGGCGCGGGACGGGGTGGTGCCGTTCCCGGGCTGGGAGCCCTTCGCGGGGTCGACCAGCTCGGACCTGGACGCGGGCCTGCGGGCCCGGTTCGAGGCGGAGGCCGTCCCCGTCCCGGCGGGGGTCGCGCAGGCGCCGGTCCGGCTGTCGGACGAGCGGCGCTACGGCGTGCCGGTGACGATGCTGTGCGCCGAGGCCGCGCCGGAGCAGGTGCGGGAGTGGATCGCGCAGGGCGCGGCCCCGGAGGTGTCCCGGATGGAGCGGGTCGAGTACGTGGACCTGGACTCCGGCCACTGGCCGATGTTCACCCGGCCCGCCGAACTGGCCGCCCTGGTCGACGCGGTGGCCGCCCGGAGCTGAGCCCGCTCAGCGGTCGTAGTCGACGGTGACCCGGTCGGAGACCGGCCGGGCCTGGCAGGTGAGGACGTACCCGGCGGCCAACTCGGCCTCCTCCAGGGCGAAGTTGCGCCGCATCTCGACCTCGCCCTCGCACACCAGGGCGCGGCAGGTGCCGCAGACGCCGCCCTTGCAGGCGAACGGCAGGTCGGGGCGGGCGCGTTGGGCGCCGTCCAGGACGGAGCGGTCGCGGGGCAGCGCGAGCGTGCTGGAGCGGCCGTCGAGGACGAGGGTGACCTCGCTGGCGGCGGCGTCCGGCGCGGGCTCGGGGTGCCGCTCCTCGGGGCGCTCGTCCTCGGCGTGGAACAGCTCCTGGTGCACCCGCCCGGCGGGGACGCCGAGTTCGGCCAGCAGCTGCTTCGTCCCGGTGACCATCCCGTACGGCCCGCACAGCCACCAGTGGTCGACCGCGGGGACGTCCACCAGGGCGCCGAGCAGGGCGGTGAGCCGTTCGGGGTCGAGGCGGCCGCTGAGCAGTTCGGCGTCGCGGCTCTCCCGGGAGAGCACGTGGACGAGCTGGAAGCGTTCCAGGTGGCGGTCCTTGAGGTCGGCGAGCTCGTCGGCGAACATCACCGTGTCGCTGCGCCGGTTGCCGTACAGCAGGGTGACCCTGGAGTCGGGGTGCCCGGCCAGCACGGAGGCGGCGATGGAGAGCATCGGGGTGATGCCGGAGCCGGCCGCGATCAGCACGTGCTCGCCGGGCTGCGCCGGGTCGGCGGCGAACGCCCCGGCGGGGGGCAGGACTTCGACGACCTCGCCGGTCTTCGCCCCGCTCACCAGCCAGTGCGAGAACAGGCCGCCGGGCACCTCGCGGACGGCGATCCGCAGCGGGCCGCCGACCGGGGAGCAGAGCGAGTAGGAGCGGCGCTCGTCGGCGCCGTCGACGAGCCGGCGCAGGGTGAGGCTCTGGCCGGGGCGGAAGGCGAACTCGGCGGCCAGTTCGGCGGGGACGTCGAAGGTGACCGCGACGGCGTCCTCGCAGAGCCGCTCCAGCGAGCCGATCGGCAGCGGGTGGAACCGCGGGCGGCGGACGGCCATCAGATCTCCTTGATCCGGTCGAAGGGTTCCCGGCAACTGCGGCACCGCCACAGCGACTTGCAGGCGGTGGAGCCGAACCGGGACAGCTCCTCGGTGTCCGCGGACCCGCACTGCGGGCAGGCCACCGCCCGCCGGGTGGAGCCGAGTTGCAGCAGTCCGCCGGGCACCGGGGGCGCGATGCCCGCTTCGGCGAGCTTGCGGCGGCCCTCGGCGCTGATCCGGTCGCTGGACCACGGCGGGTCGATCCGCAGCCGCACCTCGACCTGCGCGCACCCGGCGGCGCGCAGCCGCCGGGCCACGTCGGCGGCCATCTCGGCGACGGCCGGGCAGCCCGAGTAGGTGGGCGTCAGCCAGGCGGTGACGGTGCCGTCCGCCTCCTCGACCCCGGCCAGCACGCCGAGGTCCGCCAGGGTGAGCATGGGCAGTTCGGGGTCGGGCACGGCGGCGGCGGCCTCCCGGGCGCGCTCCAGCAGGGTGCTCACCACGTCGCCCCCGGGTGCGCCCGGGCCAGCACCTGCAGTTCGGCGAGCAGCGGCCCCATCGCCTCGGTGTGCACCCCGTGCCGCCCGGCCCGACCGTCCACGTACGCCCGGCCCGGGGTCTCGGGGACGGGCAGCGTCGCCTCCGCCAGCACCCCGGCCAGCCGGGCGAGTACGGGGGCGCGCAGCTCCGCCGGGTCGACGCCGAGCCGGAGTTCGACCTCGTGCGGGGTGAACAGCTCCTCCAGCCAGGGCCAGAGCGCGTCCAGGGCGGCCCGCATCCGCCGGTGCGACTCCCCGGTGCCGTCGCCGAGCCGCACCGTCCAGGCGGCCGCGTACTCCCGGTGGTAGGCCAACTCCTTGACGCCGAGCGCCGCGACGGCCGACAGCACCGGGTCGGCGTGGTCGGCCAGCCGCCGGTACAGCTCCTCGCGGGCGGTGGCGAACAGCAGCAGCCGCACCACGCACTGCGCGAAGTCGCCGTTCTCCAGCTCCACCAGCCGCACGTTGCGGAACTCGGACTCCGGCCGCCAGTAGGCGAGTTCGTCCTCGCTGCGGCCGCTGCCGTCGAGCTGCCCGGCCCGGGTGAGCAGGCGGCGGGCCTGGCCGAGCAGGTCGAGGCCGAGGTTGGCGAGCGCCACCTCCTCCTCCAGCTCGGGCGCCCGGGTGATCCACTGGATCAGCCGCTGGGAGAGCACCAGCGCGTCGTCGCCCAGCATCAGGCAGTACGCGGCGAGTTCGGCCGGGTCGACGCCGGCCGGCGGCGCGGCGTCCACCCCCAGCAGCGGGTCGGCGAACCCCGTGCCGTACGCCCAGCGGGCCTCGCCGTCCGGCCCCCCGCCCGCCCCGGCCAGCGAGAGGTACACGTGGTCGTCGCTCATGTCGCCTTCCCTGCTCGGTTGCTGACCGCCGGTCAGATGTGCGGGACGTCCTCGGGGATCGGGTAGAACGTCGGGTGCCGGTAGACCTTGTCGCCGCTCGGCGCGAAGAACGGGTCCTGTTCGTCCGGGCTGGACGCGGTGATCGCGTCCGAACGCACCACCCACAGGCTCACCCCCTCGTTGCGCCGGGTGTACAGGTCGCGCGCCGCGAGCAGCGCCATCCGGTCGTCCGCCGCGTGCAGCGATCCGACGTGCACGTGGTTCAGCCCGCGCCGGGGCCGGACGAACACCTCGTACAGCGGCCAGGAGGCCCGTTCCCTGCTCATCCCGAACTCCCTTCCCGTGCGGCCCGCTTGGCCGCGTACGCCGAGGCCGCCTCGCGCACCCAGGCGCCGTCCTCGTGGGCCGTCCGGCGCCGCTCGATCCGCTGCGCGTTGCACGGCCCGTCGCCCTTGATCACCTGCTGCAGCTCGGACCAGTCGGGCTCGCCGAAGTCCCAGCCGCCGCGCTCCTCGTTCCAGGCGAGGTCCGGGTCGGGCAGCGTCACGCCCAGGTGCTCGGCCTGCGGGACGGTCATGTCGACGAAGCGACGGCGCAGTTCGTCGTTGCTGTGCCGCTTGATCCGCCAGGCCATCGAGCGCTCGCTGTTGGGCGAGGCGCCGTCCGGCGGGCCGAACATCATCAGCGACGGCCACCACCAGCGGTCCACCGCGTCCTGCACCATGGCGCGCTGGGCGGCCGTCCCGGCCATCAGCGTCATCAGCAGTTCGTAGCCCTGCCGCTGGTGGAACGACTCCTCCTTGCAGATCCGCACCATCGCCCGGGCGTACGGCCCGTAGCTGCACCGGCACAGCGGCACCTGGTTGCAGATCGCCGCGCCGTCCACCAGCCAGCCGATCACGCCGACGTCGGCGAAGGTCAGCGTCGGGTAGTTGAAGATCGAGGAGTACTTCTGCCGGCCGTCGATCAGCTTCTCGGTCAGCTCGGCCCGGTCGGCCCCGAGCGTCTCGGCCGCCGCGTACAGGTACAGCCCGTGCCCGGCCTCGTCCTGGGCCTTGGCCAGCAGGATCGCCTTGCGCCGCAGCGAGGGGGCCCGGGTCAGCCAGTTGCCCTCCGGCTGCATGCCGATGATCTCCGAGTGGGCGTGCTGCGCGATCTGCCGCACCAGCGTCGCCCGGTACGCGTCCGGCATCCGGTCCCGCGGCTCCACCCGCGCGTCCGCGGCGATCACCGCTTCGAACTGCGCCTCCACGACCCACCTCCCGACTGACCGTTCGGTCGGTTCCATTCTGTACACAGCGGCCGGGCGGTGGCAAGGAGGTCACGGACAGCAGTGATCAGGGGCTCGGGGAACGGGCGGCAGCCGGGCAGGCACCACCGGCGGCACGGCCCCGCCGTTCCCCGAGCCCCTCGGGGGCTCAGCGCAGGCGCGGCAGCGGCACCGCCAGCATCGCGGCCAGCAGGGCGATGCGCGGCCCCAGTTGGTCGATCCGGAGGTGTTCGTGGCGGGCGTGCGGTCCGGCGCCGACCGCGCCGAGGCCGTCCAGGGTCGGCAGCCCCCTCGCGCCGGCCAGGTTGGTGTCGCCCGCCCCGCCGGCGGGTGCGCCGTCGAGGTGCTGGCCGAGGGCGGCGGCCAGCGAGCGGACGTGGCGCAGCAGCGGGTTGCCGGTGCGTTCGGGCCAGGCGGGGCGGCTGGAGAGCACCTCGGTGCGGACGTCGGCGCCGGGCCGGTTGGGGGTGAGGTGGGCGAGCGTGTCGAGGGTGCGGCGCTGGGCCTCGGTGGTGGCGAAGCGCAGTCCGAGTTCGGCTTCGGCGTGGCCGGCGATGACGTTGGCGCGGGTGCCGCCGCCGATCCGCCCGGTGTTGAGTTCGGTGCCGGGCTGGCGGGCGAGGCCGCGGACGGCGATCAGCTGGTCGACGAGTTCGTCGATCGCGGAGAGCCCCTCGGCGGCGTCGAGGCCGGCGTGGGCCTCGCGCCCGGTGACGGTGAGCCGGACCCGGGTGGAGCCGCGGCGGGCGGTCTTCAGACGGCCGTCGGGGTGGCCCGGTTCGAGTCCGAGGACGGCGGCGGCGCCGCGCAAGTGCCGTTCGACCTGGCGGCGGCCGTCGGGGCTGCCGATCTCCTCGTCCGAGACGATCACCATCCGGACCGGCCGGTGCGGGCGCTGCCCGAGGTCGGCCAGGAGCGCGAACGCGCCTTCCAGCAGGGCGAGTCCGCCCTTCATGTCGAGGACGCCGGGGCCGGTGAGCCGTCCGTCGCGCTCCTCGACGGGCCAGTCGGCGAGGGTGCCGACGGGCCACACGGTGTCGTGGTGGCCGACCACCAGCAGGTGCGGGAGGTCCTCCTGCTGGCCCGGCCAGTCCAGGACGAGGTGGTCGCCGTGGTCGCAGTGCTGCCGGACGGCGGTGGCCCCGGTGGCGGCGTAGCCGGCGGCGAGTTCCTCGGCGAGGGAGTCGAGCCGGGCGGCGTCGCCGGAGGGGGACTCGATCCCGGCGAGGTCGGCGCAGCGCTTGCGGACGGCCGCGGCGAGGGTGCGGGCCCGCGTGGTGAGGGTGCGCGGGAGGCCGGGCAGGGCGGCGGTGGGGGTCACCGCCGTTGCGGTGGAAGGCGGTTCAGTGCTGTCGGGGGCGTCGGCGGCGTCCGTGCCGGCCGGCGCTGCGACGGGTGCTCCGGCGGGTGTTCCGGCGGGGTGCGGCTCGGGGGCCACCGTATGGGGACTCACCGTTCACCTCCGGCGGGCCGCGGGGCGCCCGGTGGTATCGGCGGGGCGAGCGGCCGGGGGGTCCTGCGCGGCGTCGGGCCCGGTCGCGACGTATGGTGCGTCCTGGGGTTGGGCAACACTGCGTCCTCCTCGCTCGGTCCGCGGCTCCGGCTCGGCCCGGAGCCCGGGGACGTCGGTCTCCACTCCTCGGCGCGGACGGGCACCATGGCAGGGGACCGATGAGCGAGCCTAGAAGATCGGTTCGTCTCCCTGCGAGGTGGCCTGCCGCTCGGCGCGTCGCGGCGGGTCCGGGGGCGCGTGCCCGGCGGACGGCGTCCGTCGGGGCGCGGGCACCGGCCCGGACCCGGAGCGACGAGCGGGACGCGGTCTTCCGAGTGCGTCCTGGTCCCACCTTGGACCCGCGGGGACGGTTCGGCAGCACGAACCGCCCACGATCGAGCGAACCCCGTCCGACGGGTGACCGCGGATCGGCCTTTGGTACCGGTCGGGCGCGCGGGGCCGGGAAATCGGCTGGCGGAGGTTCGTCCCCGACCGGAACAATCGCTCCGACCAGTCCGCCTCCCGTCCTTGGAGCTCCGGTGTCCGTCTTCCGGTCCGTCCCGCCGCCCGCCGTCGACAGCCTGCGGGGGCTGGCCCTGGGCGACGCGTTCGGCGACCGCTGGTTCCACCCGCCGGTGGACCTGGCGGCGGCGGAGCCGGCGGCCCGGATCGTCCGCCCGGCGCCCTGGCACTGGACGGACGACACCGCGATGGCGCTGGTCCTGACCCGGCACCTGCGCGACCGCGGCGAGGTCGAACCGGCGGCGCTGGCCCGGGAGTTCGCGGCCGAGTACACGGCCGTCCCGCACCGCAAGTACGGGCCGTCGATGCACCGGGTGCTGCGGGCGGTGCAGGACGGGGCGGACCACGTCGCGGTCACCTCCGAGCTGTTCGGCGGGCAGGGTTCGCACGGCAACGGCGCGGCGATGCGGGTCGCCCCGCTCGGCGCGTGGTTCGCGGACGACCTGGCGGTCGTCGCCGAGCAGGCCGCGCGCTCCGCCCGGGCCACCCACGCGCACCCGGAGGCGGCGGTCGGCGCGCAGGCGGTGGCGCTGGCCGCGGCGCTGGCGGTGCGCTCGCGCGGGGCGGCCGCGCCGGGGCGGGCGGAGTTCCTGGCGGAGGTCGCGGGCCTGCTCCCGGAGAGCGACGTCCGCTCGGGGCTGCGGATCGCGGCCCGCTTCCCCGCGGGGACGGGCGTGCGGCACGCCGCGACGGTGCTCGGCTCCGGCTTCGAGGTCTCCGCGCAGGACACCGTGCCGTTCGCGCTGTGGTCCGCCGCCGGGCACCTGGACGACCTCACCGAGGCGCTGTGGCAGACCCTGGCCGGCTGGGGCGACATGGACACCACCTGCGCCGTCGCGGGCGGTGTGGTCGCCGCCCGGACCGGCCTCGGCGCCGTCCCCGCCCGCTGGCTGGACGCGCAGGAGCCCCTGCCGCCGCGGTGAGCGCGGTGGCGGGGGCCCGGGCCGGGCCGGGCTGGGCCACCGGGTTCCCCCCCCCCGACGGCCCGGTCAGTCGCGGGACTTGCCGAAGACCAGTCGGTAGGCGATGAGCAGGACGAGCGCGCCGGCGATGGCGGATATCCAGGTCGGCAGGTCGAAGAAGCCCACGTTCACGGACTTGTGCAGGAACTTCGAGGACAGCCAGCCGCCGATGAAGGACCCGGCGATGCCGATCAGCGTGGTGACGATCAGGCCGCCCGGGTCCTTCCCGGGCAGCAGGAGCTTGGCGATGGCCCCGGAGAGGAGCCCGAGGACGATCCAGCTGAGGATGGGCATGACGTTCTCCTGCCCTGCGGCGCACCGGGCGACACCGCGCGCCCGTTCCCCCCTGATGACGCGCTCCCCGCACCGCACGGTTCCGGCCACCCGCCCGCCGCGCCCCTCCGGCGCCCCTCGACGGCCTGAACGCGGCCCCTCGACGGCCCGAGCGCGGCCCCTCGGCGGCCTAGCCGCGGCCCCGGGGCGGCGGGACGGGCTGCGGGCGGTAGCGGGCGGTGGTGGCCGTCCAGTGCAGCAGGGCGTGCGCGAAGCGGACCAGCGCCCGGACGTAGCAGCGCACCTGCGGCGGCCAGTGGGAGCCGCGGGCGATGCCCTCGGCGAGGAACTCCAGGGTGGTGAGTTCGGCCTCGCAGAGGGCGGCGACCCGGGCGGCGGCGGTGTCCCGGGGCAGCCGCTCGTGCACCTCCAGGGCGCTCAGCAGGTTGTTGCCGTGCCCGGCGGCGTTCTCGACCCGGTAGGAGCACAGGTCGTTGGCCCAACCGATCAGGTGGTCGAACCTGGCGCGCAGGTCGACGAGTTGGGGGTGGCGGTGGAACTGCTCGGACAGGTCGAGGCGGTGCGCGAGCTCGACCGCGCCGGTGGCGCAGCGGACGGCGCCGTCTTGGTCGCGGCGGGAGAGGTACTGCGGGACGGTGGGGGTGGCGCCGCGCAGGCGCAGGAAGTCGAGCGAACTCTCCAGGTAGCTGCGGAAGTCGGCGGTCTGGCGGGCCCGCCAGGACGGTCCGGCGAGGGCGATGCTGTCCTGCCAGAGGGTGCGGAACGCCCGGGCCAGGGCGGTCGCGGGGACGGGCGGGACGGTGCCGGGGACGAGCTCCGGGCCGAGCGGCGCGGTGAGTTCGCGGACGGTGCGGTCGGCCTCGTCGGACGGGTCGCCGAGCCAGTGCCGGTCGAACTGGTCGTCGAGGATCCAGCCGAGCAGCAGCCACTGGATGCCGGCCCGCAGCGCGGGCCCGAGCGGGAGGTCGCCCCAGCAGCGCGCGGCCAGCTCCAAGTGGCCCTGTTCCAGCAGCCGTTCGACGCCCTCGCGGTCGAGCAGGCCGGTGCCGGACAGCCAGTGCTCGGCCTCCTCGCGGAGCGCGTCGGCGTGCGGGTGGAGCGCGGGGAGGGGGACCCGTTCGAGCAGCCCGGCGAGCGGTCCGGCCGGGAGGCGTTGCGCGGCGGCGGGGCTCACGGCGGAACTCATGGCGGGTCCTCCTCGGGTGCGAACGTCCGGCGCGCACGTCGGACGCGTACGTCAGGGGTTGCACGTCGGACGTCCGGGCGCACCGGGCCGCGGGGTGCGGGTCCGTCCGGTGCGGGCCGTCCGGAACGGGTCCGTTCGAACCGGCCGCCCGACGGGACGAGTCTGGTGGACCGTCCCGGTCGGGCGGCGCAGAACCGGCGGCCGTTCCCCCACCCGGCGCATCCCTGCGCTCATCCGATGATCGGCCCGCTACCGCTCCTTGGGGCGGGCCGCGATGCTGCACCGGCCGTCCGCGCACTCGCGCCGCAGCCGGCCCCGGGAGACGGTCTGGACCAGCCCGATCGTCCAGCACATCGGGCAGCCGCGCAGGGCGAGCAGCCCGACCGGAACCAGCAGCAGCACCGCCGCCCCGAGCACCGGCAGCAGGCCGAGGCCCGCCGCGATCGTCCCGAATCCGAGCGCGCCGCGCAGCAGGTGGCGCGGCAGCGAGGCGCTCGCGAAGTCGGACCGCCCGGCCGCCCCGGGCTCCGTCCGCTCCCCCGGCTCCGTCGGTTCCCCGATCGGCGCCCACCGTTCGGCCACCGCACGCCGCCCGGTCACCGCACGGCGCCCGAGAGGTCGGCGAGGTCGGCCCGGACGGCCGCCCGGGCCCGGTGCAGGCGGGACTTCATCGCGGCCGTGCTCAGCCCGAGCGCGTCGGCGACGGCCCGCCCGCCGAGCCCCTGCAGGTCGCGCATGATCAGCACCCGGCGCTGGTCGGCGGGCAGCGCGGCGATCGCGGCGGCGACCCGCTCGGTGTCGAGCCGCCGCAGCGCCTCCTGCTCCGCCGAGTCCGCCGAGTCCGCCGTCCCGCCGGGCGGTTCGGCGGCGACCGGGCGCGGCGCCCGAATCCGGCGCAGGCACTCGTTGCGGACGATCCGGAACAACCAAGACGCGAGCGCGCCGCTGGCCCGCAGCATGCCGATCCGCCGGTACAGCACGATCAGCGCCTCCTGCGCGGCGTCCTCCGCGTCCTCCGGGCTGGCGCACAGCGAGTGCGCGAACCGGCGGACGTTCGGGTGCGCCCCGGCGACCAGCACGGCCAGCGAGTCGCGGTCGCCGCCGCGCGCCGCCAGGATCACCTCCTCGCCGGGCCAGGCGGTCTCAACCACGGCTCCCCCGCTTCCGCTTGAGCACCAGCACGCAGGTGCAGAGCAGTACCGCACCCGCGCCGACCAGAACGGCGACCACCATGGTTCTCTCCTCCGGGCTGTTGCGTGCCGTCCGGTGCCCTCGGGCACCGTCCGGCGTGATGCCCATAAGAGGCGCGGGCCGCCGGAAAGGATTCACCCCGTTCGCGGGCGGCCCCGGCGGGCCCTCGGCGGCTCAGGCCGCGCGCTCGGCCTTGCTCCGCTCCACGCAGAACTCGTTGCCCTCGATGTCCGCCAGCACCGCCCAACCGGTGCCGTCCGCGCGCCGCTGGTCGTCCACCAGCACCGCGCCCAGGCCGACCAGCCGCTCGACCTCCTCGTCCCGGGTGCGCTCCTGCGGCTGGAGGTCGAAGTGGATCCGGTTCTTGCCCGCCTTCTTCTCCGGCACGGTCACGAACAGCAGCCCCGCGGCCTCGATCAGCGCCTGCGGGTCCCCGGGGAAGTCCTCCTCGTGCAGCGGCTGGCCGAGCACCTCGGACCAGAACGAGGCGAGGCGGTAGGGGTCGAGGCTGTCGACGGTCACGTGCTTGATCACAGATGTCATGTCCGGGATTGTCGGCGTCCGGGTAAGGACCTGCAAGCCCGTTTCCTCCTGTCGCCACCCCGCCCGCGCGCGGTACCGTTCGCCCCATGCCCGAGACCGACACCCGCACCGAGGCCGACACCCTCGCCAAGGCCGAACTCGATGGCCTCACCGCCGAGTTCTTCGGCGCCTTCGACAACCGGCACGGCGGCCCGGCCGACGTCGGGCGGCTCCGGCGGCTGATGCTGCCCGGCGGCGTGATCGTGGTGACCTCGCCCCGCTACGCCGCGTACGGCGTCGAGGAGTTCATCGCCCCGCGCGAACTGCTGCTCTCCGGCGGCCGGTTGACCGACTTCCACGAGTGGGAGACCGGCGAGCGCACCGAGATCGCCGACGGGGTGGCCTGCCGGATCGGCACCTACCGCAAGTCCGGCCTCCTCGACGGCGAACCGTACGAGGGCACCGGCACCAAGACCTTCCAGTTCGCCCGCACCCCGGACGGCTGGCGGATCACCGCCTTCTCCTGGCACGACGAGCCGTAGCCCCCGCCCCGCCGCCCACCCACCCGCTCCTTCTCCTCCCGACACCACCCCACCCCACCCCACCCACCGCCGGAACCCCCGCCCCACCCCCGCTCATCACCCACCCCGCCACCCACCCACCCGCTCCTTCTCCTCCCGACACCACCCCACCCCGCCCCACCCCACCGCCGGAACCCCCGCCCCACCCCCGCTCATCACCCTGTGCGAGAGTCGTGCCCCCGCAAGGGGCGGGTCGGGCGGAGGTGTGGCGGGTGAGCGGGTCGGCCGGGCGGGTGCTGGTGGTGGACGACGACGCGGCGATCCGGCGGAGTCTGGAGCGCGGGCTGCGGCTGAGCGGGTTCCGGGTCTCGGTGGCCGCGGACGGGGCGCAGGCGCTGGCCGCGGTCGGGGTGGAACCGCCGGACGTCCTGGTGCTGGACGTCGGGATGCCGGGGGTGTCGGGGACGGAGGTGTGCCGGACGCTGCGGGCCCGGGCGGACGACACCCCGGTGCTGATGCTCTCCGCGCTGGACGAGCTCGCGGACCGGGTCGCCGGGCTACAGGCGGGCGCGGACGACTACCTGGTGAAGCCGTTCGCCTTGGAGGAGCTGGTGCTGCGGCTGCACGCGCTGTTGCGCCGCCGCCCGCCGCAGCCCTCGGACCTGATCCGGGTCGGTCCGCTGCGGGTGCACCCGGAGACCCGGCAGGCGTTCTGGGAGGAGGACGAACTCCGGCTGACCAGGCGCGAGTTCGAGCTGCTCGCCCAACTGGCCCGGAACGCGGGCATCGTGCTGTCCCGGGAGGTGCTGCTGGACCGGGTGTGGGGCTACGACTTCGAGGTGCGCAGCGACGCCGTGGACACCTTCGTCTCGTACCTGCGGCGGAAGTTGGAGGCCGGCGGCCGTCCCCGGACGGTGCACACGGTGCGCGGGGTGGGGTTCGTGCTGCGGGCTCCGGGCGAGGGCGGGGCGGGCCGGTGAAGCTGTCGACCAGGATCGCGATCGGCGCGGCGGCGCTGGTGCCGCTGCTGGTGGCGGCGGCCGGGCTGCTACTGCTGCCGCTGGTCGGCGCGGACCTGCACCGGCGCCAGGACGCGCAGTTGAACACCCGGGCCGCGGCCGTGCTGCCGAACGCCCGGGCGCTGCTCGCGGCGGACAGCCGGGGCCGGTCGAAGGTCGAGCAGAACCAGCAGCGCAAGCTGGTGAACGCGGCGCTGGACGCGGGCGTCCGGCTGTCCGCGGCCGACGGCACGGTGCTGCTCGCGGCGGGCCCGCAGCCGGACGACCCGCTGCTGTTCCCGGGAACGCCGGGCGACGGTGCGGTGACGATCCGTCAGAACGGCGCCTCCTGGCGGGTGTTGACGGTTCAGGTGGACGGCGGGAGCACGAGCGGGACGCTGTGGGTGCTGGCCCCGGCCGGGGAGCCGGCGGACGAGCTGCGGGCGGTGCGACGGCGGGTGCTGCTGGTGGCGCTGGTCGCGGCGCCGCTCTCGGGGCTGGTCGCCTTCGTGCTCGCCGAGCGGGCCACCCGGCCGCTGCGCCGACTGGGCCGCCGGGCGGCCGTGCTGGACCCGAGCACGGGGCACGCGGCGTTCGCGCACGCCCGGACGGGCACCGCCGAGGTGGACGAACTCTCCGGCGCCATCGCCCTGTTGCTGTCGCGGTACGACGAGCAGGCGGCCCGTACGGCGCAGGCCCTGGACACCGCGCGGTCGTTCTCCTCGGCGGCCTCGCACGAGCTGCGCACCCCGCTGATGAGCCTGCGCACCAACCTGGACGTGCTGGCCGCGCACCCGGATCTTGCGGCGGACGAGCGGGCCGAGGTGCTGGCCGAGTCGCAGCAGGACCACGCCCGGATGCTGGACCTGCTGAGCGCGCTGTCGGCGCTGGCCCGGGGCGATCTGGTGGAGGTCTCCGCGTTCGGCCCGGTCGACCTCGCCGAGCTGGTGGACGCGGCCGTCGCGGAGGCCGCCCGACGCCACCCGGACGCCGTCTACCGCACCGAACTACCGCCCGAGGCGCGGGTGTTCGGCTGGGACGCGGGCCTGCGCATCCTGCTCGCCAACCTGCTGGGCAACGCCGCCGTGCACGGCCGGGGAGCCGGTCGCGGCGCCGAGGTGGACGTCCGCCTGCGCATCGAGGACGGCACCGCCCTGCTGACCGTGGACGACACCGGCCCCGGCGTCCCGCCCGCCGAACGCACCGCCGTCTTCCACCGCTTCCACCGCCGCCCCGACAGCCCGGGCTCCGGCCTCGGCCTGACCCTGGTCGCCCAACAGGCCGCCCTCCACCGGGGCACCGCCCTCGCCACCGACCGCCCGGACACCCCGGGCGGCCGCTTCGAAGTCCGCCTGCCGCTCCTGCTGCCCGACGCCCCGACCGTCCGACTTCCGCCCCCGCAGGACTGGCTGAGCAGCTGAGGGTGGGAACGGGGCCGCGGGAGGACCGATTGCCGGTCGACGGGTTCGAGCCCGCCGACCGGCAGGTCCGGAACCGCTACCACACGGCTCCGGGGAGATGACGCGTGTCCGGTCTAAGAACGAGCGTCATGCCGGCCACCGCACGGCGGCGGGGCGGCACGGTTCCACTATGCAGATGGTGCGGATTCAATGGAGGCATAAGTACGCCGTTGTACTCGTGCTGAAAGAAAAACCGGCCTTGACCTGCTCCGATGCACAGCAGAACGCGATTGTTCAAACCCTGTGATTTGTCCCTTTTGCGAGCCCCTCGACAGGGCGTGAACCGATTTCCCCGCACCTCGATGGCTGTGCAAGAGTGATGCCCCGAGGGATCGATCGGCCGTCTACCACCGGCTTCTGAATCCTCATCAGGTCTTGTCCGGTCTACTGACCGGCCCGGGCTCGGACGTGTGCGTCCCGGAGTCCCGGCCGGATCGAAAGTGAGCACAATCGTGCACATCAGCCTGCCCGCAGTGCGGGTGGCCCCGTTTCGGTTGCCCGTCCCCGTCGCCACCACGCGTCGCGTGAGAGTGCTGATCCTCGTGGTCGTCGAGGTGCTGTTGACGGTCCTGTCGGTCAGCGGCCTCCCCTTGGAGAGGGCAGCCGAAGTCCTCTGGGTCGGCGCTCTGCTGGCCGCAGCGCTCACCGCCGGATTCTGACCCTCCCCGCCGGGGCCGGCCGGTCCGGCCCCGGCACTGCGCGAGAGGAGGTGAGCGCTGTGGGTCGTTCCATGATGCCGCCGTCCCCGACCACACCGGTTGGCCGCTTCGCCTGCGATCTCCAGTCCTTGAAGCAGCGCAGCGGGCTGACCCTCGCCGCGATATCCGAGCGGTGCGGCCTCTCGGTGCCCACCCTGTCAAGGGCGTTCAGCGGTCGGAACCTGCCGAGCCGGTACACCCTGCAGGGGATCGTCGAAGTCTGCGGTGGCGACGTCCGGTCCTGGCACCAGCGTCTGGAGCGGTGCGAGATCGAGGCACTCGGCCCGTCCAGCGAGGACGAGCTGCTGC
Organism: Kitasatospora sp. NA04385; assembly: GCF_013364235.1. Taxonomy (NCBI): domain Bacteria; kingdom Bacillati; phylum Actinomycetota; class Actinomycetes; order Kitasatosporales; family Streptomycetaceae; genus Kitasatospora; species Kitasatospora sp. NA04385. Next base: position 6,639,694 of record NZ_CP054919.1, on the reverse strand, counting down.
TCAGGGCACTTCGCTCGTGGACGCCGTCACGATCCTGGGTTCCGCTGGACAAGGTGTGGGATCTGGACGAGTACCGCACCTGGTTGCGGGTGGCCAAGCGGTACTCGGGGCGGTCGTTCCAGAAACTCGCCCACCTGTCCGCCCTGGGGCAGCGCAGTTGGTCCGCGGAATCGTTCGCCGCCCTGCTCACCGGGCGCCGACGGATGAACCCCCACTGCGTGCTGTCCTTCCTGACGGCCTGCGGCATCAGTCGGAGAACCGATCTGGTCAGCTGGCTCTGGGCCATGCCGTCCAAGGGGAATCAGCGTCTGGCCATGGAAGTCATGGCGGCGCACACCTCGCTGGTCACCGGCGGTCAGGGCGAGCGCGAGCGGGGGGCCCGCGCGGCGGGCGCCGCCGGCTACGGCGAGGGCCCGACTCACCGGAACTCCGCCAACGGCGCACTCGAATCCCTGCTCGGCACCGTGCTGAAACAGCTCCGGCGCGATGAGGCCGTGGTCAACACCCCTCACGGGTTGATGGTCGTACCCGTTGGCGGGGCTCCGGCGACGATCCCACCGGTCAGGGAAACCCCGAGCGGTGGGCCGAATCCCGTGAACACCACGGGAGCCGACAATCTGGCCCACCAGGCCGGTTACATCCCGCTCGAACCGTACCCGGGGAACGCCGTGGCACGCTGGCGCTGCATGTGCACGTACTGCGGGACCGAGACCTCCGCGTCACTGCGCCAACTCCAGGCCCGGAAGAAGTGCTGGTCCTGCGGGATGCCGTCCGGCGGCTCGACCGCACCACTGACCGATCAGGACGGCGGCGACCACCTGCCCGGCGGGCAGACCACGCACACCCGGGAGCACGCGAACGTCGAAAGTCACCCCGGGCAGCCCCGGACGGGTACGAAACCGGGCGGCACCGGGGAGTCGACCGGATCCGGCGGGGCACGGTCGGAGTCCGTCTCCTCGAAGAAACCCGTGGACCCGTCGGGTTCCTGGGCGGTTCCCGCTCTGCTCCTGGGCGCGAAACTGAGGTCCGCACGCGGTGCCTCGACACTGGCGGGAATCTTGACCAAGGCCAGGCCCCGGATGTCCCTGTCGCTCTACAGTCGGATCGAGAGCGGCGAGCAGCGGATCGACAACCCGGCGGTGGTCGGCGTCCTGCTGGACGCCCTGGGGGTACGGTCCGGGCCACAACGCCGACAGTTCCTCCAACTCGCGCACGATGCCTCGGTGAAGGGGTGGGCCGACTCGCTGTCCAGTCGCGAACTGGGCGCGGCTGCTCCTGCCACGATCAGACGCCTCACCAGTCTCGAGGAACGCGCCCAGCAGCAATTCGTCATCGACACCACCGTCATTCCGGAGGTGCTCCAGAGCCGGCGCTATCGCGAGGTGATCACCCGCCGGACCTTGCCGGCCAGCCAACAGCACCTGGCCGACCGGACCATCGAGGTACGGAGGATGCGCGCCGATCGGTTCAAGGCCGGAAAGCAGAGGTCCGTCTTCTTCGTCCGGAGCAGCGCCCTCTACGCCAACTTCGGCGCCCCCGAGATGATGGTCGAGCAACTGTCGCTCCTGTTGCAGCACGTGGAGAACGAGAAGTCACCGGTGGGCATCAGGGTGATGGAGACCGAGAGGCCGCTCGCGCTCTCGGTGAACTCCCTGACCCGCTTCAGCTTCGAGCAGGGGCCGGTCGCCGTCCCCGACGTCATCTACGTCGAAGCGGGTAAACACACGTCGTTCGAACGCGGACCGGTACCCGGCGAGGAGCAGGACTCCTGCTACCTCGACTACTTCGACTACACGGACATCATCGACGATGTGGTCCTCCGTGCTCCGGGGTGGGCCCGCAGCCGCGAACTGATCACCGAGGCACTGGAGTGGCACCGCGCCCGCTCGTAACCGCACAGCCGCGCCATGGACGTCCGGCCGCTCTCCGGAGCCCGCACCGGCACTCCACCGCCTCCGCGGCCCCGCCGCCCGCCGTCGCGGCGGGTTCCACAGGGTTTCCACAAGAAGGCTCCCTACCGTCGGGCTCGGCCGGGGGAACCGGCCGGGATTCGGAGTGGAAGGGGATACCCATGCGCATCAACCGGGCGGCGGCGGCCGTCGGAGTGCTGGCGTTGGCGGGCGCGTTCCTGGCTGCGGGGCCCGCGCAGGCGGCGGGCGGGGCGCCGAAGGGGGACGGGGCGAAGGCGGTCTGCAAGCGGCTGCCGAAGACCCAGGACCGGATCGACAAGGCGCTGGAGCGGCTGAACGGCGACGCCACCGTGACCGGTTCGGTGGCCCGGCTGCAGCAGCGGGTGGACAACGCCCACAAGGAGGGCCACGCCGAGATCGAGAAGTACCTGAACGACCGGCTGACCTTCCGGCGCAGCCTGCTGCCGACGCTGCAGACCCGCAAGACGGACCTGACGGCGGTGGCCGAGTGGTGCGCGAAGAACGCCCCGGCGGCCGGGAAGTGACCCGTCGCCCGGCCGCGCGCGCGGCCCTGGCGGCCCTGGCGCTGGCCTGCGCGGCCGTGCTGACGGCCTGCGGCCCGACCTCCTCCGGCACGTCCGGGGGCAGCGGTCCGGACGACGCGCAGGTCCGGCAGATGCAGCAGAAGGTGGACGCCGCGGACAGCGCCGCCGCCCAGGCCGAGGAGAACGCCGGCCAGGACAACTGAAGGAACGGCACCACCCCCGGAACCCCGGCGGCCCGCGCTCTCCCCGGAGCGCGGGCCGCCGGCCTGTCCGAAGTGCGGGCCGCCGGCCTGTCCGCGCACCGAGACGGCGGCGTCCACGATGCGATCCGCGGCGTGGCGGAACTTGACGGGCTGCCGCCGGGTCGTGAACCATCGGCGGCATGAACTCCGGCACCTTCCTGGTCTGCCGCCTGCACGTCGATCTGCGACGCCAGGCGAGCGACATGTGTGCCTGCTGTTGACGCTCTCCGCGTGACCTCCGCGCGCCCCCTGTGAGTCGACCAGGGCCGCGTACGCCTCGCCCGCCCGTCACCCGCCCTTTTCCCCCTGCCGTCCGCGCGCCGCCCGCCCGGTCCGTGCTCCCCGCACGCGCCACCGGCGAAGGCCGCCGCCCCGGCGCACCCCGGAGGACCCCATGAGCATCGACCTCGCCGCCACCCCCGCCACCGCCACCTCCGTCCCCGCCACCTCCACCACCGCCAAGACCGCCACCGCGACCGCCACCGCCCCGGCCGCCCGCCCCCCGCTGTCCCCGAACGCGCTGCGCCGGATCGTCCGCGACCTGGCCGAGCGGCCCGAGCGCTGGCTGCACCGGGTCCGGCTGTCCGCGGAGGACCGCTGGTACGAGCGCCTGGAGCTGGCGGAGGACTACGAGGTGTGGCTGATCAGCTGGCTGCCGGGGCAGTCCACCGGCTTCCACGACCACGGCGGTTCGCGCGGCGCGTTCACGGTGGCGCTGGGCGAGCTGGAGGAGCTGGCGCTGGCCGGGCCGGAGCACGGGTTGACGGTGCGCCGGCTGCCGTCGGGCAGCGAGCGGGCGTTCGGCCCGCAGTACACCCACGACGTGCGCAACACGGCGCAGGGCCCGGCGGTGACGCTGCACGCGTACTCGCCGCCGCTGAGCGAGATGTCGCACTACGAACTGCGGGTCGACGGCCTGGTGAAGACCTCCACGGAAGGAGCGGAGCAGTGGTGACGACGGTGGACCAGTTGCTGGCGAAGGCCCGGACCGGCCTGGACCGGCCGGACCCGGCCCGGGCCTGGGCCGAACTCACGGACGGCGCGCGGCTGGTGGACATCCGCCCGGCGGCGCAGCGGGCCCGGGAGGGGGAGATCCCGGGGGCGCTGGTGATCGAGCGGAACGTGCTGGAGTGGCGGTTGGACCCGACCGGCAGCCACCGGATCCCGGAGGCGGTGGACCACGACGTGCGCTGGATCGTGGTCTGCTCGGAGGGGTACGCGTCCTCGCTGGCGGCGGCCTCGCTGCAGGAGCTGGGGCTGCACCGGGCGACCGACCTGGACGGCGGTTTCGTGGCGTGGGCGGCGGCCGGGCTGCCGACCCGTTCGGTGGATCAAGGTTTGCAGTGAGATCGGTGCGGGAAGCCGGACAGGCGACACATTCATACCGTTGTTCGATATCTGCGCCGGCCCGAGCGGCCGGCCGCAGCGCCGTTCCGGCCGCCCCGGCCGTTCCGGCCGACCCTCCGAGGACGCTTCCGTGATCAGTTTCGAGGGCGCCGCCAAGCGCCACCCCGACGGCACGGTCGCCGTCCGCGGCCTGGACCTGGAAGTCCCGGCGGGCCGGACCACCGTGCTGGTGGGGCCGTCGGGTTGCGGCAAGACCACCATCCTGCGGATGGTCAACCGGATGGTGGAGCCGACCGCCGGGCGGGTGCTGCTGGAGGGGACGGACGTGGCCTCGCTGCCCGCGGCCCGGCTGCGGCGCGGCATCGGGTACGTGATCCAGCAGGCGGGCCTGTTCCCGCACCGCCGGGTGGTCGACAACGTGGCGACGGTGCCCCGGCTGCTCGGCTGGGACCGCAAGCGGGCCCGGGCCCGGGCCGCCGAACTGCTGGAGCTGGTCGGCCTGCCGCCGGAGACGGCCCGCCGCTACCCGGCCCAGCTCTCCGGCGGCCAGCAGCAGCGGGTCGGCGTGGCGCGGGCGCTGGCCGCCGACCCGCCGGTGCTGCTGATGGACGAGCCGTTCAGCGCGGTCGACCCGCTGGTGCGCGCCGGGCTCCAGGACGAACTGCTGCGCCTACAGGCCGAGTTGGGCAAGACGGTGCTGTTCGTGACGCACGACATCGAGGAGGCGGTCCGGCTCGGCGACCGGGTGGTGGTGCTGCGCGAGCACGGCGAGATCGCCCAGCTCGCGGACCCGCACACGCTGCTGACCGCCCCGGCGGACGCCGGCGTGGCCGCCTTCCTGGGCCGCGACCGGGGCCTGCGCGGGCTCGGCCTGCGCCCGGCCGGCTCCGTCCCCCTCACCGCCCTGCGCTCCGCGTACGAGAGCTGGGAGCTGGTGCTCGACCGGGACGGCCGGCCGGAGCACTGGCGGCGCGGCGCCGAGCACCACCCGGCTCCGGTGTTCGCCCCGGGGCGGGACTCGCTGCGCTCCGCGCTGGACGCCGCGCTGCTCGCCCCGTCCGGCCACGCCGTCGCGGTGGACGCCGAGGGCCGGGCGGTCGGCACCGCGAGCCGCGCGGCCGTGGTCGAGGCGCTCGCCGCCGGCGACCCGACGCCCGAGCAGGTGCCGCATGCTGGACGGTGAACCGCTGGTCCGCTGGCGCTGGCTGGGCGACCACCTGGGCTACCTGACCGACCTGACGGCCGACCACGCGGTGATCGCGCTCGTCCCGGTGCTGATCGCGCTGCTGCTGGCGGTGCCGCTGGGCCTGGCCTGCGCGCGCTTCCCCCGGCTGTACCAGCCGCTCGCGGCGGTGTTCAACGTGGTGTACGCGCTGCCCTCGCTGGCGGTGTTCGTGGTGCTGATCCCGTACACCGGGCTGGCCACCCGCGAGACGGTGATGGTGCCGCTGACCTGCTACGCGCTGGCGGTGCTGCTGCCGACCGCGGTGGACGGGCTGCGGGCCGTGCCGGAGCCGGTGCGGCAGGCGGCCACCGCGATGGGCTACGGCCCGTGGCGGCGGCTGGCGGCGGTCGAGCTCCCGGCGTCCGTGCCGTACCTGATCGGGGGCCTGCGGGTCGCCGCGGTGTCCTCGATCTCGCTGGCGGCGGTGGGGGCGCTGGTCGGCCGCGGCGGGCTGGGCTACCTGTTCGTCGACGGCTTCCAGCGGACCTTCCCCACCCCGATCCTGGCCGGGATCGCCCTGGTGGCGCTGCTGGCGCTGGCCACCGACCTGCTGCTGGTGGCGGCCCGCCGGGTGCTGGCGCCGTGGGAGCGGGGGGTGGCGCGGTGAACTGGCTGGGCTGGCTGCACGACTTCCTCGCCGATCCGGCGCACCGCTCCGGGCCGGACTCGCTGGTCCACCGGCTGCTGGAGCACCTGGCGTTCTCCGCCGAGGCGCTGGGCCTGTCCGCGCTGGTGGCGCTGCCGCTGGGGCTGCTGATCGGCTACTCGGGGCGCGGCCTGTTCCTGGTGACGGCGCTGGCCGGCGTCGCCCGGGCGCTGCCGACGCTGGGCCTGGTGACGCTGGCCGTGCTGCTGGCGGGCGTCGGCGACACCGCGGTGCTGCTGCCGCTGACGGCGCTGGCCGCGCCGCCGATCCTGGTGGCCGCCGCCGAGGGGGTGCGCGGCACCGACCCGGACGTCCGGGACGCGGCCCGCGGCATCGGCCTGACGCACCCGCAGACGCTGCTGCGGGTGTGCGTGCCGGCCGCCGCGCCGACCCTGCTGGCGGGCCTGCGGACGGCGTCGGTGCAGGTGATCGCGACCGCCACGGTGGCCGCGTACGTCGGCCTCGGCGGCCTGGGCCGGTACGTGATCGACGGGCTGGCCACCCGGAACTACCCGACCACGGTCGGCGGCGCCCTGCTGGTGGTGCTGCTGGCGGTGGCCGTCCAACTGCTGTTCGCCCTGTTCATCCGGTTCGCCGCGCCGCCCGGCACGCGCACCGGCCGCACCACCGCAGAACCCGTACCCGTACCCGTACCCGTAGACGATCCCGCGGGCTCCCCCGCACTCGTGAAGGAATCCACATGACGACCCGTCCGGTCCGCATCGCCCTCGCCGTCGCCCTGCTGGCGGGTGCGGCGGCCTGCTCCTCCTCCGGCGGCGGCGACCCGCTGGCCGCGAAGTCCTCCGCCCCGGCGACCTCCGGCGGCCCCTCCAGCCCGGCGGGCGGCGCGGCCGGGGGCACGGTGGTGGTCGGTTCGGCGAACTTCCCGGAGAACGTGCTGCTGGCCTCGATCTACTCGCAGGCCCTGCAGGCCAAGGGCGTGAAGGTGGAGGAGAAGTTCAACATCGGCAGCCGCGAGGTGCTGTACGGGCAGTTGCAGTCCGGCGCGCTGACGGTGCTGCCGGAGTACAACGGCGCGCTGCTGGGCTACCTGGACGCCAAGTCCACGGCCACCGGCAAGGACGCGGTGAACGCCGAGCTGAAGGCGAAGCTGCCGGCCGGGCTGGCGATCCTGGACTCGGCGGCGGCGGAGGACAAGGACTCGCTGACGGTCACCCAGGAGACCGCCGACAAGCTGGGCGTGAAGTCGATAGCCGACCTGGCGGGCAAGGCGCAGGACCTGGTGGTCGGCGGCCCGCCGGAGTTCAAGTCCCGGCGCGAGCAGCAGTTCAAGGACGTCTACGGGCTGACCTTCAAGGAGTGGAAGCCGACCGGCGACACCACCGCCAACGCGCTGAAGGACGGCGGCATCCAGCTCGGCAACGTGTTCACCACCGACCCGAAGATCGTCCAGCTGAAGCTGGTCTCGCTGGACGACCCGAAGAACGTCTTCAGCGCCCAGAACGTCACCCCGCTGGTGAACACCGCCGGTCTGGGCGAGGCCGGGACGGCCGCGCTGAACGCGGTCTCGGCGAAGCTGGACACGGCCGGGCTGACCGCGTTGATGAAGCGGGTCGCGATCGACAAGGAGGACCCGTCGGCGGTCGCCAAGAGCTGGCTGAAGAGCGCGAACCTGGGCTGATCCCCGCCGCCGCGCGCCGTCCGTCGGCCCCGCCCCGAGCAGTCGGGGGCGGGGCCGACGGCACGTCAAGGGCCTTATCCCCAAGGGTTGGCAAAGCTCTCGGAGGGCCTTGCCGGGGAACTGTAAAGAGTCTTGACAGACGCAGTGGTCCAGACCAACCATGAGTCCGCTGTACTTCCCGACCGGAACGCATCGTGGGGGTGTGACCACCGGCCGGGGCGATCGTCCTGCCCCGCACCACCCCGGCACTCCCTGTACCAGGCCGACCCCCGCCCCGTGCCCGAGCACCGGCACGCGGGCCACCCTTCCATGCCTGATGGAGACTCGATGCGCCTTCACCGACCACTCCAAGCGCTGCTCGCCACGGGCGCGATGGCGGCCGCCTCGCTGGGGCTGATCTCCGCCCCCGCGCAGGCCGCCACCCCGCTGCCGCAGCACGTCTTCGCCCCGTACTTCGAGGCGTGGACCGGCGAGAGCCCGGCCACCCTGGCCGCCCAGTCCGGTGCCAAGCACCTCACCATGGCGTTCCTGCAGGCCGCCACCAAGGGCTCCTGCACCGCGCTGTGGAACGGCGACACCTCGATGCCGGTGTCCAACTCCGTCTTCGGCGCCGACATCGCCACCATCCGCGCCAACGGCGGCGACGTGATCCCGTCCTTCGGCGGCTACACCGCGGACAACACGGGCACCGAGCTCGCCGACTCCTGCACGGACGTCAACCAGATCGCCGCGCAGTTCGAGAACCTGATCACCACCTACGACATCTCCCGGATCGACCTGGACATCGAGGACAACTCGCTGACCAACACGGCCGGCATCGACCGCCGCAACAAGGCGATCAAGATCGTCGAGGACTGGGCGGCGGCCAACGGCCGCAGCATCCAGTTCAGCTACACCCTGCCGACCACCACCAGCGGCCTGGCCTCCAGCGGCCTCAAGGTGCTGAAGAACGCGGTCACCAACAACGCGCGGATCGACGTCGTCAACATGATGACGTTCGACTACTACGACAACCAGTCGCACGACATGGCCGCGGACACCCAGACCTCCGCGCAGGGCCTGTACAACCAGTTGGCGAGCCTGTACCCGACGAAGACCTCCGCCCAGCTGTGGAACATGATCGGCATCACCGAGATGGTCGGCATCGACGACTTCGGTGCCGCCGAGACCTTCACCGTCGCCAACGCCACCACGGTCTACAACTGGGCCGTCTCCAAGGGCATCAACACGCTGTCCTTCTGGGCGCTGCAGCGTGACAACGGCGGCTGCCCGGGCCAGGCCGGCCACGACGAGTGCTCCGGCATCGCGCAGGGCACCTGGGACTTCAGCCACATCTTCTCGAAGTTCACCAGCTCCTCGGTGCCGGCGAACGACTTCTCGGTGTCGCTGAGCCCGGCCTCCGGCTCGGTCGCGGCCGGCGCGTCCACCTCGGCGACGGTCAACACCGCGGTCACCTCCGGCTCGGCCCAGAGCGTCAACCTGTCGGTGACCGGCGCCCCGGCGGGCGTCACCGCCGCGCTGAGCTCCTCCACCGTCACCGCGGGCGGCTCGGCCACCCTGAACGTCTCCACCACCTCGGGCGTCGCCAACGGCAGCTACCCGCTGACCGTGACCGGCACCGGCGCGAGCGGCACCCACTCGGCGACGTACACCCTGACCGTCACCGGCGGCACCACCGCCTCCGACTTCTCGGTCGCCCTGTCGCCCGCCGCGGGCTCGGTCCAGGCCGGCTCCGCCGTCTCCAGCACCGTGAACACCGCGGTCACCTCCGGTACCGCCGCGACCGTCAACCTGACCGTCTCCGGCGCCCCGGCGGGCGTCACCGCCGCGCTGAGCGCCTCCAGCGTCACCGCGGGCGGCTCGGCCACCCTGAACGTCTCCACCACCGCCTCGGCGGCCCCGGGCACCTACACCCTGACCGTCACCGGCACCGGCGCGGGCAAGACCCACACCGCCACCTACGCGCTGACCGTCAACGGCACCACCCCGCCGGCCGGCCTCGGCAACGGTGACCTGGAGAGCGGCAACCTCGCCCCGTGGACCTGCCAGAGCGGCGGCGCGGTCGTCACCAGCCCGGTGCACGGCGGCTCCAAGGCCCTGAAGGCCGTCCCGACCGCGGGCGCCACCGGCCAGTGCGAGCAGACCGTCACCCTGGCCCCGAACCACGCGTACACCCTGACCGCCTGGGTCCAGGGCCCGTACTCGTACGTCGGTGTCAGCGGCGGCGCCACCGCCTCCTCCTGGGCGAACGGCTCCTCCTGGACCAAGCTGACCGTCCCGTTCACCACCGGCGCCAACGGCACCGTCACGGTCTACCTGCACGGCTGGTACGGCCAGGGCGCGGTCTACGGCGACGACTTCTCGATCGCCTGACCCCCGCTCGACCCGCTCGACGCGCTCGACGCGCTCGACGCACTCGACGCGCTCGACGCACTCGACGCGTGAACCGGGCCCGGTCGGTGGCACCCGCCACCGGCCGGGCCCGGCCCGTTCCGCTCCTCCGCCGCGGCTCCCTCAGCGCTCCCGGCACAGCGGCAGGTACGAGCCGAGCGCCAGCAGCGCGCAGCCCAGCACGACCGCGCCGAGCGCCGTCGCGGACGGGCCGCCGCCCAGGCTGCTGAGCGGGGCGACCACCGCGCCGCACAGGTAGGTGCCGGTGCCCAGCAGCGCGGACGCGGAGCCGGCCGCGTGCGGGGCCATGGTCAGCGCCCGGCCGTTGGCGTTCGGCAGGACGACGCCCATCGAGGCCATCAGCAGCGTCAGCGCGGGCCACACCCCGGCCAGGCCGGTGTCCCACACGGTGGTGCACAGCACCACGGCGGCGCCGGCCGTCGCGGCGGCGGACAGGCCGCACAGCAGCAGCGTCCGCTCCGAGTGGCGCTGCACCAGGAAGCGGCCGTTGACCTGGGTGACGGCCAGCAGCGCGATCGAGTTGACGGCGAACACCAGGCTGTAGGTCTGCGGGGTGATCCGGTACACCTCCTGGAGCACCACCGAGGAGCCGCTGACGTACGCGAACAGCGCGCCGAAGGCGAAGGTCCCGGTCAGCAGGTAGCCGAGGAACACCCGGTCGCGCAGCAGCCCGCCGATCGCCCGGACGGTGGTGCCGAGCCCGCCGCCGTGCCGCCGTTCGGGCGGCAGCGTCTCGTGGACGCCGAACGCGCAGGCGACGGTGAGCACCGCGCCGAGCAGGGCGAGCGTGACGAAGGTGCCGCGCCAGTCGGTGACGTGCAGCAGCTGGGCGCCGGCCAGCGGGGCGACGATCGGCGCGAGGCCGGAGATCAGGCCCATGGTGGCCAGGAAGCGGATCATCGCGACCCCCTCCAGCCGGTCGCGGACCACCGCCCGGGCGATCACCAGCGCGGCCGAGCCGGCCGCGCCCTGCGCCACCCGCCCGGCGACCAGCACCGGCATCGATCCGGCGAAGGCGCACAGCAGGCTGGCGGCGGTGTACGCGGCCAGGCCGGCCAGCATCGGGCGGCGGCGGCCCAGGCGGTCGCTGAGCGGGCCGAACAGCAGCTGGCCGACCACCATGCCGAGCAGCGAGCCGGTCAGGGTGAGCTGGGCGGCGGGTGCGGTGGAGTGCAGGTCCGCGGTCAGGTCGGGCAGTGCGGGCAGGTACAGGTCGGTGGTGAACGGCCCGAGCGCGACGAGGCTGCCCAGGGTGATCACGGTGGCGGTGGCGAACGGGGCGCGCCGCGGGGTCTCCGGGCGCACCTCCTCCGGCCGGAGCGGGACGGCGGGCGCGGTCTGGTCGCCGTCGGGGCCGACGGTCGGGCCTGGCATGGGGCTCCTCACGGGTGGCGGGGTACGCGCACCGTCCTATCCCATCGGCCCGCCCGCGGGAAAGCCGGGCGGCCGGGGGCGTGTCCGACGATCCGCGTCGCATCGGCGTGCGGCGCCGGCCGGCCGGGCGTGCGCCCGGGCCGCCCCCGTACTGGATGCACCCGGGTGATCCGGGCGTGCGTCCGGGCGGGATGCCCGGCGTCGCGCGCGCGACGGGAATGGTCGGACACCCGCCTAGGGCGCGACTGGAGCCGCGCTGCGGCCGGCGGCCACCACGGCGGCGTCGGGCACCCGGCAAGACCGGCCGGACAGGCCTTAGCGCGCGACTGGAGCCGCGCTGCGGCCGGCGGCCACCACGGCGGCGTCCTGCCAGCCGTAAAGCTGGTCGCCGATCAGGGCGACGTCGTACAGGCCGCAGTGCGCGGTGGCCCGCTGCGGGGCGTCGGCCGGGAACCAGCGGGCCCTCAGGTGGACGCCGCCGAGCGGGCTGCCGCTGGTGCATCCGGCGGGCAGCGCGCGGTCCGGGAGGGTCGCGCGGATCAGCCGGTCGCCCTGCCGGTCGGCGCCGAGCAGGACGACGCCGGTGGCGGAGTCGGGCAGCCAGCCCGGCGCCGGCCCGTCGTGGTCGGCCTTGGCGGCGGCCCCGCTGGGGTAGCGGGCGGTGTGGTCCATCCGGTCCTGCACCCGCTGGAGCGCCGCGGGTGCCACCATCACCAGCAGCATCGCGGCGGCCCCCGCACCCAGCACCACCGTCGCCACCCGTCCGCCGTTCATGTCCGCTCGCCCCTTCGCGCCGTTCCCGTTCCTTCCATCGTGGTCGCGCCGGCCCCGGGGGACCATGCGCACCAGGTACCGATCCGGCTCCCCCGGAAGTCTGACCCCGCCCCCCGCGGCCCCGACCTCCGGCGGACCCGGCACCCCCCGCGAGGCGGACGCCGGTCAGCGGTAGGCGGACTCGCCGGTGATCGCCTCGCCGAGGACCAGGGTGTGGATCTCGGCGGTGCCCTCGTAGGTGAGCACCGACTCGAGGTTGTTGGCGTGCCGGAGCACCGGGTAGGCGGTGGTGATGCCGTTGGCGCCGAGGACGGTGCGGGCGGTGCGGGCGATCTCCAGCGCGGTGCGGACGTTGTTGAGCTTGCCGAAGGAGATGTGCGCGCTCCGGGCGCGGCCCTCGTCCTTGAGCCGGCCGATCCGCACCGCGACCAGGTAGGCCTTCTCCAACTCCAGGGCCATGTCGACGAGTTTCGCCTGGGTGAGCTGGAAGCCGCCGATCGGCCGGCCGAACTGGACGCGGTCGCGGGCGTATTCGACGGCGGCCCGGTAGCAGTCCCGGGCGGCGCCGACGGTGCCCCACAGGATGCCGTAGCGGGCCTCGCCGAGCGAGGACAGCGGGGCGCGCAGGCCGCGGGCCTCCGGGAGCACCGCGTCGGCGGGCAACCTGACGCCCTCGAAGGCGAGTTCGCTGGTGACGGAGGCGCGCAGGGAGAGCTTGCCGGGGATGTCGCGGGCGGTGAACCCGGGGGTGCCGCGCGGGACGAGGAAGCCGCGCACGCCGTCCTCGGTGCCCGCCCAGACCACCGCGACGTCGGCGGCCGAGCCGTTGGTGATCCACGCCTTGGCGCCGTCGAGGACCCAGTCGGCGCCGTCGCGCCGGGCCCGGGTGCGCATCGACGCCGGGTCGGAGCCGGCCTCGGGCTCGGTCAGGCCGAAGCAGCCCACGGCCCGGCCGGCCGCCAACTCCGGGAGCCAGCGCAGCTTCTGCTCCTCCGAGCCGAAGGCGTGGATCGAGCGCATCGCCAGCGAGCCCTGCACCGAGACGAAGCTGCGCAGCCCCGAGTCGGCGGCCTCCAGCTCCATGCACGCCACCCCGTACTCGGTGGCCGTCGACCCGGTGCACCCGTAGCCCTCCAGGTGCATCCCGAGGACGCCCAGCCTGCCGAGCTCGGGCGCGAGTTCGCGGACCGGGAAGGTGCCGGCCTCGTACCACCCGGCGAGGTGCGGCCGGACGTGCCGGTCGGTGAACGCGCGGACGCTGTTGCGGACCAGCCGCTCGTCCTCGGTGAGCAGTTCGTCGACGCCGAGCAGGTCGAGCGGGTCGGGGGCGGTCGCCATGGGTGGGGGCTCCTCTGCGGTGCGGGCGGGCGGCGGGTGTGCCACCGCTGTCCCTACCGGCCGGTACGCCGCCGGGTCAAGGGCGCCACGGCGGCGGCCGTCCGCGACACACGGCCCGGGCGCACCGGGAATGCCGGGCGCCCGTGGAAGGCTGACCGGTCCAGGAGGTGTACCGACCATGGCGGACGGACAGCAGGAACGGCAGTGGCGGACCGAGCACGACTCGATGGGCGAGGTCCGCGTCCCGGCGGCGGCGAAGTGGCGGGCGCAGACCCAGCGGGCGGTGGAGAACTTCCCGGTGTCCGGGCAGCGCCTGGAGCGGGCCCACATCGCGGCGCTGGCCCGGATCAAGGCGGCGGCGGCCGTCGTCAACGCCGAGCTGGGCGTGCTGGACGCGGAGACGGCCGCGGCGATCCGCTCCGCGGCCGAGGAGGTCGCCGAGGGCCGCTGGGACGACCAGTTCCCGGTGGACGTGTTCCAGACCGGCTCCGGCACCTCCTCGAACATGAACGCCAACGAGGTGATCGCCACCCTGGCGGCCGAGCGCCTGGGCCGCCCGGTCCACCCGAACGACCAGGTCAACGCCTCGCAGTCGTCGAACGACGTCTTCCCGTCCTCGATCCACGTCGCGGCGGCGGGCGCCGTCCTGCACGAGCTGGTCCCGGCGCTGGAGCACCTGGCGCACGCGCTGGAGGCCAAGTCCGCGCAGTACGCGGAGACCGTCAAGTCCGGCCGCACCCACCTGATGGACGCCACCCCCGTCACCCTCGGCCAGGAGTTCGGCGGCTACGCGGCCCAGGTCAGGTACGGCGTCGAGCGGCTGCACGCGACGCTCCCCCGGGTCGCCGAACTGCCGCTCGGCGGAACGGCCGTGGGCACCGGCATCAACACCCCGCCCGGCTTCTCCGCCGCCGTCATCGCCGAGGTCGCCCGCACCACCGGCCTGCCGCTGACCGAGGCCCGCGACCACTTCGAGGCCCAGGGCGCCCGCGACGGCCTGGTCGAGCTGAGCGGCCAGCTGCGCACCGTCGCGGTCGGCTTCACCAAGATCGCCAACGACCTGCGCTGGATGGGCTCGGGGCCGCGCACCGGCCTCGCCGAGATCAACCTCCCCGACCTGCAGCCCGGTTCCTCGATCATGCCCGGCAAGGTCAACCCGGTCCTGCCCGAGGTGGTCCTGATGGTCGCCGCGCAGGTCATCGGCAACGACACCACCGTCACGGTGGCCGGCGCGAGCGGCAACTTCGAGCTCAACGTGATGCTCCCCGTCATCGCCCGCAACGTGCTGGAGTCGATCCGCCTGCTCGCCTCCTCCGCCCGCCTGCTCGCCGACCGCGCCGTCTCCGGCCTCACCGCCAACGCGGAGCGCGCCCGCGAGTACGCCGAGTCCTCCCCGTCCGTCGTCACGCCCCTCAACCGCTACCTCGGCTACGAGGAGGCGGCGAAGGTCGCCAAGCAGTCCCTCGCCGAACGCAAGACCATCCGCCAGGTCGTCCTCGACCGCGGCTACGTCGAGCGCGGCCTGCTCACCGAGGCCCAGCTCGACGAGGCCCTCGACGTCCTGCGGATGACCCGCCCGGAATGACCGGGAACGGCGGAGGGGGGACGAACCAGGGGCTCGGGGAACGGCACACCCGGCCGTCAGCAGCACGGCCCCGCCGTTCCCCGGGCCCCTGATGTCGCGTCCCGCCGTTTCCCCCTTACCTGCTGTGGCGTGCCGTCATGCCCGCGAAGACCATGCCGACCGCGGCCAGGGCCAGGCAGGTCATGACGCCGCCGGTGATGACGTTGGTGAGGATGGTGCGGCGGACGTGCGCCCCGCCGTTGACCGCCCAGGGGGCGATGACCGTCCAGGCGCCGATCGCGACGCACGCCCAGGCCCGGGCGTGGGTGCGGCCGAAGGCGGAGCCGTAGCCGGCCATCAGGACGGCGTAGGCGATGCCGAGCACCAGGTTGCTGATGGTCAGGCCGGTGAATCCGGAGAAGCCGACCACCCAGGGGGAGATCGCCAGGAACAGGCCGGCGCAGATGGCGAGGGCTTCCGTCCCCTGGCCGGCGGTGGTGGATGTGACGCGCTCCGCGTGTTCACGCAGGGCCAGGATGTCCGGATGGTGTTCCATACCCGACGGCAGTTGGGTCGACACCGGGACCACCTCCTCGTAGTCGGGACATGCGAGCCACTTGGTCGCTACCCGCCCGGGGCGATATGTAACGCTACCCACGGGTTTGTCCTTATTTTTTCCTTACCCGGGCGCGTACCGTGGAAGGTGGAGAGGTTCCGCCATGCACTTCACCGACCGGGCCGACGCGGGCCGCCGCCTGGCGGCAGCCGTCCGCGAGGCCGAGACCGGGATCGGGACGGACGCCGTCGTGGTCGCCCTGCCGCGCGGCGGCGCGCCCGTGGCCGCCGAGGTCGCGGCCGCCCTGGGCGCCGAGCTGGACGTGTGCGTGGTGCGCAAGGTCGGCGTCCCGGGGCAGCCGGAGCTGGCGATGGGCGCGGTCGGCGAGGACGGCGCGCGGGTGGTGAACCAGGAGGTGGTGGACGCGGCGGGCGTCCGGCCGGAGGAGTTCGCCGCCGTCGAGGCCCGGGAGCGGGCCGAACTGGCCCGCGCGCGGCCTACCGCCGGGCGGGCCGCCGGTGCCGCTGGCGGGGCGGACGGTGCTGGTGGTGGACGACGGGGTGGCGACCGGCTCGTCCGCGCTGGCGGCCTGCCGGATCGTCCGGGCGCGCGGCGCCTCCCGGGTGGTGCTGGCGGTGCCGGTCGCCCCGCACGACTGGGCGCAGCGGCTGGGCGGTGCGGCGGACGCGTACGTGGCGGTGCACGCGCCGCGGCGGTTCCGGGCGGTCGGCGAGTTCTACCGGGACTTCCGGCAGACCGCGGACGCCGAGGTGCTGGCCGCGCTGGAGCGCCCCGGGGCCGGGCAGGCCGCCGGGTGCGCCGCGTACGAGGTGCCGCTGGCCACCGGTCCGGCGGAGCTCGCGGTGCCGGCCGGTCCGCTGGGCGTGGTGCTGTTCGCGCACGGCAGCGGCTCGGGCCGGGAGAGCCCGCGCAACCGGGCGGTGGCCGAGCGGCTGCGGCGGGCCGGGCTGGCGACCGTCCTGTTCGACCTGCTGGCGCCGGGGGAGGCCGAGGAGCCGTGGAAGGTGTTCGACCCGGGGCTGTTGGGCGGGCGGCTGGCCGGGGCGACCCGGACGGTGCTGCGGCACCACGCGCTGGCGGGCCTGCCGTACGGCTGGTTCGGGGCGAGCACGGGCGCGGCGGCGGCGCTGTGGGCGGCGGCCGAGCCGGACACCGCACCGGCCGCGATCGTGGCGCGCGGGGGCCGCCCGGACCTGGCCGAGGCGCGGCTGTCGCTGGTCACCACCCCGGTGCTGCTGATCGTGGGCGGCGCGGACGGCGAGGTGGTGGAGTTGAACCGGCGGGCCCGGGCCGAGCTGCGCGGCGAGAGCGCCCTACAGGTCGTGCCGGGCGCCGGGCACCTGTTCGAGGAGCCGGGGGCGCTGGCGGCGGTGGCCGACCTGGCGGCGCACTGGTTCGTCCGGCTGCTGCCGGCCGGCCGGCGGGACGACGATGGAGGCGATCGGGCCCATCACTGAGCAATCCGTACAGCCGGAACGGCACCGCGCTGCTCATCTTGTACACATTGAGCAGCCGGTTTCGGACCTGTTGCCCACTCCCCCGAGCAGGAGCAAGCTCTGCGCAACCGACCTCGACGTGGAGGAATGCCCCATGACCGCCGACGCCGCTGTTGAACTGACCCCCGAGGAACTGCAGGCCGGTCTGACGGCCGAGCAGCTGCGCACCCTGGTGGGCCTGGTGGAGTACGACGCCTCGACCGACCCGTTCCCGGTCACCGCGCAGGACGCGGTCGTCTTCGTGGTGGGCAACGCGACCCAGACGGCCCAGTTCTACCAGTCCGTGTTCGGCATGGAGCTGGTCGCCTACTCGGGCCCGGAGACCGGCCGCCGGGACCGCAAGGCGTTCGTGCTGCGCTCGGGCTCCTGCCGCTTCGTGATCAAGGGCGGCGTCTCGCCGGACAGCCCGCTGCTGGACCACCACCGCCGGCACGGCGACGGCGTGGTCGACCTGGCGATGGAGGTCCCGGACGTGGACAAGTGCATCGCGCACGCCCGCTCCCAGGGCGCCACGGTCCTGGAGGAGCCGAACGACGTCTCGGACGAGCACGGCACGGTGCGCCGGGCCGCGATCGCCGCGTACGGCGAGACCCGGCACACCCTGGTCGACCGCTCCCGCTACACCGGCCCGTACCTGCCGGGCTACGTGGCCCGCACCTCGACGGTGGTCCGCCCCGAGGGCGCGCCGAAGCGGCTGTTCCAGGCGCTCGACCACGCGGTGGGCAACGTCGAGCTGGGCAAGATGGACGAGTGGGTGTCGTTCTACAACCGGGTGATGGGCTTCGTGAACATGGCGGAGTTCGTCGGCGACGACATCGCCACCGACTACTCGGCGCTGATGTCGAAGGTGGTGGCGAGCGGCAACCACCGGGTGAAGTTCCCGCTGAACGAGCCGGCCGTGGCGAAGAAGAAGTCGCAGATCGACGAGTACCTGGAGTTCTACACCGGCCCGGGCTGCCAGCACATGGCGCTGGCCACCAACGACATCCTCACCACGGTCGACGTGCTGCGCTCGCGCGGCGTCGAGTTCCTGTCCACCCCGGACTCGTACTACGAGGACCCGGAACTGCGCGAGCGGATCGGCCACGTCCGGGTGCCGATCGAGGAGCTGCAGTCGCGCGGCATCCTGGTGGACCGCGACGAGGACGGCTACCTGCTGCAGATCTTCACCAAGCCGATCGGCGACCGGCCGACCGTCTTCTACGAGTTCATCGAGCGGCACGGTTCGCTGGGCTTCGGCAAGGGCAACTTCAAGGCCCTGTTCGAGGCGATCGAGCGCGAGCAGGACCGGCGCGGCAACCTCTGACCGAGCCACCACCGGCGACAGGGAGATGTAGGGCGATGGCGTACTACCGGCAGCTGGGCTCGGTGCCGCCCAAGCGGCACACCCAGCACCGCACCCCCGAAGGGGGCCTGTACTACGAGGAGTTGATGGGCGAGGAGGGCTTCTCCTCGGACTCCTCGCTGCTGTACCACCGACACATCCCCTCCGCGGTGACGGCCGCCTCGGTCTGGGAGCTGCCGGACCAGTCGACCACCGCCAACCTCCCGCTGCTCCCCCGCCACCTGAAGCTGCACGAGCTGTTCCCGGGCGAGGAGTGGAAGTCGGCGGACGCGGTGACCGGCCGCCGGCTCGTCCTCGGCAACGCGGACGTGCGGATCTCCTACGTCGCGGCGGGCGCGCCCAGCGAGCTGTACCGCAACGGGCTGGGCGACGAGTGCGTGTACGTGGAGTCCGGAACGGCCGTGCTGGAGACGGTGTTCGGCACGATCACCGCCGGGCCGGGCGACTACCTGCTGGTCCCCCGGGCGACCACCCACCGCTGGGTGCCGACCGGGGACGCCCCGCTGCGCGCGTACTGCATCGAGGCGAACAGCCACATCACCCCGGCCCGCCGCTACCTGTCGAAGTTCGGCCAGCTGCTGGAGCACGCGCCGTTCTGCGAGCGGGACCTGCGCGGGCCCGAGGGCCCGCTGCTGGTCGAGGGCGGCGAGGTGGACGTGCTGGTCAAGCACCGCGGCCCGGGCGGCGTGGTCGGCACCCGCTACACGGTGCCGCACCACCCGTTCGACGTGGTGGGCTGGGACGGCTGCCTGTACCCGTACGCGTTCAACATCGCGGACTACGAGCCGATCACCGGGCGGGTGCACCAGCCGCCGCCGGCCCACCAGGTGTTCGAGGGCACCAACTTCGTGATCTGCAACTTCGTCCCGCGCAAGGTGGACTACCACCCGCTGTCGATCCCGGTGCCGTACTACCACGCGAACGTGGACAGCGACGAGGTGATGTTCTACTGCGGCGGGAACTACGAGGCCCGCAAGGGCTCCGGCATCGGACAGGGGTCGATCTCGCTGCACCCCGGCGGCCACACCCACGGCCCGCAGCCGGGCGCCTACGAGCGCTCGATCGGCGTGGAGTTCTTCGACGAGCTGGCGGTGATGGTGGACACCTTCCGCCCGCTGGAGCTCGGCGAGGCCGCCACCGCGAGCGAGGACCCGAACTACGCGTGGACCTGGGCGAGGCGATGAACGTACCCGAGCTGTACCGGGGGCTGTTCGACGACGCGGCGGTCTTCCCGCCGGGCGACCTGCCGCTGGCCGGGGCCGTCCCCGCGCACCGGGCGCACCGCGCCGCCTGGTACGCGGGGGCGGTCGGCCCGCTGCTCGCCCCCGTCGACCGGCTGGCCGAACTGCGCGCGCTGGCACCGGGGTTCGCGGTCGGCCTGGTGGTCGGCCCGGGCCGGCTGGCCGAGGCGCTGGAGGCGGCGGACGGCCTGGAGCTCGCCATCGTCGAGTACGCGGCGGGCGAGGACGTCCGGGCGGCGGTGGCCGAACTGGACGCGCTGCTGCCCGAGGGCGTCGGGGCGGCGGTCGAGCTGCCCCGCTCGGAGCGGCTGGAGGACGGCTTGGACGCCCTGACCGGCACCCGCTACCGCGCCAAGTACCGCACCGGCGGCCTGGGTTACGCGGCCTTCCCGTCCGTCACCGAGCTGGCCGCCTTCCTGCGGGGCTGCGCCGAGCGCGCCCTGCCGTACAAGTGCACGGCGGGGCTGCACCACGCGGTGCGGCACACCGACCTGGGCACCGGCTACGAGCACCACGGCTTCCTCAACCTGCTGCTGGCGGCCGCGGCCTCCGACCGCGCGCAGGCCGTCGAACTGCTCGCCGAGCGGGACGGCGCCCGACTGGCCACCGCCGTCGAGTCGCTGACGGGTCGTCAGGTGACGGATGCCCGCGCCTCGTTCACCTCCTTCGGCACCTGTAGCATCGCCGAGCCGCTGGAAGACCTCGCCCGACTCGGCCTCCTGGAGACCCCTTGACCACCGCCACCTGGCTCGACCTGCCCGCCGACTCCCCGTTCGGCGTCCACAACCTCCCCTACGGCGTGTTCACCGCCGCCGACCGGCCCGGCCGGCGGCGGATCGGCGTCCGGATCGGGGAGCTGGTGCTGGACGCCGGGGCGGCCGCCCGGGCGATCGGCCCGTCCTCGGCGCTGCTGGAGGCGGAGAACCTCAACCCGCTGATGGCGTCCGGCCGTCCGACCTGGCAGGCGGTGCGCGCCGCGCTCACCTCCTGGCTGACCGACCCGGCGCACCGGGCGGCCGTCGAGCCCTGCCTGCTGCCGCTGGCGGAGGTCGAGCTGCACCTGCCGTTCGAGGTCGCCGACTACGTCGACTTCTACGCCTCCGAGCACCACGCCACCAACCTGGGGAAGATCTTCCGGCCGGGCCAGGAGCCGCTGACCCCCAACTGGAAGCACCTGCCGATCGGTTACCACGGCCGGGCCGGCACCGTGGTGGTCTCCGGCACCCCGGTGGTGCGCCCGCACGGCCAGCGCAAGGCCCCCGCCGACGCGGCGCCGAGCCACGGCCCGTCCCGCCGCCTCGACATCGAGGCCGAGGTCGCCTTCGTGGTCGGCACGCCCAGCTCGATGGGCCACCCGGTGGCGCTGGACGGCTTCGAGGACCACGTGTTCGGCGTCTGCCTGCTCAACGACTGGTCGGCACGCGACATCCAGGCCTGGGAGTACGTGCCGCTCGGCCCGTTCCTCGGCAAGTCCTTCGCCACCTCGCTCTCCCCCTGGGTGGTACCGCTGGACGCGCTGCGGCACGCCCGGGTCGCCCCGCCGGAGCGCGACGTGGAGCCGCTGCCGTACCTGGACGACCGGAAGGCCGAACCCTGGGGCCTGGACCTGGCGCTGGAGGTCTCGCTGAACGGGCACCCCGTCTCCCGGCCGCCGTTCGCCACCATGTACTGGACCGCCGCCCAGCAGCTCGCCCACCTGACCGCCAACGGCGCGAGCCTGCGCACCGGCGACCTGTACGCCTCCGGCACCGTCTCCGGGCCGGAGCCGGACACCCGGGGCGCGCTGATCGAGCTCACCTGGAACGGCGAGCACCCCCTCGAACTGCCCGACGGCACCGCGCGCACCTTCCTGGAGGACGGCGACGA
The DNA here is from genome assembly GCF_013364235.1 of Kitasatospora sp. NA04385. Lineage (NCBI taxonomy): Bacteria > Bacillati > Actinomycetota > Actinomycetes > Kitasatosporales > Streptomycetaceae > Kitasatospora > Kitasatospora sp. NA04385. Next base: position 6,618,150 of record NZ_CP054919.1, on the reverse strand, counting down.
GGTGTCCATCACCGCGACCGCCCCCGGGCCGGGGGGCCTGCGGGTCGGGTTCGGCGAGGTCACCGGCACGATCGCCGGCTGACCCCGCCGCGGAGGGCCGGCCGACCTGGCAGTGGGCCGGTCCCCCCGCGCGGCTGCGGGCGCGTCGCCGCGACGTCAATGGCGCGCCCGCAGCACGCCGCCGAACGGGTGAGGTTCCGCGGCCGCAAACCCCTCCGCCACTAGAAGTTTGTCCCGACAGAACCGGCGACCTCCCCCCGAGCCGGGCCGCCCACGCCAGGCGCCGACGGGGCGGGTCGCGACCGTTCGAGGACGACTCTCTTCCCCGGAGGACCCCGATGATGAAGCTGCGCACCCTGGTCTGCGGAGCCGCGCTCGCCGCCGCCAACCTGCTGATGCCCGTGCCGCAGGCCCAGGCGCTCCCGCTGGTCCCGCACCCCGTGCAGCTCTGCGGCTTCGCCCCGCGCCCGCTCGCCCCCGCCACCCCGGTCCTGCTCGCCATGCCGCTGCGTCCCTGCTGAGCTGCGCGCTGCGTCCCTGCTGAGCTGCCCGCCGTGCCGCTGCGCCGCTGCTGAGCTGCTCGCCGTGCCGCTGCTGCGCGCGGCCCCGCCGCCGACCCGGGCCTGCCGACCCGCCGGACAGGCCCGGTACGGTGCACCGGAAGGTCTTCGGACCGGAAAAGACCTCGGTACGATCCGAACGGACGGGAGCGGCGGCCATGAACACCCCCGACAGCCAGGGCACCCAGCAGGACGTGCTGATCGAGCGGACCGGCCCGCTCGGGCGGATCACCCTCAACCGGCCGCGCGCCCTCAACTCACTGACCCGCCCGATGCTGGAGACCGTCCGCGCCGCCCTGGACGCCTGGGCCGGGGACGACGCGGTGAGCGCCGTCCTGCTCTCCGGCGCGGGCGGGCGCGGCCTGTGCGCGGGCGCCGACATCCGCGCCGTGCACGACGACGCCAAGCTCGGCGGCGCGGGCACCCGGGCGCTCTTCCGGGTCGAGTACCCGCTCAACGAGCTGGTCTCCCGCTACCCGAAGCCGTACGTCGCGCTGATGGACGGCATCACCATGGGCGGCGGCGTCGGCCTGTCCGGGCACGCGGGCATCCGGATCGTCACCGAGCGCTCGGCCGTCGCCATGCCGGAGACCCGGATCGGCCTCGTCCCGGACGTCGGCGGCAGCCGCCTGCTCGCCCTCGCCCCCGGCGAACTCGGCACCCACGTCGGCCTCACCGCCGCCACCATGACGGCCGGCGACGCCCTGCACTGCGGCTTCGCCGACCACTTCGTGCCCTCCGCCGCGCTGCCCGACCTCGCCGAACGGCTCACCGCCGGGGACGACCCCGCCAAGGCCGTCGCCGCGCTCGCCGCGCCCGCCCCGGCGTCCCCGCTGGCCGGGCAGCAGGAGTGGATCGACCACTGCTACGCCGCGGACCGCGTCGAGGAGATCCTGGAGCGGCTGCGCGCCACCGGCCTGCCCGCCGCCGCGGAGGCCGCCGCGCAGCTGCTCGGCAAGTCCCCCACCATGCTCAAGGTGACGCTCGCCGCGCTGCGCCGGGCCCGCGCCCTGCCCTCGCTGGCGGCCACCCTCGACCAGGAGTACCGGATCTCCTGCGCCGCGCTGGCCCACCACGACCTGGTCGAGGGCATCCGCGCCCAGGTCGTCGACAAGGACCGCGACCCGCACTGGTCCCCCGCCACCCTGGACGGGGTGTCGGCCGCCGACGTCGCCCGCTTCTTCGCCGTCCCCGCCGACGGGGACCTGGGGCTGGCCTGAACTCCCCCGGGGTGACCATCGTCTCGCCTGTCGAGACTGGCATCCGGGGCGGCGTTCGGAGATCGTATCCACCGTCAGAGGTTCCGCTCAGTGTGGAGAGGAAGAAGCGGCGATGACCGAGTACGAGACGATCCTGGTGGACCGCAAGGGCCGGGTCGGCATCATCACCCTCAACCGGCCCGAGGCGCTCAACGCGCTCAACACCCGGCTGATGAACGAGGTGGTGGCGGCCGCCCGGGACTTCGACCGCGACCCGGAGATCGGCGCGCTGGTGGTCACCGGCTCGGCGAAGGCCTTCGCGGCCGGCGCCGACATCAAGGAGATGCAGGACAACCGCTTCCCCGCCGTCTACCTCGACGACTGGCTCGGCCCCTGGGACGAGCTGGGCCGGCTGCGCAAGCCGGTGGTCGCCGCCGTCGCGGGCTACGCGCTGGGCGGCGGCTGCGAGTTGGCGATGCTCTGCGACATCCTGATCGCCGCCGACACCGCCAAGTTCGGCCAGCCCGAGATCAAGCTGGGCGTCATCCCCGGCATCGGCGGCTCCCAGCGGCTGACCCGCGCGGTCGGCAAGGCCAAGGCCATGGACCTGTGCCTGACCGGCCGGACGATGGGCGCCGAGGAGGCCGAGCGGGCCGGCCTGGTCTCCCGGGTCGTCCCCGCCGAACAGCTGCTGCCCGAGGCGCTCGCCGTCGCCGAGGCGGTCGCCGCGATGTCGCTACCCGCCGCCGTGATGATGAAGGAGTCCGTGAACCGGGCCTTCGAGACCACCCTCGCCGAGGGCGTCCGGTTCGAACGGCGGCTCTTCCACGCCGCCTTCGCCACCGCCGACCAGAAGGAGGGCATGGCGGCCTTCGCCGAGAAGCGCCCGGCCACCTTCACCAACGGCTGACCCCCCGCCCGCAGCCCGGCGGCGGCCGGCCCCGCTGCTCGCTAGCCGCCCCACCCGGCCAGGGCCGCCGCGACCGCCTTGGCCGTCGGCCTGTACGCCAGCGGCCCGGCCGCCAGCGGCGGGGCCAGCCGCTCCAGTTCGGCGCGGGCTTCCGGGCCGCCCCGGGCGGTCAGGGCGCGGACGGCGGCGGCGGCGGTCAGCGGCGAGCGCGGGCCGAGGCCGCGGACCCGGACCAGCGCGGCCTCCACCAGCGCGCCCAGGGCCCGGGCGCCGTCCGGGTGCGGCGGGGTGAGCGCCAGCAGGGCGGACAGGCCGTGCAGGGCGCGCCAGTTGAACGGGTCCGGGTCGAGCAGGGCCGGGCCGGAGCGGTGGCAGGACGCGACCGCGTCCCGGCGCGGCTCCCGCACCAGGGCGAACCAGCCGNCCACCGCCGCGCGCAGCCGGTCCGGCCCGACGGCGTCCACCAGCGGGCGCCCGGCCCGCAGCCACTTCGCGGTCGGCCTGGCGCCGGTGGCGGTCAGCGCGTGCCCGAGCAGCTCCCGCCAGGCGGCGCCGTCCGGGGCCCCGGCGAGGTCGGCGAGCGCCCGATCGGCCCACGGCTCACCGGGGTTGAGCACCGGCGTGCCGAACCCGGCGGCGAGGGAGGACAGTTCGGCGACGGCGGTGCCGATCAGGGCGGTGCGCCGGGCCGTTGCCACCACCGCGTCCGGCGGTTCCCGTCCGGCCTCCCGGTCGGCCGCCAGCAGCGCGGTCAGCCGCCAGCCCTCCCAGAGCGCCATCCGCCCCGCCGCCTCGGCCAGCAGCGGTTCCCGCCAGGGCGCCAGCTCTTCGGCCGAAAGCCCTTGTGCCAGCAGCACGTTGAGCGTCGCGAGGCCGCGGCACTCCGGCGGGGCGTGCACCGCGGCCTGCTCCAGTGCCCCGCTCATCCGGCACAGCAGCCGGACCCGGCGCTCGACCGGCATCTCCCGCAGCAGCCGGACCAGCCCGCCGCCGTCCAGCGTCCAGTCGCCGCGGTGGGCGGCGTTCTCCTGCTGGAGGCGCCGGCCGAGGACGGTCAAGTCCCCCGCGTCGGCGAGCTGCCGGACGGCGGCCGGTCGGTCGGTGCTCCGGTGCTGCGGCACGGACGCGCTCCCCACGGTGCCGGGCACCGGGCCGTCCGCCGGTGCGATCACGCGGAACCCTATCCGGCGGCGCCGACGGCCCGGCCGGTCACGGCATGGTGCCGAACTGGACCAGCCGGCCGTCCGAGGCGATGTCGACGGACAACTCGTCCGCGCCGGTGCCGTAGGTGAAGCGGTGGCTGCCGTCCCGGCCGCCGCCCGGCACGACCCTGGGCTCGGTGCCCGCGCCGCGGCCGGGGAGCCAGCGGGCCGCGAAGGCGTCGGCGGCGCCCCGGACGGCCTGCGCGGCCGCGGCGGCCTCCGTGGCGGGGGCCGCGGGCCGTTCGACGCCGGGCCGGTCGGGGACGGTCATCAGCGTGCGCAACCGCCCGGAGGGCCAGTCCACGGTGAAGGTCCCCTTGTCCAGGTCGACCACCAACTGGTCCACCCCCTCGCCGGTCCAGCGCTGGGTGCGGAACGCTCCGGCGTCCGGTCCGAACAGCAGCGCGACGTCCTGGCGGGCCAGTTGCTCCTGCTCCGGGGTGGCCTCCACCGCACCGGTGGTGCCCGTCCACGTCAGCACGAAGGACTGGAGCAGCAGGACCGGGACGCCCACCGCGGCCACCAGCAGGCCGGCGGCCCTCCACTCGGCCCGGTCCGGGGCCACCCGGCGGCGCAGCGCCAGCCGCACCACGACGCCGAGCAGCACGCCGAGCAGGCCGCCGGCCGCGTTGGCGGCGAGGTCGCTGCTGTCGCAGGCCCGGCCGACGGCCGGGATCAGGCCCTGCGCGGTCTCGGTGGCGGCGGTCAGGCCGAGCACGCCGCAGGAGACGGCCAGCGGCCGGCCGAGGGCCAGTACGCCGAACAGGCCGATCGGCGCGTACATCAGGAGGTTCAGCCGGCCCTGTTCGGTGCGGAAGGCGAGTGCCAGGTCGTCGCTCCACCCGCACACCGCCTGGGTGCCGCCGCCGCTGAAGGTCGGGTAGAGCGTGACGGCCAGTTCCCCGGCCAGGGCGGCGGCGAGCAGCAGGGTGGGCAGGAGCGGCAGGCCGTGCCGCCGGGCGAGGCGGTGGCCGACGGCTCCGAGCAGTAGGGCGAGGACCAGGAAGGCCGGAATCATCCCGGTGTTGCCGTTCAGGGCGGCTCGGATCATCGGTGCTCCATCGGGGAGGTCGGGGCGCGCGGCCGGATCGGCTCGGCCCCCCGACCATCCTGATGCCGCGTCATCAGTGAGGAAGGACACGGTTGTTGCGACATCAGTGACTGATCATCGATGCCGCCTCAATAATGCTCTGTCATCGAACCGTGCGCCACTCCCTCCCCGAATCACTGGATGACGCGGGCGAGTCCGGCCCGGGTGGCGGCGACCACGATCCGGTCGCCGGGGAGCAGCCGCCGGGAGCGGTCGGCGAAGTTCCACTGGTAGTCCTGCGGGCGGCGGTGCAGCCGGACGGCGAGCACCCGGACGCCACCGGGGCCCTCCAGGTCGCCGGTGTTCCGGCCGTCCAGGCCGGAGCCCTCCTCGACGGTGAGTTCGGCGATCAGCAGCACGTGCCGGAAGACCGAGAGGGTGCCGAGCACCTCGCGTCCCATCAGGGCGGCGGCGAAGGCGGGGGCGGCCAGGTAGGAGACCGAGCGGGAGGCCACGTTGCCGAGGGTGGCGTACACGTGGTGGGCGAAGTCGTCGTCGAACAGCCGCACCACGATCCGGACTTCGGGGCGGACCGCCCGGGCCTCCAGGGCGGCCTCCAGGTTGGCGGCGTCGTCGGAGGTGACGGCGACCACGGCCCGGGCGTGCTTGACCCGGGCCTGCTTGAGCTGGGCCTCCAGCGGGCCCTCGCCGATCAGGACGGGGATGCCGAGGGCGCGGGCGGCGGCGATGCCGCGGGCCTGCGGGTCGCGCTCCAGGCAGACCACCGGCAGCCCGGTGCCGTGCACCAGGGTGGCGACCCGGGTGCCGACGTTGCCGAGGCCGACCACGATGACGTGGTCGCGGGTGCGGGCCCCGGGCGGTCGGGGGACGCCCCGGCGCCCGCTGGCCAGGGCCTCGACCACGATGGCGGTGGCGACGGGGACGAAGGTGATCCCGCAGAAGGTGATCAGCACCTGGGCGGCCCGGGCCCAGGAGTCGCCGAGCACCTGCCCGGGCACGTCGGGCTGGACGGCGCCGGCCGCGTCGAGCAGCGTGAAGTACACCGTCCAGCCGAAGCCGCCGGAGTGGGTGGTGTGCCGGGCCAGCACCAGGCCGCCGAGCAGGATGGCCACGAACGCGGTGATCAGGATCATCCGCAGCCGGGTGTTGGTGAAGTGCTTGAGCCCGTCCAGCAGCCACCACTTGAGCCGCTTGCGCAGCGGCGGGCGCAGCGGCTGTTCGGTGTCGAGCGTCTGCAGGGCGGCCAGGCCGCCCGGTTCGGCGGCGGGTGCCAAGTCCGGGCGGCCGCGCGGGACGACGCCCTCGCCGCCGCCGAGGAACTCGGCGATCCGGATGAAGTCGGCGGCCCGGCCGCCGGTCCCGGGGAGCAGCCGGAGCCGGGTGAGGTCCTGCCGGTCGATCCGGTCGGCGACCAGGCAGACCTGGTCGGACCGGATCTCGGCGTCGTAGGCGACGTACAGCTGCCGGCCGCCGACCTCGACGGTGTGCGGGCGGCTGAGGGCGCCGTTGGCGAAGGCGGGGGCGGCGGTGGCGGAGCCGGAGAGCGCGGCGCAGTTGGGGAGCAGCTTCTCCAGGTGCTCGCCGAGGCGCTGGTTGAAGATCCGCAGCACGATCCGGACGCCGGGGTTGCGGTTCTCGGCGGCGAGCGCGGCGTGGATGTTCTCCTGGTCGGTGCCGTCCATCAGCGCGATGCCGCGGGCGTGCCCGACGTCGGCCGCGCCGAGCGCCTCGCCGGTGACCGCGGCGTGCTCCAGCACGGCCCGGACGCCGGGTATCCGGGCGATCGCCGGCCCGTGCTCGCGGGACCGGTCGGGGACCACGGCGACCACCGGCACCTCGTACTGCTCGGTGAGCTCCAGGATCAGCCGGTACGCGAGCGAGTTGCCGCCGCACACGATGTAGTGCCCGCCGACGACCGCCCCGGCCGCCTCGGCCGCCCCGACCGCCTCGGCCGCCCCGGTCGGCTCCGTCCCGCCCTCCGGGCTCCCCCGCCCCTGGTCCGTCATACCGTCAGATGGTAGACGGCCCACCCGGGCGGACGGGTGAACGGACGGTAGCGGATGCGGGTGCGAACGGAGCGGCCGGTTCGTCCGTCCGGCGGATTCCGCCGCGCCCCGGGGGTGGTGGGGCGCGGAGGCTGGAGATGTCGTGTCCGTTCCGTCCAGCCCCCTCGGAGGAACCATGAGTGCCCCGTATCGGATCGATTCCCGTGACGACCTGCCCGGGCCGTTCCAGCAGCTGGCCCGGCTGGCCTGGCAGGCGGTGCTGGCGGGCGGTCTGATCTCGCTGGCGCTGGGGATCGTCGTGCTGGTGTGGCCGAAGCAGACGCTGTGGGTGATCGGCGTGCTGTTCGGCCTGTACCTGCTGGTGATCGGCGTGGTGCAGCTGGTCGGGGCGTTCGGCACGCACGCGTCGACGGCGCTGCGGGTGCTGGCGTTCATCAGCGGTGCGATCTGCGTGCTGCTGGGCCTGCTGTGCTTCCGTTCAGCGGCCCAGTCGGTGCTGCTGCTGGCGCTGTGGATCGGCATCGGCTGGCTGTTCCGCGGCATCACGCACCTGGCGGCGGTGGCCTCGGACCCGATGATGCCGGCCCGCGGCTGGCAGGGTTTCGTCGGCGGTCTGAGCGTGCTGGCGGGCATCGTGCTGATGGTCTGGCCGGCCCACTCGATCACCGCGCTGGCGATCCTGGCGGCCTGCGGCCTGGTGGTGATCGGCCTCACCGAGATCGTCGCGGCGCTGCGGATCCGCAGCGGCGCCAAGCAGTACCCGCGCGACCTCTGAACCCGCCTCCCCCGCCCGGGGCCCGTCCGCCGCACCGGTGGACGGGCCCCGCCGTTCGCACCGGTGGACGGGCCCCGCCGTTCGTGCCGGTCAGCGTTCCCGCCTGCGGGCCCGCCGGACCTCCCGGTCGACGGCCCAGGCGTCGGCGACCGGGCCGAGGTGGCCGAGCTTGTCCGGGTTGATGACCGAGCGGACGGCCCGGACCCGCCCGTCGAGGACCTCCAGCGCCAGCACGTGCAGGACCTTGCCCTCGCGGTCGCGGAACAGCGCGCCCGGCTGCCCGTTGACCTCGCGCGGCTCGCAGCTGATGCCGGTGCGGACCATCAGCGGGTAGAAGGTCGCCAGCAGCCGCGCCACCTGCTCGGCCCCGGTGACGGCGCGGGCCAGCTGCGGGGCCTTGCCACCGCCGTCCCCGACCAGCTGGACGTCGGCGGCCAACAGGCTCTGCAACCCCTCCAGATCGCCCCGGGAGAGCGCCTCGAAGAACCGCTGCGCGAGTGCGCGCTGCTCCCCGGGGTCGGCCTCGAACCGGGGCCGTCCCTCGCCCAGGTGGCGGCGGGCCCGGACGAGCAGCTGGCGGCAGGCCGCCTCCGAGCGCCCGACCGCGGCGGCGACCTCGTCGAAGCCGAAGGCGAAGACCTCCCGCAGCACGAACACCGACCGTTCCAGCGGGCTGAGCCGTTCCAGCAGCAGCAGCGCCGCCATCGACAGCGAGTCGGCCAGCTCGGTCGCGCGGGCCGGGTCCTGGTAGGGGTCGTCGAGCAGCGGTTCGGGCAGCCAGTCGCCGACGTACGCCTCGCGCCGCACCCGGGCGGAGCGCAGGACGTCGATCGCGATCCGGGTCACCGTGGTGCACAGGTACGCCCGGGGCGATTCCGGCCGGACGGGCGCGGCGTCGTAGCGCAGCCAGCTCTCCTGCACCGCGTCCTCCGCCTCGCCGACGCTGCCCAGGATGCGGTACGCGACGGAGAACAGCAGCGGCCGCAGTTCCTCGAACTCCTCGACCTTGCTCATCCGGTGGTCCTTCTCCGTGGTGCGGACGCGTGGCGGTTCAGTGGAACTCTCCCACCTCGTAGTCCCCGGCCGGCTGCCGGGCGATCGCGTTCAGCCGGTTCGCCATGTTCATGAACGACACCAGCATCACCAGGGCCGTGAGCTGCGCCTGGTCGTAGTGCCGGGCGGCGGCGGCCCAGGTCGCGTCGTCGACCCCGGCCGCCCCGTCCGCCAACCGGGTGCCGCGCTCGGCCAGTTCGAGCGCGGCGCGTTCGGCCTCGGTGAAGACCGTCGCCTCCCGCCAGGCCGCGACCAGGTGCAGCCGCAGCTGGCTCTCCCCGGCCGCGGCGGCCTCCTTGGTGTGCATGTCGATGCAGACCGCGCAGCCGTTGATCTGGCTGACCCGCAGCGCGACCAGTTCCCGGGTGGCCGCGGGCAGCGGCAGCGCCTTCAGCTCCCGCCCGGCCGCCATCGCGTACTTGAGGACCTTGCCCGCGGCCGGATCGGCGAAGTAGTCCAGTCGTGCGCCCATCGTGTGCTCCTCGGTGCTCGTCGGTGCCCTTCACCCCTCAGGACGGGACGGCCCCCGCGCCTGTGACACGGCGCGGTGTGACGTGCGTCTCCGCCCCGGGGGCTCCGGGCCCGGCACGAACACCCTCCGGACGGAACTACCGGACGCAACTAGCGGCCGGGCGCGACCGGGCGCTCGGGGGCGAGCGAGTTGCCCGCCGGGATGCGGCCGCAGTCGGACGGGGCGGCCTTCCCGGCGAAGCGGTCGTTCAGGTAGAGCACCGCGGTGGGCGCCCACGGGACGGCCGCGCCGAGGTGGCTGAGCAGGTCGTACTGCTGGTACTTGATGCCGTTGTTGCCGGTGGCGCAGTACTGCCGGGCCAGGGCGCGGACGTCGCCGGCCACCATCACGCCGTCGCCGGTGCCGATGCCGGAGACGTTGCTGAAGGTGCCCTCCAGGACGCCGCCGTTGCCCTGGGCGATGTAGCCGGGGACGGTGGGGGTGGGGGCGGAGCCGAGGTTGACCTTGTTGACGGCCGTCAGGTACTCGGGGATCGAGTTCGGGTTCGCGTAGGCGGGCTTGGCGAGCTTCTGCCAGGTCAGGCCGGGGTACTGGCCGAGCGCGTTGACGATCGAGGCGTCCCGCATCTTCGCGAACACCTGCTTGCCGTAGTCGCTCAGGTAGGGCTGGAGGTCGAAGCCGTAGGCGCGGGCCACGCCGGTGACCGCCATCGGGATGACGCCGGGCCACACCACGCCCCCGGCCACGTACGTGAGGTTGTGCGCGGGGTCGACCAGCAGGCCGCCCTCGGCGAAGCCGACCAGGCGGCGGTTGACGTCGGGGGCGTAGGAGGGGGCGAGCGCGGCGGCCCAGTTGGTGGCGATCGCGCCGCCGGAGTAGCCGAGCATGCCGAACCGGGTGTCCGCGTTCATCCCGGTGGCGGACGAGGCGGAGGCGGCCCGGATCGAGTCGAGCGTGGTGGTGCCGTACTCGGGCCCGGCGGCGAAGTCCGCGCTCTGGCCCTCGGTGTCGGGGATCACCACGTCGTAGCCCTGGAGCACGAACGGGACGACGAACAGCGCCTCGGCGTTGGCGATCGCGCCGCCCAGGCTGACGTCCCCGGCCACCGCCCGGGACGGGGCGTGCTCGGGGTTCAGCGAGTCGTAGAAGGACTGGTACGAGACGGCCCGGCTGCCGTCGCTGCCCAGTCCGCGCACCACGGTGGTGACGCCCGCACTGGGGCGGCCCTGCGCGTCGGTGGTGCGGAACAGCAGCTGGACGGCCCGCACCGGGGTGGCCAGGCCGAGCAGGTGGTACGAGAGGGTGCGGGTCTTGAGCACGGTGCCGGGCGCGATCGACGACAGCGGGGCGGTGCCGTCGTACGCGTAGAACGGGTCGGCCGCGGTGGCGGCCGTCGCGGCGGTGGCGGTGGCGACGGGGGCGGCGGTGGCGATCGCGGCGGCGGCGAGGGCGGTGGCGATCAGCCGGGCGGCTCGGTTCATGGCGGTTCCCGTTTCTGACTGGGGGGATGGGGGCGCGCGACCTGAACAAGGTGGGGGATCGCGGGAGTTACCTACGGGTAGGTAACCTCCGGGGAACCATGATGACCGCGCCGCCCGGCCCCGTCGCCGGGCCGCCGCCCAGAGATTCGCGAGGTGGATTGTGACCGCACCCAAGACCGGGACCGACGCCCACACCACCGCCGCACCGCTCCCGGCCGCACCACTTCCGGCCGCCGCACCGGGGCCGCTCGTCCCCGCGCCGACGCCGCTCGTCCCCGCGCCGGGGCCGGTCGGCGCCGAACTCGCCGACGACGGGCCGAGGTTCGGCGGCCGGCCGGTCCACCTGCGGCTGCTCGCACTGGCCCCCGCACTGGCCACCGAGGTGATGGTCCGGCTGCTGGACCGGCTGCCGGCCTACCACGCGCTGCCGCCCGAGCAGTTGCGCGGCGAGATCACCCGCCAGGTCGAGCGCGGCATCCGGGCCTTCGTCGAGGTGATCCGCACCGGCGTGCTGCCCGGCGAGGCCGAACTCGCCCGGATCCGCGAGTCCTCGGCCCGCCGCGCCGACGAGGGCGTGCCGCTGGAGTCGGTGGTCGGCGCCTACCACCTGGGCGCCCAGCTGTGCGCGGCCCGGGTGCTGGCCGAGGCCGCCCCCGCCGACCTGCCCGACGTCGCCACCGCGCAGGACCGGCTGCTCGGCTACCTGCGGGTGGTCAGCTGCGCGGTCGCCGCCGGGTACGTGCAGGAGCGGCAGACCGCGCTCGGCGACGAACAAGTCTCCCGGCAGGCCCTGCTCTCCCGGCTGCTGGAGGGCGGCGACCCGCGCGCCGCCGCCGACCGGGCCGGCATCCGGCTGCCCGCCCGCTACCTGGTGCTCTCGCTGGCGATCGGCCCGCACCCCGACGAGGCCCGCCCGGGCGTCAACCGCTCGGTCGTCGCCCGCCGCAAACTCCGGCGCCTGCGCACCGAGTTGGAACGCCACACGGACGGGGTGCCGCTGGCCGCGCTGTCCGCCGACGGCGGTCCGGTGCTGCTGCCCGACGACTCCCCGGGCCCGGTCGCCGACCGCACCGCGCTGGCCGGCCTGCTCGAACGGCTCGCCCGGGCCTGCGGCGCCGAACTGACCGCCGGGGCCGCCACCGCCGCCCCCGAGGAGGTCGCCGACGCGGCCCGGCTGGCCACCGAGATCCGCCGGGTCGCGGAGGCCACCGGACGCGGTCCCGGCCCGCACCTGCTCGACGACGTCCTGGTCGAGTACCAGCTCAGCCGCCCCGGCCCGGCCCGCGACGCCCTCGCCGCCCTGCTCGCCCCGCTCACCGGACGGCCCGAACTCCTCGACACCCTGCGGACGTTCCTCGGCTGCGGCCTCGATCGCCGCCGGGCCGCCGCGCGGCTGCAGGTGCACCCCAACACCGTCGACTACCGCCTGCGCCGCACCGCCGACCTCACCGGCCTGGACGCCGTCCGCGGGCCCGACCTGCTCACGCTGCGCGCGGCCCTGGCCGCGCACGACACGGCGTCCTGAGAGCGGCGCGGGAAAGCGCGGTCCGACACCCCGGGCCCGCCGTTCCCCGCGCCCCGACCGGGCCTCAGGCCGTCGCGCTCCGACCGGGGATCGGGCCTCGGGCCGCCGCGCCCCGACCGGGTCAGGCCGTCGCGCCCCGCAGCAGCGGGAGGGCGCGGCGGGCGGTGCCGAGCGCGGCGGCCGGGCCGTGGCCGGGCAGCAGCACCGTGCTGTCGTCCAGCGGGCCGCAGACGCGGCGCAGCGAGGACTCCAGCCGGGTGCGGCTGCCGCCGGGGAGGCCGGAGTCGCCGGGGCGGTCGGCCAGCAGGGTGTCGCCGGTGAACAGGAGGGCGGGGTCGCCGTCCCGGACCGGGTCGACCCGGAACATCGTGGAGCCCTCGGTGTGCCCCGGGCTGTGGTGCGCCCGGACCCGCAGTCCGGCCAGCTCCAGGTCGGCGGAGCCCTCCAGGAGGGTCAGCCGCTCCGGTTCGTCCTGCGGGTAGCCCGTGAGCAGGCGGCCGGGGAAGGCCGGGGGCAGCGGCGCGGCGGGGTCGGCGAGCATGAAGCGGTCGGCGGCGTGCAGCACGGTCGGCGCGCCGGTCCGCTCGCCCAGCTCCCGGGCGCACCAGCTGTGGTCCATGTGCCCGTGGGTGAGCAGCAGCGCCGCCGGCTCCAGCCGGTGTTCGGCGAACAGCCGCAGCAGCGGGTCGGTGGCGGCCTGGCCGGGGTCGACCACCAGGCAGGGCCCGCCCGGCTCGGCGGCCAGCAGGTAGCAGTTGGTGCCGAAGCCGCCGGCCGGGAAGGAGAACAGGAGCATCCGGATCAGCCGTTCACCCGCAGCACCAGCTTGCCGGTGGAGGAGCGGTCGGTGAGGATGCGGTGGGCCTCGGCGGCGTCGGCGAGGGCGAACTCGGTGAAGTCCACCCGGACGTCCCCGGCGGCGACCAGCTCGGCGGCCCGCTCCAGGTGTCCGCGCACCAGCGCGGGGGCGCGGTGCGCCAGGTCGCCGATGTTGTAGCCGACCAGGGCCCGGGAGCCGAACCACAGGTGGTCGGGCTGGACGGGCGCGTCCTGCTGGGCGGCGTCGCCGAAGATCAGCTGGCGGCCCAGCGGGGCGAGCAGCCCGGCCGCCGCGGCGCGCTGCTCGCCGCCGACCGAGTCGAGGACCACGTCGACGCCGCGGCCGCCGGTGCGGTCCGCGACCAGCTCGGCCAGCGCCTCGTAGCGGACGACCTCGTCGTAGCCGAAACCGGCGGCGTACTCGGCCTTGGTGGCGGTGCTCACGGCGCCGAGCACCAGGGAGGCGCCGGCCCGGCGGGCGAGCTGCGCGGCGGCGGTGCCGACCCCGCCGGCCGCGGCCAGCACCAGGACGCTCTCGCCGGGGAGCAGCCGGGCGGCGGACTCCAGCAGGCCCAGGGCGACCGGCACGTTGCAGGGGAAGGCGGCGGCGAGGGCCGGATCGGCGATCGCCCGCGGGCCCTCCAGGACGACCGTCAGGTCGGCGCGGGCCAGCACGACCTCGGCGTAGCCGCCGCCGTCCAGGGTGAGCGCGGCGACCCGCTGCCCGGGGCGCAGCCCGGTGACGCCCTCGCCGACGGCCCGCACCGTCCCGGTCACCTCCAGGCCGGGGACGTGCGGCAGGCCGACCGGGATCTGGCCGCGGCGGAACATCACCTCGGCGAAGTTCACCCCGGCGTGGGTGACGTCGACGGATATCCGGCCCGGTCCGGGCTCGGGCGCGGGCAGTTCGGCCTCGGTGAGGACGTCGGGGTCGCCGTAGCGGTCGAAGAGGACGGCACGCACGGGGTCTGCTCCTGGGGTGAGGTGGGACGGGGCGGGACGGGGTGGACGGCGCCGGGTCAGTAGCGGGGCGCGGCCGGGGCGGGCAGGGTGTCCAGCTCGGCCAGGACGGCGGCGTCCAGGGCGGGTTCGGCCGCGGCGGCGTTCTGCTCCAGGTAGCGCGCGGTCTTGGTGCCGGGGATCGGCACGACGTGCTCGCCCTGGGCGAGCAGCCAGGCCAGCGCGACCTGCGCGGGGGTGGCCCCCAGGCGGGCGGCGACGCCCTCGATCCGCTCCACCAGCGCCCGGTTGGCGTCGATCTCGGTGGGCTGGAAGCGCGGGCTGCCGTGCCGCCAGTCGCCGGCCGGGAGGTCGGCGGAGCTGCGGATCGCGCCGGTCAGGAAGCCGCGGCCGAGCGGGGAGAAGGGCAGCAGGGTGATGCCGTGCGCGGCGGTGTGGGCCAGCACCCCGTTCGCCAGGACGTCCCGGGACCAGAGCGAGAACTCGGACTGCACGGAGGCCACCGGGTGGATGGCGGCGGCCCGTTCGATCTCCGCGACGCTCACCTCGGAGAGGCCGATGGCGCGGGCCTTGCCCGCCTGCACGGCCTCGGCCATCGCGCCCCAGGACTCCTCCAGCGGGACGGCCGGGTCGACCCGGTGCAGCTGGTAGAGGTCGACGTGGTCGGTGCCCAGGCGCAGCAGCGAGGCGTCGATGGAGGCCCGGATGTGCTCGGGGCGGCCGTTGCGGTGCATGGTGCGGCTGCCGTCGACGACCAGGCCGACCTTGGTGGCGAGCACGGCGTCCGCGCGGCGGCCGGCCAGCGCGCGGCCGACCAGGTACTCGTTGGTGAACGGGCCGTAGGCGTCGGCGGTGTCGATCAGGTTGACGCCGAGGTCCAGGGCGCGGCGGACGACGGCGATCGAGGCGGCGTCGTCCCGGCCGGGCTCGTCGTAGGCCCAGGACATGCCCATGCAGCCGAGGCCGATCCGGCCGACGGCTGGTCCGGTGGTGCCGAGGGTGGTGGTGCGCATCGCGGTGGTCTCCCTGAACGTCGTGCGGGGGTGCGAGGGGGGCGGGGGTGCGGACTCCGCCGGGCGGCCGGCGGTGCGAGCGGGGTCGCCCGCCGACGCTGCGACGCCTTCCGCCCCAAGGCCCTTGCTCGCTATCGAGCCCTGAGTCTATGCAGAAGATCCACCAAATATAAAGACCCTGATACACATCACCGAACGGACACCCGGGACCGGCGGCCGGAGACTGTCATGGCCTTGATTCGACCGTCCTTGCCCGTCCCTCTCCACCTCCTGGTCCGAGCCAGGGTCCGGAGTTCTGCCCGCTGCGGCCGAACAGGTAGCCTGCGATGACCACCGGACCGGCGCCGCCCGCACCGCGCGCCGGGGTCGCCCCGAGGAGGAAAGATGCCGACGACGGAGTCGGAACTGCCGTTCGACCAGCGGCTCGGCAGTCTCATCAAGCAGGCCGAACAGGCGCTGATCGCCGAGAAGAACCGGGTGCTGCGCCCCTTCGGCCTGACGGTCCCCCAGTACTCGGCCCTCCTGCTCCTCGCGGAGAACCCGAACGTCTCGGGCGCCCGGCTGGCCCGCATCTGCGGGGTGACCGCGCAGGCCATGAACGGGGTCATCTCCCTGCTCGACCAGCGCGGGCTGATCAGCCGGACGAGCTCGCCCGACCACGCCAAGGTCCTGCTGCTCCGCCTCACCCGGACCGGTGCGGCGCTCCTGCGCAAGGCGGACCGCGAAGCGGTGGCCGTGGAGCGCCGCCTGATGGGCTCCTTCGGCGACCGGGAGCTGGCCGCCTTCCGCCGGCAGCTCGCCACCGCCGTCGCGGTCCTGTCCGAGCACGCCGACTCCTGAGCCCGCCGACTCCTGAGCGCGCCACCGCCCCGGACCGCCGCCGAACCGCCCCGGCCACGCCCCCGGGCGGCTCAGGCCGCCGCGGTGACGCCCGCGACCGCGAGCAGCAGGACCGCCGAGACCGCCGAGAGGCGGCGGGCGCGGCCGGGGTGGCGCCGATGCGGCCGCCGAGGCGGGCCGCGCCCAGCGCGACGGCCGAGTAGACGGCCGCGCAGCACAGGACGTTGACCGCGCCGAGGGCGGCGACCTGGGCGCCGAGCGGGAGGGCGCCGTCCGGGGCGACGAACTGCGGCACCAGCGACAGGTACAGCAGCAGGCCCTTCGGGTTGAGGAGGGCGGTCAGCAGCGACTGGCGCAGGACCGTCCGCCCGGGCTGCGGCCGGGCCGCCGCGACGGCCCGGCCGGCCTCGCCGCGGCGCAGGGCGAGCAGCATGCCGACGGCGAGGAGGGCCAGGTAGCCGGCACCGGCCAGGCGCAGCGCGGGGAGCAGGGCGGGCACGGCCCGCAGCGCGGCGGCGAGGCCGGCGGCGGAGAGCAGGGTGTGCACGGCGTAGCCCGCGCAGACGCCGGTGACGGCGGTGAGCGCGGCGCGGCGGCCCTGGCCGAGGCCGCGGGCGACGATGTACAGCCAGTCGGGGCCGGGCGTGCAGACCAGCAGCACGTCGACGCCGAGGAAGAGCAGCAGGGCGTGCGGGTCCATGGCACCTTCAGCAGGGGAAATCTCAGCACCTGGACGCTATCCGTCCGGCGTTGGCAGCCGATGTCCCGTTTCCGCTGGTCACGGCCCCGCTCTGGCAGAATGTTGCGCCATGGACCGCATCGACCGCAGAATCCTCCACGAGCTCCAGCAGGACGGCCGGATCAGCAACGCCGAACTGGCCGACCGGGTGGGGCTGACCCCGTCGCCGTGCCTGCGCCGGGTGCGCCACCTGGAGGAGCAGGGGGCGATCCGCGGCTACCGGGCCCGGCTCGACCCGGCCGCCGTCGGGCGCGGCTTCCAGCCGTTCGTCACGGTGGTGATGCGGCACGAGGACCGGGCCACCGTCGGCGAGTTCGAGCGGCGGGTGGCGGAGCTGCCGGAGGTGGTGGAGGCGCACCGGCTGTTCGGCGACCCGGACTACCTGCTGCGGGTCGCGGTGGCCGACCTCGCGGCGTACGAGCGCTTCGTCACGGACGTGCTCTCCGGCCTGCCCGGCATCGCGCAGGTGCACTCGCACCTGACGATGAAGCAGGTGAAGGCGGACGCGGGCATCCCGGTGGAACCGGCGGCGCGCGGCTGAGCGCGGTGCGCGCCACCGTACTTCGGAGCACCGCCTCCGGTCCGACGGCCGGATCGGGTTCCGGTGGTCTCCGCCGCGACCCGCCGGTCAGCCGGCCGCCGCCGCGGGCCGGGCGGCGGGCTGGGCGGCGGGCCCGCCCGCGGCGGTGTCCAGGCGGCGCAGCGAGTGGAAGTGCACCACGGTCGGCGGGTGCTCCAGTTCGCGCAGCTCGCCCTCGGACCAGACCGGCCTGATCCGCCACATCGGCCCCGCGTACGCCCGCAGCGCCTCCTCGTCCCGCCAGCGGGTGATCATCTGCACCCGGTGGTCCTCGTCGGAGCAGGCCCGGAGCAGTTCGCCGCCGAGGAAGCCGTCCCAGTGCCCCAGGCTGGGCAGCACGGTGGAGGCGAGCCTGGCGCAGAAGTCCTCGGCCCGGTGCGGGGCGACCTGCGCCTCCCAGATTCGGATGATCATCTCGGCCTCCTCGGCTGAACACCGGACCCTGCTGCCCATTATCGGACGGCTCCCCGGTTTTTCGTCCGGGTTCCTGGCGCTTTGTCCGTTCGGACCGCCGCCGATTGCCGCCGGACCGCTCCGGGCCAAGACTCGGCGGTGGACCCGTACGGCGAGAGGAGCCCGACATGGCGGTCTGCGTGGTGTGCCAGAACGACTACTGGCTGTCCTTCGAGATCAAGACGATCACCGGCGACACGTACGTCTTCGACAGCTTCGAGTGCGCGATGGAGAAGCTCGCCCCGCGCTGCGAGCAGTGCACCGTCCGCATCGTCGGCCACGGCGTCGAGGTGGCCGGGCGCTTCTTCTGCGGCGCCCACTGCGCCCGCGCCAACAGCGTGATGGGCGCGGAGATCCACGACACGGTGGGCAGCCACCCGTCCTGAACCCGGGGACGGGCCGGAGGGGCGGCCACCGCGCGCAGCGGTGGCCGCCCCTCCGGCAGGTCTCCCTCAGAACGCGAAGGGCAGCGAGCGGACGCGGTGGCCGACGGGGGACGGGACGGTCACGGGGGCGGCCGTGGAGCGGGCCTCCGGGAGGCGGGCGAACAGCTCGCGCAGCAGCGCGCGCACCTGGCGGCGGGCCAGCCGGGCGCCCGGGCAGAAGTGCGGGCCGCCGCCGCCGAAACCGAGGTGCGGGTTGGGCGAGCGGGTGATGTCGAAGGCGTCGGGGTCGCGGAAGACCGCCTCGTCGCGGTTGGCGGAGCCGTAGCACAGCACCACCCGGTCCCCGGCGGCGAGCCGGATGCCGGACAGCCGGTGGTCGACGGCGACGGTGCGGTGGAACCGGTCGACCGGCGTGGCGTACCGGACGATCTCCTCCACGGCGCCGTCCAGGTGCGCGTCCGGGTCGCCGAGCAGCAGGGCCCGCTGCTCGGGGTGGACGGTCAGCAGGTGCAGCCCGTGGGCGAGCGCGTCGCGGGTGGCCTCCGCGCCGGTGGCCAGCAGCAGCGAGCAGAACGCGCCGAGTTCGCGCAGGCCCAGCCGGCGGCCGTCCGCGTCGGCGGTGACCAGCGCGGAGACCAGGTCGCCGGTCGGCCGGCGGCGGCGCTCGCGGCCCAGCGCGGCCACCGCCAGCCGGGTCGAGACAAGCGCCCGCAGGCCCTGCCCCGGCATCCCGAACCCGTCGGGGCCGGTCCGGGCCAGGATCCGGCGGCGCTGCTCGTCCGGGAGGCCCAGCATCGAGCAGACCACCCGGTACGGGAGTTCGGCGGCGACGGCGGGGACGAAGTCGGTGGGCCGCTCCCGCTCCAGCCGGTCGACCAGCTCGGCGGCGGTCCGCTCGACGTCCCGCTCCACCGCGGCGAGCAGCCCGGGCGTGAACGCCCGGCCGACCACCCGGCGTAGCTCCGCGTGCCGGGGGTCGTCCAGCTCCAGCATCGAGTCGCCGAACACCGCCCGCACCCACCGGGCCGGCTCCGGCGCGGCCACCCCCGGCCCCGAGAGGTACACCTCCGGCGACCGGCTGGCCGCCGCCACGTCCGCGTGCCGGACCAGCGCCCAGCACCGCCGCCCCGTCGCCCGGTCGGTGAACCCGACCGGGCCGCGACGCTCGCGCAGGCGGGCGAAGGCCGCGCCCCGCGCCTCCTCCGGGAGCAGCCAGAACGCGGGGTCACCGAGATCGATGCCGCGCGGGGCGGCGTCCACGGGTACGGCCATGGGGACGTTATCGCGCAGACCGTGACGCTGCGTCAAGCACCTGTGTCGTTCGGTGATTGGTTCGGTCGCCCGCCCCGCCCGGTCATCCGTTCCGCGGATCGGCCGTGTACGGGTTCTGCTGGTACGGATTCTGCTGCTGGTAGGGGTTCGACTGCTGGTACGGATTCTGCTGCTGGTACGGGTTCGACTGCTGGTACGAATCCGGCTGCGGCCCGTCGTCGTCGCCGTCACCGCCGTCATCGCCGTCACCGCCGTCCTCCTCGGCGCCCTCCACCTCGTACGGGGAGATCTCCCGCACCAGCAGCGTCGCACCGGCCACCGCGCCCGGCATCGCCAGCACCGTCGCACCCGGGACCAGGAACAGCAGCGCCAGGCCCGTCCCGAACCCCAGCGTCATCGACATCCTGGAACGCAGCAGCCGCAGCCGCTCCTTCTGCGCCAGGCCGCGGTTCTGCAGCGGCGTCCCCGTCAGCTCGGCCGTCAGGTAGTACCCGGACACGCACAGCGCCAGCACCGGGACGACGGTCTGCCCCAGCACCGGGATGAACCCGCACAGGAACAGCACGATCCCGAACGCCACCGCCCGCAGCACCACCGCGAGGCTGTCCCGCGCCGCCACCCACAGCTGCCGCCACAGCGGGACGTCCGGCTCCGGCGGGCCGCCGCCCTCGGTGGCCTCGACCTTCGCCGACAGCGACTCGTAGAACGGATCGCCGATCAGCAGCGTCACCGCCGTGAACGTCAGCATCGCCAGCAGCCCGCCCGCGCCGATCGCCACCCCCGCGACGACCGCCCGCACCGCGTTCCGCCACAGCTCGCTCCACCCGTCCGCGAACGGCGTCGCCCACGCGGCCAGATCACCCGCGTACACGACCAGCACCACCAGCGCGGCCACGTACCCGACCAGGGCGATCAGCGCCGGGATCATCCCGAACGCCCACCACCGCCCGTGCCGCGCCACCCACCGCTGCCCGCTGAACAGGAACCGCAGTCCCACCCCGAAATCTCGCATTCCCGCACCTTAAAGGAAACGTCAAAGGCGTCCGACACCGGTCCGCACCTGACGCCGCGCCACCCGCACGACCGGGGGGACGCCCGGGCCAGGAGGTGCCGACGGCGTGGCGGGGTGCGTCACGGGCGGACGGGTGGGGAGAGTGAACGGCGAGGAGGTGACCGGATGAGCGGTCGGGTGACGGTGGAACGGGCGCGGACGTGGCTGGACGTCGCGGTGGCGGAGGCGGAGGCCGGGCTCGCGGAGGGCGGCGTCCCGATCGGGGCGGCCCTGTTCCGGTTGGACGGCGAACTGCTGGGACGCGGGCACAACCGGCGCGTCCAGGACGGCGATCCGTCCATGCACGCGGAGACCTCGGCGTTCCGCGCCGCGGGCCGGCTGCGCGGCTACCGCGACACGGTGATGGTCACCACCCTCTCGCCGTGCTGGTACTGCTCGGGGCTGGTCCGCCAGTTCGGCATCGGCCACGTGGTGATCGGCGAGTCCACCACCTTCACCGGCGGCCACGACTGGCTGGCCGCCCACGGCGTCGGCATCACCCTGCTCGACGACCCGCGCTGCATACGCCTGATGACCGACTTCACCGCCGCCCACCCCGACCTCTGGTACGAGGACATCGGCGAGTGACCCCGCCCCGCCCGCCGCTGTGCGCGAAGCACAACGGCGGGCGGAGCGAAACTTCCTGACGACCCGTCAGGCGCGGACGGTGGCCACCGCGGCACCCAGCGCGTCCTTGATCCGCGGCCCGAGCCGGGCGAACCCGAGCTCCTTCATCGCGGCCCGCAGCAACTCGTCGTCGCTGCGCTTCTCCCCGTCCGAGTCCAACCAGCCCACCAGCGCGACCAGTTCCTCCGCGGAGTACCCGGTGATCGGCTTCCCCGGCACCAACTCGGGCTTGACCCACCCCGCCGCCACCGCAACCGGCGCCGGCTCCTCGACGACGACGCCAGCCTCCGGCTCGACCTCAACGACCGGCTCGACGGCGACAACCTCGGGCGCAGGCTCAGCCTCGGGCTCGGCCTCCGCAGCGGGCTCCACGACCGGCTCGACGGCCTCGGCCACGGCTACCGGCTCCTCGACGGCCGCCTCGGGCTCAGGCTCAGCCTCGGGCTCGGCCTCCGCAGCAGGCTCCTCAACCGGCTCAACCGCCTCGGCCACCGGCTCCTCGACGACTGCCTCGGGCTCGGGCTCGACCTCAACGGCCGGAGCCTCGACCACGACCTCCGCCACGGGCTCCTCGGCGACAACCTCCGCCACAGCCTCGGGCTCGGCCACCGGCTCGACCGCAGCCTCCTCGGCAACAACCTCCGGCTCGACCTCGGCCACAGCTTCCTCAGCCGCAACGACCTCGGGCTCGGCCTCGACCACCGGCTCCTCGGCCACGACGGCCTCCGGCTCCGGCTCGACCTCAGCCTCGGCCACCGGCTCCTCGACGGCCGTCTCGGGCTCGGGCTCGACCTCAACGGCCGGAGCCGCGACCACGACCTCCGCAGCGGGCTCCTCGGCGGCAGCCACAGCCTCAACCTCGGGCTCGGCCTCCGCAGCGGGCTCCTCGACCGGCTCGACAGCCTCAGCCGCAACCTCAGCCTCGGTCTCGGTCCCAACCTCCTCCGCCGTCTCCTCGACAGCAGCCTCAGCCTCGGGCTCGACCTCCACCGCAGCCTCAGCCTCGACCTCGACCTCGACCTCGGTCACGGCCTCCGCCGCAGCCTCCCCCTGTCGCGGCCCCGCCGCCAGCGCCGCCTTCGCGGCGACGTGCCGGTCGTAGGCGGCCAGCGCAGCGTCCTTGTCGGCCTGCCGCTCGTTCAGCTCCTCCAGCAGCTCCGTGAGCCCCTGCTCGGCGAGTTCCAGGCGCAGCTGGCGCAGCGCGGAGAGCCGGTAGAGGGTGCCTTCGTCGGCGGCCAGGCGGTCGACCAGGTCGGCGAGTTCGGTGAGCGGGAGGGAGTCGAGGGCGCGCTCGGGGAGGAGGCGGGCCAGCGAGCGGACCGCGTCGGTGAGCGACTCGACGACGTTGGCGGTCTCGGTGAGCAGGGTGCCGTCCACGGGCACCGCGGGGCGGGAAGCCGCGGTGGAGAGGATGTTCCAGTCGCGGTGGGCGGCCGCGGCGGCGACCAGCGCGGCGTGCAGGTCGGCGCGGCCGGGGCGGGTGCCGGCGGCGGCGAGGGCGCGGGCCTGGGCGCGGAGCTGGCGGCGGCGGTTCCAGCCGAGCTTGGCGCCGCTGTCCTTGCGGTAGGCGGCGTTGCCGGTCGCGGCGGCGAGCTCGACGAGGTCCTGCTCGTAGATCTCGGTGCGCAGCGTCGCGCTGGTGGCGTGGACGCGCTGGAGGAGGTCGAGCAGGGTGCTGAGGCCGCCGAGGGTGTCGGGGATGGTGAGGCCGGCCTTGGCGGCGATGGCCTCGGCGGCCCGGCCGACGGCGCGGGTGTCGCGGCTGCGGAGTTCGGCGAGGACGGTGGAGGCGGCGCGGGCGTCCTCGGGGCCGGTGACCGTCTCGGCGGCCTCCAGCCAGGGGTTGGTGTCCGCGGTGAGGGCGAAGCCGCCCTGTTCGGCGAAGCGGCCGAGTTCCTCACGGGTGCTCTGGCGGGTCTCGCCGTCCGTCGCGGACGCGGTGTCGGACGCGGCGTCGTCGGCGTCGTTCAGGGTGCGCACTGTCATGTGAAGTCCGGTTCGTGGCGTTTGGCGGGCAGAAGGACTGGCGGGGCGGGTGGGGTGGTTGCGGCGGCGGTGGCGTCGCGGGAGGCCAGAATACGGGTGCGCGTTCGAGCCGTGCACGCACCGGACCTCCGTGCGTTCACCGGGCCGCGGTGGACCGTCGGCGGGGGCGCGGGGCCCGTCCGCGTGGTCCGTACGGTAGGGAGCGGCACCGACAGTACGCCCCGGCCGGGTGGGGGTCGGGAGTTGGGTGGGGTCATCGGTGTCCTCCCGGCCGGTGGGGGGATCCGCCGTCGGGGGGCCGGGGGGCGTGGGGGCGCAGTTCGGCGAGCCCGACGGGCGGCTGGTGGGTGCGGACGCGGCGGCGGTGCCACCAGGCGCCGGTGTCGCGCAGTTCGGGGCCGTCGGTGAAGCGGTAGTGGTGGAGGTCGGCGCGGACGAGGGCGGGCGGGGCGTCGGGGAAGGGGTTGTGGCGCAGCAGGCGCAGGGTGTCGGGGTCGTTGACGAGCAGGCGGGCGAGCAGCGGGCGGAACCAGGGGCGGGCGTAGGAGGGGGAGATCGCGGCGAACCACATCAGCCAGTCGAGGCGCAGGTGGTAGGGCGCGAACTGCCGTGGCAGCCGCCGTACTTCGCCGGGCTTGCCGTGGAATTCGTACTCCTGCCAGCCGTCCGCGCCGTGAACGTCGCGGGTGCCCGAGAGGACGATCTCGTACCGGACGCGGTTGACCGAGCCGAACGCGCCGTAGCTGTTGACCAGGTGGAGGCGGTCCCAGGAGCGGTTCATCTGCTGGTGCGGGGAGACCAGGTTGCGCAGCGGCTGCCAGGAACGGGCCAGGACCAGCAGGGCGTACCCGGCCACCAGGGCCTGGTACCAGGCGGGTTGGGGGCCGTAGGAGGGGTCGGGGCCGATCGGCAGGACGCGGCGCAGGGTGCCGGTGTCCAGGACGGAGAGCGCGAGTGCGACGGTGAGCCAGTTGAGCCAGGCGAAGTTGCCGGAGGCGATCAGCCACAGCTGGGTGGCGGTCATCAGCAGGGCGGCGTCGGAGGCGATCGGCTGCGGGAGGAACAGGCCGAAGGGGACGAGGAGTTGGACGAAGTGGTTGGCGACGGCCTCGGCCTTGTGCAGCGGCCGGGGCAGGTGGTGGAAGAACCAGCTGAGCGGGCCGGGCATGGGCTGGGTCTCGTGGTGGTGGTAGAGGCAGGTGAGCTTGCGCCAGCACTCGTCGCCGCGCCACTTGATCAGTCCGGCGCCGAACTCGACCCGGAACAGCACCCAGCGCAGCAGCCACAGAACGAGCAGCGGCGGGGCGACGCGGTCGTTGCCGAGGAACACGGCGAGCGCCCCGGCCTCCAGCAGCAGGGACTCCCACCCGAAGGCGTACCAGGTCTGCCCGGTGTTGACGATCGACAGGTAGAGCACCCAGAGCAGGGCCCACAGGGCCATCGCGGCGCCGAGCGGGAGCAGGTCGGCCGCTCCGGCGAGCAGGGCGAGCGACAGCAGCAGGCCGGTCCGCGCGAGGGCGGCGTAGCAGCGGTCGCTGTAGTGCCAGTGGAACAGGCTGGGGGCTCGGCGGAACGGGACGCGGGCCAGGAAGCGCGGGATCGGGAGCATGCCGCGGCTGCCCAGCAGGGCGCGGAACTGCCGGGCGGCGGCGAGGAATCCGCAGGCGTAGACGAGGGCGAGCAGACGCAGGAACAGCTCGCGGGCGAGCCGGTACTCGGGGGCGGCGAACCATGCCATGCGGCCGCTCCTCCGATCGGCTGCGCTCGGGCCGCCCCCATGCCTACCATCCGGCGCGGCCGGGGCGGGGCGGCTGGGGGCGCGGTGGTGCGCCGGTTCATCCGGTCGGCCCTGTCCGGCGTGCGGCGGGGGGCGTTCGCGCGTAGTGCTCCCGCCGTGCTCTCGCCGTCCGTACCGAGTGGCGAAACTCCCTGCCGCGCACGAACGGGGTGTGGTGTCATTCCGCCGAACGCACATGTCAGGACCAAGACAAGGAGACGCCCATGTCCGCGCCCTCTCCGCAGTCCCCCGCCGACGCCGACCCCGACTGTCCGCCCCCGGCAGGCTCCCCGACGGGCTCCCCGACGGCCCCTGCGACGGACTCCCCCGCGAACTCGCCGGTGAACTTCCCTGCGGCGGCCGCGAAAGCGCGTGCGGGGGCGGACCCGGACGCGCCCCGGACCGGCGGGCTCGGGGCGGCGGTGTGGGCGGCGCTCGGCATCGTGTACGTGGTGTGGGGGTCGACCTACCTGGCGATCCGGGTGGTGGTGGAGACCATGCCGCCGCTGCTGTCGGGCGCGCTGCGCTTCGGTGCGGCGGCGCTGCTGCTCGGCGCGGGCCTGGCGGCCCGGAAGGGCCGGCGCGCACTGCGGGTGACGCGGGGTCAGCTCGGCTCCGCGCTCCTGGTGGGCCTGCTGCTGCTGGTCGGCGGCAACGGGCTGGTGGTGCTGGCCGAGCGCACCGTGGCGTCCGGCCTGGCGGCGCTGATGGTGGCCAGCATGCCGCTGTGGGTGGTGCTGCTGCGCCGGCTGTTCGGGGCGCGGACGGGCCGGGCGACGCTGGCGGGCGTGCTGGTGGGCATGGTCGGCCTGGTGGTGCTGACCGCGCCGGGGCTGACCGGCGAGGCCGGGCTGTCGGGCCTGCTGCTGCTGGTGGGCGCGGCGGTGGTGTGGGCGCTGGGCTCGGTGCTGGCGGGGCGGCTGCCGATGCCGGCCGATCCGTTCGTGGCGAGCGTGTACGAGATGCTGGCGGGCGCGGCGGGCGCGCTGGTGCTGTCGTTCGCGCGGGGCGAGCCGGGCGGTTTCGACCCGGGCGCGGTGTCCGCGGCCTCGTGGGGCGGGCTGGTGTACCTGGTGCTGTTCGGCTCCATTGTCGCGTTCACGTCTTACGCCTGGCTGTTGCAGCGCGCGCCGCTTCCACTGGTGGCGACCTACGCGTACGTCAACCCGGTGGTGGCGGTGTTCCTGGGCTGGATCTTCCTCTCCGAGGCGCTGACCTGGCCGATCATGCTGGGCGGCGCGATCGTGGTGGGCGGGGTGTTCTTGGTGGCGCGCAACGAGCGGTGATCGATCCGTGGACGAACCTCCCGGTATGCATTCAAGAAGGTAACGACTTGGTCGATTTGCCCCGACCAATGATTTACTTCTTGACGACACCTGGTCGGTGGGCTTGACTCCCTTCACCTCGCCGTAGGGACACGGCGCTGCCAGGGAGGCACCACCCACCATGAATTCGATGACGCGTCGACTCGTCATCGGCACGGCTGCCGTGTCGATGGCGATGTCGCTCGCCGCCTGCGGGGACGACAAACCCTCGTCGTCCACGGGCAACCAGTCCATCGGACTGCTGTTGCCCGAGCGCTCCTCGTCCACCCGCTACGAGGCGTTCGACAAGCCGCTGATCCAGACGTCCGTCGAGGGGTTGTGCACCAAGTGCACCCTCGACTACGCCAACGCCGACGGCGACGAGAAGGTGCAGAAGGAGCAGTTCGACGCACTGCTCGCCCGCGGGGTCAAGGTGATCCTGCTCGACCCGGTGAACGCCGCCGTCACCGCGCCCTGGGTGGAGGCCGCCGCCAGCAAGGGCACCAAGGTGATCGCGTACGACCGGCTGGCCGCCGGGAACGTCGCCGCCTACATCTCGTTCGACAACGAACGCACCGGTGAACTCCAGGGCCAGGCGCTGCTGGAGGCGATGGGCAAGCAGGCCTCCGCCGCCGAGATCGTGATGATCAACGGCGCCGAGACCGACCCCAACGCGGCGTCCTTCAAGGAGGGCGCGCACAAGGCCCTGGACAGCAAGGTCAAGCGGGTCGCGTACGAGCAGTCCGGCGAGTGGAAGCCGGACGTCGCCGGGGCGAAGATGGCCGAGGCGATCTCCAAGCTCGGCAAGAACGGCTTCCAGGCGGTGTACTCGGCCAACGACGGCATGGCCGGCGCGATCATCGACGAGCTGCACAAGGCCGGCCGCACCGACGTGCCGGTCGGCGGGCAGGACGCCTCGCTGGACGCGATCCGACGCATCCTCACCGGCGACCAGACGTACACCATCTACAAGCCGTACCAGCCGGAGGCCGACGCGGCCGCCAGCATGGCGGTCTACCTGCTGAAGGGCATCGACATCACCTCGGTGGCCTCCACCATGACCGACTCGAACGGCCTGCAGATCCCGTCGATGCTGCTCACCCCGGTCGTCGTCACCAAGGCCAAGGTCGCCGAGACGGTCGTCGCCGGTGGCCTCTACAAGGCCGAGGAGATCTGCACCCCGCAGTTCGCCAAGGCCTGCAAGGACGCCGGCATCCCCGGCTCCTACTGACCGGAGCGGGCGGCGCGGCTCCTTGTGCGGGGGTGCCGCCCCGCCCGCTCCTCCTCCGGCCCGTCCGGGCCGTCGTGCCCGCCCGGCCCGTCCCCCGGCTGCTCCGGCTGCTCGGCGGTGACGGCCCGCCAGACCGGGACGGCCAGCACCACCATCGCGGCGCCGAACAGCAGGAAGGTGCCGGGCGTGCCGAACGCCCGTTGCAGCAGCAGGCCCGCACCCGCGCCGGCCGGCATCGCACTCATGATCACCGCCCGGTAAGCGCCACCGACCGCCCCGCGCATCCGCGGCGGCGTCAACCGCTGCCGGAGCGACACCGTGAGCACGCCCCACATGCCGCCCAGGCAGCTGCCCGCGGTCATCGCGGCGAACAGCGGCACCCCGCGCAGGAACACCGGCGCGACGAACATCAGCCCCCAGCCCAGCCGGGTCGCGCACAGCACCGGCGCGGCGCCGAACCGGTGCTCGGCCCGGTGCGCGGTGAGCGAGCCGATCGCGGTGCCGACGCCGACCGAGCTGAGCAGCACCCCGTAGCCCGCGTCGCCGAGGTGCAGCGGGCCGGTGGTCGCGTACACCACGAACAGCGCCAGGAAGGACGTGTTGGCGAGGGTGGTGAGCACCCCGGCGACGGTGATCATCCGGATCGCCCGGTGCCGCGCCAGGAACGCCAGCCCGGTCCACGGCCGCACCCGCTCGACCGGCCGCGCCGGCGGCGGGACGCGGCCGACGTCGCGCGGCAGGGCGGTGAGCCGGAGCATCGAGCCGAGGTAGCCCGCCCCGGCGACCAGGAAGGTCACGGGGGCGGCCAGCGCGGTCAACCAGCCCGCCAGCGACGGGGCGACGAACTGGCCGGTGACCCGGACGGTGGTGGCGAGCTGCCCGTTGGCCCGGGTCAGCTCCGCGGCCGGGACGAGGATCGGCAGCACGGTCTCGCCGCTGGTGTTGAACACCGTCTCGGCCACGCCCACCAGGAACGCCAGGGTCAGCAGCAGCGGCAGCGACGGCTCCCCGGCCCAGGCGGCCGCCCCGATCGCCAGGATCAGCACCGCCCGCGCCCCGTCCGCGGCCACCATCGCCGCCTTCCGGCTGACCCGGTCGGCCAGCATCCCGGCGGGGATCCCGAACAGCAGCCACGGCACCGTGGTCACCGCCATCACCAGCGAGGAGGTGTCCACCGAACCCGTCAGGTGCGCCACCACCAGCAGCAGGCCCGTCCGCAGCACGCCGTCACCGGTGTTGGCCAGCACGGACGCGCCCAGCAGGACGCGCAGCGGACGGTTCACCGGACGGCGTCCGGCGGCCCCCGGGGGTGTCGGCAACGGCGGCAACGGGCTCACGGACGAAAGCTAGTACGCGAACTTCACCGGCGGAACAGCCCGTTGGCACGTGGGAGGCAGATCACAGGACGGCGACCGGGTACCCGCCCCGGCGCGGACTGTGATGCACTGGGCGCCTTGCCGAGCGATGGGGAGCGTGCGACATGGAGCTGCGGACCGACTACTTCCGGGCCGCCGACGAGGCCGCGGTACGGAAGGTGATGAAGCTGGGCGCGCGTCCGCCCGCCGAGACCTTCGAATCGGTGCAGGCCCGGGGGATCGACCCGACGGTGGTGCTGCCGCACCTGGTCGCCGCGCTGCGCGACGAAGACTCCCCGGTCAAGGACGGCCCGGACCGCTCGGTGTGGCCGACCGGCCTCCAGCCCTGGCACCCCGAGGCCCCGGCCACCGCCGTCGACTTCGAGGACCCGTGGATGACCGGCCCCTGGGTGGTCGAGCTGTCCGACGAGACCCGGGACGCGCTGGCCGGCATCGAGCGCAAGCGGCTGCCCCAGCTCACCACCCAGTGGGGCCGCACCGACGAGGTGAAGAACGTGGAGCGGGTCGAACTGATGCGGCTGATCCACCAGTTGGGGGTGCTGGCCCGCCGCGCCCAGAAGGACGGGCAGCACCTGTACTGCGCCCTGGCCGAGTGAACCGCCCGCCCGTGTACGCCTTCTTCCGCGCCCCGGGCCCGGACGCCGTCCGGGCCGCCTTCACCGCCGGCCCGGCCCTGCGCGACCCGGCCGCCGCCTTCGACGCCCTGAGGCCGGCGGACACCGACCCGGACGCCGACCCGGGCGACCTCCTGGAGCTGCTGGACGAGCTGGTCCTCACCCTCCCGGACGCCGAGCTGGTCGAGCACACCGTCCGGCCCGCCACCGGGCGGCCGAGCTGCTTCGTCCTCCCGGACGACCCGTGGAGCACCGGCCCCTGGGCCCACCAGCTCTCCCCCGCCGTGCGCGACCTGCTGGCCGACTCCCCCGCCGAGTCCCTGCGCGCCCTGCGCCCGCAGGGCCGGGCCCCGGCCGCCCCGGCCCTCGCCGCGCTGCCGGGCTTGGCCGCGCTGGCCCGCCGGGCGGCGGCCGCCGACGAGCGGCTCTACTACTGGCTGGACGACCCGATGCTCCCGGACTGACCGGCCCGACCGGACTGACCGGCCGGGCCGGGCTCCCCGGCCCGGCCGGAGCCGACGGGCCGCCCGGGCCGCCCGGCCCGTTGGGTCGCGGCGATGCAGGCGACCACGGCGAGGGCGGTGGGCACGGCGGTGGCGGGCAGGGTCTCGGCGAGCAGCAGGACGGCCCAGCAGAGCGTCAACAGCGGCTGGGCGAGCTGGAGTTGGCTGGCCCGGGGGACGCCGATGGCCGCCATCCCGCGGTACCAGACCACGAAGCCGCCGAACTGCGAGACCGCCGCCAGGTAGGCCAGGCCGGTGACGCCGTGCCAGTTCCAGTGCACGGGTTCGACGGTGAGGGCGAGCGCGCCGGTGAGCGCGGTGACGGGCAGCGCGGCGACCACGCCCCAGCCGATCACCTGCCAGCCGGGCAGGTCCCGGGCCAGCCGTCCGCCCTCCGCGTAGCCGAACGCGCAGAGCAGCAGCGCCCCGAACAGGTACAGGTCGGCGGTGGTCAGGCCCGCGCCGCCGCTCTGCTGGACGGTGAAGCCGAGCACGACGGCGGCCCCGGCCGTCGCGGCGAGCCAGAACGCGCGCGGCGGCCGCGCTTTGGCGCGCAGCGCGCCGACGGCCGCGGTGGCCAGCGGCAGCAGGCCGATCACCACGGCGGAGTGCGCGGTGGAGGAGAGCCGCAGCGCGAGCGTGGACAGCAGGGGGAAGCCGACCGCACAGCCGACCGCGACGGCGGCCAGGCCGGGCCGGGCCGCGCGGGGCGGGACGCGGGCGCCGGAGGCGAGCAGGCAGGCCCCGGCCAGCAGCGCGGCGAGCGTGCCGCGCAGGCCGGTGACCGTCCAGGGGCCGAAGCCCTCCAGGGCCCAGGCGGTGGCGGGGAAGCTGAAGGAGAAGGCGAGCACGCCGAGGGCGGCCTGGGCGGTGCCACCCGCCGCTATCGGGCGGAGCACGGTAGCGCTATTCTGAGCTGACATACAGGACGGTAGCAGTTGCCGCCCGCCTGCCGGAAGGGCCGTCGATGAGCGTGCAGGAGCTGACGGTGGCGCTGCGCGCGCTGGTGATGCGCTACTCGCCGGGCGCCCGGATTCCCAGTAGCAGGGAGCTGGTGGAGCGCTACCGGGTCAGTCCGGTCTCGGTGTCCCGGGCGATCCGGGAGCTGGTCGCGGAGGGCGTGGTGGTGTCCCGGCCGGGCGCGGGCGTGTTCCGGGCCGAACCGGGTCCGGCGCCCGCCGTGCGGGGCGACTTCTCCTGGCAGGAGGTGGCGCTCAGCGCGGAGGCGGGGGCGCCGCCGGCCCGGGTGGTGGACGCCTCGGGGGTGCTGGCCGCCCTGACGCAGGCCCCGCCGGAGGTGATCGACCTGAACAGCGGCTACCCGCACGCCTCGCTGCTGCCGGAACGGGCGCTGGCCGGTGCGCTGGCCCGGGCGGCCCGCCGTCCGGGCGCGTGGGGGCGGCCGCCGCTGGAGGGGCTGCCGGAGCTGCGCGGCTGGTTCGCCCGGGAGGTGGGCGGCGGCGTCACGGCGGCGGAGGTGCTGGTCACCGCAGGCGGGCAGAGCGCGCTGACCTGCGCGCTGCGCTCGCTGGCCCCGCCGGGTGCGCCGGTGCTGGTCGAGTCCCCCACCTATCCGGGGCTGTTGGCGATCGCCCGGGCGGCGGGCCTGCGGCCGGTGCCGGTGCCGGTGGACGCGGACGGGGTGATCCCGGAGCGGCTGACCGAGGCGTTCGCGGCCTCGGGGGCGCGGCTGTTCGTCTGCCAGCCGCTGTTCCAGAACCCGACCGGCACCGTTCTGCCCGTCGAGCGGCGGCGGGCGGTGCTGGCGGCGGCGCGGCGGGCGGGGGCGTTCGTGGTGGAGGACGACTTCGCCCGGCTGCTGGTGCACGCGGACGCGGGCGAGCTGCCGCCGCCGCTGGCCGCGGACGACCCGGACGGCACGGTGGTGCACGTCCGTTCGCTGACCAAGGCGGCCTCGCCGAGCCTGCGGGTGGGGGCGCTGGTGGCCCGCGGTCCGGCGCTGGCCCGGCTGCGCTCGGTGCAGGCGGTGGACTCCTTCTTCGTTCCGCGGCCGCTCCAGGAGGCCACCCTCGAACTGGTCGGCTCCCCCGAGTGGAGGCGCCACCTGCGGTCGCTGGCCCGGGAGTTGGGCGAGCGTCGGCAGTCGTTCGGCACCGCCCTGGCCCGGCGCGCCCCGGCCCTGCTGCCGGCCCGGCTGCCGCGCGGCGGCTTCCACCTGTGGCTGCCGCTGCCCGCCGGGGCCGAGCCGGCCGCCTTCGCCGCCGCCGCGCTGCGCCGGGGCGTGGCGCTCTCCCCCGGTTCGCACTACTTCACCGCCGAGCCCGCCCCGCACGTCCGGGTCAGCCTCGCCGCCGCCGAGACGGCCGCCCGGCTCACCGCGGCGGCGGACCACCTGGCCGACGCCCTGGAGTCGGCGGCCTGACCCGCGGCCGGCTCCGGTTCAGTGCGCGAACTCCAGCAGCGCGATGCCGGTCAGCACGGTGGCGCTGGCGGCCAGCCGCAGGGTGCCGAGCCGTTCGCGCAGCACCAGGGTGCCGATCAGGGCGGCGATCACGATGGAGGTCTCGCGCAGCGCGGCGATGGTCGGCAGGTCGCCGACGGTCTGCGCCCAGACCACCAGCCCGTACGCGGTGAGCGACATCAGGCCGCCCGCGAGCCCGACGGCGCGGCCCTCGCGCAGGGCGGGCCGCAGGGCGCGGCGGCGGACGGCGGCCACCGCGGCGAGCACGGCCAGGCCCTGGAGGAGGAACATCCAGGCGATGTACCCGGCGGTGGAGTGCGCGGCGCGGACGCCGCCCGCGTCCACCACGGTGTACCCGGCGATCAGCACGCCGTTGCCCAGCGCGGCGGCGACGGCCGGGAGCCGGGCCCGCCCGGGGAGGCCGCCGACCAGCGCGAGCCCGGCCAGGCCGAGCGAGATGACGGCGACGGCGGCGAGCTGCCCGGCGGGCAGCGGGCGGTGCAGGACGGTGGCGGCGAGCAGCGCGACCACCGCCGGGGAGGTGCCGCGGGCGATCGGGTACATCTGCCCGAAGTCGCCGAGCCCGTAGGCCCGGACCAGCAGCAGCTGGTAGCCGGTCTGGAGCGCGGCGGAGGCCAGCAGGTACGGCAGGGCGGCCGCTCCCGGCGGCGGGACGAACAGCGCGAGCGCCGCGCCGAAGGCCGCGAACACCAGGTTCATCTGCGCCGTCCCGGCCATCCGGTCGCGCACCCCGTGCACCAGCGCGTTCCACACCGCGTGCAGCAGCGCGGCGGCCAGCACCACCACCGGAACGGCGCCCTGACTCACGTGCCTCCCCCTCCAGCCGGAGCGATCCCGGAAAGATGTACAGCCAACTTAGCGTCCCGTGCGACCGGGTCGGCCACCGCCCCCGAACGTTCGCCGACCCGTCGACCGGCGTTCGGACGACCGGCGCCGGGGCGGCCGACGGGCACCCCTTCCGCTCCGGGCGGTCACAAATCCCCCAACGATGCTCGAAGCTGCGCGAAAACCGATATGATCGCGCAGATTCAGTCATTCGCTCGCTCCGGCGAGCAGCACCGAACACCCTGGGGGGCGTCCGCCGTGATCCTCACCGTCACGCCGAATCCGGCGCTGGACGTCACCTACACCGTCCCCGACTTCCGTCCGCACGCCAGCCACCGGGTCTCCGAGGTGGCCGCCCAGGCGGGCGGCAAGGGCGTCAACGTGGCCCGGGTGCTCGCCGCGCTGGGGCGGGCCGTCCGCTGCGTGCTGCCGCTCGGCGGGCCCACCGGGGACGCCGTCCGGGCCGACCTGGCCGCCGCCGGGCTCGACCACGCCGAGGTGCCGATCGGCGGCGACACCCGGCGCACCGTCACCGTCGCGGACGGCACGGACGCCACCGTGCTCAACGAACCCGGCCCGGTGCTGACCGCCGCCGAGTGGGACGCCCTGCTCGGCGAGACCGCCCGGCACCTGCCGCAGGCCGCCGTCCTGGTCCTCTCCGGCAGCCTGCCGCCCGGCGCGCCCGCCGACGGCTACGGCCAACTCGTCGCCCTGGGACGGCAGTTCGACATTCCCGTGGTGCTCGATGCGGACGGCCCGGCGCTGCTCGCCGCGCTCCCGGCCCGCCCCACCGTGATCAAGCCGAACGGCGCCGAACTCACCGCCGCCACCGGCCTGCCCGACCCCCGGGACGCCGCCCGGGTGCTGATCCGCCGCGGTGCCGAATCGGTGCTCGCCTCGCTCGGCCCGGACGGCCTGCTCGCCGTCGACCGCCAGGGCGCCTGGCGCTGCACCCCGCCCGCCGCCGTCACCGGCAACCCCACCGGCGCGGGCGACTCCGTGGTCGCCGCCCTCGCCGCCGGCCTCTCCGGCAACGCGGGCTGGCCCGCCGTCCTCCCCGACGCGGTCGCCCTCTCCGCCGCCACCGTCCTACACCCCCGGGCCGGCCACTTCGACGCCGCCTCCTACCGCCACCTGCGCGCCACCCTCACCGCCACCCGCCTCGGCGGCGTCGCCTCGGCGGCCCTCTGAGCCGACCGCGCGCCCGGGCCGCCGTCCCGGCCCTCGCGGGGCCGTCGACCTGCGGTTTCCGGTAGCCTGGCCAGTCCGACAAGTCGCACCGAGTCGGACATGTCAGGAGGTGTGCGCCGTGGCCGCCGACCCGTTCCCGTCGCCGTTGGCGGCCGCCGTCGATCTCGGCGGGACGAAGACCGCCGGTGCGCTCGTCACCGGCTCCGGCGAGCTGCTGGCCCGGGCGGAGTGTCCGACGGCCGCGGACGGGGACGCCGAGGCGGTGTTCGCGGGCGTCGCCCGGGTGCTGGAGGAGCTCGCGGGGCACCCGGCCTGGCCGGGCGTCGCGGCGGTCGGCGTGGGCAGCGCGGGGCCGGTCGACACCGCGGCGGGCACCGTCTCCCCGGTCAACATCCCGTCCTGGCGCGGCTTCCCGCTGGTGCGGCGGATCGCCGGGCGCACCGCGCTGCCGGTGCGCCTGCTCGGTGACGGGGTGGCGCTCGCCGAGGCCGAACACTGGCTGGGCGCCGCCGCCCGGTACCGGGACGCGCTGTGCATGGTGGTCTCCACCGGGGTCGGCGGCGGCCTGGTCCTGGGCGGCCGGGTGCACCCCGGCCCGAGCGGCAACGCCGGGCACATCGGCCACGTCAGCGTCCAGTGGGACGGCGAGCCCTGCCCGTGCGGCGGCCGCGGCTGCCTGGAGGGGCTGGCCAGCGGCCCCGCGATCGTCCGGCACGCCCGCGCGGCCGGCTGGCGCCCCGCCGAGGGCAGCCCGCTCACCGCCCGGGCCGTCGCCGACTCCGCCCGCACCGGCGACGGCGCCGCCCTCGCCGCGTTCGACCTGGCCGCCCGGGCCCTGGCCGCCGCGATCGCGGGCACCGCCGCCCTGGTCGAACTCCAGGCGGTCGTCATCGGCGGCGGCGTCGCCCAGTCCGGCCCCCTGCTCTTCGACCCGCTGGCCCGCCACCTCACCCACTACGCGGGCCTCCCCTTCACCCGCGGCATCCACCTCCACCCCGCCCGCTTCGGCCCCGACGCCGGCCTGATCGGCGCGGCCGCGGCCGCCCTGCGGCATTAGCGCGTTCAGGGGCCCGGGGAACGGCGGGGCCCAGGCTGCTGCGGGTTCACTGCCGTGGCGGTCATCGGCTTCTGGTTCTGTTCACTGCACACAGCAGCACGAACGTTCCGACGGGCTCCGGCCGTCAGCAGCACGAGCCCGCCGCTCCCCGGGCCCCTGGTCCGTCCCCCTTGCGTCTGCCTACGCTGGAACCGTGCAGCCATCAGCGTTGTGGGAGATCGCGACCCCGTCGCGGGGCTTACGGCTGCCCGGGGTGGCGATGGCGGGTTTCCGGGCGCGGGGGGCGGCGGACCTGGGGGTGGTGCCGTTCCCGGCGGTGACCCTGGCGATCGACCTGGGCGAGCGGCCGCTGACCGTCGCGGACGGCCGGCGGCCGGTGCGGGGCAGCGCGGTGGTCGGGCTGGGGACGGAGGGGCTGCGCGGCAGCGGGCGGGACGTGCGGTGCCTACAGGTGCGGTTGTCGCCGGTGGTGGCGCACACGGTGCTGGAGGGGTTCGCGGCGGCGGGCGGCCCGCTGGTCGGCTGGGACGAGGTGTGGGGCCGGGAGGCCGTCCGGCTGGAGGAGCGGCTGCGGGCGGAGCCGTCCTGGGAGCGCCGGTTCGCCCTGGTGGCCGGGGAGTTGGCGGTGCGGCAGGCGGAGGGCCGCCGGATGGATCCGGAAGTGGCCTACGTCTGGGGCGAGTTGGCGCGCTCGCACGGCACGGCGCGGGTGGACGCGCTGGCGGCGGAGGTGGGGTGGAGCCGAAAGCGGCTGTGGTCCCGGTTCCGGGCCCAGGTGGGGACGGCGCCGAAGCAGGCGGCCCGGCTGGTGCGGTTCGACCACGCGGCGCACCGGCTGGCGGCGGGTCGGCCGCCGGCCGCGGTCGCGGCGGAGGCCGGCTACGCGGACCAGTCCCACCTGCACCGGGAGGTCGCCGATTTCGCCCGGGTGACGCCGTCCGCGGTGGCCCGCGCGCCGTGGCTGTCGGTGGACGAGGTGGCCTGGTCCGCCCCGGGCTACCTGCGCGGCTGAAGCCCCGGGAACATTCGTCCAAGACCGGCCCGCTCCCCCGCCGTGAGACTGCGGGCATGACCGAGAACCTGTTCACCTCCCTGTCCCGCTACGGCGTCGACGCGCCCGGTTTCGTCGCCTCGACCTCCGCCCTCGGCGCGGCCTGCACGCTCGCGGCCGCCGCCCGCCCGTTCCGCGGCCGGGCGGCGGTGGCCGGGCTGGGGGCCGGGCTGCTGGCGCAGGCGGGGGTGTACCTGCACACCACGCTGCACGGCAAGTTCCGGGTGTGGGAGCGGGAGTTGGACGCGCTGGGGCTGCGCGGCGACGAACGGGCGCTGGACCTGGGGTGCGGCCGGGGCATGGTGCTGGTCGGTACGGCGCGGCGGCTGCCGCGCGGCCGGGCGGTGGGGGTGGACCTGTGGGCGTCGAAGGACCAGAGCGGCAACACCCCGGACGCGACCTGGGCCAACGCCACCGCGGCCGGCGTCCGGGACCGGATCGAGGTGCACACCGCCGACATCACCGAACTGCCCTTCCCCGACGCGGATTTCGACCTGGTCACCTCCGCCCTGGTGATCCACAACATCCCCACCGTGGCGGCCCGGCTGCGCGCCGTGGACGAGGCGCGGCGCGTGCTGCGCCCGGGCGGGCGGCTGCTGCTCGCCGACATCGCGCCGATGGTCCGCCGCTACGCCGCCCACCTGGGCGCGGGCACCGTCCGCGACCTCGGCCCGGCGTACTGGTACGGCGGACCGTGGCTGCCGGTGTCGATGCTGGAACTGGTCGAGGAGGGTCGAGGGGCGCTCAGAAGCTGAGCGACTCCAGCACCAGCAGGGTGCCCACCGCGAGGTTGGCCCACCGGTAGATCACGAGCACGGCGACGAACTCGCGGATGGTCGCGCTGGGCCAGAAGTACGCGGCGGTGGGCGAGCCGACGACGTGGCCGTGGACGCCCTCGCGGCGGGCGAAGACGGCGGCCCGGAAGGCGTGGAAGTTGTTGGTGACGACGACGCAGCGGTAGTCGGGGTCGGCGGCCTCCATGATCGCGTGGCTGAAGCGGAGGTTCTCCTCGGTGGTGCGGGAGCGGTCCTCGCGGACGATCCGGTCGGCGGGGAAGCCGCGTTCGACCAGGTAGTCGGCCATCGCGTGGGACTCGGGGAGCTGTTCGTCGGAGCCCTTGCCGCCGGAGGTGACCAGCAGCGGGGAGCGGCCCCGGTCGACCTGCCGGTCGTACAGGCGGCGGCCGCGCTCCAGGCGGCTGGCGAGCAGCGGCGGGACGCGGCTGCCGTCGAGCAGGCCGGTGCCGAGGACGACCACGTAGTCGACGTCCTCGCGCGGGGTCAGGCGGCCGTACAGGTAGGCGTAGCCGACGAAGCAGGCGAAGAGGAAGGACAGGTAGCAGGCGACCACGAAGACGGTGCGGGCGACGACCACCAGCGCCTCGGAGTCGGCCCGGGTCGCGGCCAGCAGCAGGGCGAAGACGGCCAGGATGCCGAGGCCGCACAGCAGGGCGAGCAGGCTGCCGAGGCTGCGGCCCTCCTTGCGGACCGTCTTGAGGCCGTTGGCGATGAGCAGTCCGGCGAGGACCAGGCTGCCCAGTGCGGGGGTGAGCACCACGATGATCAGGACGGTCTCGGCGGCGACCGAGTCGGCCCGGTGCAGGGTGCCGAGCAGGGCCAGGGCGAACAGGGCGACGGAGAGCCCGAGGCAGACGGCGTTGCCGAAGCGACGCCGGTCGCGCAGCATGCCGATGACGAACAGCAGCAGGGTGACGAGCGCGAGGGCGTACAGGAGCATGGGGAGAAGCCTAGGAGACGGCCCCGCCCCGCAGTGGATCTCCGCGAAACGGGGCGGGGCGGACCGAGGCGGAGCAGTGACGCGGCGTCAGCGGCGTCAGCCGTGTCAGCGGCGTCAGCCGTGTCAGCGGCGGCCGGAGAGCGCGCCGCCCTTCTCCGGCAGCCCTTCGGCGAGGTCCTCGGCGATCATGCGCTTGGCGATGGCGTCGGCGGCGGCGCGCAGTTCGGCGCTGCGCGGGCGGCCGCGGTCCTCCTCCAGGCGGTGGTTGAGCCAGTCCGCCCAGGCCCGGGTGATGGTCGCGGCCTCCCGCCGTCCGGCCTCGGTGTGCTGGTAGAAGCCGTTGCTGGCCTCCAGGAAGCCCTCGACGACCATCCGGTCGAACACCGGCTGGAGGACCTCCGGGGGGATGCGGCGGCGGGCGGCGATCAGGTTGAGGCTGGCGTGGCCGACGGTGCGGGTGAAGAGTTCGACCTGCATGACGGCCCAGCCGCCGGCCACGTCGAGCCGGGTGCCGGAGGAGTCGAGGACCTGCCGGGCGGTGTCGAGCCCGGCGGTACCGAGGAGTTTGGCCACCGAGAGTTCCAGGACCCGGGAGGAGTCGCCGGAGGAGGGCTGGGCGAAGCCCTCGCCCATGTCGGCGGAGCTGGCCCGGGCGGAGTCGCGGAGCTTGACCTGCTTGAGGAAGAGCGCGACCACGAAGCCGACCACGGCGACCGGGACGGTCCACAGGAAGACGGTGTGCAGCGAGTCGGCGTACGCCTGGATGACCGGCGCGGCCTGCTCGGGGGGCAGGCCGTGGACGCCGTGCGGGCTCTGCGCGGCGGCGGCGAGCTGCTGCGGGTCGGCGCCGGTGGCCCGGGCGGCCTCGGCGACGCCCGCGGCCAGGTTGGTCTTCAGCGAGTTGGTGTAGATGGTGCCGAAGACGGCGGTGCCGAACGAGGAGCCGAGGGTGCGGAAGAAGGTGACGCCGGAGGTGGCGGTGCCCAGGTCGGCGTAGTCGACGGTGTTCTGCACGGCGATGGTGAGCACCTGCATGGACAGGCCGATGCCGGTGCCGAGCACGAACATGTAGACGCTGGCCAGCCAGGCGCTGGTGCCGACGTCCAGCAGCGAGAGCAGGTACAGGCCGACGCCCATCACCACCGAGCCGATGATCGGGAAGAACCGGTACTTGCCGGTCTTGGAGACCACGTTGCCGGAGAAGATCGAGGCGATCAGCAGGCCGAGCACCATCGGCAGGGTGCGCACGCCGGAGACGGTCGCCGAGTCGCCGTCGACGTACTGCAGGAAGGTCGGCAGGAAGGTGAGCGCGCCGAGCATGGCGAAGCCGACGATGAAGCTGAGGATCGAGCAGACGGTGAACACCTGGTTGCGGAACAGCCGCATCGGCAGGGTGGGTTGGGCGGCCCGGGTCTCGGCCCAGCAGAACAGCGCGAGCGCGACGACGCCGGCCGCGAACAGGCCGATGATCACGGCCGAGCCCCAGGCGTACTCGTTGCCGCCCCAACTGGTGGCCAGGATGAGGGCGCTGGCGCCGATCGCCACCAGGGTGATGCCCAGGTAGTCGATGACCGGGCGGACGCCGGACTTGACCACCGGGATGTTCCGGGCGGCGGCGATGACCACCACGACCGCGATCGGCACGTTCACGTAGAACGCCCAGCGCCAGGACAGGTGGTCGGTGAACAGGCCGC
Source organism: Kitasatospora sp. NA04385 (assembly GCF_013364235.1). NCBI lineage: Bacteria > Bacillati > Actinomycetota > Actinomycetes > Kitasatosporales > Streptomycetaceae > Kitasatospora > Kitasatospora sp. NA04385. The sequence continues at coordinate 6,578,387 of NZ_CP054919.1, read as the reverse complement.
CGAGCAGCGGGCCGACCACGGTGGCCACGCCGAAGACCGCGCCGATCGCGCCCTGGTACTTGCCGCGTTCGCGCAGCGGGATGACGTCGGCGATCAGCGCCATCGAGGTGACCATCAGGCCGCCGGCGCCGACGCCCTGGACGGCGCGCCAGATGATCAGCAGCAGCATGTTGGTGGACAGGCCGCACAGGAACGAGCCGACGATGAAGACGATCGCCGAGACCTGGAAGACCACCTTGCGGCCGAACAGGTCGCCCATCTTGCCGACCAGGGCGGTGGTGACGGTCTCCGCCAGCAGGTAGGAGGTCACCACCCAGGACATGTGGGAGGCCCCGCCGAGGTCCGCCACGATGGTGGGCAGCGCGGTGCCGACGATGGTCTGGTCGAGGGCGGCCAGCAGCATGCCCAGCATGATGGTGCCGAACACGACGTTCCGCTGCCGACGGTCGAGGACGGGCGGGGCCGCCTGGCTGACTTCGCTGGTGGTGGTCACCCCGGCATCGTCACATTTCGTCCCGCTTTGCCCGTCCCGACACCCCGGCCGGACGACACGCCGACGCACGATCAGCCGATGGTGCGACAAGCGGACGGGCCCGCCGCGTTAGAGGGGCATGGACAGCTCGACGACCACCGGAGCCGAAGGCGGCCCCCTGGAGTTCCGGGACTTCGCGGCCGCCCGGTCCCGCCATCTGGTGCGCACCGCGTACCTGCTGACCGGCGGTGACGCCCACCTCGCCGAGGACCTCGCCCAGGAGGCGCTCGGCAAGCTGTACGGGAGCTGGCGCCGGATCTCCCGGATGGAGAACCCGGCCGGGTACGCCCGCACCGTCCTGGTCAACACCTTCCTCAGCCACCGGCGCCGGCGCAGCAGCAGCGAGCACGTCACCGACACCTTCGCCGAGACCGCCGCGCCCCGGGACGATCCCGCGCTGCGGATCGCCCTGCTCGGCGCGCTCGCCGAACTCCCGCAGCAGGACCGGGCCGTGCTCGTCCTGCGGTACTGGGAGGACCTCGACGTCGAGGAGACCGCCCACGCGCTGCGGCTGACCTCCAGCGCCGTCCGGTCGCGCGCCTCCCGGGCCCTGGCCCGGCTGCGCACCCGCCTGGGCGACCAGTTCGACGACCTCGCCCGCTCCTGAACCCGCCCCTGAAACCGCGCCCCTGAAGCCGCGCCCCGCCCCCGGACCCGCCCCGCACCTCCCTCACCGCACGCCACGGAGCCCGCCATGCCCTCGCCTTCCGAAGAAGAAGACTTCGCCCGCGTCCTGCGGGCCGGCGCCGAACTGGCGCCCGCCGTGCCCGCCCGGGAGTTCGCGCTGCGCGCCGAGCGGCGCGGCCGCCGCCGCGTGCTGCGCCGCCGGATCGGCGTCGCCTCGGCGGTGGTCCTGGTCGCCGCCGCCGGGGCCGTCCCCAGCCTGCTGCCCGACCGCGCGAAGCCGTCTGCCCAGGCCGCCGCCCCGACGCCGCCCCGGGTCGACGACGCGTTCATGCTGGGCACCCTGACCGCGCTGCTGCCGTCGGGGGGCACCGTCAGCGACGGGCAGGGCCTGGCCCCCGATCCGAACCGGCCCGGGGTGGTCCCGCAGGCGTACCTCGGCTACGACGACGGCCGCGGCGGCCGGGTCCAACTCCTGCTGGCGATCGACCTGGTGGCCTCCCCCGTCACCACCGACGCCCAGCGGCTGCTGTGCTACGAACCGATCGTCCCCGGCAGCGCCACCTGCGACCCCGCCACCCGCCCCGACGGCTCGCGCCTGCTGACCACCGGCTACGGCGGCCCCGGCACCGACGAGCACAGCCTGAGCGTGGTGTACACCCTGGCCAACGGCCGCCAGGTACGGGTCCAGGAGGTCGCCGCCGACCGGACCGTCCAGGAACTCCCGCTGGACCAGAACGAGTTGACCGAGATCGCGACCGCCGCGCAGTGGCAGTGGGTGTTCGGCCCGCTGGGCCCCGCCCCCTCCCGGCCTCCGGCCCGGCCCGCCCCGGCCGGCGACCGGATGCTCGCCGCCCTGACCCCGCTGCTGAAGGACGTCCACCTCGACACCGGCCGCACCGCGACCGACCTGCCCGGCCGGATCCGGGTCGACGTCACCGCGAACGGCCGCACCAGCGCCCTGCTGCTCAGCGTCACCCCCGGCTGGCGCACCAGCTACCCGGCCGACCCGCAGCGCACCTTCTCCGCCATGCACCGCAGCACCGACCGCCGCCCGGACGGCACCCTGGTCAGCGCCACCACCACCCTCGGCGGCGTCCAGCACGCCGCCAACGGCGGCTACGTCGCCGACGCGCTGCTCCCCGACGGCACCGAGGTGAGCGTCCGGATCTGGAACTCCGGCACCGGACGTGACGGCGAGCGGCCCGGCGACCCCGTGCTGACCCCCGACCAGCTGTCCGCCCTGGTCGCCTCCCCGGTCTGGAGCACGCTCTGACCCCGGCGACCCCGGTGACCCCGGCGCCCGGCAGCGGCCCCCGCCGCCGGAGCACCGGCCCGCGGGTCAGTCGTTGCGCGCCATGTCGCCGGAGAAGCCCTGCTGGACGAAGTGCAGGGAGCCGTCCTTGTTCGGGGTGAGGACCGCGTCCCCGCCGATCGGGTCGCAGCCCACGCTGACGGTGCCGTTCACGGTGCGGGCGACCAGCCGGGACTTGGTGGCGGAGACCAGGGACTCCTCGTTGGTGCACAGCACCTGGCCGGTGCCGAGGCCGCCGTCGGTCTCCACGTAGGCGACCGGGTCGCCGACCGCGCCCTGGTGGATGGTGAACCGCATGACCAGCCGCAGCCCGTTCGAGGAGGCGGCCGCCCCCTCGAAGGTGCCCAGGAAGGCGTCCGCGACGGCGTCCCCGTCGTCGGCCGAGGGCGAGGGCGAAGGCGAAGGTGAAGGTGAGGGCGGCGGGTCGCTCTTGCGCCCGGCCGGGGTGACCGAGGTGTCCGGCTCCGGCGACTTCCCGCCGTCCTTGCCGGCCACCACCGCCGGACTGCCGGACGGGCTGCCCGACGCCTTGTCGCCGCCGCCCGGCCCGCCCGTCGCGGCCCACACGCCCAGCCCCGCCAGCGCCGCCGCGACGAGCCCGGTGGCGATCAGCGGCGCCGCCCGCCGCTTGGCCGGCGGCTGCACGACGACGGTCTGGTACGGGTAGGCGCCCGGCGGCGTGTGGGAGACGTACGGGTTCGGCGCCGGGTACGCCCCCGGCGGGGTCTGGGACACGTACGGGTTCGCGGGCGGCCCGAACGACGGGTGCGCCTGGTACGGGGCGGTCGGGGGCATCGGCCCGGCCGCCGTCGGGGCGGTCGGCGGAAGCTGCGGCGGGGCCTCCAGCACGGTGGGCGCGGGCGGCCGGACGGGGTCGGGCCGGGACTCCAGGTCCAGCAGCGCGACGGCCATCCGCGCCACCTCCTCGGAGACCGCGGCGGGCAGCCAGCCCCGCTCGCCGAGCCTGGTCGTCCCCGAGGCGCTGCGCGCCAGCCGCTCCCGGAGGGCGGCCGGGGTCGGCCGGCGCTCCGGCTCCTTGTCCAGGCAGTCCCGCACCAGCGCGAGCAACTCGCCGTCCAGGTCGCCGAGTTCCGGCTCCTCGTGGACGATCCGGTAGAGCAGCCCGGCCGCGCTGTCCTGCTCGCCGAACGGGGCCCGCCCGGTGGCCGCGAAGACCAGCACCGCACCGAGCCCGAACACGTCGCCGGCCGGACCGGAGGGGCGTCCCTTGGCCTGCTCCGGCGACATGAACCCCGGCGAGCCGACCACGTACCCGGACCTGGTCAGCGCGGACGTCGCGTCCAGCGCCCGGGCGATGCCGAAGTCGATCAGCCGCGGGCCGTCCAGCGCCAGCAGCACGTTCGACGGCTTGACGTCCCGGTGGACCAGCCCCAGCGCGTGCACGGCCTCCAGCGCGTCGGCCAGGCCGGTGCCCAGCGCCCGCACCGTGTCCGGCGGCAGCGCACCGAACCGCTGCACCGCGTCCGTCAGCGAGGGCCCCGCGACGTACCCGGTGGCCACCCACGGCTGCGGCCCCTCGGTGTCGGCGTCCAGCACCGGCGCGGTCCACCGGCCGCCGACCCGCTGCGCCGCGGCCACCTCCTGCCGGAACCGCTGCCGGAACTCCCGGTCCGCGGCGAACTCCTGGCGGACCGTCTTCACCGCCACCGTCCGCCCGCCGGCCGTCCGTCCGAGGAACACCTCCCCCATCCCGCCGGCCCCCAGCCGCCCGAGCAGCCGGTACGGCCCCACGGCATGCGGATCGCCATCGCCGAGAGTCTCCAACGTTCCGCGCTCCTAGACTGCTTGCCGAACCAGCAGGAAATACCCCGACCCCGCTCACGGGATCTTCACGAGGCACCCTAGGGCTTCCCCGGCGCCGAACGGCACGAGTCCCCCCTTTCCGGACCAGATCGGAACCTGACGGTTACTCTTCCACGACAGGACCGACCCCCCCCGCCCCACCAACCCCACGGCCCCGCCCCGCCCTCACCCCGCCGGAGGCGTCCCCCCGCCCGCGCCGCGCACCGCCGCCCTTCCCCTCGCCCTCCCCACCCCGCCGGAGGCGTCCCCGCCCTCACCGCCCTCACCCCGCCGGAGGCGTCCCCCCGCCCGTGCCGCGCACCGCCGTGCGGAAGGCGATCGGGGTGGTGCCGGTGCGCTGGTGGAAGAACTTGGCGAAGTTCGCGGCGTCGGCGAAGCCCAGGTGGTCGGCGATCCTGGCGGCGGAGCTCTCGCTGTGGGCGAGCAGGCGCTTGGCCTCCAGGACGACGCGGCGGTCGATGAACTCCTTGGCCCCGACGCCCGCCGCGGCGAGGGTGGCCCGGGAGAGGGTGCGCGGGGAGTAGCCGAGGTACTTCGCGTAGTCCTCGACCCGCCGGGTGTGGGTGAAGTGGTGCTCGACGGCCTGCCGGAAGCGCCGGTAGGTCTCGCCCGGTTCGGTCGCGGCGCTGCCGCACGGCACCGCCGGGTTGGCGAGGCGCAGCAGCAGCGCGGCGAGCAGGTGGCGCAGCAGCGCGTGGTGGATCTCGGCGGGCAGGTCCGCGCCGGAGGCGTACTCGCGGTGGAGGTGCCGCACCGCGTGCCGCAGCGCTTCGCGGTCCGGTCCGTCGGCGTGCAGGACGGCGGCGGCGAAGGGGTCGTCGAGCCTGGCGGCGGCGACCGTCGCGGGGTCGGGGAAGCCCGGCTCGAACAGCACCAGGGTGCCGTCGGCGTCGCCGAGTTCGCCCCACTGCTGGACCTGTCCGGGCCGGACCCACAGCCAGCTGCCGGGTTCGACGGTGTGCGCGGTGAAGTCGACGGTGTGGCGCAGGCTGCCGCGGTCGAGGGTGAGCAGGTGGTGGAAGGCGGGCCGTTGCGGCCGGTGGAAGTCGTCCGCGGGGGCGGCGGTGGCGCGGCGGTGGCGGAGTTCGGCGAGCGTCATGACTTCGACGCCGGCCGGTCCGCCGGGGGGCGCGGTGAACGGGACCTCGGGGATCACCGTCCCGGACGCCTGGAGTTCGTTCGCTCGCATGGTCACCACATCCGCTGCCAGGCTACCTCCGGTTGATCTTCCACCGGGAGGGCTGCGGTCCGGCCCGGGTCGGTGCGGTCGGCCCGCCCTTGACTACCGCCGGGTAACCGGTGGAGCGTGGCCCCACCCTCACCCCGACCCCGACCACCCCCGAGGAGCGCGGATGGCCCCCCAGTTCGGCGACTACCAGAACGAGATCTACTTCGAGGCGCTGTTCGGCGTCGCCCCGAAGTACCCGATGACGTACGCGGGCCTGGCCGAGCGGGCCCGGCACGCGCTGGCGCCGGAGCTGTGGTCGTACGTGGCGGGCGGGGCGGGCGACGAGCACACCCAGCGGGCGAACGCGGCGGCGTTCGAGCGGTGGGGGCTGGTGCCGCGGATGCTGGTGGGCGCGAAGGAGCGGGACCTGCGGGTGGACCTGTTCGGGCTGGAGCTGGCCTCGCCGCTGTTCCTGGCCCCGGTGGGGGTGCTGGGGCCGTGCGCGCCGGACGGGCACGGGGACGTGGCGACGGCCCGGGCGGCGGCCCGCACGGGGGTGCCGATGGTGGCGTCCACCCTGTCGGCGGACCCGATGGAGGCGGTGGCGGCGGAGCTGGGCGGCACGCCGGGCTTCTTCCAGCTGTACACGCCGACCGACCGGGCGCTGGCCGAGTCGCTGGTGCACCGGGCGGAGGCGGCCGGGTTCAAGGCGCTGGTGGTCACCCTGGACACCTGGGTGACCGGCTGGCGGCCGCGCGACCTGGGCAGCGGCAGCTTCCCGCAGCTGCGCGGGCACTGCCTGGCGAACTACACCTCCGACCCGGTGTTCCGGGCCCGGCTGCAGGACCCGGACGGGGACCCGCGCGGCGCGGTGATGGACTGGGTGCAGGTCTTCGGCAACCCGCTGACCTGGGACGACCTGCCGTGGCTGCGGTCGCTGACCGGCCTGCCGATCGTACTGAAGGGCCTGTGCCACCCGGAGGACGTGCGCCGGGCGAAGGACGCGGGCGTGGACGGGGTCTACTGCTCGAACCACGGCGGCCGGCAGGCGAACGGCGGCCTGCCCGCGCTGGAGTCGCTGGCCGAGGTGGTGGCGGCCGCGGACGGCCTGCCGGTGCTGTTCGACTCGGGCGTGCGCAGCGGCGCGGACGCGGTGAAGGCGCTGGCGCTGGGCGCGACGGCGGTCGGCGTGGGTCGGCCGTACGTGTACGGGCTGGCGCTGGGCGGCGAGGCGGGCGTGGTGCACGTGCTGCGCTCGCTGCTGGCGGAGGCGGACCTGCTGATGGCGGTGGACGGCTACCCGTCGCTGGAGAGCCTGCGCGCGCCGGGCGCACTGCGGCGCTGCTGAGCGCCCCACCCGCTCCGCCCGCGCCCGGCCCGTCGCCCGGCCTATTGCCCGGCCTTCCGCCCGGCCCGTCGCCCGGCTTATTGCGAGTTACTTGCAATAACTTGATGCGTGCAGCAGAGTGGAGGCTGCGGGGTCGTCCGACGATCGTCTTCCCAACCGGCGCCCGCCGGGACAACGGCGCCGGCCCCGCGCCAACCTCCCCCGGGCCCGCACGGCCGTGCGCCCGCGGCCCGCCCGAACGGAGTTTCCGGCGCCGCCGCGCTCAGGGCTCCAGCGGGAGCCGCACCAGCATGGTCTTGCCGCCGCCGTCCTCGTCCGCCACGGTCTCCACCAGACCGCCGGCCAGCGCGGCCACCTCGTGCACCAGGGCCAGGCCCCAGCCGCCGCTGCCGTCCTGGTGCGGCACCTGCGGGCGCTGCGGACAGTGCGGGTGGCGGTCGTGCACACGAACCGTCAGTTCCTCGGCACAGAAGTCGAGTTGGAGCGTGGTGCGGGGTGATCGGGGGGCGGCGTGGCGGACCGCGTTGGTGACCAGTTCGCTGACCACCAGCAGCACCGTGTCGGTCAGTGGATGATCCGCGTCCAGCCCGCGGGCGGCGAGTTCGGTCCGCGCGCCGCGACGCGCCTCGGGCACGGACGCGGGTACGGTCGCCAGGCTCAGGCGGTAGCGCACGGTCTGGGGTGGGTCCGCGACAGCCATGGTCGGTCCCTTCACAACGGGGGCGACCGGGTGGGAGCGGGAGGGCGCCGTCGTCCGGCCGCGTCGGAGCTCGGCAGCGCTGCCCCGTCCGGAGGAACCGGACAGATTACCGATACTCAGTACGGTAAGGCCGAACCCCCTGAACTGCGGCGGCGGATGCTGGACAGTGGCCACAACTCGCCACCGCCGCCACATCCCGGGGATCATGTCCGACGACCTGTTGGAACCACTCGGCCTCGGCCCGCCGGAGAGCGCGCTGCACCTGCGGGTGCCGGCCTCCCCGCGCTCCGCCTCCACCCGGCTCGCCGAGTCGGTGGACGGCTCCCCCGGCGCGCGCTCTCGTACGCCGACCTCGGGCCGTCCGTCTCCAGCAAGGGGGCACCTCCCGGCCGAAGGCTGGGAGATGGTCGAACCGATCGAGGGCCAGGACGCGCTGCGGCACCGCAGCGCACCATGACCCGCCGGATCGCCCAGCCGATGGGCGAGCTGAACGCCCGGACCCGCTTCCAGGCCGGGCCGCAGGCCGCCAAGTGCGGCTGGTTGTAAGCAAGTTGACGCTGCGTCAGCCGATCGGCCGGTCAGAACGACGGCCCCGCGCCCGGGACGCGCTCGAAGACCAGGTTGGTGCGGGTCTGCGCGACCGCCGGATGGGCCGTCAGGTGGTCGACCACGAAGCAGCGCAGCGCCTCCGGGTCGGCCACCGCCACGTGCAGCAGGTAGTCGTCGCTGCCCGCCATGTGGAACACCGCCAGCACGCCCGGCAGTCCGGGCGCGGCGGCCCGGAAACTGCCGTTCTGCTCCCTGGTGTGGGCCCGCAGCCGCACCGAGATCATCGCCTGCAGCGGCAGCCCGACCGAGGGCAGGTCCACCTCCGCGTGGTAGCCGGCGATCACCCCGCGCTCGCGCAGCGCCCGCACCCGGGCCAGGCAGGTGGACGGGGCGATGCCGACCCGTTCCGCCAGCGCGTTGTTGGGCGTCCGGGCGTCGGCCAGCAGCACCCGGACGATCGCCCGGTCGACGGCGTCGAGCCCCGCCGCGCGGGCCCGTGGAATGTTCGGCACGCCACCAGCCTGGCCGTCCGCGCCGAACATCCGCAAGGGCGCCCCCGCCCGGACCGAATCATCTGCCGCCGCTCTGGCCACCGGACGTCCGGGCGTTCACCATCGGGCGCCATGAGCCGACTCGACACCCGAGCCGTGCACGCCGGCCGCGAAGACCTCGCCGGACTCGGTGCGCACGTCCCCCCGCTCGACCTGTCCACCACCTACCCGGTGCCGGACCTCGCCGCCGGCGGTGACGCCTACCAGGCGCTGGCCGGCGGCGGACGGCCGCCCGCCGACGGCGGCCTGGTCTACCAGCGGCTGTGGAACCCCACGGTCGCCCGCTTCGAACGGGCGCTGGCCGAGCTGGAGGGCTGCGCCGAGGCGGTGGCCTTCTCCTCCGGCATGGCCGCGCTCTCCGCCTGCCTGCTGGCCGCCGCCGCGGACGGCCGCCGGCACGTGGTCGCGCTGCGCCCGCTGTACGGCGGCTCCGACCACCTGCTGGACTCCGGGCTGCTCGGCACCGAGGTGACCTGGGCCGCCCCCGGCACGCTGGCCGCCGCCCTGCGCCCGGACACCGGGCTGGTCCTGGTCGAGACCCCCGGCAACCCCACCCTGGACCTGCTGGACCTGGCCGCCGTCGCCGAGCACTGCGGCCGGGTGCCGCTGCTGGTCGACAACACCTTCGCCACCCCGGTGCTGCAACGGCCCGCGGCGTTCGGCGCCACCCTGGTGCTGCACTCGGCGACCAAGTCGATCGGCGGGCACGGCGACGTGCTGGCCGGGGCGGTGGCCTGCACCGCCGAGTGGGCCGAGCGGCTGCGCCGGGTCCGGGCGGTCACCGGCGCGGTCCTGCACCCGCTGGCCGGCTACCTGCTGCACCGCGGCCTGCAGACCCTGCCGCTGCGGGTGCGGGCCGCGTCCGCGTCCGCCGCGCTGATCGCCGACCGGCTGGCCGGGCACCCCGGGGTCGCCGCCGTGCACTACCCCGGCCGCTCCGGCTCGCCGCTGCTGGGCACGCAACTGCTGGGCGGCGGCAGCACGCTGGCCTTCGAGGCGGCCGGCGGCTTCGCGCACGCCGCGGCGGTCGCCGAGCGCTGCCGGTTGATCACCCACGCGGTGTCGCTCGGCGGCGTCGACACCCTGATCCAACACCCCGCCTCGCTCACCCACCGCCCGGTCGCCGCCGCCCACAAGCCGTCCCCGGCCCTGCTGCGGCTGTCCGTCGGCCTGGAGGACCCGGACGACCTGGTCGCCGACCTCACCGGGGCGCTGGCCCGCTGACCGGCCGCACCGCTCCCGCCGGGCTCCGGCGGCCGGTGCGGGGACCGGCCCGGCACCGCGCACGGCCGCCGACGCCGGGATCGACGCCGACGTCCTGCCGACCGGCGGCGGGGAGGACGACGGGCAGGACGAGGCGTCCCGCTCCGCGGTCGTCCGGCCCGGGCCCGGTGCGCACCCGCGGAGGGCCGTCACGCCCCGGCGGCGGCCGTCCGCAGGTGTTCCAGCACCAGCGGGTCTATCCGGCCCTCGGCGAGGCGGCCCTCCAGGTTCTCCACGCCCGCCCAGCGGTCCAGCGAGTCGTAGCCGAGACCGCCCAGCAGCCCCCGCACTTCCTCGGCCAGCGCCCCCTCCAGCGGGAGCAGCGCGGCCGGGTCGGAGGCCCCGTGCAGCACCTCGTGGACGGTGAGCAGCCGACGCAGCTCGGCCACCGGGTCCGCGTGGTCGTCCACCCGCAGGTCGTACGCGGTGTCGCCCCAGCCGCCGACGCCCCGCCCCGGGTCGAGCACGTACAGCGCGGCGCTCTGTCGGCCCCGGGCGTCCCCGCCCGCCGCGTCGCCCGCCGCCAGTGCGGCCACCAGCCGTTCGGCGAAGGGCAGTTCGGCGGAGGCCAGCCAGACGGCCGCCATCTCCCGGACCACCTCGGGCCCGGTCAGGATGTTCCCCTGGACCGCGTACCCGTCCCCGGCCAGCCCGCCCGCCCAGGGCAGGCACTCCGCGCCGGTGTACGTCACCGCGGCGCCGTCCGCCCCGACCACGCCGACCTGCCGGTGCGCCCGCCCCTCGTCCGCCGCCAGCAGCGCGGCCAGCACCCCGGCCGGTGCGACACCGCTGCGCAGCATCGCCAACCCCTGCGGCCGGTAGGCGACGTTGGCCCAGGCCTGCGTCGCCAACGCGCCGGCACCGACCTCCGCCGCGGGCACCAGCGCCCCGACGGACAGGAACTTGCTCGCCACGGCGACACCGAGCGCGGTGCCCTGGCGGGCCACGATGGAGAAGGTCACGACCGGCGACGATAGCCCCCGCCCGGCGGTTCGTCCACGCTTCGAACCGCCCCGGCACACCCTGGCAAGAACCACCGGGAAGCGGTGCCGGGGGCGGGTCCCGGCAGCGGGTCTCAGAGGTCGAACTTGGCCCGCTTCTCCTCCGGGACCAGGTCCACGTACTCCGGGTGCTTGGCGATCCAGCCGCGGATGAACGGGCAGTACGGCAGGACGCTCGCGCCGCGCGCGCGGACGGCGTCCAGCGCGGCGCGGGCCAGCCTGCCGCCGAGGCCCTGGCCCTCGAACGCGGGGTCGATGACGGTGTGCACGAAGGCCACCGTCCGCCCCTCGTCGCGGAGTTGGTACTCGGCGAAGCCGGCGGGCCCGGCGTCCGTGCTGATCTCGAAGCGGGACTGCTCGGCGTTGTCGTGGACCTGGGGTTCCATGGTGATGACTCCTCGGGTGTCGGCGGGGGTGTCAGTGGGCGCGCAGCGCCGCGAGCTGCTGGGCGAAGGGGACGACCTGCCCCGGCTCGGCCGCCCGGGCCCGGGCGGCGGCGGGCCGGCCGGTGAGGCTCTCGGCGAGTTCGCCGGCCGCGCGGGCGATCCGCCCGGCGAGCGAGCCGTCGGCACCGTTCGCGCCCCAGTCCTCGGAGGCGGCGAAGACGGCGGTGGGGACGACCGCGGCCCGCAGGTACGCGAACAGCGGCCGCATCGCGTGTTCGAGGGCGAGGCTGTGCCGGGCGGTGCCGCCGGTGGCGGCGATCAGCACGGGCTTACCGGTCAGCGCGTCCCGGTCGAGCACGTCCACGAAGGACTTGAACAGGCCGCTGTAGGACGCGGAGAAGATCGGCGTGACGGCGATCAGCCCGTCCGCCTCCTCGACCGCCCGGACGGCGTCGCGCAGCGCGGGCGGCGGGAAGCCGGTGACCAGGTTGTCGGCGATGTCGCGGGCGAGTCCGCGCAGTTCGACCACCTGCACGTCCACCTCCCGGCCGGTTCCGCGCAGGTCGCGGGCGGTGGCCTCGGCGAGGCGGTCGGCGAGCAGCCGGGTGGAGGACGGGACGCTGAGCCCGGCCGCCACCACGACGAGCTTGAGGGTGTTCACGGGGTGGTCACCTCCTCGCGGGCGGCGACCCGCGCGGCGTGGGTGGGCCCGTCGGGCACCTCGGCCGGCCGGTTCTTGGCGAACTCGGCGCGCAGCACCGGGACGACCTCCTCGCCGAGCAGGTCGAGCTGCTCCAGGACGGTCTTGAGCGGGAGCCCGGCGTGGTCCATCAGGAACAGCTGGCGCTGGTAGTCGCCGAAGGTGTCGCGGAAGGCGAGGGTCTTCTCGATGACCTCCTGCGGGCTGCCGACGGTCAGCGGGGTCTGCTCGGTGAACTCCTCCAGCGAGGGGCCGTGGCCGTAGACGGGGGCGTTGTCGAAGTACGGGCGGAACTCGCGGACCGCGTCCTGGGAGTTCTTCCGCATGAAGACCTGGCCGCCGAGGCCGACGATCGCCTGCTCGGGGGTGCCGTGGCCGTAGTGGGCGTAGCGCTCCCGGTAGAGCTCGATCAGCCGCTGGAAGTGCTCCTTGGGCCAGAAGATGTTGTTGGCGAAGAAGCCGTCGCCGTAGTAGGCGGCCTGCTCGGCGATCTCGGGGCTGCGGATCGAGCCGTGCCAGACGAACGGCGGGGTGTCGTCGAGCGGGCGCGGGGTGGAGGTGAAGGACTGCAGGGGGGTGCGGAAGCGACCCTGCCAGTCGACGTTCTCCTCGCGCCACAGCTGGTGCAGCAGCGCGTAGTTCTCGACGGCGAGCGGGATGCCCTGGCGGATGTCCTTGCCGAACCACGGGTAGACCGGGCCGGTGTTGCCGCGGCCCATCATCACGTCGACCCGGCCCTCGGCGAGGTGCTGGAGCATCGCGAAGTCCTCGGCGATCTTCACCGGGTCGTTGGTGGTGATCAGCGTGGTGGAGGTGGAGAGGATCAGCCGCTCGGTCCGGGCCGCGACGTAGCCGAGCATGGTGGTCGGCGAGGACGGGACGAACGGCGGGTTGTGGTGCTCGCCGGTGGCGAACACGTCGAGCCCGACCTCCTCCGCCTTGAGCGCGATGGCCACCATGGCCTTGATCCGCTCGTGCTCGGTGGGGGTCCGCCCGGTGGTGGGGTCGGTGGTCACGTCGCCGACGCTGAAGATGCCGAACTGCACCGTTCTCAACTCCTTCGAGGTTGATTCAACATTCAACCACTCGCGACAACGGGCCGCCACTCCCGCCTATTCCCGCCCCCCTTCCACCGCCTCCCCCGGCGCCCCGCCGAGCGCCTCGCCCAGTGCCTCGTCCAGCCACGCCAGCCAGAACGACTCCAGCTGGATGCCGCCGCGCAGCACCAGGTGCTGCAACCGGTTCTCCCCGGCCGCCGCCTCGGGCGGGAAGTCCCGCCGCTCGATCTCCAGGTACTGCGCCAGCTGCGCCCGGTGCAGTTCGCGGTGCCGGACCAGCTCCGCCTCCAGCCCGTCCAGGCCCAGCACGGCCGCCGCCCGCAGGCGCAGCAGCAGCGGGTCCCGGACGGGCTTCGGGTCCTGCGGCAGGGCGGCCCAGCGCGCCAGCTCCGCCCGCCCGTCCGGCAGCACCTCGTACTCCTTGCGCTGCCCGCGCCCCGCCCCCGGCCCGGACGCCCGGACCAGGCCGGTGCGCTCCAGCCGCCCCAGCTCGCGGTAGATCTGCTGGTGGGTGGCCGACCAGAAGAACCCGATCGACCGGTCGAACCGCCGGGTCAGCTCCAGCCCCGAGGACGGCTTCTCCAGCAGGGCGGTGAGGATCGCGTGCGGCAGTGACATGCGGCGATCGTACGGGCGGCCCGGGGCCGGACCGCCGTGCGGCCGGGGCCCGGCACCCTGACGGGACGGCAAGTGGGGGGTGCTGCAAGGGCGTTGACGCCCGGCCGGGCGGGCAGGAAAGCTCTTGCGGGGCCTTGCGCAGTCCGGCCGGGTGTCCGCATACTCCCGGGTAGCGCCTGTCAGGGGCACATCAACAACCGGCCCATGAGGCTGCCCCGACCGCCCCTGCCCGCGCCTCACGGCCCCCGACCCCCGGGGCCTCTCCCACTCCCCCAGGAGGAGATCTGTGAGGACCACGCGCACCGCTTCCCGTCCGCGCCGCACCGGCGGCCGCCTGCTCGCCGTCGCCGCCGCCCTCGCCGCGGCGACCGCCCTCGCGGTGCCCGCCGCCGGGGCCGCCACCCCGGCGCCGGACGCCGCCGCCGCGCTGGCCCGGGTCAGCGACTCGGTCGGGCTCAGCGGCGTCAACGGCATCGCCTGGCACACCGACCCGGCCACCGGGCGGGTCGTCGTGACGGCCGACAGCACGGTCACCCCGGCCGCCCTGGCCCGGCTGACCGCGGCCGCCGGGGCCGACGCCGCCCGGCTGGAGGTCGAACGCACCTCCGGCACCTTCAGCCCGCGGCTGTCCGCGGGCGCCGCGATCTACGGCGGCGGCTACCGCTGCTCGCTGGGCTTCAACGTGGTCAAGGGCGGCACGTACTACTTCCTGACCGCCGGGCACTGCGGCAACATCGCGAGCACCTGGTACACCAACTCCGGCCAGAGCACGGTGGCCGGCACCACCGCGGGGTCCAGCTTCCCGGGCAACGACTACGCCCTGGTCCGCTACACCAACACCTCGCTCAGCCACCCGGGCGGCTTCACCGCCGCGAACGCGTACGTCGGCGAGGCCGTCAAGCGCACCGGCTCGACCACCGGCACCCACAGCGGCAAGGTCACCGCCCTGAACGCCACCGTCCGCTACTCCGACGGCGGCACCGTCAGCGGTCTGATCCAGACCACCGTCTGCGCCGAGGGCGGCGACTCCGGCGGCCCGCTGTACGACGGCAGCAAGGCCCTGGGCCTGACCTCCGGCGGCAGCGGCGACTGCTCCTCCGGCGGCACCACCTTCTTCCAGCCCGTCACCGAGGCCCTCTCCGCGTACGGGGTCTCGCTCTACTGACCCCCCGGCCCGCCGCCCACCGGAGCCCCGGCCCCGGTGGGCGGCGGCGCGCTGTCGGCGGGCCGCGCTAGCGTGCGCGGCATGGGGATGTACCTGGTGAGCGTGGACGCGGACGAGTGGTTCGGCGCGGCGGAGGAGGAGCGGCCCCTTCTGGCCGCGGCACTGGACGAGGAGCTGGCCCGGCGCGGCCTGCCGCCGTACCGGTCGGTGCCGCCGCCCGCGGAGTTCGTCCGCGGCTCGGGGCAGTCGTTCGAGGAGAAGCTCGTCCCGCCGATGGACTCCTTCGCCGAGCTGTGCCAGGAGCTGCTGACCCCCGACGAGACGGGGACGCTGCTCGGCTGGACGGTGCTGGTGCCGGTGCCGCTGGCCGAGGAGATCACCCTGCCGGTCGGCTCCGCCTACACCGACGAGACGGTGGTGGCCTCGGCGCACCGGGTGCTGCCGCTCGCCGAACGGCTGGCCGCCGCGCTGGAGCTCCCCGCCGACCTGCCGACCGCCTGCGACAACCTGGACCTGTCCTCCTGGTTCCTGGACGGCCCGGGCGGCGCGCCGGAGGCGTCCGGCCGCCCCGGGCGCTGGGCCCGGGACGCGGACGCCGCCTTCTACGCCGCGATGTACCTGCGGGCGGCCCAGCACTGCCTGCGCCGGGGCTGCCCGCTGACCTACTGCTGACGGCCGGTCAGAGCGCGGCGGCCAGCCGGGTGCCCTGGTCGATGGCGCGCTTGGCGTCGAGCTCGGCGGCCACGTCCGCGCCGCCGATCAGGTGCGGTTCGACGCCGCGCCCGCGCAGGACGTCGAGCAGCTCGCGGCGGGGCTCCTGCCCGGCGCACAGCACCACGGTGTCCACCGGCAGCACCTGCTCCTCGCCGTTCACGGTGACGTGCAGGCCCGCGTCGTCGATCCGGCGGTACTCGACGCCGGGGACCATCACCACGCCGCGGTGGCGCAGTTCGGTGCGGTGGATCCAGCCGGTGGTCTTGCCGAGCCCGGCGCCGACCTTGCCGGCCTTGCGCTGGAGCAGGAAGACCTGGCGCGGGCTCGCCGGCCGGTCGGGGGCGGCCAGGCCGCCGGGGGTGGTGTGCTCGCGGTCGACGCCCCACTGGGCGAGGAAGTCGGGGGCGCCCTCGCCCGGGTCGGTGAGGTACTCGGCGACGTCGAAGCCGATGCCGCCCGCGCCGATCACCGCGACCCTCCCGCCGGCCTTCGCGCCGCCCTGCAACACGTCCAGGTAGCCGAGCACGCTGGGGTGGTCGACGCCGTCGATCGCCGGGGTGCGCGGGGTGACGCCGGTGGCGAGCACGACCTCGTCCCAGCCGGTCAGGGCGTCCGCACCGACGACCGCGCCGAGGCGCAACTCGACGCCGGTGCGGGCGAGTTCGTGCCGGTAGTAGCGCAGCGTCTCGTCGAACTCCTGCTTGCCGGGCACCCGCCGGGCGACGTTCAGCTGGCCGCCGATCTCGTCCGCGGCGTCGAACAGGGTGACGCGGTGGCCGCGGTCGGCGGCGGCGGTGGCGAAGGCGAGCCCGGCCGGTCCGGCGCCGACCACGGCGATCCGCTTGGCCCGGCGGGTGGGGGCGAGGACGAGTTCGGTCTCGTGGCAGGCGCGCGGGTTGACCAGGCAGGAGGTGATCTTCGCGCTGAAGGTGTGGTCCAGGCAGGCCTGGTTGCAGCCGATGCAGGTGTTGATCGCCTCCGGGGTCCCGGCGGCGGCCTTGTTGACGAAGGCGGGGTCGGCGAGCATCGGCCGGGCCAGCGAGACCAGGTCGGCGTGGCCGGTGGCGAGCAGTTCCTCGGCGACCTCGGGGGTGTTGATCCGGTTGGTGGTGACCAGCGGGATGCCGACCTGCCCCATCAGCTTCCTGGTCACCCAGGCGTAGGCGCCGCGCGGCACCGAGGTGGCGATGGTGGGGATGCGGGCCTCGTGCCAGCCGATGCCGGTGTTGATGATGGTGGCCCCGGCCGCCTCGACCGCGCGGGCCAGCCGGACCACCTCCTCGAAGGTGGAGCCGCCGGGCACGAGGTCGAGCATGGACAGCCGGTAGACCAGGATGAAGTCCGGCCCGACCCGCTCGCGCACCCGGCGGACGATCTCGACCGGGAAGCGCATCCGGTTCTCGTGGCTGCCGCCCCACCCGTCGGTGCGGTGGTTGGTCTGCGCGGCGGTGAACTCGTTGATCAGGTAGCCCTCGGAGCCCATCACCTCGACGCCGTCGTACCCGGCGGAGCGGGCGAGTTCGGCGCAGCGCGCGAAGTCCTCGATCGTCTGCTCGATCTGCTCGGCGGTCAGCTCGTGCGGGACGTACGGGCTGATCGGGGCCTGGATCGCGGACGGCGCGACCAGGTCCTCGTGGTAGGCGTACCGGCCGAAGTGCAGGATCTGCAGCGCGATCTTCCCGCCCGCGGCGTGCACGGCGTCGGTGACGACGCGGTGCTCGGCGGCCTCGGCCCCGGTGGTGAGCTTGGCGCCGCCCGCCCAGGGCCGCCCGGCCTCGTTGGGGGCGATGCCGCCGGTGACGATCAGCCCGACGCCGCCGCGGGCGCGCTCGGCGTAGAAGGCGGCCATCCGCTCGAACCCGTGCTCGGCCTCCTCCAGCCCGACGTGCATCGAGCCCATCACCACCCGGTTCGGCAGGGTGGTGAAGCCCAGGTCGAGCGGGGCCAGCAGGTGGGGGTACGCAGCGGTCATCGACGCCTCCGGTCAGGATTTGTTACCCAACGGTAGGGCGCGGCGGACCAGCAGTGCAACTAGTTGCAAAAACGGCGGCCGGTGCGGACCCGCCCCACGGGTCCGCACCGGCCGAGGATCCTCCCCGCGGCGGGATCACCCGTGCCGGGGGTGCCCCGCGTCCCCGCCCACCACGACCCGGTCGGCCCCGGGCTCCTCGGCGCGCTCCACGATGGTCACGTCGACCTCGCCGTCGCCGGTGGTGTCGAACTGGTAGAGGTCGGCCTTGCCGTCGCCGGTGGTGTCGGTCAGCCAGACGTCGGGCCTGCCGTCACCGTTGGTGTCGGCGCTGAGCAGGAGGTGGTCCTCGCCGCCCTGGGTCTCGATCGGCTCTTCGGTGCGCTCGGTGGTGGTCTCCATGGCCCCCGGTTGCCCCCGTCGCACCGCCCGAAACGGCCCCCCGCGGCACTAGAGTCGTGCCATGAGTGCGGACGAGGCGAGCGCGCGGATCGACAGCTGGATCTGGGCGATCCGGCTGATCAAGACCCGCTCGGCGGCGGGCGCGGCCTGCCGGGCCGGGCACGTGAAGGTGAACGGGGCGACGGCGAAGCCCGCGCAGCACGTCAAACCGGGGGACGACGTGCGGGTGCGGGTCGAGGGGCGGGAACGGATCGTCCAGGTGGTGCGGCCGATCGCCAAGCGGGTCGGCGCCCCGGTCGCCGAGACCTGCTACGTGGACCACAGCCCCCCGCCGCCGCCGCGCGAGGAGCGGCCGGCCGCGGTCGCCCAGCGCGACCGGGGCGCGGGGCGGCCGACCAAGCGCGAGCGGCGCGACCTCGACAGGCTCAAGGACGGCTACCGCCCGTACTTCTGACCGCTCCGGCCGCGGCGGCGGGCGCCGCGACGGCTCCGGCGGCCGCCGCGGCGCACGCGCCCGGGGCGCGGGGCCGGTCAGTCCTCCGGGGTCCTCTCCTTGGCGATCCGGACCTGCTCGGCGAACTGCTCGGCGGAGATCCGCTCCACCGAGGCCCCGTACTTCGCGGCCAGTTCGTCGGCGGGCCCGCTCTCGTGCTCGACCAGGTCGGCCACCAGCAGCGCCCGCCCGTTGTCGACCCGGGAGGAGAGCACGATCAGGCCCGCGCCGCCGTCGGTCATCTCGGTCTGCTCGGCGGCGTTGCCGATCGCCGCACCGGCGGCGAAGCCCAGCAGCACGCCGATCGGCCCGCCGAGCAGCCCGACCAGGCCGCCGACCAGGCCGGAGCCGACGGTGGGGACGCCGGCGCCGCGGATGTGGCTCTCCGGGATGTCGACGATGCCCTCGGCGTCCCGTTCCAGCACCGCGACCTGCCGCAGCCCGGGCAGGTGCATCGCGTCCTCGTAGGCCCGGCGGCACTCCTCCCGGTCGGTGAAGCCGAGCAGCAGCACGTTGTGGTGGTGGTCGCTCATCGTGGTTCCCTTCGCCCTCGCCGACGGTCGTCCTCTCCGCTGCCGCGCCGGGCGCGGCACCCGCCCATCCTGCCCGCGACGCCCGGACCCATGCCTGCGCCGCGCCGGGACGGACCGGGCGGAAGCCGACCGCCGCGCCGCCCGGCCGGGGTGCGGCCCGCGCGATAATGGACCGCATGGCCCGCCGACGCACCCCCGCCCCCGCCGCCCCGACCGACTGCCCCTGCGGCCGCCCCGCCCGGTACGCCGAGTGCTGCGGCCGCCTGCACCGCGGCGAGGCCGCGGCGAGCAGCGCCGAGCAGGTGATGCGCTCCCGGTTCAGCGCCTTCGCGGTCCGCGACGAGCCGTACCTGCTGCGCTCCTGGCACCCGGACACCCGGCCCGCCTCGGTCGACTTCGACCCCTCGCTGCGCTGGGAGCGCCTGGAGATCCTGGGTTCGGCCGAGGGCGGCCCGTTCCACACCGAGGGCACCGTCGAGTTCCGCGCCCACTACCTGGAGGGCGGCCGGGCCGACGCGCTGCACGAGCACAGCCGCTTCGTGCGCCACCGGGGCGAGTGGGTCTACCTGGACGGCGACGTCCGGGCCTGACGCCCGGTCAACCTGCCGCCCGCAGGCGGTGCTTGAGCGATAGCAGCGCCCCGCCGGGGCCGCGCGGCAGCAGCCAGCCGGTGTCGGTGCGGTCCACCGCGCCGAACCGGTACTTGTACGGCTCCCGGCCACGCAGGAAGTCGAAGGTCCGCACGCCCTCGGCGGCGCAGCTGCGGATCGCCGCGTCGACCAGCGCGGTGCCCAGCGACTCGGCGGCCCAGCGCGGGTCCCAGCCGGTCTGGTAGTAGGCGAACCGGTCGGCCCAGCGGAAGCCGTACAGCACGCCCACCACCTCGTCGCGGTGCCGGGCGATCTGGAGGGCCGGTCCGCAGCCGGGGGCGGCGCCGCGCAGCAGCAGCCGGTGCAGCGGCAGCCGGTCGGCGGCGAAGCTGCTGGCCCCGCCCGCCCCGCCCGCCACGGCCTCCCGGCGGAGCCGGTGCAGCCGCAGCAGGTCGTCCAGCAGGTCGCCGGAGGAATCGGACCCGGTGGCGGTGCCGGGCGGCAGCCAGTGGAAGCTGACCCCGGCGGCGGCGAGCCGGCGGTGGGCGCGCCGGTTGGCGGCCCGGAAGTCCCGGGAGCCGAGCCGGTCGGGGCCGTCGGTCAGGTCGGCGCGCGGGCAGGCGGAGCGGGTGACGGGGCGGGCGCCGGGCGGCAGCAGGTCGGTGTGCGCGGCGTCCAGTTCGGGCAGCCACAGGGTGCTGCGGCGGGCCCGTTCGGCGAGCCACACGGCGACGTCGGCGCGCCGGTGCGGGCGGACGGCGGGCCCGCAGTGGTCGGCGGCGCCCGGGCCGGTGCCGAGCAGGGTGAGCGCGGGCACCTCGACGGGCAGCCGGCGGTGCGCGCGCAGCCGGGTGGCGGTGAGCGGCAGCACCGCCTCGGCCCGGCCGTCCGGCCCGCGCCACACCGCGATCTCGCCGTCCTGTCCGGCGCCCAGGGTGCGCCACCAGGCCAGCACCCAGTCCGGCCCGGCGAACCACGAGCCCTCCGCGTCCTGGGCGATCAACTCCCGCCAGTCGTGCACGAGTTCGCCGTCCAGTTCGGACGTGCGGTGGATCTCCGGCACTGCTCCCCCACCCTCTTCCCGGTGTCTTTCAGCGCCCGCCGCGCAACCGGTGCACGGCCGGGTGCAGTCCGGACAGGATGGTGTCGAAGCGGTCCCGCCCGGTGTGCGAGTTGACCCGCAGCCGGCTGATCCGCAGCCGGTGCGCCGGGGCCAGTTCGGCGTGCCGGTGGTCGAACAGGAACCCCGTACGGTACCCGAGGGTGCGCAGCACCCGGTCGGCGCGCGGGTCGTAGTTGCCGTTGGGGTAGGCGAAGCTGGTCGGCGGGCTGCCCATCCACTGGGTCAACCGGTCGTGCGCGCCGACGAGTTGGGCGTCGAGGTCGGCGTCCTCGCAGCGGTCGAGGCAGGGGTGGGAGGCGGTGTGGTTGCCGATCGCCAGCCCGGCGTCGGCCAGGGTGTGCAGGTCGTCGCGGCTCAACTGCCGCTGCCGGGGCGCCGGTCGGGCGGCGGTGGCGCGCAACTCGGCGAGCGCGTGCTGCCGTTGGGCGTCGGGCAGCGCCTTGAGCCGGCGGACGGCGGCGGCCGGGTCGGGGCCGGGCAGCGCTCCGGCGCGGCCGCCGTGGGCGACCAGGTGGGCGGCCTCGGCCCACCAGTAGGGCTGGTCGCCGCCGATCAGGTCGGTGATCACGTAGGCGGCGGCGGGGATGCCGAGCCGGGCCAGGACGGGCAGCGCCTCGGTGAGCACGGTGCGGTCGCCGTCGTCGAAGGTGACCAGCACGCTGCGGTCGGGCAGCGGGCGGCGGTGCTCGGCGGCCCGGGCCACCTCGTCGACCCCGACCGGGCGGGCGGTGCGGGCCAGCCGCTCCATCTGGGCGCGGAAGGCGGCCGGGTCGTCGACGCCGTGGTAGGCGAGCACGGCGAGGCGGCGGGCGGCGCGGGCCCGGAAGACGGGCTGGAGCGGGGAGCGGCGCAGCAGCGCGTCGACGCCCCGCCGCCTGGCGGCGCGATCCGTGGTCGGCATGGCCTGTCCCCCTCCGTGGCGCGTGCGGGCACCCCGGGCGGTCGGCCCGGGGTGCCCGCTGGAGCATGTTGGTCATCAGAGTCCCATGGGCGGGTAATGCCTGTCCCAAGTTCCCGGAAGCCGACCGGGAAGCGGCCGGGCGCGGCCCCCGCCACCTGTCCGGATCACCCCGTCGGGCGGTGTATGTCCGGCCTTGGAATAGTTCGGGGGGACTGCTGCCCGTCCGCCCATGGGAGTGCCCTCACGATGACCGTGCCCGGCTTCGGCTCTTTCGGCTCCGACGACGCCTTCTCCGAACTGCTCAACCGCTTCTTCGGCCTCAATCCGGCCGCCTCCCCGCCGGCCGTGCAGCGCGTCCCGATCGGGCGGCTGCTGACCGAGTCCGCCCGCGACCTGATCGCCCGCGCCGAGCTGCGCGCCCAGGAGGACGGCAGCGCCGACCTGGACACCCCGCACCTGCTGTGGGCCGCCACCCGGGTCGAGCCGTCCCGGAGCCTGCTGGCCCAGGCCGGCGCCGACCCGGACCAGCTGGCCGCCGCCCTGGAGCGCAGCCTGCCGGCCGGCGCGGCCGACCCGTCCGTGGACCCGGGCCTCACCCCGGCCGCCAAGCGCGTCCTGATCGGCGCGCACGCCCGCTCGCAGGCCGCCGGCGTCTCCTACATCGGCCCCGAGCACGTGCTGGCCGCCCTGCTGGACGACCCCGACTCGGCGGCCGGCCGCCTGCTCGGTGCCCAGGGCGCCGACGCCTCCCGGCTGCGCAGCGGCGCCGAGGCCGCCGCCCGGGGCGAGCGGGCGCCCGCGAAGGCCGAGAGCAGGACGCCGACCCTGGACGAGTACGGCCGCGACCTCACCGAGGACGCCAAGCTGGGCCGGCTGGACCCGGTGGTCGGCCGGGCCGAGGAGATCGAGCAGACCGTCGAGATCCTCTCCCGCCGCTCCAAGAACAACCCGGTGCTGATCGGCGAGCCCGGCGTCGGCAAGACCGCCATCGTGGAGGGCCTGGCCCAGCGGATCGTCTCCGGCGACGTGCCCTCCACCCTGAAGGACCGGCGGGTGGTCTCGCTCGACCTGTCCGGGCTGGTGGCCGGCTCCAAGTACCGGGGCGAGTTCGAGGAGCGGCTGAAGAACGTCATCGACGAGGTCCGCGAGGCCGCCGACTCGACCGTCCTGTTCATCGACGAGCTGCACACCGTGGTCGGCGCGGGCGCCGGCGGCGAGGGCGCGATGGACGCCGGCAACATGCTCAAGCCCGCGCTGGCCCGCGGCGAGCTGCACGTCATCGGCGCCACCACCATCGACGAGTACCGCAAGCACATCGAGAAGGACCCCGCGCTGGAGCGCCGCTTCCAGCCGGTGCTGATCCCCGAGCCCTCGGTCGAGGAGACCGTGCAGATCCTGGAGGGCCTGCGCGACTCCTACGAGGCGCACCACCAGGTCCGCTTCACCGACGAGGCGCTGCGCGCCGCCGCCGACCTCTCCGACCGGTACGTCTCCGACCGCTTCCTGCCCGACAAGGCCATCGACCTGGTCGACCAGGCCGGCGCGCGGGTCCGGCTGCGCGGCCTGGGCCGCTCCACCGAGGTGATCGGCCGCGAGGACGAGCTGGCCAAGCTGCGCCGCGAGAAGGACGAGGCGGTGGCCGCCGAGGACTTCTCCCGGGCCTCCGAGCTGAAGTCCCGGATCGCCGACCTGGAGGCGCAGACCGCCGAGATCGAGGAGCGCCGCGAGGGCGTGGTCTCGGTGACCGTCGACGACATCGCCGACGTGCTCTCCCGGCAGACCGGCATCCCGGTCTCCCAGCTCACCGAGGACGAGAAGGCCCGGCTGCTCAAGCTGGAGGACGAGCTGCACGCCCGGGTGATCGGCCAGGACAAGGCGGTGGTCGCGGTCTCCGAGGCGGTGCGCCGCAGCCGGGCCGGCATGGCCGACCCGAACCGCCCGGTCGGCTCCTTCCTGTTCCTCGGCCCGACCGGCGTCGGCAAGACCGAACTCGCCAAGGCCCTGGCCGAGCTGATCTTCGGCGACGAGGACCGGCTGGTCCGCTTCGACATGAGCGAGTTCCAGGAGAAGCACACCGTCTCCCGCCTGGTCGGCGCCCCGCCCGGGTACGTCGGCTACGACGAGGCCGGGCAGCTCACCGAGGCGGTGCGCCGCCGCCCGTACAGCGTGCTGCTGTTCGACGAGGTCGAGAAGGCCCACCCGGACGTCTTCAACGCGCTGCTCCAGGTCCTCGACGACGGGCGGCTGACCGACGCCCAGGGGCGCACCGTCGACTTCCGCAACACCGTGGTCATCATGACCTCCAACATCGGCTCGCAGCTGATCCTGGCCCACAAGGGCGAGACCGAGGAGATCCGCGACCGGCTGATGGAGGAGCTGCGCGGGCGGTTCCTGCCCGAGTTCCTCAACCGGATCGACGACATCATCGTCTTCGACGCGCTGGACGCCGAGGACCTGATGCGGATCGTCGACCTGATGCTCGCCAACTCCGAACGCCGGGTCAGGGCCCAGGGGATGGAGCTGGAGGTGACCGCCGCCGCCAGGCAGTGGCTGGTCGACCGGGGCCACCAGCCCGAGTTCGGCGCCCGCCCGCTGCGCCGCACCATCCAGACCCAGCTGGACAACCGCCTCGCCACCCTGCTGCTCGGCGGCGACCTGCGCCCCGGCGACACCATCGTCGCCGACGCGGAGGACGGCGAACTCATCTGCTCGATCGGCCGCCCCGACCCCTCCTGACCCCACCCCGCCGGAGCCCCCGCCGACCACCCCCGACGGGGGCTCCGGCGCGTCCGCCGACAGTGCCGCCCGGCAGACTCCCGGCCATGAACATCACTACCGCGCCCACGAGTTGGGACGCATGCGTCGCACTCTTCGACGCCCGCGCTCTGCCCGTCTCCAGCTACCGGAACCTCTACGAGGAGACGTACGACGTCCACTCCGGCGCGCTGTCCGTGCCCGGGCCGCTCGACCTGGACGCCCTGGACCTGGAGGGCACCGGCCTGGTCGTCGACGGCGACCTGACGGTGGCGGGCGCGGTGCTCAACGCGGACGACGGCTGCCCGGCGCTGGTCGTCCTCGGCGACCTGACCGCGGCCGCCGTGCACCTGGAGGGCGACGCCAAGCTGCTGGTGCGCGGCCACGTCCGGGTCGGCGCGTTCGTCGGCCACATGACCGACAAGCTGGTGATGATCGGCGGCGACCTGGCCGCCGGGGTGACCGTCCTCTCCGCCGGGTTCTTCCCCGACCTGGTCGGCGGCGCCCTGACCGGCCCGGTGCTCGCCCGGCCGTACGCCCTGGCCGAGCTGGACCGCGAGGTGGCCGCCCCGCCCGCCGCCGAGGTCCTCGTCCCCGAGGTGCTGCTCGCCGACGGCGAGCAGGAGGAGGACAGCTGCTTCGACGCCCCGGGCGTCCACGGCGACCGCCTGTACGACCGCCTCGCGGCGGGCCGCCCGGTGCTGCGCTAGCCCGGGCGCGTGGCGGCACGCACCGGATCGCACGGCGCGCGTGCGCGCACCCGCACCGGTCGCGGCGCCGTACGCCCGTGTGCGGAAGGCCCCCCGGCCGGGACAGTGGCCGTGGACGCCCGTCGCGTCGTCCCGGTGCGGCCGGGGCGAGCGGCCGGGCGGCACGAAAGGGGTACGGGATGAGGGGTCACGGACCGAGGGGAGACCGGGCGGGGGCGGCCGGCGGACGGTGGCGGGGCCGGGCGGCGAGCGCCCTGCTGGGAGTCGCCGCGCTGGCCGCCGGATCGCTGGCCGCGATCGGCCCGGCGGCGGCGAACGCGCCCGGGAACCCCGGCACGCCGAGCGCGCCGGTCACCGTGTTCACCGAGGACTTCGAGAACGGCCAGGGCGCGGCCGTCACGACGCTGACCGACTACACCGGCGCCGCGCCGACCGCCGAGCAGTACACCGCCGACCCGGCCTGGCTGACCGCCTGCAACGGCCTGATCGTCTCCGCGCAGGGCCCGGCCGCCCCGCCGCCCGGCGTCTACTGCGGCAGCTACTGGGCCGCCAACAAGCAGATGGCCGCCGCACTGGGCAGCTGGGCGGGCGGTGACGCCACCACCAACCACTCGCTGACCGCCTACACCTCGGCCGACCCGGGCGCCGGGCGCACCGAGCTGGAGACGGTGCGGCCGGTCCCGCTGAGCGCGGAGAACCGCTTCCTGACCTTCTCGGTGGACGCGGCCGCCCAGAACTGCTTCGCCAGCCACCCGCTGCTCGCCTTCTACCTGCTGGACGGCGCCACCCCGCGGGCCGCGTTCAGCTCCCCCATCGACCCCTGCCAGGACCCGGGGCGGGTCATCGGCGGCACCTCGGTGGGCACCTACACCAGCAACGGCTCGGTGCTGTTCAGCGGTGATTCGGCCGGCATCCGGCTGGTCAACGAGCAGGCCAGCGGCGGCGGCAACGACGGTGCGATCGACAACATCCGGCTGCTGGACGCCACCCCGCAGCTCGACCAGGCCTTCTCCCCCGCCCAGCTGCCGGTGGGCGCGCCCGCCACGCTGACCTTCACCGTCACCAACACCGCCGAGCTGGCCGCCAAGCAGGGCTGGTCGTTCACCGGTCGGCTCCCCGCCGGGCTGGTCCTCGACCCCGGCAGCGCCACCACCGACTGCGGCTCCGGCACGGCCGTCGCGGAC
Organism: Kitasatospora sp. NA04385; assembly: GCF_013364235.1. NCBI lineage: Bacteria > Bacillati > Actinomycetota > Actinomycetes > Kitasatosporales > Streptomycetaceae > Kitasatospora > Kitasatospora sp. NA04385. The sequence goes on along the minus strand of NZ_CP054919.1, from coordinate 6,552,212 downwards.
CCCGGGCCGGGCACCGTGACCGTGCACGGCGACCTGGCCGCCGGACAGCCGTCCTGCACCGCCACCGTCCGGCTCACCTCGCTCACCGGCGGCACCTACCGGGTGTGCACGGCGGACGTCACCGCCCGGATCGGCCTCGACCCGCCCGGCTGCACCTCGGTGACCTTCACCGCGCCCGTCTTCGACGCCCGGGCGCACGGCGTGCGGCTCACCACCCCGCTGGGCGGCATCGGCCCGCTGCCCGCCTCCGCCCACTCCTGCACCCCGCTGCCGGGCGAGGACGACCACGCCGTCCTCGACGCCGGGCTCGGCGCCGTCGGCACCCTCGGCGTCCTCACCACCGACGCCTCCGGCACCGTCGACACCGACGGCACCCGCACCGCCTCGGCCCACGCCCAGGTCACCGGGATCAACCTGCTCGGCGGCCTGATCACCGCCGACCTGGTCGGCACCTCGGCCCGGGCCCGGCAGCCGCTCACCGCCGACGGGCCGGGCGCGGTCGACACCGGCGGCGCGACCACCCTGGTCAACCTGCGGGTCGCCGGGGTGGCCGTCTCCGCCGACGCGGCGCCGAACACCACCATCGCCCTCCCGCTGGTCGGCTCGCTGGTCGTCAACCAGCGGACGCCGCTGGCCGGGGGCAAGGGCGTCCGCGTCACCGCGCTCTCGCTGACCCTGCTCACCGGGACGCGGCTGACCATCGCCCAGAGCAGCGCGGCGCTGCTCACCACCGCCGACGCCTGCCCGGCGTCCTGACCCCGCATCCCTTCGCCCACCGCGTCCTGCCCGCGCGACCGCGCCGCGGGCAGGACGCGCCGTACCGGGCCGGACGGGTCCCGGTCAGCGTGGGGCGGAGTGCCTGCGGCGGCCCATCCGGGCGCCGGTCACCAGCAGGGCGCCGACGAACAGCACCGCGCCGATGACCAGCAGCCACAGCAGGCCCTTCACCAGCACGCCGACGAAGCCGCACACCACGGCGACCAGCAGGATGACCAGCAGCCACGCCATGTCGTTCGTCCTCCCTCGGTCCGTTCCGTCCGCCGCCGGCGGGGCCCGGCGCTACGGCCGGGCCCCGCCGGACGGGGTCACCGGTGGCGCCCCTGGCCGGGGGTGTCCTTGCCGGTGGTGTCCTTGCCGGTGGCCCGCGGCATCTTGCCCTGGTCGTCCGGCAGTTCGGCCTCGATGCGCTCCTTGCGCACCTCGCCGGTGACGGTCCGCTGCTCGACGTGCTCCTCGGTCACCAGGCGCACCCGTTCCACCGGCACGGCCTCGGTACGCACCACCGGGCGCTCGCCGTGCAGGGTGACGTCGTACTCGGCCTCCGAGATGGGGTCGCCGGACAGCGCCTCGCCCCGGTTGGCCTCGGTGATCGGCTCGCGCACGACCCGGACCTCCTCGTGCCGCACCGGCACGGTCTGCTGCTCCTCCTCGGTGACGACGTACTTGCGCAGCCGGGCGTGCCCGGTCTCGTAGCGCTCGATGCCCACCTGCATCCGCTCCTCCGAGCGGGTCATCGCCTCGTCGCCGTGCTCCGGTCGGCCGGTGTCGGCGCCCCGGGCGGCGTGGCGCGGGGCCGTGGACGCCTCGGACGCCGCCGACGTGGCGGACGTGGCGGACGCCGTGGTGGGGGGCCCGGAGCGGGTGCTCGCCGCGCCCGCCGTACCGGCCGCCGCGGTACCGGCCGCGGTGGTGCCGGACATCCCGGCAGTGCCGGACGCGCCGGTGGTGCCGGACGTCCCGGTGGTGCCCGGGGCGGCGGGGGTGCCGGTCAGGCGGGTGTTGGACGGGCCGGTGCCGGTGCCGGTGGAACGGGCCGTCGTGGGCTTGGACGCCGCCGCACCGGCCGCACCGGCCGCTCCGGCCGCGCCTGCGGTTCCGGCCGCGCCGGTGGCGGTGCCGTCCGTGCGGGCCCAGCCGCCCTCGCCCGGCTCGTTGGCCGCCTTCCAGGCGTCGTCCCAGGCGATGCCGTAGTGGCTGTACAGCCGGCGCTCCTCCTGCTCGGAGAGGTGGCCGCCGCTGTCCACGTCCACGTTGGGCGCGTCCTTGACCTTCTCCTTGGCGTAGGGGACCTGGAGGTGGCCGTCGACCACGTCCGCGTCCCGGATCGGAACGAAGGACTCGCTGGACCCGAACCAGCCGGTCTTCACGCTGACCCACTCGGGCTTGCCGGTGGAGTCGTCGAGGTAGAGGTGGTCAGCCTTGCCTATCTTGTTGCCCTGGGCGTCGTGGACGGGCTGGTGCAGCATGGAACGAATCTGTTGCTCGGTGATCATTTGCACACGCCTCCTTCACATTCCAGCACTGGGCGCGTGGCCGTCCGGCGGAAAACGAAACACTCCCGCACGGCTCACCCCCGGATCGGCATATGCCAAACCGGGGGTGCTGGTTGACGTGCGCACGGAAAGTGCGAGCTAGACCGCCCCGTCGCCGTCCCCCTCGCCGTCTCCGTCGCCGTCGCCGTCCCCGCCGGGGTCGGGGTCCAGGCCGACCTCCGCGCGGTCCTCCTCGGTGCGCTCCTCCAGTTCGACCTCGTCGGGCCGCCGCGGCAGGCCGCCGCCGTGGCCGGTGTCGGGGTCGCCCTCGACCGCCTTGTTCGACTTGTGGTGGGTCACGATTGCCTCCGGCAGTGGTGCGGACGTTCTCCTCCCCCCATCACCTCCTGCGCCGGGACGGTGCGCAAACGGGGCGGTGCCCGAGCGGGGCGGCGGGTCAGGCGTCCTCGGCCTGGACCTCGCCGGAGGCGACGGCGGCGGCGAGCCGGGCGTGGTCGGCCGCGTTCAGCTCGGCGTAGTGGTGGGCGAAGGCGGTCACCGCCCGGTCGAAGGCGTCGCCGCGGCCGAGGTAGGCGGCGATCGCGATCCGGTCGCCGGAGCGGGCGTGGGCCCGGGCCAGCGCGGTGCCGCACAGGGTGGCGTAGGCGCGCAGGCCGCCGGTGGTCATCCGGCCGACCTCGGCGGAGCCCTTCATGTCGCGCAGCTGGCGCCAGTAGAAGTGCCGCCCGTCGGGGCCGGTCATCCAGCCGAGGAAGATGTCGCTCGCGGCCTGGGTGAGCCGCTGCCCGGCGACCACCCGCTGCCCGTGGTGGGTGTACCGGCCGGGCCCGGCGTAGGGCTCCAGGACGGACGCCTGGGCCTCCTTGACCTGGAGCACGAGCAGGTCGTCGGCGTCCCGGCCCTGGAGCAGGACGACGAAGCAGCGGGTGCCGACGCTGCCGACGCCGACCACCTTGCGGGCGGCGTCGACGTACCGGTAGCGGTCGAGCAGCCGGCCGCGCTCCTCGGGGAGGGTGGCCCGGTAGTCGGCGAGCATGCCGCGCACCTCGTCGGCGTCGAAGCCGACGTGCTCGATCAGCGGGGGCTGGTCCTTGAAGCGGCGGCGCCCGTTCGCGGTGGTCCCGGTGAGCTTGCCCGCGGCCTGGAGGCTGTCGCGGCGGCGGGCGGCGGCGAGGCCGGCCTCGATGCGGCGGCGGGGCTTGCCCTTGAGCCGGGCGGACAGCTCGTCGGCGTCGATCCGCCGGTACCAGACCGGGAGTTCGCCGAGCGCGGCGAGCTCCCGGACGTGCTCGCGGTAGGCCCGGACGGCCCCCAGCACGACCCGGTGGGCCTCCTCGGGGCTCTCACCGTTCTCCCGGGCGGCGACGGCGAGGCTGGCGGCCAGGCGCTGCACGTCCCACTCGAACGGGCCGGGCAGCGTCTCGTCGAAGTCGTTCAGGTCGAACAGCAGGGCGCGCTCGGGCGAGGCGAACAGCCCGAAGTTGACCAGGTGGGCGTCGCCGCAGAGCTGGACGGTCAGCCCGCTGTCGGGGGCGGTGGCCAGGTCGCCGGCCATCACGGCGGCCGCGCCGCGCAGGAAGGCGAACGGGGAGGCGGCCATCCGGCCGTTGCGGATCGGCACCAGGTCGGGCAGCCGGCTCTCCGCCTGGGCGCGCAGCACCGCGAGCGGGTCGGCGCGGTCGGCGGCGGGCCGCCAGTGCCCGGCGGTGGAGCGCGGGGCGCGGGCCCGGGCGGCGCGGCCGGCCTCGGTGCGCTCGTCGACCGTCAGGTAGGGGGCGGGGGCGTCCATCACGGCGGCGTCCGTTGCAGGTGTGTCCATCGCGGGTGTGTCCATCGCGGGTGCGTCCATCACGGGTGCGTCCAGCGCGGCGGCGTCCATCGGCGGCTCCTGGCTTCCTCGGGGGACCGAAGAGGTACCGCCCCGGCGCGCCGCCGTACCGGTGGCGGGCACCGGGGCGGCGGTCGCTCACCCGGACGGCGGAGCTACATGTTGATCATGTGCCCGGCCAGGCCGTGGATCGCCTCCTTGACGGCCTCGCCCAGCGTCGGGTGGGCGTGCACGTTGCGGCCGACCTCGTGCACCGTCAGGTCCCACTGCTGGGCCAGCGTCAGTTCCGGCAGCAGCTCGGTGACCTCGGGGCCGATCAGGTGGGCGCCGAGCAGTTCGCCGTGGGTCTCGTCGCAGATCACCTTGACGAAGCCGACCGGGTGGCCGAGGCCGTGCGCCTTGCCGTTCGCGGTGAACGGGAACTTGGCGACCTTGACCGCGTACCCCTGCTCCCGGGCCTGCGCCTCGGTGTAACCGAAGCTGGCGACCTGCGGCTGGCAGTAGGTGGCGCGCGGGACCATCACGAAGTCGATCTCCATGGTCTCGGCCCCGGCGATGGTCTCGGCGGCGATCACGGCCATCGCCTCGGCGGCGTGCGCGAGCATCAGCTTCGCGGTGACGTCGCCGATCGCGAAGATGTGCTCGACGCTGGTGCGGCCGCGCCCGTCGACGGCGATGGCGCCGCGCTCGGTGAGCTGCACGCCGGTGACCTCCAGGCCGTAGCCCTGCACCCGCGGCACGAAGCCGATCGCCTGGAGCACCTTGTCGGCCTCCAGCACCTCCTGCTTGCCGTCCCGGGTGACGGTGACCTTCACCGGCCCCGCCGGGTCGGAGTCGTCGATCGCGTCGACCCGGGTCGAGGTGAGCACCTTGATGCCCAACTTGCGGTAATGCTTGGCGAGTTCGGCGGACACCTCGGCGTCCTCCAGCGGCACCATCCGGTCCAGGAACTCGACGATGGTGACCTGCACGCCGTAGTTGTGCAGCACGTACGCGAACTCGACGCCGATCGCGCCGGCGCCGGCGATGACGATCGACTCCGGCAGCCGCTCGGTGAGGATCTGCTCCTCGTAGGTGACGACCCGTTCGCTGAGCGAGGTGCCGGGCAGCAGCCGGGTGGTGGCGCCGGTCGCGACGATGCAGTGGTCGAAGGTGACGACCTCGAAGCCGCCGCCGTTGAGGGCGACCTGGAGGGTGTGGTCGTCGACGAAGGTGCCCCGGCCGTCGTACTCGGTGATGCCGTTCTTCTTCATCAGGTAGTGGACGCCCTTGACCCGGCCGTCGGCGACCTGCCGGGAGCGGCTGAACGCCTTGCCGTAGTCGAAGGAGACCTTGCCGTCGACCTCGATGCCGTACAGCCCGGCCTCGTTCAGCACGGTGTGCGCGAGCTCGGCGTTGCGCAGCAGGGCCTTCGAGGGGATGCAGCCGACGTTGAGACAGACGCCGCCCCAGTACTTGCCCTCGATCACCGCGGTGCGCAGGCCGAGCTGGGCGGAGCGGACGGCGGCGGTGTAGCCGCCGGGGCCGGCGCCCAGGACGACCACGTCGTAGTGCGTGCTCATGTTCCTCGATCCTTCAGGAAGCGACGGACGGCCTCACGGCCCGTGCCTCCCAGTACACCAGGCCGGGGGGCCGGGGACGGCTCCGGCTCCGGGACGGGCAGGTCGGGCAGTGCGCCCCGGTGCAGCCAGGCGTCGAGCAGCGGGCCGAGCGGGCGGTCGGTGTAGCGGGCGGCGTGTGCGGCGAAGTCGGCGGTGGTGACCACGGCATGCCGGTAGGCGGTGGCCCAGTCGCGCAGCAGCCGGAAGAACCCGGTGTCGCCGAGGGCGCAGCGCAGCGCGTGCACGGTCAGGCCGCCGCGCTCGTAGACCCGGTCGTCGAACATGTGCCGCTTGCCGGGGTCGCCGATCGCCAGGTCCTGCGGGAGGGCGCGCAGCTGCCGGTGCGCTTCGGCGGCCCGGTGCTGGGCGGTGGGGCCGCCGGTGCGCTCGGACCACAGCCATTCGGCGTACTTGGCCAGGCCCTCGTTGAGCCAGATGTGCCGCCAGTCGGCGACGGTGACGCTGTTGCCGAACCACTGGTGGGCCAGCTCGTGGGCGACCAGGCGCTCCCAGCCGCGCCGCCCGTCGACGTGGTTGCGGCCGAAGGTGGCCATGCCCTGCGCTTCGACCGGCACGTCCAGGTCCTCGTCGACCACGGCGACGGTGTAGCCGTCGAACGGGTACGGGCCGAACAGCTCCTCGAACAGGCGCATCATCTGCGGCTGCCGGGCGAAGTCGTGCTCGAACCGGGCCACCAGCGGCTGCGGCACCCAGCCGCTCTGCGGGACGGTGCCGGGGGCGCGCTCGGCCAGCGGGACCTGCCGCAGCGGGGCGATCGCCAGCCCGACCAGGTAGCTGGCGGTGGGCGCGGGCTGCTCGTACACCCAGGTGGTGGCGGAGGAGCGGGTGGTGCGGCTGAGCAGGCGGCCGCCGGTGACCACCGCGTACGGGGACGCGGTGGTGACGCTCAGCTGGTAGGCGGCCTTGTCGGCGGGGCTGTCGTTGCAGGGGAACCAGGACGGGGCACCGGTGGGCTGGGAGGCGACCAGCGCGCCGTCGGTGATCTCCTCGAAGCCGAGGCCGCCCCAGGGGCTGCGCACCGGGCGCGGGTTGCCGGACCAGTGCACCTCGCAGGTGAACACCGCCCCGGCGGCGGGGGCCTTGGCGGGCTTGATCCGCAGCTTGCCGTCCCGGTGCGTCCAGTGCGCGGCCCGGCCGTCGACCAGCACCTTGCCGATCCGGAAGGCCGCCAGGTCGAGGGCGAACTCGCGCAGCGGCTCGGGCCCGGCGATGGCGGCGATCCGGGCGGAGGCCGCCAGCCGGTTGGGCCCGGGCCGGTAGTCGAGCGCGATCTCGTACCGGTGGGCCCGGTAGCGCCGGTCCCCGTGCCGGGGGAAGTACGGGTCGGCGGCGGAAACCTGCTGGGAGCTCAACGCGGGGGTTCCTCCTGGCGCGGGGCGGTCACGGTGCTGGGCGGGCCCGGCGGGGGGCGCCGGAGGCGCGCCTACTGCCAGGCCTCGATCGGGTTGCCGAGCCAGCGGGTGTCGGCGGGCACCGTCTCGGCGCGCATCACCAGGGAGGCCGGGCCGAGGGTGGAGCGCTCGCCGACGGTGCTGCCGGGCAGCACGATCCCGCCCGGGCCGAGGGTGGCGCCCGCGCGGAGCTCCACAGTATCCAGCCGCATGATCCGGTCGTGGAAGAGGTGGGTCTGTAGCACGCAGCCGCGGTTGACGCTGACGCCGTCGCCGAGGGTGACCAGGTCGGCCTCGGGCAGCCAGTAGCTCTCGCACCACACGCCGTGGCCGATCTTCGCGCCGAGCGCGCGCAGCCACAGGTTCATCAGCGGCGTCCCGGCGGTGCGGCCGACCAGCCAGGGCACGGCGAGCACCTCGGTGAAGGTGTCGGCCAGCTCGTTGCGCCACACGAAGCCGGACCACAGCGGGTGCTCGACGGCCCGGAACCGGCCGACCAGCAGCCACTTGGCGGCGGCGGAGACCAGGCAGGCGGCCAGGCCCGCGCCGAGCAGCACCAGGCCGGACAGCAGCGGCTGCCCGAGGGCGCACAGCGCGGCGGCGGTGAGCACGGCCAGCGCGGCGGAGGCGAGCACCGGGACGATCCGGGCCAGTTCGGTCAGGCCGCGGGCCCAGCGCAGCCGGGCGGGCGGCTCGTAGGTGAGGGCGAGGTCGGCGGTGTCGGCGGCCCGGGGCAGCCTGACCGGCGGCATGCCCAGGTAGGAGCTGCCGCGCTTGGCCTTCTTGGGCGTCGCGGAGAGCACGCCGACCAGGCCCCGGTCGGGGACGGCCCGGCCGGGCGCGGTCATCCCGGAGTTGCCGAGGAAGGCCCGCTCGCCGATCTCGGCCCGCCCGATCCGCACCCAGCCGCCGCCCAGCTCGTACGGGGCGATCAGGGTGTCGTCGGCGAGGAACGCGCCGTCGCCGACCTTGGTCAGGCTGGGCAGCGCCAGCACGGTGGACACCTCGGCGCCCTTGCCGACCCGCATGCCGAGCAGCCGCAGCCACACCGGGGTGATCAGCCCGGCGTACAGCGGGAACAGCGTCTCGCGGGCCAGGTCCATCAGCTGGCTGACCGTCCAGGCCTGCCAGCCGACCCGGCCGTGCAGCGGGTGGTAGCCGGTGCGCAGGCCGAGCGAGAGCAGCCGGACGCCGACCAGTACGAGCGCGGCGTAGGCGAGCCCGTAGGAGAGGGTGGCGGGGACGAGGGCGATCAGGGCGCCGCGGACGGCCTGGCCGAGGCCGTCGCCGGGGTGGACGAACCACCCGGCGATCAGCAGGCCGGGCAGCGCGGCGAGCAGCGGCAGCAGGGCGAGGGCGAAGCCGGTGGCGCCGTAGACGGCGGCCCAGCGCGGGGTGCGCGGCGGGCGCTGCTTCGGCCAGCCGCGTTCGGCCTTGCCGGTCTTGACGGCGGGCGCGCCGGCCCAGCGCTGGCCGGTGGGGACGGCGCCGGTGACGCCGGAGCCGGGGGCGACCTCGGCGCGCTTGCCGACCTTGGCGCCGGGCAGCAGGGTCGAGCGGGTGCCGACCACGGCGCCGGCGCCGATCCGCAGCGCGCCGATCTCCAGCCGGTCGCCGTCCAGCCAGTGGCCGGACAGGTCGACCTCGTTCTCGACCGCGCAGCCCTTGCCCAGGCGCAGCAGGCCGGTGACGGGCGGCAGGGCGTGCAGGTCGACGTCGGGGGCGACCCGGCAGCCGAGCGCCCGGGCGTAGCGGATCAGCCAGGAGCCGGAGAGGCCGACCGCGCCGGTGGCCTCGGCGAGCCGTTCGGCGGTCCACAGCCGCAGGTGGACGGAGCCGCCGCGCGGGTAGCTGCCGGGGCCGACGCCGCGCAGCAGCAGCCGGGCGCCGCCGGCGGCGAGCGCGAGGCGGCCGGGGGCGGAGTACAGCAGCAGGGCGCCGGCGGCCAGCAGCCACCAGGGCGCGACGGGGGCCCACGGGTAGTCGCCGAGCAGGTTCAGCACGGTGCCGAGGACGCCGAGGGCGAGCGTCCAGCGCAGGCCGGTGAGGGTGGCCAGCGGCAGGGTGAGCAGCAGTTGCAGCGCCTGGGCGCGGCGGGGCACGGGAGCGACGGTGCGGGCCGCTCCCCCGGACTGGGCGGACTTCTCCAGCAGCCGGGCGAGCTTGCGCAGGGTGGGCTGCTGGTAGACGTCGAGGACGGAGGCGGCCGGGTAGCGGGCGCGCAGCAGGGTGGTGAGCTGGGCGGCGGCCAGCGAGCCGCCGCCGATCGCGAAGAAGTCGTCGTCGGCGCCGCGGACGGGGGTGCCGAGGATCTGCGCCCACTGCTCGGCGAGCCAGGCCTCGGTGCCGTACAGCTGCTCGGCGGGGCCGGAGGTCTCCAGGTCGGGCAGCGGCCAGGGCAGCGCGTCCCGGTCGACCTTGCCGGAGGTGCGGGTGGGCAGGTGCGCGACGGTGGCGAGCAGCGGGACGAGGGCGGCGGGCAGTTCGGCGCGCAGCCGGGCGACGGCGGCGTCCCGGTCGAAGCCGTCCTGGACGACCAGGTAGCCGACCAGCAGCTGGTTGCCGCTGCGGGCGGTGCGGACGGCGGCGGCGGCGCCGGAGACGGCGGGCAGCGCCTGGAGGGCCGCGTCGACCTCGCCCAGTTCGATCCGGCGTCCGCCCAGTTTGATCTGCTCGTCGGCGCGGCCGAGGAAGACCAGGCCCTCGGGTTCGGCGCGGACCAGGTCGCCGGAGCGGTAGGCGCGCTCCCAGCCGAGGGAGGTCAGCGGGGCGTACTTCTCGGCGTCCTTGGCCGGGTCGAGGTAGCGGGCCAGGCCGACGCCGCCGATCACCAGCTGGCCGCTGCCGCCCATCGGGACGGGTTCGCCCGCCTCGTCGACGACGGCGAGCTCCCAGCCGTCCAGCGGCAGGCCGATCCGGATCGGGGCCCGGCCGTTCATCAGGGCGCCGCAGGCGACCACGGTGGCCTCGGTGGGGCCGTAGGTGTTCCACACCTCGCGGCCCTCGGTGACCAGGCGCTCGGCGAGTTCGGGCGGGCAGGCCTCGCCGCCGAAGATCAGCAGCCGGACCTCGTTCAGCGCCTCGGCGGGCCACAGCGCGGCCAGCGTCGGGACGGTGGAGATCACGGTGATCTCCTGCTCGGCCAGCCACGGGCCGAGGTCGGCGCCGGAGCGGACCTGGGCGCGCGGGACGGGCACCAGGCAGGCGCCGTGCCGCCAGGCCAGCCACATCTCCTCGCAGGAGGCGTCGAAGGCCACCGACAGCCCGGCCATCACCCGGTCGCCGGGCCCGATCGGCTCGTCCCGGAGGAACATCGCGGCCTCGGCGTCGACGAACGCGGCGGCGCTGCGGTGCGTGACGGCGACGCCCTTGGGCTTGCCGGTGGAGCCGGAGGTGAAGATGATCCAGGCGTCGTGGCCGGGCTCGGGCGGCCGGGCGTCGTGGCCGGACGGCTTGACCCGGTCGAGGGCGTACTCGGCGCCGATCACGGCGTTGACGTCGGCCTCGCCGAAGACCAGTTCGGCCCGCTCGTCCGGGTCCTCGAAGTCGACCGGCACGTAGGCGGCGCCCGCGGCGAGCACCGCCAGGATCGCCACGTACAGCTGGTTGCCGCCGGAGGGGACGCGGACGCCGACCCGGTCGCCGAGGCCGACGCCCGCCCTGGCCAGGTGCCGGCGGACGCGTTCGACCTCGGTGAGCAGCGCCGCGTAGCCGAGCGTCTCGCGCCCGTCGTCCAGCGCGGGCTCCTGCGGGTGCGCGGCGGCGGTGGCCGCCAGCACGTCGACCAGGGTGCGCGGCGCGGGCGCGTCCTGGGCGCGGAACAGCGCGGTGTCGGGGGCGGTGATCATGGCTGCAACGGTCCTCGTCCTGGGTTCCCCGGCGGCCGGTGGAAGCGGTCCGCCGAAGGCGTCGAAAGCGCGACAACCTGGGCAAGTTTACCGGTCAGGGCGGGTGGACGGCCGGAGGCGGCGGCCCGCGGGGCCGCCCGCCGCGGGGGCGGGGAGGGGCGGCGCGGGCCGACGGGGCGTCAGCCCGCACCGCTGAGCGGCAGGTTGCGGGGGTCGGGCGGCCGGGCGGGCTGACGGGCCGTCAGGTTCCCGACACGCCGCCGTACTCCGGGAGTTCACCCACTGTTCACGCCCCCGCCTTCTCCGCGTGGTCGGCCGGACCGGTGGGCTCGCCGCGGCGGAGGGCGCCGGGGGCCCGGCGGGCGGGGCGGTCGGCGCGGCCGGCCGAAGTGAGCTGCCAGGGAACGGAGATGACCATCACGCCGGGGGTGAACAGCAGGCGGCTCTTGAGCCACAGCGCGGACTGGTTGTGCAGCAGGTTCTCCCACCAGTGGCCGACCACGTACTCGGGGACGATGACGGCCACCGCGTCGCCGGGCCGGGCCGAGGCCAGTTCCCGGACGTGCGCGACCACCGGCTTGGTGATCTCCCGGAACGGCGAGTCGAGCACCCGCAGCGGCACGTCCAGGCCGCTGTCCGCCCACCGGGCACGCAGTTCGGCGGTGGACTCGGGCTCGACGTCCACGGTGACGGCCTCCAGGGTGTCGGGCCGGAACGCCTGCGCGTAGCCGAGCGCGCGCAGGGTGGGCCGGTGCAGCGTGGAGACCGGCACGACGGCGTGCACCCGCCGGGGCCGGGGCGCCCGCACCTCCTCCCCGTCCCCGACGGCCAGCTCGGCGGCGACGGCGTCGTAGTGGCGGCGGATGCCGCGCATGGTCAGCCACAGCAGCAGGGCGGCGGCCACCGCCAGCCACGCGCCCTGGGTGAACTTGGTGATCAGCACGATGACCAGCACCAGCGCGGTGGTCACGGCGCCCAGCCCGTTGATCACCCGGGCCCGCCGGGCGGCGGAGCGGGCGGCCGGGTCGGCCCCGGCGGCCAGCACCCGGTTCCAGTGCCGGACCATCCCGACCTGGGAGAGCGTGAAGGAGGTGAACACGCCCAGGATGTACAGGTGGATCAGGCTGGTGACGTCCGCCCGGTAGAACCAGAGCAGCGCCCCGGCCGCCACCGCGAGCGCGAGGATGCCGTTGGAGAACGCCAGCCGGTCGCCCCGGGTGTGCAGCTGCCGGGGCAGGTAGCGGTGCCGGGCGAGGATCGAGGCGAGCAGCGGGAACCCGTTGAAGGCGGTGTTCGCGGCCAGGATCAGCACCAGCGCGGTGACCGCCTGGACGAAGTAGAACAGCACGCTGTCGGAGCCGCCGAAGACGGACGCGGCCAGCTGGGCGATCACGGTCTGCTGGGTGTGGGCGTGGCAGTCCCCGGCCAGGCCGGTCAGTTGGCAGGGGTCCTCGACGTAGTGGACGTGCGAGGTGAGCGCGAGCAGCGTGACGCCGGCGAACATCACCACCGCGACGACGCCCATCACCGTCATGGTCGCGGCCGCGTTGCGGGACTTCGGGGCGCGGAAGGCGGGCACGCCGTTGGAGATCGCCTCGACGCCGGTCAGCGCGGTGCAGCCGGAGGCGAAGGCGCGCAGGCCCAGCATCAGCAGGCCCAGGCCCTGCACGGCGTCCTTGCCGTGCTCGGCCGCGACGCCCAGCTGCGCGGTCGGCGCCTGCGGACCGTCGCCGAAGGCCAGCCGGACCAGGCCGGTGACGACCATCAGCAGGATGCCGCCGATGAACAGGTACGTCGGCGCGGCGAACGCCCGCCCCGACTCGCGCACGCCGCGCAGGTTGACCGCGGTCAGCAGCAGGGTGAAGCCGAGCGCCAGCGCCACCCGGTGGTCGGCCAGCGAGCCGAACGCGGAGATGACGTTGTCCACGCCGGAGGCCACCGACACGGCGACCGTCATCACGTAGTCGACCAGCAGCGAGGCGGCCACCACCAGCCCCGGGTTCGCCCCGAGGTTGCGCGAGACCACCTCGTACGAGCCGCCGCCGCTCGGGTAGGCGTGCACCACCTGCCGGTAGGACAGCACCACCACGGCCATCAGGGCGACCACGCCCAGCGCGATCCACGGCGTCAGGTACAGGAACGCGGTGCCGCCGACCGTGAGCACCAGCAGGATCTCGCCGGTGGCGTAGGCCACCGAGGAGAGCGGGTCGGAGGCGAAGACCGGCAGCGCCAGCCGCTTGGGCAGCAGCGTCTCGCCGAGTTCCTCGCTGCGCATGGCGGGGCCGATCACGAGGCGCTTGAGCGCCTGGGGGAGGTTGAGCACAGCACGGGAGCGTATGCGCCACCGCTGATCGGGCAATCAGCCGGTCAGATCGGCATATTTCTTGGATTTCCGCAGGCCAGCGGCGGTTCGGACGGCCGAATCGAAGGCTCCGGGCCGGAACGGGCCTGCCGTTAAGGATTCGTCAATATCGTCGGGCCGCCGCGTTCCGCCGGTCAGCGGTCGGCGGGCAGCCGGGCCTCGATCGCGGCCAGCGCCGCCCGGAGCGCCGCCACGTCGTTCTTGTCGGCGACCTGGTCGCCCCGCTTCAGCTTCACCAGCAGCGTCCCGCTGGGCTCCAGCACGATCAGCGAGGTCTCCTCGATCGCGTCGCCGCCCTGGTGCCGGACCGCCACGTCCAGGTCGGCCACCCGGATGCCCTGCCGGGCGATCGTCCGCCGGTCGTACGCGCCGTCCCGGGCCAGCACCGTCGGCGTCCCGTCCAGCAGCCGGTTGAACCAGTCCCAGCGCGCCGCCTGCCGCACCAGCAGCCAGTCGGTGGCCAGCAGCACCAGCGCCCCGTACAGGCCGCCGCTGACCGAGTCGTCGTCGCCGATCACCGCGTTCTGCACCACGTTCGACAGCAGCAGCATCACCACCAGGTCGAAGGTGTTCAGCTGGGCCAGGCCGCGCTTGCCGATCGCCCGCAGCAGCACCAGCAGCGCCAGGTAGACCAGCACCGTGCGGATCGTCTTCTCGGCGTACGGGATACCCGCGACGAACATGGCCTGCCACATGGCGGCCACCGTAGGCGCCGGTGCGACCGCCGCACCGGCGCCCACGCCCGCCGTCCCCCCAACGGCCCACGGCCCCTGCGGGGCCGGGGGGCTGCGGGCGGGGCCCGGGGGCTACGGGCGGCGGGTGGCCAGCAGCAGGCCGGTGGAGCAGTCCAGGTAGCTGGCGTGCAGGCGCGGGTCGGTGGTCAGGCGCTCGACCAGGGCGGTGACGGACGCGGCGTGCTCCTCCGGCCAGGTCGGCTGCGGCAGCAGGTCGTCGACCAGGTACAGCCCGCCCGGGGCGAGCAGTTCCAGCGCCTGGTCGAGGTGGTGGAACTTGCCCGGCCAGGTGTCCGCGAAGACCAGGTCGAAGCCGCCGGGCGCCAGCGAGTCGATCAGCTCCGCCCCGTCCCCCACCACCAGCTCCAGCCGCGGGTCCGCCCCCAGGTGCCGGGCCGCGACGGCGGCCACCGCCGGGTCCAGCTCCCCGCTCACCAGCGAGGCCCCCGCGTCCATCCCGCTCAGCAGCCAGCTCGTCCCGGCCCCGGCCCCCGTGCCCAGCTCCAGGACGCGCCCGCCGGGCCGGGCCGCCGCGAGCGTGCGCAGCAGCTGCCCGGTGGCCCGGTCGCACGACATCGCGAACCCGAGCGCCGCGCACTCCTCGGCGATCGCGGCCAGCACGGCGGGGTGGGAGTCGGTGGTGAGCGTCATGGTGCGGCCTCCGTCGGTGACAGTCCGTCAGTGAGCGGCACACGCTAGCGACGCCCCGGCGCCGCCCGCGGCGAATTTCGCCCCGCGGACGGCCCGCCGGTCGCAAGCCGGTCGGAACCCGGGCGCAAGCCGGGCGAGGAGGGCCGGGCGCCCTCGTGGTCGGTGCCCCCGCGGCCGGGTGCTTGGCAGACGCCGAATAAGGGATAAATATGACTTTTGTGACCTTTTTCCCTTCTGGTCGCCCCGGGTCTCTGCAAGCCTTGCTCCCATCTCACCTGCCGAAGGAGACCCCCGTGACCGGCACCCCCCGGCGCGCCGTCCGTCTGCTGCTCATGGCCGCCGCCTCGCTGAGCGTGCTGCTGCCACTGCTGCGCGGGGCGACGGCCGCGGGGGCGGTGGCGGAGTTCGGGATGGGACGGGGGGAGGCGGTGGCCGCGCAGCTGGCCACCGCGCTGGTGATGCTGACCGCCTTCCTGCTCTCCGGCCGGGCGGCGGACCTCTGGGGCTGGCCGCGGGTGCTGCGGTGGACGCTGGGGATGATGGTGGCCGGCGGGGCGGTCGCGGTGACGGCGGACCGCCCCTGGACGTACCTGGCGGGGCGGACCGTGGAGGACGCCGGAGCCGCCGGGGTGCTGATCGCCGCGCTGGCGTCCGTCCCGGTGCTGAACCTGCCCGGACGGATCACCCGGGTGGTGGGCGGGGCCGTCGCGGGCGTCGCCACCGCCTTCGTGCTGGGCGCGAACATCGCGGTGCGGATCGACTCGGTGGCCGGCTGGCGGCTGGGCGAGTCGGTGCTCCCGGCGGCCGCCGCGCTGCTGCTGCTCGCCGCGCTGCGCCTGCTGCCGCGCGACCGGCTGCCCGGACCGGCGGTCCGCGCCCTGCCGGTGTGCGGGCCGGGCGTCGCGGTGGCGGCGCTACTGGCCGTCGCGGGCCTGGAGCTGGGCCCGCTGCGCGACTGGTCGGACCCCCTGGTCGGGGGGCTGCTGTGCGCCGCCGTGGCGCTGTTCGCCGCCTGCCGGGCCCGGAGCGTGCTGCTGGCCCGCCGGAACCCGGGGCCGCCGGCG
The DNA here is from genome assembly GCF_013364235.1 of Kitasatospora sp. NA04385. NCBI lineage: Bacteria > Bacillati > Actinomycetota > Actinomycetes > Kitasatosporales > Streptomycetaceae > Kitasatospora > Kitasatospora sp. NA04385. The sequence goes on along the minus strand of NZ_CP054919.1, from coordinate 6,536,439 downwards.
CCGGGGGTGCCCGCCCTGGCGGCGGGCGGGGCGATGGCGGCGGGTGCCACGCTCGGGTTCACCCAGCTCGCGCTGTCCGCAGCCGTCCCGGTGGTGCTGCTGCAGCGCGGGGTGACGCTGGCGCACGTGACGCTGGCGATGTCGGGCTACGGGCTGGGCATGCTGGCGGCCGGGCTGGTGGCCCGGCACTGGCGGCTGACCCCGCTGACGAGCTCCTCGCTGGGCCTGCCGCTGGCCGCCGTCGGCCTGGCCGCGCTGCACTTCCTGCCCGCCGACGCCGGGCGGGCGGCGCTGGTGGCGGGCGCGGTGGCGGTGCTGGTCGGCTTCGGCCTGGTGGTCGCGCAGATCCCCTACCTGGCCGGGTTCCTGGCGGCGCTGCCCCGGCAGCGCCGGGCGGCGGCGTCGGCGCTGTACCCGGTGTCCATCCTGCTCGGCGGGGTGCTGGCCCAGGCGGTGCCCGGCAGCACGGAGCTGCTGACCGGCCGGGGCGGCCCGCCCGCGCTGGGCACCGTGCTGTGGGTGGCCTGCGGCGTGGTCGCGGTGGTGGCGATGCTGCTGGGCCGCCCGGTGGTGTCGCTGGCGGTGGCCGCGGCGGCCGGGCTCCAGCACCTGCTGCTGGTCGCGCTGGCGGGCGAGCGGGTCGCGGACCGTCCGGGGGCGGCGGTGGCGGCGCTCGCGGTGGGCGCGGTGATGGGCCTGGTGGCCTGGAGCCGGCGCCAGCAGTCCGAGCGGCTGGCGCGCGTCCGGGCCAGCGAGATCGCCCTGCAACAGGCGGTGCTGCACCCGATCCCGCCGCTGCTGGGCGAGCTGCGGCTGACCGGCCACTACCAGCCGGCGACGGCGGGCACCGGGGTCGGCGGCGACTTCTTCGAGGCGGTGCGCACCCCGCACGGCACCCGGCTGCTGATCGGCGACGTCCGGGGCAAGGGGCTCCAGGCCGTGCAGACCGTCACCGACCTGCTGGGGTGCTTCCGCTCGCAGGCGCACGAGACCGCCGACCTGGGCGAGCTGGCGGCCCGGCTGGACCGGCAGCTGACCCGGCTGGCGGCGGCCCGCGGCGACGAGGAACTGTTCGCGACGGCGCTGCTGCTCCAGCACCGGGACGGCGTCGACCAGGTCGAGGTGGTCAACTGCGGGCACCTGGCCCCGCTGCGGGTCGGCCCGGACGGGGTGCGCACCACCCCCGTCCCGGCGCTGCTCCCGCTCGGCCTGGGCGCGCTGGGCCTGGGCCGGGGCCCCGTCCCGACCCCGCTGGCCCTGCCCGGCGGCTCGGCGCTGCTGCTGCACACGGACGGGCTGAGCGAGGCCCGCAACTCCTCCGGCGAGTTCTACCCGCTGGGCGAGCGGCTGTCGGTGCTGCGGGCCGCCGACCCGGGCCGGCTGGTCGCCGGGCTCGCCGCGGACGTCCACGACTGGACGCACCAGCTCTCCGACGACATCGCGCTGATCGCGCTCACCCGGGCGTAGCGCCCGCCCGGGGGCGGGGGCCCGGTGGGCGGGAGGTGCGCCCGGGGTCGGCGGGGGTGCGCCTGGCGGAGTGCGGGGCCGCGCCCCGGTGGCGGAACCGGGGCCGCGCCGGGAGGGTGGCTGGCGGGGGACGCACCGGATGACCCGAACCGGAAAGAGCGAGAGATGCCCGAAGTCACCACCCCGTACGCGACCGGCACCCCGTGCTGGATCGATCTGATGGCGAAGGACCAGCAGGCCGCGCTGGACTTCTACCGCGACCTGTTCGGCTGGCAGGGCAGTCCCGGCCCGGCCGAGTTCGGCGGGTACGCGGTCTGCGAGCTGGACGGCCGGGCCGTCGCCGGCATCGGCCCTGCGATGGCGCCCGAGGGGATGCCCGAGCCGCCCACCGTCTGGACCAGCTACCTGGCCAGCACCGACGCGCAGGCCACCCAGGACGCGATCGTCTCGGCGGGCGGCACGCTGATCGTCCCGGTCGTGGACGTCGGCAACCTGGGCCGGATGCTGGTCGCCGCGGACCCGCAGGGCGCGGTGTTCGGCGTGTGGCAGCCCGGCGAGTTCTTCGGCGCGCAGGTGGTCAACGAGGCCGGCGCGCTGACCTGGAACGAGCTGCACACCAGTGACGTGCCGGCCGCCACCGCGTTCTACGGCGAGGCGTTCGGCATCGAGATCGAGCCGCTGGACGGCGCCGACTCGTACTGGGAGCTGCGGGTCGGCGGGCGGGCGGTCGGCGGGGTCACCCTGCTGGCCAACGACCCGCCCGGCACCCCCGCGCACTGGCTGACGTACTTCGCCGTGGACGACGTGGACTCCACCGTGGACGCGCTGGTCCGCTCCGGCGGGACGGTGCTGGCGCCGCCGTTCGACATGATGGCGGGCCGGATGACGGTGGTCGCCGACCCGCAGGGCGCGCCGTTCGCGATGATCAAGCCGCAGCCGATGGCGTAGGCCCGCACCGCACCGCGCCGCGCCATGCCGCGCCACGCCGCCCGTCCCGGACCGCCGTCCGGGGCGGGCGGTTCGGTGCGTCCGGGGCCGCCGTCCGGGGCGGGGGTCGGCTGTGTCAGGATCTTCGCAGGTCAACGGGGCGGTGTCGCCCCCCTGCCGGATCGGAGAGTCGTCGTGGCCACCCCTGTCGCACCCGAGCCCCTGCTGTTGCGCGACGGCCGTCCCGCCGCCGCCGGGTGGTCGCTGGACCCGGCGATGCGGCACCTGAACCACGGGTCGTTCGGGGCGGTGCCGCTGGTGGCGCAGCGGGAGCAGCAGCGGCTGCGGGAGGAGATGGACGCCTCGCCGGTGGTCTGGTTCCCCGGGCTGTCGCGCCGGGTGGCGGCGGCCCGGGCGGCGGTCGCCGACTTCCTGCGGGTGCCGGCCGGCTTCACGGCGCTGGTGCCGAACGCGAGCGCCGGGGCGAGCGTGGTGTACGGGAGCCTGCCGCACCGGGACGGCGGGGAGGTGCTGGTGACCGACCACGGGTACGGGGCGGTGACCATGGGCGCGGAGCGGCTGGCCCGGCGCTGGGGCGGGGCGGTGCGCACGGTGCACGTGCCGCTGGGGGCGGGTCCGGAGGAGGCCGCGGCGGCGGTGACCGGGGCGGTGACCGGGCGGACGGCGCTGATCGTGCTGGACCGGATCACCTCGGCGACGGCCCGCTACCTGCCGGTCGACCTGGTCGGCGCGTTCGCCCGGGAGCGCGGCGTCCCGCTACTGGTCGACGCCGCGCACGTGCCGGGGCTGGACGGGGACCCGCTGGCGGGGGCGGACTGCGACGCCTGGGTGGGCAACCTGCACAAGTTCGGCTGCGCGCCGCGCGGCACCGCCGCGCTGGTCGCCCGCGGCGAACTCCGGGACGCGCTCTACCCGTTGATCGACTCCTGGGGTGCCGAGGAGCCGTTCCCGGAGCGCTTCGACAGCCAGGGCACCCTGGACGTCACCGGCTACCTGGCGGCGCCGACCGCGCTCGACTTCGTGGCCGAGCAGTGGGGTTGGGCCGGGGCCCGCCGCTACATGGGCGAACTCGCCGACTACGCGCAGGAGTTGATCGGCGCGGCGTTCACCGCCGCCACCGGGGAGCCGGCCGCGGCGGATGTCGGCATGCCGGTGAACGCGCTGCGCCTGGTGAAGCTGCCGCCCGGGCTGGGCCGCACCCGGCTGGAGGCGGACGCGCTGCGCGACCGGATGGCGGCCGAGTGCGGCGTCGAGACGGCGTTCACCAGCTTCGGCGGGACGGGGTACTTCCGGCTGTCGACACACGTGTACAACACGGCCGAGGACTACGAGTACTTCGCGGAGCGGTGCGTGCCGGTGCTGTGCGCGTGGGCGCGCGGGCGCTGACGGTGCGGCGCCCGCGCGGGGCCGGCACGGGGGCTACGGGTGCTGCGGGTGCTGCGGGTGCTGCGGGTGCTACCCGGCGGGGAGGGTGTAGTCGAGGTGGATGCGGTGGGTGCCGTCCTCGTCGACGACGATGCCGCCGGTGCCGGTGATGCCGGTGAGGTCGGCGGTGCCGCTGCCGGGGACGATGACGAAGTACTCGCCCTGCCGGTCGGTGCCGGAGGTGGTCGCGGAGTGCGCGAAGTTGAAGGTGCCCCCGAGGCCGTGCAGGGCACCGGCGAAGGACTCCATGGCGAGGTAGGTGCCGACGCCGGCGGCCTGGTCGTAGGCGGCGGTGAACAGGGTGTCGGCGCGGCCCTCGACCTCGCCGTGGAACTCCTTGCGCATGGTGGCCACGCCGACGCCCGTGCCGGTCTTGACGCCGCTCTCGGGGACGGGCGCGGGGGTGAACTCGAGGACGGTGAAGGTGCCTGATGCTCGCATGGGCGCGATGTTAGGCGCCCGCACTGACAACCCGTCAGCGGCGAGTCCGGCGGCGGGGCTGCGGGCCGGGAGGGTCAGGGCGTCCGTTCCAGCGCCCAGTCCGGGTAGGCGGAGGTCTGCGGCGGGGCGGTGCGCCGACGGCGGCGGGCGATCAGCGAGAGGACCAGGGCGACCGGGAGGAGCAGCAGGCCGAGCACCAGGAGCAGGCCCACGGTGGTCAGCGCGGCGGCGCTCCCGTGGTCGCGGCCGATCACCGAGGAGACCGGGAAGGTGCCCCGGTAGCGGGAGTCGAAGGAGAGGGGCCGGTTGTCGCCCATCGCGAACATCTCCCCGGCGGGGACGGTGACGTCGAAGCAGCGCTCGCCGCCGGGCTTGTTGTCCCGCAGGTAGGGCTCGTCGAGCGAACTGCCGTTCAGCTGGACGGGCTGGTCACCGCACTGGGAGACGTGGTCGCCGCCGAGGGCGATCACCCGGTTGAGGGTCCGCACGGGCGGACCACCGGGCTCCATGGGGACGGTGAAGAGCACCACGTCGCCACGGCGGACATCCCCGGGTTCGACGGCGTAGGTCAGGACCCGCTGGCCGGACCGGTAGGTGGGGGCCATGCTGTTGCTGCTCAGCACGCTCGAACGCGGCCCGAGGGTGAACCCGTAGGCGATCGCACCGACCGGGAGCAGCACCCCCACGATCAGGATGACCAGCGCGGCCTTGCCGAATCCGCTCCACCGTCTCATGCCGTTCCCGCTCCCCTGGTCGCCGTGCGGCGCGTTCCGTCACCGTGCCGTTCGCACGGGATCGAGCGGGGAGTCTAGCGAGCGCCCAGGACGCCGGGGCGCCAGGGGGCGTCACCACTCGCGCTCCGGGCCGTCGTCCTCCTGCCCGTACTCCGGCTCCGGTGCGGCCGGCTTCGGTTCGGCGACCCAGCCGGCCGCCAGGACCAGGCGGGAGGTGCGCTGGACGGCGAGGAAGGCGAAGGGGCGGTCGAAGGCGACGGTGAGGCGCCGGGCCAGGTACGGAGGTGGCGCGGGGATGCCGGCGGCGGCCGCCCCGAAGGCGGTGACCGAGGCGGCCCGGAAGCCGCGCGGGCCGAAGACGGCGGTGGTGGTCTGCCGGGCCGACTCGACCGCCAGCGGCTCGGCGCTGATGCCGGGGAAGTGGCCGCGGCCGAGGTCGGCGGCGGTGCGCAGGCCGAACAGCTCGGGCCGCGCCAGCAGGTCGTGGTCGTCCGCGAGGTCGAACTCGACGGTCTCGGCGTGGAGTTCGGGCTCGCGGGAGTAGCTGCGTACCCGGCGGGCGTCCAGCCCGGGGCCGGGGGCGCCGTCGGGGAGTACGGTGCCGGGGCGCACCGTGCGGGGGTGGGCGGCGGTGCCGACGGCGGCGGCCAGGACGGCGCCGGGGTCGGCGTCCTCCGTGCCGAGGCAGAGGTGGACGTCGACGCCGCCCCGGCCCAGCACCTTGAGCACGGTGAGCGGCCCGGCGGCGGTGTCGGCGACGCCGACCCGGTCGAGCAGCCCGGTGCGCCGCCACAGCCCGGCGACGTCGCGGTCCCGCCAGGGGCCGGTCTCGGGCCGGTCCGCACAGGGGTGGAAGCGGCGGATCCAGTCGGTGCGGACGGTGAGCGCGCCGGCCAGCAGGAGCCGGGTGTCCGGGGTGACCGCGGCGGGCATCCGGGGGATCGCCCCGGCCGTCCGGTCGGCGGCCCAGCGGTCGAGGGCGGCCCGGTCGGCGTCCGGGTCGCCGGTGATCCGGCCGTGGCCGTGCGGGGGCAGGGCGGCGGTCCAGGCCGGTTCGAGCGGGAGGCGGTCGGCGGTCCACAGGCCGAGGGCGGCGGTGACGCCGGGCGTCCGGTCGAGGGCGGCGAGCAGTTCGCGGCCGGAACCGGCGGCCAGATCGAGCGGGACGCCGAGCGCGTCGGCGAGTTCGCGGGCGGCGGGGCCGGCGGCGCCCGCGGCCAGCAGGGCGAGCGGGGCCCAGGCGGCGGGGGCGCTGAGGGCGGTGTTCCGTCCGGCGGCCGGGGCGGCGCGGCCCCAGCGGGCGGTCAGCTCATTGACGGCGCGGACGGTGCGGTGCATCGGCACGGTGCGGTTCTCCCCCGGTGGCGGTCCTGGGCCGGAGGTTAGCGCTGCGGCGGCGGGCGCGCGAGGGGTTATCGGGCGCCCGGCTCGCCGCCCGCCGGTGCACCGAGCGGGTGTGGTGGTCCCGGGCGCGGGCGGCGAGGGGCTCGCGGACGGGCGGGGCCGGTCGCCCGGGCGTGCGGGCGTCCGGGCGTCCGGGCTTGCGGGCTTGCGGGCTTGCGGGCTTGCGGGCTTGCGGAGAGCCGGTTGCACGGAGGGGGGACGGTCGTCCGGACGAACGGGCGTGCGGGGAAGGGTACTTCGGGGGCGAGAGGGGGCGCCATGACGGCCCGGGCACCCCGCGCTCGGGCCGTCATGGCGCTCGGCTGGCACGGCCCCGGTCTCCCGGTTTTCCCCTCCCAGGGAGCGGGGGCGTGCCGCCGCTTCTTCGGTTGGCTGTCGCCGCTGACCGTCCGCGTGGGGGTGGGGCCGGTCAGCGGCGGGACCCGGTGCGGATCAGCGGCGCTGCCAGAGGGCCGGCACGTTCGGCGGCTCCCAGCCGGCGTACGCGATGTGCCCCTGGACGCAGACGTAGGTGACGCCGTTGTACGTGACCACGTCGCCGGCCTTGTAGCTGGCTCCCGCCCTCCAACTGGTGGAGCCGCCCGTGCTGCTCGGGCTGGGGCTCGGCGAGCCCGGGTTCGAGTTGCTCGGGCTGGGGCTGGGGCTGGGCGAGCCGGTGCCGTTGACGTTGAGCACGAAGTCGAAGCTGGCCTCGCGCCCGTTGCCGACCTGGCGGACCGTCATCAGCAGGTCCGGGTCGTAGATGGTGTCGGTGGCGTTGCGCGGCTCGTTCGGGAAGTACAGCTGGGTGGTGAGGATCGGCTGGTTGGGGGCCTGCACCTTGACGTGGATGTGCCGGGTGCGGCCCGGGTAGAGGCCCGGGACGATCGTGGTCAGCGTGTACGCGCCGTTGGAGGCGCTGAACTGGTGGCCGCGGAAGGTGTACCCGGAGTTGTCGTAGTTGCCGTTGGTGTCGGCCTGCCAGAAGTCCAGCAGGGCCCCGGCGATCGGTACGCAGTTGCGGCCGAAGACGAAACCGCTGAGCGTCAGCGGGGTCCCGGGGGTGCCGCTGGTCACCAGGTTGGTGCGCAGCGGGGAGCCCGGCTTGAAGTACGGTCCCTCGATCTGCTCCTCGGTGAGGTGTCCGTCGGTGCACTCGGGGGTGAGCGGGGCCGGGGCGTCGGCGGCGACCGCTTCGCGGGCCAGTGCGACGCCGGTGCCGACCAGGACGGGCGCGGCGGCGGCCGCGGCGGCCGCCTTGAGCAGGCCCTTGCGGCTGATCTTTCGATCGGCCAGTTCGCCCAGGCCGTCCAGCGGGTTGTGGGGGGTGGACATGGCTCTCCGTTCGACTGCTTCGTTGGTCGCCGCACGCCCGGATTCCCTTGGATGGGACATGACACCTGGAGAGGTCGGGTCTCCCGACACGGCGGCGCGGTGGGGTGCCTCAGACGCTAGGCCCTGCCCGCCGGGGCCGTCGATGGACGGGGACGGCGGGACGTGGTGCATTCCTCAGCCGCGCCACGCGCTGTTCGACGGGCCGTCAGCCGGGGTTCGGACGGCCACCGGCCGGGCTTAGGGCGAACTTAGGGTATGCCTGATCCCGGCTTAGGGCGAGCCCCCGGCGGGACGGCGGGCGAGCTGCGGCGGAGCCACCGGACGGGCCCTGGGCGGGCCGGGGGCGACCTTAAGGCGAGCTACCGGACGGCGGGACGGCCGAGCCGTCGCGGGCCGAACCGCTGCGGGACGGAGGGGCAGCGGTCGGGGCAACTCGGTTGCGGCGCGGCTCGGTTGGCCGGGTCAGCTCGCCTTCTCGCGGAACTCGCCCGGGGTGCGGCCGACTTCGCGGCGGAAGAAGCGGCAGAAGTAGGCCGGGTCGGAGAAGCCGGCCGCCGCCGAGACCTGACGGATCGTCATGTCCGTGGTGGTCAGCAGGCGTTTGGCCTCCAGGGTCTGCTGCTCGCGGATCAGCCGGGCCGGGGTGCGGCCGGTGGCCTCCTTCACCACCTCGTGCAAGTAGCCCGTCGAGACGCCGAGTTCGCGGGCCAGCGCGAGCACCGAGCGGTCGGCGCGGTCGGACTCGGCGATCAGCCGGGTGAACCTGGTCGCCAGCGGGTGCCCGGCCGCCCGGGGCGCCGCGGCCGGGCCGCGACCGCGGGCCACCCGCAGCGCCCGCACCAGCAGGACGTGCAGCAGCGCCTGCAACACGCCCAGGCCGCCGTCCAGACCGGCCTCGTGCTCCGAGGTCAACTCCCTTAGCGTGCCGACCATTTCGCGGTGCTCCCGGCGGTCCGGCCGGATCGCCGGGCCGGCCGCCAGGGCCCGCACCAGGGCCAGGTCCTCGGGGTGCCGGTGCAGGAAGTCCTCGTTGAACAGCAGCACCCAGCCGTCGAGCCGGTGGGCCCCGCTCCAGCGGTGCACCTGGCCCGGCAGCACCGCGTACAGCGTGGGCGGCTGGATCCGGTGCTCGACCAGGTCGATGACGTGGGTGCCGCTGCCCGCCGCGACGTAGACCAGTTCGTGGAACGAGTGCCGGTGCGGGAAGTCCGCCCTGGAGAGCGGCCCGACGGCGTCGAAGCTGCCCGCCGCGAACGGCAGCAGCCCCGGGTCCGGGACGTCCAGGTCGTGCAGTTCCAGGCCGGTGGCCGGTCGGAGCCTCATCGCGCCAGTGTGCGCAAACCGCCCGCCGGACGTCCAGTGGTCCATACCAAGTGGCACTTAGCGGCAAGCGGGTGGCACCGAGCGGGGCGGTGCTGGGGAGAACCCGACCACGGGTCTCCACCTGGACGTCATGACGCGGCTCGGGCGCCGTACTGGAATGGAGGACGTGATCGACCACCGCCCCGCCCGCGCCGCGCTCCTCGCCCGCGCCCTCCTTCCCGCCCGTCCGGCTTCCGCGCCCCCTCCGGTGCGGGGGCGGCGCGTGCGGGGGCGGCGCGCGTGGGGGTGGGGCGCGGGCTGGCTCGGCTGCGCCGGCTGGGCGGGCCTGTTCCCGCTGCTCTCCCCGCTCGGGCCGCACCGCACCTGGGGCGCGCTCGCCGCCGTCGGCTACCTGCTGGCCGCCGCCGTGGCGCTGCTGCCCGGCGCGGGCGGGCCGGGGCGTTCCGGGTGGGTGGCGCTCGGCGGGGCCGGGCTGCTCCCGCTCGGCCTGCTGGTCGCCACCGGCTCCGGGCAGAGCGAGGTGGGCGTGCTGGCCCGGGCGGGGGGCCTGCTGCTGGCCCACGGTTCGCCCTACCTGGACGCCCCGGCCGGCCCCGGGGAGGTCACCCCCTACCTGCCGGGGATGGCCCTGTTCGGGCTGCCGCACGCGCTGCTGCGCACGCTGCTGCCCGCGGGCGGGCCGGTGGCCGATCCCCGGCTGTGGTGCGCCGCCGCGTTCCTGGCCGCGCTGTGGGCCGCCCGGCGCGTCCGGCCCGCACCGGCCGCGCGGGTGGGGATGGTGGCGCTGCTGGCTTCGCCGCCGGTGGCGCTGGCGCTGGCCGTCAGCGGGTGGACCTGCCGCTGACCGGGCTGCTGTGCCTGGCCGTGGCGTCGGGGGCCGCGCGGCGGCCGGGCGCGGCGGGGCTGGCACTGGCGGCGGTGGGCGCGCTCAAGTGGACGGCCTGGCCCGCCGTCCCGGTGGTGGTGGCGCTGCTCGCGGCGACGGCCGGACGGCGGGCGGCCCTGCGCGGCGCGGCGGTCGCGGTGGGCGGGACGGCCCTGCTGGTGGCACCGTGGCTGCTGGTGGCGCCGGGGCCGGTACTGCGCCAGGTCTTCGCCTTCCCGCTCGGCCGGGGCCGGTGGCCCACTCCGGCGGCGAGTCCGCTGCCGGGCCGCCTGCTGGCCGAGCTGGGCCCGGCCGGATGGGCCGCGGCGGCCGGACTGCTGCTGCTCGGCGGGGCGGCGGTGGCACTCTCCCTGCTGCTGCGCCCGCCCCGGCACGCGGTCGCGGCGGCCGACCGGCTGGCGGCCGGTCTGACACTGGCGTTCCTGCTCGCCCCCGCCGGACGGTTCGGCTACCTGGCGCTGCCGCTCTTCCTGTCCACCTTCGCCCGCCTGACGACCCGCCACCCCTCGGACCGAGCCGCCCCTCCCCCGCATCTCCGCCCGCTGTACGCCCCACCGCCGTGCGGTCGCGTGCCCGCTCCCGTAACCGCCTGCGCAGCCCGCCGCACCGTGCTGCGGGTCGGACAGTCGCTCCGGTTCGACCAGGCTCAGCCGCCACCGCTCCACCGCCCCCGTCACCAGCAACACCCACGCCCGTCACGGTCACCACGACACCGGGAACCCCACCGGCCGTCGCCGCACCGCGACATCCATCCGCCCGCTCCCGTCCGCTCCCCTCCGCGTCCCGACCCTATAACCGGTGGAGTGGAAGGGAGTTGATCCCCTACGGTGCGCCTACGATCGGATGACGAGGGCCTGGAGGTCGGATGCGGGTGGCGGACTTCGCTTCCTGGGAGCGGGAGTTCCCGCTGCGGTACGTGCTGGTGCGGGAGGTCGACGACGAGGACGACCGGGAGGCGGTCGAGCTGTTGGGGCGCTGCGCCGACGCCGAGGGCCTGTACCTGCCGCACGAGTACCCGGACCGGACGGTGCTGGTGCTGGAGGGCTGCCCGGCCGACAGCCCGCTGGCGGTCATGGCCGCCGGGCCGGGCGGGCGGCAGTTGGGCGACCTGGAGCTGCTGGTACTGGAGGAGAACGGCGACCCGAGCGCGTACGACTACCAGCTGGGCGGAGTGTCCGTCGTCACCGTCCGGCCCACTGCGGGCGCGCCCGGCCTGGTCGACCTGGTCGTCACCGCCGACCACCGGGACCATCCGTACGAGGGCCGCCCGCGCTACCCGGCCCGGCCGGGCTACGCGTTCTGGTCGCCGGACCGGCGGATCACCGAGCCGCTCGGCCACTGTCGCCACGTCGGCGGCCTGCTCGCCCGCCGGCCCGCCCGGGCGGACCCGATCCAGCTGATCGGCTGCGAGCCCGCTCCCGCGCTGCTCGCCCTGCTCACCCAGCGCGGCGGCCGCAACGAGGAGTGGGGAAAGCTGGCCGCGCTGGACCGCTCGGGCCGGGTGATGGCCACCGAGGAGGTCATGCTGCACGTCACCGAAGCCCGCCCCTCCGTCCTCGGCGGCCCACTGCTTGACGTCACCCTCGCCGACTGCGGCTACGGCTATCCCGTCCTGGAGGGCCGGCCGGTGCGCGAGCGCTGGTTCGAGGGCCCGCCGACCGAGCCCAACCAGTGGGCGCAGTTGGACACGTGGGGCCGTCGCGAGTGGCTCGCGCTCTGTCGCACCGGCCCGTCCGACTCCCCGCGCAGCGGCGGCACCCACCACCTCGACGGCCGGCACGTCACCGACGTCCCCGGCCTGCACCTGGCCATCGGCGAGGCGGTGCTCGGGCCCGGCCTGGAGATGGGCAGCAACCTGTTCTGGCTGCGCGACCGGCTGTGGGGCGGCACCGCTGTGGTGTCTCCCTTCACTCTGGTGTGGCACGACGCGGAGACCGCCCGGCGCTGCCTCGCCGGGGAGATCGTGGGCGGTGACCCGGTGCGCAGTTACTTCGACGTGGTGCTGGAGGTCCTGGCGGAGCGCGGTGTGACGGTCGTCCTGGACTGAGCGGGGCCGGGCGGGGCGGTTCAGACGAGCAGGAGGTCGCCGCAGGACTCGGTGAGGACGGTGCGGGCCTCGGCGGGGAGGTCGTGGTCGGTGATGAAGCAGTCGAGGTCGGTGAGGGCGGCGAAGCTGCTGAGGCCGACGACGCCCCACTTGGTGTGGTCGGCGACGGCGACGGTGCGGTGGGCGGAGGCGATCAGGGCGCGGTTGGTCTGGGCCTCGGCGAGGTTGGGGGTGGTGAGGCCGGCGCGTTCGCTGACGCCGTGGGCGCCGATGACCAGCAGGTCGACGTGCAGGGAGCGGATGGCCTGGTCGGCGAGCGGGCCGACCAGCGCGGCGGAGCGGGTGGGGGCGCCGCCGGTGAGCAGCAGGGCGGGGCCGTTCTCGCCGCGGGCGCGGACGAGTTCGGCGACCGGGAGGGAGTTGGTGACCACGGTGAGGCCGGGGACGTCGAGCAGGCGGGTGGCGACGGCGTAGGCGGTGGTGCCGGCCGAGACGGCGACCACGCTGCCGGGCTGGACCTGGGCGGCGGCGGCCTCGGCGAGGGCCGCCTTGGTCTCGGGGGCCAGGGTGGACTTGGCCTCGAAGGCGGGTTCGTCGGCGGCGGCGGCCCGGGCGACCGCGCCGCCGTAGACCTTGCGGACGGAGCCCGCGCGGGCCAGCGCGTCCAGGTCGCGGCGGATCGTCATGTCGGAGACGCCCAACTGTTCGACCAGTTCGGCGACCTTGACGGCCCCGTCGCGGCGGACCAGGTCGAGGATCAGGGCCCTGCGCTGGTCGGCGAGCAGTCCGCCGTCGGTCGTCACGGTGTCCTCCGGGGTGGGGCGGGGCGGGAAGCGATCAGCATAGTTCGCGGGGGTGCCGCATCAAGCCTGTTCGAGTGTGGTGCAGTGTGTTTGAATGTGTTGAATATACCGCCTGCTCGTCCGTGAACGCCCGCTGGAGCGCCCGATGACCACCGATGCCGCCACCGCTGCCGCAGCCGCCTTCGCCTCCGCCTTCGACGGCGCCCCCGACGGCGTGTGGGCCGCTCCCGGCCGGATCAACCTGATCGGCGAGCACACCGACTACAACGAGGGCTTCGTGCTGCCCGCCGCGCTCCCGCACGCCACCCGGGTCGCGGCCCGCCGCCGCGCGGACGGCCTGGTGCGGCTGTTCAGCGCGCAGGGCGACGGCGCGGTGGCCGAGTTCGCGCTCGCCGACCTGGCGCCGGGCTCGGTGCCGGGCTGGGCGGCGTACCCGGCGGGCGTGTTCTGGGCGCTGGCCGAGGCCGGGCACCCGGTGGGCGGGGCCGACCTGGCGTTCGCCTCGGACGTGCCGACCGGGGCGGGCCTGTCCTCGTCCGCGGCGCTGGAGTGCGCGACCGCGATCGCCCTGGACGAGCTGTACGGCCTGGGCCTGGACGCCCCGGCCCGGGCGCTGCTGGCCCAGCGCGCCGAGAACGCCTACGTCGGGGTGCCGTGCGGCGCGCTCGACCAGATGGCGTCCAGCTGCTGCGTCGCGGGCCACGCGTACTTCCTCGACACCCGGACGCTCACCGGCCGCCAGGTGCCGCTGGACCTGCCCGCGGTCGGCCTGTCCCTGCTGGTGGTCGACACCCGGGTCAAGCACGACCTGGGCGACGGCGCGTACGCGGGCCTGCGGGCGGGGTGCGAGCGGGCCGCCGAGCTGCTCGGGGTGCGGGCGCTGCGCGACGTCGCGGCGGACGGGCTGGCCGCGGCCCAGGAGCGGCTGCCGGCCGAACTGCGGCCGCTGCTGCGGCACGTGGTGACCGAGGACCAGCGGGTGCTGGACACCGTCGCGCTGCTGGACGCGGGCGACCCGCGGGCGCTCGGCCCGGTGCTGACCGCCGGGCACGCCTCGCTGCGCGACGACTACCGGGTCTCCTGCCCGGAGACCGACCTGGTGGTGGCGACCGCGAACGCGGCGGGCGCGCTGGGGGCCCGGATGATGGGCGGCGGCTTCGGCGGCTCGGTGCTCGTCCTGGCGGACACCGAGCGGCTGGCGGAGATCGAGCGGGCGGTGCACGAGGCGTTCGCGGCGGCCGGGTTCGGCGCGCCGCAGGCGTTCCCGGCGGTGCCCTCGCAGGGGGCGCACCGGGTGGCCTGAGTCGCGGAGCCCCGCCAGGGGCCCGGGGAACGGCGGGGCCGTGGCTGCTGACGGTTCACTGCCGGGGCGTGCGGTCGCTTCGGGTTCTGTTCCCGGGCCCGAAGCAGCACGAACGTCAGCTGGGCTCCGGCCCCCAGCAGCACGGCCCCGCCGTTCCCCGAGCCCCTGGCGGGGCCCGCCCTCGGGGTTAGCGCTCGCGCAGGGTGCGGGCGGCGGTCTCGGGGCGGACGTCGTTCATGAACGCGCCCATGCCGGACTCGGTGCCGGCCAGGTACTTGAGCTTGTCGGCGGTGCGGCGCAGGGTGAACAGCTCCAGGTGCAGGGCGAGTTCGGTGGCGGCGGGCCGCGGGGTCTGGTGCCAGGCGGCGATGTACGGGGCCGGTTCGGGGAAGAGCCGGTCGAAGCGGCGCAGCAGGTCGAGGTAGATCCGCGGGAACTCCGCGCGGGCGGCCGCGTCCAGCGCGGTGAGGTCGGCGGCCCGGCGGTTGGGGTAGAGGTGGACCTCGTACGGCCAGCGGGCGGCGAACGGGACGAAGGCCGTCCAGTGCTCGCCGGCCAGCACGACCCGGGAGTCGGGCTGGCCGGTGGTGGCGCGCTCGGCGGCCAGCACGTCGTCGTACAGGTTGCGGCCGGTCGCGGCGAGGTGGGCGGCGGCGCGGTCCAGGGCGAGGGCGGTGCGCGGGGTGGTGAACGGGAAGGCGTAGATCTGGCCGTGCGGGTGGCCCAGGGTCACGCCGATCTCGGCGCCGCGGTTCTCGAAGCAGTACACCTGCCGGACGCCGGGGCGGGCGTACAGCTCGGCGGTGCGGTCGGTCCAGGCGTCCAGCACCAGGCGGGCGCGGTCCTCGTCCAGGTCGGCGAAGGAGGCGGCGTGGTCGGAGGTGAAGCAGACCACCTCGCAGCGGCCGGTGCCGGGGGTGAGCGCGTACGGGCCGTCCGACCGGGGGGCGACGTGCGCGGCGGAGGAGTCGGCGAGCGACGGGAAGCGGTTCTCGAAGACGGCGACCTGGTAGTCCGCGGCCGGAATCTCGCTGAGCCGCCCGTCCCGGGACGGGCAGAGCGGGCACTCGTCGGCCGGCGGGTGGTAGGTGCGGGACTGGCGGTGCGCGGCGATGGTGACCGGGTCGCCGGTGAACGGGTCGATCCGGACCTCGGAGACGCTCGCCGCGGGCTCCAGCGGCCGGGCGTCGACCGCGTCGCGGACGGTGGGTTCGGCGTCGTAGTAGACCAGTTCGCGGCCGTCGGCCAGCTTGGTCACCGTCTTGTGCACGGCGGCACTCCTCGTGGTTCGTGGCGCGGCTCGGGGCAGGGACGGCGAGCCGATACATCAAACATCTTCGAACAGACTGCACCACAATGCAACACCCCTCCGGCTGCGGGGTGCCGGAGGGGTGCGGGGACCGGGGAGGCCGCGGGTCAGGCCTTGGCCAGGACCTCGGTGACCAGCTCGCGGGCCTCGGACTGGACCTGGGCGAGGTGCTGCTCGCCGCGGAAGCTCTCCGCGTAGATCTTGTAGACGTCCTCGGTGCCGGAGGGGCGGGCGGCGAACCAGGCGTTCTCGGTGGTGACCTTGAGGCCGCCGATCGCGGCGCCGTTGCCGGGGGCGTGGGTGAGGACGGCGGTGATGGGTTCGCCCGCGAGGGAGTCGGCGGTGACCCGGTCGGCGTCCAGCGCCGCGAGGGCGGCCTTCTGCTCGCGGTCGGCGGGGGCGTCGACCCGGGCGTAGACGGGGTCGCCGTGCCGGGCGACGAGTTCGCGGTGCAGGGCGGAGGGGGTGCTGCCGGTGACGGCGGTGATCTCGGAGGCGAGCAGGGCCAGCAGGATGCCGTCCTTGTCGGTGGTCCACGGGGAGCCGTCGCGGCGCAGGAAGGACGCCCCGGCGGACTCCTCGCCGCCGAAGGCCACGGTGCCGTTCAGCAGGCCGTCGACGAACCACTTGAAGCCGACCGGGACTTCGAGCAGCTCCCGGCCGAGCCCGGCCACCACCCGGTCGATCATCGAGGAGGAGACCAGGGTCTTACCGACGGCCGCCGCGGCGGGCCAGCCCTCGCGGTGGCGGTAGAGGTAGTCGATGGCGACGGCCAGGTAGTGGTTGGGGTTCATCAGGCCGCCGTCCGGGGTGACGATGCCGTGCCGGTCGGCGTCGGCGTCGTTGCCGGTGGCCAGCGCGTACGCGTCGCGCTTGTCGATCAGCGAGGCCATCGCGTACGGGGAGGAGCAGTCCATCCGGATCTTGCCGTCCCAGTCCAGCGTCATGAACCGCCAGGTCGGGTCGGTGAGCGGGTTGACCACGGTGAGGTCGAGGCGGTGGGTCTCGGCGATCCGGCCCCAGTAGGCGACCGAGGCGCCGCCGAGCGGGTCGGCGCCGATCCGCAGGCCCGCGTCCCGGACGGCGTCCAGGTTCAGCACGGCGGGCAGGTCGTCGACGTAGCGGCCGAGGAAGTCGTAGCGGCCGGTGGTGTCGGCGGCCAGCGCCCGGGCGTACGGGATCCGGCGGACCCCTTCCGGGCCGGCGGCGAGCAGCGCGTTGGCGCGGCGCTCGATCCAGCCGGTGGCGGTGGAGTCGGCCGGGCCGCCGTGCGGCGGGTTGTACTTGAAGCCGCCGTCGGCGGGCGGGTTGTGCGAGGGCGTCACCACGATGCCGTCGGCGAGCGCGGCCGGGCGGGCGCGGTTGTGGGCGAGGATCGCGTGCGAGACGGCCGGGGTCGGCGTGTAGCCGTCGGCGGTGTCCAGCAGCACGGTGACGCCGTTGGCGGCGAGCACCTCCAGGGTGGTGACCCGGGCCGGTTCGGACAGCGCGTGGGTGTCGATGCCGAGGAATAGCGGCCCGGTGGTGCCCTGTTCGGCCCGGTAGTCGCAGATCGCCTGCGCGGTGGCCGCGATGTGGTCCTCGTTGAAGGCGGTGCGCAGGGACGAGCCGCGGTGCCCGGAGGTGCCGAACGCGACGCGCTGGGCGACGTCCTCCGGGTCCGGGTGCAGCGCGTAGTAGTCCGTCACCAGGCGGGCGACGTCGATCAGGTCCTGCGGCTGCGCCGGCTGGCCGGCCCGTGCGTGCACCATCGTGGCTACTCTCCTCGGTCGGTACGGCAAGGATGCCCGTCGACCATCATGCGGGCCACAGTGCGTCAACTGCGGGAACGCCGTGGAGCAGGTGGCCGACGGGGCGTCGTCGGACGCGTGGCGCGACTACCCCGCCGGAGCGGCCGCCACTCGGCCGGCGCGCGGGACGGGTTCCGACTGCGGCCGGTCTCCCCCGGCCGGTCTCCCCCGGCCGACCGTCCGGCCGTCCGACCGGGGAGGCCGCCGGGGCGGCTACTTCTTGCGGCCGCCGCCGCTGCCGCCGCGCTTGGGCTGGGCGGTGCGGCCGCCGCCGGTGCGCCGGCCCGGCTTGGGCTTGGGCTTTCCGGCCTGGCCGGTGCGCTGCTGGGGCTGGGCCCTGGACTTCTTCGTGCTGGACGGGCGGCGCTGCTCCTCGGCGGCGGCGGTGCGGCCGCGGGAGCTGTTGGCGGTGCGGCCGCGGACGATGCCGATGAACTCCTCGACCAGGTCGGTGGTGGCCTCCTCGGGCCAGGCCAGGGCGACCTGCGACTGCGGGACGTCGGCCAGGGTGCGGTAGGTGAGGTCGCGGCGGTGGTGCAGCCGGGCCAGGGACTGCGGGACGGCCAGCACGCCGACGTTGGCGGCGACCAGCTCGATCGCGTCGGCGGTGGTGGCGGGCCGCTCGAAGGCGGGGCGGCCGGGCGGTTCGGGCCAGTCGAGGGTGTCGTCCTGCGGGTGGAAGACGACCTCCTCGGCGAGGTCGGCGACGGTGACCTCCTCGGCGGCGGCCAGCCAGTGGTCCTTGGGGAACACCACGACGGTGGTCTCGGTGTACAGCGGGATGGCGCTGAGCACCGTCCGGTCCACCGGCAGCCGGACCAGGCCGGCGTCCGCGCCGCCGGACAGCAGCAGGGCGTGGCCGTCGGCGGGCGCGGACTGCAGCAGCTCGACCGGCACGTCGGGCAGCCGCTCCCCCCACACCCGCAGCCACTTGGTGGGCGTCACCCCCGGCACGTACACCAGGCGGAAGGGGGCGGCGGACGGCTGGTTCTCGGTCTCGGTCACGGGCTCCAGGCTAGCGGGCACGGGCGGCGGGACGGCCCCGAGCCGGGCGGGGCGGGGGCGGCCGGGACCGCGACGGCCCCGGGGCGGCGGGACGGCCCTGAGCTGGGCGGGTGGGCCGGGCAGGGGCGCGCTCCCTATACCCTTGTCGCATGACTACGCCCAAGCCCAAGACCTCCCAGACCATGAAGCCCGCGACCGCGGCCAAGAAGCTGGGGATCTACCTGGCGGCGACCCCCGCCGAGTTCCGGGCGGGCGTCGTCTCCCGCGACGAGCTCAACGCGATGCAGGCCGAGCCCCCGCAGTGGCTGGCCGACCTGCGCCGCAACGGCCCGCACCCGCGCCAGCTGGTGGCCTCGCGGCTGGGCATCTCGGTGACCGGCCTGAACCGCGCCGGGATCACCGAGGCGCTGACCACCGAGCAGATCGACGCGCTGCGCGAGGAGGACCCGGAGTGGCTGCGCCGCGAGCGCGCCCTCCAGGCCGAGGTGCGCAAGGAGGCGCAGCGGGTGCAGGCGGCGGCGGAGAAGGCCGCGAAGGTGAAGGCCGAGCGGGCCGCCGGGAAGGCCCGGCGCAAGTAGTGCGGTCGGGGGGGCGGCCCGGCCCGCGGGTAGCGGGGTTCGCGGGTAGCGGGGTTCGCGGGGTTCGCGGGGTTTCGAACGCCCGTCGGGTCGGTCCCGGCCGGCGGCACTCTTTCGGATGGTGCGCGCACGACATGAACGGCACCGGGGGGTACGGCGGCTGACGGGCCGTCAGCATGGCGATCATGATGTCGCTACGCCGTACCTCCTCGGCAGCCCTGGTCGCCTGCGCGGCCCTGCTGCTGCCGCTCGCCCCCACTGCCCAGGCCGCCCCGGCCGCCGACCGGGCGGGTTCCCGTCCCACCGAGGCGGCCGTCAACGGCCTGCTGGACGGAATCCGGCACGACCCGGCGCGGTTGGACGCCTTCCTGCGGGCGATGCCCAAGGGCGGTGACCTGCACAACCACCTCTCCGGCGCGGTCACCACCGAACTGCTGATCCGGCTGGCCGCGCAGGACGACCTGTGCATCGACTCGGTCACCCTCGACTCGTCGACCGGCCCCTGCCAGGGCACCAAGCGGCCCGCCGCGGACGCGCTGGCCGAGGGCGAGTTCCGCACCCGGGTGATCCGGGCCTGGTCGATGCAGGACTTCACGCCGGGCGCGGAGTCCGGCCACGACCACTTCTTCGCCACCTTCGGCAAGTTCGGCGAGGCCAGCTGGCGCCACCCCGGCACGATGATCGCCGAGGTCACCGACACCATGGCCGCCCAGCACCAGAGCTACCTGGAGACCATGCTGACGCCGGCCTCCGGCGGGGTCGCGGCGCTGGCCGCCAAGGTCGGCTTCGAGGAGGACTTCGCGGCGCTGCGGCAGAAGCTGCTGGCCGACGGCCAGATGCAGGCCCTGGTGGACTCGGCCCGCGCCGACCTGGACACCGCGATGGCCGAGTACCAGGCCACCGAGCACTGCGGCACCGCGCAGGCCCGGCCGGGCTGTTCGGTGACGGTGCGGATCCAGTCCCAGGCGTCCCGGGCGTCCACCCCGGCCCGGGTGTTCGCGCAACTGCTGATCGGCCTGGAACTCGCCTCCCAGGACGACCGGTTCGTCGCGGTGAACCTGGTGCAGCCGGAGGACTACCAGGCCTCGCTGGACAACTACCGACTGCAGATGCGGATGCTGGAGTACCTGCGCCCGCTCTACCCGAAGGCCCACGTCAGCCTGCACGCGGGCGAGTTGGTGCCCGGGCTGGTCAAGCCGGAGGACCTGACCTTCCACATCCGGCAGGCCGTGCTGACCGGCCGGGCCGAGCGGATCGGCCACGGCGTGGACGTCACCCACGAGGACGACTCGGCCGAGCTGCTGCGCACCCTGGCCGAACGCAAGGTGCTGGTCGAGGTGCCGCTGACCTCGAACGCGCAGATCCTCCAGGTCGAGGGGCGGGAGCACCCGTTCCCGCTGTACCGCAAGTACGGGGTGCCGACCGCGCTGGCCACCGACGACCCGGGCGTGGAGCGGATCGACATCACCCACGAGTACGTGCGGGCGGCCCGGACGTACGGCCTGAGCTACACCGACCTGAAGGACCTGGCGCGCAACTCGCTGGAGTACGGCTTCGTGGCGGGCCGCAGCCTGTGGCGGGACCGGAACGGCTTCAAGCCGGTGCCGGAGTGCCAGGGCCGGCCGGTCGGGTCGGAGAACCCGCTGCCGAAGTGCGCGGCGCTGCTGGCGGCCAGCCCGAAGGCGGCGCTGGAGTGGAAGCAGGAGGGCGCGTTCCGCACCTTCGAAGCCTCGGTGCTGCACCTGAAGTAGCCCGCGGGGCAGGACCACGCGTGGTCCTGCCCCAGTGGCGGGTCTCAGTGACGGGTCTCAGCGGCGGGTCTCAGCGGCGGGTGAGGTGGGAGCGGAGCTCGGCCAGCGGTTCGGCGGCGTCGGGGGCGCCGGCGGTGGTGAGCGCCGCGATGGCGGCGTCCAGGCGGGCCAGGGCGGCGTCCGGCCGGTCCAGCCGGTTGGCCTCCAGGACGGCGGCGACCCGGATCGACTCGGCCCGGCCGTGGTACGCGTCGGCGCCCTGGGCGGCGAACGCGGCGATGGCGAGCTCCATCTCGGCGAGCGCCTCCTCGTCCCGGCGCAGCGCGCTCAGGGTGCGGGCCCGGGTGTCGTGCAGGGTGCCGTCGGGGCAGCCGAAGTGGAAGTGCTGCTCCTCGCGGGCGGCGGTGCGGGCCACCTCGGCGGCCTCCTCCAGCCGGGCCAGGGCCTGTTCCCCGGCGTCGGGGTGGTCGGGGCCGTGCCGGTCCGCGGTGTGGCGGGCCTGGCGCAGCAGCATGTCGAACACCGAGTCGGGGTGCGGGGCGGTGCGGTGGCTGTCGAGGGCGCGCTGCCGGGCGAGGTCGGCGGCGGCCCACTGCTCGGCGGCGGCGAGGGTCGCGGCGGCCTCGGCGGCGACCATGGTGTGGATGTGCCGGTCCTCGAACCCGGCGACCCGGTCGGCGAGCAGCAGGTACTCCTCGGCGGCGGCCCGGGGTTCACCGGCCTCGCGCAGGCCGCGGGCCAGAGTGAGCCGGGCCTGGGCCTGTTCGCGGACGTCGAGCCCGGCGAACGCGGGCTCCAGCAGCACGGACTCCAGGACGGCCACGCCGTCGTCGGGGCGGTCGGCGGCGCACAGGGCCTGGCCGAGCATGATCCGGGCGGAGGCCGCGGAGTCGGCGTCGCCGAGGCGGTCGTAGCGGGCGGCGGACTCGGTGAACGCCCCGGCGGCCTCGGCGGGGCGGTCCAGGGCGAGGCGGGTGCGGCCGAGGCCGTCGTGCACCCGGGCGGTGGCGGCGGAGCGGTCGCCGTACCGGGCGGCCGTCCGGGCGGCCCGCTGGAAGTAGTCCTCGGCGGTCTCCAGGTCGCCCCGGTACAGGGCGAGTTCGCCGCGGTGGCCGTGGGCGTGGGCGAGCCGCCAGGGGGCGGCGGCCTGCTCGATCAGCTGCTCGGCCTCGTCGGCCATCCGGTCGGCGTCGGCGAAGGCGGCGCCGTCCTCCTGGTGGCGGCCGAGCAGGAAGCGGGCCCGGGCGCCGAGCAGCCGGGCGTTGGCCTGGCGGTGCGGGAGGCCCTGCCGGCCGGCCTCGGCGTACAGCAGGTCGAGGGTGGCCTCGGCCTCGGCGAGCGCCTGCGGGTCGGGGCCGGGGCCGTCGAGGCCGCCCGCCGCCGCGGCGGACTCGAAGACGGCGCGCAGTTCGGTGTTGGCCTGCAGTTGCAGGACGGCGACCAGTTCGCGGCCGCCGAACGGGGCGTCGGCGGCGGCCAGTTCCTCCAGCCGGGCGCGGACGTCGCGGATCGCGTCGAGGTCGCCGGGCCGGTCGTGGCCGGGGCCGACCTGCCGGGCCCGGCAGGCCAGGGCGCGGGCGGTCAGCCCGGCCTGCTCGAACAGGTCGGCGGCCTCGGCGTACCGGGCGGCGGCCTCCTGGTCGGAGAGCTGCTCCTCGAAGGCGCGCTCCAGGGCGAGTTCGGCCAGGAGCTGGGCCCGCGGGCCGAGGCCGCTGCGCTCGGCGTCCTCGGGGTACCGGTGGTCGGGGGCCTCGACCAGGGCGCCGATCCGGTTCCAGTGGACGATCGCTTCGGGGTGGCTGGTGAGGCTCAACTCGCGGGCCTTGGCGACGAGTTCGGCCAGGTCGGCGGGCTCCTGCGGGGTGTCGGCGACGGCCGGGGCGGGCGGCGGGGCCGCGGCGGGGGCGGCGGCGCGCAGGCCGAGCGGCAGCGGCTCGGCGACCAGCGGGTGCGGGCCAGCCGGGCGCGGCGGGCATCGCCGACCGCGGCGGTGCCGTTGCGCGCGTCGAAGCGGGCGGCCAACGCGTCGCCCTCGGTGCGCAGTTCGGCGTGCAGGGCGGCGGCGGTGCGGTGCGCGCCGGGCGGCCCGGCCACCGGCACGTCGCCGTGGCCGTCCTCGACCAGCCGGGACAGCAGGAGTTGGGCGCCGGTGAGGAAGTGCAGCCGGGACAGCGGGTTGCCGTGCCGGTCGAACAGGTCCCGGTTCTCGGCGAGGATCTCCAGGCCGCGCGGTTCGTTGCGGGTGAGCGCGCAGAACTCCAGGTGCAGGCCGATCGCCCGGGCGGCGCCGGAGCGGCCGCGGGCCCAGCGGTAGCCGGTCAGGTGCGCGGAGCGGGCCTCCTCGGTGCGGCCGGTGCGCAGCAGCGGCAGCAGCGCGAGGGCCCGGCTGACGTGCGGCTCCTCGGAGCAGGAGCGTTCGCCGGAGAACACCGGCCGCCAGATCTCCAGGGCCCGTTCGTCGTCGCCGAGGGTGACGAAGTGCTGGGCCTGGTGGCGCAGTTCGCAGGCGTGGCAGTCGCTGTAGCGGGAGCGCCAGCGGGTCGCCCAGCGCTCGAAGGCGTCCTGGACGCCCTCGCCGGTGTGCGCGGCGAGGTGGTACTGCCGGGCGTGGTGGGGCTGGAGGTCGTGGCCCCGGGCGAGGTAGTGCGAGCGCAGTTCGCCGTGCCAGCGGCGGACCGCCTCCAGCGGCACGTCGGGGACGCTCAGCAGGGCGGCGGCGACCCACTTGTAGCGCCAGTCGGTGGCGTGGTTCTCCCAGTCGCCGAAGCTGTCGGGGTGGTCCTTGCGGAGCTTGGCGATCCGGGCGAAGACCACCGGCAGCTTGCGCTGCTCGGCGTCGTACTCGTACGCCTCGGTGAGTTCCAGCAGGGCGGAGACGAGCAGCTCGGGTTCGTCGAACTGCTCGGCGGCGTCGACGAGTTCCTCGGCGGTGACGGTGCGCGGCCGGCCGTGCGGCAGTTCGTCGTTGGCGCGCAGGGCGGCCCGGACGGCGTCGGGGGTGTCGAGCATCACGGCTCCTGGTGCGGCGTGGTCGGGCCGGTCCGGTCGGCGTCGGCGGCGGCGGGCTCGTGGCCGAGCATGGCGTGGTCGAGCAGGGCGAGGAAGGAGCGGTTCAGCAGGGCGGACTCGCTGGCCTTGAGCGGGCGCCGGGTGAGCAGCAGGGCCTGGCCGTAGAGCGCTTCGACGGTGGTGGTGGCGAGTTCGGGGTGCCGGATGGCGGCGGCCCGGCGCACCAGCGGGTTGAGGTGGTTGAGGACGAGCTGGGCGCGGGGCGCGGAGCTGCCGAGCGAGCCGAGGATGTCGGCCCACAGGCCGTCGGCCTGGTCGGCGAGCCGGGTGCGGGTGCGCTCGTGCCGGGCCTCCCGGTCGTCGAGCAGCAGGGCGGGGGCGCTGCCGGGGTGGAAGGTGCGCAGCGCGACGTCGCAGTCGAAGCGGCCGAGCACCTCGCGGGCGGTGGCGAGGAACGCGGCGGCGGCCAGCTCGGTGGCCGGGTCGACGTTGTCCAGGTGCGCGGTGACGGTGGCCGGGTCGAGGTCGGCGACGGTGGTGCCGGTGCGGATCTCGGGCAGCCGGTGGACCAGGTCCCGGTCGTAGGTGTAGCCGCCGTTGACGACGCCGAGGCCGGCCGCGCCGGCGATCGGGGCGACCTGGCGGAACTCCTCGACGGTGCGGGTGACCAGGACGACCGGGTGGGCGCGGACGAACTCGTCCAGCGTGACGTTGCCGTCGGTGGTCTCGAACGGCAGCCAGGGCAACAGCATCCGCAGCAGCTGGTCGTCGTGCCGGGCCAGCGACTTGACCGCCAGGTGGTGCACGGACAGGAAGCGGTGCAGCAGGCCCGGGTCGCTGGCGGAGAGGTCGGTCAGCCAGTCGCGGATGCGCAGGCCGAGCGCGTCGCGGACGGCGGCGAGCGTCTCGTCCGCGTACAGCGCCTCGCGGGAGGCGGTGGGGCGCAGCCGTTCGGCGTCGACCACGCAGCGCACGAAGAACGCCCACTCGGGGAGCAGTTCGTCGGCCTGGTCGGAGAGCAGCATGCCCTTGAGGTGGACGCGGTGCCCGGCCCGGCGGGAGGGCGGGACGGCCTCGGGGAGCACGTAGGCGACGCCGCCGAGGCCGACCAGCGGCAGGTCGAGGTCGATGGTGTCGAGCGGGGTGAAGCCGAAGGTGTCGCGGCAGTGCGCGGTGAGCGCCTCGCGGCGGGCGGCGGGGTTGGCGTGGCGGCGGGCCCAGGGCGCGGGGGTCTCGTTGATCCGGGTGGCGTGCCCGGCGCCGTCGACGACGGTGACCGGGTGGCGCAGCAGGCTGCCGTAGTGGCGGGCCAGTTCGAGGACGCGGCGCGGGGCGGTCCACTCCTCGGTGTCGGCGCGCGGGGTGAGGGTGACGGTGGTGCCGGGCTCGGGGCGGGCGTCGGCGGGCAGGGTGGTGATGGTGTAGCGGCCGTCGGAGCGGCCGCGCCACTCGACCACCGGCGCGTCGGGGGTGCGGGCGGAGCGGGTGGTGACGGTGATCTCGTCGGCGACGACGAAGCAGGCGAGCAGGCCGATGCCGAACTGGCCGATGAACTCGCTGCGGGCGTCGGCGAGTTGCCCGGCGTCCAGGTCGCCGTCGGCGGTCCGCTTGGAGCTGCGGCCGATGGTGGCGAGGAAGGTGTGCACGTCGGCCTCGGTGAGGCCGACGCCGGTGTCGGAGACCGAGAAGGCGTCGCCGGTGGTGACGGTGATCGCGGCGGGCGCGGCCGGGTCGAGGGCCTGCCGGGCGGTGATCGCGTCGACCGCGTTCTGCAGCAGTTCGCGCAGGTAGACGCGGGGGCTGGAGTACAGGTGGTGGGAGAGCAGGTCGACCAGGCCGCGCAGGTCCACCTGGAAGGTGTGCGCGCTGGGGTCGTTCGGGGTCACCTGGGCTGGTCCTTCGGCTGGTGCGGGCGGAGGTCTGGGGGGGTGGGCCGGTCCAGTGGGTCCGGCCGGGCCGGGCGGGCCGGAGGGCGGGTGGGCCGGGCGGGCCGGAGAGCGGGCCGGAGAGCGGGTGGGGCCGGATCAGTGCCCGGCGCACTGCCGGCGGGTGCGCTGGTACACCTCGGCCGCGTCGCCCCAGTAGCCCCACGGCAGGTCGGCGGCGCGGTCGCCGAGCTCGGCGAACAGCAGGTGGGCGGCGGCGGGCTGCTCGGCGAGCACGAACGCCATCGCGAACACGTTGTGGGCGATCGGCCAGTCCCGGCCGCGGACGTAGTCGGGGTGCCGCACCGAGCGGTCGGCGGCCTCGTGCAGCTGCGCCCGGACGTGCTCCTGGTCCATGTAGGCGGCGTCCTCGCCGGGGGGCAGCGAGAGCCAGTGCTCGATGTGCGCGGAGGCGACGAGTTCGCCGAGCGGGCTGCCCCCGGGGGCGGCGAGCATCGAGGCGCGGGCGAAGGCGTGCATCTGCTCGTGCGAGCCCTGCCACTTCTCGCACAGCTGCTGCAGGCGCTGGCGGTGCGAGTCGAGGTGGCCGGGGCTGCGGCGCAGCGCGGCCTCGAAGCGGTGGCGGGCGGCCTCCCGGTCGATCGAGGCGCCGCGGCCGCTGCGCTGCAGGAAGTACCAGGGGCCGAGCAGCTCCGGGTCGAGTTCGGCGGCCCGGTAGAGGTGCTCCTCGGCGCTCTCCAGCCGCTCCTGGAAGAGCTTCCACTGCTCCTCGGTGACGTTCCTGGCCCGGCCCGCGGTGCGCGCCTCCCAGGCCCAGGCGACGTGCCGGGCACCCTGGACGAGTTGCAGCAGCGGGTCGTCCGGGGCGGCGGCGAGCAGCTTGCCGAGCAGCACCTCGGCGCCGGTGACGTCGGCGACGGCCTCCACCATCAGCGTCAGGTCGTCCTGGTCGGCGGCGGCGTCGAGGATCGCCCGGGCGGCGGGCCAGGAACCGACGCCGACGAAGGCCCGCAGCCTGGCCAGGTCGGCGTCGCCGAACGCCGGGTCGATGGCGGGGCGCCCCTGCGGCGGCGCGTCCGCGGCCGCCGGGCCGTCCTCGCCGGTGTCGCGACGGCCGAGCAGCCGAGCGAACAGTCCCATTCCCGGGTTCCCTCCGAAGTGCTTCGCGTTCCCACGGGGCCCCGCGTGCGCGGCGGTCCCCGGACGGAGATTCCTATCACGTCCGTGGGACAGGTGTGCGAAGTGTTTTCCGCCCGGGAACGGCGGCGGGGGCGGGCACCCCACCGACCCGCCTCCGCGCGGTGCGCACGGTCGTGCCGCGGTACGGCTCGGCCTTCCCTCCGGGGCGGTTCCCGGTTCGCCCGGCGGTGCCGGTGGACGCGGGGATCGGCGGTGGACGCGGGGTTCGGCGGTGGGGGGACGTCCGGTACGGTCGGGGCGTGATCGAGGACGCGGCGGGTCGGGGTTCGGTGTGGTGGGCGGTCGCCAAGGAGCGGGCGGTCGGCTGCTGGTGGCAGTTGCTCGTGGTGGAGTTGCTGCACCTGGTCGTGCTGGCCGTGCTGAGCACCGTCGTGTCCGGGGCCGGGGCGGTGCGGTCGGCCACGGCGGTGCTGCTGTTCGCGGTCGGTGCGGTGCTCGGGGCCTGGCGCTGGTCGGCCCGGCTGCGGCTGCTGGACGGCGAGCGCGACCTGGTGCGGGCGCTGCGGACGGCGGGCTCCCCCGTCCTGCGGCTGGCCCTGCTGACCACCGCGGTGAACCCGTACGGGCTGGCCTGGTTGGCGTCGACGCTGCTCTCGGACGACGACTCGCTGATGCGGTCGCTGGCGCCGGTGCTGTTCCCGCTCGGCCTGTGCCTGGCGGCGGTCTTCGCGCTGCTGCCGATGGCCGTCCTGCTGGAGGGTCGCGGCCTCGGCCGCTCCTGGCGGCTGCTGCGCGGCAGCCGGAGTTCCGTGCTGCGGGTCGGGCTGGTGGTGCTGGGCCAGGCGGCGCTGTCCGTGCTGCTGCCGGGCTCGATGCTGTCCCTGCTGATCGACCCGGCCTGCGCGGTGCTGCTGTTCGCCTCCTACCGGCTCTCCCTGGACGAGGAGAACTCCCGTACGCACGAAGGTTTCTGAGGCTTCGTCAGGCCAGTTCGAGGATGCGTTCGGCGACCAGCTGCGGCCGGTCGATCGGCAGTGAGTGCCCGGCGTCCGGGACGACCTCGACCCGGGCGTCCGGCAGGACGCGGGCGATCCGTTCGGCGACGGCCCGTGAGTCGTGCAGCGCGCTGCGGGCGCCGAGCAGGAACAGCGCGGAGGAGCCGCCGATCCGGCGCAGCTCCCCGTCGGTGAGGACGGGCGGCACGGGCAGGGCGCGCCGGAAGCCCGCCGCGGCGCGGCCCAGTTTCGCCAACTCCCCTTCCAGTACGGCCCGGTTGCCGACCGCGCGGGCCAGCGCGGGACGCAGCGGCCGGGGTGCGCAGGCGGCCAGGCCGCCGGCGATCAGCCAGGCGTAGAAGCGGAAGCCGAAGCCGTTGAACCCGGCCGGGTCGAGCAGGGTGAGCGCGCCGGCCCGGCCGGGGTGGTGCAGCCGGTGCTGGAGGGCGACCCAGCCGCCGTAGGAGCAGCCGACCAGGTGCACGTCAGCGAGGTCGAGTCCGGCGAGCAGTTCCTCCAGCCAGCGGGCGGCGTCGCGGCCGTCGGCGATCGGGGCGCGCTGCACACTGGCACCGGGCTCGCCGACCGGGTCGACCGCGAACACCGTTCTCCGGCGGGCGAGTTCGGCGATCTGGTGGTGCCACATCAGGGCGTTGCCACCGGCTCCGGGCAGCAGCACGATCGGCCGCCCGGCATCCGCCGCGGCGGCGCCGTCGGGGCCGACCCGCAGGACCCGGGTGGTGCCGTAGGCGGTGGGAACGTCGCACGGAACGGGCGGGGCGGGCCACAGGGCGGCCAGGGCGTGGCCGTAGGCAGCCCGGAAGCGGTCGGCGGCGCGGGGGTTCCTGAACTCGCTGATTCGCATGGTACATGTGTATCACGGCATGATACGGGTGTACCAGGGAGGCCGGATCATGAACAGCAAGGTCGAGCACGAGGAGCGCCGTCGGCAGATCGCCGAGGCGCTGCTGCGGATCGCCGACACCCAGGGGCTGCAGTCCGCCAGCATGCGCGCCGTCGCCACCGAGGCGGGCGTCTCGCTGCGCCTGGTCCAGTACTACTTCCACTCCAAGGAGGGCCTGCTGCTGGACGCGCTGGCCCGGCTCGGCGCCCAGCTCCAGGACCGGATGGCCCGCTGGATCACCGCCGCCGGCAGCCCGCCCACCCCGCGCGCGCTGGTCACCGCCGTGCTGTCCTGCATCCTGCCCACGGACGCCGAGAGCCGGCGCATCACCCGCACCTACGCCGCGTACTACACCCTGGTGCTCAACGACCCCGAACTGCTGGCCAGGCACGGCACCGGGCAGGCCGACCTGCTGGAGGGCTTCCTGGCCGGGCAGGTGCGGACCGCCCAGGCCGCCGGGGAGGTCGCCGCCTCCCGCGATCCGGAGATCACCGCCGCCGGTCTGGCCGCCATGGTCAACGGCCTCGGCCAGAGCGTCCTGGGCGGCCAGCGCACCGGCGAGCAGGCGCTCACCGTCCTGACCCGGCACCTGGACGAGCTGTTCGGCGCCGCCTGACCTGGGCCCGGCCTGAGCCCGCTCCGGCGTCGGCCTGCCCCTGACTTGGGCCCGGCCTGGGCCTGACCGGCGGACGGCCCGGGGCCGGGCACCGGTTCCCCGGCCCGGCAGGCGGGTTGGTATGTTCTCCAACCGTCACTGCTGCAACAGCTGTCTCATGGGGGGATTCCTTCAGCATGCGCATCCGTCAACTCGCCGCCGCCGCGGCCCTGCTGACCTTCGCACTGGCCGCCACCGGCTGCGACCCGGAGGACGGCGCGGACTCCGGCTCGACCGCCGCCGCGCCGACCGCCGCCGCCACCACCGGCTCCACCGCGGGCTCCACCGCCCCGACCGGTGCCGCGTCCAAGTCCGCCGCCGCCTCCAAGTCCGCCGGAGCCGGCGCGTCCAAGTCCGCCGCCGCGCCCGCCGGGGGGACGGCCGTCGACTCCAAGGACGAGGCCGCCTTCGAGGCCGGCAGCCTGGACCCGGCGACCTGCGTCTCGTTCTACAAGCAGCACAAGGTCATGCTGGTGGAGAGCATCTCCGGCGGGCAGCTCAAGGGCCGCCAGGAGAAGACCACGTGCAGCAAGTACGGTCGGGAGCTGGACGACACCGGCGTCACGCCCACCACCTTCAAGCTCGCCTCCGGCTTCACCGTCACCCTCCTGGTGAAGCCGACCGGCAACACCAGCGTCTACCCGCGCTACCAGGCGAAGTCGTTCTCCTTCGAGGAGTTCGCGAAGGTCCGCCAGCCCTGCTTCGACACCGCCGAACCGGACAGCCGGCCGGCCGGCCTCGAGTGCGGGTTCCTGTTCGTCTACGACACCGACAGCAGCGGTGCCGTCACCGGGATGCACGAGACCTGGGAGCCCACCGACTGACACCCCCGCCCGGGCCGGGGGCGGAGCGCTAGGGTCGGGGCCATGACGCCTCGGCCCGAAGGCACTTCACGCACGCTGCGGAACACCTCGCGCATCCTGCTGCTCGACGACCGGGGCCGCCTGCTGCTGCTCTGCTCCCGCGACCCGCGGCCGGCGGGCGGTCGCTGGTGGTTCACCGTCGGCGGCGGCACCGAGGAGGGCGAGGACGCGCTGACCGCCGCCGTCCGGGAGCTGCGCGAGGAGACCGGGCTCGACCTGCCCGCCGAACGCCTCGGCCCGGTGGTCATGACCCGCACCGCCGACTTCACCTTCGACGGCCGCCCCTTCCGCCAGTGGGAGGAGTACCGCCTGCTGCGCCTGACCGCCGCCGAGACCGCCGCCGTCCGGGTCGACCCCGGCGAGGCCAGGTTCGGCCACCACTGGTGGAGCGTCCAGGAGTTGGCCACCACCGACCAGACCGTCCGCCCCCGCGACCTGGCCGTCCTGCTCCCCGCCCTGCTCCGCGACGGCCCCGGCCCGGCCCCGCTGGACCTCGGTGAGGTCGACGATGACGACGACCAGGTCGGCAGCTGACCCCCCCGAGGCGGTTGAGTCGCAGGGCGTAGGGCGTCAACTCCGTTACGTGAGACGGCGGATGTCGGTGGCGAGACGGCGGAGCAGCGCGAGCCGGGTCACCGGGCGGGGCGGGGCGAGGAGGGTCAGGGTCCGCTGCATCAGGGCGCGCGTCCTCTCGTCGGGCTCCGCCGCCAGCAGGCCCTCCAGCTCCCCGGTCGTCGCGCCGGTGGCGGCGCGACCCTGGAAACGGACCCAGCGGTCGTCCGGGCTGTCGCCACCGGCCCAGGGCGTACGGAACAGCGCCACGCAGCGGGGGTCCTCGAACCACCACTGGCCGAGCGCCCGCCGCGCGTGGCGCCGGACCTCCGGCGCGGGGTCGTCGGCGGCCCGCTCCAGCAGCAGCCCGGGCAGGTCGGTCCCGTCCGGCTCGCGCCGGAGGAACCAGTCCAGGGCGGTCCGCCGGACGGCGGGCGCCGGATCGTGCCGGAGCGCCGTGTGCATGAGGTCCGCCACCCGGGCGTCGTCCGGCCGGTCGCCGAGGACGTCGAGCACCTCGCTGCGGAGCATGTTGTCGGGTTCCGTGCGGGCGCGGTCGAGCAGGAGGGTGAGGAGGTCCGGATCGGCCCGGTCCGTGCCGACGTGGATGAGGGAGAAGGCCAACAACCGGTCCTCGGCCGACGCGGCCGACCCGAAGGTGTCCACGAGCGCGGCGCGCTCCTCCGGGTGCCGGTCCAGCCAACTGCGTACATGGCGCCGCTGCCACGACGGCATTCGAGTAACGACCCGACCGTTGATCAACCAGTTCATGCCGTTGCGCAACGGCATCCGGTCACCTCGCCGCCAAGCCAGAACGGCCTCCCCCACCGCTGCCTCCGCCTGCGCCGAATCCACCGACCGCCCCGGCACACTGCTGGTTGCCGACGGCTGCATGAAAGCTGCCCGGCCCTTTCCGAGTCGCTCGGCGGCCAGTGCGCGAACAAACGAGTCCGGATCATCAATCGCCTGGCGCCGAAAGAACGCCTCCACAGTGGTCATATCGCTGTCGTCGAGCTCTGCTCCGGCGAGCACCGTGCACAGCAAGTAGCGTGCCACGAGGTCTGGGTGATCCGCCGCATAGTCGATCACCACCTCGAGGACGCCGGGCGCGATGTCTCCCGAACGCAGCACCCTGCCTACTACCGCGTAGGCTGTCGACCCGAACGACCCGTCGATCAGGCGGAGGAGGGCGTCGGGGTCGTCCAGGAGCGCGCTTGCCGGTCCAGCACCGGCGCCGTCTCCTCTCGCGTCCCCCCAGAGGGCGTACCACTGGAGGTAGCGTCGCCGTCCGATCCACTGCGGACCGAAACCCTCCAGGGCCGAACTCAGAGTTCCGTAGCTCTGGCCCTCCTCCTGGTCGAGCTGCCTGGTGACCGCATCGATGGCCCGGTTGCTCCGGTCCGCCAGGACGGCGATCTTCTTCACCTCGGCGAGCACCCGCAGCGCCAGCGCCAACTTGCCCGCCTCGTAGCGGTCGTGTCGCTCCCGGTGCAGTCGGAGCAGGCCGTCGACCAGGGCGCCGGTGTCGCGTTCGCGGAGCTGGCCGGCGACCAGTAGCAGGACCTCGTGCCAACTCGGGTCCTCGGCGCGCGGGATGAGCACCTCGTCGACCAACTGCTGCGGCGTCCACTCGCGTTCGTGCTCGTAGCGGTAGACGAGGTCGTCGGCGGCCAGGTACTCCAGGAAGGTGCGGTGGACGAAGCCGTACACGCCGCCGCCGTAGCGGGCCAGGATGAAGTTGCGTTCGCGGAGTTGGCAGACCATGGCGCGGGCGGCGGGGCGGGCGCGGTCGGGGGCGATGTCGCACAACTGCAGGTATTCGCGGAAGAGTTCCTCGATGGCTCGCTCGTCCACGTGGTTGCCGGAGATGCCGTCGCGGCCCTCCTGCATGCGGCGGGCGAGCAGGCGGAGGAGTTCGAGGCGTTCTTCCTGGCCGAGGACGTCGAGGGTGTCGGCGACGGCGGGCGGGAGGTGGGCGGTGAGGTGCTTGGCGTCGCGGTCCCAGCGGGCGACGAGCACCGTGACGGCGTGGCGGTAGACGCCGTGGCGGTCGCGCGGGAGGGTCTGGCGGCGGCCGAGGATGGCGAGGATGGTGAGCAGCAGCGGGTTCCCGGCGAGTTCGCGGACCTGGCGCGAGCGGGCGAGGGCGTCGCCGAGACGGGTGACCAGGGTGGCGGCGTCGGCGGGGCGGCCGGGGCAGGAGGTGGCGTACCAGCGGTGGGCGAAGGCGGCGATCTGCTGGTCGTCGAGGTCCTGGAGCATGTGGTGGGCGAACCCGGCGGCGTCGAGCACCGCGCGGTGGTAGCCGACGGTGCGGGAGGTGACCAGGATCCGGCAGTCCGGGTAGCGGGCGGCGAAGGCGGCGATCCGGCGGGCGGTGGCGGCCCGGACCTCGGGGTCGAAGAGTTCGTCGAGGCCGTCGAAGACCACCAGCGCGCGGCCGCCTTCCAGGATCGGCAGCAGGACGTCCGGGGGCGGGGCCAGGCCCTCGGTGCGGGCCAGGTGGGCGAGGAAGTCCTCGAAGGTCGACCGCTGCCACTCCTCCTGGGCGTACGTCCGCAGTTCGACGACCAGCGGGGTGTGGCCGTCGAGCGCGGCGAGCGGCTCCGCGCCGTCGAGTTCGGCCCCGGTGAGGGCGAGGGCGAGGAAGTGCGCGAGGGTCGACTTCCCGGCGCCCGGGTCGCCGAGCAGGACGGCCCGGCGGGCGTCGTCGCGGGCCAGGACGGCCAGGACGGGTTCGCCGGGCCGCTGCTGGTAGGCGTCCCGGATCTCCGCCAGCCGCTCCGGGTCGAGGCCGGGCGGCAGTGGCGGCAGCTGCTCGGCCGACAGTTCGCCGCCCTCCAGCAGCCGCTGCCGCAGCTCCCGGGACAGCTCCACCTGCGGCGGGTCGGCCCGGACCGACGGCGGGACGAAGACCTCGCGCAGCTCGACGACGGGCTGCTCGCCCTGGTCGTGGTCGGGGGTGAGCACCTCCAGGTCGAGGCGGCCGTACGTCTCGGCCACCCGGCGGGCGTACGCCCGGAGGGCAGCGGCCTGCGGTGCGGCGGCGGGCTGCGGTGCGGCGGCGGCCTGCGGTGCGGCGGCGGCCTGCGGTGCGAGGGCGGGCTGTTCGGCCGCGCCGAGCGCGGTCTCCAGTTCGAGGTGGCGGCGGTGCCACAGCTTCGGGTCGAGCAGCGCGGTCGGCACCGAACGGGTGGCGGGGGCGCAGTCGCGGCAGGCGTCCAGCAGCGTCCGAACGGTGTTCCAGTCCGGCGTCCGCTGGAAGTCGCCGTTCAGCAAGCGGTACGCGGTGCTCCTGCTGATCGGCAAATCGGCGTCGGCGCTCGCCCTGGCCAGCCGCTCGTAGCTCGGGCGGCCGGCCGCCCGGTGGACCTCGTCCAGCGCGTCGACGTACCGCTGCCGTGCCTGCTCCGCCACCATGCCCCCGTACCGCCCCGGTCGCCGCCCGCCGTTCCGGAACGTTCCGGGACGTTCCGCGTCGGCGGGCCCATCGTACGGCGGTGGCAGCGGAGTTCGGGTGCTCGTTCCGGTTCCGCCCGGTCCGCCCCGCGGGCGGCGGCGGGGGTCGAGGGTGCTCCTCGTAGGCAGTCCGTCCGAGTACGAGGAGTCCCGTCCGTGAGCGCCGAACTGATGCTCTTCCTGTTGGCCCTGCTGGTCTTCGCGGGGGTGGTGCTGCCGGCCGTCTGGTCGCGGCACGGCTACCGGCGCGCCGCCGCGCGGCGGACGCTGGTGCTGTTGTTGCGGGCGGTGCGGGGGCGGTTCACGCCCTGATCCCGCTGCCGCCCGGCGCGGGTCCGGTGGGCCGGGGCGAATGCCGTTGCGGGCGTCGGCGGGTGCGCCGTACCGTCACCGCGTGGACGTCGAACGCAGGCCGCCGGTGCGGCCCGAGGAGGTCGTCGCGCTGCTCGCCGAGCAGACCGGCGCGTGCGCGATGGCCCGGGAGGCCGTCCGCGCGGGCGGGGAGGTCGTGCTCCTGCCGGACCCGGCGCCGCACTGGATGGTCTTCGGCAACAGCGCGGGCAGGCTGCGGAGAACCCGGCACACCGGGCAGCTCACGGTCGGCCTCGACGAGAGCGTGGCGATCCTGCGGGAGCACGGCGGCGCGTGGCTGCGCACCGGCTGGATCGAGACGGTCGACCGGTCCTGGTGGTTCCTGCTGTACTTCGACGCGACCGGCGCCGAACTGCTGGCGTGCGCGGCCGTCCGGCTCCCCCCGCGCACGGCTGCGGGCGGCGCGGTCCGGCCCGGGACCGAGACCGGGCCCGGCGCCGTCACTTCGGCAGGAAGACCGCGTACTCCTTGACCCGGGCGGTCTCGCCCTCGGCGAGCTGGGCGTACACCGCCACCTCGTCGACCGTCCGGAACTGGCCGAGCTCCTCGCGGGCCCGGACCACCCGGGCGGCCGCCTCGGGCGGGAGCGAGCAGTGGGCGGAGATCGCCTCGGCCGGGGCGGAGTTGAGGTCGACCAGGCCGCCGTCGTCGTAGGGGCCGGCCAGGTCGGGGCGGCCGATCCGCAGTTCGTGCGCCATCACGGCGTCCCGCGCGACCAGGGCCCGGGCCTCCTCGCGCCGGGCCCGGGCGGCGAGGCGGGCCGCCACCACGGGGTCGGCGGAGCCGGGGCCGGTCGGCGGCGGGACGGCCAGGCCGTACACCTCGCGGCGGACCGGGCCGATCTGCACGCAGGCGAACCCGACGGTGCTGACCAGGCCGATCACGAACAGCCCCTCCAGCGCGTCGCCCACTCCCCCGCTGACGTGGCCCTGCGCGTCGTGCGGGACGAAGGAGCTGAGCGTGAACAGCAGGACGACGAGCACGGCGTAGACCGCCGCGCGCATCCGCAGGCTGCGGCGGTTCAGCCGGGAGGCCGCGTGCAGGAAGGGCAGCGGCGTCAGCAGGCCGAACGAGCAGATCATGGCGACGAAGTACCAGTTCCCCTTCGGGCGGCGCGCCGTCGGCGGCGGGAGGGGCGACTGCCCGCCGGGGTGCGGCGGGTGGGGTGCGGTCATGGTGGCGGCTCTCGTCCGGGGCCGGGCCGCGCGAGGCGGGCGGGCCGCGCCGCGTGCCGGGGTCGGGGCGGCAAGTGACGCCCCATGATAGGGCGTTCGGGACGGTTCGGGACCGGCTTCGTTCAGTCGGCGGCGGCATCGCGCCCGCGGCGGCGGTCGGTGCGGGCCAGCAGCAGGGCCGCCGCGACCGGCAGCGCGACCATCGCGCGGAGCAGGCCGCTCTCCGGGTGGGCGTCCTGGCGCAGGTGCAGGGCGAGGTACGCGGCGGCGAGGCCGACGGCACCGGCGAGGCCGAGCGGGCGGGCGGCCGCGCGGATGCGGCGGTCGGCGAGGGCGGCGAGCGCCACCGACAGCGCTCCGGCCGCGGCGAGCCCGGGGTGCGCGAAGCCGAGGCCGTAACGGACCGCGAGGGCCGGGACCAGGAACAGCACCAGCGTCCGGCGCAGCAGCACGGCGAGCGCGGCGGTCCCGGGGCCGGGGGTGGCGACCGGGGCGGGGCGGCGGTCGCGCCCGGTGGCGGCGAGGACCGCCAGGGCGAGCACCGCTTCGGGCCAACGTCCTTGCAGGTGGCGGAGGTTGTAGAGCAGCGCGGTGTCGTAGACCACCATCACCAGGGTGCCGACGGCCCACAGTTCGGCGGCGAAGCGCAGCAACCCGAGGGTGTCCAGCGGCCGTTCCGCCCCCGGCGCGCGGCGGGCGGTGCGCAGCAGCAGCGGCGCGGTGCACAGCGCCGACAGCATCCGGATCGCCACGTCCTGGACGGTCCACGGGTTGCGCAGCGCCCATTCGACGGTGCAGAACACCAGGGTGTACGAGGCGGTGGTCGTCCACACCAGCGCGGGCGAGCCGAGGACGCGACGCAGCAGCGCGGGGCCGAGGCGGTGCAGCACCGTCGCGTAGGCCAGCAGTACGAACGGCAGCTCCAGGAACGCCTGCACCCGCAGCACCGTCGGCGCGAACAGCCCGGGCACCGGCAGGTGCGCGGCCAGCGCCCGGACCACCGGGTGCCCGGTCGGCTCGGCGAACCACCCGGGCGGCAGGTACCGGGCGACGTACCCGGCGTCGCCGCCGTGCACCCGCAACAGGTAGGCGGAGCACAGCAGTTGGTTCAGGTAGACCAGCGCGACCACCCCGGCCAGCAGCACCTCCGGCCGGATGCCGCGGGAGGCAGCGGTAGGGGCAGCCGGGGCGGCGGGAGCGGCGGCAGGAACAGCGGGAGCGGCGGCAGAAACGGCGGGAGCAGCCAGGGCAGGCGGAGCGGCCGGGGCGGCGGGAACGGTCGGAACGGCCGGGGCGGCGGGAGCAGCCGGAACGGCCGGGGCGGCGGGAGCAGCCGGAACGGCCGGGGCGGCGGGAACGGCAGGAACGGTCGGAACGGCCGGGGCGGTCGGGGTGGCGGAAACGGCCGGGGCGGCGGCAGGGGCAGCCGGGGCGGCGGGAACGGCCGGAACGGCGGGAGCAGCGGCAGGAACGGCGGGAGCAGCCGGGGCAGGCGGGGCGGCGGCCGGAACGGCGGGAACGGCCGGAACGGCCGGGGTCGCGGGAACGGCCGGGGCAGGCGGGGCGGCGGCCGGAACGGCCGGGGCGGNGGCCGGAACGGCGGGAACGGGCGGGCGCAGGGCGCGGGGGCCGAGCAGCAGGGCGGTGCCGGTGGAGCCGAGGACGGCGGCGTCGACCAGCAGCACGGTGGTGGTCATCCGCAGGATGCTACTGCCGGGCATCGGGCCTGCTCACCGCCGGGGCGGCCCGGCCGGTCCGCAGCCGGGCCGCAACCGGCCGCAGCCGGTCCCACGGGCGGGCCGGACGGCCGGAGCTGCCGGGAGGCGGCCCGGACGTCGGCCCGGGTTGGCATGATGGTCGGATGAGCGATCAGCAGCGCACCGAGCCTTCCCGGGTGGCCGACGACCGGGCCTCCCTGACCGAGTTCCTCCAGTACCAGCGCGAGACGCTGGCGATGAAGTGCGCCGGGCTGACGTCCGAACAGTTGCGGCTGCGAGCCGTGCCGCCGTCGGAGCTCTCCCTGCTCGGCCTGGTGCGGCACTTGGCCGAGGTCGAGCGGGGCTGGTTCCGGAACGTGGTGAACGGCGACGAGGCACCCGTGCACTGGCCGGGCGGCACCGCGTTCGAGGTGGCGGCGGCCGACCCGGACGAGGCGTTCCGGGTCTGGCACGAGGAGTGCGCCCGCTCCCGGGCCACCGTCAACGACGCCGCCTCCTTCGACGCGCCCGTGCGCTGGCGCGAGGAGGTCTTCACGCTGCGCTACGTCGTCACCCACATGATCGAGGAGTACGCCCGGCACAACGGCCACGCCGACCTGCTGCGCGAGTGCATCGACGGCAGCACCGGGGAGTAGGGCGGATCGCGGGCGGCGGGCCCCGGCGAACGGGCTGAGGGGCCGAGGGGCTGACGAGCCGACGAGCCGAGGGGCCCTAACCGGCGAGCGGGTCGGCCGCCGCCCGCCCGTCCCGGGCCGCCATCCGGGTGCCGACGGCCCAGGCGTGGCGGGTGACGGCCAGCAGGAAGCGGGTGCGCGAGGCGCGGACGGCGTGCAGGGCGGGGCCGTGGTCGACGGCCACGAACAGGGCGCCCGCGAGGGCCAGCAGCAGCCAGGCCAGGTGCGCGAACGGGCGGGCGGGGGGCGGCAGTTCCTCGAAGGACTGCTGCAAGCGGAGGACGTGGAAGGGGATGTGGCGCCGCTCGTCGCGCAGGATCCGGTCGGTGACCTCGCGGGTCAGCGGGTCGGGCAGGCCGTCGCGCACGCTGCGGTAGTACTCGACGGCGATCAGTTCGGCGACCATCAGCATCATCAACTCGGTGCGCAGGCCGAGCAGTCGGCGCACCCGGACGAATATCCCGTCGCTCCAGTGGCCGTCCAGCAGCGGGACGCCGGCCGCGCCGAGCAGTTCGGCGAGCAGCCGCCCGTGGTTGCGCTCCTCGTCGACGAACAGCCGTACCGCCGCCGCGTAGGCGCCGTCCCCGGCCTGGTCGGCCTTGGTCCGCAGGTTGGCGCCGTCGCCGCTCTCGCCGACCTGGAACTTCTGCAGGCTGCGGGCCACCGTCGCGGGCAGTTCGGCGCCCCGCTCCCACCGCGGGTCCGCGGTCCGCTCCCGCCGGGCGCGCTCCGCCTCGAACTCCGCCACCCATTCGCCGAATCCGCTTCCGGGCATGGCTGTGCCCCCGTTCTGGTGCGTGTGCTGGGCCCGCCGCGACCGGGCGACATGCGGGCGTACCGGGATGAACGCCACGGTTCGGTGGCGCACGACCAGTACGCTACCGCACCCCTGAACGCGTTCAAATAGCCGTGGCCCGGATCGGGACGGATCGGAGCGGAGCAGGCGGGCCCGGATCGGGGGCGGGGCGGGTCAGTACACGTCGCGGACGTAGCGCTTCTCCGCCGCCAGGGACTTGACGTAGGCGGCGGCATCCTCGGGGCTGAGGCCGCCGTGGGCGGTGGCGATGTCGCGCAGGGCCTGGTCGACGTCCTTGGCCATCCGGGAGGCGTCGCCGCAGACGTAGAAGTGGGCGCCGTCCTGGAGCCAGGACCACAGGTGGTGGCCGTGCTCGCGCATCCGGTCCTGGACGTAGACCTTGGCGCGCTGGTCGCGGGAGAAGGCGGTGTCGAGGCGGGCCAGGGTGCCGTCGGCGAGGTGGGCGGCGAGTTCCTCCCGGTAGTAGAAGTCGGTGGCCTGGTGCTGCTCGCCGAAGAACAGCCAGTTGGGGGCCCGGTGACCGCGGGCCCGGCGGTCCTCCAGGAAGCCGAGGAAGGGGGCGACGCCGGTGCCGGGGCCGACCATGACCATGGGGGTGGCGGGGTCGGCGGGCGGGCGGAAGTTCGGGGAGCGCTGGAGGTGGACGGGGACGGTGGCGTCCGGGTCGGCGTCGGCGAGGTGGGTGGAGCAGACGCCGCCGCGCGGCTGGCCCTTGAGGCTGTCCCAGCGGACCACGGAGACGGTGAGCGAGACCAGGGCGGGGTCGGTGAGCGGGCTGGAGCAGATCGAGTACTGGCGGGGCTGGAGCCGGCCGAACACCTCGACCCACTCCTGGGCGTCCGCCCGGACGCCGAACTCGGCTGCCACGTCCACGGCTTGGCGTCCCCACGTCCAGCGGGCCAGCGCGTCGGTGTTGTCGGCGCGCAGCAGGGCGCGCAACTCGCGGTCGTCGCGGGTGCGTTCGGCGGTGAAGCGGAGCAGTTTGGGGCTGACCCTGGTGATGTCCAGGTGCCGGGCGAGCGCCTCGCGCAGCGGCAGGTCGCCCTGGCCGCCGACGGTGACGGCGCTGTCGCCGGGCAGCCCGGTGACGGAGAGCCACTCGTCCACCAGGGCAGGCGAGTTGACGGGATGGACGGCGAGCGCGTCGCCGACCGCGTAGTCGAGCGGGAGGCCGAGGGCGGCGGTGTCGAAGGTGAAGCGGCGGACCTCCTTGCCCGAACCGGCCCCGGAGAGCAGCCGGTTGCCGACCAGCCGGGCGGGGGTGGTGGTGCGGCGCGGGGCGGCAGCGGCGGGGGCCGGGGCGGCGGGCGTCGGGGCGGGCGGGGCCGGGGCGGCGGGCGCGGCGTCCCGGCAGAGGGCGGCCAGCACGCTGTCCAGCCAGGTGTCGGCGGTGCTCTCGTAGTCGGGTTCGCAGTCGACGCGGGGGGCGAGGCGGTGGGCGCCGAGTTCGGCGAGCCGGTCGTCGAGGCGGCGGCCGTGGCCGCAGAAGTCCTGGTAGTTGGAGTCGCCGAAGGCGAGGACGGCGTAGCGGCGGCCGTCGAGGCGGGCGGGGTCGGCGGCGGTGAGGGCGTCCCAGAATCCGGCGCCGTTGTCGGGGGCGTCGCCATCGCCGTAGGTGGAGGTGATCAGCAGCAGGTCGGCGTCGCCGGGCAGCGCGGCCGGGTCGGTGTCCGCCATCGCGTGCAGCGCGGCGGGGTGGCCGCCGGCGGTGAGGCGGGCGACGGCGGTGGTGGCGAACTCCTCGGCGGTGCCGGTCTGCGAGGCCCACAGCACGATCAGTTGACGGGTCGTCACCGAGACGACGGACGGCGCGGGTTGGGCGGTGCGTGAGTACAGCCCGGCCAGGGCGCCGTTGACCCACTGGGCGTGCGCCGGGTCGAACGGGGCATCGACCGGGAGCACCGGCACGCCGGGCAGTCCGGTCGGGATGGCGGCCAGGAACCCGGCCAGGTACCGGCGTTCGCCCTCGGAGAGGACCGGCGGGGGCGCGCTGTCCAGCCCGAACACCGCGGCGGAGGACGGGGCGGTGGCGGCGGCCAGGACGGCGTCCGGGGCGGCGACCGGAACGGCGGGCGCGGGGGCGGCGAGGGCGGCGGGCGTCGGGACCTTGGTCAACGAGACGGCGCAGTACTTGAGTTCGGGCTGGAAGGAGAGCGGGTCGACGGCGTCGGAGGTGACCGCGTTGACCGACAGGTACTCGCCGAACAGGTCGTTCCAGTGGAACGGCGCGAAGCAATTCCCGCGCTGCACCAGGTCGGTGACCCTGGCGGGCAGCACGGCCCGGCCGCGCCGGGAGGATACCTCGACGCCGTCGCCCTCGCCGATGCCGAGCGCGGCGGCGTCCTCGGGGTGGATCTCGACGAACGGCGACGGGTTCAGCTTGGCGAGCTTGGCGACCTTGGCGGTCTTGGTGAGGGTGTGCCACTGGTGCGGGAGGCGGCCGGTGTTCAGTACGAACGGGTAGTCGTCGTCCGGGAGTTCGTCCGGGTCGAGGTGCGGGCGGGGGTGGAAGGCGGCCCGGCCGCTGGGGGTGGGGAAGTGCGGGGTGCCGTCGGGGAGCAGGTAGCGGATCGGGTTGCGGTCGGGGCCGTCCGGGTCGGCGGCGGGCCACTGCACGGGGGTGTCGCGCAGCCGCGGGTAGGAGGCTCCGCGTAGGTCCCAGCCGGTGACGGGGTTGTACGCCTGCTTGAGCTCCTCGAAGACCTGCTCGGCGTCGGTGAAGTCGAACCCCTCCGAGTAGCCCATGGCCCGGGCGACTTCGGCGATGATCCGCCAGTCCGGGAGCGCCTCGCCGGGGGCGTCGGCGGCGGGGCGGGCCAGGGTGAGGTTGCGCTCGCTGTTGATCAGCACGCCCTCGGTCTCGGTCCACAGCGCGGCCGGGAGGACGACGTCGGCGTAGGCGTTGGTCTCGGTGTCGGTGAACACGTCCTGGGTGATGACGAGTTCGGCCCGTTCCAGGCCCTCGATGACGGTGCGCCGGTTGCCGACCGAGGCGACCGGGTTGGTGCAGATGATCCAGCACGCCTTGATCTCGCCGTCGGCCATCTTCCGGAACATCTCGACGGTGCCCCGACCGACGCCGTCGGCGCGCAGCGTGCCGGGCGGCAGGTTCCACAGCCCTTCGGTGAACTCCCGGTCGGCGGCGGCCAGGACGGAGCGCTGGCCGGGCAGGCCCGGGCCCATGTAGCCCATCTCGCGGCCGCCCATCGCGTTGGGCTGACCGGTCAGCGAGAACGGGCCGCTGCCGGGGCGGCAGATGGTGCCGGTGG
This sequence comes from Kitasatospora sp. NA04385, assembly GCF_013364235.1. Lineage (NCBI taxonomy): Bacteria > Bacillati > Actinomycetota > Actinomycetes > Kitasatosporales > Streptomycetaceae > Kitasatospora > Kitasatospora sp. NA04385. Next base: position 6,494,423 of record NZ_CP054919.1, on the reverse strand, counting down.
CCAGGTGCAGGTTGACCAGGGCGTTGGTGTTCCAGGTGCCGTGCGTGGACTGGTTCAGGCCCATCGTCCACAGGCTGGTGAACTCCCCCGCCTCGCCGATCAGTTCGGCGGCCCGACGGATGTCGGCCTCGGCGAGGCCGGTGAGCTCGGCGACCTTGGCCGGCGGGTAGTCGGCCAGGAAGTCCGGCATCGCCGCCCAGCCCTCGGTGTGCCGCTCGATGAACGCCGGGTCGGTGTGCCCGTTCGCGTGCAGCAGGTGCAGCAGGCCGTTCAGCAGCGCCAGGTCGGTACCGGGCCTGAGCTGGAGGAACAGGTCGGCCTTGGCGGCGGTGGCGGTGCGCCGGGGGTCGACCACGATCAGCTTGGCGCCCGCCTTGACCCGGTCCATCATCCGCAGGAACAGGATCGGGTGGCAGTCGGCGGCGTTGGAGCCGATCACCAGGAACACGTCGGCCAGGTCGAGGTCCCGGTACGAGCCGGGCGGGCCGTCCGCGCCCAGCGACAGCTTGTAGCCCGTCCCGGCGCTGGCCATGCACAACCGGGAGTTGGACTCGATCTGGTTGGTCCGGACGTACCCCTTGGCGAGCTTGTTGGCCAGGTACTGGGCCTCCAGGCTCATCTGCCCGGACACGTACAGCGCGAACGCGTCCGGCCCGTACTCGTCCACGATCGCCCGCAGCCGCCGCCCGGTGGCGGCGATCGCCTCGGCGACCGGCACCGGCACCTGGTCCTCGCCGCGGACGGTGCGCACCAGGGCGGTGGACAGCCGGCCCGGGGCGGCCAGCATGTCGGCGGTGGTCGCGCCCTTGGTGCACAGCCGGCCGCGGTTCGCCGGGTGGTCCGGGTCGCCGGAGACCTTGCGCACGGTACGGCGGCCGTCCGGGCCGGTGCCGATGTCCAGGAGCAGGCCGCAGCCCACCCCGCAGTAGGAGCAGACCGACCTGACCTGTTCGGTCCCCGGTCGCTGCGGCTTCGCTGCGTCCTGCGCCACCTGTCCGGCCACGGGAGCCCTTCCGTTCGACCTGCACCTGCCTGTGGCGACTGTAGGAAGAGCGCATTTCGCCGCTGTCTCCGCGACGAACGGTCGGCGGTTACACCGACCGCACAGCGGGGTGCGGAGTCCGGTGAGGGGCGGGCGGGGGGGTACGGGTGTGGGGCGCGGGCGCTCAGCCGCTGTGCGGCACCCCCGTGACCAGGGTGCTCTGGCCCCGGAACTCAGCGACCACCGCGCCGGCGGCCGTCCGCACCGTGACGTCGTAGACGCCGTTGCGGCCCGCCAGGGTCCGTTCGACGGCCTCCGCGACCAGCTCGTCGCCGAGCTGCGCCGGGGCCAGGAAGGTGATCTGCGCGCCCTGGGCGAACGCGAGCGGCCCGTAGCTGTCGCAGGCGTAGGCGAACGCGGTGTCGGCGAGCAGGAACACGTACCCGCCGTGCCCGATCCCGTGCGCGTCGGCCATCTCCTCGGTCACCTTCATCCGTGCCACCGCACGCCCTCCGGTCACCTCCCCGAGCACGATGCCCGCCCCGCGGGCGGCCCGGTCGCGTTCGAACATTGCGTCGATCCTGGAACGTCCCACGGCAGATTCCCCCGGTGAGCTGCGCGTTCAGCCGAAGCAGCATTAGACCGATCTGCTGACAGCCTGTCAATGCGGTCCCACCGGGCGCGGGCCGCCCCCAGCGCCGCCGGGTCCGGCCCCACACCGGGACCCGGCGACGGGCGGGCCCGTCCCGACCCGACGGGCAGGGGACGGCGGCTCCGCCGGGCCGTCGGCGGACGTCCCGGCGCTCCCACCCACCGTCGTACCGCCCCACGGAACCGTGCGCACCCGCCCGGCGGCCCCCGCCGCACGGGGGAACGGCTCAGGGACGGTCCGCCAGGTGCGCACGGCCGTCCGGCCATCCTCGCCGAACAGGTTTGCCTTTCGGCTGCGCCCGGTTAACGTCCCACCGGCGGACCGGGCGGGAGCAACGGGCATCGAGACGGGTCGGATCGGGAAGCGTCGAAGCAGGCCGAAGCGGTGGGCCTCGGATCGGCGACAGCCGGTCGGCCCGGCGGCGACGGGCGGCGAAGCGGACGAGGACGGCAGGCCGCAGCCGTAGGTGTCGAGGCGGGCCGGAGCCGGAAGGGTTGAGGCGGGCCAAAGCGGCGAGCCGGGCCACAGCCGCAGGCGCTGAGGCGGGCCAGAACCGCAGCCCGCAGCCGCCGGCACCGAAGCGGGTCGCCAACGGCAGGCCGGGCCAGAGCCGCAAGCGTCGAAGCGGGACGGAGCCGCGAGCGCCGAAGCGGGCGGACCTCGGATCGGCGACAGCCGACCGGCCTGGCGGCGGGCACCGAAGCGGACGAAGACGGCAACCCGAAGCCGCAGGCACCGAGGCAGACCGGAGCCGCAGGCCGGGCCGCAAGCGCAGAAGCGGGCCAGAGCCGCAGGCGTTGAGCCGGGCCGGAGCCGCAAGTGCCGAGGCAGCCCGCAGGCGCAGGTGTTGAGGCGGGGTGGGGCGGTAGGCGTTGGGGTGGGTGGGGGTCAGATCGGGGAGAGTTGGTCGGCTCGGCGGCGGTGGGCGGCGGCGGTCTGGGTGAGTCCGGCGGCCTCCTCGGTGCGGGCCAGTGTGCGCAGCACGTCGGCGGTGGCCTCGTCGTGGCCGATCCGTTCGGCCTCGGTGAGGGCGGCGGTGAGCCGTTCCCTGGCCTCGGTGTGCCGGCCCAGCCCGGACAGCGCCTCGCCGGCCGCGCTGTGCAGCAGGACGCGGCGCGGGTCGGGGCGCTCGCCGGTGCTCAGCCCGATGCCGTGCAGGGCGTGGTCGAGGGCCTGCTGCGGGCGTCCGACGTCGAGGTGGTGCCGGGCGAGGTGCTGGAGGGCGAGCGCCACGGTGTGCGGGTGGTCGGCGGCCAGCGCGATCTGCAGGGCCTGGGCGAGGCCGGCCCCGGCGGCCGCGTGGTCGGCGAGCTCGGAGTGCACGGCGGCCAGGTTGATCAGGGCGATCGCCCGGCCGACCTGGTTGCCCGCCCGGGCGGCGAGCTCGGCGGCGGGGGTGAGGCAGGCGGCGGCCTCGTGCAGGCGGCGGTTGGAGACCAGCACCCAGCCGAGCAGCGCCCGCACCTGGCTCTCGCCGTCCGGGTGTCCGGTCTCCACCGCCGCCTCCAGGGCGAGCTGGAGCTGCGGCACCCAGCCGTCGCGGACCCGGCGCAGGATCAGCGGCCACTGGGTGAGCACCAGCCGCCAGGCCCGCTCGGGGTCGGCGGTGGCGATCACCTCGGCGAGCGTCTCGCGGTGCGCGCCGAGCCACTGCAGGGCATCCTCGACGGTGCCGAACTCGGGGACGGAGCGCGGGCGGCGGCTGGTGGCGGGCGGTTCGCAGCAGGGCCGGCTGCCGGGCTCGGCGCACTGCGCGGCGGCCAGTCCGGCGTACAGGTACTGGTCGGCCAGCCGGGCCCGGGCGGTGCGCTGCTCGGCCCGGTCGGTCTCGGCGGCGAGCTGGCGGGCGTACAGCCAGACCAGGTCGTGCAGGGTGTAGTGCTCGGCGGTGGTCTCGGTGACCAGGTGGGTGGCGGCCAGCTGCTCCAACGCCTCTGCGGCGGTGTGGTGTTCGAGGTCGGCGAGGGCGGCGGCGGTGTGCGCGTCGACCATCGGGCCGGGGTGCAGGCCCAGGGCGCGGAACAACCGGTCGGCGGTGGGCGGGAGTTGCTCACGGGAGATCCGCAGGGCGCTGGTGACGCTGATCTCCTCGGCTGCCAGGTGGCTCAACCGGCGCTGCTCGTGCCGCAGTTGCTCGGCGACGGCGGCCAGGCCGCGGCGCGGGTCGGCGGCGGCCTTGGCGGCGGCGATCCGCAGCGCGAGCGGCAACCCGTCGCACAGGTCGGCGAGTTCGCGGGCGGCCTCGGGCTCGGCGGCGATCCGGGACGGGCCGAGGACGCGGGAGAGCAGGGCCGCGGACTCCGCCGGGCGCAGCACCGACAGCGGGACGGGGCGGGCGAGTTCGGAGGCGACCAGGCCGAGCAGCCGGGTGCGGCCGGTGACCAGCGCGGCCGAGTCGGTGCCGGCCGGCAGCAGCGGGCGGACCTGCTCGGACTCCCGGGCGTTGTCGACCACCACCAGCAATCGGCGCCCGGTGGTGGCCCGCCGGTAGAGCGCGGCGCGGCCGGCCAGGGTGGGCGGCAGGTCCGCCGGGTCGGTGCCCAGGGCGACGAGGAACTCGGCCAGGACGTCGCCGAGTTCGCGGTCGGGACGGTCGCTGAACCCGCCGAGGTCGGCGAACAGCACCCCGTCGGGGAAGCGGCCGCCGTGCCGGTGCGCCCAGTCCAGCGCGAGCGCGGTCTTGCCGACCCCGGCCGGGCCGGTGACCAGGGCGATCGCCCCGTCCGGGCCGGTGCGCAGGGCGTCGCCGAGGGCGGCGAGTTCGGCGGCCCGGCCGTAGAAGCCGCGCGGGGCGCGGGGCAGCAGGTCGACGGCGGCCGGCACCGCGACCGGAACGGCGGACACGGGCCGGGCCGGGCGGCGGCCTCGGCGGTGCGCGCCCGGCGCCCGTCCGGCCCGGGCGCGCTGGGCGGGGATGCTCGGCGCCGCCGCGGCCCGAACGGCCGGTGCCGGAGCCGGTGCCGGAGCCGGGGTGGCGGCCGGTGCCGGTGCCGGGGTGGCGGCCGGTGCCGGTGCCGGGGTGGCGGTGGCGGCCGGTCTGACAACCGGTTCGGCACCCGGCTCGCCGCCCGCACCACCCGTCCCGCCCCCGGAACCTTCCTCGCCCTCGCCGCGCAGGATGCGCTCGTACGCGGCGTTCAGGGCCCGGCCCGGGTCGACGCCGAGGCGGTCGGCCAGGGACTCCCGGGTGCGGTGGTACCAGTCGATGGCGTCGCACTGCCGCCCGGCCCGGAACAGGGCGAGCATCAACGCGGAGACCAGCGACTCGCGCAAGGGGTGGGCGACCGTCTCGGCGCGCAGCAGTTCGGCGGCCCTGGCCGGTTCGCCGAGCCGCTGGAGGTGGTCGGCGAGCGTCTCGACGGCGGCGAGCCGGTTCTCCTCCAGGGTCTGCCGCCAGGCCTCCAGCGGGGTGCTGGCGACGGTGCCGGTCAGGGCGGGGCCGCGCCACAGGCCGAGGGCGCGTTCGAGGGCGTCGACCACCTCGGCGGAGCGCCGCTCGCCCCGGGCCGCGGCGACCAGCGCGTCGAACCGCTCGACGTCGAGCAGCCCTTCGGGCAGGTGCAGGGTGTAGGCGTCGCCCGCGGTGGCGAGCCGGACACCGTGCCGGTCGGCGTGCGCCTCGGCGAGCACCGCGCGCAGCCGGGAGACGTGGCTCTGCACGACGGTGCGGGCGTTCGCGGGCGGCTCGTCCACCCAGAGCGCCTCGGTGAGCTGGGCGACGGACACGGCACGGTTGCGGCGCAGCAGCAGCAGGGCGAGCAGGCTGCGCCGCTTCTCCGGGCCGAGCGGGAGCGCGCCGTCCGCGCCGTCCGCCGCGACCGCCCCGAGCAGCCGGAATCTCACCGTGTACCCCCCATCGTGGTGCCTCGTCCGGTCAGGGAGGTTATCCGGTCGTTATCCGGTGCATGCCACCGGGGCCCTGAACCGGTAAGGCCGGGCGGCTCAGGCATCCCCCTCCGGCGCCCCCGTGCGGTCGGCGACGAACCGGGCCAGCCCGGCGGTGCGGGCGTCGACCTCGGCCTGGACCTTCTGGTCGCGCGACTTCCCCTCCCCCGGCGCGAGTTGACGGACCGTCAGCTCTCGGCTGCGGTCGGACCGGGCGGTGATCCGGTAGTCCCAGTCCTGCCCCGTGCCGGGCCGGGTGGCTAGCCGGACGGTGACCTCGTTCGGCCGGTTGCCCGGCTTGAGGTAGGTCTCCCCCTCGATCGTCCGGATCTGTTCCGCCACCGGGCCGCCGTTCAGGTCGAAGACCCGGCGCAGCGGCAGTTCGGGGCCCTCGCCGGCCACGGTGAGGTGGAGCTGCCCGGTCGCGGACGCCCCGCCCCCCAGCAGCGGGCCGGCGGCGTCCGCGACCTCCGCCATGGCGGCGGTGACCAGTTCGCTGGCCGGGCCGCCGTCCGTCCAGGTGCCGCGGTGGATCTCGTACGGCTCGCGCTCGGGCCAGCCGTCCTGCGCCCCGGCGACCAGGTCGTCCAGCGTGATCGGCCCCTCGGCGCCCTTCCGCGCCGCGTAGTCGACCACCTTCCGCACCTCCTCGGCCTTGAGCGCCGTCCCCTCGGGGGTGCCGAGCAGGTCCCCGAGCAGGGCGGAGGTGCCGGTCGTGGTGCCGCCGGCGAGTTCGACCAGCCGGTGGGCCGCCCTGATCCGGGCGGCGCCGGTGTCGGTGCCCGCGGTGAACTCCCGGTCGGCGAAGGCCCGTCCGAGCCGTGCGGTGCCCATCAGGTGCTCGTACCGGGCGGGCGTGCGGGCGGGGACGGACGGGGTTCCACCGGCCGACGGGTCGGCGGCGTCCGGCGTCAGGGCCCGCTCGACCTCGGAGAGCCGCCACGCCCCTTCGCTCAGGCGCGCTTCGCCGCCCCGGTGCTCCGGGGTGAACGCCAGGTGGTGGTCGCCCGGCACCTCCTTGGCGGTGGTCTCCGCCTTGGGGATGTCGACGGTGAAGGGGACGACGCCCTTCTCGGTGACCCGCTTCCCGTCCCCGTCGAAGAACGTCACGTCGACCTCGGCGTAGCCGGTGTACCGCGCCATGTCGTCGGAGTACTTGGCGTTGGAGATCACCTGGCCCGAGTCGCCGTGCGCGCCGCCGTCCCGCCGGAACCGGGCCGCCCCGCCGACGAGCGCCGGGCTGTTGGAGGTCGGATCGCCGGTGATCCTGGCACCGACCTCGCCCAGGACGCCCGCGTTGTTCGCCGCGTAGTCGTTGCGCACGCCGCCGGAGGAGAGCGTGTTGGCCGGGGCCACGTCGGCCTTCCCGCTCGACCGGTTCTCCAGCGAGACGACCTTCACCCCCACCTCCACGCCCTTCCCGCCGCTGAACGTGACCTTGTTGGTCGGGACGGTCGCCGCCACCTCGGCGCCCTGGCTCGCGCTGCCGAACAGCGCCGAGAGGTGGCTGTGCGTGGTGATCTGCCCGACCTGGGGTTCCATCTTCTGCCAGGTCGACGCGCCGAAGTACTGCGGGCCGCGCAGCCGCACCAGGTCCTGGACGCCGCCGACGTCGCCGAGCCAGCGCAGGACGTCGGTGTCGCGCAGGCCGGTCTGCCAGATCCGCTCCGGCGGGACCTGCACGGTCTCCGCCGCGGGCGGCCGGAGCGAGACGGTCTGCGGCTGCCCGTCGCCGGTGGTGGCCCCGTTGACCGTGCCGGTGGTGGCCGTGCCGGTGGTGGCCCCGTTGACCGTGCCGGTGGTGGCCGTGCCGGTGTCCCCGGCGGCGGGCTTCGGCGTGACCGGCACGGTCTCGCCGGTCTCGACGATGGTCTCGTAGCCGATCACCGCGGTGCGCCGCTGGTGGACCTGGGTGCCCACCACCGGCTTGCGGGTGATGGTGAACTGGAGCTCCGCCTCGCCCCGGTAGGCGCTGCCGTCCGTCTTGGTCTTGGTGGCGGCACCGGCCGCGGTGCTCCGGGTCCGGACGTCCACCTGCTGGTGGCCCCGGCCTCCGGTGCCGGTCAGCCCGCCCGTCACCGAGACGGCGGGCGCGTGCGGCACCGGGACGGAGGCCACCGCGCCGAACACGCCCTGGTGGCTGGTGCCGGTGCCCTCGGTGCCGGCGAAGGTCCGCTGCACGTCGGTACCGGCGTTGAACTCGGTGGTGCCCGAGTCGCCCAGGTGCACCAGCTCGTCGCGGAGGACCGCGCCGATCCGGACGGTGGTCCGCCCGTGCCGCACCACGATCTCGTCGCCGGCCGTCATGCCCTTGAGCCGGGACTGGAGCCTGTCCGGGGTGAGTTCCGCGTCCAGCTTGCGGCGGATGCCCGCCCAGTCGCTGCCGAACGGGTTGCTCTCCAGCCCCGGCCGCGCCTTCCGCCCGCTGCCCGGCAGGCGCAGGCCGCCGGGCTTCCAGCCCGACTCGACCTGGGACAGGATCGACTCGCCGAGCGGCCGGTTGGGCCCCGGCTTCGTCCCGGCGGACCCGCTGGTCGTGCCGTTGGTCGTGCCGTTGGCCGAACTCGCCGGGGCGGTCGCCGGGGCGGTCGGCGCCGGGTCGGGCAGGGCGTGGACGTCGGTGACGATCGCCGACGAGTCCAGGCGCCGGTGCTCCACGAAGCCCTTCGGCTGCTTCGTCGTGACCCGCTGGACCGGGCCCCCCGCCGGCTCGGTGTCCCGCTCCGGGACGGCGACCCGCGCCACCGTGTCCACCTGCCGGGTGACCGTCCCGTGCGGGACGCCCAGCTGGGTGAACTTCACCTCGACGTCGTAGGCCGTGTCGACGTCGAAGAACGCCGCCTTCTCGACGTGCTTGCCGCGGTTCGAGGCCGACCCCACCGTCTCGGTCGCCCGGCCGTAGCTGCGCTCCACCCGGTACGCGTAACCCCCCGGGATGCTGACGAACGGCGCCCTGATGTTGGCCCGACCGCCGCCGGCCACCCGGTCGCGGCCGTCGTGCAGGTTGCCCTGGCCGCTGGACGCCCGGGTGCCGGACTCGAACTCGTACTTGTCCGTGCCGGAGTGGTAGGTGGAGTCCCCCAGCCGGGCCCGGACGGTGATCTCGGCCGACCAGGTCTTGCCGGAGACCGTCTCGGTGATCTTCCCGCCGCGGGTGAGTCGGGAGAGCTGGGTCTTGAGCGCGACCCGGTCGAAGCTCGCGTTGATCCGCTGCTTCACCTCCTCGGACGGCTCGCCGTGCTTCGAGCGCACCGCGGCCTCCACCTCCGAACGCACCTTGTCGGCACCGTTCAGGGTGTGCACCACGTAGGACGCGTTCAGCTCCTTCTGCTCGCGCATCCGGCTCGGCGCCTTGGGGCGGGTGTCCGGCTCGGGCGCGGTGGTGCCGGTGGCCGGGTCCGGCTTCGGCTTCGGCTTCGGCGTGCTGCCGTCCGTGGTGACCGCGTCCGGCTTCGGCGTGCTGCCGTCCGTGGCGGCCGCCGGGTCCGGCTTCGGGGCGGGCCGCTTGAAGTCGACCACGCCGTCCCCGGTGCGGGGCGCCCGGACCTTGACGGTGTCCCGGGCGTCCATGCCCACCTCGGCGCGGACCGGCACCGACACGTCGGCCCGACCGCCGACCGCCTCGCCGGGCCGGCCGACGTGGACGTCCACCACCAGCTCGGTGCCGTAGATGACCTGCGGCGCAGCGTACTTGCCGCTGGCGTACACCCGGTCGGCCTGCCGGCCCTGCCCGCCGGAGCGGCGGCGCTGTTCGGCGGCCGCGGTGGCGGTCAGGTCCAGGCCCGGCGCGCCCTTGACCGGCGCGCCGCCGGCCTGTCCCTGCTCGATGGTCGTGCGCGCCCCCAGCCGACGATCCACGCTGAACGAACCGGTCTCGTTCACCACGTTGAGTTCGGCCTTGCCGTCCTCCCGGCGGTAGGTCATCGTCTCGACCCTGGCGACGGCGGTGACGACCAGCGGCTCCTTGCCCGGAACCTTGATCTCCAGGGGCTCGCCGCGGGTCATCCCGGTCAGCCGGGCGGACAGGTTCGGCTGGCTGAACCCGCGCATCACCTGCTCGCGGACGGTGTCCCACTCCTTGCCGAACTTCGCCCGCCCGGCGGTGTCCAGGGCGGCGCGCAGCTCCTTCGTGCTCTCCAGGTCGCGGACGACGACGGTCTCGCCCAGCCCGCCGGTGTCGTCGCCGCCGCGCCAGACGCTGTCGGGCGGGCTGACGACCTCGTGCAACTGCGGCTCGGTGGAACCCTCCGCCTTCGGCGCGGTGCCCTCCGTCTTCGGGGTGGTGCCCTCCGTCTTCGGGGTGGTGCCCTCCGTCTTCGGCGCGGTGCCCTCCGTCTTCGGCGCGGTGCCCTCGGGCGCGGTCGCGGTCTTCGGGTCGGCCTTCGCCGGCTCCGCCGCGGTGTCCGCGCGGTCGACCAGCAGCCGGACGGACGCCGCGCCCGCGTCGCTCGCCACCGCCTTGCCGTTGAACGACAGGTCGAAGTGGACGGTGCCGTCGTAGACGACGCCCGGCACCTTCGACTTGCTGGTCAGCTGGGAGGTGCGGGCCTCACCGGTGATCGTGATCCGGTCGCGCCCCAGCCGCCCGGCGACGCCCGGCGGGGTGATCAGGCCGGCCCCCGGCTTGACCACGGACGAGAACCCGAGCTGGCCCGCGTGGCCGGTGTTCGCGGCCTTGCTGCGCACCTGCTGCACGCTGGTGCCGATGTTGAACTCGGACTCCTTGGTGGTGCCGACCTGCTTCAACTCCCCGACCCGCGCGGTGATCTCGACCGTGCCGGCCGGGTTGCCGCGCCGGTCGGTCAGCGTGACCGAGACCGGCTCGCCCGCCGTCATGCTCTTCAGGTCGCGCTGGAGCCGGGCGAGGTCGACCTCGGCGAGCACCTTGTCCCGCAGCGCGGGCCAGTGGTCGCCGAACTCCGCCGCGGCCGCCGTCCCGGCCTTCCCGAGCAGCGCCTCCACCGGCGGACGGTCGGGCGACCCGCCGCGCGGCGAGAGGTCGAGCACCACCTCCTGACCGCCGACCCGGCCGTCCCGCAGCCGCTGCGGGGGAACCCGCTGCTCGCTGCTGGCCGTGATCTCCGGGCGCTGCGGGACGGCGACGGTCAGGCCGAGGTCCACCGTCTCGGTGCGCCCGCCGGACTCGTTGCGCACCGGGGTGCCGCGGTGGCTCAGGTCGTCGAAGTCGAGTTCCAGGCGCATCGTCGTCCGGAACAGGTCGGCTTCCTCGTTGGTCTTCGACCGCGCCACCGTGCCGCCGAGGTCCATGGCGACCTCGGCCTGGCCGCGGTCGTGGTAGTAGGCGACGAGCTCCTGCGGCTCCCCGACGCCGCGCGCCTGCCTGGCCCGGGCGCCGACGTTGAACTGCCACGCGGTGTCCCGGCCGGTGCCGATCGCCACGGTGCGGTCGGCGCCGTCCTCGAACTCGATCTTCTTCTGGCCCAGCGCCGTCGACTCGGTGACCCGGCCGCGCAGTTTGACGCTGCCGCTCCAGCCGTTGCCCTCGAACGGGGCCGTCCACGTCTCGCCCCGCGAGAGCGCGCTGAGCATCGGACGCAGCGTCGCCGGACCGAAGTTGGCGTCCGCGAACGCCCGGGCCGCCGCCCGGTCACCCGGCACGGCCCGGGCCAGCACGTCGATGACCTTCTGCCGGACGGCCGTCTCGTGCTCGGTCAGCCCGACCACCAGGTCGGTGCCCGCGATCGGCTTGGGCTTCGACTCCGGCTGCGGTTGCGGCTTCGGCTCCGGTTGCGGCTTCGGCTCCGGTTGCGGCTTCGGCTTCGGCTTCGATTCCGGCTGCGGCTCGGCGGCGGTCTCCTTCTCCTGGTCCGCCGGCTTCGGCTCGGCCTCGGGGGCCTTGGACGGGGGCTGCTGCTGCTCGTCGCCCCCGGGCGCCTTGAGCGGCTGCTGCTGCTCGGGCTCCGGCTGCGGGGCCTTCACCTCCGGCGCCGGGGCGGGCGGGGTGTGGACGGTCGCCGGGGCGACCGGCGGCGGCTCGCTGCCGTCGTAGTGGTTCCCCCGGTGGTAGACCGTCACCGGCGTCCCGCCGGGAGGCCCGAAGACCGCCCGGGTGACGCCGTCGTGGTCGACCACCCGCAGGCGCAGGTCCAGCGCGTGGGCGGCTGCCGCCGGCAGCATCTCGCCCGCGTCCGACCCCCACCGGCCCGCCCAGTCCCGGACGGTGCCGAGCAGGACCTGCCGCTCGCGGGGCGACGGGTCCGGCGAGTTGACGGCGAGGTGGTCGGAGATGATCGCCCGCAGCTGGTCGTCGGGCAGCCCGGCGAACCCGGGCCGGTTCTCGGGCGGGAGGAACTCCAGGAGCTCGCTCTCCCCCAGGTTCGACCGGCTGAGCAGGTGGTTGCGGTAGTTGGCGACGACCTCGGTGGGCCAGTCCTCCGGACGCAGGTGGGCGAAGTGCTGCTCGACGGCGTTCTGCAGGCCCTCCGGGTGGCGCGCGGCCAGCCCGGGCGCGCTGGCTTCGAGCGAGTGGACCAGGCAGAGGCCGTCGCCCCGCACCGGGACCCGCGCCCCGACCGGCGGGAACTCCACCACGGGTTCCGCGAGCGCGGGGGTGGTGTGCGGCTCGGGGGTGGTGTGCGGCTCGGGCGCGGGGGTGATCGGGTGCGACTCGGGCGCGGGGGTGATCGGGTGCGACTCGGGCGCGGTCGTGGTCGTGGTCGGGTGCGGCTCGGCCACCGGCAGTTGCTCGACGGCGTCGTGCCAGACGGTGGACGACCCGTCCTCGGACCGGTCGGACACCGACATCCGCTCGACCGCGTCGTGCCACACGGTGGACGACTCGTCCTCGGACCGGATCGAGGACGTGTCCGAGTCCGTGTCCGAGTCCGTGTCCGCGTCCCGGTCGGCGCGGTGCGAGGTGCCGAAGGTGTCGACGTCCATCGGGTCCGACGGGTGCTCGGACTCGCCGAAGGTGCTGAACCGCTCCATGAACTGCGGGTCGTGCGGCCCGGAGATGTTGTTCTCGTGCGGGTCGGCGACCGAGGCCCAGACCGTCCAGTCGGAACGGTAGTTGTCGGGCATCGCCCCGTTGGCGGTGGTCACCTTGCGGTCGGTCAGGTCGGCCCAGCGCAGCGTGCCGTCCCGGTCGTGGACCAGGGCGACCGCGTGGCCGTGCCCGCTGCCGGGCGCTCCGATGCCGAGCACGGTGGCGAAGGTCCCGGGCCCGCCGGCCTGCACTCGGTCCATCAACTTCTGCACCGCGTCCGGGCCTTGGCCGAACAGGGCGGGGCCGTCGTGCCGCTTCCAGAGCGTGTTGCCGGGGATCGGTTCGACGGTTCCGTGCTCGGTCCGACCGGAGACCCGGGGGCGTCCGAAGTGGGTGTCCCGGTAGGCCTCGACGTTCTCCAGGCAGGCGTTCAGGTCGTTGCCGGACCGGAAGTCCGCCGCGGGAGCGTTCGGTTCCTGGTGCGGATTGACCTTCTGTAGGAGCGAGTTGCTCATCGGCGGGTGCAACTTGGGTGCGCCGCCGAGGTAGTTGACGAGTTCGCCGGTCAACGGGTGCTGCGGGCCGATCCGTTCGTAGCCCCGGTCCGCCATCACCGCCTGGCTGTTCTCGTACTCGGGGGTCCGCCGCCGCTTGGCGTCCGGCTCCTCGACGGGCGCCTCGTCGTCCTCCTCGCGGCCGCGCTTGCGGCCGTGCTCGGTGGTCCCCTGCGGCTGGTCCGCCGCAGGCTGGTCCACCGCAGGCCGGTTCGTCGGCTCCTGCATCGCCGTGTCGCCGTCCCGGTCGACGGGGTGCTGCTCGACCGGCGGAGTGTCCAGCTCCATCGGCTCGGCGGTGGGACTGTGCGGCGGGGTGTCCAGCTCCATCGGCTCGGGACCGTGCTGCTCGACCGACCGGGTCGCCTCCGGCCCGTTCGACACGGGACCGGACTCGGCGCCGGACTCGGGGCCGGACCCGGTGCCGACGGGCGGCCGCGGGACCGTGGGGACGCTGCCGAAGCCGCCGCGGCCGCCGCCGGTGGGGCCGGTGGGGCCGGTGGGCCCGGGCGGCGGGGCCTGGTCGGCCAGGGTCAGGTCGGCCATCCGTCGGCGCAGGGTGGCGCGCCCGGAGCCGGTCTGGGAGTCGCTGTCGCTGTCCTCCTCCCGACGCCGCTTGCGGTTGGCCGCCCCGGGGCCGCCCGGAGCGGCCGTGGCGGCCGGAGCTGCCGTGGCGGGCGGGACGGCGCCGGTGTGCTGCCCCGTGCCCTGCGGGTCGGCATCGGCCATCACCACGTCCTGGTGCGGGTCGGCGTCGGCCATCACCACGTCCTGGTCGGACGCGGGCTGCGGTACCGCCCGGTCGGGCCGGTACAGGCCCTCCGTGCCGAGACGGCTGAGCCGGTCGTCGGACAGCGGGGTGGTGTCGGCCCGAGCCGAGGGGTCGCCGGACGAGGAGACCGGCAGCCGCCCGGTGCCGGGCGTCGTGGTGCCGAGGTCGCTGGCGACGATGTTCACGCTCGCGCCGTGGTCCTTGAGGTTCGACTTCGCGACCTTCTCGCCGAGGTCCAGCTTCTGCTGGAGGTCAGCGTTCTTCTCCTCGGCCTCCTGCCGCTTGGCCTCCACGTCCTCCTGGGTCTTGGGGGCCATGAGGTCGCGCAGCTCCGGCGGCACCAGGCCGTTCGCCTCCAGGCTGCGCACCGCCTGGAGCAGGTCGGCGGTGTGCGGCGCGTACAGCACCTCGGGCGGGAGCTGGTCGTGGGCGACGGCGGTCAGCAGGTCGGGGTCGCGGATGACGTGCGGGTCCAGGAAGTTCTGGATCCACTTGTTGGCCCGCTCGTCGCCGAACCGCAGGTTGGACGCGCTGTTGGACAGTGCGGAGGTCATCTTGACGATCAGCGGGGGCAGTTCGTCGGGGTGGGCGGTCAGCGCCTGCTCGAAGATGCTGGCGGGGTGGTTCTCGCCCTCCCCGGCCCGTGCGAACGCGCCGCCGCGCTGCCGGCCGACCATCTCCAGGTCGGTCACCGCCCAGGCGACCCGTCCGGCCGTGCTCTTGTCGGGGCCGGTCAGGGCCTCCTGCTCCAGCTGATTCACCCGGGCCTCCACCGCGGTGGCGGTGTCCAGGTTCCGCCTGGCGGCATCCAGGGCCTTCTCGGCCTTCCGCGCCTTCTCCTCGGCTTCCTTCAACTCCTTCTCGGCGGCTGCGAGTTGCTTGGCGGCAGCCTTGTCGTTCTTGTCGGCGTCCGCGGCCTTCCCGGCCTTCTCCCGCGCGGCCTCCGCCGCGGCGAGCTCCTGCTCCGCCGTGGCCAGCTTCTTGCTGCTCTCGGTCTCCTCGCGCTGCGATTTGGCCAGTTCGTCCTGCGCGGTCTTGGTGTCCCGGGCGCCCTGCTTGCTCGGCTTGGGCAACTCGCGGAGCCGCTGGGCGATCTCCCCCTTCCGCAGGTCCTTGCGCTCGCTCAGCAGTTCGTCGGCGCGGCGGCCCAGCTCGTCCCCGGTGGCCCGGTCCGGTCGGAACTTCAGGTCGTCGGCGAGCGCGCGCGGCTTGGCCGGGTCCTGTCCGGCCGCTTCGTAGCGGGCCGCCAGGTCGTCCAGGCGGTCGGCCAGTCGCTTGCGGGCGGCTTGGGTGTGCGGGCCGCCGTCCTTCTTGGCCGCGTGCAGGGCGTCGACCGTCTCGCTCAGCACGTGCGGGCCGGTGATGCCGTTGACCAGGGCCAGGTCCTCCAGTGCCTGTTCCCCGACCTTCCGGCGCACCTGCTCGACCGCGGCGCGCACCTCGTCGAGCTGCCGGTCGGAGAGCGGACGGTCGGGGTGCAGCTGGTCGACCACCCGCGCCAGGTCGTTGAGCTGCTGGCGGACGGGCAGGTCGAGGCCGTTGCGGCCGAGTTCGCGTTCGAGGTTCGCCCGGACGTCGGCCGCGGCGCGGGGGCCGTCGATGCCGCTGGTGTCGAACGCGGACGGCAGCCGGTGGTTGCCGTACACGCCCACCAGGTCGGGGTTGCCGTCGGTGATGGCCCGCAGGTCGCGCTTGACCAGCGCCGCTTCCTCCTGGCCGTTGGCGGCCAGCCGCTTGTCGGCCGCCCGGCCGAACTGGTCGTACACCCGGTGCGGGTCGGGCGCCATCGCCTCGACGAAGTCTCCGAACGCGTGCGCGGCGGCCGGGCGGTCCGCCGGGTCCAGCGAACGGGTCTTGAACACGGCCGCCGTCACGTACTTGTGCACCATGTAGTCGGCGATCACGTGGTTGCGGTTGACCATCGCCTCGGCCAGCTGGATCTTGCTGCCGTCCATCCGCTGGACGACCTTCTCGGCGTGCGGCTGCTGCGTCGCCAGGCCGTGGTCGGAGTAGCCGAACGCCGCGTGGTAGCTGTCCTCGAAGTTCTTCCACTTCGCGGCGGACGGAGCGGGCACGCCGTTCTTGAACACCGAGCCGGGCCGCGCCGGGGTGGTCGCCGGGGTGGCCTTCTTCGCCGCCTGCTCCGCCGCCCTCGCCTCCGTCTCCGCCTTCTCCAGGTCGTCCTGGCGCTGCTTCAGGTCGGCGACCCGCTTCTCGTGGACGCTGGAGGACCCGTCCACCGAGTCCTTCTGGTTCTGCTCGGCCTGTTCGAGCAGCTTCCCGTTGCGCTCCTTCTCGGCCTCGATCCACTTGATGCGATCCGGCAGGATCGCCCTCTCGGCGTCCTGCCGCGCCCTGGCGAGGGCGGCCAGTTCGCCGGCCTTCGGTTTCTGCTTCTGCGGCAGCTGGTTGGCCCACTCGTGCTCGAAGATCGCCATCCGGTGGCGCTGTTCCTCGATGCGCTTCCGGGCGGTCTCCAACTGCGCTTTCTGTTCCTGGAGTTCCATCGCCCGCTTGGGCGTCGTCGTGGGGTCGGCCAGTTCGCGGTCGCCGTCCTGCTCCAACAGGTTCAGCTTGTCGAGCATCTCGGGCAGCTTGTCCGCCTGGCGGGAGAGCAGGTCCACGTGCCGGAACTTCTCCTCCCGGTACTGGTCCCGCATCGCGTTGGTGTCGCTGGACGACATCTCGCCCCGCTTGTACTTCTCCAGCGCTTCCCGCTGCTCCCGGAACTCCTGCGACCCGCCGAGGAAGTCGTCGATGGTGTCGAACGTCCTGCGGCCGTCGACCTTGAACGAGGACGCGTCCTCGTCCTCGTCCGCCTGGTCCGAACGGCTGCCGCTCTGACCGTCGCCCTGCGGCGGGTGCGCGGACGAGGAGGCCGTGCCGAAGCCCTCGTCGCCGGGCCGGGTGAAGCCGGAGTAGGTGTCCATGAACTCCGGGTCGTGCGGGCCCGAGATGTTGTTCTCGTGCGGGTCGGCGACCGAGGCCCACACCGTCCAGTCGGAGCGGAAGTTCTCCGGCAGCCCGCCGGTCGCGGGGGCGGTCGTGCGGTCCGACAGGTCGGCCCAGCGCAGCTGCCCGTCCTGGTCGTGGACCAGCGCGACCACGTGGCCGGTGCCCTCCTTGCCCGCGCCGAGCACGGTGGCGAAGCTGCCCGGCCCGCCGGCCCGCACCGTCTCCATCAGCTTCGGGATCGCGGTGGCGCCCTCGCCGAACAGCGCCGGACCGTCGTGCCGCTTCCACAGCGTGCTGCCCGGGTGCTGCTCCACGTCCCCGTGCAGCGTCTGACCGGCGACCCGGGGACGGCCGAAGTGGGTATCCCGGTAGGCCTCCACGTTCTCCATGCAGGCGTTCAGGTCGTCGCCGACCCGGAAGCCCTCGCGCGGGTGGACCGGCGCGGCGTGCGGGTTCACCTTCCCGAGCAGCTCGGGGCTCACCGGCGGGTGCGCCTTCGCCTCGCCGCCGAGGTGGCTCACCAGGTCCTGCGTCAGCGGGTCGTGGGCGCCGACGGCCCGGAAGCCGCGGTCCTGCATCACCGCGTCGCTGTTCTCGTACGAGGGCGTCCGGCGCCGCTTCGGCTCGCGCTCGGAGCCGGGCCGGTCGTCGTCCTCCTCGTCCCGCCCGCGCTTGCGGCTGTCCGACGGGACGGGCTGGTCGGCCTCGTCCTCGTCCCGGCCGCGCTTGCGGCTGCCCGCCGGGGCGGGCTGCGACGCGGTGTCGCCGTCCGCGTGGCGCGGCTGCGGAACGGCCCGGGCGCTCTGGGCTTCCTGGGCGCTCCGGGTGTCCTGCGGGTCCCGGACGTTCTGGGCGTCCCGGACGTTCTGGGCGTCCCGGGGCGGTGCGGTGGCCTCCGTCGGACGGGGCTGCTGGTGTTCGGGCGCACCGGTGCCGTGCGCGGTGGCCGCCGGGGGCTCCGAGCGCACCGGGGCTTCCGAGTGCGCCGCGGGTGCCGGGCGCGACGGGAGCGAGCCGAAGTCCCGCGCCCCGGTGCCGTGTTGGCTGCTCTCGGCGGCGGGAGCGGGCTGCTGCTGGGCCTCCTGGGCCTGCCGGGTGGTGCTCTCGTGCTGCATCACGTCGATCCAGCCCGACTTCCGGAACTCCGAGATCAGGGTCTCGGGAGTCCGGTTCGGATAGGCCGTCAGCGCCTGCTCGGCCAGCTTCCGGATGTGGGTCTCGCTGGAGTCCAGGAACTGCTGGTTCTCCTCGTTCACCCTCCGCAGCTCGGCCGCGGCGGCCTCGACGTCCCCCAGGGTCTTGCCGGGCCGCTGGAGCTCGGCGACGAGGCGCTCCTGGGCTTCGAGCCGCCCGCTCATCTCGTTGACGAACCTCTTCAGCGTCTGGACGGAGGGGTCCCGCGGGTCCAGCCCCTTGGTGAGGCCGTGCGCCGCGTCCTGGAACTGCCCCAACTGCTGCTTCGCCCTGACGTGGTACGGGTCGACCGTCATCTTGACGAGGTTCTCCGGCGTCTGCGCGGTGACCTCGAACGGGACGGTGGACTGCTTGGAGACCCTCGGCGGACTGTGCGGATCGAGGATGTTCGTGTGCGTCTCCTGGCTGACCAGCTCCCAGCCCTGCCCGTTGTGGCGCAGCATGTTGGTCGCCGCCGGCGCGTGGCCGGGCGGCAGCGGCGCCGCGTAGTCGTGCAGTCCGGCCCACTGGGTGACCGTCTTCCCCAGCCGGAAGTCGGCGCCGGCCTGGAGGTTCTCCGGGGCGGAGTACGACTGGTAGTGCCAGGCCGTGAACGTGTCCTCACCGGGTTTGACGGTGGCCACGAACGCGCAGCCGTTCATCGCGTCGGTGAACACCAGCCCCTCGCGCGGGAGGTCCGGGTGCGGGCGCAGCGGGACCTCGGCGTGGCCGATGGTGCTGTCGTCGGCACTGGGACGCTCGCTGGCCTCGTAGGGCACGTACGCGCCCTTCACGTAGTGGCTGTCGTCCTTCAGCGGCGGCAGCCGGGACCCGAGCGGCTCGGGGAAGCGTTCGAGTCCGGGGAAGCTCTCGGGGTGCTCGGCGAAGTGCGCCGCGTACTTCTCCCACGCGGGCACCAGGTGGTAGGAGGGCTTGCCGCCGTGGCCGACGGCCGGGTCCGGCTCCATCGTGAACCAGTGCTTGTCGCTGCTCTTCATCGCGTTGAGAAACGCGATGTCCTGCCCGGGCCGCAACCCGGGCATCCGCTGCTTCACGCCTTCGGAGAAGTCCACCGAGAGCAGGTTGTCCTGGAGGAACCTCGCCGGGTCGTGCATGATCCCGTGCTCCGGCGTGCCCACCGGCGGCAACGGCTCCGGCTCGACGTGCGGGACGACGTCCTCGTGCGGCACGGCGTCCTCGCGCGGCACGGCGTCCTCGTGGTGCGACGGCCGGCCGGTGCCGTCCTCGTGCTCGTCACGGACCTGCGACGACTCGGGGCGACCGGGGTGGCCCGGGGCGTCGTCCGAACGGCGCGGCGCGGACTCGGGAGCGGCCCCGCGACCCTCGCCGGGACGGATGGTGCTCCCGCCGGGCTCGGTGCGGACCGGACCGGTCACCGGGCCCTCCCGGCGACCGCCCTGCTGCGGAACGGCCCCGAACCCCGCCGGGCGGCCGGACGCACCGGTCCCGCCGTGTCCGGCACCGCCCGCGCCACCGGCCATCGCACCGGGCAGGTACCCCCCGCCCGCCATCGGGTTCGGCGTGGTGCTCGACGACGGCGTGGCGTCCGGCACCGTGTCCGGCAACACCTGCCCGGGCACCTGCTCGGGCCCGGCCGGACGCGCCGCAGCCGGAGCGGACGCCGCCCGGGTGCCACCACCGTCCAGATGGGTACCACCGCCACCGGCCAGGTGCGCGGCACCGCCCAGCACACCCGACAGGTTCGGCACCCCGGACTGCTGCGTCGGCGTGGCAGCGGCAGGCTGCTCGGTCGCCCTCGGCGCGGCGTTCTCGTTCGTGGACGCAGGAGTCTCCTGGTGCGGCACCGGGGTCTCGTGCGACTGCGGCACGGACTCCTGACGCGGCGCGGGGGTCTCGTGCGGGGCGGGGGTCTCGTGCGGGGTGGGGGTCTCGTGCGACTGCGCGGCGACGTGCCCGGCGGGCGGCGCGGCCGACTCGTGCGACTGGGCCGGGGGTTGCTGATTCGGCACGGCCGACTCGTGCGGCTGCACGGTCGGTTCCTGGTGCGGCGCGGGCGTCTCGTGCGGCTGCACGGCCACCGGCTCCTGACGCGGCGCAGGGGTCTCGTGCACCTGGGCCGGGGGCTCCTGACGCGGCGCAGGGGTCTCGTGCACCTGGGCCGGGGGCTCCTGACGCGGCGCAGGGGTCTCGTGCAGCGCGGAGGTCTCGTGCGGTGCGGGCATCTCGTGCACCTGCGCTGCGGGCTGCTGGTGCGGCGTGGGGGTCTCGTGCGGCTGCACGGCCGGTTCCTGGTGCGGCGCAGGACTCTCGTGCACCTGGGCCGGGGGCTCCTGGCGCGGCACGGCCGACTCGTGCGGCTGCACGGCCGGTTCCTGGTGCGGCGCAGGACTCTCGTGCGGCTGCACGGCCACCGGCTCCTGACGCGGCGCGGGCGTCTCGTGCACCTGGGCCACCGGCTCCACCCGAGGCGCGGGCGTCTCGTGCACCTGGGCCGCAGGCTCCTGACGCGGCGCGGGCGTCTCGTGCGGCTGCACCGCCACCGGCTCCACCCGAGGCGCAGGCGTCTCGTGCGTCTGGGCCACCGGCTCCACGCGCGGTGCCGCCGTCTCGTGCGGCTGGGCGGTCGTCGGGTGCTCCGAGCGCACCATCGTCGGTTCGGTCTGGGTGCTCGGGGTGGACGTCCGCGTGTCGGTGTGCGGCGCGACGGTCCGCGGGGTCTGCGTCTGCGTCGGCTCGTGGGTGGCCGGGGCGGCCGTCTCGTGCGTGGTCGCCCCGGTCGTGGCACCGGCTGTGGTCCCGGCGCTGCGGTCGGAGCCGAACGGCACCAGGCCGTTCACCTTCGACTCGCCCGCGCCCGTCGTGGCGGAGTGCCCGACGGACGAGCCCGCGCCCAGCGTCGAGCCTGCGGTCGCACCCAGGCCGGACCCGGCCCCGGCGGTCTCCGTCGCCCGGCTGCCGCCCCCGCTCCCGCTTCCGCTTCCGCTTCCGCTCCCGCCGCCGTGCCCGCCGTCACCGGAATCCGTCCCGGACGGCCCGCGGTAGGCGCTGTCGCCGGAGGAGGAAGAGGCGGGCTTGGTGAACGTGGGCGGGCCGTCGTGGCCGGCCGTGTCGGGGAGGTCGAGCTTGGGGGTGTCGACCGGCTTGGGGGCGTTCCCGTGGCTCTTGATCGCGGAGGCGCCCGCGTGCAGGCCCGCGCCCGCACCGCCGGACAGGCCGGAGCCGAGCAGGGACTCACTGTCGACCTTGCCGGTGGTGATCAGCTGGGTGGAGACGTCCGCGCCGACGCCGACGGCCGCACCCGTGGCGACCTTGCCGGCGGTCGAGTTGAGCGCGCTCTCCGCGCCGATCTTCTTGCCGCCCGCGCCGATGCCCTTGCCGATCAGGTGGGCCGAGGCGCCGCCGACCGCGCCGCCGAGCGCGTTGTGGCCGACCTCGCCCATGTCGATGCTCTTGCGGTGGCCCTCCGCCAGCTCGATGCCCTGGGCGAGGACGTTGATGGCGGCCATCTGGGCGGCCTGCTTGACCGCCATCTCCAGGGTCTCCTTGAGCAGTTGCTTCAGGATCTGCTGGACGACCACCCGGCTGGCCCCGATCATCACCGGCACCTGGAGCAGCGAGGCGCCCGCGGTGAACGGGGCCTCGGCCTCGGCGGTGGCCAACTCGAAGGCGAGGATGCCGAGTTGGGCGATGATCTGGATCTTCGCGGTCTCCGCGGAGTTGGCCATCTGCTCCAGCATGTCGCCCATGCCGTTGAGCGAGTCGACGGCGCCGGGCAGCGCACCGGGCTTGTCGGAGCCTTCACCGACCGTGTACTTCTTCTCCCAGTAGTCGGCCAACGCCTCGGCGGCGACGCCCTGTTGACCGTCCAGGGCGCGCTTGAGCGTCGAATCGGCGCTCTGCGCGGCGTCCTTGAGGTTCTCGGCCGCCGTGCGGCAGTGCTCGGCCATGTGGCGGAGCTGGTCCTCGTCGGCTTCGGGCCAGCGGGTGCCGGCCAGCAGCAGCAGGACCCACTGGAGCGGCTCCGGGAGTTCGACGGCCATCGGGTCAGTGCCTTCCGCTCTGGGTCATCCCCGGGGTGATCGGGACGTGGACGGGGGAGGACGGGAGCGAGGGCGCGACGGGCATCTGCGCGGTGCTCTCGATGCCGCCGAGTTCGGCGACGGTGTTCTCGTCCGCGTTCTGGTAGCTCTCGGCCATCCGCTTGAGGCCGTCGGCGATCCCCTTCAGACCGTCGGGCAGGCTCTTGAGGAGTGCCATGGTGCTCTCGCTGCACTTGAGGTAGCCCTTGTCGCCTTCGGCGAACTTCTTGCCCGACTCGTCGTTGCCCCAGGGGTTCTGGGCCTCCAACGAGGGCAGGTAGGCGTTCAGCGACCGGTAGAGCGAGGCGACCTGCTCGGCGGCCGCGAGCATCGGCGAGACGGCCGCCCGGTACTGGTCGGGGTCCACCTTGAAGCCCGTCCCGGCACCGCCCGAACCCCCGCTCCCGGACGCCGCCGTCCGCGCGGCCACCTTCTGGGCGGCCTGCCCGGTCGGTTCCGCCGCCCGCTCCCGCTGCTGCGGCTGCAAGGGCTCCGACGCCCGCTCGAACGGCTCCACCGGAGTGCCCATCCGCTGCTGCGGTCGCAGGGGCTCCGACGCCCGCTCGAACGGCTCCACCGGAGTGCCCATCCGCTGCTGCGGCCGCAACGGCTCCGCCGCCCGCTCGAACGGCTGCAAGGGCTCCGCCGCCGACTCGAACGGCTCCACCGGAGCACCCATCCGCTGCTGCGGCCGCAACGGCTCCGCCGCCCGCTCGAACGACTGCACCGGCTGCATCGCCGACTCGAACGGCTGCACCGGCTGCACCGGCTGTGCGGGGATGCTGTCCGGGACGGCCGTGCCGACCCGGAAGGGCTCGGGCTCGACGGGGGCCACGGGCACCCGGTGGACCTCGCGGTCGGGTTCGATGCGCGCGGCCTCGACGTACGGGGCCTGTTCGTCGTTGCTCATGGGGTTCCTCCGTCAGTGCGGGCGACGACTGCCGAGCGGTCAGTCCGCGGCGGGCGCGGCCAGGCGGGAGAGGGCGGCGCGCAGGAACGGGCTCGGCACCTGGTAGCCGCCCTCCTCCCGGAGCGGGGCCCGCTCCGGGGCCGCCGCCGCGGCCCCGGCCGCCGCGGGTGCGGTCGTGGCCTCGGGCGCGTCGGGGTGGCCGCGGCGGGCCGCGGCGCTGCGTGCGCGTTCCAGGTAGGCGTCGTCGTCCCGGCCGCCGGAGGTCTCGGCCCGGTCGGTGGCGGACGTCGCGCCGGTGGCGGTCTCGGGGGTGGCGGCGGTGTCCTGGCGGGCCGTCGGACCGGAGGCGGCCTCGCCGCTCGGGGCGGCCCCGGCCTCGGTGCCGTCGGTGGCGGCCGGGTCAGTGGTCGCTCCGCCGCCGAGCAGGACGCCCGCGAGCTGGTTGAGGACCTCGCTCTCGCTCGTGGGTCCGGCCGCGGCGACGGTGGCGGCCGCTTCGGGCTCGGACGTGGTGAAGGCGCCGTCGGCGCGGGCGTCGTCGAGCCAGCGGCGGCGGGCCCGGTGCCAGTGGCGGTCGCGCGGGTCGACGTCGGCGGCCCGGCCGAGGATGCCGGCGTCGCCGTGCAGTTCCTCGTCCTCCTCGCCGCCGAAGCGGGTGGGGCTGACGAAGCGGTTGCCGTGCTTGCCGTCCTTGCCGCCGCCGCCCCGGCCCGCGCCGCCCGCGCCGGGCATGTGGCCACCGGCGGCCGCGCCCGCGGCGCCGCTCCGACCAGCCGTGCCGGCGGCTCCGGAGGCGGCGCCCGCGCCGACCCGCCGGCTCCGGCGGCGGTGCCCGCGGAGCCCGCCCGGACGCCGCCGGCCTGACCGGCCAGGGCGCTGCCGCCCGCGCCGGGGTGCGGCCGGAGGCGCCGCCGAGGCCGTACGGGCTGCCGCCCGCCCCGCCGAACGGGGTGAGCCCGGCCCGGCCGCCGGCGCTCGAACCGCCGCCCCCACCGCCGCCGAGCGATCCCAGGGTGCTGCCGAGGGTGCTGCCGAGGTTCCCGATGGAGCCGGTGCCGAGGCTGCCGGTGCTGCCGCCGATGCTGCTGGGGGTGTAGCCGCTGCCGCCCGGGGTGTAGCCGGCGGTGGACGTCCCGCTGGTGCCGAGGTCGCCGAGGTCACCCAGCCCGGCCAGGCTGAGCGGGCCGCCGGAGCCGGTGGAGGTCGGGCTGAAGACGGGCGCGCCGCCGCCGGAGCCCGAACCGGAGTCGAAACCGGCCAGGTTGGGGGTGGGCAGCGAGAAGGGGGCGAGGCTGGAGCCGCCGGAGCCGCCGCCCGAGGAGCCGCTCCCGTCGAACGAACCGCTGCCGCCGAACGAACCGCTGCCACCGAACGACCCACTGCCACCGAACGACCCGCTACCGCCGGAGGACCCGCTGCCGCCGAACGACCCGCTGCCGTCCAGACCGGGCAGCGAGAAGGACGACCCGTCGGCCGCACCGCCGCCGCCCGCACCACCTGCGGCGCCGCCGCTCAGGCCCGGCAGCGAGAAGGCGGACGGGTCACCGGCGCCACCGGCACCACCCGCGCCGCCGCCGTCCAGGCCGGGCAGCGAGAAGGCCGACCCGTCGGCCGCACCGCCGCCCGGGCCGCCCGCACCGCCCGGCAGGCCGCTGCCGGCGCCCGTGCCGAACAGTCCGCCGGGCGGCACCTTCCCGCCCGAGTCGCTCATCGTGCCGATGCCGCCCGGGCCGCCCGCCAGGCCGCTGCCGCCGACCCCGCCGACGCCCGAACCGCCGTTCGCGGTCGCTCCGTTGAGGGAGCAGGTCTGGGCCATGCCGGTCATGTCGGTGATGTGGTCGGCGTTCTGCCGCAGCATGGTGTCCACGTGGCCGCCGACGCCGTTGACGTACTGGTGGTACAGGGTGGCGGCCTGCTTGATGCCCTCGGACTTGGCGATGTCGTCGTGCTTACCGGCCGGGTGGGCGGCGATGTAGTCCTTGGCGTACTGGAGTTCGCGGATCATCTCGGTCTTGGCGTCGCCCACCGTCTGGGCGGCGTTCTGCAGCGAGGCGGCGACCAGGTGGCCCGACTGCAGGGTGGTGGTGACGTGCGAGCCCTCGCCGCCCGCGAACTTCCGGAGGTACTGGGAGAAGCTGTCGGCGGCGGGCCCGGACATGCTCGCCATGGCCCGCTGGGCGGCCTCGACGATCGCCACGACGTGGTTGTCGGCCACCTCGTTCCAGGCGGCCCAGGCGGCTCCGAGGTCGGCGAGCAGTTCCTCGTCGCCGTCGGGGAAGGTGATGTCGGCGCCGAGCTCGTTGCTCTGGACGGTCTTGAGCACCTCGGCGAGGTCTGCGGGCAGCTCGATCATGGCGACGGGTCTCCGGAGGGGTGCGGTCGAGGTCGGAAGGGGGCCCTGCGGCGGGACGGCCGGGCAGCCGGGCGACGGACGGGCGACGGACGGACGGGCGACGGACGGACGGCCGCCCGACAGCGTCAGGCGGCGTCGGGCGGCGGCGTCAGGCGACCGGCGGCGTCCACACGCCCGGCCCCATGAAGAGCGGCGGCGGGGTGTTGTAGTCGAGCGTGGGCGCGTCCGTGTCCTGGAAGTCGCTGTCCGGGTTGAGGTTGCCGAGCCCCTCGATGGGCGGCGGCGAGGCGGGGGTCCCCTGGTGCGCCGGGGTGTCCGCGGCCGTCTGCAGGGGCGTGCCGTGCAGCCTGGGCGTCGCCAGGTCGGCCTGCGTCGCCTGGAGGACCTCGGTGCCCTCGGTGGGCAGCAGCCGTCCGCGCAGCGCGTGCTCCGGCGTGGCCTCCACCGTCTCGGTGGGCAGCAGCCGCCCCATCGGCGCGTACTGCGGCGTGGCCGTGGCCGAGTCGTCCATCGGCAGCGTCTGCGCCAGCAGCGGCTGGTCCTGCGCGGACGTCACCGTTCCGACCGAGGCGGTGCCCAGGCCGGCCAGTTGCGGGTCGGCCGGCAGGGCGCCGGTGTCGGTGATCCCGCCGAGCGAGGTGGCCTGCTGGTCGTCGTTGGCGCGGTGCCGGGCGGCCATCGTGCGGAGGTTCTCCCCGACCGCGGTGGCGTTCTGCATCAGCGCCTGGATGCCCGCCAGGACCTGCTCCTGGTGCTGGGCGAGGCCGCCGACCGAGGAACTGCCGCCCTGGAGGGCCTTGCCGACCAGGTCGGTTCCGTAGACGGACTCCTGGACCTGTTTCACCTTGGCCGCCAACTTGTTGGCCGGTCCGTTCAATTCGTCCAGCAGCCCGAGGATCTTCTTGGCCGCCGCCTCGACTTCGTCGAGGTCGATCCAGACCGTCTCGTCAGCCATCTGCGCGCCCTCCGCACTCCACCGCCCCCGGTCGGCACGCACCCGTGCCGACGACCCGCGCCGGGGCATGCGGGGTCCGCCGGGCCGAGGCGGCCCGGACGCGCCCGTGTCATGCCCGCACCGGCCCGTTCCGCTGCCACCCTAACCCGCCCCTGGGAGCGCTCCCGGCCAGGTGGGCGTGCCGGGGTGACAACGCGTCACCCCGGCACGATCCTGGCACGCCCGTGCGTCGCGGCGGGAACCGAAAGGCATGCAACAGGTAAATTCACGACATGAACCTGCAAGGGAAGTAAAGACCGGAAGTGTTCACTCCGGGTCGATCGTGAATGTTCCGTGCAGGATTCCGATCAGAGCGTGACCGCTCCGGCCGGGGTGACGATCCGCAGGCCCGCCTCGTCGAGGTCGATGGCCAGCGGAGTGCCGTCCAGCACGGCCTCGTTGAGCAGGGACGCGCTGGCCAGGTGCCACAGCCGCAGCGTCCCGGCGGCGTCCCCGGCCGCAAGCAGCCCCTCGCCGTCGAACTCGCGGCCGACCACGGCCCGGACGGCCGCGCCGCCACCGGCCAACTCGGCGGTGCGGCTGCCGTCCTGGACGTCCCAGACCAGGACGGTGCCGTCGCCCGCGCCCGCGATCACCGCGGGGCGGCCGCCGAGCACGGCGAACGACAGCACCTCGGCGGCCTGCGGGAGCCCGGTGCAGACCGGCCCGGCGGCGCCGCTGCCGGCGTGCCACAGCCGCACCACCAGGTCCTCCCCGGCGGTGGCCAGGATCGGCTGGCCGCCCGCCACGGTGGCGGCCAGCGCGGTGAACGGGCCGCACCCGGTGGCGAACCGGCGGCTGTCGGCGCCGGTGACGGCGTCCCGGACGGCGATCGCACCGTCGCGCCCGGCGGAGGCCAGCAGCGGCTGCTCGCCGGGGGTGAAGGCGATCCCGGCGACCGGCCCGGCGTGCGGGACGGGCAGCGGCAGCGCGGTGCCGTCGGTGAGGCGGTGGCTGCGGACGGCGCCCGCCGCGGTGCCGCAGAGCAGCAGGTCGGCGGTCAGGTCGAGGCTGTGGACGGGGCCGCCCTCGCCCGGCAGGTCGAGGAGCGGTCCGCCGGTGGCGGCGTCCCAGACGGTGAGCGCGCCGTCGCCGAACCCGGAGGCGAGCACCGGCCGGCCGTGCAGGGTGCCGACGGCCAGCGCGGCGAGCGGGCTGCCGGGGCGTCCGGCGGGCACCGCCTTCGGAGCGGGCGTGCCGGTGGCGGCGTCCCAGACGGTGATCCGGCCGGTCTCGTCGCCGGTGTACAGCGCGTCCCCGACGGCGGCCAGCGCGGTGAGCCACTCGCCGGCCGGCCAGCCGTGCAGCGGGCGGCCGTCGTAGACGTCCCAGGTGCGGACGGTGCCGTCCAGCGCGCAGGAGGCGAGCACCGGCCGGTCGGCCAGGGTGGTGAAGGCGAGGGCGGTCACGGTGCCGGTGTGGCCGTCGAGTTCGGCGACCGGCTGGCCGGTGGCCAGGTCCCAGAGCCGGATCCGGCGGTCCTGCCCGGCGGAGGCCAGCACGGCCTGGTTGTCGACGGTGAGCACGGCCAGCGCCAGCACCTCGCCGCGGTGGCCGACCAGCAGGTGCATCAGCTCGCCGGTTCCGGCGTCCCAGACCCGGACGGTGCCGTCGGGGGACGCGGCGGCGAGCAGGTCGACCCCGGCGCAGTGCGCGGCGCGCAGCACGGTCGCGCCGCGGCCGCCGGCGGGCAGGTTGCCCAGCACCCGGCCGTCGTCGGCGCGGACGGCCCGCAGGTCGCCGCCCTGCCCGGCGGAGAACGCCACCGGGATGTCCCGGCAGACCAGTGCGGCGACGGCCTGGGCGCCCTCGCCGCCGGTGGTGCCGTGCGCGACGTCGCCGGTGGCGGCGTCCCAGACCTGGACCGAGCCGTCGGTGCTACCGACCGCGAACAGCGAGCGGCCGCCCGCCTCGCCGAGCGCGACGGCGGTCGGGGCGAGCCCGGCGTCGGCGTCGGAGCCGCCGAGCGGGGCGGCGTCGTCCAGCGCGGTGAGGCCGAACGCGCCGCCCGCCTCGACCAGGGCGTACGCGGCCCGGCCCGCCACGGTGCCGACGGCGGCGGCGCTGCGGGCGGTCCCGGTGGTGGGTTCGGTGCGGGCCAGTGCGGCGGGCAGCGCGGCGGGGCCGGCGGCCTCGCCGAGGACCTGTCCGAGCAGTGCGTCGAGCACCGCGGCGGCGGCGGGGACGGGGCGGCGGTGCCGTCGGTCCACTGCCGGTCGGGCTGGCCGGGCTGCCCCTGGACGGTGAGCCGCCGCCCGGTGGCGGGGGCGCCGTCGGGCGCGGGGGCGGGGTACGGGCCGGTCCCGGCGAGGACGCGGCGGATCAGCGCGGAGTCGATCCGGCCGGTGCGCTCGTGGTCGGCGCGGGCGGCGCGGAAGGTGCCGTCGGCGGTGATCAGCAGTTCGCCGCGGCTGCCGTCTTCCAGCCGTACGCTTCCTGACATGGTGTCACTCCTGGTTCGGTGCGGGGAGTTTGGGAGCCCCGGGGTCAGCAGAGGTCTTCCGGTACGAGTGTCGCGTGCACGGCGTCGTGCAGCCGGTGGGTGCGGGAGCTGCGGAACAGCGCCGGGCGGTAGCCGGCCCGGCGGAAGCCGATCGCGGCGCCGGTGAGCTGGCTGGGCATGTTGTCGGCGGCGGCGTAGGCGTCGATCCGGCGCAGGCCGATCCGCTCGAAGCCGAAGCGGCACACCAGGCGCAGCGCGGCCTTGGCGGTGCGCAGCCGGCGGTGCTCGGGCAGCAGCCAGACGGCGACCTCGGCGCGCTCCCGCTCCGGGTCGAAGGCGACCAGTTCGGCCCAGCCGACGGGTTCCGCCGACTCCGCCGCCTCGACGGTGAAGTAGGCGGCCCGGCCGGTCTCCCACAGCATCGGGGGGATGTCGGTGAGCCACTTCTCGGCGGCGGCGGTGTCCCGGTGCGGGACGACGGCCTGCAGGAACTCGCGCACCAGCGGGTCGTGGGTGCCCCGGTGGACCAGGGCGGCGTCGTCGGGGCGCGGTCGGCGCAGCACCAGCCCGTCGGCTGTCATCGGTTCGTCCCGCACCTCGGTGAGCGCCCGCACCGCTCCCCCCGTCCGCTCCCCTGCCGGCCTGCCCGAACGGCCGCGCGGGCCGCCCCGGCGTACCCTCCCCCGCCGTTCGACCACCCGTCAAGTCGGGCCCGGAGGATGCGCGTTTGCGCACGTCAGCGGGACGTTAGCGGAACGTGAGCGGAGACCCGCAGACTCTGTGGCGGGGTTCGTCACTCCGTGTCCCGCCGCCCACCCGGTCCACCTCGTTCTCTCCCGGACCGGGCGCCCCCGCTACGGGCGGCGGGACTCCCCCTTTCCCTCCGACTCCCGCCCGGTCGCACGACCGCCGCCGGGGCGCGGGCCGGTCAGCCCACGACGTTGCCGGGGTCGTGCAGCCAGACGGTCTGGGTGCCGTCCGCAGCCACGGTGACGCCGAACCGGGACAGCGTCGGCTTGCCCTCTTCGAGCCACCACGAGCGGGCCGCGGCGATCTCGTCCCACAGGCGGCGGGGGCCGGCTTGGCGGACGGCGTCCGGGGCGTCCCAGTCGGTGTAGCGGACGGACGCCCAGGAGCCCGCGCCGTCCGACAGGTGCATCCGGTAGGTGCCGGTCGGATCCGTGCGGTTCCAGCGGTGCTCGAAGCGGACCCCGGGGACACGGACACCGATGGCGAACGCGGTGTCGACGTCGTCGAGCGCCAGGGCGGGATCCATGGCGGAAGCGCTTTGGTGCTCCGGGGGGTGGGCGAGTTCCACCACCTGGTGCGGCCGTTGGGCGCGCATCCACATGAAGCTGACGTTGTCGACGAACCGGCCGTGCGACGGCTCGCCGCGCTCGCCGACGAGGAGGCGCAGCAGCCCGGCGTTGGCGTACGGGGTGCCCCAGGGCGTGACGATGATGCCGCCGGGGGTGGTCTGCTCGATCCAGGCGCGGGGAACATGTCGGACGGCCGCGGTGGAGTGGATGCGGTCGTACGGCGCGTCGGGGCGGTGGCCGTCGAGGCCGTCTCCGACGACGCGGGTCGGGGAGAACCCGGCTTTGGAGAGCCGCTGAGCGGCCTCTGCGGCTACCGCCTGGTCGACTTCGATGGTGGTGACGCGTTGGTCGCCGAGTCGGGCGGACAGCAGGGCGCTGGTCCAGCCGGTGCCGGTGCCGATGTCGAGGACGGTGTTTCCGTCGGCGGCGTCGAGGTGGCGGAGCATGGTGGCGACCAGGGAGGGCATGGAGGCCGAGGACGTCGCGGTGCCCGGTCCGCCGTCGGCTCCGTCGTCGAGCTGGGTGACGACGACGTCGTCGGCGTTCGCCAGCGCCCACCAGGCGGCGGGGTCGTCGTGGCGGGTGATCCGGCGATATCCGGTGAGGCTGTCGTCGTCGGGCGCCCAGACCGCGTCCGGGATGAAGGAAGAGCGCGGGGCGCGCTCGAACGCGCCCCGCCACCCCTCGCCCAGAGCGCCGGCCATCACAAGGCCGGTCAGCAACTGTGCGTTTTTGTCCATCAGTTGGCACTCACTTCTTGATGGGCTTGGACCACTGGCCGTCGGACTCCCTGGGGGACTGCTTCTTGTCCCCGTCGACGCCGCCCTTGCCGTCGCCGCGCTTGCCCGCCATGGTCGGCATCATCGGCTCGGTGACGGCGACGGTGGTACCGGGGCCGGTGTCACCGGGCGGGCGCTGGGTGGGAGCGGGGGTCGTCATACTGGTGTCTCCTTCGCAACGTGCGTGTTCGGAACGCCGGTTGGCGTTCGGACTGTGCGGTGGTGCGGGCCCGCTCCGGCCGGGTTCTTGGCAGATCGGCGGCCGGGGCGGGAGTTCAGGGGTGTTGCGGGGTGGCGGCGTCGCCGATCAGTTCGTCGGGGTGCGCCGGGCCACCGGGGAGGACCGGTCGGGCCGCGTAGTCGGTCTCTACCATCAGGACCGAATCCGTTGCGTGGGTCGGCCGGGTCGTTGGTCTTCAGTGTGACGAAATACCGCGCAGCCGAGTCGGCTTTTCAGGCGGTCGTTTCTCTTAACTGTGTTTTGCAACATGAGAGTTGACTTTCTATCGGCTGCTGGCGAGCTGCTCTTCGCGGCGTCGGTCTTGCTCGGGGGCTGCTGCACGGAGGGTTGGCGGCTCCACCTGGGGCCACCCGCCGCACATCGGGCAACGGCACACCGGCCACGTGATCATGGAACGGCCGTGGTGGGCCGCGATCGACTCTTCGGACGAGGTGCTCGACCGGAGGATGCGGGGGTGGCGTCGGGCTTCACCGTGCTGACACGGATGGTGAGTCTTGCGGTGGAGATGGGGTACGGCGGCCGCTGCGGAGGAGTCTCCATGGAGGTCGCTCCCGTTCGTCCGTCAGGCCTTCCTGCCTGACACGACGTTAGGAGTAGCGGCGTGGGCGGATCCATCTTGTTGCACGGGTTTGCACGGCTGTCACCCGAGGGCTTGAACTGCTGCCCCGATCAGGCCTCGGGCAGCTGCACCGTAGACGGCCATAGCGCTCAGCAGGCGGAACGCCTTGTCGTAGACTGCGACTTCGCTGGGGGCGGTGACGTTGACCACGGCTGAAAGGGACTCGGTCATCACCCGCTGATCGTCGAAGATGAGGAATGCTTCGAGGGGCCACATCGTTCGAGGGGCTGTGTTCGGGATGATGCCGAGAGCGACAGTAGGCAGAGCCATCACTGACAGGAGGACTTCGAGTTGCTCCCTCATGGCGGCTTCATCACCAAACCGGTAGCGGAGGACGGTCTCCTCAAGGATGAACGAGTACCGGTGGCCGCCTGCTCGGAGTAGGTCGAAGCGTTCGCGGCGGGCCTCCACAGCGGCTTCCACATCGTTCGGGGTGCCCTGGAAGTCCGTGATTGTGCGCAGCAACGCTGCGGCGTACCGCTGGGTTTGGAGCATTCCGGGGACGACGTTGGAACAGTAGCTACGACACAACTGGGTGTGCTTCAACAGGGTGGTGGTTTCCTCCTGCGATCGGCGCATGCCGTCGTGGTGGACGCGGCGCCATTGCACGTACATCTCGTCGGCCGCGCGGTTGGCGGCGACCAGGTCGGCGGCCTGGTTCTCGGCGTTGCAAGCCACACACCACTGCCTGATGTCGTCGTCGGAGGCTGGTGTCTTGGCATTGGAGATTCGGGAGACCTTGGACCCGCTCCAACCGGTTCGGGCGGCCAGCTCCTGCCCGGTGAGCCCAGCATCCTGGCGAAGGTCTCGCAGCCGCTTGGCGACCGCTTCCCGGGCTGCCTGTGCTGTGGAGGAGGGTGAGAGGGGCATGAGCTGGCCGTCCGGTCGGGTAGGTCAGACCGCGTACTTTTCGTGTGGAACGGAGCGCCCCCACACCGTTTCGAAAGCTGACGCACAGAGCTGAGCTACCGTCGGGTCCTCGGTAAAGGTCTCACCGAGGTATTCGCCGTCACCGGAGAAGTGTCCGAAACGAACGATCCGGCCGTCGAGAAGCCAGAAGTCGTTACCGGGCAGCGCGATGTCGGACGCTTCGCGGCGGGGCAGCCAGCGGACCTGTTCACCGGCTGCGAGGTTGACCCCCGTGCCCGCGTGTTCGTAACGGATGTAGTCGGTGACCGGCTCGCTGACGATACGGGCCCTCCGGACAGCAACACCTCGGTTCACCAGTTCGGAGACGATGGCTACCCAGGGGCCCCAGTAGGGCGAGGACGGGTCGACGTCGCGCTCTCCGGTGCGTTGCCAGCGTTCGAAGTCTGTGGCCTCGTCGGCTACACCGTAAGCATCACGCATCTCCAAATGGACGGCGGAGCGGGCTACCGCTTGCAACTGCTCAATGAAGTTCGGCGGTTGCGGCACGCTCTGCGTCATCGCAAGCCTTCCTGAGTAGCGGCGCCATTCGGGCCGGGATGTGGATCACGGTCTCGTGTGCCGGGATGACGTTGTCGTGGTCGGCACCGTGCCCGGCGGCGAGTACTTGGGTGATCAGTTCTTCGTTTGCGGTGTAGCCCTGAAGGACGATGTCGCCGTTGTCGTCGTCGACCCACACCGTCGGGCTGTTCGCGGTGCCAGTGTTCGGATCGATACCCACGAACCGTACCGTCATGGTCGCCTCCCCTGTCACGTTGATTTCACGATCTTGCACGGCGCTTCGTTTGCCCCTTATGTTGCCGTTGGCTGGCTGCTCGTGTCCGAGCTTCCCAAAAACGGAATGCCCGCATATGGATGGAGAGGTGGCGTCGGCGCTGCCGCCGCGCCGGGCGAACTGTTCGAGCGGGTGGGCCGCAGCGTCCGCCCGGAGGACTTCCTGATCCGCCAGCACCGGGATGCGCAGCAGGAGTTGTACGACCTGTCGCCCCCGCAGCTGCGCTCCGGTCAGGTACTCGACGGCTTCGACCGCACCGTGGAGGCGTTCCTCGGCGTGCTGGCGGGCGTGAACACCGGCAAGATGCTGGTGCGGATCTGACGGAGCGTCAGTTCACCGCCCCGGCGGGCCGGTCGGCCGATCCGGCCAGGCGGAGTTGCTCGTCCTCGACGATCCGGACCGCGAGTGCCCGGTCGGAGACGTCGACGGCCTCCGGGGCGGCCTCGGCGAGGTCGCTGCGGCGGGCGTACTGGTCGAACAACTCGGCCTTGCCGCGGAGCAGTTCGACCAGGCGGCGGTCGAGGCTGTCGGCGGCCAGCAGCCGGTGCACCCGGACCCGGCGGATCTGGCCCATCCGCTGGGCGCGGGCCACCGCTTGGTCCTCCAGGGTCGGTTTGAGCTGCGGCTCGCAGAGGATCACCACGTTGGCGGCCTGGAGGTTGAGGCCGAGCCCGCCGGCCTGGATCTGGCAGAGCAGCACGGCGTGGCCGTCGGCGGCGGTGAACGCGTCGACCAGTTCCTGCCGCGCCTCGGCGGGCAGCGATCCGGCGACGGTGCCGGTGACGGCTGCGCCGAGCGCGCCGTGCACGGCGGCGAGCACCTCCCGGAAGTACGAGAAGACCACCACCTTGTGCCCGGACTCGGCGGCCTCGGCGACGAGTTCGCGCAGGCGGCGCAGTTTGGCCGAGTGCGCGGGATCGGCGTAGGCGGCGCGGCGCATCGCCATGAAGTTGCCCTCGGCGACGGCGGCGGCGTACGCGGCGCGGTCCGGCCCGGAGAGCTCGTCCCACTCGTCGACCCGTACCACGTCCGGGAGTTCGGTGAGCACGTCCTGCTGGTTGCGGCGCAGGTAGGCGGGGGCGACGGCGCGGCGGAAGGCGAGCGGGCCGAGGGCGCCGAGGCCGGCCGGGAGGTCCGCGAGCAGCTCGGGCTGGAGGTGGCCGATCAGGGTGCGGAACTCCTCGACCCGGTTCTCCATCGGGGTGCCGGTGAGGAACAGCACGTGCTCGGTGCGGGCGGCCCACTCGGCGACCAGCCGGGTGCGCCGGGCGGCGGGGTTCTTCACGAAGTGCGCCTCGTCGACGACCAGCGCGGTGACCGGGTCGGCGGCCAGGGTCCGCAGCGACTCGTAGGTGGCGACCAGGACGCCGCCGGTGGCGAGCCAGCGTTCGCGGGCGGCCTCCCGGCCGGGGCCGTGGTAGCGGTGCGGGGTGAGCGTGGTGCGTCCGGCGGTCTCGCGCTGCCAGTTGACCAGCACCGAGGCGGGGCACACCACCAGGAAGCGGCGTCCCTGCCCCGCCGCGGCCAGGTGGGCGAGGACGGCGAGCGACTGGACGGTCTTGCCGAGGCCCATTTCGTCGCCGATCACCACCTTCTTCCTGGCCAGGGCGAACCGGGCGCCGAACGCCTGGTAGCCGCGCAGCGAGACGGTGCAGCCGCGGTCGTCGAGCGGCTGGGCGCGGACCTGTTCGGCGAGGCCGTCGGGCAGGTGGCCCTCGGCGGCGGCCCGGCCGTCGGTGGCGGTCGGCCCGGCGAGCCGGCCGTCCTCGGCGAGCACGGCCAGTTCGGCGTAGAACTCGGCGGCCCGGTGCTCGAACTCGACCCAGACCTCGACCTCCCCGGCGGGCGGGCGGAGCAGGTCGGCGGAGGCCTGGGCGAAGCGCAGCCCGGCCCCGGCGGCCTCGGCCCGCTCGCCCTCCGCGGCCAGCGACTCGACGGCCCGCCAGGCCCGTTCGCGCTTCTCGGCGCCGGCCAGCAGGCCGCGCAGCCGGCCCCGGGCGTACGCGGCCTCGGCCAGCGGGGCCGCGTAGCGGGCGTCGAGTTCGGCGGCCTCGGCGGCGGCCCGGCGGGCGGCGGGCCCGGCCAGCACCAGCCGGTGCAGGGCGGTGACCAGTGCGGTCGCCTCGGCGTCGGGACGGGCGGGGTCGAGGCGGACGGCGGTGCCCTCCTCGACGGCGGTGGCGATCTGTCCGGCGGCGGCGAGCAGGTGGGCGGCGGTGGGGCCGCCGATGCCGGGAATCCGCAGCAGGTCCTGCCGGGTGGCGTCGCGCACGGCGGCGACGGTGGTGTAGCCGGTGGCGCGCAGGGCGCCGGTCTGCAGGCGGCCCTCGGTGACGTCCTTGAGCCGCTCGACCGGGATGGCCGCCAACTCGGCGCGCACCAGCCGCCGGAAGATCCGCCGGTGCGCCTCGGCGACCTGCCCGACGGCCGCCGCGTGGTCGGCCACCAGGGCCCGCGCGGCGGCCCGCTGCCGTTCGGCCACCGCGACCACGTCCCTGGCCCGGCGCACGCCGCCTCCCGCCACCTGCGTCTCCTCACACCCGCCCGTCCGTCCGCCCCATCCTGGCACCCGCCACCGTCGGCCCGACCCGGGGCCACCGGGCTCGGGCCGGAGCCGGAGTCGGCGGGATCGGGCCAGGGTCGGAGTCGGCGGGATCGGGCCGGGCCGCCGGGCTCGGGCCGCCCGGTCAGCGCTTCCGGCAGGCTTCGGCGGTGAACCGGGCGAGCGGGGCGACGACCGTGGTGGTGCTGCCGTCGGGCTCGGTGCGGTCGTAGCGGACGGTTCCGGGGGCGAGTCCGTCCAGGTCGGCGGCCGTGAAGGAGACCTCGGTGGTGTACCAGCCGTTGTCCGCGCTGTGGGCGTAGAGCCGGTAGCCGGTGCCGGGGTCGAGGGCGCCGACGTAGGCGGTGGCGCTCCAACCCTCGGCGGGTCCGTCCAGGCGCCAGGTGGTGGTGCCGGAGTCGAGGGGGTCCGCGGGCGTCCAGGTGCCGAACCGGCCGTCCTGTCCGGCGACGGTCGTGTCGAGGTTCACGGCGGCCATCTCCCGCCCGCAGAGCGCCAGCACGCCGATCGGGTGCCCGTCCTCGGTCATCGACAGGCCCGCCGCGCCGTCCTGCCCGGCCGTGCAGGCCGAGGTCGCGGCCAGCGCGAGCCCCGCCCCGAGGACTCCGCCCCGACGCCGGAGCGCCGACCCCCGTCCCCCCGGTCCCATGTCCCCTCCTCGTCGGCCCGGGCGCACGCCGGACCGGACCCACGGTAGGGGCGGCCCGTGACGGCGGGGACAGCGGACGGTACCGAAACGATCTCAACGTCCGGCGCGGTCAGCGCAGTCGGCGCGGTCAGCGCGGTCAGCACGGTCAGCGCGTCCAGCGCGGTCAGCGCAGTTCGAGGACGTCCGCGAGGCCGGCCGCGGCGAAGGCGGCGAGCAGCGGTTCGCGGCCCTCGGTGAAGTGGGCCCAGCTGTCGTAGTGGACGGGGACGACCCGGCGGGCGCCGAGGACGCGGGCGGCTTCGGCGGCGCGGGCGCTGTCCAGGGTGAGCAGGGCGTTGTCGAAGATGCCCGCGCGGGCGCCGCCGGCGAACAGGACGGCGGTGTCGACGGGGCCGAAGCGTTCGGCGATCCGCTCGACCACCTCCAGCGAGGCGTTGTCGCCGCTGACGTAGACCACGGGCAGGCCGGGGCCGGTCAGCACGAAGCCGATGACCTCGCCGACCAGCGGTTCGCTGCCGTCGGGGCCGTGCTGGGCGGGGACGGCGGTGACGGTGACGGCGCCCAGTTCGACGCTCTCCCCGGGGGCGAGGCCGCGCGCGGTGCCGCCGAGCCGCTGGGCGCCGCCGCGGGTGGTGAGGGTGAGCGGGACGTCCGCGAGGAACGCCCGGCCGCCGTGGTCGAGGTTGTCGGGGTGCTCGTCGTGCGAGAGCAGGACGGCGTCGACCGGGCCGAGGTCGGCGGGGGCGACGGTGCCCGGGAGCGTCTTGGTGAGGAACCGGCCGTCGCCGCGCGGGTAGTCGCCGGGGGCGTCGAAGGTGGGGTCGGTGAGCAGGCGCAGGCCGCCGTACTCGATCAGGGCGGTAGGGCCTCCGAAGACCTGGACGGTGGGGACGGCGGTCATGGCACACCTCGCGAATCGGCAATCCCCTCATGGGGAATTGAAACTTTCTCCGTGAGGAGAATCTAGCGATCCCTCACGGAGAACCGCAAGCTTTCCCGTGAAGTCGCCCCGATGGCCCGTCAATCCACCCGCCTCGTCGACCAGTCGACATATCAACCCCGAGAGCCCCCCATCGACCAGAGGACACGAGGTGTCCTATAGTGAACTCAGTGTTCAGGGCATCGCCGAACCCACGAAGGAGGCCCCCGGACATGGCCGACAGCTTCGCCACGCCCAAATCCGCCCTGGTCGACCTCGCCCAGCAGCGGATGCGCACCGCCATCCCGGACGGGGACTGGTCGATCCGCCAGAAGCTCGCCCTCACCTGCCGGATCCTGTTCGACGCCGGGCACGACTCCGGCCTCGCCGGGCAGATCACCGCCCGCGCCGAACGGCCCGGCACCTACTGGACGCAGCGCCTGGGCCTCGGCTTCGACGAGATCACCGAGGACAACCTGCTGCTGGTCGACGAGGACCTCGACGTGCTGGCGGGCGAGGGCATGGCCAACCCCGCCAACCGCTTCCACTCCTGGGTCTACCGGGCCCGCCCCGACGTCAACTGCATCATCCACACCCACCCGCCGCACATCTCGGCGCTGTCCATGCTGGAAACCCCCCTGGTGGTCTCGCACATGGACCTGTGCCCGCTGTACGACGACTGCGCGTTCCTGGAGAAGTGGCCCGGCATCCCGGTCGGCAACGAGGAGGGCGAGCTGATCTCCGCCGCGCTCGGCGACAAGCGCGCCCTGCTGCTCGCCCACCACGGGCAGCTGGTCGCCACGGCCAGCGTCGAGGAGTCCTGCACCCTCGCCGTGCTGTTCGAACGGGCCGCCCGGCTGCAACTGCTGGCCTCCGCCTCCGGCCGGATCCAGGAGATCCCCGACCTGCTCGCCCGGGAGGCCCACGACTGGACCTCCACCCCCAAGCGCAGCCAGGCCAACTTCGCCTACTACGTCCGCCGCGCCCTGCGGGCCGGCCACGGCGACGCGCTGACCACCCCGCCCACCGGCACCACCGCCACCACCGCCAGCAGCACCACCGCCACCGCCACCGCCACCGACTCCCCCGAGGACGGCCCCCGTTGAGCAAGCTCGCCCTGGACGGCGTGATCGCCTACCCCGTCACCCCCTTCGACCCGGTGGACGGCGGCGTGGACACCGTCCGCCTGGCCGCCCTGGTCGACCGGCTGGTCGACTCCGGGGTGCACGCCGTCGCCCCGCTCGGCTCCACCGGCGAGAGCGCCTACCTGGGCGACGCGGAGTGGCGCACCGCCGCCGAGACCGCCGTCGGTGCGGTCGCCGGCCGGGTCCCCACCGTGGTCGGCATCGCCGAACTCACCACCCGGGGCGCGGTGGAGCGCGCCCGCTTCGCCGAACGGGCGGGCGCCGACGCCGTGATGGTGCTGCCGCTGTCGTACTGGCGGCTGAGCGAACGCGAGGTGGCCCGGCACTTCACCGAGGTCGCGGACGCGGTCGGCATCGAGGTGATGGTCTACAACAACCCCGCCACCGCCGGGATCGACCTCTCTCCCGAGCAACTCGTGGGCCTGGTCGAATCGGTGGAGAACATCACCATGGTCAAGGAGAGCAGCGGCGACCTCCAGCGGATGCACCGGCTCGCCCAGCTCTCCGGCGGCGAACTGCCGTTCTACAACGGCAGCAACCCGCTCGCGCTGCCCGCGTTCGTCGCGGGCGCGGCCGGCTGGTGCACCGCCGCCGCCTGCCTGGCCCCGGAGCAGGTGCTCGCCCTGCACCGGGCCGTCCGCTCCGGCGAACTCGCCGCCGCCCGCGAGGTGTTCGGCCGTCTGCTGCCGCTGCTGCAGTTCCTCGTGACCGGCGGGCTGCCCACCACCGTCAAGGCCGGACTCGCCCTGCGCGGCACCCCGGCCGGGGCGCCGCGCCCGCCGCTGCTCCCGCTGGACGACGCCCGCAGCGGGCAACTCGCCGCCCTGCTGCGGGAGATCGACGAGGTCGGCGCCCCGCAGGCCGCCTGACGGTCCGTCAAACCGCCTTCCCGGCCCCGCCCTTCACGGCAGGGTCGGGACGCGGCCGTCCGCGGCGCCCGGCTCGTCGTGGATCACCACCAGGATCTCCGCCGCCCGCCCGCCGGTGCTGCGGCAGCGGTGCGGCACGGCGGCGTTGAAGTACACGCTGTCGCCCGGGCCGAGGCCCACCGTCCGGTCCGGGAACTCCAGTTCGGCGTTGCCCGCATGCACGAACAGGAACTCCTCGCCGCGGTGCGACTTGAACGCCTCCGCCGGTCCGTCCAGCGGCGGGTACATCATGAAGGGCACCATCTGCTTGCCCGGCAGCGCCGCGGCGATGCCCTCGTAGCGCGACCCCTCCGGCCCGCCCAGCGGCGTCCGCTCACCGGCCCGGACCACCGTGACCAGCTCGGGTTCGACCTCGTCCGAGAAGAGCCGCCCGACCTCGACCCCGAGCGCCTGCGCCAGCTTCAGCGCGGTGGAGATCGACGGCTCGCTGAGCCCCCGCTCCACCTTCGACAGGTAGCTCTTGGTCACCCCGACCTGCGCGGCCAGTGCCTCCAGGCTGAGTCGGTTCTGCGTGCGCAACGCCCTCAGTCGGCCGGCCATCCGAATCACGTACCCCTTGCTCCGTCGATGCCGCCCATTCTCCCATCCCGCCCGTCGACCATCCCGCCCGTCGGCCATCCCGTCCGTCGGCGCCGGGCGGACCGGATGCCCCCGCACACCCCTCCTCACGGGCAACGCATGCGTTTACCATGAGGGGCATGAGCCAGCGCACCACCCCCGCCCCGACCGGCCCCGCCGCACCACCACCGCCACCGCCCGCGCCCGCGCCCGCGCCCGCGCCCGCGCCCGCGCCCGGGGCCGAGCAGTACCCGGCGCTGGACTTCGCGAACTCGCTGCTGACCCTGCCGGGCGGGCCGCTGGACCTGCTGGGCGAGCCGGCGGCGGCCTCGGCCTGGCTGGTGGAGCACGGCCTCGCGCCGGAAGCGGGACGGGTGCTGGAGCCGTGCGCCGTGCGGCTGCGGGTGTTCCGGGGCGCGGTGCGCGAGCTGCTGGCCGCCCGGACGGCCGGGCGGCCCGCGCCGCCCGGGGCGCTGGCGGCGGTGAACGAGGCGCTGACGGCGGCCCCGGCGGTGCCGCTGCTGTGCTGGGACGCCGAGCGGGGCCTGCACCGCAGCCTGCCGCACCCGGCCGACCGGATCGCCGACCGGGCGATGGCCCGGCTGGCCGCCGACGCCGCCGACCTGCTGACCGGCCCGGACGCCGAGCGGCTGGCCCGCTGCGGCGGCACCCCGTGCAGCCGGTTCTACGTCCGCACCCACGCGGCCCGGCACTGGTGCTCGACCCGCTGCGGGGACCGCGTCCGGGCGGCCCGCGCCTACGCCAGGAAGCGTGCGGAGAGCGGCAGTTGACGTAGCGCCGGAGAACGGCGAGGGCCCCGGCCGACCGGCCGGGGCCCGGGAACCGCGCGACGTCAGCGCGTCGCGGCCGGGAAGGTCGGGTACTCGACGCCGGAGACGTGCTGGACGACCCGGACGACCTGGCAGGAGTAGCCGAACTCGTTGTCGTACCACAGGTACAGGATCGCGTTGTCGCCCTCGACCTTGGTCGCGCCCGCGTCCACGATCGAGGCGTGCCGGGAGCCGATGAAGTCGCTGGAGACCGCGTCGGGCGAGTCGATGAAGTCGATCTGCCGCTTGAGCGGGGAGGTCAGCGAGACCCCCCGCAGGTGCTCCAGGACGTCCTCGCGGGTGGTCTCCCGGGCCAGCTGGAGGTTGAGGATGGCGATCGAGACGTC
The DNA here is from genome assembly GCF_013364235.1 of Kitasatospora sp. NA04385. Taxonomy (NCBI): domain Bacteria; kingdom Bacillati; phylum Actinomycetota; class Actinomycetes; order Kitasatosporales; family Streptomycetaceae; genus Kitasatospora; species Kitasatospora sp. NA04385. The sequence goes on along the minus strand of NZ_CP054919.1, from coordinate 6,453,143 downwards.
CGGCACGGGGACGCGGATCGAGCTGCCGGTGATCTTCGCCCGCAGCTCCGGGAGCGCCTTGGCGACGGCCGAGGCGGCACCGGTCTCGGTGATCACCATGTTGAGCGGCGCGGAGCGGCCGCGGCGGTCGGCCTTGTGGTAGTTGTCCAGCAGGTTCTGGTCGTTGGTGAACGAGTGGACGGTCTCCACGTGGCCGCGCAGCACCCCGTACGCCTCGTCCATCGCCTTCAGCGGCGGCACGATCGCGTTGGTGGTGCAGGACGCGCAGGAGATGATCCGCTCGTCCGGCTTGACGGTGTCGTGGTTGACGCCGTGCACGATGTTCGGGACGTCGCCCTTGCCCGGGGCGGTCAGGACCACCTTGGCGATGCCGGGGCGCAGGTGCCGGGAGAGCCCCTCGCGGTCGCGCCAGCGGCCGGTGTTGTCGATCAGGATGGCGTTGTCGATCCCGTACGCGGTGTAGTCCACCTCGCCGGGGTCGTCGGAGTAGATGACCTGGATCGCGTTGCCGTTGGCGACGATGGTGTTGGTCGCCTCGTCCACGGTGATGGTGCCCTGGAACTGGCCGTGGATGGAGTCGCGGCGCAGCAGCGAGGCGCGCTTGACCAGGTCGTCGCCGCCGCCGTTGCGGACCACGATGGCGCGCAGCCGCAGGCCGCCGGCCTTCTCGACCAGCAGGCGGGCGAGCAGGCGGCCGATCCGGCCGAAGCCGTACAGCACCACGTCGCGCGGGGCCTGGCGCTCGATCTTGTGGGCGCCGGTCGCGCCCGCCACCGCCTCGGCGGTGAACTCCGCCGGGGACAGGCCGCGGTCGTCGGCGCGGTGGGCCTCGGCGAGCAGGCCCAGGTCGATCTGGGACGGGCCGAGGTCGAGCGAGGAGAGGGCCTGGAGGAAGGGGAAGGTCTCGGTGATCGAGAGCTCCTCGCCGGCGATCTGGCGGGCGAAGCGGTGCGTCTTCAGGATGCTGACCACCGACTTGTTCACCAGGGAACGGCTGTGCAGCAGGATGGTGACGTCCCGCTCGCGGTGGAGCCGCCCGATGATCGGGATCATCGTCTCCGCGAGTTCCTCGCGGTTCTTCCAGTCCGTGAACACGTCGTCGTTGACAGTCACAATTCAACTTTCGAGGGTAGGCCGAGCTGAGGGCAGGCCGATCTGAGGGTTGGCCGAGCTTGGTCGCGCCCCATGCTAGCCACGGCGCCCGGACCGCCCCGGGGCCGGTCCCCCCGCTGACCAGCGGTGGTTCGCCCCGGACGGGCCCGGCGGACGTGACGGCGGCCACATCCGGCCCGCCCGCCCGCCGCTTCCGCGCTGCTCCGGGCCGGACCTGACGGCGCGTCGGGCCCGGCCGCGCCGACCACCGGGCGTGACCAACGTCACCCGCGTCGCGTTCGTCACTCCGGTGGGTGACGGTGCGCCAGTTTTCCGGTCCCGCGGTCCGGACCGCCCGCAGAGTGGTCCCGGACGGGCCCGGCCGCACCGGTGCCGGACCCGCCGCCGACGAAGGGACGACCCTCCCATGGGACACGAGGCGCACCAGCGGGTGGCATTGGTGTTCACCCTGTTCGACGCCAACGGCAACGGGGTGCTCGACGCGGACGACTTCGACCTGATGACCGCGCGGGTGCTCGCGGTGGCCGACGACTCGCCCGCCGCCGACCGGCAGGCGCTCGCCGACAGCCTGGCCCGCTACTGGCAGGTGCTGTCCGAGACGCTGGACGAGAACGGCGACGGGGTGATCAGCCCCGCGGAGTTCCGCGGCTTCGTGCTGAACCCCGAGCTGTTCGGCGCCACCGCCGCGGCCTTCGCCGACGCGCTCGCCGCGCTCGGCGACCCGGACCGGGACGGCCTGATCGAGCGTCCCCGGTTCCTCGACCTGATGCTGGCGATCGGCTTCGACAAGGCCGGGACCGAGGCGCTGTTCGACGCCTTCGGCCCGGACGGGCAGGACCGGATCACCGTCGCGGCGTGGGCCGAGGGCATCCGGGACTACTACGCGCCCGAGAAGTCCGGCATCCCCGGCGACCGGCTGCTCCCGCAGTCCGCCTGACCCCGCCCCTTCCCCTCCCAGGAGTCCCGCAGTGACCGCACCACTCATCGCCCTCGCCGTCGGCCGGGGCACCGGCCCGGACCTCGCCCCCGTCTTCGAGCGGGTGCTCGACCGGATCACCGGCCGGCACGGCACCCGGGTCCGGGTGGAGCGGTCACCGCGGCTCTACCACTCGTACGTGTCGCTGCGCGCCGAGGCGGCCGGCACCGCGGAGATCGCCGCGGTCACCGAGCAGGACGCCGCGCACTACGAGCACTTCTGCCGCGAGCAGGCGGCGGCCGGCGCCCGGGCGGTGTTCCGCACCGCGATCAACGCCCAGTCGCTGTACCTGGTCCGGCAGCGGCTGGCCGCCGTCAAGGTCGAGCCGCTCACCGCCGGTGCGGCGCGGCTGCTGCTGGTCCGCGACCAGGCCCAGGGCTTCTACACCGGCGAGAACCGGCACACCCCCGGCCGGGTGGTGCGCACCACCGAGTTCAGCCGCGCCGTCACCGAACAGGTGGTGCGCTACGCGGTGGACCGCGCCCGGCAGTGCTGGCCCGAGGGCCCGGCCCGGGTGGTGCTCGCCTACAAGTACCACCTGCTGGACGGGGCGCTGGACGACTGGGCGCAGGGCCTGTCCGCCGAACTCGGCCTGGACGTCACCCCGTTCCAGCCCGACACCGTCAACCGCAACCTGATCGCGCACGGCCCCGAGGACCGCACCCTGCTGGTCGCCGGGAACGAGTGGGCCGACATCATGCACGTCGTCCTGCTCGACCGGTACGGCTCGGAACGGCAGGAGAACCGCTGCACCGAGAACGTCCACCTGCACCCGGCGCTGAACGGTCTCACCGAGTACCAGACCGTGCACGGCTCGGCCGACGACCTGGCCGGCCGCGACCTGGTCAACCCGGTCGCCACCATCCGGGCCGCCGCCCGGATCGCCGAGCGGCACGCCGACTGCCCCGGCGCGGAGGCCGAGGTCGAGGCCGCGATCGCGGCCGCGCAGGCCCGCGGCGTCCGCACCCCCGATCTCGGCGGGACGGCGGGGACCACCGAGGTGGTGGACGCGGTGCTCGCCGCCCTCGCGGGGACGACCGTGCCCGGCCCGACCCCGGCGGCCGAGGCGGTCGGCGCGGTCGGGGCGGTGTCCCGGTGAGCGGCGCGGCCGTGCCGGAAGCGGGCACGGCGGAGGCGGGCACGGCGGAAGCGGGCACGGCGGAGGCGGGCACGGCGGAAGCGGGCACGGCGGAGGCGGGCCGGACGGCCCTGCTCGTGGTCGACCTGCAGAACGACTTCTGCGCGGGCGAGGTCGCCGCCGCCCGCTTCCCCGGCGACCCGGCGCTGCTCACCCGGGCCGCCGCCAACAGCGTCCGCGCGGTGGAACTGGCCCGGGAGTCGGGCGTCGAGGTGCTGTTCGTCCGCTTCCTCGGCGACGTCGCCCACCAGGGGGCGGCCTGGCGGCGGCGGGACGCCCGGCTCGGCAAGCGCCCCAAGTGCCTGGAGGGCAGTCCGGGGGCCGAGTTCCACGGCGTCCGGCCCCGTCCGGACGAGGCGGTGTTCACCAAGCGCGCCTGCTTCGACGCCTTCCAGGACCCGGAACTCGAACCGCACCTGCGCCGCCGCGGCGTCCACCACCTCGTGCTGGCGGGCCTGTTCACCGACGTCTGCGTGGACTCCACCGCCCGCACCGCCTTCCAGCGCGGCTTCCACCTCACCGTGCTGCGCGACTGCACCACCGCGCTGCACCTGGCCGACGCCGACGTCCTGCGCTTCATGGCCCGGGTGTACGGCGCGCGCGTCACCGACCTCGACCGGAAGCCCTTCGCGGACGAGGCGTTCACCGACGAGGCGTTCACGGGCGACGCGTTCGAGGGCGACGCGTTCGAGCAGAGCCGCGCCGCGGAGGTGCGGCGGTGACCGCCACCGACGCCCCCGGGGTGGAGGCGGGCGTCGGCCGGACCGCCCTGCTGGTCGCCAACGCCCGTGCGCTGGAGGCCCGTCGGGCCGGGGCGCTGGCCGTCGACCCGTTCGCCGAGCACTTCGTCCGCGCCTCGCCGGGCTGCGCCGACTGGCCCGACGACCCGGCCCTGGTCTCCCCCGACGACCCGGTGTGGGGGCGGCTGGCCGGCTACTTCGCCCTGCGGACCAGGGTGTTGGACAACCACCTGCTCGACGCGGCGTCGGCCGGTGTCCGGCAGGTGGTGCTGCTCGGCGCCGGCCTGGACAGCCGGGCCCACCGGCTGCCGTGGCCGACCGGCACCACCGTCTGGGAGCTGGACCGCCCCGAGGTGCTCGGCTTCAAACAGCGGGTGCTGGACGACATCGGCGCCGTCCCGCTCGCCGGGCGCCGCACCGTCCCGGTCGACCTGCGGGCGGACTGGACGGGCGCGCTGACCGCCGCCGGGCTCGACCCGGCCCGGCCGGTGGCCTGGCTCGCCGAGGGCCTGTTCCCGTACCTCCCGGCCGAGGGCGAACTCGCCGTCGTCACCGCGCTGGACGGTCTGAGCGCCCCCGGCAGCACCCTCGCGTACGAGGTCAAGACCGGCCTGGAGTCGCCCGCCGTCCGCGCCTCCCCCGTCTACACGGCGGCCCGCGAGCGGCTCGGCATCGACCTGCTGGCCCTGTTCGCCCCCGGCCCGCGCCCCGACACCGCCGCCGCCCTGACCGGCCTCGGCTGGGCCATCACCGTCAGCACCCCCTTCGCGTACTCCTCCGGCGCCCTCCGCCCGGAGCCGCACGACGCACTCGCCGCCAACCGCTGGGTGACGGGGGTGAAGCGGCCGGGCCCGTCCTGACCGGTCGGGCCGCCGATCGGCCGCCGGCGGCCGACGGCCCCCGCCGCTTCCCCGGCCGTCCGGTCGTCCGGCCGTCCGGTCGGCCCGGTCAGGCGTCGTCCGTCAACCCCCGCAGCACGGGCCCGAGTTCGGCGATCAGGCGGCGGTAGGTGTCGAACGCGGGCTTGGGCGTGTGGTCGTCGCGCAGCAGCCCGAAGTGCTGGAACGGGCTCGTCCCGGCGCTGTCCGCGTCGCGCAGCGCGAACAGCGCGTAGCCGTCGATGCCGAGCTCCCCGGCCCGGTCGGCGACGGTGCGGATCACCGTCTCCAGGGCCCGGGCCTGGTCGGCCTCGGCGCGGCCGGGGCCGGTCGGCCAGCCGTTCTCGCAGATCCGGACCGGGACTCCGGCGGGGATGCCCGCCTTCGGCAGGTCGGTGTGCCGGAAGGTGTCCAGCAGCCAGCCGGTGACCTCGGCGAGCCGGTCGGCGGGGACGGGCCGGAAGACGTCCGGGAAGCAGTCCAGGCCGACGTAGTCGAGCGCGTCCCGGAAGCGGTCGTCGGCGAGCCTGCCCAGGTCGGACCAGAAGGCGGCGTCCGGGTCGAGGCTGGGGACGGCGTTGAAGCCGACGGCGGCGTCCAGCCCGAGCGCGCGCACCTCGTCCTTGGCGGCGACCACCCCCGCCACCAGCGCGGCCAGCACGTTCGGGACGCTGCCGTCCAGCACCGGCAGGTCGGCGTTGGGCTCCTCGCAGACCTGCACCGAGCCGAGCCGGTCGCCGAGTTCGCGCACCTGGCCCCGCACGTACGCCTCCCAGCCCGCCAGGGAACCGGTCGGCTCGCGGAACTGGAGCACCAGGTCGACCCGCCGCCCGGGCCGCCGCAGGTACGCCTCCCAGCCGTCGGGGGTCTGCGGCGGCGCGGGGACGGTGGCGGCGAAGGAGCGGTAGACCCGCACCCGGAAGCCGGGTTCCGCACCCTGTAGCAGGTCGAGCGCCCCGGCGATCCGCGCCGGGTCGTCGGGGCGGACGGGGTGGGCCAGGCCGTGTTCGTCGCCGAGCAGCCCGCCCGGGTAGATGCCGAAGGTGAACTCCCGTCTCCGGTAAGCCATTTCGCTCTCCTCGTCACCGTCGGAAAAACTTGGCGTGACACCAATTTTTCAGTGACCCTATCATTCCGTCGTCATTCCGTAGGATGGGCGCATGGGCCTTCGCGAGACCAAGAAGCAGCAGACCCGCACCGCCATCGCGGACACCGCGCTGCCGCTCTTCCTGGCGCACGGCTTCGACCGGGTCACCGTCGCCGAGATCGCCCGGCACGCCGGCGTCTCCACCAACACGGTGTTCAACTACTTCCCGGCCAAGGAGGACCTGTTCTTCGACCGGCAGGACGAGGTCGAACGGCACCTCGCCGCCCTGGTCGACCCGCTCCCGGCCACCGCCTGCTGCCCCGCCGCGGCCGTCCGCGACGACCTGTGCGCCGCCCTGCGCCGGGCCGACCCCGCGATCGGCCTCGCCCCCGACTCCGCCGCCTTCTTCCGCACCGTCGAGGCCAGCCCCGCGCTGCGCGCCCGCGAACGCGAGATCGGCGAACGCGTCGAAGCCGCCCTGGCCGCCGCCCTCACCACCCGCCACCCCGCCGACGCCCCCCTGCTGGCCGGCACCCTGACCGGCCTGCACCGCGCCGTCCTGCGCGAACTCCGCCGCCGCGTCCTGGCCGGCGACCCGCCCACCGCCGTCGCCGCCGACCTCGCCGCGGCCACCACCCGCGCCTTCGCCCCGCTCTGCGCCTGCGCCGCGCCCGGCACCGCCTGAGCCCCGGCGCCGCCCGCCGCCCGGGCCCGGGTCCGCCGCACGAACGCCCGCCGCCCACCGCCCACCGCCCACCGCACGAACGCCCGCCGCCCACCGCCCACCGCCCGCCCGAGGGCGCTCCACCTACGCCGCGTCGCGGCCGTGCTCGGTGCCCGCCATCGCCCGGCGGATCAGCGGGCGCAGCGGCCGGGCCTGGAGGGTGCGCATCGCCAGCGCGTTGACCCGGATGCCGAGCGCCGTCTTCGGCGCCGCCGCGGCGACCCGTCCGGGCGGCAACTGCTGGGCCGAGGCGGTCCGCGGGCGCATCGTCCGCTCGAAGGCGGCGAGCGCGGCGGGCAGCCGGCCGGGGTCGGCGAGGGCCCCGGCCGCGTCCAGGGCGGCGGCCAGTTCGGCGGCGCCGCGCAGGGCCAGTGCCGTGCCGAGGCCGCTGAGCGGGCTCGCGCACCAGGCGCTGTCGCCGAGCAGCACCACCCGGCCGTCGTGCCAACTCGGCACGTGCACCTGGTCGTAGGTGTCCAGGGCGAAGTCCTCGGCCTGCCGGGCGGCGGCCAGGAACTCCCGGGTGCGCCAGCCGACGTCGGCGAAGGTGCGCTCCAGCAGGGCGAACCGGGCCTCGCGGTCCCGCCGGGGCGGCAGCGCGTCGGCGGCGAAGGTCAGCCCGATCTCCTGCTCGCCGGCCCGCCCCGGCCGGGCCGCCACGCTCCGGCGGCCGGACGCGTTGTGGGTCAGGAACCAGCCGTCCAGCCGCGGCGTGCCGGGCTGCTCGCGCAGGGTGAACCAGGCGTGCGCCAGGCCGAGCGGCCTGCGGTAGCGCTGCTCCGGACCGAAGCGCAGCGCGCGGACCTTCGAGTGCGCGCCGTCGGCACCGACCACCAGGTCGAACTCCTCCGCCCCGCCGCTGCGGAACCGGGCCAGCACGCCGGTCGGGACGTCCTCCAGCGCCTCGACGGTCTCGCCGAAGCGGTGCGTGACGCCCGGCCCGGCCGCCCGGTGGAGGATGCGGGCCAGGTCGCTGCGGAGCAGCTCCTCCGCGGAGACGTAGCCGCGCCCGTCGAAGGCGGTCACCGGCATCTCGGCCAGCCGCCGCTCCCGCTCGTCGATCCAGGCCGCCCCGGCCTGCGGCACCAGGCAGGCCAACGCGGCCGGGAGCAGCCCGAGTTCGTCGAGCACCCGGCGGCAGTCGCCGCGCAGGTCGACGGTCTGCCCGCCGGTCCGCGGCGCCGGGGCGATCTCGGCGACGGTGACCGCCCAGCCGGCCCGCTCCAGCATCAGTGCGAGCGCGTCCCCCGCGATCCCGCCGCCCACCACCAGTACCCGCGCCATGGCGCCCTCCCGTTCACCTCGACCACCGGATTCGCACTGACGCGAATCTTTCGCATTTAGCTTGGCACGTCGCCACTCACTAACGCAACAGATTCGCGATAAGCTGGCGGAGTGACGCAAGCAACCGGAACCTCCCGACCCGGCGGGCGGACGGCCCGCACCAGGGAGGCCGTCCACGCGGCCACCCGCGAACTGCTGGCCGAGTCCGCCGACGGCACCGTGGAGATCGCCGAGGTCGCGGCCCGCTCCGGCGTGCACGTGGCCACCATCTACCGCCGCTGGCGGACCGCCGACGGGCTGATCATCGACACCGTCGTGGAGGAACTGGGCCGCCGCTCCCCGCTGCCCGCCACCGGCGACCTGCGGGCCGACCTGCTCCACTGGATCGGCCGCCTGCTGACCGACCTGCGCGAGCCCGGCCACCTGGCCTTCTTCCGGGCCCTGCTGCGGACCGGCGGCCGGGTCGAGAACGGCCTCGACTTCGTCGAACCCCGGATCCGCCAACTCCAGGACACCCTGGAGGCCAGCGGCACCACGGTGCTGACCTGGACCGACCTGCTCGAACTGATCCTCACCCCGGCCTACGTCCGCGCCCTGCTCTCCTTCCCGATGGACCCGGCGACCGACGCCGCCCGCCTGGCCGACAACGTCATGGCGATCCGGGCGGCCCGCGAGCGGGCCCAACAGGCCGAACAGACCGACCAGACCGGGCAGGCCGAGCAGACCGGATAGGCCAGGCAGACCGGGCAGACCTGATACCTCGACCGCCCCGACGCACCCGTCCGAGTGCCCCGACCCGCTTCGGCCCGCGCCCCCGCCCCGGGAGCGCCTAGGAGCTGTCCGGCCGATATGGGCGCGGGGAGTCGGCGGAGGTTGTCTGCGCGGTCCCATAGCCTGCGCCCATGACCACCGAGGAGCACCTCTCGACGATTGACGCGTTGGCCGCGCAGCCGTTCCCGGAGGTGGCCCATGCCGACGCCTTCGGGGGCGGTGGACCTGAGCATCATGTGCGCGGCCTGCAGGTCAGTCGGGATTTCTGGGATGACGACGACGGGCAGGCCCGGGTCGAGGCCGAAGCCGAACTGCAGGCCCGCCTCGACGACTTGGCGGCACGCCTGACGGATCGGTGGGGCAGTGCGTTCGTCGTGGACCTCGGACCGCATCTCAGCGCCGGCTGCGAGGGGGAGCCGGTGCCCGAGCCGCTCGACTACCTCAGCCAGCAGGCCGTGAGCATGCAGGTGTGGCCGCTCCCCGACAGCGGTCGTTGGCTCGCGCTGGCGATCGGCCAGGCCGACAAGGAGCTGCCTCTCATCCTGTTTGCTGCGGTCGGCCGGGCTTCCGCACTCGACGTGAACGCGAGTGGCCGGTCATGAGCGGAGCCGCACGATGACAGCTGCAGCTGGGGCAGTGCCGAGGAACACGTAGCCGCGCTTGTCACACCCCGTAGCCACCGCACGGAAGTTCTTGAGCCGATTGGCGGCTCGTTCGACAGTGCTGCGCTTCTTGTACCGCTCCTCGTCGAACCCGGTGGCCGTCCGCCTCTCGATCCCTTGCGCAGGAACGGGCGACAGTCACATGATCGGCCCGACAGGTCCTAGTTGACCCAGGCCCCAGGGGTACCGGAACCGGAGGTCCCTTCCCGGAGGAAAACCCGAAGCTGGTGCGTTCCGTCATTGTGGTACAGGTGGCTCGTGCTGCCGTATGCCCATGCGGTGTAGGTCGTACCTCCGTTGGAGGTGTTTCGCTGCTCCAACTGGACCATGCAGTCGGATGCCCCGGAGGTCACCCCGACCGCCCAGTTCCAGCTGCTGCCATCCGAGACTATCCAGGCATAACAATGAGGACCAGCCACGGTGCCGCCGAAGTTGTAGGCACTTCCGGCGAAAGCGGTTGTCGCGGTAAGTCCGAGAACCCCAATCACCGTTACGCCTACGGCCATCAGCTTCTTCGTCCGACTCAGAACGCCCTTCAACTGGATCCCCTCCCAAGCTCGTTGGCGCATTCAGCGAGTGCGCGCTACCGCGTCTTGATCGAGTCCGGACTCCGCGCAAGATGTTCAACGATATTGGTTCGGACGGAATCAAACCACCGCTCACTGCGTCCGTTTCCCTTGTGCCGGCAATCCACTCCTTGCACCTCCTGGTGCACGTCGGCATTGGCCGGGGTGCAGGGCTTCGGCGAAGTCGCGGGATGTCCGATTCGTGAATGTGGCCTCGAGAGGGTGAGAGGCGTTCACGGATACGGATGTCCGGCCCGAGGCCCAGCCTTACGGCAGCTTCAAGCTGTCGACCAGTTGCACCTGGGGATCCCACGCCGCCGGGCGTTCGCTCACCGGTCCGCGCCAAGGGCAGCCAGCCTCGATCCATGCGGCTCGCGCGGTCATGACCCCCGCATTCGAGGCGTCCTCGTAGCCGAACTCGATGAAGCAGCAGCTGCAGATTGCGAACGACGGCGTCAGTCCGTCGGAACCCCAGGGATCGAATCCCTGATCGAGCCCGCACACAGGGCAATGGGCTCCTGGCCTCGGTGTCCTCGTCACAGGCTGATGCTACGTGCCGTCGGCCCCGTCGCTGATGCCTGCCCGGGTCGGGCAGGCACGGCTTCCAAGATCATGGAGTTCTCTACGCCCCGTGATCCAAGTGGAAGACCGTGCCTGTCGACGCATCGTCTCTGATCCCGCCTGCCCTTGACCAGCTCCGCGAGCGACCCGAGGTCGCTCCTGCCGGGGTTCCGGGGCTGCCGGGGCGATTGGCCGCGGTGCCGGACCCTCGTGATCCGCGCGGGGTGCGCCACGCGCCTGCCGTCGTGCTCGCGCTGACCGCGTGCGCGGTGCTGGCCGGGGCGACCTCGCTTCTGGCGGTGGGCGAATGGATCGCCGACGCCCCGGCCCAGGTGCGGGAGCGCCTCGGTGTCCGCCCCGATCCTCTGGTGCCCGAACGGCTTCTGCCTGCCGAATCGACGGTCCGCCGGCTGCCGGCCCGCATCGACGCCGACGCGCTGGACCGGGCCGTCGGCCGCCGGCCCGCAGACCGCCGACCCGTGAGCGCCGGCTTGCACGGGCTGGCGGTGGACGGCAAGAGCCTGCGCGGAGCCGCCAAGGCCCATGGCCGCAAGATCCGCCTCCTCGCCGCGATGGCGCACACCACCGGCCCGGTCCTGGCCCAGTTGGACGTCGGCGAGAAGACGAGTGCGCCACGCGCGATGGCGACCTTGCGCAACCTGGCCGTCGGAGCCCTGAAGCGGACCGGCGTCACGAACATCACCGCCGCCCTCCGCCGCAACGCCCGCGACCCGCAGAGACCACTCGGACTCCTCGGACTCCTCGGACTCGCGTGATCACAAACCGGACATCACCCGACTACGCCGAAGCCCTGGGCCGGGGTGGCCTGCGAGCACCATGAGCGGGAGGGCTGCATTCCGTTGCTCGGGTCCGCTACCACCGGTCCGGCGTACCGCCGACGCCCTCTTCCTGGCGGGCGACGACACCTCCTGGTCACCGGAGGCCGGCTCGATCGTGTGCCGGCCTCCGGTGTGAACGTGACCCGGGGGGTGATGACCCTGCTCGGCGGGTGCAGCGCCCCGGGCGGCCCCAGCCCCGGCGACCTGCTCGCCCACCTCGATGACCGGCCCCTCCCGCCGGACGCGCTGGACGGCCGCGGGGAGTCGACGGTCGGGCTCAGGGCCGCCGGACCGCGCCCTCCTGCCTCACGAAGTCGACCCGGTGCAGGGCATCGACGCCCTGGAAGGGGTCGCCCGGCAGACAACGACACCCGCTGGGGCGTCAATCGCCGCCGCAGGGGCATTGACCACACCCGGCCGGGCTGCGCTGGGTTCGATCCGCCGAGCCCGTCACAACCGGGTCGAGCTGTGCTTCACCCCGGCCCGCACGTCCTGGGCCAACCCGATCGAAGCGCACTCCGGGCCGCTGCGGCAGTTCACGATCACGAACTCCCACCACCCCCGTCACACCGTCCGGACCCGCGCGCTGTACGCCCACCTGTGCTGGCGCAACACCCGTACCCGCGCCCCGGACCTGCTGGAAGCCCAACGCCGCGAACGCGCCCGTATCCGCAGCGAAAAGGGTGTCCGCTACGGCGGACGTCCCCTCGGCCAGGCAGCCTGACCACCCCGCCGGCCCGGTGAACGTTTCCGGTCGCAGCACTAGCGTGGTCGTGGGCGCGCGGGGTCGCGCGCGGGAGAGGTGGTGGCGGGATGGAACTGCCCGACGTACTGGGTGTGTTCGCGCATCCGGACGACGAGTCGCTGGCGGCGGGCGGGCTGCTGGCCCGGCACGCGGCGGCGGGGGCGCGGACGGCCGTGGTGACCGCGACCTGGGCGGAGGGCACCCATCGGGTGCCCGAACTGGCCCGGGCGCTGGCGGAGTTGGGGGCCGGACCGCCCCGGCTGCTGGGTTACGCGGACGCCAAGGTCCCGGAGTCGGCGCCCGGCGCGGCCCGGCTGCTGGACGCGCCGCTGGAGGAGGCGGTGCGGCGGCTGGTCGCCGAGGTGCGCGCCTTCCGGCCTGAATGGGTGGTGACGCACGACGCGTACGGCGGGATGACCGGCCACCCGGACCACCGGCAGACCCACCGGCTGACGGTGCTCGCGGTGCAGGCCGCCGCGCTGCCCGGCCTGTACCCGGAGCTGGGCGAGCCCGTCCGGGTGCGACGGCTGCTACTGGCCACCCACCCGGAGCGGGCGGCCCGCGCGCTGGCCGGGCTGCTGCTGCGCCCCGGGCGGGTGGCGTACGCCGTGCCGGACGGGGAGGCGGAGGCGTTGGACGTCTCGCCGTGGCTGGAGCGCAAGTTGGCGGCGGTGTTCGCGCACCGCTCGGAGGTGGAGCGCGGCGCGCTGCCGGGCCGGCTGGCGGCCGCGTCCTCGGCGGACCGGGCCCGGATGGCGGGGACGGAGTGGTACCAGCGCCACCCGCTGCCCGCCGGGCAGGTTGGCACACCGTCCGCCTGACGGGCCGCCGGGTGCCGACGGGCCCGCCTTCCAGGGAGTTTCCACCGGCCGGGGGCTTGACGCGGCACTGCCGGGAAGCCAAGGTGAGCGCAATCATCTGACATGTTGCGTGTGACATTGCATAGGTCGCCCGATGCCACCGCCGAGGCGGGGCCGCCCGCACGCGAGGAGGGCCCGCCGTGGATCTGGAACTGCGACACCTGCGGGTGCTCTGCGCGATCGCCGACAGCGGCAGCGTGGGGCGGGCGGCGGCGGCGATCGGCGCGTCCCAGCCCGCGACCAGCACCCAACTGCGGCGGATCGAGCGTTACTTGGGCGCGGTGGTGTTCGACCGGACGGCGGCCGGCGTGGTGCCCACCACCTTCGGGGCCGAGGTGCTGGCCGCCGCCCGCGAGGTGCTCGCCCGGGTCGACCGGCTGGGCCGGGCCGGCCTCCCGGACGGCGGGCGCCCGCACCGCGAACTGCTGCTGGCCGCCGACTGCCCCGCCCTGCTGCCCGGCACCCTGGCCAGGGCCAGGCAGCTGCGACCGGAACTGCGCTTCGCCCTGGCCGCCGCCCGTCCCGCCGAACCGCCGTCCCCCCAGCCTCCCGCCCAGCCCTCCGCCCAACTCCCCGAGCCGCCCTTCGACCTGGCGCTGCTGCTCGACCACCCCGGTTCGGGGCTGCGCGCGACCCCGGCCCTGGCGGCGCGGGTCGTCGCCACCGAGCCGGTGTTCGTCGCACTGCCCGCCGGGCACCCGTTGCGCCACCACGCCGAACCCGCCCTGGCCGACCTGGCCGGTGAGACCTGGCTGCTGCCGGCCGCCGACGGCGCGGCCTGGCCCGCACTGCTCCGGGCCGCCTGCGAGGCGGCCTCGTTCGCCCCGGCCGGGGTGCGCGAACTGCCGTGCGGGCGGCGGGAGGTGCTCGACCTGGTGGCCGCCGGGCTGGGTGCGGCGCTGGTGCCGGGGAGCGCCGCACCGGCGCCCGGCGTCGCGGTCAAGCCGCTGCTGGGGACGCCGCTGTGGCTGCGGTACGTGCTGCTGTGGCGGCGTGCCACGGTCGGTCCGGCTCTGGCCGACACGCTGTTCGGGGCGGCCGCGGCCGCGTACCGGGAGCTCGCCGCCGAGGCCCCCCACCTGCACAGCTGGGCCGGTCGCACCTTCCGCCCGCCGCGCACCTGAGCCACGCGCCCGGGCCACCCGCGCGAACCCCGCGCCCGAACCCCGCGCCCGCGCCGAGCGCCCGCACCCCGTCCCAAGGTTTTCCCGGTCGTGTTATGCCGCGTTCATGCAATGTCATATGACCTGTGACATTGTTCTGACCCGGCTTCCGGTGCCAGGATGCTCACCGCGTCACCCTCCCCCTCTGATGTGCTCAGTGAGCTCCCTCCCCCAGGAGAAGCAGTGCGTCTGCGCATACCCCTCCCCACGCTGGCGGCCGGTCTGCTGGCCGGCTGCACCGTCGCGGCCACCCTGCTGCCGGTGACACCGGCCGCGGCCGCCACCGGCGGGCAGTCCGCGAAGGCCGCCGCCGCGGCGGTCTCCGCCCCGGCCTCCGCCGCGGACGCCGCGGCCCCCGGCGGGGCCGTCCCCAAGCCGCTCGGCCCGATCGTCGACGCGGCCCCCGAGAGCCTGGCCCCGGTGGCCGCGCCGCTGCCGCCCGCCCTGCTCGGCCAGGTCCAGATGGGGCAGCCGCAGGGCACCGCCGTCCAGACCACCCCGCGCCCGGCGCAGCGGAACGCCGGGAGGACCCCGGCCGTCAAGCCGCCCGGCGCCCCCGGTGCGACCGGCAGCCGGGCCACCACCGCAACCACCGCCGCAGCCGCCGCGCCCACCGCGACCGCCGCGCCCGCGCAGAGCTGCACGTACGGCGACTTCGGCAGCCGGTCCGGTGCCGACCTGGTGAACTTCGTCAAGTCCTCGACGAGCACCTGCGTGAGCACGCTGTACAACGTGACCGGCACCGACGCGGGCGCGATCTTCAAGCAGGCGAACATGCTCACCGTCGCGAACGCCTTCAAGGGCCTGGCGACGGCCTACGACGGCACCGACGGCTCCGGCATCCTGCAACTGGTGCAGTTCCTGCGGGCCGGGTACTACGTGCAGTCCTACTACCCGGCCGCGGTCGGGGCCTACGACGCCTCGCTGACCGCCGCCACCAGGGCCGGCCTGGACGCCTTCTTCGCGGGCACCCGCTGGAAGGACGTCACCGACGCCAACGGCACGGTGCTGTACGACGTGCTGGTGCTGACCGACAGCGCCAACCTCCAGGCCACGTACCTGAACGTCTACCAGCAGGTGCTGAACGGGTACGGCAACGGCTACAACGCGACGCCGAAGATGGTCAACGCGGTCAACGCGGTGCTGTTCGCCCCGCTGTGGCGCGGCAACTGGAACGCCGACTTCGTCACCGCGATCGGCGCGGACACCGGCCTGGTCACCTCGCTCGGCAACTTCGCGCTCAACCACCGCGACCTGCTGGGCACCTCGAACGCCTTCCTGGACGTCAACGCGGGCAACGACATCGCCCGGATGGCCGGGACGTCGACCGCCGTGGAGAACGCCGCCAAGCCGCTGATCAAGCAACTGCTCGACACCACCCGGATCCTCGGCGACTCCGGCCCGCTCTACGTGCACGTGGCGTTCAACGCCAACACCTACGACAAGGGCCAGTGCTCGTACTACGGCACCTGCGACCTGCCGACCAAGCTCGCCGACGCCGTCCTGCCCAACGTCCTGGTCTGCGACAACAAGACGCTGCGCGCCCAGGCCCTGACGGCGGCCCAGCTCCAGCCGGTCTGCGACAGCCTGCGCGGCGAGGACGCCTTCTTCCACCGCCTGGTCAAGGACGACGGCCCGGTGCCGAACCAGTACGGCAAGACGCTCGTCATGCCGGTGTTCGCCGGCGCCACCGACTACCAGACCTACTCGTGGGCGATCTACGGCAACTCGACCGACAACGGCGGCCAGACCGTCATGGACGTCACCGACCCGAACAACCAGCCGGTGTGCGTGATGTACCAGAAGTCGTGGAACGACGACTTCGCGGGCAACGTGTGGAACCTCAACCACGAGTACACCCACTACCTCGACAACATCTACGACATGACCGGCGACTTCGCCACCGAGATCTCCGTCCCGGACATCTGGTGGATCGAGGGCGTCGCCGAGTACCAGTCGTACGCCTACCGGGGCGTCACCGACACCCAGGCGATGGCCGAGGCCGCCAAGCACACCTACAAGCTGTCGACGATCTTCCAGAACACGTACGACAACGCGGACTCCACCCGGGTCTACCCGTGGGGCTACCTGGCCGTCCGCTACATGTTCGAGAAGCACCCGGCGGACGTGTCCGCCATGCTCGGCCGCTTCCGCACCGGCGACTACCAGGGCGGGTACGCGGTCTACAACGGCCTCGGCACCTCCTACGACGCCGACTTCGACGCCTGGCTGACCCGGTGCGCCGACGGCGCCTGCTTCGCCACCGGCCCGACCGCGCTGTTCGACCAGTCCGTGAGCGGCGCCACCGTCACCCTGACCGACCGCTCGGTGGTCACCGGCTCCCCGGCGCAGATCACCGGTTGGCACTGGACCTTCGGCGACGGCTCCTCCTCCGACCAGCGCAACCCCTCGCACACCTACGCCAAGGCCGGCACCTACACCGTCGCCCTGACCGTCACCGACGCCAACGGCCGCACCACCGCCACCCCGGCCTCGGTCACCACCACCGTCGACGGCGGCAGCGGCCCCACCACCCTGCCGACCTGCACCGACCAGCGCACCGACGCGATGGGCCGGAACTGCCGGCGCACCGGCCGCACCCGCACCGCCGGCAGCATCGACTACCTGTACGTCTACCTCCCGGCCGGCACCAGCACCCTGAAGGTCACCGCCAACGGCGGCACCGGCACCGCCTACCTCTACTACAACGCGGACACCTGGGCCTCCCCGAGCGCCTTCACCGCCTCCTCCACCAACCAGGGCACCGCCCAGACCGTCACCGTCACCAACCCCACCGCCGGCTACCGCTACCTGAGCCTGTACGCGGTCACCGACTTCTCCGACGTCACCATCAGCACCCAGTTCTGACCCGCCGACCCCCACCCCCGGCAGCCGCGGCCCCCAACCGCGGCTGCCTCCGGCGTCCCCCCTCAGCCCAACCGCCGCGCGGCGGCCTCCCGCAGCACCTCCCACTCCGCCGGGCTGTCGCGCAACTCGGCCAGCCGAAAGGCCGGTCGACCTTCCACGGGAACGTTCCGGACGGCGTACAGCCGGGCGTCCGACTCGCAGTCCCAGAGCGACTCGCTCAGCAGCGGGGCCGCCGCTTCCGGGTCGATCGCGTGCAACGCCCGCAGGTAGGACGGGCGTTCGTAGCTGTGCGGGGTGTGGTGCCAGAACCGGCGCAGCAGCGGGGCGGCCTCGGCTGCGGCCGGGCCGAGCCGGGCCAGGCCGTCGGCGACGAGATTCGGGCCGCACCAGCCGCGCTCCTCCCACTGGCTCGCCAACTCGGCCACCAGCCGCGGGGCGTCGCCGGGGCCGCCGTGCTCGGCGAGCACCCGCACGCCCAGCCACTGCAGCCGGTCGCGGTCGTCGTCGGCCCACTCCCGAGCCGGTCCGACCGCGAGCGGCCCGAGCCGTCGCACCGCGCGGTGCACGCCACCGAGCGCCCGCACGCCGAACCCGTCCCGCCCGTCGGTGGTCAAGTCCGGTACCAGCGAGAGGAGTCGGACCGGCACGGCAGGGCGTTCGGCCAGGGTGTTCAGGGCTTCGTCGCGTTCGCGGTACGGGGTGTCCGGATCGGCCAGCGCGGCGAGCAGCCGATCGGTGCGGGGCGTGATCCGCACCCGGTGCCGGGACCGCGACGCGGGCTCCCGGACGGGCAGCAACTCCCGCCAGGTCAGCCAGGGTTCGGATCTCCAGAAATCGGGCCGCTCACCACCGAGACGGCGCACCGCGTCCGGCCCCAGGTCCTCCCACCAGTCCGCCGGCCAGCTGTCCGCCGGGACGGACAGCGTCTCCTGCCACCACTCGCCCTCCCGCACGTACCGGCGCAGTGCCTCGCGGGCCGGCACCGAACCCAGCAGGCCGAGCGGGGCCAGCGTCTCCCGGGCACGCTCGGAGCCGTCCTCGTCGGGGCCGTCGAGCTGCGCCAGCAGTGGATCGATCGGCAGACCCAACTCCCGTACCAGGAAGGCAAGGTAATCGGCCCGTTCGTCGACGCTCCGGTCCCACCGGGTGTCCCGGCGCAGGCAGTCGAGCACCGCCTCGGCCCCGGCGTCCCGGTCGGCCAGGGCGTGCGCCCAGCCCAGGCCCCGGCCGCGTTCGAGTGCGCCGAGCAGGGTGCCGGACGGGGAGTAGGACCAGGCGGTGCCTTCGGTGTCGTTCACGGGCGACGAGGGTGCCCGACACCGCAGCCGGGCGCGAACGGTTTTCCGCCACCGCCCGGGCCGAGCAGGAGGGGCCGGACGGGAGGGGCATCCCGATCGGGGCGGGTGACAGGGCGTGGCGGCTTGCGCTATACCGAGGGCGTACGGCGGGTACGGGGGCGGGCCGATCGGCGCGCGGGCCGTCGGCGGGGAGGGGTGCCATGGGATCGATCGGTGCGGTGGGTGCGGCGGCCGGGCTGGTCGTCGCGGTGCTGCTGCGGTGGCTGCCCGGCGGGGGGCGGGCGGACGGGCTGTCGGCGGTCGGTGTCGCGGGCGTGCGGGGCGGGGCGGCGGCCGCGCTGGGGGTGGCCGTGGTGGAACTGCACCTCGCGGGGACGGTCGAGGCCGCCCGGAACGGCCGGCTGCGGCGGCTGGTGCACACGGACCCGGGGCCCGGCCTGACGCCCCTGCACCGGGCGCTGTGGGCCGCGTTCGGCCGGGAGCTGTCGCTGTCCGACGCCGCCGGCACCCCGACGGCGCGGCGGGCCCGGGCGGAACTGCTCGCCGACCTGGCCGCCCGCGGCCTGCGCTGCGGCCGGGCCCGGCTGGCGGCGGCGACCGTGGCGGCGCTGGCGGCCTGCGGCACGGGCGCGGCCGTCGCGGCGCTGGGGAACCCCGGGGCGGGCCTGCCGACGGCGGTCCTCTCGGCGGCCGTCCTGGCCGCCCCGGCGCGGACCTTGGCCGGCCACCGGCTGCTGCGCGCGCTGCGCCGCCGCCACCCGCTCCCGCCCGCGGCCCCCACCGGGCCCACGGCGGAGACCGGGCTGCTCGTCGCCCTGCACGGCCGCCGGGCCCTGCGCCTGCTGCTGCCGGACTTCGCCGCCCGCACCACCCTGCTCGGCGGCCGGGCCCTCCAGGAGACCGTCGCCCGGGACAGCCGCGACCCGTACGGTCTCAGCTCCAGTTCCTCCGGCGGCGACCCCGACCACCACATGTGAGCGCAGGGTCCGTTGGCGGCGCAGGGTCCGTTGGCGGCGCCGGATCCGGGCCGGGCCGGGCCGGGCCGCCGGTGCGGCTGCTGCGGCGCAAGGAGCTGGAGGCGCCGGCCGACTCCTGCCTGTCGGGCGGCTGGCGGGCCGCCGAGGCGTACGCGGTGGCGCCCGGCGAGGACCGGGACGAGCGCTGGTCCCGGCTGGACTTCCTGACCCGGCTGGCGGCCGAACGCGACGCGTGGCTGACCGCGTGGGAGCAGTCGGGGCGGCGCCGTGCACCGCCGCGACGGTCCGGGCCCGGCTGCTGGTGCAGCGGGCCTGGGAGGCGCGCGGCGACGGCTTCGCCCCGCAGGTCGCGCCGGAGCGGCTGGCCGCGTTCCGGCAGGGCCTGTCCGAGGCGCACCGGGTGGCCCGCCGGGTGGCCGGGGCGGACCCGCGCGACCTCGGGCCCTGGGCGGTGCTGGTCACCACGGCGCGCGGACCGCGGCTGCCGCAGCAGGAGTTCCGGGAGCTGTGGGCCGAGGTGCCGGCCCGGGCGCCGCGCCACGTCGGCGGGCGCTGGCAGGCGATGCAGTACTGGTGCGCCGAGTGGCACGGCAACGACGTGCTGATGCTGCGCTTCGCGGTGCGCGCGGTGGAGGAGGCCCCCGCCGGTTCGCCGCTGCCCGGGCTGCACCTCCAGGCGCTCACCGAGCTGGAGGCCCGGCACGGCACGGGCGGGCTGCCCGCCGGCCGCCGGTACCGGGAGCTGCTGCCCCGGGCGGCGGCGGCGCTGGACGCGGTGCCGGAGTCGAACGACCGGATCCCGACGCTGCGGCACCTGTTGGCGCACTTCGCACTGCTGTCGCGGCGACCCGCGCTGGCGTTGGAACAGTTCCGGCTGATCGGCCCGTGGTGCGGCGCCCACCCGTGGTCGTCCGCGCCGAACCCGGTGCGGGCCTTCGACCGCGCCCGGGCGCTGGCCGCGACGCGGGCGCCCGCGGCCGCCGCGGACCGGAAGGCCGCCGGGAACGGGAGGAGCCCCGGGGGCGGGAGGAGCCCCGGGGGCGGGAGGAGCCCCGGGGGCGGGAGGAGCCCCGGGGGCGGGAAGGGCACCCGGGTAGGAAAGGCACCCGGGTAGGAAAGGCACCCGGCGGTGGAAGAACCGGAAGGTGAGCTGCCGGGTGACCGCGGGCGCCTGACATTCCGGTGCTTGTCCGGACGAGTCGGACGGCCTGGCGGGGGCCGCCGGAGCCGGGCGGCGGCGCGATCCCGCCCGTCCGGCACAGCGGACGGACGAGCGCCGTGACCACCCCCGGATTCGGTCGTTATCCCCGGACGTGAGTGTCGACCCCTGGGCCCCGATGGGCGTCCGCGAGGAAACGATTCAGCAAGCCCCCATCTACGCACGGCTGGTGACCATCTGGCACCAGTCCGGCCGTACCGTGCCCGGCCGCCGGGACCACGAGTGGTCCCGGCTGATCACGCCGCCCCGGTTCTCCGCCCACCCGGCACCCGCGCGGGAACGGTTCGCCCCGCACCCCCCGCCCGATCCCGGCCCCGACCCTGATCCCGGCCCCGGCCCCGCAGCCGGGAGCGGGGGCGGGACGGCCGTTGCGGCCGGGCCCGGGGTCGGATCCGGAGGCGGACCCGAGGCCGGAACCGCCGTGCCGGAACCGCCCGTTGCGCCGCCCGCCACGCCACCGGCCGCCCCGCCCGTACCGCCCCCGCCGCCCATCGCGCCACGCACCGCCGCCGTCCCCGCCCTGTCGTCCGTCGCCCCGTCCGTCGTCCGCCCGAGGGAGGCCCAGTGAGCCACCAGAACACCTCGCACGCCTGGCTACGGCGCAACGGCGAGCCGGACTGCGTGCTGATGCTGGACGTGACCGTCTCGCCGTGCCCGGGGCTGCGGGTCTCGGTGCCGGCCCGGCTGCGCTACCACCGGGCCGACCCGTACGCCGTGCACCTGGACTGCCACGTGGACCTGGAGGAGCCGATCACCTGGCTGTTCGCCCGGGACCTGCTGGTGGACGGTCTGGAGGGGTGGGCCGGGATCGGGGACGTGACGATCCGCCGGTCGGTCGCGGACGGGGAACTGCTGGCCATCGCGCTGAGCACGCCCGGCCAGACCGCGGTGCTGCACACCCCGGCCGAGCCGGTCCGCGGCTTCCTGGAGCTGACCCACCGGCTGGTGCCGGTCGGCACCGAGCACCGGCACCTGGACACCGAGGGGTTGCTGCGGCGGATGCTGGAGGAGGCCGGGGGCGCGGAGAAATTCGAGTAGGCGGGCGGCGGGAAAGCCGGGCGGATCATATTTCTGTCGTGTCATCATATCGTGCGGCCGCCCGAACTCCCCTCCACCGAGCGGGAATCACTCCTTCGCCAGCGAACCGAAACCTGCCGCGCAGTATCGGTTTCCACCCCCGGACGTTGAACGGTCGGGGCTTGGCCGAAATCGGTATTCGCCGTCGGCGCCGCCGGTTATTCTGAGGCCAACCCCTTCAGTGGTCCGCACGAGGAGTTGTCGATGCCGCACACCCGTGGTCCGAACGCCGCGCTGCGCGGCTGCATGGCGGAGGCCGGGTGGAACGGCCCGGCCCTGGCGGCCGCGTTGCAGAAGGTGGCCCGGGAGAGCGGCTTCAGCGTGGGCTACGACCGGACGACGGTGGCGCACTGGCTGTCCGGCACCCAGCCCCGGCCGCCCGGCCCGCAGTTGCTGGAGGAGGCGTTCGCCCGGCGGCTGGGCCGCCCGGTCTCGCGCGGCGAGCTCGGCCTCCAGCCGGCCGATCCCTCGCTCGCGGAGGAGTCGGAACGGGAGCCGACCGACGCCCTGACGGGGCTGCGCCGGCTGCATTCCTGGCCGAATTCCACCGAGCCGCAGGACGAAACGTTTCAGCCTCCGCTGTTCCAGATCCGGATGCTGCCCTCCCCCCGCCCGCCGATGAAACCCGGCTTCGCGACGAATCCCGGATCTGCGGTGAAACCGGAGTCGGTGGTGAAACCCGGCTCCGCGGTGAAACCCGGGTCCGGAACGCGGCCCGGGCCCGGAACGCAGCCCGGGTCCGCGGCGGAATCCGCGTCCCGGCCGCCGCTGGTGCCGACCGTCCGCCGGTCCGGGCCCGAACGGGTGGGGGCGCGGCAGGTGGAGGCGGTGCGGGAGATGACGGCGTTCGGCGCCCGGCACTACGACGGGTACGGCGGGGCGATCGCCCGCGGCCTGCTGCTCGGCTACCTGCGCGACCACGTGCTGCCCTGGGCGAAGTCCCCGTCCGGCGGCCCCCGGCACCGCGAACTGCTGGTGGCGGCGGCCCAGTTGGTCCGCCTGGTCGGGCGGACGTACACCGACGACAACCGGCACGGCGAGGCCCAGCGGCACTACCAGCTGGCGTACCAGCTCGCGGCGGAGGCGCAGGACGGCCCGGCCCAGGCGATGGCGCTGCGCGACCAGAGCACCCAGGCCGGGGCGCTGGGGCACCAGGCGTACGCGGCCCGGCTGGCGGACGCGGCGGCCGAGCACCTGCCGCCGGACGCGGCGCCGGGGGTGCGGGCGTTCGTGCTGGCCCAGCAGGCGGTGGCGGCGGCCCGGCTGCGGCAGTCCGCGCAGGCGCTGAAGCACCTGGAGGGGGCGCAGCACTGGGCGGGGCGGGCGGCGGCGGAGGGCGGCCCGCACCGGTACCCGGAACCGGCCCTGCTCTACCAGGCCGCGCAGGTGCACCGTTCGCTGCGGGCCCCCGAACTGTCGCTGTCGTACCTGCGGGCCTCGCTGCGGGCGCGGCCGCCGGGCGAGCACCGGACGATCGGGCTGTCGCTGCTGCAACTGGCGCACCTGGAGCTGGACGCGGGGAACATCCACCAGGCCCGACGGGCGTACGCGAGCTTCCGGGAGCGGCAGGACGCGCTGCACTCCCCGGCGACGGTGCTGCAACTGTCGCGGCTGGAGGGCCGGTTCGCCCGGCTGGGCGGCTGACCGACGGTCGGCCGACGGCCGACCGGGGGCGAGTCGGTCCGCGGTCGGTGGGTGATCCGTCCGCGATCCGTCCGCGGTCCGCCCGCGATCGTCGCTGCGGGGGCAGGCGGGGGTCCGGTCCGGCGGCGGGGTGAGTCGTGCGGGTCCGGTGCTTGGCGGGCAGGGGCGGCGGTGATCAATTGGCGTCATGAACGATCCCTCGTACTACTCGCTGATCCGACCCGTCCCCCCGCAGGTACCGGCCCCGGCGCCGGAGGGCCCGCCGTGCGCGGCAGCCGACGCCGCTCCGGGCGGTGACGTCCCGTTCCCGGCGGGCCCGGGCCCGGTGGTCCCGGGGCCGGACGGGCCGCCCGGCAGCAGGCGGTTCAGCTGACGGGCCCGGGCGGGAACGGGGCCGGCCCCGGGGCCGGGTGGGGTACCCGGGCCGGGGCCGGCGGTGGTTCTCCCCGGGGCGGGGAGGGCGTTCCCGTGGAGCGCCCGGGACGCGTGCTCAGCGCTCCCGTCCGTCCGTCCCGTCCGTCCCGCCCGTCCCGTTCATCCGATCCGTCCCGTCCGGCGGGCCGGTTCAGCAGACGCGCTCCCGCTCCCGCTCCCGTCCGCGTTCGCGCTCGCCGAGGCCGGGGGCGGAGACCCGGAGCCGGCCGGTGGAGGGCACGGGGACGCGGCCGACGGGCGCGACGGGGGCGGCGGGGCGGACCCGGTAGCGGTTGAGGTGGTGGCGTTCGGCCTCGCGCAGCGGGCGGCTGCGCCGGGTCGCGGCGTCGGTCGGCACGGTGACCGTCCTGGCCTGGAACACCATCTGCCCGCGCCGGCGGGCCTCACAGGTGGTGCTGATCGAGGACCGGCCGAGGCGTTCCACCCAGATCTGCACGGGCAGCGGGGTGGGGCAGTGGTAGAGCGGGGAGCGGTAGTCGATCTCGTGACGGGCGATCATGAACCCGTCCTCGAACAGGTCCTGCCCCTCGGTGTCGTCGTACAGCAGGCAGTAGACGGCCTCCTGCACGTACTGGAGCACCTTGAGGTTGTTGACGTGCCCGAAGGCGTCCATGTCGCCCCATCGGGTGCGGCACATGTAGGTGTACAACGGTCAGCCGTCCGTTCGGTGTTCGGCGCGGAAGCCGAGGCTGCGGCGCAGGTATCCGTAGGCGTACGGGGAGCGGTGCAGCGCGGTGTCGTGGCCCTGCTCGTAGACCTCGGCGGCGGTGTCGAGGACGGCTTGGCCGAGCGCCCGCTCGGTGCGGCGGCAGAGCTTCTCCAGTTCGGCCAGCCGCTCGGCGGCGGGGAGCCCGGCGAGGGCTGCGCACTCCTTCTCCACGTGGTCGACCCCGTCACGGTGTTCAGACATCGATTCCTCGTTTCCGGTCGGGCTTGGTTCGCGATTGACGGTTCACAGGAGGATTCATCCGTTGAGGGAGAAGGAGCGGCGGCTTCGTTGACGCCCAATGTCCTTCCGCTGGTCAAACTCGATCAGGAACCAACCGGAAATGGTGAATCACCCGGTCTTTCGTTGAAGTTCCCGGCAAAGCCGTCAACTTTCAACACACGCCGCCGAAAGCCCCGGACGCGCCCCGGACACACCCCGGGCGCCGGGTACGGCCGGAGCGGCGGATCTCTTCCGGGGGCGGCATTCGTGCGAACGTCCGCTCTTCGCCGGGGTGTTCAGCCGAGCAGGGTGAGGGCGAGCACCGAGTGGGGCAGGGCGGCGATGACCAGGCCGTCGGGGGTGACGGTGAGGGTGCGGACGGCCGCGCCGAGGCGGAGGTCGGCGCCGCGGTGGCGTTCGCCCCAGCGGCGCAGCCGGAGCAGGCCGTCGGACCAGGCGGCGGCGAGCAGCAGTCCGGCGGGGGTGCTGCCGAGGGCGACGGCGGTGACCGGGTGGGGGCGCTGGTCGACGGGGGCGGGCAGCGGGGGGCGGCCGGGCATCCAGGTCCACACCCGGCCGTCCTCGCCGCCGCTGGCGACCAGGGCGCCGCCGTCGGCGGGGGACACGTCCAGGGCGGTGACCGGGCCCTCGTGCAGGGGGTGTTCGGGCCGGTGGGTGGTGCCGGTGGAGACCTCGTGGCAGGTGGTCAGGCCGTCGGGGCGGCCGAACACCACGGCGTCCTCGTGGGCGGCGACGGCGGTGCACGGGTCCGGGGCGGCCGGGCCGCCGTCGGGGAGGCCCGGCGCGCCGCGCACGGTGAGCGGGCGCAGCGTGCCGGAGGCGTCGAGCAGCAGGGCGCCGCCGAACGGGGTGCCGGTGAGGGCGCGCGGGTGGGGTTCGGCGAGCGGTTCGGGGGCGTCGAGGAGGCGGCCGGTGGCGGGGTCGGCGAGGTGCAGGCCGGTGCCGTCGAGGAGCAGCAGGCGGCCGGCCGACGGGCCGAGGCCGAGGGTGGCGGCGCACGGGCCGGTGGCGGGGAGGTGCTGCCAGACGGCGCGCCAGCGGGTGTCGGTCCGCCGGGCGAGTTCGGCGCAGTGCGCGGCGGCCTCGTCGTGGCGGCCGGTGAGGTGGGCGTGCAGGACGGCGGCCCGGTCGGCGGGGCGGGCGGTGGCGGCCCGGTCGGGGGCGGCGCGGCGCCAGGCCTCGGCGAGCGGGGTGGGCGGCGCGCCGGTGTCCTCGGCGAGCTGGAACGCGGCGGTGACGGTGGCGGGTTCGGCGTGCAGCAGCAGGTCGATCTCGCCGAGCATCGGGGTGCCGGGGTCACCGGCGGAGGCGTGCCGGACCAGCAGGGCGAGCCGTTCGGGGTCGCTGGCGGCGAGGTCGGGGCCGCCGTCGGGGCGGGCGGGTATGCCGGCGGCCACCTCCCACATCACGGCGGCGTGGTCGACGGGCGGGCTGCCGGCGGTGACCAGGTCGGCGAGCTGCTGGGGGCGCAGCCGCCAGCGGTCGGCCATCGGGGGCGGGGGCAGCAGGTCGGCGGCGGCGGCGACCGTGCGGGCGTCGGCGCCGGGGAGGGTGGCCCAGAGCGCGGTGCTGAGCGGGCCCTCGGCACCGGCCAGGGCGGCGAGGGCGGCGCGTTCGGCGGCGGGGACGGCCGTCCACCAGGTCTCGGCGAGCGCGGCGGCGCGGGCGGCGGGCGGCAGGGCCGGGTCGGGGGCGGCGCCGGGGGTGCGGGCGGCGAGCTGGGCGAGGCCGGGGCTGGGGTGGGTGGCGGCCGGGTCGACGGGGTGGCCGGGCAGCCCGGCGCACCAGTCGGCGTACTTGGCGGGGTCGGTCCACTGCGGCTGGTCGAGGTCGAGGACGGCGCCGGTGGGGGCGGCGGCGCCGAGCGCGTCGGCGGCGGGGCCGGGGGCGGCTTCGACGACCAGCAGCAGCCAGGGCACCGACAGCAGCGGGACGAGGAGCTCGCGGGCGACGCGTTCGGGCAGGTCGGGCAGCCGGGGGCCGCCGGCCCGGTCGAGGTCGGTGACCACGATGGTGCGGGGGGTGCCGTCCTGGAGCGCTTCGAGCAGGTCGGCGGGTTCGCCCGCGGTGAGGCCGAGCAGGTCGGCGAGCCGGGCGGTGGCCGAACGGACCGTCAGCCCCTCGGCGTCCAGCAGGGCGTGGACGCGGCGGCCCGGGCGCGGGTGGTCGGGCGGGCAGGCGGCGGCGAGCCAGGTCAGCAGGTGGGTGCGGCCGCTGCCGGAGGAGCCGGTGATCCGGCACAGCCGGGGGGCGCGGCCGTCCTCCAGCCAGGAGAGCAGGGCGCGCCCGGCGGGGCGGCGACCGGCGCCGAGCGGGGCAGCGCCGGGGCGGGACCGTCGGCGGACGCGTCGGCGGGCACGGGCCGGGGCAGCGGGCGGCCGTGGCGCGGGTTGGGGCGGTAACCGCCGGTGCCGCCGGTGCCGCCGGTGCCGCCGGTGCCGCCGGGCGGGACGCTGCCGCGCACGGCGTGCACCGGGATCCGTCCGGCCGGGTCGAGGCCGTCGTCCAGCAGGTACTGCCAGGCGGCCGACGCCCGGGCCTCCCCCGTCCGGTCCGCCGCCCGGTTCTCCGGCCGCTTCTCCGGCCGCTTCTCGGGCCGGTCCTGGAGTCGCGCGCCGCCGCGGTTGTCGCTGTCCACTTGTGCCTGTCCTTCGTGTCCGTCCCCGTCGGCCGCCCCCCGCGGCGGGCGCACGGGCGGACCCCGGGGCGGGCCCCGGGCTCGTCGTGGCACCGTCACTTCCGGCCGCGCACAGCCTACTTGAGGTGCGCGGACAACCGTTCGGGTACGTGTGGGCCGGTCCGGACGGGAGCATGATCCG
Source organism: Kitasatospora sp. NA04385 (assembly GCF_013364235.1). Taxonomy (NCBI): domain Bacteria; kingdom Bacillati; phylum Actinomycetota; class Actinomycetes; order Kitasatosporales; family Streptomycetaceae; genus Kitasatospora; species Kitasatospora sp. NA04385. The sequence continues at coordinate 6,425,750 of NZ_CP054919.1, read as the reverse complement.
GATCACACCGGGTGCGGTCCGGCACCGTTCGGGCGGATCGTCCGGTTCCCTGGTGCGGACGCGGACGGCTGACGAGGGGTGCACGATGGACGGGGAGAGCGCGGGCACGGCGGCGGGCGCCGGGGCGGAGGTCGGCGGGGCGGAGGTCGGCGGGGGGACGGCGGGGGAACGGGCCACCCGGGCGTACGCGGAGCACCGGGAGCTGCTGTTCGCGCTGGTCTACGACCTGCTCGGCAGCGTCGCCGACACCGAGGACGTGCTGCAGGACACCTGGCTGGCCTGGGCCGCGCGGACCGCCGACCCGGCGGCCGGGGAGATCGAGCACCCGAAGGCGTACCTGGTGCGGATCGCGGTGAACCGGGCGCTGGCCCAGCGGGCGGCGGCGGCCCGGCGGCGCGAGACGTACGTCGGGCCGTGGCTGCCGGAGCCGCTGGTGGGCCCGGCGGCCGGGGCGGACGACACGGCGGGGGACGCGGCGCTGGCCGCCGAGCGGGCCGAGGCGGTGTCGCTGGCGCTGCTGGTGGTGCTGGAGACGCTGTCGCCGCTGGAGCGCTCGGCGTTCGTGCTGCACGAGGTGTTCGGGTACAGCGGGGCGGAGATCGCCACGATCCTCGGCCGCAACCCGGCGGCGGTGCGGCAGTTGGTGAAGCGGGCCCGCGAACACGTACGGGCCCGGCGGCCGCGCTACGAACCGGAGCCGGGCGTGCGGCGGCAGGTGACGGAACGCTTCCTCGCCGCCGCCCTGGGCGGCGACCTGGCGGCCCTGCTGGAACTGCTCGCCCCGGACGTGACCCTGGTCGGCGACGGCGGCGGCAAGGCCCCCGGCGGACGACGGCCGCTCACCGGCCGCGCCAAGGTGGCCCGCCTGCTGGTGGCCCTGGCCCCGAAGACCGGCCGCGGCCTGGAGACCTCCTGGCGCACCGTCAACGGCGCACCCGCCGTGGCCTTCTCCGCCTTCGGCCGCCCGTTCGCGGTACTGGTCCTGGACCTGGCCCCGGAGGGCGACCTGATCACCGGCATCCACGCGGTCTCCAACCCCGACAAGCTGGGCACCCTGACCTGAACGGCGGCCAGAAGGCGGGCGCCGGGCCGGAGGCGGGAAGCGGGCGGGGGCGGGAGCCGGGCCGAGAGCAGGCACCGGACCGAAAGCAGGCACCGGACCGAGAGCAGGCCCGGGCCGAAAGCAGGCACCGGACCGAAAGCAGGCACCGGACCGAAAGCAGGCACCGGACCGAAGGCGGAGAGCGGTGGCCGCGCCGGAAGCCGGACGTCCGACCGAGGGCAGGTGCCCGGGGCCGGACGTCCGACCGAGGGCGGGTGCCCGGGGCCGAACCTCCGGCTCCGGTTCAAGCCTCGTCCCCGCTTCCGATTCCGGTTCCGATTCCGGTTCGGGCTCCGGCCCCGCAGGCGGGCGCCGGGTCACCGGCCGGGAGGAGCCGTCACCACTCGTGGGCCTCGGTGGGCACTCCGCCGATCTCCAGCCACAACTGCTCCCGGCCCAGGCCCTTCCGGTGTCCGTACCGGTCGGCGCGGGCCAGGATCGCCAGGACGGACATCGCGAGGTCCGTGCCGTGCGGTCCGCGCATCCGTACGGAGACCCGGACCGCGCCACCGGCGGTCCAGACCGTCGAGGGGCGGTCGCCGAGCAGGGCCTGCAGTTCGCCGGCCAGGACGCCCGCCCGCTCCCGGGCCGCCCGCAACTCCGCCTCCGTGCGCGGGTCGGCCGGCGTCGCCGGTTCCTCGGCCCGCGCCTCCGGCTCCCCGCCGGGCCCTGCACTTGCTGCACGCACTCCGCTGCTCCCCACCGCCCGGCATCACACGACAGGCCCACAGTAAGGCCGCCGGTGCGCCCCGGGCGCCGGGTGCGTCAAGTTCGCCCTGCTGCGGGCCGAACTCGCCGTTCCCGTCGGCGGGGTGGCCGCCCAGCCCGCGACGGCCGCCGGGCGGCCCGGCCACCCAGTGTGCAGGGCCGTGGTGGTGCGGGTGCAGGCGGCCCAGGCGACGGTGCGACGGTGCGACGGCGGGCTCGGCGGCCGCCCCGCCCGGCCCGCCCCGCCCGGCCGTCGGCCTGACCCCCGACCCGGCCGGCCCGCCCCGGTCGACCGTCGGCCCGGCCCCCGCTCCGGGTCAGCGGTACTGCGGGACGGGGCACGCCGGGGAGTCCAACCACGGCACCGCGCCGCCCGGTCCGGCCGTGAGCCCGAACCTGGTCGGCTCCGGCCGGCCCCGGTCCCGCCACCAGGCGAGGGCGCGTTCCACCGACTCCCACAGCCGCCGCGGCCCGGCCTGGTACACGGTGGCCTCCGGCGTCCCCTCGTCGCGCCACACCACCGCCGCCCAGGACCGGTCGGACAGCCCGTAGCACCACACCACCACGGTGCCGTCCTCCTGCCGGTGCACCAGGTGCGTCACGTCCGGCACCGCCAGCCCGACGACGAACCGCTGCCCGGCCCAGCGGTCGCCGAGGGCGTCCGCGCCGAGCGCCGTCCGGTGCCGGGTGTCGGCGGAGCCGGGGAACTCCGGTACGTACGCGGCGTGTTCGGGGAACACGAGGCGCTGGTTCCGCGCCTTCATGAACTCCACCAGCCCGGTGAACCGCCCGTGGGCCGTGCCGTCGGGCCGCACCTCCAGCCTGACCACGGCGTCCAGCGGGCTGAAGTCCGTCCCCCAGGGCGCGAGGACCACACCGCCCGGCCGGGACTGCGCGAGCCACGCCGGTGCGATCTCCCGGACGCCGTACGTCACGACGACCCGGTCGAACGGTTTGCCGCCCGGTCGGCCGAGTTGACCGTCCCCCACCACCAACTCGACTTCCAGACCGGCGCGTTGCAGGTGGGCGACCGCCACCGCCGACACGCTCCGGTCCCATTCGACGCTGACCACCCGCCCCGGCCCGAGCCGGTGGGCCAGCAGCCCGGCGTTCCAGCCGCAGCCCGTTCCGACGTCGAGCACCCGCAGGCCCGGCCGCACGTCGAGGTCGCGGAGCATCGACGCGACCACGCTCGGCATGCTGAGACTGCTGGTCGGCACCGCCCCCGGCCCGGGCCCGTCGTGCGCCCCGTCGTCCCACTGCGTCACCAACGGGACGTCGGCCTCCGTCGCGGCCCGCCAGGCCCCCGGGTCGGCCTCCCGGTCCACCAGCACGCTGCCCCCGGTGGCCATGTCGTGCGACCAGACCCGCGGCGGCGTGAACAGCGCACGCGGCACGGCGTCGAACGTCCGGGCCCAGTCCGGGGAGAGCCGCCCGGCCGGGAGCAGGCCCCGCCCCGGCCCGAAGCCGGGACGGCCCGCCCCCTCCCCACGGAGGACGCCGGTCACTTGCGGCGCCCCCCGTTCCCGGGCGGCGCGCTGCCGTCCGGCGACGGCGGGGCCGGAGGCGGCGGCGGCTGGATCGGCGCGGGGCTTCCCCCGTGTCCACCATCGGCGTCGAGCATCAAAACAACCTCCCTGCATCGGCGGAACCGGCGACCGGACGGGCCGCCGGATTTCACGGTAGGGCCGACCGGAAAGGCGCTCTAGCCGGTTTCCCGTTCCCGCAAGAACTCGTCCCGAATGCCCTCGACCAGAACGCGCATGTCCTCCCCGGCCAGAGCGGCGGACGAGAACTTCTCGAACTTCCGCACGTAGAGATCGACGTCCCGGGGATCGGTCACCACCAGTTCCGCGTGGACGGTTTCCACGGTCACCAGCCTGTCGTCCCGAACGACGAACGAGTGGCCGGGCACGTCCTCGCGGAAACCCACGAGCGGCATCACCCGCACGTCGACGGCGGGGAGCCGGGAAACGGAAACGATCCGGTCCAATTGCTCGACCATCGCCGGGGCCGACACCAGCCCCCACCGGAGAACGGATTCGAGGATCACGAACTGCAGCGTCTTGGCCGGGTCGTGGAGGATGCCCTGCCGGTCGAGGCGGCCGCTGACGGCACGGGACAACTGCTCCTCGCCGAGGTCCTTTCTGGCGAACACCGCCCGTGCGAACTCGGGGGTCTGCAGGAGTCCGGGAACCAGGGACGTCTGGAAGATCCGCAGCAGCGTCGTGCTGCTGTCCATCGCCTTGATCTGCCGCTGCTTGCGGTGGTACCCCAGCCTCCGGTACAGCCGCCACGCCGTCGCCTCGGTCGCCTCCGCGCGGGCGGCGGCCATGTACTCGGCCTTCACCGCCTCCGACACCCCGATCGCGGTGAGGATGCGGTCCACGTCGGCGACGGACACCGCCGCCCGCCCGTTCTCGATCTTGCTCAGCTTGCTGGTGGACATGACGGCGCCGCGGGCCACCGTCTTGGCCTCCTTGCCGGAAGCCTCCCGCAGTGTCCGCAACGCCGGGCCCAACTCCGACCTGTTCACTCGCCGAACTCGGCCCACCAATCGGTGAACGGCACGGCGTGCGCGAGCGCCGCGTCCCGGTAGGTCTCGAACTCCGCGATGCGGTCTCCCCCGGGGAAGTCGGCGCCCAGGTACCCGCCGGCGCCGTCGTAGCTCATGACCGCGACGTCCTCGCCGTCGAAGAGCCAGAAGTCGGGGACGCCCTGGAGCGGGTTCTCCCGTCCGGTGGTGTCGAGGATGAAGAACTCCTCCCCGGCCGCCATGTTGCGGCGGTATCCCCACGACAGTTCGAAACGCAGGTAGTCGGTCAGCGGCCGCGACAGCACGTGCACCCGGTACATCCTCCTGCCGGAGCGCACGGCGTCTCCGACCGTGGTGACCCAGGAGGAGTTCCTGAACTCCTCGGGCTGCTCCTCGCCCGCCAGGAACGCGTGGTAAGCCTCCACTCCCCCGGACCGGCTGTAGTCGCCCAGGGTCTCCAGCCGGAACGCCTCACGCCTGAACTCGGAGAACATGTCGCCGAGGTTCTTAGACGAGCCCATCGCGGACCGCCTTCCGGATCAGTTCCACAGGAATCTCCACCATGGTTTCATGCTCGGGAATCTCGCGGCCGTGGTCGGTGATCCACTCACCCTGCACGACCAGCGTGCCCCTGTCGGTGCGGTAGAGCGTAGGACAGTCGCCCTCGTCGCATGAGCTCAACAACGCTTCCAGCTTCACAGTCGCCCCCTCGTTGCCGGATGCCGCAGCCGGACCGGAAAGGCGCTCTAGCCGGTTTCCCGTTCCCGCAAGAACTCGTCCCGAATGCCCTCGACCAGGTCTCTCATCGCGTCACCGACCTGAGCCACCTGTTCGAATGCCTCGAACTTTCGAACGTACTGTTCGACGTCCCGGGGCTCCCTGGTCGTCACCTCGGCGTGGGGGATCTCAACGACCGCCATCCTCGCGTCGAAGAGGACGAATGAACACGTCGGCGGCTCCGGCATCCGAACGCCCAGCGGCACCACCCCGATGGCGACGTTCGGCAGCCTCGACACCGTCACCAACCGGTCGAGTTGCACCGCCATCATCACGGGCCGGACCAGCCTCCACCGGAGGACCGATTCGGTGATCAGGAAACGGAAACTCCGGCGGGTCTCGTAGAGGGCCTCCTGTCGGCGCAGCCGCGCACCAAGCATCTTCTCCAGGGATTCATCGGAGAGTTCGGAATTCCGCAGGATCGCCCGGACGTACTCCGGGGACTGGAGGAGCCCCGGTACGCACGAGGCCTGGAAGACCCGGACGGACTCCGCCTGGGACTCCACCGCCCGGATCTCCTCCTGGTGCCGGTGCAACCCCGTCCGCCGGTAGAGGCGCCACGCCGTCGCCTCCGTGGCCACGACGCGGGCTGCTTCCACCAACTGCGCCGAGACCTCCGGTGGAACTTCGAGCGCGGCCAGGATGCGCTCCACGTCCGTGACGCTCGGAGCCGCCTTGCCATTCATGATCTTGCTCAGCTTGCTCGGAGACATGAGAGCGCTGCGGGCCACCGCTTTGGCCTCCTTCCCGCTGGCCTCCCGGAGTTCCCGCAGCGCTCTCCCCAGATCGACGCCGTTCACTCGCTGCCGTACCGCTCCCACCACTCGGCGAACGGCACGGCGTGCGCGAGCGCCGTGTCCCGGTACTCCAGGTACTCGGCCGCGCTCGGCTGCATGTCCGCCCCGACAAACGATCCACCCGGCCCGTACTCCATGGTGACCACCGTGGTCTCGTCGAAGGCCCAGAAGTCGGGAACGCCCTCCACAGGGTTCGGCTCGTCAGTGGTGTCGAGGATGAAGAACTCCTCGCCGGAACGGGCGTTCTTCGTGTACCCCCAGCCGAGTTCGAACCGGAGGTACGAGGTCAACGGCCGCGAGAGGACGTGCACCCGGTACATGCGCTTGCCCGCCTGCACGTTGGCCCGGACCTCGTCGGCCCACTCCTGGTTGTAATCCTCCGGCTGCGGCTCGCCGGCAAGGAACGCCCGGATGCTCTCGGCCTTCGACGAGCCGGTGTAGTCGTCCAACGTCTCCAAACGAAAAGCTTCCCGCTGGAAGTCGGTGAACAGGTTTCCGAATTCCTCACCCGAGATGCGCATCTACAAGCCTCCGAATCAGCGATGCGGGAATACGTACGACGGCTTCACCCGCCGGGGGCCTGATGGCTTCCAGCGCCTCCTGGTCGTCCACGACGTACCCCTGCACGATCAAGTCCCCCGTCCCGTCCACGCCGTAGACCGTGGGGCAAGTGCCTTTCTCGCACTCGCCCACGAGCCTGGTCAGCTGCATCGCCGCTCCCCTCCCTGCTCGACTGTGCCTCGTTCGATACTGCTGAAGCCGCAACACCAGGGTCAAGGGATCACAGTTGCGGGAACGGGAAACCGACTTGGCCCCGGAGGCGCACGCCCCCGGCGTTGGGGTGGTGCGGGGGGATTGCGGCTATCCAACAGGTCGTCAGTTTTTTCAGCAGCGGGGCTGGGGAACCCACTTCGGCAGTTACGATCGGCGGCAGTTCAGATCAGCGCCTTCGCCTGTTTGAGTGGGGGAACTACCGTGCGAATCAACAAGCTTGATCCTGCATCAAGTCCGCTCGCGACCTTCGGCTGGCAGCTGCGCGAGCTGCGCAACCGGGCGCGCCTCAGCCAGGACGAGCTGGGGTACATGGTCAACTACACCGGTGCGTACATCTCGATGATCGAGAACGGGAAGCGGGTGCCGCCCTCCTCGTTCGTCCGGGCGGCGGACAAGGCGCTGGACGCCGTCGGGACGCTGGAGAGCACCTGGTACCTGCTGGGGCACACCTCGCTGGTCGAGGGCTTCCCGGAGTACATCGTGCTGGAGGCGAAGGCCCGGCTGATCCGGCTGTTCAAGGCGGGTCTGGTCCCGGGCTTGGTGCAGACCGAGGAGTACGCCTCGGCGGTGGAGGCGGGCTACGTGGCGCGCGGCAGCATCACGGCCGAGCAGGCCGAGGAGCGGGTGCGGGTCGTGATGGTCCGGCAGGCTCCGCTCGAACAGCCGGACGGGCCGCGGCTGCACGTCGTGCTGGACGAGAGCTGCCTGCGCACCGTGATCGGCGACCCGCAGGTGATGGCCCGGCAGCTCGACCACCTGCTCGCGCTCGCGGAACACCCGAAGGTGGTGCTCCAGGTGATGCCGTTCGAGCGGGGAGCACTCCGGCCCTTCACCCACTTCATGGGCCTGCTCGCCATGCCGGATCGCGAGCTGCTGGGGTACACCGAGACACCTCAACGCGGTTATCTGACAAGGGATCCTGACACCGTGACGACGTGGAACACGGATTACGATCTCTTCCAGGTGGAAGCCCTGTCCCAGGCGGACTCGGTGGCCACGATCCGCAAGCTCCGGAGAGGATTCCAGCATGGTGACCAGCCCCAGCGCCGCGGCACTGCGCGCCGCCGCGTGGCACAAGTCCAGCTACAGCGGGGGCGGCGGGGAGTGCGTTGAGCTGACCCGCGACTTCGAGGCCGCCCACGGCCTGGTCTTCGTCCGCGACAGCAAGAACCCCGAGGGACCGGCCCTCGGCCTCACTCCCACCGCGTGGCGGAACTTCGCGACGGCCGCCGCGCGCGGCGCCTTCGGCGAGGTCTGACCTCCGGTACGACGGAGCCCCGGACGGGGGTCGGGCGACCGGAAGGCCGTTCCCGACTCCCGCCCGGGGCTCCGGTGTTCGGCGGGCGGGTCTGTCGGCGGGTGGGGCTAGCGTGCCCGGCATGGGTTACCAGACCGTCTTCACCGGCGAGATCGCCGTCGAACCGCCGCTCAACGCGCACGAGATCGCCTACCTGCGGAAGTTCGCGGGCACCCGGCGGATGGACCGCGACCGCGGCCCGTACTTCGTCGACGGCACCGGCTACGCGGGGCAGGGCGTCGACCCGGACGTCCGCCACCACAACAGGCCCCCGGCGGGTCAGCCCGGTCTGTGGTGCAAGTGGGAGCCGACCGGGGACGGGGCCGCGATCGGCTGGAACGGGGGCGAGAAGTTCTACGGCGCGGCCGAGTGGATGGCCTACCTGGTGGAGCACTTCCTGCGGCCCGGGGCCCGGGCCGCGGGCGAGCCGGGGTTCGGGGGGTTCACCTTCGACCACGTGCTGGACGGCGTGATCGACGCCCGGGGCGAGGAGGCGGACGACGTCTGGCGGCTGGTGGTGCGCGCCAACGAGGTGTCCGTGGCGCGGGGGTGAGCGTCACCAGGCGCGGCGCAGCGGGGCGGGGTCGCGCAGCTGGGTGACCAGGGCGCGGCGCAGGGCGCGGTCGTGGTCGGTCTCGACCGGGAGGTCGAGTTGGACGATGTCGACGCCGGCGGAGCGCAGCAGGTGGATGCGGGCGGCGACGGTGGCCGGGGAGCCGGTGTAGGCGCCGGCCAGCGAGCGGCGGACGTAGGCGGCGACCTGGGCGCCCGCGGCGTCGGGGTCGGCGGTGCCGCGTTCGCGGTCGCGGTCGAGGGCGACGGCGTCGTGGTAGCGGGCGGCGTCGGGTCCTGAGGTCAGGCGCAGGGCGTCGCGGCGCAGCCGGCGCAGGTGCTGCTGGGCGTCGCTGTCGGTGTCGGCGAGGACGACGGTGACGTGCCGCCAGATCCGCAGGGTGCGGCCGTGCCGGGCGGCGGCGGCGCGGGCCGCGGCGATCCGCAGCCGGGTGTCGGGCAGCGGGCGCGGCGGGACGGCGTAGACCTGGGCGTAGCGGGCGGCGAGGTCGACGCCGGCCGGGGAGGAGCCGCCGAAGGAGAGCAGTTCGCTGCCGGGGGCGGGGCGCAGGCCGCTGCGGGCGGCGCGGACGGTGTAGTACTCGCCGTGGTGGTCGAGGTCCTCCTCGGCGGCGAGGTAGCGGGTGAGCAGCGAGAGGTACTCGTCGGCGCGGCGGTAGCGCTCGGCCTTGGGGAGGGTGTCGCCGTCGCGGGCGACGTCGGCGTCGCTGGAGCCGATGATCAGGTGGGCGCTGATCCGTCCGCCGGAGAGCCGGTCGAGGGTGGCGAGGGTGCGGGCGGCGGCGGTGGGCGAGGTGGTGCCGATGCGGTGGGCGGCGGCGATCCGCAGCCGGGTGGTGGCGGCCAGCGCCCAGCCGGCGACGGCCCACGGGTCGGGCCAGGAGGAGGACTGGACGACGAGGGCGGAGTCGAGGCCGTCCTCTTCCAGCTCCCTGGCGGTGCGGGCGATGTGGGCGGGGTCGGCGGTGCGTTCGCGTGGGTCGGGGGCCCAGCGCAGGGCCTGGCGTTCGGCGGCGGTGCGGCCGGCCACGGGGGCGGCGCGGACGCCGCCGCGCAGTTCGAGTTCCATCGGGTCGACTCCGGTGCGGGCGTGGGGCGGTGGACGCGGGGCGGTGGGCGGGCCGCCGGGTGACGGCGGCCCGCCGGTGGACAGGGGGCCGGACAGCTCACCGGGCGACGGGCCCGAGCCGGGCGAGGGTGTCGAGCAGCCGGGTGCGGCTGGTGAACACCTCGGGCGGCAGCGAGACGTACAGCTGGATGGCGGTGACGCCGGGCTGCTGGTAGCGCAGGATCTGCTCGCGGCACTCCTCGGGCGAGCCGTGCAGGAACAGCGCGTCGACGACCTCGTCGGGCAGGGCGCGCTGGGCGCCCTCGTGGTCGCCGTCGGCCCAGCGCTTGTGGGTGTCGGCGAGCAGTTCGCCGTTGCCGAGCCACTGGTGGAACTTGCGGTAGGGCTCGCGGTTGAGGATCCAGGCCAGGAAGGGCCGGCTGGCGCGGTGCGCGTACGCGGTGTCCTCGGTGGGGCAGACGAACACCTTGACGACGAGTTCCTTGCCGGGCGGCTGCGGGCCGACCGCGTCCAGCACCTTGGGCAGGTCCTGGGCGCGCAGCAGGTTGGTGATGGCGCCGTCCCCCTCGGTGAAGCCGAGCCGGAGCATGCCGGGGCGCAGCGCGCCGAGGATGACCTTGACCGGGTCGGCGGGCGGGTGGGGCAGCCGGTAGCCGGTGATCGAGAAGGTGTCGAAGTCGCCGGCGACGTGTTCGCCGCGCAGCGCGGCGGTGAGGAAGCGCAGCACGTCCCGGGTGCGCTTGAAGGGCTCGTCGAACGGGATGCCGTTGATGTCGGTGACGTGCGCGGGCACGGACGCGCCGATGCCCAGCAGGACGCCGCCGGAGGAGAGTTGGGCGAGCGTGGCGGCGGTCTGGGCGAGCACGGCGGGCCCGCGGGTGTGCACGGGGACGATGCCGGTGGCGATCCGCAGGTGCGGGGCCCAGGCGGCGGTGGCGGCCAGCGGGGTGAAGGCGTCGGTGCCGCCGCCCTCGGCGCTCCACACGTCGCTGTAGCCGAGGTCGGGGAGCCGTTCGACCAGGAAGCGGTGCCGGTCGATGGTCAGGCCGGGCAGCGGCAGGGTGATGCCCCAGGCGGGCGGGGCGGCGGGCTGGTGGGCGGTGGTCATCGGGGGCCTTTCGGGTCGGCCTGCGGGTGGGGTGTCACTTGCCGACCCGCACCGTGGTGAGGTCGAGGAACCAGGACTGCGGCTGGACGAGTCCGTGCACGGTGGGGGCGAGGGCGCGCGGGTTGCGGTCGTTGACGACGAACAGCCAGGGCGCGTCCTCGGTGACCTGGCGCAGCGCGGTGCGGTAGGCGGCCTGCCGGGCGGTCCGGTCGGGGTTGGCGGCGGCGGTGGAGAGCAGCTCGTCGACCTTGGGGCTGGCGTAGTGGCCGGTCCAGAACGGGCTCTTGGAGCCGAGGAACAGCGGCAGCAGCGCCTCGGACTGGAACAGCGTGGTGGACTGGGCGATGGCGTCGGAGCCGAGCGCGACCTCGCCCTTGGCCTCGGCGCCGATCAGGGTGGTCCAGTCGGTGGTGCGGATCTCGACCTTGATGCCGACGGCGGCCAGGTCGCGCTGCAGGGCCTCGGTGATCGGCACCGGCAGCAGGTTGCCGGAGCCGCCGGTGGGCACGGTCACCGAGGTGGAGAACCCGTCGGGGTAGCCGGCCTCGGCGAGCAACTGCTTGGCCTTGGCCGGGTCGTGGCCGTAGCGGTCGTCGCTCGGGTCGTAGGCGGCGGTGGCGCGCGGCGCGGCCTGGAACGCCGGGTCGGCGGTGCCGTGCAGCAGGTTGGTGGCGATGGCCTGCCGGTCGATGGCGTAGTTGGCGGCCTGCCGGACGCGGACGTCCGCCCACGGGCCCTTGGTGGTGTCCAGGATCCAGTACCAGAGGTGGTCGTAGCTGTTGGAGAGGATCTGCGCGCCGGACGCCTTCAGGCTGTCCAGGTCGTCCGGGTTCGGGTACTCGATCCAGTTGACGCCGCCGGAGCGCAGCGCGGCGGTGCGGGCGGCCGGGTCGGGCAGCGCCTTGACGACGAGCCGCTCCAGCTTGGGGGCGCCGCGCCAGTAGTCCTTGTTGGCGACCAGGTCGACCTGCTGGCCCTCGGTCTGCGAGGAGAAGGCGAACGGGCCGGTGCCGACCGGGTGCTGGGAGAAGTTCGCGCTGCCGGTCTTGCGGACGGCGGTGGGGCTGGCGATCAGCACGTGCGCGAGGTCCTCCGGGAAGTGCCCGTTCGGGCCGGAGGTGACCAGTTCGACGTGGGTGTCGTCGGTCTTGCGGTAGGAGGCGATGTCGCCGGCGTACTCCTTGGCGGCGGCGCCGAGCGCGTCGGTGTACTCGGGGCTGGACTTGTCGAGGTACCGGTGCAGGTTGAACAGCACCGCGTCGGCGTCGAAGGCGGTGCCGTCCTGGAACTTGACGCCCTTGCGCAGGGTGAAGGTCCAGGTGACGTTGTCCGGGGCGACCTGCCAGGACTCGGCGAGCGCGCCGGTCACCTGCGGCGGCTTGTCGGTGTCCTTGAGCAGTTCGTAGCGGGTCAGGCCCTCGTAGATCTGGAAGCTCAGCAGGCGCTTGCCCTCGAAGCCGGCGCCGCCGATCACGGTGTCCAGGTTGGGCAGTTTGCCGGTCGCGCCGATCACCAGCGTCCCGCCCCCGCCGCCGCCCGCGGCGTCGCTGCCCGCGGAGGTGGAGGCGCAGCCGGTGGCCGCCAGCAGGACGGCGGCGGAGGCGAGAGCGGCGGCGGCTCTGGCGGTTCTGAAGCGGCGGGGGGCGTGCTCGGTCATGTCGGTTCCTCGTTCTTGTCGTTCTGGTCGTTCGGTTCGGCGCTGCGTGCGCCGGTGAGTGCGGCAGTGCGTTCGGCGGTGCGCTCGGCACTGCGTTCGGCAGCGCGTTCGGCGGTGCGTTCGGCGGTGCGGAGGGTCTTGGCGGCGCGGAGGGTGACGTGCGGACCGGACGCCTCCAACAGAGCGCGGGTGTAGGGGTGTTCGGGGTCGGTCCACAGCCGGTCGGTGCGGCCCTCCTCGACCACGCGGCCGGTGCGCAGCACCAGCGTGCGGTGGGCGAAGCGGGCCACCGCGGCGAGGTCGTGGGAGACGAACAGGTAGGCGGTGCCGGTGCGTTCGCGCAGTTCGACCAGCAGGTCGAGCAGGCGCTCCTGGGTGTCGCGGTCCAGCGCGGAGGTCGGCTCGTCGCACACCACCAGGGCCGGGCCGGTCGCCAACGCCCGCGCCACCGCGACGCGTTGCAGCTGTCCGCCGGAGAGCTCCCGGGGGAAGCGGCGGGCCAGCTCCGGCGCGAGGCCCACCTGGCGGAACAACTCGGCGGTGCGCTCGGCGCGTTCGCCGCGCGGGACGCGGTGGGCGCGCAGGGCGAAGCCGACCGCGTCGCCGGAGCGCAGCGCCGGGTTCAGCGAGCCCCGGGGGTGCTGCGGCACGAACTGGAGCCTGGCCCGGACGGCCCGGTCGGCGCGGGCCCGCAGGCGCGCGGGGTCGCGTCCCTCGAAGACGACCGTCCCGGTGTCGGGGCGCACCAGTCCGAGGGCGAGCCGGGCCAGCGTCGACTTCCCGGAGCCGGACTCCCCGACCAGGGCGACGCTCTCGCCCGCGCGCACCTCCAGGGTGACGTCGGTGACGGCGGGGCGGTGGGCGTAGCTCTTGGAGACGGCGTCGAGCCGCAACAGGACGCTCATCGGGCGGCCTTCCCCTCGGGTGACACCAGGGGCCCGGGGAACGGCGGGGCCGTGGCTGCGGGCGGTTCACTGCCGGTGCGTGCGGTGGCTCCGGGTTCTGTTCCCGGGCCCGGAGCAGCACGGCCTTTCCGGTGGGCGCCGGCCCCCAGCAACTCGGACTCGCCGTTCCCCGGCCCCCGGTCGGGAATCAGCAGTTCCTTCGCCAGGCCGACCGCCGTCAGGCGCCCCCCGTCGAGGACGGCGACGGTGTCGCCGATGCGGGCGGCGGCGGAGAGGTCGTGGGTGACGAGCAGCAGGGCGAGGCCGCGTTCGGTGCGCAGGGTGGTGAAGAGGTCGAGGATGCGGGCCCGGACGAGGGTGTCGAGGGCGGTGGTGGGTTCGTCGGCGATCAGGAGTTCGGGGCCGCAGGCGATGGCGAGGGCGATCGCGGCGCGTTGGCGCAGGCCGCCGGAGAGCTCGTGCGGGTAGGCGTGCGCGGCGCGTTCGGGTTCGGGCAGGCCGGCGGCGGCGAGCAGGGGCATGGCGGCGGTGCGGGCCGCGCGGCGGGTGGCGGCGAGGCCGTGGACGCGCAGGACCTCGGCGAGCTGGGCGCCGATGCGGCGCAGCGGGTCGAGGGTGGCGGAGGGGTCCTGGGGGACGTAGCCGATGCGGCGGCCGCGGATGCGGGTGAGGTCGCGTTCGGGCAGGCCGAGCAGTTCGGTGCCGCCGAGCCGGACGGAGCCGCGGACGGTGGTGCCGCGTCCGGGCAGGCCGAGGACGGCGCGGGCGAGGGTGGTCTTGCCGCTGCCGGACTCGCCGAGCAGGACGAGGGCCCGCCCGGCGTCGACCCGGAGCGTGACGTCGTCCACGGCCCGGGTGCCGCCGGGGTGTTCGACGGTGAGGCGGTCGATGGTGAGCAGGCTCATCGGGCGGCCTCCGGTCCTTCGGCGAGGCGTCCGCGCAGCGTCTCGCCGAGGGCGTTGAAGGCGACCGAGACGGCGAGGATGACGAGGGCGGGGAGGGCGGCGAGCCAGGGGTGGGTGAACAGGGCGGGGCGGAGTTCGTCGAGCATGGCGCCCCATTCGGGGGTGGGCGGCGGGACGCCGAGGCCGAGGAAGGAGAGGCCGGCGGCGTACACGATGGCGAGGCCGACCAGGGAGCTGGCGTAGACCAGGACGACGGGGGCGACCACCGGCAGCACCTGGCGCAGGATCAGCGCGGTGCGGGTGGCGCCGCTGACGGTGGCGGCCTCGAGGTACTCGGCGGTGCGGATGCGGCGGGTCTCGGTGAAGGCGACCCGGGCGACGGCGGGGGTGAGGACGACGGACAGGGCGAGGACGGTGGCGCCGAGGCCGGGGGTGAGCAGGGTGGCGACGGCGATGGCGAGCAGGACGCCGGGGAAGGCGTAGAGCACGTCGAGGGTGCGCAGCAGGGCCTGTTCGGTGGCGCGGCCGGCGAGGGCGGCGGTGATGCCGACGAGGGCGCCGGCCAGCGCGGCGAGGGCGACGGGCAGCAGGCCGGCGGTGAGCGAGGGGCGGGCGGCCCAGAGCAGGCGGCTGAGCAGGTCGCGGCCCTGGCCGTCGGTGCCGAGCGGGTGGCCGGGGGCGCCGGGGTCGAGCAGGCGGTCGGCGAGGTGTCCGGCGTCGGGGTCGGCGGGGGCGAGCAGGGGTGCGGCCAGGGCGAGCAGGACGGGCAGCAGGGCGACGGTGGCGGCGAGCGCGGTGGCGGGGACGCGGCGGGTGCGGAAGGTGCGGAAGGTGATCATGGTTCAGCTCCGCACCCTGGGGTCGATGGCGGCGTGGGCGGCGTCGACGAGCAGGTTGACGCCGACGAATGCGGTGGCGACGAGCAGCACGCCGCCCTGGACGAGCGGCAGGTCGCGGGCGGTGAGCGCGTCGTAGAGCAGGCGGCCGAGGCCGGGCCAGGCGAACAGGGTCTCCACGAAGACCACGCCCTCCAGCAGGTAGGCGAGTTGCAGGCCGCCGATGGTGAGCAGCGCGGGCGAGGCGTTGTGGGCGCAGTGCCGCAGGACGGTGGCGCGGCCGAGGCCGCGGGCGCGCAGGCCGTCGGCGAGGTCGGAGGAGAGGACGGTGGAGAGCGCGGCGCGGTGGACCTTGGCGGTGAGGCCGAGCGGGACGAGCGCGGCGGCGGTGGCGGGCAGCACGAGGTGGCGCAGCAGGTCGGTGCCGCCGCCGGCGCCGAAGGCGTCGTGGGTGCCGCTCGCGGGGAGCAGGCGCCAGTGGACGGCGAAGACGGCGGTGAGCAGCAGGGCGACCGAGTACTGGGGCGCGGAGACGGCGAGGGTGCTCGCGGCGCCGGTGAGGCGTCCGCTCCAGCCGCGCGGGCGCAGCGCGCCGAGGGTGCCGAGGGCGACGCCGCCGGCCAGGACGAGGGCGAAGGCGGCGCCGGTGAGGGTGAGGGTCTGGCCGAGGGCGGGCAGCAGCAGGTCGGCGACGGGGCGCTGGGTGGAGGTGGAGGTGCCGAGGTCGCCGGTGAGGGCGTGGCCGAGCCAGTCGAGGTAGCGCACGGGCAGCGGCCGGTCGAGGCCGATGCGTTCGGCGAGGGCCGCTCGGGCTTCGGCGGGTGCGCCGGGGCCGAGGAACGCGGTGACCGGGTCGCCGGGGACGAGTGCGACGGTGGCGAACACGACGGCGCTCACGCCCAGCAGGGTGGGCACGGCGAGCAGCAGTCGGCGCAGCAGGAAGCGGGTCACGGGGCGGCCGGGTCGGCGGTGGCGGCGGGCATGGCGCGGTGGTCCTCCGGTTCGGACGGCGGGCGTGGCCGGCGCCGTCGGGGTCGTTCGGACCGAGGCTCGCGGACGGAACGCGAGAACAGCCAGCCAGGCGTTGGTGCTATTACCCGTGGTCATAGGAGTGGGCGGGCCCGGTAGGGCGGTGGGGGCAACGGCCGGGCCGTGGACCGTCCTTGACCGGCACTAAGCGGCGGAAATACGATTTCCGCATGGCTTATCGGCGGACCGACTTCACCCTCTGGGGGATCGGCGGCTCGTGGCACCGCAGGTGCTTCGACGAGACCTGTCGTCCCTGCGCGGTGCTCCGCCCCCGGCCCTGACCCGGCCGGCCAGCGGCGCCCCGTCCGTCCTCCGAGGGGTCCGCGCCGCACCGGGCGCCGATCCCCCGTCCCGCGCCGGGCCCCCGGGCCCGGTCCGCCGCCTTCGAGGGGACCGAGATCCGCCATGCACCCGTACTCCGCCGAGCCCTCCCGCCGGGAGGTCCCGTGCCCGCGCTGACCAGCGGCTCCGCCCGGGTGCTGCGCCACCGCGCGCACCCGCAGGACGCCCTGCACACCGAGATCGACAACCCGCTGGACCTGCTGGCGGGCCACCAGCTGCTGCCCGACGCGGCCCGCAGCGTCCCCGAGCCGGCCTGCTCCTGCCACCACCCGCTGTGCCCGACCGGCGCCGCGCACCGGCCGGTCGCCACCCGGGTGTTCCTGGTCGAGCGGCACCCGGTGGTCAGCGCCGGGCTGCGCAGCGTGCTGGCCGGTGCCGCCGACCTGGCGGTGGTCGGCTCCTCGGCCGACCCGGCGCACGCCGTCCGCTCGGTGCACCGCAGCCGGCCGGACCTGGTGCTGCTGGGCCGGAGCGCGAGCCTGGACCGCGACCTGGCGGCGATCGCCGCGCTGCGCCGCCCGGACGGGGCGCCGGACGCCCGGGTGCTGCTGCTGCGCCGGGCCGAGACCACCACCGAGGCCAGCCGGGTCCTGATGGCGGGCGGCAGCGGGTGCTTCCCGCTCGACCTGCCGCCGGAGCGGATCGTGGACGCGGTGCGGCTGGTCGCGGCCGGCGGCACGCTGTTCCTGCCCGCCCCGGTGCCGGTCCGCCCGCAGGCCGTCGCCCCGGTCGAACTGCCGCTGGACCAGACCGGGTTGACCGACCGGGAGCGCGAGGTGCTGGCGCAGCTGGCGCTCGGCCTGAGCAACGCGGAGATCGGCCGGCGGCTGGCGCTGGCCGAGGCCACCGTCAAGAAGCACCTCACCCAGGCGATGCGCAAGACCGGCCAGTCCGACCGCCTGCGCGCCGCGCTGTACGCCGTCCGGCACGGCCTGGCCGGCTGAGGCCCCGCCCACCTCCCGCTACCTCGCCCACCGCCCGCTGTCCCGCCCACCGCCCACCGCCCGCTGTCCCGCCCCTCCCCCGACGAGCCCGTTCGCCCCCGCGGCGAGCGGGCTCCCGTCGTCTCCGGGCCGTCTCCGGGGCGTCTCCGGGTCGCCCCCGGGGGGCGACGAAGGTCGCCCCCCGGGTAGCCGTTCGGGGCTTCTGAGGGTGGTGGGGCGGTCCTTAGCGTGGCAACGACAAGGCACCTGCGGACCGTTGCGGAGGGAGAAGCACCTGATGGGCGTCGACGGAACGGGGCCGGGACGGCGGGTGGTGGTGCTGCCGGTGGAGGCGGCGGACGGGGGGACCGACTGGGGGCGTTCGCCGTACCGGTCGATGTCGGAGGCCGAGCGCTCCGCCCTGTGGCGCCAGCGCCTGCACGAGGCGGAGGCCGGGCTGACCCGGTACCTGGTGTCGCTGGACGACCAGCCGCAGCTGGCGGAGTGGTTCGCGTTGCAGGGCGAGATCTTCGCCGACCTGCCGGAGGAGTCCGCGCCGTCCGCGCAGTGGCAGCGGCTGTTCTTCCGCGGCCAGGCGCTGATGGAGCGCTTCCTGGTGCGCCGCTACGGCGAGGACGTGCTGGCGGCCTGGGCGGCGTCCAACGCCGAGGTGCACCGCACCGTCGAGCCGGACCACGGCCGGGGCGCGGCGGACCCGATCCACCGGATCGCCCGGCAGGCCGAACTGTACGGCTCCGAGTACGAGTTCGACGACGAGCGGCCGCCCGGCCCGGCCCGCGCCGAACTGACCATCACGCACTGCGCGATCTGGGACTACCGGGAGCAGGCGCGGCGCAGCGGCGTGACCATCACGCTGGCCTCGCCCTGCACGTACTGCACCCACGCGCTGTCGGCGAACATCCGCGCCAAGGGCTTCCGTCCGGCGTACCGGCTGCAGTCCGGTCCGACCGGCCACGGCTGCCACTGGGAGGCGAGCGCCGGCTCCGAAGGCACCGAGGAAGGGACGGGGACGCTCTGATGTGCGGAGTGACCGGATGGCTCGACTGGGCGGACGACCTGCGGCTGCGGGCCGGGATCGTCCGCCGGATGACCGGGACGCTCGCCTGCCGCGGCCCGGACGCCGACGGGGTGTGGCTGTCGCAGCACGCGGCGCTCGGCCACACCCGGCTGGCGGTGATCGACCTGGACGGCGGGCTCCAGCCGTTCGCCGACGCCGAGCCCGCCGGGGCGGTGCTGGCCTACAACGGCGAGCTGTACAACCACCGCGAGCTGCGGGCCGAACTGGAGTCGCACGGGCACGTGTTCCGGACCCGCTCGGACACCGAGGTGGTGCTCCGCGCCCACCTCCAGTGGGGGCACCGGGCGCCGGCCCGGTTCAACGGGATCTTCGCGTACGCGCTGTGGGACGCCCGGCGGGAGGAACTCCTGCTGGTGCGCGACCACTTGGGCATCAAGCCGCTGTACTGGCACCGGCACGCCAACGGGGTGCTGTTCGGCTCCGAGCCCAAGGCGGTGCTGGCGAACCCGCTGCTGGCACCCGAGTTGGACGCCGAGGGGATCGCCGAGCTGTTCGCGCTGCCCGCCGCGCCCACCGCCGGGCACGGCCTGTTCCGCGGCCTGCACGAGGTCCGCCCCGGCCACCTGGTGCTCGCCACCCGGCACGCGGTGCGCGAACTGCGGTACTGGCAGCTGGAGTCGGCCCCGCACACCGACGACGAGCCGACCACCCGGGCGCACGTGCGGGCGCTGCTCGCCGACGCGGTGGAGCGCCAGCTGCTCAGCGACGTGCCGCTGTGCACGCTGCTGTCCGGCGGCGTCGACTCCTCGGCGATCACCGCGCTGGCCGCGGCCGCCCGGGAGCGCCGCGGCCAGGGCAAGATCACCAGTTTCTCGGTGGACTTCCCCGGCAGCGCCGACCGCGCCCCCGACGCCTGGCGCACCAGCCAGGACGCCCCGTTCGTGCGGGCCGCCGCCGAGCACATCGGCACCGTCCACACCAGCGTGCTGATCCCCGACGACGACCTGCTGGACGCCCGCGACGCGGTGCTGCGGGCCCGCGACCGGCCCGGCTGGGGCGAGATGGACGCCTCGCTGCACCTGCTGTTCCGCGAGGTGCGCCGCCGCTCCACGGTCGCGCTGTCCGGCGAGGCGGCCGACGAGGTGTTCGGCGGCTACCCCTACTTCCACGACGCCCCGGCGCTGGCCTCCGGCACCTTCCCCTGGCTGCACGGCCGCACCACCCCGGCGGCGCTGCTGCGCCCGGAGGTGCGCGCCGAGGTCCGGCCCGCCGAGTACACCGAGGCCGCGTACCGCTCCAGCCTGGCCGCCGTGCCGCGGCTGGCGGGGGAGGACGCGGCGGACGCGAAGGTCCGGGAGACCTTCCACCTGGCGCTGACCCGCTGGCTGCCGCCGCTGCTGGACCGGGTCGACCGGGTGTCGATGTCGGTGGGCCTGGAGGTGCGGGTGCCGTTCTGCGACCACCGGCTGGTGGAGTACCTGTGGAACGTGCCCTGGGCCCTCAAGGCGCCCGGCGGCCGCGCCAAGGGCCTGCTGCGGGACGCGGTGCGCGACCTGCTGCCGCCGCAGGTCACCGACCGCCCCAAGTCGGGCTACCCGTCGACGCCCGCCGTCCGCTACACCGAGGTGCTGACCGCCCGGGCGCACGAGCTGCTGGCCGACCCGGCCGCCCCGGTCTTCGACCTGGTCGACCGGTCGCTGGTCCGCCGGCACCTCGCCGAGGGCACCCCGCTGCCCAGCCCGCGCACCGCGCCCAACCCGGTCGGCGGCCTCGACCACCTGGTCCAGGTCGACGAGTGGCTGCGCGCCTACCAGGTGGGTCTGCGGTGAGCGCGCCCGTACGGACCGCCGTGCACCCGGACGCGCTGCGGGCCGCCGCCCGGCACTGGCCCACCGGGGTCGCGGTGCTGACCGCGCGGTGGGGCGGGGAGGTGCACGCCAAGACGGTGTCGTCCTTCGCCACCCTCTCGCTCGACCCGCCGCTGATCGGCGTCGCGCTCTCCCCGCGCAGCCCGCTGGCGGCGGCGGCGCACGACTCCGGCCGGTTCGCCGTCACCGTCCTGACGGACCGCCAGGAGGCCCTGGCCCGGCGCTTCGCGACGCCGGGCGCGGGCCGGGCGGCCGGTGCGTTCGCCGACCTGGCGCTGCGCACCGGACCGGCCGGGCCGGCCGGGCCGCCCGTCCCGGCGGGGGCGGCGGCCTGGTTCGAGGCCGAGCTGCACGCCGAACTGCCGGTCGGCGACCACGTGCTGCTGGTCGGCCGGGTGACCGCGGTCGGCGAGGGCGGCGGCCGGCCGCTGCTGCACCACGCCGCCCGGTACCGGCTGCTCGGCCCGGAGACCCCGCCCGAGCCCCAGACGTCCGCCCCAACCCCCCTTCCCTTCCGAGGAGTCGGCGCATGACCCTGCTGTCCCCGGCCCCGCGCGGCCTGCTCACCGGCGACCGCTACCGGGCCGAACTCGACGACGGCCGCGAGCTGTACCTGGACGGGAAGCGCATCGCCGACCCGGCCTCGCACCCGGCCTTCCGGCCCGCCGCCGACGAGTTGGCCCGGCTGCTGGACCTCCAGCACGAGCCCGAGCACCGCGACCTGCTGACCTGGAAGGACCCGGAGACCGGCCTGCGGCTGGCCCGCGCCTACCAACCGCCCACCTCGCTGGAGGAGTTGCGCGTCCAGCGGCGCAGCGCCGAGTTCTGGCACGCCCAGGCGCTCGGCCAGCAGGGCCGCTCCCCCGCGTTCATGGCCTCGATCGCGGTGGGCGTGCACGACTTCCGGCACCGGCTGGCCACCGCCGACCCGCGCTTCGGCGCCAACGCCGAGGCCTGGTACCGGTACTGCGCGCAGAACGACCTGGTGCTGTCGCACGCGCTGGGCGACCCGCAGATCGACCGCTCGGCGAGCCCGCTGGACGACCCGGACCTGGCGCTGCGGGTGCTGGAGGAGAACGAGCGCGGCATCGTGGTGCGCGGCGCCAAGCAGCTGACCACGCTGGCGCCGCTGGCCCACGAGGTGCTGGTGTACCTGTCGGCGTCGTTCACCGACAACCGGGCCGAGAAGTTCGTGGTCTGGTTCGCGCTCCCGCTGAACGCCCCGGGCCTGGTCACGCTGGCCCGCGAACCGCTCGGCACCGCGCCCTGGGGCCACCGGCACCCGATCGGCGCCCGGTACGACGAGCAGGACGCGATGCTGTTCTTCGACGACGTGCTGGTGCCGTGGGACCGGGTGTTCCTGCTGCGCGACGCCGCCCTGGCCCGCGAGGGCCTGGGCCGGATCAACGCCTGGAGCGCGTACGTCGGCCACATCCGCTACCGGGAGCGGCTGCGCACCCTGCTGGCCACCGCCACCCTGCTGGCCGAGTCGATCGGCGTCGACGGCTTCCGCAACGTCCAGGAGGACCTGGGCCGGCTGGCCGGGTACGCCGAGCTCACCGGCTACTTCCTGGACGCGGCCGAGAACCGCGGCGCGCTCACCGACTCCGGCCTGTTCGCGCCCGGCGACACCTTCGCCTCCCGGGTGTGGTCGGCCGAGGTCGCGGGCGACGCGGTGGAGACCGTCCGCCGGATCGGCGCCTCCGGCCTGCTGATGCAGCCCTCCCCCGGCGACCTCGCCCACCCCAGGCTGCGCCCGCACCTGGAGCGCTACATGCGCGGCCGGGGCACCGACGTGGAGCGCAAGTCCCGGCTGTTCCGGCTGGCCTGGGAGCTCACCGGCGACGGCTTCGGCCAGCGCCAGGACCTGTACGAGTACGTCCACCGCGGCGACCTGGCCCGCAACCGGATCACCGTCTACCACCGCCACGACCAGTCCGAAGCCAGGGCCCGGCTGCTCGCCCTGCTCGACGCCGAACCGGCCACCGAGCCGGGCAGCGAGCCGGGCGCCGAAACCGCTGCCGTCGAGCCGGGCGCCGAACCCGCTGCTACCGAACCCGCTGCCGAATCCGCCACCGTCCCCGCTGCCGTTCAGGAGGCCCGCGCGTGAGCCCGTCCGCCGTCGAGATCCAGGCCCGTACCCTCGCCGGGTACGCCGACGCCAGCCGCCTGCGCCAGGTCCAGGACCGCGACTGGGTGCTGGACCGCGTCACCGGCGACCCCGGAACGCTGATCGACCTCGGCAGCGGCATCGGCCAGCTGCTGGAGAGCGCCCTCGAACGCTTCCCCTCGCTGCACCTGGCCGTCGGCCTGGAGCGCTCCGAGCACCGGATCGCCGAGGCCGCCCGCCGCCTCGCCCCGTACGGGGAGCGGGCCGAGCTGCACCAGGCCGACCTGACCGCGCCCGAACCGCTGCCGCACCGCGCCGAACTGATCACCCAGACCTCGGTGCTGCACTGGCTGTACCCCGACGAGGACCGGATCTTCGCCTGGGTCGCCGCCCACCTCGCCCCCGGCGGCCGCTTCCTGCTCACCACCTACCACCCCGCCCGCGACGCCCACGGCCTGGGCGGCGAGGACGAGTTGGTGCGCGAGGCGCTCGACGCGCTGGGCACCCCCGCCGCGCAGGTGCCGGAGCTGCTGGCCGCGCACGGCGTGCTGCCGATCGCCACCCGCACCCGCACCGTCGAGGAACTGCTCGACGTGCTCGGCCCGCACCTGGCCGTGGTCGGGCACGCCTCCCGGGACGCGGTGGTCACCGTCGACTCCGCCGAGCAGTACGAGCACTTCCACGCGGCGACCTTCGGCGACTACTACGCGCAGGTCCTGCCCGAGGAGCGCCGCGCCGACTTCTACCGGGCCGTCGGCGCGGCCGCCTGGCGCCGACAGCTCGAACGCGGGTACGTCAGCCACATGCCGGTTCGGCTCTGGGAGTTGACGGCACATGAGGAGTTCGTTACAGGATCCGGAACCGGCCCGCTCCCGGCCTAACCTGGAACCGTCCCACCCGACGGACCCCCCAGCCGAGCACCACCCGCGACGAGGAGCGAGCACCGTGTCCACCCCCGCCACCGGCCAGGAACTCGGCGCGTTCCTGCGCGCCCACCGCGAACTCCTCCAACCCGCCGACGTCGGACTGACCGCCACCGCCCGGCGGCGCACCCCCGGGCTGCGCCGCGAGGAGGTCGCCTCGCTGTCCGGCGTCGGCCTCGCCTGGTACACCTGGCTCGAACAGGGCCGCGTCACCGCCTCCCGGCAGGTCCTGGAGGCGGTGGCGCGCGCCCTGCGGCTGGACCAGGCCGGGCTGCGGCACGCGATGCGGCTGGCCGGCTACCACGAGCCGGTGCCCGCCGACGCCGACCGCGGCGCCGCCCAGAAGCTGGCCGCGGCCGTCCGCCCCGTCCTCGACTCCTGGACCGCCAGCCCCGCCGCCCTGCTCGACCGGCACTTCGACCTGCTGGCCTGGAACTCCGCCTGGACCTCGCTGTGGGGATCGCCCGAGCACGTCCCCGCCGACCGCCGCAACCTGATGTGGCTGCTGGCCGTCGACCACCGGCTGCGCCGGGTGCTGCCCGACTGGGAACCGCTGGCCATGAACGTCTTCCAGCACTTCCGCGCCCAGGCCGGCCCGGCCATCGCCGACCCGCGCACCGGCGAGCTCTACCGCCGGCTGGAGAGCGACGCCCCCGAGCTGAGCCACTGGTGGGGCTGCCACTCCGTCGCCGAACTCACCGCCCGCACCGTCCGGGCCACCCCGCCCGGCCTCGACCCCGTCCGGCTCACCCTCAGCTCCTTCCACCCCGTCGACGACCCCTCCGCCCTGGTCGTCCTGTTCACCCCCGCGACCCCCGCCGACGCGGCCCGGATGGCGGAACTGACCTCCGGCGGGGCCGCGGCGGACGGACCGGACGGCGACCGGGCCGGGGCGGAGACGGAACTGCTGGCGGCCGGGGCCCGGCACTGAGCCCGGGCCCGCCCGGCGCACGGTGGTGGTGACGACCGGGGCGTTCCAGGCCCGCGCCTAGAGCTCGGGGAATTTCATCCAGTCCGGCATCTCGAGGCCGGTGGTCTCCCGGAACTCGGCGGCGACCGCGCGCGGGGCCCCGGCGTACGCGAGGTGGAGGAAACCCGCGCTCGCGCCGACGGCCCACTGCTCCTCCTCCGGCAGCTGCCGGGCTCCCAGCATCGCTTCGACGAGCGGCCGTACGGCCTCGGTGAACTGCGAGTCGGCCACCAGCAACTGCCCGAGCTTGACGGCGCACCGCACGTAGGCCCCCAGATACCCGTCACGGTCCTGCTCCAGCAGTTCCCGGAACAGCACGAAGGCGTACTCCGAGCAGGCCAGGGCCTCTTCCGTCTCGTCCACGTCCGCCAGTTGCAGTGCGTAGTTGTGCAACGCCGCGGCGAAGTGCGGCAGATGGGTGTCCCTGTCCCGCTCGGCCAGGTCCTCGTACAGGGCGGCGGCCTCCTCGGAGCAGGCCAGTGCGGCCTCGGGCTGCGCGGCCTCCGCCAGCCATCCCCCGCACTTCGCCAGCAGATCGGCGAGGACCGGCAGGTGCGCGTCCTCGTTGCGCTCCGTCAGTTCCCGCAGGAGGCGCAGGGCTTCGTCGGAACGGACGAGCGCCTCCTCCGTCCGCCCGGCTTGGGCTAGCAGCGTGGCATGGCCGGCCGCGAAGACGGCGCAGCCGCGCAGGTGGGCCCTCCGGTCCGTCCCGACCAGCTCCCGGTACCGGGCCAGGGCCTCTTCGGAGAGGGACAGGGCCTCGGCCGACCTCCCCGCGCGGACCAGTTGCAGCGCGCGGCCGCCGGCCGCGAGGACGAGAGCGAACTCATGGGCACCCGGGTTCGCGTCCGCCAGCTCCCGGTACCGGGCCAGGGCCTCCTCCGAATGGTCGAGGGCCTCCAGCAGCCGTCCCAGATCGGCCAGTTGCCCCGAGTGACGGTTCAACGAGGCCGCGAGGAGCGGCAGATGGGCTGACCGGTCCTGGCGGGCCAGCTCCCGGCTCAGGGCGAGGGCCTCCCCGGAACAGGCCAGGGCCTCGGCCGGATTCCCCTCCTCCGCCAGCCGCAGTGCGTGGTCGCCCAGTACGGTGGCGAGGTCGGACATCCGGCGGTCCCCGTACCCGTCCCCGAGCCTGCGGTACAGGGCGACGGCCTCCTCGGAGTACTGCCGGGCCGCACCGTTGCCCTCCGCCGCCAGCAACCGCGCGTGGTTGGCGACCGCGCGGGCGAGACCGCCCGACGGGGTGTCCGGGTCGAGGGCCGCCAACTCCTGCTGCACGGCGAGGGCCTCGAACGAGTGGGGCAGGGCCTCCGCCCGCAGGCCCGCTTCCGCCAGCAGCGCCGTGTGGTTGGTGACCGCGCGCGCGTAGTTGCGCACGTGGGCGGCGCGGTCCGACAGGAAGAGTTCCCGGTACCCGGTGAGGGCGTTTTCGGAGTGGGCCAGGGCCCGGTCGTACTGGCCGACGCCGGAGAACCGGAGGGCCGTGTTCTCGTGGACCAGGGCGCGGCGGG
The DNA here is from genome assembly GCF_013364235.1 of Kitasatospora sp. NA04385. NCBI lineage: Bacteria > Bacillati > Actinomycetota > Actinomycetes > Kitasatosporales > Streptomycetaceae > Kitasatospora > Kitasatospora sp. NA04385. Next base: position 6,399,991 of record NZ_CP054919.1, on the reverse strand, counting down.
CGTCGCTGGAAGCGGTGTCGAGACGGTACTGGCAGAGCCGGTCGGCGATGGCGGCCGCGGCGATGTCCAGGTCGACGTGCCCCCACGGCAGCAGCAGGTCGAGGGTCTCCAGGAGGTCGGGGTCGATGTCGGGATGGCGGGCGAGGACGGCGAGCGCCGGACCTCCGGCGCTCAGGGCCAGCTCGGGGTGCGCACGGAGCAGGGGGTGGAGCTGGGTGCGGGCGAGGTGGGGCCAGCGGGCGGCCGCCTCGATCAGCGTGGTGAGCGCGTGCCGGGTCCACGCCGTTCCGGTTTCCACCGTGCCTCCCGCCGGGTCCGGTCGCGGGGCGAGCAGCCGGGCGGGTGCCCCGTCGGCCCACAAGTCGGGCTGGCGGTCGTGGCCGTGCCCGTCGGTCGACAGAGCCAGGTAGTCCTCGCCCAACCGGTCCGGGTACAGCGGTTCGAGCACCGTCCCCGGTCCGCCGACCTCCGACGTCCCCCGGAAGGCGGGGTAGCAGCGCGCGTGGTCCTTGAGCAGTTGCCCCGGCACCTGCGCGCTCTCGATCCCCACCCGTCCGACGGCGGCCCTGCCGTCGTCGTAGCCGAGCGGACCGGTGAGGGTCGCGGTGTAGACGAGCTGGCCCATCGCGTCGGGCGTCGCGGTGACCGCGTCCTCGGCACGGTGGTGCAGGGCGATCCAGTGGTCGCGCTCCCGGTCCAGGAGGTACGCCGACACCTCGACCGGGTCCTCCGGGGGCTCGGTCGATCGGCGGACCGACAGGACGGCTGCCAGGGCGGCCATGTGCACGCTCAGGACGAGCCGGTAGTCGTCCTCGGCGGCCAGGGCGCTCGGGGGTTCCGCTGTCCTGGCCCCAGGCACGTCCAACAGTTCGGCGAAGCGGTCGCGGGCGGCGGCGAACAGCGCGGCCCGACTCACGCCGGGTTCGTCCTCCACCGGCGGGAGTTCGAACCGCTCGGCGGCCAGTCCGAGGTCGCGCCTGATCCGGAAGGCGAGGTTCTGCCACCACGGCCCGGTGGGTCTGGCCAGCAGCAGGACGCGTACCCGGACGCCTCGCCCGGCGCCGACGTGGGTGTCGTCCAGCAGCGTGAGCAGGTCCGAGGTGTCCCACCGCTCGGCGTAGTCCACCACCACCAGCACGCCCGCGGCGCTCTCCAGGCCGACCGGCACCGCGAACGCCGGCGCGGCCTGCCGGTCCCGCCGGTGAAAGGCGCCCAGGACGACCCAGCTCTGCGCCCGCCAGTCGGCCGCGGCCTGGAGGGCGAGCCGCGTCTTGCCCTGTCCGCCGGGGCCGTGCACCAGGCACACGCCCATCGCGTCCGCGCTGTCCCGCCACCGCCGCAGTCGGTCCAGTTCCGCGGTCCGGCCCGTGAAGTCCACCACCTCGCCGCCCGCCCGCAGCAGCTCGCTCGGCAGCACCGACCCGCCACCCACACCCGCCGGTGGCGCCGTCCCGGTCGACCCGGTGGGCGGCCACACCGAGAGGCGGTACGGCTCGCCCCCCTCGTAGACGACCATGTCGCCCGCGGCCTGGAACACCCTCGCGAAGCCGGAGGCCACCGCCTGCAGTTTCACCCCGGGCCCGGTCGCCCCCGCCACCGGCCCCGGGAGCTCCGAAGCACTCACCTGGAGCCGCGCTCGTGGACCGTCATGTCCCGGCCGGCCTGGTAGCTCCGTCCGCTCCCGGAGACGTCCGCATTCTGCTCGATCTTCGCGCTGTACTGCCCGGACTGCTGCTCCTCGGCCCGCAGGTCCTCCACGAGCTGCCGCAGCCGCTCCTCGAAGGCGGGATCGCCCTCGGCTTCCGCCGCCACCGCGTCACGGACCCGACGCAGCGTCCGCTTGCTCACCGTGCCGTCGCCGCTCCCGGCTTCCGCCACCAGGGTCTCCAGCGCCCGGTCGGCGCCGAGCCGCTCGACGACCAGCTCGTGAACGGCGTCCATTCCGGCTTCCAGCGCGAGGTCGACATCCGCGTCCGCCCGCTCACCCACCCGCCGGAGTTTGCGGATGAGGTAAGCCACCCCGGCCCCCGCCAGGAGTTCGATTCCTGTCATCATTGCCCTCCCCTGAGCGAATCCGACTCCGCCGGACAGGCTTCGACCGCTCCCCGTCCCGCCCCGGCCACGAGTATCGGGCTCTGCACGGGACCGCACAATCAGAATGCCGACACTGCTCCAGGCTCAACGGGATCGTGTCCGACCGACCCCGACCGACCCCGACCGACGGCGGAGATCCAGCGGGGGCCCCGTCCGCCGGGGCCCCTCGCGCGCACCTCCGCCGACCTAGGAGTCGTGCTGCCGCAGGCCCCGGGTCACCAGCCACGCCCCCGCCGCCGCGACCAGCGCCAGGCCGGTGCCGACCAGCAGCGCGCCGCGGGTGACGTCGGAGAACGCGCCGACCGCCCACGCGCCGAGGCCGGTGCCCGCGTACATGGTGGAGGTCAGCCAGGCGCTGGAGGTGGCCCGGTGGGCGGGGGCGACGGTGCCGGCCAGGGTCTGCTGGTCGGTGACGAAGGCGCCGCTGGCGGTGAACCAGATCAGCACGCCCAGCAGCGAGAGCGGCAGCCCGGGCCCGGCCGTGGCCAGCGCGATGCCGGTGGCCAGCAGCAGGCCCCAGAGCGCGAGCAGCGGCAGGTCGGTGCGGCCCGCCGTGCGGTAGCGGTCGCCGAGGCGCCCGCCGAGCAGCGAACCGGCCACGCTGCCCGCGCCGACCAGGACGCCGACCAGGCCGAGGGCCTGCACCGAGAGGTCGAAGCGGCGGTCGAGGACGGCGCCGAGGAAGGTGTACGCGCCGAGGTTGGCCGCGTTGAAGACGGTGTTGACCAGCAGGGCGCGCCGCAGCGCCGGATCGCGCCAGCCGCCCAGGATGGCCCGGACCGCCCCGCCGGACGCCGCGCTGCCGGGCGCGTGGGCGACCTGCCGGGCCAGCAGGGCGATCGCCGCGAGGGTGCCGATGGCCAGCGCCCAGAACGCGGCCCGCCAGCCCGCCGCACCGGCCAGCGCGGCGCCGAGCGGGACGCCGACCACCTGGCCGGTGGAGAACAGCGCCATGCCGAGTCCGAGGGCCCGGCCGCGCACCGCCTCGGGGGCGGTCTCGGCGATGTGCGCCCAGATCGCGGGCCCGGCGGCCGCGGCGGCGAGCCCGGCCAGCGCGCGGGAGAGGACCAGCAGGGTGAGCCCGGTGGAGAGCGCGGCGGCCGCGTTGGACAGCACGAACAGCAACCCGCCGGCGAGCAGGGTGCGGCGGCGGCCGAACCGGTCGCTGAGCAGGCCGAGGAACGGTGCGAAGACCGCGTACACCAGGACGTACGCGGTGACGGTGGAGGCCGCGGCGGCCTCGGTGGAGCCGATCGAGTCGGCGATGGTCGGCAGCAGCGGGGAGACCAGGAAGGTCTCGGTGCCGAACAGGAACAGCAGCGCGAACACCCCGGCGTACCGCAGTGGTCGCAGCACCTCGGGGGTCGGCACCGCCTCGGTGCGCTCGGTCAGGTCGGAGACGTCGCTCACGGCGACCACCACCTCGTCCGGTCTTCGGATCGCGCGGCGCGTCCTCGGACCGCGGACGCGTTCGGCCGCGCGGGAGGGCATGGGCGTCCGATGCCGCCATGGTGGGCGGGGGGCCGGGGACGCAGCCAGACAGGCGTTCATCCTGTGACCGGGGCTCACAGCCTGGCGCCCCGTCAGCGTGTGAACGGTGTGAACGGGAGCCGGCAAGGATAGAAGGGCTGCATGCGTTTCGTTCCGGAGCCGGTGGCGGCTGTGCTGCGCCGTGGGGCCAAGGACCCGTTCGTCGTGCAGACGGTGCGGGCCACGGTCGCCGCGACGCTGTCGTACGTGGTGGCGACCTGGCTGAGCAGGGAGCCGGTGCCGCTGACCGCGCCGCTGACCGCGCTGCTGGTGGTGCAGGTGACGGTGTACTCGACGCTGACCACCAGCATCCGGCGGGTCAACTCGGTGGTGGTCGGGGTGCTGATCGCGATCGGGTTCTCGGCGGTGGTGGGGCTGTCCTGGTGGAGCCTGGGCCTGATCATCCTCGCCTCGCTGGTGGTGGGCCGCTTCGTGCGGGTGGACGAGTTCGTCCAGGAGGTCGCGATCAGCGCGATGCTGATCCTGGGCGTCTCCCAGGTCACCACCCAGGCCTGGGACCGGGTGCTGGAGACGGTGATCGGCGCGAGCGTCGGCCTGGTGTTCAACCTGGTGATAGCGCCACCGGTGTGGGTGGACACGGCCGGCGAGTCGATCGAGGACCTGGCCCGCCGGGCCCGGCACCTGCTGCTCGGGCTGTCCGAACAGCTGGGGCGGCCCGTCCCGGTGGAGCGCGCCGCCGAACGACTGTACGAGGCCCGGCGGTTGGACCAGGCCATCGCCGAGGTGGACGGGGCGCTGCGGCAGGCCGAGGACAGCCTGCGGCTGAACCCGCGGATCAGCGAGGGCCTGCTCTCCCGGCTGGTGCTGCGCACCGGGCTGGACACCCTGGAGATCTGCGTGGTGGTGGTCCGGGTGATCGCCCGCTCGCTGACCGACCTGGCCAAGCGCCGCGACCCGGACGAGCGGCTGTTCCCGGCGGACGTGGCGGTGGCCCTGGAGGAGCTGTTCGAGCATGTCGGCGGCGCGCTGGTGAGCTTCGCGGTGCTGGTCACCACCCAGGTCAGCCGCAACGCCGAGGAGGCCGAACAGCGGCTGGCCTCCGAACTCGCCGCCGCCTGGGCCTGCCGGGAGAACGCCGCCCAGCTCCTGCTGCGCCGCGTCCAGGAGCACCCGGAGGCCTGGCAGCTGCACGGCTCGCTGCTCGCCGAGGTCGACCGCATCCTCGACGAGCTCGACCTCGAACACCGCGGCCGCCGCCTGATGGAGGAACTCGACCGGGCCGCCGTCGCCAACCGCGACCGCTTCTCCCGCTTCCCCCGCCTGCGCCGCTTCGCCCGCGGCGAGCGCCTGCGCCCGCGGCGGCGCCGGCGGCGCCAGACGGCGGCCTGAGCTACCTGCCTCCGGCTCCGCCCCTGTCCGTAGGGCACCGATGCTCCGGCATGCATGACCGCACATCGATGACGCACCATCCGTGCCCCGACATCGATGACGCGACATCGGTGACGCGTCATCCGTGTCTCGACACCGGTGACGCGGCATCAGTGACCCGTCACGCATGACCTGGCATTGATGCCACAACACCCGTGCTGCGTCATCGGTGCCGCAACACCTGTGCCCCGACACCGACCTGAGCCCGGCGCCCCGCCGGCAAAGCCGTCCTGAGCAGTTCGGCCGACACCGCGGACGCTGCGGATACGAACGGGTGATTTTCGCCGACCCGGTCCAGGTCGGGGGCCCGGAGGGCGGGGCCTTGTCCGGCAAGGGGTGTGACGGCGTGTCCGGCGGCGCGGGGCGGGCGACACGGGGAGTGATGCCTGGGCACTCTCCGTGTCCGATGTGTGGTGATGTGGGCCCGCCCCCGGGCACTCCCGCCCGGACCGAACTGGAGGAACCATGTCCCGAACTGCCAAGACCAAGGGGATCATCGCGCTCGCCGTCGGCACCGCCGCCGTCGTCGCCGGTGTCCCCGCGCTCGCCGGTGCGGCCACCACCGACGCGCACCGGGCCGCCCCGCCCGCCCTCACGATCGACTTCACCGGCACCAACTCGGCGGGCGGCGCGGCCAGCGCGGTCGGCGCGGGCTTCGGCGGCACCGCCACGGCCAAGGACGCCTCGGGCGCGACGGTCGCCACCGTGTACGACCAGTGCACCAAGGACGTGGTCACGGCGGACTCGGTCACCGCCTTCTGCACCGCCGACCTGGTCTTCACCGACGGCGACCAGGTGACCTTCACGGCGGTCGTCCCGATCGACAACCCGCTGACCGCCAAGTACCCGAAGAAGTTCGACGGCGTCATCACCGGCGGCACCGGCGCCTACCAGGGCCTCACCGGCGCGGTCCACATCACCAACACCGCCGCCGCGGTCTACGAACTCGGCTGGGACGCCTGACCGCACCCGCCCCACCCGGGGGAGCCGCCGAGCCCACCGGCGGCTCCCCCACCGTGACCGACCCGCTGTGACCGACCCGCTGTGACCGACCGGCCGTGACCGACCCACCGCGACCAACCGGCCGGGGCCGACCAGCCCGGGCCGACCGACGAGGGCGCGGGTCAGATCTGCGGGCGGCTCATCGTCTGGATCTCGCTGCCCGCGCTCTGCGTCCGGTCGCCGAGGGCGTTGATCCGGTCCACGGTGTCGGCCTCGTTGGCGGCGTGGTTGTCGGCCATCACCTGGAGCTTCTGCCCGACCTCGCCGAGCCGCTGGGCCAGGGAGTCCATCGACTCCTTCATGCCGTCGCGCAGGCCCTCGTAGACGATGCCGAACTTCTCGCCGAGGTCGTCGTCCCCCCACGGCGGGTCGCTGTCCTCCAGCGCCGACAGCCGCGACTTCATCTGGTCGACGGTCCGCTGGAACGACTCCCCGATCGACTCCAGGTTCTTGCCCTGCCCGCGCAGGTTCCCCTCATCGACGACGATCTGCTGCGACACCCGAACTCCCCTGCGTCCCTCGTCCGTTCCGACACCGGCCCCGCTCCGTCGCGGGGCCCGTCACCACTGTGCCCCACCGCCGCCGGTGGGGCCGCACCCGCCCGGCCGTCAGGTCGGGAACTCGCCCAGCCACTCGCGGTTGAGCAGGTACTTGGGAATGTACGGGGACTCCACCCCGATGGGGAAGTCGCCGTCGAAGGCGTGGCAGGCCATCGCGAGCGGGCCGAGCGGGAGGGCGCCGTTGGCGTCGGTCGCCCAGCTCTCGTCGGAGGTCCAGTACGTCCGGTGCGCCTCCAGGGCCGCCACCAGGGTCCGGCCGAACTCGGCCTGCTGCCGGGCGACGATCCGGCGGAGGAGGTCCAGCGGCGGGAACAGCACCTGGTCGACCAGTTCGAACGGGGCGATCCGGACGGCCTGCGGGTGCGAGGCCTCGAAGGCGAGGCCCAGCCGGTCGATCAGGTCCGGCCCGCGCAGCCAGTACGACCGGAGGGCGTCGGTCCAGCGGTGGACGAAGTCGTCGTACCCGGCCCCGCCCGCCCGCAGCCGCTCCGGCGGGACCTCGCACAGCTCCTCGATCCGCTTCCGGTCCCGGCAGATGACGGCCAGCCAGAGCGTGTCCAGCCAGTTGTCCGGGTTGGCGCACGGCTGCGGGCCGAGCGCCGGGATCGAGCGCGCCCGGTGGCCGATGAAGCAGTCGACCCGGCCCTCGTCCGCACCCGTCGCCGCGAACAGCGCCGAACCCACCTGCAGGGCGGTGGTGGTGGCGGTCCAGGTCTCCAGCCGGCCCGCGTCCGGGTCGGCCAGGCAGTGCAGCCGCATCGCCAGCAGCGCGCTCTTGAAGGTGTAGTCGATCAGCTCCGCGGACTCCTCCAGGCCGTCGACGAGCCGGGCCACCTGCCCGCTCAGCTCGTCGGCGAACTCCTGGGCGTCGGCGCGGGGCACGAGATGGCGCTCGACCGTCACGACCCCGGTCTCGGCAGCGGTCATGGGTGGTTCCCCCTGTACTCGGTGTCGGGACGCCGGTGCGGCGCGGCGACACGGTCTACGGTTGCCCTCCCCGTCCGCGCCGGGGAGGCGGTTCGTGGCCCTGCCCCGGCGGAGTCCCGCCCCGCCGGGTCGCGGCGCCGGAACACGCTGCACCATGTTCAACGCACAGTCAAATGATCGCATCGGATTGGTCAAGGAACCCTCGAACTCCGCTCCGGAACGGGGAATTCGACCGACCGACCAGCCGACCAGCGAACGATGCGGAGCACCGCACCACCGGACATTCCCAACGGCAAGGCCGCGAAGGGGAATTCGCCGGACGACACCGGACACCCGTTCGTGTTCCGGGGAAACCTCCCGCTAGTCTCGGCCGGAACCCCGGGCCCGGAGCCCCCGATGGAGGAGTCGTCGTGATCACCCAGGAGCAGGCCCTCGCCACGGCCGACCGCTGGCTGAACGGCGGTGCGCCGGCCGAGCAGCAACGCGAGGTGCGCCACCGGGAGTTCGCCCTGGGGTGGGTGGTGTGGGCGGCGCCCCCGCCGCCGGAGCGGGACCCGGTGACCGGGGAGCGGCGGCCGCCGGCCGAGATCGGGGCGGCGTGCGGGGTGGTGGACCGGGAGACCGGGGAGCTGAGCGTGTGGTCGTCGGTGCCGGTGGAGGAGGTGGCCCGGGCGTACGAGGCGCGGCACGCCGAGCGGGTGCGGCGGTCGGGGCCGCCCGCGACCGGGCCGGGGAACACCGCGGTGGCGACGTACGTGGACCCGGCGACCGGCGGGGAGGTGTCGCTGTTCCGCCTCTCGGCGCCGGGCCTGCCGCCGGCGGAGTACCAGGTGGCGGCCGAGCTGCGCCGGCTGGGCGTCCCGGCGGGCAACGTGGTGGCGGTGCACACGGACCTGCGCCCGGCGTCGCTGCCGGGCGGGTACCCGGCCGCGCTGCTGGAGCAGGCGTTCCCGAACGCCGAACTCTCCTGCGGGTTCCCGTACGGGATCTTCGCGGACGAGCGGGCCGAGGGCGTCGCGAAGCTCGCCGACCACGCGGAGCGGACGGCCGCGCTGGCCGGGCAGCAGCCGCCGCCGCGGCCGTGCCGGGTCCCGGCGCCGCGCCCGGGCGAGGTGGAGCCGGCTCCGGCGGTGCGGGACGTGGCGCTGGGGCGGCGGGTCGCCGAGGCGTTCGGCGCGGTGGTCAGGTACGACGCGGACGACGTGGCGGCCAGCGCGCTGCCGGAGGCGGCGCGTTCGACCCTGGTGTGGGCGGGGCTGCCCGCCGAGGTGCCGCTGTTCTTCGTCGCGGACCGTCCGAAGGCGCCGCCCGCGGGCGGCCTGTTCGCCGATCTGCGCACCCACCTGTCGTCCGGTGACGCCGAGTTGGACCCGCAGCTGCTGGACGTCCTGGCGGGCTGGAGCCGGATCGGCTCGGACGGGCTGTGCGTGGTGGCCGTGCAGTGCAACGACCACGACGGCCGGGCGGGTTCGGTGTGGGCGGTGCACCCGCGCACCGGCAGCGGGCGGTACGTCAACGCCTCGCCGTCGGCGTTCCTGCGCAGCCTGGAGGCGCTGGTGCGGGCCCGGACCGCGCTGCCCGGGCTGGACCCGTACGCGGCCGGGGCGGTGGTGGCGTCCCTGCAGGGCGAGTTGGCGGCGATCGACCCGGACGCGTTCCACAAGGAGTCGGCCTGGTGGAGCGTCGTCGTCGAGCAGATGTGGCACGGCCTGTTCTGATCCGAGCCGCGGCCCGCACCGACTCCGGCCCGGACTCCGACGCCCACCGACTCCGGCTCCGACGCCCACCGGCTCCGACTCCGGCTCCGGCCCGCACCGGCTCCGGCCCGCACCGGCTCCGGGCCCCCGCGGACTCCGGGATTCCGCAACCGGCCCGGGTGACCTGCGAATTCGGCCTCCGGCGACAACCGCCCCCCGCCCGCCGTCGTCCAATAAAAGGATGGTGCGATGTCCGGTCATGCCGCCGCAGAGGCGCGGCAGGACGGCGGAGCGGGACGGGAAGCAACGGGACAGTGAAGAACCACAGGCACGGAGAGAGGGCCGGTAGCCGGAGCCGGACGGTCAAGGTGTCGCTGGCGGTGCTCGCCGGCTGCGCGGTCACCGCGCTCGCCCTGACGCTGGTGCTGGACGACGGCGCGGACCGGACCGGGCCGGTCTCCTCCGAGGCCGCCCGGCCGGGCGCCGGGGCCTCCGCGTCCGCCTGGGACGGCAAGGTGAAGGTGCTGGGCGACGGCTCGATGTCGGACAGCGGGCCGCAGCCGCACCAGTTGAAGGTCGAGAAGCTGAAGCCGGGCGAGAAGCCGCCGCAGTTCGTGGTGTTCTCCTGGGACGGCGCGCTGGAGAACGACGACCACCTGTTCTCCCGCTTCCGGGAACTGGCCGAGGCGAACGACGCGACGATGACGTTCTTCCTGAGCGGCATCTACCTCGTCCCGGTCGAGAAGAAGAACCTCTACCAGGCGCCCCAGCACTCCCCCGGCAGCGCCGCGATCTCCTTCCCGACCGACGCGCACGTCAAGGAGACCCTGGAGCAGCTGCGGCTGGCCTGGCAGGACGGCGACGAGATCGGCACCCACTTCAACGGCCACTTCTGCACCGACGCGGGCGACGCCGGGGGCGGCTCGACCTGGAGCGTGGAGGACTGGAAGAAGGAGATCGACCAGGCGTACTCGTTCGTCGCCCACTGGAGGACCAACACCGGCTTCTCCACCGAGGCCCCGCTGCCGTTCGACTACGCCAAGGAGCTGGTGGGCGGCCGGGCCCCCTGCCTGGAGGGGCAGAAGAACCTGCTGCCGGCCGCGAAGACCTACGGGTGGCGCTACGACGCCAGCTCCCCGGGCGAGTTCCAGGTCTGGCCGTCGAAGGTGGACGGCATCTGGAACTTCCCGCTGCAACTGCTGCCGTTCGGCAGCACCCAGGTGCTGTCGATGGACTTCAACTTCCTGGCCAACCAGTCGGGCGCCAGCACCGAGGGCGACCCGAAGAAGTACGCGGCGTGGGAGAAGCAGACCCGCGAGGGGTACCTGGACGGCTTCGAACGGGTCTACAACGGCAGCCGGGCGCCGCTGTTCATCGGGAACCACTTCGAGACCTGGAACGGCGGCATCTACATGCAGGCCGTCCAGGACGTGATGGAGACCGTCTGCAAGAAGGACGGCGTGCGCTGCGTCTCGTTCAAGGAGCTGGCGGACTGGATGGACGCCCAGGACCCGAAGGTGCTGGACCAGTTGCGCCGACTGGACCCGGCCCAGTCGCCCGACTGGCCGAGCTACCTGAAGTGACCCGGGCGGGGCGGGCGCACCCTCCCCGCCCCGCCCCCTCCCCGCCCGTCAGTGCGCGGCGTCCTTCGCGTAGGCGGCCCAGATGCCGGCCGGGATCGCCGAGTCGGGGGCGTTCGGCGCGGCGCCGCCCACGCCGTCCAGCGGGAGCAGCTCCAGGGTCTTCAGGTCGAGCCGGAACAGGGTGACCGCGGTGGTGACGCTGCCCCGGTAGCCCACGTACCAGCCCGCGTCGCGCTCCTGGGTGGTGCCGGTCTTCCCGGCGCCGTCCGGGGCGGCCTGGCGGACCTCCTTGGACGCGCCGTCCTTGACCGCGCCGTGCAGCGCGGTGTCGACCTCGGCGGCCACCGCGGGGGTGACGGCCTGGACGGCCTTCGGCTTCTCCACCGGCACGTCGCTGCCGTTCTGGCTGACGCTGCTGACCGAGTAGGGGTCGGTGCGCCGGCCCGCGGCGTCGAAGGCGGTGTACGCGTCGGCGAGCCGGATCGCGCTGGGGGTGGAGTTGCCCAGCGTGTAGGCGGGCGTCAGGTCGCCCATGCTCTCCGGCAGCAGTCCGAGGTCGAGGGCGGTCCGGCGGACGTTGCCCAGGCCGACGTCCATGCCCAGTTGCTGCACCGGCCCGTTGACGGACTGCTCGACGGCGGTCCGCAGCGAGACGCTGCCCCAGTTCCGGCCGCCGTCGTTGGCGGTCTTGGCCTTCTTCCCGTCCCGCCCCCAGTAAGGGCCCTCCGGGGTCTGCAGCTCGACGCCGTTGTCCCCGTTGTACTTGGTGGTGGGCCCGACGGACGTCCGGCCGCCGTCGCGTTCGCGCTGGACGCCCTGGCCCAGGCCGGCCGCGTACACCAGCGGGGCGAAGGCCGAACCGACCGGCACGTTCACCGTGTTGGCGTTGTCGAAGCCCTGTTTCAGGTAGTCGGGGCCGCCGTAGACCGCGAGGATGCGGCCGTCGGTGGCCACCGAGGCGGCGCCCAGGTGGACGTTCCGGTCGGCGGGGCGGCCTTCGGGGTCGAGCCCCTTCTCGGCGGTCTCGACGGCCTCGGTGAGCGCGGTCTCCCGGGGCTTCTCGAAGGTGGTGTAGATCTGGTAGCCGCCCAGGTCGAACCGGGCCGGTGAGATGTCGGCGTGGCTCTGCACGTAGCTCTTGGCCAGGTCGACCAGGTAGCCGGTCTGGCCGTTCAGCCCGACCAGCGGAGGCACCGGCCGGGGCTCCGGGAACCGGGTGTACTTGGCCCGGTCGGCCGCCGACAGCTTCCCGATCTTCACCATCCGGTCCAGGATCCACGACCAGCGCTCGACCGCCCGGGCGTGGTTGTCCGCGCTCGTCGCCGGGTCGTACAGCGAGGCGCCCTTGAGCAGCGAGGCCAGGAACGCGCCCTCGCTGACGTCGAGTTCGGAGACGTCCTTGCCGTAGTACGCCTGCGCGGCGCGCTCGATGCCGTAGCTGCCGCGGCCGAACCAGCTGATGTTCAGGTAGCCGCCGAGGATCTCCTCCTTGCTGACCTGCTGGTCCAGCTTCAGCGCGATGAACATCTCGTCGAGCTTGCGGGAGAAGTCCTGACGCTGGTTCAGGTAGGCGTTCTTCACGTACTGCTGGGTGATGGTCGAGCCGCCCTGGGTGTCGCCGCCCGAGCCCATCCGGTAGACCGCGCGGGCGATGCCCTGGAAGGAGATGCCCGGGTCCGAGTAGAAGGTCTCGTTCTCGGCGGCCAGCACCGCCCACTGCACCTGGTCCGGCACCTGGTCCAGCGGCACGTCCTGCCGGTTGACCAGCCCGGTGCGGGCCATCTCGGTGCCGTCGGCCCAGTAGAAGACGTTGTTCTGCTGGGTGGCGAAGGAGTTGAGGTCGGTGGGGATGTCCGTGGTCGCGTACATCACCCCGGCCGTGGCCACCAGCAGCCCGAACGCCCCGCCCGCCAGCAGCAGCAGTTGCCGCCAGGACGGCAGCCAGCGCCGCACGCCCCGGCGGCCGTCGCGCGGGTAGTCGATCCGGTGCCGCCAGTCCGGCACCCAGCGGCGCCGACCCTCCCGATCGGCCCGGGGGCAGTTCGACCGCACCCGCAACCCCCGCCACCGACCAGCCACCATCAACACTCCGATTCCCTTGCGGGGGCGTCCCCTGCCCACAGCTCAGACGTCCCCCACCCCACCACACGTTTCACCCGCACCCCTGTGACGGCCGTCACGAGGAGCCGGATCGTGACGGCGGCGGGCGGAATTCTCATGAACGGGAAGGACGGCGGGAGTTCCGCCGGGGCCCGCCCGCACCCGGTCAGTGCGCTGCGGTCATCGCCTTCGCGTGGGCGGCGAACAGCTGCGCGGTGGTGCGGGTGGGGTTGGCCGGGTCGTTGTTCCACATCACGCGGTGGCCGTCGTAGTCGGGGTAGAACGAGCCGTCGTCGACCCGGCGGCCGAACTCCTCGACGACGACGGGCTTTCCGAGCCTGCGGCCGACGGCGAGCAGCCGGCGCGGGGCCGGCGACTTCACGTAGGCGCTCACCTCGCGGGCCCAACCGAGCAGCGTGGCACCGGACTTGTCGCTGCGGCAGCGCGGCTCGTCGGTGAGCTCCCAGGCCATCACGGCGGGGTCGTCGGCGTAGCGCAGGCCGGTGTGCCGGTCGCGGCGCCGGATCACGTGCTTGGCCCAGGCCCGGTACGCCTTGCGGCAGTTGGCGTCGGTGTAGAACCTGTCGCGGTTGGTGCCGTGGCCATAGGAGTCGTCGGCGAGGCCGAGGAACCAGCAGACGTACTGCTGCATGCCGCCGTAGTCGGGCCAGTTGTTGACCAGCGAGCGGAACTTCCGCCCGTCCAGGCGCAGTTCACCAGCGCGCGCGGTGACGAAGGAGCCACGGCCCCGCCCCCGGGAGTGGACGGGGGCGGGGTCGCGGCCGGGGGTGTCAGACCGTGCGGGCCAGCCGGTCGGCGAGCAGCTTGGCGAAGCGGGCCGGGTCGGCGAGGTCGCCGCCCTCGGCCAGCAGGGCGGTGCCGTAGAGGAGTTCGGCGGTCTCGGTCAGAGCCGGATCGTCGGCGCGCTCCTCGTGCGCGGTGCGCAGGGCGGCGACCAGGGGGTGGTCGGGGTTGAGTTCGAGGATCCGCCGGGCGGCCGGGACGTCCTGGCCCATCGCCCGGTACATCTTCTCCAGGGTGGGGGTGAGCCCGTCGGCGTCGCTGACCAGGCAGGCCGGCGAGTTGGTGAGGCGGCTGGTCAGCCGGACGTCCTTGACCTCGGCGAGCGTCTCGCCCAGCCAGCCGAGCAGCGGCGCGTAGGCACCGGCGCGCTCCTCGGAGACCTCCTCGGCGGGCAGGTCGACGGCGCCGCGGGCGACCGAGCTGAACTCCCGGCCCTCGTACTCGGGGACGCCCTCGACCCAGATCTCGTCCACCGGGTCGGTGAGCAGCAGGACCTCGTACCCCTTGGCCCGGAACGCCTCCAGGTGCGGGGAGTTCTCGACCTGGGCGCGGCTCTCGCCGGTCATGTAGTAGATCTTGTCCTGGCCGTCCTTCATCCGGGCGACGTAGTCGGCCAGGCCGACCGGCTCCTCGCCGGCGGTGCTGGCGAAGGAGGCGACGTCGAGGATGGCCTTGCGGTCCTCGGCCGGGTCGAGCAGGCCCTCCTTGACGGCGGGGCCGAACTCGCGCCAGAAGGTGCGGTACTTGTCGGCGTCGCCGGTCATCATCTCCTTGATGGTGGCCATCACCTTCTTGGCGAGGCGGCGGCGGATCAGCTGGATGTGCCGGTCCTGCTGGAGGATCTCGCGGGAGATGTTCAGCGACAGGTCCGCGGCGTCCACCACGCCCTTGACGAAGCGCAGGTGGTCGGGGAGCAGTTCGCGGCTGTCCTCCATGATGAACACCCGCTTGACGTACAGCTGGACGCCGTGGCGGCCGTCGCGCTGGAACAGGTCGTGCGGGCGGCGGGCCGGGACGAACAGCAGCGCCTCGTACTCGAAGGTGCCCTCGGCCCGCATCCGGATGGTCTCCAGCGGGTCGGTCCAGTCGTGCGCGATGTGCCGGTAGAACTCGCGGTACTCCTCGTCGGCGACCTCGGAGCGCGGGCGGGCCCAGAGCGCCTTCATCGAGTTGAGGGTCTGCTCGCCGCCGTCGGGGGCGGCGGCCCGGATCGGGAAGGCGATGAAGTCCGAGTAGCGCTTGACGATCCGCCGGACGGTGGCCAGGTCGGTGTAGTCGTGCAGCCCGTCCTCGTCGTCCTCGGGGCGCAGGTGGACGGTGACCGAGGTGCCCTCGGGCGCGTCCTCGACCGTCTCGACCGTGTAGGTGCCCTCGCCGGCCGACTCCCAGCGGATGCCGGTGGGCTCGCCCGCCTTGCGGGTGACCAGGGTGACCCGGTCGGCGACCATGAAGGTCGAGTAGAAGCCGACGCCGAACTGGCCGATCAGCTCGGCGGGTTCCTTGCTCTCGCGCAGGCGGCGCAGCGTCTCGGCGGTGCCGGAGCGGGCGATGGTGCCGATCAGGCCGACGACCTCGTCACGGGTCATGCCGATGCCGTTGTCGCGGACGGTCAGCGTGCGGGCGTCCGGGTCGAGGGCGAGGGCGATGTGCAGGTCGTCGGCGCGCAGCCGCTCCTCGGTGAGTCCGGCCAGGCGCCGCTTGTCCAGGGCGTCCGAGGCGTTGGAGATCAGCTCGCGCAGGAAGACGTCCTTGTTCGAGTAGATCGAGTGGACCATCAACTGCAGCAGCTGCCGTGCCTCGGCCTGGAACTCCAGCGTCTCGGTGGTCATGGGGTCCTTTTCGTCGGATTCGCTAGGGTGACGGTGCGGATGCGGGAGCACGCGCTCCGTGGCAATCTGGCACACCGGCGGCGGCCCGGACAAACCCCGTGGAAGGTGGGTCCAGACCCACCCGGTCGTACGGGCAGGCCCATGTCGGGGCGGCCGCGCGCTCCGTAGCGTCGATGGCACACCGACACCACGAGACGCGGGGAGCCCGGCACCATGGACACCACCACCGAAACCGCCGCTGCGCACGGCACCACCGGCACCATCGACGCCACCGGCACCGGCACCGCCGCCGGACCGGCTGACGCGCGGACCGGGGAAGTGCTCGACACCGTCCGGACCTGCCTCACCCTGTTCGGGGCGGTCGGTGCGATCGTCCTCGCCACCGTCGCCGTGATGGCCGCCACCGGGCACCAGACCAGCGCCTTCATGTGGGTGCGCGGCGCGATCCTGTTCCTGGCGACCTTCCTGCTCCACCGCTACCTCGGGCGGGCCCGCGCGGGCGACGCCAAGGCGTTCGACCGGCTGCGCACCCTCTCGGTGGTCTCCCCGATCGCCGTCATCGGCGTCGACCTGGTCCCCGGGCTGTGCCCGGCCTGGTACGCCGTGCTGCAGGGGCTGTCCGCGCTCGCGCTGGTCGGCGTCGCCTTCCTGACCCGGGGCGCCGTGCTCCGGGCGGCGTTCCCCGCCACGAAGTGACGGCGGGGGCGGGGCGGGTCTGCGGCCGGGGCCGGTCTACGGCCAGGACGGGTCTACGGCCGGGGCCGGGCCGGAGCGGGGGGTGACCTCGGCTCCGGCCCGGCCCCGGCCGCTGCGGCCGCTCGGGCTGTACGGGCTGCTCCGGCCGCTCGGGCTCGGCGTCAGGCGTGGGCGGCGGCGCAGTCCGGGTGACCCCAGCTGCCGCCCACCTTGGTGATCGTCTCGCCCTTGCCGTAGGAGCGCCCGCACGGGCACCGGCCGGGGAACTTCGCGGCCAGCGTCCGGCCGCCACCGCCCGTCGAACTCCGCTTCACCGCAGCGCCGTTGGCGCCGGAGGACGAAGCGGACGCGGCGGACGCGGAACCGGCGGCCCGGCGGGCGCGCGGGGCGGGGGCGGCCGCCGGGTCGGGCACCGGCAGGTCGGCGGCGGTACCGGCGGCGGACTGCTGGGTGCGGGCCGCGTCGCTGGCGGCCTTGTCGGCGATGGCGTTCAGCGGGTCGCCGTCCACCTGGTGGGCGGGCACGTAGACGAACTCGACGTCCCGGCCGGACAGCAGCGCGTCGATCCGCTGGATCAGCTCCTGGTTCGCGACCGGCTTGCCGGCCGCGGTCTTCCAGCCGTTGCGCTTCCAGCCGTGCAGCCACTTGGTGACCGCGTCCCGGGTGTAGGTGCTGTCGAGGCGCACCTCCAGCGGGGCCCCCGGGTCGGTGGCCTCCAGCAGGCGTTGCAGCGCCGTCAACTCCCCGACGTTGTTGGTGTTGCGCCCCAGCGCGCCGGACTCCCAGCGCTGCGGCACGCCGTTCCCGTCCGCGACCACGAACGCCCACCCGGCGGGTCCCGGGTTGCCCTTGGCCGCTCCGTCGCAGGCGGCGATGACTCGTTCAACCATCCCTCGATCATGCCAGCCCCCACCCACGACCCGTGCCACACCACCGACCGGTTCCCCGTGGTCGGCGCGCACCGCCCCGGGAGTGCGCCTGCCGCCGCGCCTCCCGATCCGCTGCTCCCGGCGGGACGCGGCGCCCGGCCCGCGGTGCTGCCTGCGGGCCGGGCGGGAGCGGGTGAGGGGACGGACGGGTGAGGGGACGGGCGGGGCTCAGGAGGCGCGGCGGCGGAGGAAGCCGGTGGTCAGGACGCCCACCAGGACCAGGGCCGCGTTGACCAGGACGGCGAGCGTGATGCCGTCCAGGACCGCCGGGACGGACGGGTGGGCGCCGGCCCGGGCCGCGACCACCGCGCTCATCACCGGGGTGCCCACGGTGATGCCGATCTGCTGGGTCATCGTGGCCAGGCCGGTGGCCAGGCCCTGTTCGCGGTCCGGCAGGCCGGAGGTCGCGGTGACCATGAACCCGACGATGACGTACATGTTGCCGACGCCGCCGACGAAGGTCGCCGCGAGCAGCAGCCACAGCGAGGAGTGGCTCTGCCCGAGCAGCAGCAGGGCCGCGGTCGCGACGGCCTGCACCAGCCCGCCGGTCACCAGGGCGGCCCGGGTGCCGACCGCGGCGATCAGCCGGGCGGCGGTGGCGCCGCCCAGCACGGTGCCCAAGCCCAGCACGCCGAAGGACAGGCCGGCCGCGAGGGCGGAGAAGCCGAGCACCTCCTGCAGGTAGAGGGTCAGCAGGAAGACCAGCGAGGTCTCGGTCAGGAAGGCGATCAGCCCCGCCGCGTTGCCCCACACCACGCTGCGCCGCCGCAGGATCGACACCGGCACCAGCGGCGCCGCGGCCCGGCGCTCGACGGCCAGGAACACCAGCAGCAGCGCGGCGCCCAGGCCGAGCCCGCCCAGCGCGAGCGCGTCGCCCCAGCCGGCCGCACCGGCCCTGGTCAGGCCGAACACCAGGGACAGCAGGCCGAGCGTGACGGAGAGCGCGCCGGGCACGTCCAGCCTGGGCCGGACGTCCGGGCGGCTCTCCCGGATCACCCCGGGGGCCGCCAGCAGCACCGCGAACGCCACCGGCACGTTGACGAAGAACGCCCACCGCCAGGACAGCAGGTCGGTCAGCACCCCGCCGAGCACCGCGCCGGTGGTGAACCCCGCCGACATCAGCGCCCCGTTGAGGCCCAGCGCCCGGTCGCGCAGCGGCCCCTCCGGGAAGGACGTGGTCAGCAGCGACAGGCCCGCCGGGGTGACCATCGCGGTGGCCAGCCCCTGGGCGACCCGGGCCGCGATCAGCACCGCCGGACCGGTGGCCAGCCCGCCCACCAGCGAGGACGCCCCCAGCAGGGCCAGCCCGAGCAGGAACAGCCGCCGCCGTCCGAACAGGTCGGCGACCCGCCCGAACAGCAGGGTGAAGCCGGCGGCGGACAGCGCGAACGCCGTCCCGATCCACTGCAGCCCGCCCAGCGGGAGCCCGAGGCCCTCGCCGATCGCCGGCAGCGCCACGTTCAGGATCGAGAAGTCCACCGCCAGCATGAACTGGGCCACCAGCAGGACCAGCAGGACGATTCGCTGACGCTTCGTCAACTTGCTTTCGGGGGTTGTGGTTCGGGTCGCTTCGGATGCGGTGGCCGTCGCCATGGCGGGCCTTCCTCTCGTCGGGTGGCGCGTTCGGACGTTCGGCGCGATCGTCGGCGAGCTCTCGCGTGATCGCCGCGTTCGTCCGGTGACGAGAGGAGCCTCCATCGAACCGGCCGGGCCACCCAGACCCCTGCGGAAGGTAGCACCGGCAGGGATACCCTGCCCCGGCCCCGGAACCGCCCCGCGCGGGCAGACTGGACGCCATGGAGACATCGACCGCGCTCGGCGAGTACCTGCGCAACCGGCGTGCACAACTGAGCCCCGAGGAAGCCGGGTTGACCCCGTACCCGGGCCGACGGCGGGTGCCCGGGCTGCGCCGCGAGGAACTCGCCCTGCTCGCCGGGGTCAGCGTCACCTACTACACCCGGCTCGAACAGGGCCACAGCGCCAACGCGTCCGACGGCGTCCTGGACGCGCTCGCCCGCGCCCTGCGGCTGACCGGCGACGAACGCGCCCACCTCTACGACCTGGCCCGCCCCGCCCGGGTCCGGCGCGCGCCGCAGCACCGGCCCGCCAAGGTCCGGCCCGCGACCAAGCACCTGATCGACGCGATGCCGCAGGTCCCCGCCGTCGTCCTCGACCGGGGCAACGACGTCCTGGCCTGGAACGCCCTCGGCCACGCCCTGCTGGCCGGCCACCTCGACCCGGACGCCCCCGACCGGCCCGCCGACCGCCCCAACCTGACCCGGCTGCTCTTCCTCGACCCGCACACCCGCGAGCTGCACACCCGCTGGGAGGAGGACGCCAGGACCGCCGTCGCCGCGCTCCGGCTCGCCGTCGGCCGCCACCCCGAGGACCGGAGACTGGCCCAGCTGGTCGGCGAACTCGCCATTCAGAGCCCGGAGTTCGCCGCGCTCTGGGCCCGCCACCCGGTCCGCGACTGCGCCGTCGGCAGCAAGTCCCTGCACCACCCGCTGGTCGGCCCGATCGAGCTCGACTTCGAGAGCCTCCCGCTCTCCGACGGCACCACCCACCGCCTCCTGCTCTACAGCACCGCCCCCACCACCCCGTCCGCCGCCGCCCTGGCCCTCCTCGCCGGAACCCTCAGCGCGGGAACTCCGAACGCGGTCGCCCCGGGCATGGCGGCCCCGCACGCGACGGACCGGGACACGGGGGCCCCGGACACGGGGACCTCAGGCACGGGGACCTCAGGCACCGGCCCGAAGGGAGCCTTCCGGCAGCCCGGAACGGGGAGCAGCGGCAGGTAGGGGCCGCCCGGGCCGCGTCTCAGCCGATCCAGCCGTGGCTCTTGGCCAGGTGGAGCATCGCGGTGCGGACCTGGAGGATCTGGGTGCCCGTCAGGGAGGGGGCGGACTCCAGGAGCGCCTCGGTGACGTCGTCGAGGTAGTCGTCGGAGGCGAGCTGGTCGTCGTCGTCCACGCTACGGGGCACCCGGTCGGCGAGGGGGGCCACCGGGGCCTTCGGGTCGACGCCGGGGGCGAGCTGGACGGAGGAGGCCTTCGGGCCGCGGTCGCCGTCCTCGATCTCGAAGACCACGGCCAGGCCCGTACGGATGTAGGACTCGGGGATCAGCAGGTCGTTGACGTGCAGGAAGACGTCCTCCCCGCCCTTGTCGGGAGCGATGAACCCGTAACCCCGCGAACCGTCGAACCGCACCACGCGACCGGCAACCATGCCAACCCCCAGACACCTTCCGGGCCCCATGCCCGCAACCTGGGCCAGAGGATAGCCCTGTCGCGGCGGGCAAGGCGAACCAGACGTTCGGAAACCGGCAAGCACCCCGTGCGCACACCGTCACCGACCGGCCGCCCGCCGGACGAGGGGCGGTGCCGGGGTGGTGCCGGGGTGGTGCAGGGGCGCCGACGGGGCAGGGACGCAATCCTCGCGCGTTCGGGGGCGGTTCCGGATCGTGGAGAACACGCGTACCGGCCCGGAAGGACATCGCCCGGCGCGTTCGGACGGCCTGCCGCGCACGCCGACCTCGACCGGACCGCATCGACCGGCCGTCACGCCCTGGCCGTCACTCGCCCTGGCCGGCGCTCCCCATCGGGCCGATCTTGACCGGGGAGCCGCTGCCGTCCGTGACGGGCAGCGAACCGGCGCCCGGCCAGGCCAGGGTGACCGACCGGGTCTCGTCCGGCGGGGTGATCACCAGGCCGGTGATCCGGATGCCGGAGCCGCCCGAGGTGTTGGCGGGGTAGCTGATGCCGAAGTACGTCGACTTGCCGGCCTTCAGAACGCTCGCGACGACCGGCTCGCCGGAGCGCTGCGCGGACAGCGGGCCCGCCGAGGTCTGCAGGTCGACGCCCGCGTACCCGGAGATGGCGCAGTCCTTGCCGCTGTGGTTCTTCAGCTCGACCGCCACGGTGTTCTCGGCGTCGCCGCCGATGGTGCGGTCCGCGGCCGTGATGGTCAGGTCCTCGGTCCGGCACTTGGCGGTCTTCGCGGCCCCGCCGGTACCGGTCGGCGCGGGGGTGGACGCCGCACCGCCCTTCGCCGGACTGCCGCTCGGAGCGGTGGACGCGGTGGACGCGGCGGAGCCCGTGGGAGCGGTGGCAGTCGGGGCGCCCGTCTCGTCGTCCTGGCAGGCCGTGAGCGAGAGGGCGGCCGCGACGGTCAGGGTGACGAAGGCGAGCTTGCGGACGCGCATGGTGTTCTCCTCGGGGTGGGTCGGCAGTGCCGGCTGCTCGGCGCGAGCGGGTCTACGAAGGCCAGGACAGCCCCACCCGGACGAACCGTTCCGCCCGTACCGCGCCGAGGACAGTGCTGTGACACGCACGTCCGCACCCCGCCGGACCCCCTGACCGCACCCCGTCGCCGACCTGCAACGACGCTGCTCCGCGTGCCCGACCCGCCCCGCACGCCCGACGGATGCCGCACCCGCCCGCCGGAACGAATCCGTGACGCGGCAGCACTTGACCCGGCATCATGTGATTCGACATCGATGACGCGCCATTGGTGACGCGACGCCGGTGTCGCGACATTGGTGTCGCGACATCGATGACGCGCCGTTGGTGACGCGACATCCGTGACGCGCCATCACATGACACGACACGGAGGTCTGGCCGACAGCGGCCTCCATGCTGGTGTTCAGCCCTGGATTGACCGCGGATCAGGCGTCCCGGGTGCGCAGCACCACCCAGCCGAGGGCGAGCGCGGCGGCGGCCCACAGGGCCAGGACGCCCAGGCCCGGCCAGGGCCCGATCGGGAGGCGGTCGACACCCAGGGTGGCCTGGACGTTCAACCCGGCCGGCATCGGGGCGAGTTGGCGCAGGTGGCGCTGCCAGTCCGGGTCGGCGACCACCTTGATCAGGACGGGGAAGGCGAACAGCAGGCCGAGGACGGCGCCGATCGCGGTCGCGGAGTCGCGGGCGGCCGTGACCGCGCCGAGGCCGAGCAGGGCGACCAGCGCCAGGTAGAGCACCGATCCGGTGGCGGCCCGCAGGGTGGGGCCGTCGGCGAGGGTCAGGGCGGGGTAGCCGTGGGCGGCGGTGAAGCCGTTGCCGGGCAGCAGCAGCCGCGCGGCGAGCAGCGAGCCGGCCACCGCCAGCGCCCCGGCGGCGAGCACGGCCGCGGACAGCACCAGCGCCTTGGCGGCCAGGACGGCGGAGCGGCGCGGGACGGCCGCCAGGGTGGTCCGGATCATGCCGGTGTGGTACTCGTTCCCGGCGGCCAGCACGCCCAGCACGGCCGCCGCCACCTGCCCGGCCAGGACGCCGGTGAGCGCGGTGCGGGGGGCGTCGACGCCGCAGCCGGGGTCGGGACAGGTGGTGGTGGCGACGGTGCCCGCACCGACCCCGACGGTCAGCAGGACCAGGACGAGCAGCAGCCAGGCGTGGGCAGCGTCGGTGCGGAACTTGGTCCACTCCGCACGCAGGACGCGGCCGGGCGCGCGGCCGGAGGCGGAGTCGGGGGTGAGGCCGGGAGCCGGGGCGGGCGCGCGGCCGGGAGCCGGGGCGGGCGCGCGGCCGGGAACCGGGGCGGGGTGCTGCGTCATGCGTCCCTCCGGCGGACCACGAGGACGGCGGCGACCAGGGCGGCGGCGGCCCAGGCGGTCAGGACGGCGAGTCCGGCCCACGGGGAGAGCGGGTAGTAGCCGGAGTCGGGGGTGTACAGGGTGGCCACCTGCGGGAGGCGGGGCAGGCTCTGCTGGATCGCGAACCCGGCGGCGGGGGTGATCCGCAGCAGCCACTCGGACGCCCCGGTGGGCAGCGCACCGGAGGTGGCCAGTACGTACGGCAGCACCAGCGCGGCGACGACGGCGGTGATCGCCACCGCGGCGCGGCGCAGCAGGAAGCCGAGGGCGAGGGCGAGCACGGCCGCCGCCGCGAGCACCAGGCCGGTGCCGAGCACCACCCGCAGCCGGACCGCGTCCGGGACGGTGGCCACCGGGAAGCCGTGGGACGTCGACCAGGCGGTGCCGAGCGGGACGGCGAGCGCGGCGGCGGCGGTGCCGGTGAGCAGCGAGACCGCCGCGAGCAGCAGGGACTTGGCGAACAGCACCCGGCCGCGGCGGGGGGCGGCGATGAAGGTCAGGGCGATCAGGCCGCGCCGGTACTCGGCGGTGGCGGAGCCGGTGGCGACCACGGCCAGGGCGATCAGGCCGACGAAGGTGCCGACCAGGAAGTTCTCGATCACCCGGCCGCCGGCCAGGGCGGGGCCGCCGACCACCGGAGCGATGTCGCCCGCGCCGGTGACGGTGAACCCGGTGGCGTCGCTGGTGTGCCCGGCCTCGACGCCCGCCAGGTAACTGCCGGAGGTGCCCGCGTCGGTGCCGACCCGACCGCCGGTCCACCCGGCGCCCGGATCCCCGGCCCCCGTCCCCGCTCCGCCCGTCCCGTTGACGCCCGTCCCGTTGACGCCCGTCCCGTCGGCGCCCGTCCCGTCGGCGCCCGTCCCGTCGGCGCCCGTCCCGTCGACGCCCGTCCCGTCGACGCCCGAATCGCCGGCCCCCGTCCAGCCGTCGGAGAGGACGGGCGGCCCGAAGCGGCCGGTGGCGACGGCGGGGGTGAGGCCGGGGCCGGTGCCGGTGTCCTCGGCGAGTTCGGGGGAGGTGGCGAACAGGCCGACCCGGACGGTGCGGGGCAGGCCGGGGAGGCGGGCGGTGCCGATCGGCGTCCAGGTGCGGCCGTCGGCGGAGTCGTAGCCGGTGACGGTGTCGCCGGCGCGGGTCAGCCGCAGCCAGTGCGGGGCGTCGGCGGTGGGGAGGCCGGGGCGTCCGGCCGTGTCGTGGGTGTAGTCGTACTGCATCCGGACGCCGTGCCCGCCGGTGGCGGCCACCGCCGCGTACGCGGAGCCCTGGTCGAGGCCGGCCTTGACGATGATCCCGGCCTTCGCCCACTCGGCCACCGGTCCGGGTGAACTCCCTTGTTTCCCTTCGGCTTTGATGCCGGTGAGGCCGAGCACGGGGACGGTCAGGGTGCCGTCGCCGGACAGTTCGCGGTGGACGAAGGAGAAGCTGTCGTTGACGGCCTCCCCGTCGGGGCCGACCGGGAGTTCGGTGCGGCCCGGGTACGGGTTGCTCGCGGCGGTGCCGAGCAGGCCGACCGCGACGATCGCCAGCAGCGCGCCGGCCACGGTGGCGACCCAGCCGGGCACGGTGCGCAGCTTGGTCCACTCGGCGCGCAGCAGCCGCCCGAAGTCGACGGCCGGATCCAGGAGTCGTCTCATCGCCCGGCCTCCCCCGCGCTGCCGCTGCGGTACTGGACGGCGTCCCGGGTGAGTTCGAGGTACGCCTCCTCCAACGAGGCGCGGTGCGCGGCGACTTCGGTGAACGGGACGCCCTCGGTGCCGAGCAGCGCGACGATCCGTTCGGAGGGCAGGCCGAGGACGGTGACGGTGTCGGGGCCGGTGGAGCTGACGGTGGCGCCGCCGCCGGCCAGGGCCCGCACCGCGCCGTCCAGGTCCGGGGTGCGCAGGGTGACCCGGCCCCGGGAGGCGCCGGCCAGCAGGTCGGCGACGGTGGTGTCGGCGAGCACCCGGCCGCGGCCGACCACGATCACATGGTGCGCGGTGTCCTGGAGTTCGCCCATCAGGTGGCTGGAGACCAGGACCGCCCGGCCGCGTTCGGCCTGTTCGGCGAGCAGGGCGCGGATCCACTGGAAGCCTTCGGGGTCGAGCCCGTTGAAGGGTTCGTCGAGCATCAGCACCGGCGGGTCGCCGAGCAGGGCGGCGGCGATGCCCAGGCGCTGGCGCATGCCGAGCGAGAACTGTCCGGCCTTGCGTCCGGCGGCCTCGCGCAGTCCGGCGGCGGCCAGCACCTGGTCGACCCGGGCGGGGCCGATGCCCTGCGAACGGGCCAGCCACAGCAGGTGGTTGCGTGCGGTGCGGCCCGGTTGCAGGGCGCCCGCGTCGAGTAGCGCGCCGAGGTGCGCGAAGGGGCGGCGCAGGGTGCGGTAGGGGCGGCCGCCGACCAGGGCGGTCCCCTCGTCGGGGGCGTCCAGACCGAGGATCACCCGCATGGTGGTGGACTTCCCGGCACCGTTGGGGCCGACGAAGCCGGTGATCCGGCCGGGGCCGACGGTGAAGGTCATGCCGTCCAGTGCCTGGTTCGCCCCGAACCGCTTGCGCAGGCCCGCGACATGGATCGTCGCGGCCCGGTCGGTGGTGTTCTGCTCCATGGTGACCGAGCGTAGGAACCCGGGCCCGGCCGGGTCGTCACGGCCGGGAGCGGTCTTCCGGGCCCGGCGGGACGGGCACCGTCCCCCGCCGGAGCTACGGCGCCTCCCCCGCAGGAGGCGCACGGGCCTGCCACCGGGGGTCTGACGCACGGGCCCGCCACCGGAGGTCTGACGCGCGGGCCTGCCGCCGGAGGTCTGACGCGCGGGCCTCCGGCGGGGAGGCGGCTCAGCCCTCGTTCGGCTTGCTCATGTCGCCGGTGGCGGGGACGCCCTCGGCCAGGCCGTAGCGCAGCAGGACGGTGCCGCGCGGGCCGGCGGCGGGCGGTTCGAGCAGGGTGAGGTTGCTGGGGACGGCGCCGCTGCCGAACACCCGCTTGCCGCTGCCCAGCACGATCGGGTGCACCCACAGGTCGAGCCGGTCGAACAGCTTCTCCCGCAGCAGGGTCTGCACCAGGTCGAGGCTGCCCACCACCTTCACCCGCTGGTGCCGCTCGCGGACCTCCCGCACGGCGGCCGGCAGGTCGGGCCCGAGCAGCTCGGACCCGGCCCAGCTCAGCTCGGGCTTGCCGCGCGAGGCGACGTACTTCGGGACGCGGTTGAACAGCTCGGCGAACGGGTTGTCCCCGGCCTGCGGCCAGTACGCGGCGAAGATGTCGTACGTCCGGCGCCCGAGCAGCAGCGCGTCGGTGCCCCGGTAGGCGGCGTCGACCTGCGCGCCGGAGACCTCGTCGATCAGCGGGGCCTGCCAGCCGCCGAAGGTGAAGCCGTCCGGGTCCTCCTCGGGGCCGCCGGGGGCCTGGCCGACCAGGTCGAGGGTGGCGAACAGCTCGATGTCGATGCTTCCCATGGTGTGCTCCCGGGGAGTGGGTGGTCCGGTCAGGAGTGCGGACGGACCGGGACGGGCGAACTCATCGGTGCCGCCCCGTCCAGTCTCCCCCCGGTCCCCCGGCCGGTCCTGCCGCGGGCGCCCGACCGCCCGCGCTCGGCTGCCCGCACCCGACCGCCCGCACCCGACCGCCCGCACCCGACCGCCCGCGCCCGGCTAGCGGCCGCGGCCGGGCACCACCAGTCCGGTCTCGTACGCGGTCACCACGGCCTGGGTGCGGTCGCGCAGGCCGAGTTTGGCCAGGATGCGGCTGACGTGGGTCTTCACGGTCTCCTCGGTGACGGTGAGGCGGGCGGCCAGCTCCGGGTTGGACAGGCCCTCGGCGACCAGCCGCAGCACCTCGGTCTCGCGCGGGGTGAGCGTGCGCAGCCGCTCGGCGGCGGGGTGCGGCTCGGGCTCCGGAGCGGGGGCGGCCGCGGACCCGGCGCCGGGGGCCGGGGCGTCGCGGGGCGGCATGGCGGCGAACTCGGCGATCAGCCGACGGGTCACGCCGGGGGCGAGCAGTGCGTCCCCGGCGGCCACCACCCGCACCGCCTCGAACAGGCGCTCGGCGGTGACCTCCTTGAGCAGGAAGCCGCTGGCGCCGGCCCGCAGCGCCTCGTAGACGTACTCGTCCAGGTCGAAGGTGGTGAGGATGAGCACCCGGGGCGGGTTCGGGCCGTCGGCGGTGAGCTGCCGGGTCGCCTCGATGCCGTCGGTGCCGGGCATCCGGATGTCCATCAGGACGAGGTCGGGGCGCTCCTCCCGACAGGCCCGGACGGCTTCGGTGCCGTCGGCGGCGGTGCGCACGACGGTGAAGTCCGGCTGGCTGTCCAGCAGGGCGGCGAACGCGGAGCGGATCACCGGGTGGTCGTCGGCGACCACGATCCGCAGCGGCCCGGCGCTCACCGCGGCCTCCGGGGGAGGACCGCCTCGACGGCGAAGCCGCCGCCGGGGCCGGGGCCGGTGCGCAGCGTGCCGCCGACCGCGGCGGCGCGCTCGCGCATGCCGAGCAGGCCGTGCCCGCCGTACCCGCCGTGCCCGCCGTGCCCGCCGTGCCCGTCGTCGGCCGGGTCCGGGTCCGGGCCGGGGCCGTTGTCGCGCACCCGCAGTTCCAGGGCGGCGGCGGTGTAGGCCAGCTCGACGTCGACGGCGGCGCCGGGGGCGTGCCGGCGGGCGTTGGTCAGCGCCTCCCGGACGATCCGGTAGGCGGCGAGTTCCACCCCGGGGTCGAGCGGGGCGGGCGCGCCGCGCACCACCAGGCGCACCACTCCCCCGCCGGCCCGGCGGGCCTCCTCCAGCAGTTCGCCCAGCCGGGCCAGACCCGGCTGCGGGGCGCGGTCGGCGGCCTCGCCGTCCTCGCGCAGCACGCCGAGCAGGCAGCGCATCTCGGCGAGCGCGTCGCGGGCCGCGTCACCGATCTCCAGCAGCCGTTCGGCGCCCTGCGCGGGCAGGCCGGGGGTGGCCAGCCGGGCGGTCTCGGCCCGGACCGCGATCATCGACACGTGGTGGGCCACCACGTCGTGCAACTCCCGGGCGATCCTGGCCCGTTCGGCCCGCACGGCGTTCTCCGCGACGGCGCCGAGCGCCAGCCGCCGGGTCTCCTCGTGCACCGCGCGCTGCCCGCGCGCACGCCGCTGCAGACCGGCCGCGGCAACCGCCGGGGCGAGCACCGCGAGCAGCCCGAGCCGGACCCGCAGGTCGGGGTCGGAACCGGCGGCCAGCGCGAGGACCGGGAACGGCAGCGCGAGCGCGAGCGCGACCGGGAGCCGACCGGCCCGCCCCAGCCGGTACTGGGCGACCAGGACGGCGACGATCCCGACGGCGGTGACGGCGTGGAAGGCCCCGAGCGCGCCGAGCACGGCGGCGGTGACCGCCGGACCGGCCGCGGCGGGCCGTAGGAACACCAGCGGCAGCGCGGTCGCCGCGCAGAACAGGCCCACCACGAACAGCAGTTTGACGCCCAGCGCACCGCCTCCGGCCTGCTGGATCCGCTCAGCGGCGAGCCGGGGCAACGGCCCCCGCACCGCCGTCAGCTCGACGAAGGCCGCCACCATCGCCACCAGGCAGAGCAGCCCCGCCCCGTTCCGGCCCGCCACCACCCGCCGCACCGCCACCCGTCCCATGCCCGCCATTATGCCCACCGGCCCGCCCGCCCCCGGCGGATCGAGCGGGCAGCGGCACCCCCGGCGAACGCCCCACCCGGCCCGGCGGGGCGGGAGTCAAGAGCGGGCGAACGTCCGGCGCAGGTCGGCGAGGTGCGGGGTCCCGGCGGGGAGGTCGAGCCGGTCGAGCAGGGCCAGTGCGGGGGCCGGGGCCACGTCGCCGTGGACGTCGCGGTGGCTCGCCAGCAGCGCGCGGAACAGAGCCGGGTGCAGGGCGGGCAGGCGGGCGGCGGTGCGGTAGGCGGGTTCCTTCACCGTCCAGGGCACCGGGCCCGAGTGCTCCAGGACCCGGCGGGCCCGGCGCAGCCGTGGTGCGGTCGGCTCGCTCACCACGCGTTCGACGTCGTCGCCGAGGACTTCGGCGAAGGCGGTGGCGGCGGTGGCGCGGTCCTCGAACCAGTCGACCCACAGCGAGTGGGTGACCGCCTCGGCGTCCCGTTCCGCCTCCAGGCGCTGCCGGTAGCCGTCCCACAGCACGTCGGCGGGCAGCGGGCCGTCCTCGCCCCGGTGCGCGGAACCGATCTCGCAGGTCACCCAGTAGTCGTCGAGCAGGTCCAACAAGCCGAAGGCCAGGGTGAGTTGACCGGCCCGGTCGAGATCCTCGGCGAACACCCCGGCGGCCCAGGAGTGCGCCACCTGGTTGGCGGTGAGCGGCACCCCGGGCTGTCCGTCGCTCACCCACCCGTCGCCCGCCGACCGGACACCCCGCCCGGCCAGCCAGCTCCGGGCCGCCACCGCGGCCCGCCCCTCCGCCAGGTCCGCCCGGCCCGCCGAATCCACCCGGTCCACCTCGTCCATCCGGGAAGTATGGCAAGCCGCACGGAACCGGGCCGGGAAATAATTCGGGAGCGGGGCCGGGGCGGGGTCCGGCGACGGGGTCAGAGCGGTTCGCGGACGGCCTCGACCGCCTCGCGCACCTCCGGGTCGGGGTCGTCGGCGAGGCCGTCCAGCAGGGCGGCGACGCCGGGGGTGGACCAGCGGCCGATCGCCCACACCAGTTCGGCGCGGACCCGGGCGTCGGGGTGGGCGGCGAGCGGGGCCAGCTCGGGGACCGGGCCGCGGCGGCGCATGCCCAGCCAGTGCAGCGCGTCGGAGAGCGCCGCCGGGTCGCCGGGGTCGCCCGCCGCGGCGATCCGGTCGAGCAGCACGGGGACGGGCGGCGGCGGGCCGTCCAGCGGGTGCGGCAGCCGGGCGCGCAGGCGGCTGCCGCCGTACTCGCCGCGCACCCGGCAGCCGAAGCAGGTGCAGGGGCGGACGCCGTTCGAGCCGGGCCAGTAGCGCCAGCCGACCACCTGCGGGGCGGTGCGGATCCGGTGCACCTCGGCGGGCCGCACCGCCCGGGGCAGGAACACCTCCCAGCCGCGCGGGTCGTCCCGGGCCGCGATCAGCCGCACCGCCTCGGCGGCCGTCACCGGCCGGTGCTCGTCCCGCGTGCGCCCGGCGTAGTGCCCGGCCAGCACCTGCTGCCCGTCGTCCAGCCGCACGTGCACGGCCACCATCCCGCCCCTGGTCCCGCGCCGGGCCAGTTCGCGCAGCCACTGGTGGGTGAGCGTGTACGAGGGCAGCACCGGGAAGCAGTACACCCCGCGCGCCCCGCCCGGCCCCCGGCTGTCCGCCCTGATCCCGGAACGCCGCACGCGCGGCGCGTCGGCCGCCGAAGTCAGGTGCACGAACATCGCCATGCGCGGGATGCTACGGGCCCCGGGCGTTCGGCCCCGGGGAGGGGTTTTCGGACGCAAGGCTTTTCGGACGCGGGCTCTGCGGACCCGCAGACGGGCGGGGAGCAGGGATGAACGGGGACGGGCTGTCGCTGGACGACGGGCGCGCGGTGCGGCTGCGCGTGCCGGACGGGGCCGCGCGGGCGCCGGTGGCGCTGCTGCTGCAGCCGTTCGGGGCGTGGGACGCGGACGCCGCGCTGCCCGCCGAGGTGTCGGGGAACGGGCCGGTGCGGCTGTTCGCCGACCTGGGGGCGGCGCTGGCCGGGGCGGGGTGCGCGGCGGCCTCGTTCGACACCAGGTTCGTCACCGAGGACCGCCGCGGCGGGGCGGGCTCGCCCCGGTTCACCTTCACCGGCCTGGTGGACGACGCCGTCCGGGCGGTGGAACTGCTGCGGGCGCACCCCGGGGTGGACGGCCGGCGGGTGGCGCTGCTGGGCGTGTCGATGGGCGCGGAGGTGGCGTTGGCGGCGGCGCAACGGCTGGGCGGCGAGGCGGTGTTGGTGCTGGTCGCGCCCAAGGTCGAGGCCGGCCCGGTGTTCCAGCGCTGGCTGGGCCTGGACCGGCGGCTGGAGTGGCTGCTGTCCGGCGCCTTCACCGGCCCGGACGGCAGCGTCGACCTGGCCGCGGCCCGGGCCGACCTGTCCGGGCGCAGCGGCTGGTGGGAGGAGTTCGACCTGCCGGAGCGGTTCGGCCCGCGCGCCGAGCCGGAGGTGCTGCGCGCGGAACTGGCCTGGGAGTACGACGCCTGGGAGCGCGGCGCGCTGGACGGCTCGGACGGCACGGCCCCCGCCTCGTTCTGGCGGGACTGGTACGCCCAGCCCGCCCCGTACCGACGCCTGTCCGGCCTGCGCGGCCGGGTCGCGGTGCACGTCGGCACCGAGGACTGGACGACCCCGCCGCGCCACGCCCACCTGCTGCACCGGGCGGCGACGGCGGGCGGCCTGGAGTCGCGGCTGACCGTGCACCCGGGGCTCGGCCACCTGCTGTCGCCCCGCACGGCGGCCGGGCTGCGCACGTACGGGCCGTTCGACCCGGGCTTCCTGCGCTCCGTGACCGCCTCGGTGGGCGACCTGCTGGGCACGCCGCCCGCCCCGGCCGCACCCGCGGCGGCGACCGGCTGATCCCCCGGCCCCGGGCCCGGCGTCCAGGCCGGGCCCGCTCACGGACGGCGGTCGGGCGGAGGGGTTCCGGTGGGGGCGGCGCGCCGGGTGGTTCAACTCGCCTTGCGTTCCTGGGATCGTCCCGGCGGCGGGGTCCACCCGCTGTACTGCACCGGACGGCACGAGCTTCCTCGCCCGCCCGCACGATCCCGCTCTACGGCAGCGTGGCCGGACACCGCCGACCGCGTCTCCCGGAGGACCGCCGGGAGGAGCCGGCCGAGGAGGTCCGGCGGCACTTCCCGACCCTCCGGGCGCCCTCCGGCACAGACCCGTCCGTCCCGGCACCGTGACGGGGGCCGGGACGAGCACCGGGGGCCGGGACGAGCACCGGGGCCGTCGCGAGCACCCGGGGGCCGCCCGGCTACCGCGCGTTCCGCGCGGGGTGCGGCCAGTCCGGGACGTCGCGGACGTGGATGCGGTCGTCGCACCAGGCGCACTCCCACTCGCCGAGGTCGATGTCGTAGGCGAGGCGGCCGCAGTGGACGGGGATGGGCTGGCTGCCGAGGTGGGTGGTGTGCCAGTCGGTGCGCTGCAGGGTGGGGTTGCTGTTGGTCATGGGAGGCAGCGTGGCAGGGGGGACTGACGGTCAGTCAGTGTCGGGGCGCGGCCGGGAGCCCGCCCGGCCGAGGAGGAAGCCGAGCGGGACGGTGGCCGGGCCGAGATCCTGGCCCTGGAGGAGCGCCGCTGCACCGGCCTGACCCCACGGACGGCCGCGCCCCCGGCCCGCATCCCGGCCCGCGCACCCCGGCGGGCCGGTTCAGCTCTGCGGGGTGGCCGCCGACTCGGGCGTCCGGTCTCCGGGGCGGCCGGCCGGGGTCGGGCGGGCCGTCGGGCGCAGCAGCAGGGCGCAGGCCAGCGCGGCGAGCAGGGCGAGGGCGGCGGAGACCAGCAGGCACAGCCGCATGCCGTCCAGGAACGATCCGCCCAGTGCGGCCAGCGCCCGGCCGGTGGCGGGGCCGAGGTCGAGCCCGGCGACGGCGCCGAGGCCCTGTTCGCGGGTGGCGTCCAGGACGCGCGCGGCGCTCTCGGCGGGGACGCCCGCGTCCGCGAGCCGTCCGGGCAGGGCGTCCAGGGCGCGGGTGGTGAGCAGCGTGCCGAGGACGGCCGGGCCGAGCGCGCCGCCGACCTGGCGGATCGCGTTGTTGCCCGCGGCCGCCATCCCGGCCAGGTGGAAGGGGACGGCGGAGACCGCGGTGGCCGTCATCGGGGTGAGCACCAGGCCCATGCCGAGGCCGAGCAGCACCAACCGCCAGGCCAGCGCCGGGTAGGAGGTGTCGGCGTCGACGCCGGTCATGGCGAGCAGCGCGGCGGCGGTCAGCACCAGCCCCGAGGTGATCAGCACCCGGGAGGGGACGCGGTGCATCAGCCGTCCGACCGGCAGTCCGGCCAGCAGCGAGGTGCCGGAGACCAGCACCAGTCGCAGGGCGCCCTGCATGGTGCTCAGGTGCTGCACCATGCCGAAGTACAGGCTGAGCACGAAGAAGAAGCCGATCAGGCCGAGGAAGCTGACCATGGCGACCAGCGCGGTGGCGGTGAACGCGGGGCTGCGGAACAGCGCCGGGTCCAGCATCGGGCTCGCGCTGCGCCGTTCGACCAGGACGAAGGCGGTGCCGGAGAGCGCGCCGAGCGCCAGCGCGGCCAGCACGGCGGGTTCGCCGAAGCCGTCCGCGCCGCCCTCGATGACGCCGTAGACCAGCGCGGTGACGGCGACCGCGGCGGTGACCTGGCCGGGCCAGTCGAGCCGGCGGCCGTGCGGGGCGCGCGAGTCGGGCAGCCGGAGCGCCGCGACCACCAGCACCAGCAGCGACACCGGGACGGGCAGCAGGAAGATCCAGCGCCAGCCGGTGTGCGCCAGCAGCGCGCCGGCGATCAGCGGGCCGACGGCGAGCGAGGCCAGCATGCTCATCGCCCAGAAGCCGATGTACTTGCCGCGTTCGCGGTGGTCGGGCACGGCGTGGCTGATCAGCGCGAGCGTGGTGGGCAGCAGGGCGGCGGCGCCGAGGCCGGAGGCGGCCTGGCCGATCCACAGCACCTGCACCGACCCGGCCGAGAGCGCGACCGCGGCGCCCGATGCGCAGAACGCCAGCCCGGCCTGGAAGACCTTCTTGCGGCCGTGGACGTCGCCCAGGACGCCGGTGGTGAGGATCAGCGCGGCCATCGGCAGCACGAACGCGTCCGACACCCAGGAGAGTTGGGAGGTGGAGGCGCCCAGCGCGCGCTGGATCGCGGGCAGGCTCACCGACACGGTGGTGACGGGCAGGTAGGCGACGAAGACGCCCAGACAGGCCAGCACGAGCGTGGCGGCCCGACCGCCCTCGACGGCCTGACCGGCCTGACCGGCCGCGCCGGGGCCCGGGGTCGTTGCGGAGTTCACGCGGTGGTTCCTTCGGCTGCTGCGGGGCGCGGGCCCCGCGTCCTCGGCGCACCGCCGTCCGGCGGGCCCGGGCCCGGGGCGGCGGCCGGCGGTGGTCGGCGGCGGCCGCCCGCGGAGCCGCCGACCAGCTTCGCCGGTCCGCGGTCGAAACCGGCAGCCGATCCCGCCACGCGTGCACGAACCTCCATCCATGGCCGATGAAGTGGCATAGTTCCGCCATGCCAGACGATCTGGACCGAAAAATCCTCCACGGCCTGCAGTGCGCGCCCCGGGTCCCGTTCCGGCGGCTCGGCGAGGTGCTGGGCGTGTCCGAACAGACCGTGGCGCGCCGCTACGCCGCCCTGCGCCGGGACGGCGTGCTGCGCGTCGTCGCCCTCGGCAACCCGAGCGCGCCCGGGCAGGCGGAGTGGATCGCCCGGCTGCGCTGCCGTCCGGACGCGGTCGGCCCGCTGGCGGCGTCCCTGGCCCGCCGCTCCGAGGTGGCGTACGTCGGGATCGCCTCCGGCGGCTCGGAGATCATCTGCATCATCCGCTCCCCCGCCGGCACCGCGGGCGACGACCTGCTGCTGCGCCAACTGCCCCGGGCGAGCGCCGTCCTGGACGTGAACGTCGACCTGGTGGTGCGCACCTACGGCGGCCCGGGCACCGCGTCCTGGGCCGGTTCCGGCGCCTCGCTCACCCCCGGGCAGGTGCGCCGGCTGATCGCCGACCGGCCCGTCCCGGCCGATCCCCCGCTGCCGCTGCCCGAGGAGGACCTGCCGCTGCTGGACGCGCTGGCGGAGGACGGCCGGGCCACCCACACCCGCCTCGCCGAGCTGACCGGCTGGTCCAAGCCGCGGGTCGCCCGCCGCCTGGAGGCCCTGGAGGCGGCCGGATCGCTCACCTACGACGTCGACTCCCTGCCCGAACGCCTGGGCTACGAGCTGAACGCCACCCTGTGGCTGCGGGTCGACCTGGCCCGGCTGCACCGCGTCGGCGAGGAGGTCGGCGGCCACGGCGAGTGCGCCTTCGCCGCCGCGATCAGCGGCCGGCACAACCTGATGGCGGTGGTCATCTGCCGGGACACCCCCGACTTCTACCGCTACCTCACCACCCGGCTGGCCCCGGTCGAGGGCATCGGCGACTACGAGATCAGCGTCCGGGCGCGCCGCCTGAAGCAGTCCGCCTCCCTCATCCGGCACGGCCGGCTGATCCACCCCGGCCTGGCCTGACCCCGCCGCCCCCCGCCGGGTGTAGTCCGGTCGGTGGGAGTTGTGGTGACACATTTCACCGTTCGCCCCGTTCTGCCGGAGGGGGTCGGGAGTCTAGGTTCCTGCGACCAGGGGGAGTAGTTCCCCTCCGGTCACGGAACACGTCCGGCACCACCTCCTCCGACGAGAGAGAACGAGCGATGTCTGGATACGACTCCTCGCCCCGCCCGCCCCAACGGGTCGGCGTGGTGGCCGAGTCCGCCCCCGGGGAGACCCGGGTGGCGGCGACTCCGGCCACCGTGCGCGGCCTGCTGGCCCTCGGCTACGACGTGGTCGTCGAGCCGGGGGCCGGTGCGGCGTCCGGTTTCGACGACGCGGCGTACGCGGCGGCGGGCGCCGCCACCGGGGACGCCTGGGCGGCCGACGTGGTGCTGAAGGTGAACGCGCCCTCGGACGCCGAGGTGGCCCGGCTGCGCGAAGGCGCTGCCCTGGTCGGGCTGTTGGCGCCCGCGCAGCACCCGGAGCTGCTGGCCGCGCTGGCGGCCCGCGGGGTGACGGCGCTGTCGCTGGACGCGGTGCCGCGGATCTCCCGGGCGCAGTCGATGGACGTGCTCAGCTCGATGGCGAACATCGCCGGGTACCGGGCCGTGATCGAGGCCGCGCACGCCTTCGGCCGGTTCTTCACCGGGCAGGTCACCGCGGCCGGCAAGGTGCCGCCGGCGAAGGTGCTGGTGGCGGGCGCGGGCGTGGCCGGGCTGGCCGCGATCGGCGCCGCCTCCAGCCTGGGCGCGATCGTCCGGGCCACCGACCCGCGCCCCGAGGTCGCCGACCAGGTGAAGTCGTTGGGCGGCGAGTACCTGGCGGTGCAGGCCGTCCAGGAGGCGAGCACCGACGGGTACGCGAAGGCCACTTCGGCGGACTACGACCGGGCCGCCGCCGCGCTGTACCGGGCCCAGGCCGCGGACGTGGACATCGTGATCACCACCGCGCTGATCCCCGGCCGGCCCGCGCCGAAGCTGCTCACCGCCGAGGACGTGGCGGCGATGAAGCCGGGCAGCGTGGTCGTCGACATGGCGGCCGCGCAGGGCGGCAACGTGGCCGGCACGGTGGCCGGGCGGACGGTGGTCACCGACAACGGGGTGACCCTGATCGGCTACACCGACCTGGCGTCCCGGCTGCCCGCGCAGGCCTCGCAGCTGTTCGGCACCAACCTGGTGAACCTGCTGAAGCTGCTCACGCCGGGCAAGGACGGGCAGTTGGCGATCGACTTCGAGGACGTGGTGCAGCGCGCGGTGACGGTCGTCCGCGACGGCGCGACCACCTGGCCGCCCCCGCCGGTCGCCGTCTCGGCGGCGCCCGCCGCGCCCCCGGCCCCGGCCGCCCCGCCCGCCGCCGAGCCCGCCCGGGCCACCCCGGCCGTCCGGTTCGGGCTGATCGGCGCCGGGATGCTCGCGCTGTTCCTGCTGGTCGCCTTCGCGCCGCCCCAACTGGCGGAGAACTTCACGGTGTTCGCGCTCGCCGTGGTGATCGGCTACTACGTGATCGGCAAGGTCCACCACGCCCTGCACACCCCGCTGATGTCGGTCACCAACGCGATCTCCGGGATCGTGGTGATCGGCGCGCTGCTGCAGATCGGGCACGAGAGCACCCTGGTCACCGTGCTGTCCTTCGTGGCGATCCTGCTGACCAGCGTGAACGTCTTCGGCGGTTTCGCCGTCACCCGCCGCATGCTGAGCATGTTCTCGAAAGGCTGAGCCGAGATGACGTCCCTCACCGCCGCGCACGCCGCGGACCTGGTCGCCGCCCTGCTGTTCATCCTCAGCCTGGCCGGGCTCTCCCAGCACCGCACCTCCCGGGCCGGTGTCGTCTACGGCATCGCCGGGATGGCCCTCGCCCTGACCGCCACGATCGTGGTCGCCTCCCGCTCGATCAGCGCGGGCGCCGTCGCGCTGATCCTGCTCGCGATGGTGCTCGGCGCCGCGATCGGCCTGTGGCGGGCCCGCCGGGTCGAGATGACCCAGATGCCGGAGCTGATCGCCGTCCTGCACAGCTTCGTCGGCCTGGCCGCCGTCCTGGTCGGCTGGAACAGCTACCTGGAGGTGGAGCGGCACGGCGACGCCCAGACCGCCGTCACCGCCGACCTGCTGACCATCCACCACGCCGAGGTGTTCATCGGCATCTTCATCGGCGCGGTCACCTTCACCGGCTCGATCGTCGCCTACCTGAAGCTCTCCGCCAAGATCGCCTCCCGGCCGCTCGTGCTGCCCGGCAAGAACGCGCTCAACCTGGGCGCGCTCGGCGCCTTCGTCGCGCTCACCGCCTGGTTCACCGTCGCGCCCTCGCTGGGCCTGGTGGTCGCCGTCACGGTGCTGGCCCTGCTGCTCGGCTGGCACCTGGTCGCCTCGATCGGCGGCGGCGACATGCCGGTGGTGGTCTCCATGCTCAACAGCTACTCCGGCTGGGCGGCGGCCGCCGCGGGCTTCCTGCTCGACAACAACCTGCTGATCGTCACCGGCGCGCTGGTCGGCTCCTCCGGCGCCTACCTCTCGTACATCATGTGCAAGGCGATGAACCGCTCCTTCCTGTCCGTCATCGCGGGCGGCTTCGGCATCGAGGCCCCGGCGAGCGGCGACGCCGAACAGGGCGAGCACCACGAGGTCAGCGCCCGGGAGACCGCCGAACTGCTGGCCGCCGCCAAGTCCGTCATCATCACCCCCGGCTACGGCATGGCCGTCGCCCAGGCCCAGCACCCCGTCGCCGACCTGACCCGCCGGCTGCGCGAACGCGGCGTCGAGGTCCGCTTCGGCGTGCACCCGGTGGCCGGGCGCCTCCCCGGGCACATGAACGTCCTGCTCGCCGAGGCCAAGGTCCCCTACGACATCGTGCTCGAAATGGACGAGATCAACGACGACTTCGCCGAGACCTCCGTCGTCCTGGTCATCGGCGCCAACGACACCGTCAACCCCGCCGCCCTCGACGACCCCGCCAGCCCCATCGCCGGCATGCCCGTCCTCAAGGTCTGGGAGGCCGAACGCGTCGTCGTCTTCAAGCGCTCCATGGCCTCCGGCTACGCGGGCGTCCAGAACCCGCTGTTCTTCCGCGACAACACCAGCATGCTCTTCGGCGACGCCAAGCAGAGCGTCGACCAGATCCTCCAGTCCCTCGCCACCCTCGACCCGGCCCTGACCTGACGCCCCGCCTCCGCCAACGGCCCGGGCCCGGGAACGCGCAGGTGCGTTCCCGGGCCCGGGCCGTTGGTGTGCCGCCTCCCGGTCTTGTGCCGCCTCCCGGAGCGGAGGAACATCGGAGCAGCGCGGCCCGCCCCGGGCCGTGCCAGCCCCGGGGGGAGCCGCACGGTGGACGCAGTGGAGTCCGGACACACCGAGGCCGTCCAGCGGTACCGGTTGGGCCGGGTGACGGCGGAGGTGCGGGAGGTCGACGGTCGGCGGGTGCTGCGGATCGGCGACTGGTCGACCGTCGTCGACGACCGGACGGAGATCCGCCACGAGAACGGCCGGTTCCTGCTGAGCCAGCGCATCGTGGTCGTCCAGCCCGGCCGACCCGCGTTCGTGCACCGCTACCGGCTGCCGTGGGGCAAGCAGCTCGGCCCGTTCTGGCAGGTCACCTACGACTACTGGGACGCCGAGGCCGACGACGAGGGCCTGCCGCTGGTGGAGTTCCTGGGCGGAACCAGCAACTGGCGGTGAGCCCGCCCCTCCGCCGAACGGCCCGGCTGCGCGCCCTACCCGGCTGCGCGCCCTGCTCGGCCGGGCCCGCCACGACCTCGAACTCGCGGGGCGCCGCGTCGGCGCCGGGCAGGCGGTCGTCCTGGTGCGCCGCGCAGCGGTCGGCCCGGGCGGGCGCGGGTCAGATCTCGCCGAACTCACCGGCGGCGGTGGCGGCGCAGAAGGCGGCCCAGGCTGCCGCCGGGAAGACCAGCACCGGCCCGCCCTGGTCCTTCGAGTCGCGCACCGGCACGATGCCGTGGGCCGCGTGCAGGTTCGTCGCCGGCTGGATGCACTGACCGCCGTTGTTGCTGTAGCTGGAGCTGCGGAACTCCGCGCCGCTCAGGTCGTGGTCACGATCCATGGTGTCCCTCCCGAAGGCCGTCGGCTGTCGCCGCGGAAGCCGACATGCCGTCGGCTTCCACCTGACGCCGATGCTAGTTCCTCCGTCGCGCCGGGGGGCCCGATCCGCCAGAACCTCCCGGGCAGCAGAACGCCCCCTCCGAGGAGGGGGCGGCCCGGCTGAACGGAGTTGACCGGAGGTCAGATCTCGCCGAACTCACCGGCGGCGGTGGCGGCGCAAAAAGCGGCCCAGGCTGCCGCCGGGAAGACCAGCACCGGCCCGCCCTGGTCCTTCGAGTCACGCACCGGCACGATGCCGTGGGCCGCGTGCAGGTTCGTCGCCGGCTGGATGCACTGACCGCCGTTGTCGCTGTAGCTGGAGCTGCGGAACTCCGCACCGCTCAGGTCGTGGTCACGGTCCATGGTGTCCCTCCCGAAGGCCGTCGGCTGTCGCCGCGGAAGCCGACATGCCGTCGGCTCCCACCTGACGCCGATGCTAGTTCCTCCGCCGCACCGGGAGGGCCCGATCCGCCAGAACCTCCCGGACAGCAGAACGCCCCCTCCGAGAAGGGGGCGCCCGGCTGAACGGAGTTGACCGAAGGTCAGATCTCGCCGAACTCACCGGCGGCGGTGGCGGCGCAGAAGGCGGCCCAGGCCGCCGCCGGGAAGACCAGCACCGGCCCGCCCTGGTCCTTCGAGTCACGCACCGGCACGATGCCGCGCGCCGCGTACAGGTTCGTCGCCGGCTGGATGCACTGACCGCCGTTGGCGCTGTAGCTGGAGCTGCGGAACTCCGCACGGCTCAGGTCGTGGTCACGGTCCATGGTCTTCCTTCCGAAGCCTGCTGATCTTCGCCACGGAAGCCGACGTGCCGTGGGCTTCCACCTGGAGCCGATGGTAGTCCCTCTCCCACGGTCGGACGGTCTCGATTTCACGCGTGAGGATGCCCCGGTGCTGGGATTCCGTGTACGCGAGTACGGATCGATCGGCCATGGTCAGCAGGGTCACCGACATGTAGAACGGCACAATCTCTCCCAGGCTGTACGGGGCGAGCTGCAGGGTGACGTTCGGTCGGTCCGACAGCTCCACGAGATGGTCGAGTTGAGCCGCCATCACCTCCCGGCCGCCGATCGGACGCCTGATGCAGCTCTCGTCCAGGACGACGTGCAGCAGCGGCGGCTTCGACTGGTCGAACAGGCGTTGGCGGGCCGCGAGGAAGTCCATCCGCTCGTCCGCCTGCGCCTGGGTGATCGCGCCGCGCTTCACAGCGGCCTGAGCCACCGCCCGCGCGTAGGCCGAGGTCTGTAGCAGCCCCGGGACGATGCCCAGTTCGAACAGGCGGATCTCCACCGCCTTCGCTTCCTCCGCCGCGTACTCGGGGAAGCCCTCCAGCAGGCTCTGGTTCTTGAGGCTCCACCACATCAGCCCCAGCGTCCCGCCGGTGGCCAGCGCCTCGTCGGCCCGGGCCGCGAAGTCAGCGGTGGGACTGCGGGTAGCTCTTTCGATGCACGAGATGAGGGTGTCGCTGTACCCCATGAGGTCGCCGAGCTGCACCTGGGACAGGTTCCGTATCTCCCGCGACCTGCGGAGCTGTAGGCCGAAAGCAGCAGCGGGAGATGACGAGGGGTCAAGTTCCGTACGACGCATGCTCGATCACTCTTTCGACGCCGAGTCCCCCACGGGACAAGAGTCAAGTGCGGAAGGCTTCCGATGCTACGCCCGAATGCCGATCCTGATGACACATTGGCGAGAACAGGGAACGGGCGGTGACCATCGGTGGGCAACTCCCTGCTTGACCGGCTGGACAGGAGCGAGCGCGCCTTCGCGTACAAGGTGCGCGACGCGGTCCGGGACGCCTTCAACTCGGCGGGCCTCAGGCTGCCTTCGCTGGCGGTGGAGAAGACCGCCACCGGCGCCTACCTGGTGCAACTCGGCGGCGTCGCCCCGTACGTGGCGGGCGAGTTGGCCACCCTGGTCTGGACGGGCGCGCCCTACGTGCACGCCGTGCGCGGCGGGGAGTTCACCGGGGCGGCCGGGGTCGAACGACTTTACGAATATGGCGAGTTGCTGTTCGACACCGCGACCGGCCGCATCGGCGAGCTCTCCCGGGTGACCGAGCAGGGCGAACTGCTGCTGCGCCCCGTCGGCCCGGACGGGGGCGAGCCCTGGCCGGTCGGCCGGGGCGGGGTGCGCCATCCGGCGTTCGCGGACCTGGTGCGGGCGGGAATCGTCCGGCCCGCGGGTCGGCCGTCGAGCTGACCGGCCTCCATCCACATCCACACTCACATCCACATCGACACCGACATCGAGGCGAGGAAGCACGTGCGGTACACCGGACAGCCGTTGGAGGAGGGCGACGTCCTCCAGCGGTTCCTGCGCGGCAGGTTCACCGAGCCCGAGCAGGCCGCCGATCTGCTGGAACAGGCGTTCAGAGCAGCCCGGTTGGACCCGCCGGCCGGGTTGTCGCCCGTCTACCGGGACGACGTGCTGCCGGAGTTCGGGGCCCTCGCGCTGGGGTGCGTCGGCCTGCCCTGGGTGCAGAAGCTGGCCGAGGCCCTGGCCGAACTCGCCTACCTGCGCGGCGAGTTGCCCGCCGCTCCCCCACCGGAGCGCTCACCGGCGCGCCCGCCGCTCGGCCCCGCCGCCCGTCCCGCCCGTCCCGCCCGTCCCGTCCTGGGCGCCGCCTCATGAGCGGCACCGCACGACAGCGCGCCTGGGAGATCGCCGAACGGCTCTCCCGGGCCGGCGGCGGCGACGCCAAGCTCGCCACCACCCCCACCGGCTACCGGATCGAACTCACGATCACCCGCCCCGACGACACCGCCGACCACCGGGCCGTCCTGGACGCCCTCGCCCTCGGCGACCACTGGGGGCACCACTACTCCCCGCCCTCCCGCAACAACGGCACCGCCCGCGAGGTCGTCTGGGCCGAGGTGCACAGCAACCCCGGCGAACGGGAAGGGAGTTGACCCGCACACCGGGCGGTCGCCCGTCCCGCGCAGGCCGGGCGGTGACCGGCGGGCCGGGGCCGGGTGGGCCGGGGCCGGGCGGGCCGGGGCCCGGTCACAGCCGGGTGGCCGTGCGGACCAGGCCGGCCAGGGCGAGGGAGCGGCTGTGCGCGGGCCAGGCGAGGTGGGTCACGACGAGGGGCGCGTCGGTCAGCGGGACGGCCGCGTGCTCGGCCCAGAGCCAGGAGCGGGCGGAGTCGGGGACGACCGCCACCGTGCGTCCCAGGGCGATCAGTTGGGCCAGCTGGGTCTGGTCGCGGATCTCCGGGCCCGGGCCGGGGGCGTAGACGCCGTGGGAGGGCCAGCGGGCCAGCGGCAGGTCGGGGACGTCCCCGATGTCGGCCAGCGACAGGCTCGCGCGGGCGGCCAGCGGGTGCCCGGCCGGCAGCAGGGCGACCTGCCCCTCGGTGACCAGTGGCTCGCTGTCGAATCCGGCCAGGGAGTTCCACGGCGTGTGCATGAGCGCGGCGTCGGCGCGCCCGTCGCGCAGCAGTTCCTCCTGCTCGCACATGCCGCACAGCAGCACCTCGACCTCGGCGCCGCCGGGTTCGGCCGCGTGGGCGTCGAGGAGCTTGCGCAGCAGTTCGTGCGAGGCGGCCGCCTTCACCGCGAGCACCAGCCGCCCGCCGGGGCCGCCCGGGCCGTCGGCGCCCCCGGCCCGCCGGGTGCGGCGGACGGCGGCGGCCGCCGCGTCGAGGGCCGCCCGGCCCTCCCGGAGCAGCACCTCCCCGGCGCCGGTCAGCCGGACACCGCGGCGGTTGCGCTCCAACAGGCGTACCCGCAGCCGCCGTTCGAGCTGCTGGATGGCCCGGGACAGCGGCGGCTGGGCCATCCCGAGCCGCTCGGCGGCGCGTCCGAAGTGCAACTCCTCGGCCACGGCCACGAAGTACGCCAACTCGCGGGTCTCCACGGTGTCCACGGCCGACAGCCTACGCGGTGATACCCGCCGGGTATCACAGGGCACCGTACCGGTGTTGGCCGCACCGCCCGCCCAGCGGCCAGCATCGTCGGCATGAGCGAAACGAAGACCGCGCTGGTGACCGGCGCGAACAAGGGCATCGGCTACGAGATCGCGGCCGGACTGGGCCGCCTCGGCTACCGCGTCGGCGTGGGCGCCCGCGACGCGGCCCGGCGCGAGGCCGCCGTCGACCGGCTGCGCGCCGACGGCGCGGACGCGTTCGGGGTGCCGCTGGACGTGACCGACGACCGCAGCGTCGCCGCCGCCGCGGCCCTGCTCGAACGGCAGGCCGGACGGCTGGACGCCCTGGTCAACAACGCGGGCGTGTCGGGCGAGATGGGCCCGGGATGGTTGCAGGACCCGACCGTGCTGGACCTGGAGGTGGTGCGCGCCGTCGTGGACACCAACGTCCTGGGCGTGGTCCGGGTGACCAACGCGATGCTGCCGCTGCTGCGGCGCTCCGCCTCCCCCCGGATCGTCAACGTCTCCAGCAGCGTCGGCTCCCTGGCCCGGCAGGCGGACCCGGACACCGAGGTCGGCCCCGTCATGGCGGCCTACGCGCCGTCGAAGTCCTTCCTCAACGCCCTCACCCTGCAGTACGCCCGGCAGCTCGCCGGGACCGGCATCCTCGTCAACGCCGCCTGCCCGGGCCTGGTCGCGACCGACTTCACCGGCTTCCACGGCCCCCGCACCCCCGCCGAGGGCGCGGCCACCCCGATCCGGCTCGCCACCCTCCCGGACGGCGGCCCGAGCGGCGGCTTCTTCGAGGACGCCGGCGTCGTCCCCTGGTGATCCACCGGCCCGCCGGGGGGCCGTGAAGGGTCTCGCGGGGTGTACCGATACGTGACCGATTCGCCGACGGGCCCGCACCGCCTACCGTCGGAGGCAGCGGACGGCACACCCCGCGAGACCCTTCACGACAGCCCTCCCGACGCCCTTCCCGACACCCCTCCCGACACACCCCAGGAGCGCCGCATGACCGCCTACGCGCTGGCCCAGATCCACTCGGTCGAGTTCGGCCCCGACATCGTCGAGTACCTGGAGCGGATCGACGCCACCCTCGACCCCTTCGGCGGCCGGTTCATCGTCCACGGCGGCAGGTCCGAGACCGTGGAGGGGAGTTGGGGGCAGGGCGGCACGATCGTCATCGAGTTCCCCGACCACGAGCGGGCCCGCGCCTGGTGGGACTCCCCCGCCTACCGGGAGATCCTGCCGCTGCGCACCCGGCACATGACCGCCGACATCGTCCTCGTCGAGGGCGTGCCGTCCGGCTACCGCGGCGCGGACTCGCTCGGCCACTGACCGGCCCCGCGCACTGACCGGCCCCGCGCGGGATGCGGCCGGGGCTGCCCGTACGCGGAGGTGGGGCCAGGCCCACCTCCGCGTACGGGCAGCCCCATGTCCGGGACGGGCGGGCGGTCCGTAGCCTCGGGAGCGCGCCGTTCGGGCCCTTCCGACCGGCGGCATCGGTGACCGCGGCGAAAGGAGCCCTCCGATGGGCGGGGCGGACAGGGCGGACAGGGTGGGCAGGGCGGACCGGACGGGCCGGGCGCCGGGGGGCGGGCCCGCGGAGTGGGCGGCCGCGGTCGGGACCGGGGCGTGGCGCTCCGCCGTACTGGTGGGGCTGACCTGCCCGTTCGCGCTGGTGGCGGTGCCGGTGGGGTGGGCGGGGTCGGCGCTGGCGTACTCGTGGTCGGCGGGGACGACGGCGGCGTGGCCGCTGCGGGCGCTGGCGGTGTTCGGGGAGACGCTGCTGGTGGCGGTGTGGGTGGCGGTCGCGGTGTGGACGGTGCACCCGTTCACCAGCCGGGCGCTGGCGGGGGCGGCCCGGCGGTGCGCGGGGCGCTGGCTGGGGCTGGAGTCGGCAGTGGTGTACCGGGAGCCGAAGCCGGTGACCAGGATGGCGACCGGCTTCTGGTGGGACGGGCAGGAGTACCACCGCTCGGAGCGGGAGGCCCGGCGCCGGGCCCGGGTGCACGCCAGGTTCCACGACCCGCAGCTGC
This sequence comes from Kitasatospora sp. NA04385, assembly GCF_013364235.1. Lineage (NCBI taxonomy): Bacteria > Bacillati > Actinomycetota > Actinomycetes > Kitasatosporales > Streptomycetaceae > Kitasatospora > Kitasatospora sp. NA04385. The sequence continues at coordinate 6,355,169 of NZ_CP054919.1, read as the reverse complement.
ACTGGGACGGGGTGTGGGTGCTGGCGGCGTCGGTCACCGTGCTGCCGGTCGCGGCGCTGCCGCTGCTGGCGCTGGTGCTCGGCGCGCTGCTGGCGGCGGACCGGCCGGTGTCCGGGGCGGTGCTGTGCGCGGCGGGGCTGGCGGCGGCGCCGTTCGCCTGGCGGGTGCTCGGGCCGGTCGGACGGTGGCTGCTGGGGCCGGTGACGTCGACCCGGCTGGGCTGGCGGGTGGCCGAACTGGAGGAGATCCGGGCGGACTTGACGCAGACCCAGGCCGCCGAGCTGGAGCGGATCGAGCGCGGCCTGCACGACGGCGCGCAGGCCCGGCTGGTGGCGCTGGGCATGTCGATGGGCGCCGCCGAGCACCTGGTGGACAGCAACCCGGAGGCGGCCAAGCGGCTGCTCGCCGAGGCCCGGGCCAACTCCGCCGGGGCGCTGGCCGAACTGCGGGCGCTGGTGCGCGGCATCAACCCGCCGGTGCTGGTCGAACGCGGCCTGGTCGACGCCGTCCGGGCGCTGGCGCTGGACGCGGTGGTCGAGGTCGACGTGGTCAGCCGGGTGCCGGCCCGGCCCGAGCGGCCGGTCGAGGCGGCGCTGTACTTCTCGGTCGCCGAGTTGCTCACCAACGCCGTGAAGCACGCGCACGCCGACCGGGTGGGCGTCGAACTGTCGTACGCCGGACGGACGCTCACTGCTAGCGTGAGCGACGACGGGATCGGCGGGGCCACCGCGGCTCCCGGCTCCGGACTGGACGGCGTGCGGCGCCGGATGGCGGCCTTCGGCGGACGTCTGGAGATCGACAGCCCCACCGGGGGACCGACTCGCGTCACTGTGGCGGTACCGTGCGAATTGTCGTAGCCGAGGACCTCTTCCTGCTCCGGGACGGGATGGTGCGCCTGGTCGAGGCGTACGGCCACCAGGTGGTGGCGGCCGTGGACAACGGGCCGGCCGCGCTGGAGGCGCTGCTCGCCCACCGGCCGGACGTGTCGATCGTCGACGTCCGGCTGCCGCCGGCCTTCTCCGACGAGGGCCTGCAGGCCGCGCTGACCGCCCGCCGGGCGGTGCCCGGGCTGCCGGTGCTGATCCTGTCGCAGCACGTGGAGCAGCTGTACGCGCGCGAGCTGCTCGCGGACGGGCACGGCGGCATCGGCTACCAGCTCAAGGACCGGGTGCTGGACGCCGGGCAGTTCATGGACGCGGTCCACCGGGTCGCCGACGGCGGGACGGCGCTGGACCCGACGGTGGTCGCCAAGCTGCTGGGCCGGCCGCTGCGCGCGGACCCGCTGGCGGCGCTGACCGAGCGGGAGCGCTCGGTGCTGGCGCTGATGGCCGAGGGACTGTCCAACGCGGCGATCGCGGGCCGGCTGTTCCTCTCCGAGGGGTCGGTCAGCAAGTACACGACCGCGATCTTCGCCAAGCTCGGCCTCGCCGACGACCAGGACACCAACCGCCGGGTGCGGGCCGTGCTGGCGTACCTGGCGGTGGAGCGGGGCGCCGACCCGGCGCCCTGACCGCGGGCGGGGGCGCGCCCGTTCACGGTGCGCACCGGAACGAAGTCCGCGGGAACGGGATTCGGGATTGAATCCGTCCTGCTTCTGGGAGAACAATGTGCGGTGTCCCGACGTCTCGATACAGAACGGCTCCAGGCGACGCATAGGGCGGACGTCGACAATGATCCGGATGGGGGTCTTACCAGGGACGGGCGCCGCTACCAGGAGATTCCATGAACCAAGACGAGCGCGACCCCGCTCGGGTCCACCACCCGCTGTGCGTCCTGCGCCAGATCGAGCAGGCGCACGAGGATCAGGAGACCGCCCAACTGCGGGCCAGTGAGCTGCCGTGGGGCGAGGTGCTGGCCGCGTACATCGACGCGCTGACCGAGCTGATCACCCTGCACGCCGAAGCGGAGCAGCCCGACGCGGAGCAACCCTTGGGGCAGTCCGAGACGGGGCGACCCGACCCGGAGCGGCCCGACGCCGGCCCGGCCGGGGGCGGCCTCGGGTGAGGACGCCCCCGGCCGGGTCAGCCGGAGCCCGGAGCGGCACCGGAACCGGAGCCGGGGCGGGTCAGCGGCAGCAGGCCCAGCTCGGCCGCCCGGACTCCGGCCTGGAAGCGGGAGTTGGCGCCCAGCAGGGTCATGATCTCGGCGACGTAGCGCCGGTAGGTGCGCACCGAGATGGCGAGGTCGCGGGCGGCGACCTCGTCGGTGACGCCGGCGCGCAGCGCGGCGAGGATCTGGCGGGCGAAGGCCGCCCGCGCGCGGTCCCCGAAGACGATGCGGTCGGCGGCGGGCAGGGCGCCCCGCCAGACGTTGTCGAAGAGGATCTGCAGGGTGTGGATCACCTCGGGCACCCAGATCACCGCGGCGCGCCGGTTGGCGGCCACGCCGGTGACCACCAGGGCCGACTCCCGGTCGACCAGGATCGCCTGGAGCGGGGGGACCCGGGCCACCCGGATGTCCACCGGGTCCGGCAGGTCGACCTGTTCGCTGACGAAGCCCTCGTCGATGAGCTCGGGCGAGCAGAGCAGCCGGACCTGGACCGACGGGTCCGTCCGGCCCAGCAGGCCCCGTTCGGCGCGCTCGGCCCGGTCCTCCTCCTGGAGGCGCCGGGCGTGCACGATGTCGATGCTCCGGCGGGCGCCGGCGATCATCCGCTCCGCCGTGTCGAGGACCCTCCGGTAGGGGCCGGTGAGCGTGGTGACGAGCCGGTCGGCCGAGTAGCGGTCGCGGTTGATCGCGACCGTCGACTCGATCAGGGCGCTCACCCCGAGCAGGGCCTCCTCCAGCTCGTCCATGGCCCGGTCGGGTGCCGTGTCCCGGTGCTCCGCGCCGTACCCGTCCGAGGACGGGTACGGCCCCGGTGGACGGTCGCCCCCCGGGCCGTCTCCCTTCACGCCGACCTGGGCATGAGGCCCAGCTCGACCGCCCTGAACCCGGCCTGGAAGCGCGAGTTGGCGCCGAGTTCGCGCATGATCTCCGCCACGTGGCGGCGGTAGGTGCGCAGCGAGACGCCCAGCTGCTGGGCGGCGGACTCGTCGGTGCGGCCGTCGCTGAGCATCTCCAGCACGCGCCGGGCCTGGTCGTGGTCGAGGCGCGGGCGGAAGTCCAGGTGGCGCGCCAGCGGGCGGGCCCGGGACCAGGCTCCGGCGAAGAGCAGGTCGAGGGCGCGCACCACGGCGGTGTCGTGGACGGCCACGGCGGCCCCGTCGGCGTGGCCGGCCGCGGAGCGGACCAGGGCGCCGCGCCCGTCGACGACCATCACCTCGCGCAGGTCGGTCTCGGTCACCCGCACCTCGGTCTGCGGCAGGTACGGATTGGTCAGCAGTTCGACGGCGTCCCGGGTGGCCGCGCCGACGCAGAGCACGCGCAGCACCGGAGCGGGCGAGCCGGGGACGCGTTGCGGGCGGGCGGCGAGGATCCGCCGGGCCTCGGCGGCGAACTTGCCGTCCGCGACCAGGGCCAGGCTCACCGAGCGGCGGGCTCCGGCGATCAGCTGTTCCATCGTGTCGCCGACCGCCCCGGCGTCGGTGCGCGACACCGGGGCCGGCCCGTCGCTGCGCCGGCGGTGCATCGAGACGGTGGATTCGATCAAGGCTCTGGCTTGGAGCAGAGTCTCTTCCACACGCTCCGCGTGCACTTTCGAAAGATCGCCTTCCGATTTCGTCAAGTTCCCAAAAAGCATGATGTCCTGCCCCCGTTGATCCATCCCGCGCTTATCCGTTTGTGCACGTTCCGGAACGACCGGAAGCCCCTGCCGTCCGGGGCGAAAACCCCTTCGATGGGAGGCGCACAAATGGAACAGAGATCACTCACACCCTAGTTCGACGGCCGGTCCCGGTCAACGAAACTCCTTTCGCCCCGCTCATCCTGCCCGCCGCCACCGACAGCCCGGCCGCCGGGTGCCACCGGCGCGGCACCGACCCCGGCGAACCGGCGGACGCTCCGTCAGATCGCGTGCCGCACGGCCCATATAACAGAACATCAGCTCGATGGAGGGCCCGACACCATCGCGACAGCAAGATGCCGAGCAGCCGCCCAAGCAGTGCCCCCGCCCTCCGCTTCCGGCACCCTGCGCCGCACTGCCGTGACCAGCCGTAACGGACGCGCGTCTTCTTCAGGCCACCGGCTGTCCCACCAGGTGGGCCGCACCTACCGTTTCACCACAGCAGCCCCGGTGGTCACCGAGGGCCCCACAGCTTCCCCGGCCCGATGGTTCACCTCCTCCCCCGCCCGTTCGGACGAGGGCCTCCTTCCCCACCCGCCAGCCGGGTACCACGAGAGCCACGCGATGGAGCAACCATGACGAACCCCCCGCGCACCAGCGTCGACCTGCTGCTCGGAGCCGCCGAGCAGCAGCCGGAGAACGGCATCCGCTACTGCTCCGGCGGCGCGGGCTCCGATCACCGGGAGCAGAGCCACGTCCAACTCCTGTACGAGGCACGCCGGCTGCTGGCCGGGCTGCGGGCCCGCGGGCTGCGGCCGCAGGACAAGGTGGTTCTGCTGCTGGAGGACCAGGCGCAGTTCCTGACCGCGTTCTGGGCCGCGCAGCTCGGCGGTTTCGTCCCGTGCCCGATGACGCCGGTGCGCACCGACCGGGAGCGCTGGGCGGCGCAACTCGCCCACGTCCGGGACCTGCTGGACGGGCCGCTGGTGGTCACCGACGGGGAACTGGCCCGGGAGCTGCCCGAGGTGCCGGGCCTGGTGGTGGCCACCGTCGACGGACTGCTGCCGACCGGCGGCGACCCCGCCGCGGAGCCGGTGCACCGGGCCGCGCCGGAGGACGACGCCGTACTGGTGCTGACCTCGGGGTCGACCGGCCTGCCCAAGGCGGTCAGGCTCAGCCACGCCAACCTGCTGGCGTCGATGGCCGGGAAGAACGGCTACCACCGGCTCACCCCCGCCGACACCTCGATGAACTGGGTGTCCTTCGACCACGTCGCCGCGCTGCTGGAGTGCCACCTGCTGCCGCTGTGGGCGGGCTGCCGCCAGGTGCACGTGCAGCCGGGGACGGTGCTCGGGGAGCCGCTGGAGTTCCTCCGGCTGGCCTCCGAGCACGGCGTGACGATGACCTTCACCCCCAACTTCCTGCTCGGCCTGCTGGTCTCGGCCGCCGAGCGGCTCCCGGCGGTCGACCTGGCGGGGCTGGACCTGTCCCGGCTGCGGCACATCGTCAGCGGCGGCGAGGCCGTGGTCCGCGCGACCGGCCGGGCCTTCCTGGCGCACTACGCCCCGTACGGCCTGGACCCGGCGGCGCTGTGGCCGGCCTTCGGGATGACCGAGACCTGCGCGGGCAGCGTCTACTCGCTCGCCTTCCCGGAGGGCGACGGGGGCCGGGAGTTCGCCGACCTGGGCACGCCGGTGGCGGGGCTGCGGATCCGGGTCGCCGACCCCGCGGACCGCGCGCTGCCCGAGGGCGAGGTCGGCGAGCTCCAGCTGACCGGCCCGATGATCACCTCCGGGTACCACAACGACGCGGCGGCGACCGCGGCGGCGTTCACCGCCGACGGCTGGTTCCGCAGCGGCGACCTGGGCCGGATCGACGGGGGGCGGCTCACCCTGGTCGGGCGCAGCAAGGACAGCGTGATCGTCAACGGGGTCAACTACTTCAGCCACGAGCTGGAGAGCGTGCTGGAGCGCCTGGACGGGGTCAGCCCCTCGTACGTCGCCGCGTTCCCGGTCCGCCCGGGCGGCGACACCGAGCAGCTGGTGGTGGCCTTCCACTGCCCGCTGCCCGAGGAGGACGCCGCGGGGCGCTACCGGGCGATGGTGGCGGTCCGCAGCAGCACCGTGATGACCTGGGGGTTCCGGCCGGCCCTGGTGCTGCCGCTGCCGCTGGAGGCCTTCCCGAAGACCAGCCTGGGCAAGATCCAGCGCTCGCTGATGCGCCGGCGCCTGGAGTCCGGCGGGTACGAGCGGGAGCTGCGCGCGGCCGAGGAGCTGACCGAACTCCACCTCGGCGGGCACAGCGCCCCGCAGGGGGAGGTGGAGACGGCGCTGGCGGAGATCTACGCCGAGCTGTTCGACACCGCGCCGGAGCGGATCAGCGCCACCGCGAGCTTCTTCGACCTGGGCGGCACCTCGCTGGACATCCTGCGGCTGCGCGGCCGGATCACGGCCCGCCTCGGCGTCGCGGACCTGCCGGTGATCACCCTGCTGAACGCGCCGACCGTGCGCTCGCTGGCGAGCCGTCTCACCCAGCCGCGGGGGCTGGGTGAGACGGCGTACGACCCGGTGGTGCCGATGCAGACCGGTGGCGACCGCACGCCGCTGTTCTGCGTCCACCCGGGGGTCGGCGAGGTGCTGGTCTTCGTCAACCTGGCCCGGTACTTCGTCGGGGAGCGGCCGTTCCACGCGCTGCGGGCCCGCGGCTTCAACGAGGGCGAGAAGCCGTTCCGGACCTTCGAAGAAATGGTCGACAGCTACGTGGCGGCGATCCGGGCCCGGCAGCCGCACGGCCCGTACGCCCTCGCCGGGTACTCCTTCGGCGCCGCGGTGGCCTTCGAGATCGCCAAGCAGCTGGAGCGGGCGGGCGAGCGGGTCGGCTTCCTGGGCAGCTTCAACCTGCCGCCGCACATCAAGTACCGGATGGACGAGCTGGACTTCGTCGAGACCGCCGTCAACCTGGCCTTCTTCCTGGCGCTGGTCGACAAGCGGCAGGCCGGGGAGCTGCCCGGGCAGCTGCGCGGCCTGCCGCAGGACGAGCAGATCGACCGGCTGCTGGCCCTCGCGCCGCCCGCCCGGATCGCCGAACTCGACCTGGACCGGGAGCGGTTCGCCAACTGGGCCGACCTCGCCGACCGGCTCACCGACCTGGGCCGCTCGTACCGGCCGGAGGGCACGGTCCGCGCGATGACGGTCTTCCACGCCGAGCCGCTGCGCGGCACCAGGGCCGACTGGCTGGAGAAGGAGCTGCGCCGCTGGGACGACTTCACCGAGGAGGACACCCGGTACGTGGCGGTGCCGGGCGAGCACTACACCCTGATGGGCCCGCAGCACGTGGCGGCCTTCCAGGCGATCCTGCGCGAGGAACTGGACCGGGCGATGGGGGCGGACGCGTGAGGGGCAAGAAGATCCTGGTGACCGGCGGCACCGGGCAGGTCGCCCGGCCGGTGGCGGAGGCGCTGGCCGAGCACAACGAGGTGTGGTGCCTGGGCCGCTTCGGCACCCCCGGCGTCGAGGAGCAGCTGCGCGCCCGGGGCGTCACCACCTGGCGGTGGGACATGGAGGACGACTCGGACGGCGCCTACGCGGGCCTGCCGGAAGACTTCACCCACGTCGTCCACTCGGCGGTGCGGCGCGGCGACGACGGCGACTTCAACCGGACGGTGCACGTCAACACCACCGCCACCGGCCGGCTGATGGCGCACTGCCGCTCCGCCGAGTCCTTCCTGTACGTGTCGACCGGCGCGCTGTACGCCCGGCAGACCCTCGACCACGCCTACACCGAGGACGACCCGGTGGACGGCGTCGCGGACTGGCTGCCCGCCTACCCGGTCGGCAAGATCGCCACCGAGGGCGCGGTCCGCGCGCTGGCCCGGGTGCTCGGGCTGCCCACCACCATCGCCCGGCTCAACATCGCCTACGGGCCCGGGGGTTACGGCGGCGTGCCGATGCTGTACTTCCGGCGGATGCTGGCCGGGCAGCCGGTGCCCGTCCCGCTGGAGGGCCAGAACTGGTGCTCCCCGATCCACACCGACGACATCGTCCGGCAGGTGCCGGCGCTGTGGGAGGCCGCCTCGGTGCCCGCGACCCTGGTCAACTGGGGCGGGGACGAGGCGGTCGGGATCACCGACTGCCTGCGGCACCTGGAGGAGCTGACCGGGGTGCCCGCGCTGCTGGAGCCCAGTGCGGTCACCCGGGAGACCTACCGGTTCGACCCGGCGCTGCGCCGCCGTCTGACCGGCCCGTGCCTGGTCGACTGGCGCGAGGGCATCCGCCGGACGCTGGAGGCGCTGCACCCCGACCACCTGCGGCCCGAGCACCTGACGCCCGCGCCCGCCGCCGCGCCCGCGCCCGCCGGGGCCGCCCGCCTCGACCCCGTCCCCCGCTGAGGAGCCCGTCCCCATGCCCGTTCCCACACCCGTCCCCGCGCCCGTCGCGCACGACAACCTCGCGGCCGTCCGCGCCGCCTACCGCGCCTTCCACGACCGGGACGTGGCCGCGCTGCTGGCCACCATGGACCCGGAGATCGAGTGGGTCCACCCCGAGGGCCTGGCCGGGTACGGCCTCGGCGGCACCAAGCACGGCCACCGGGGCGTCCGGGAGTTCCTCGGCCGGGTCCCGTCCGTCCTGGGCGGGATGCGGCTGGAGCCGCGGGAGTTCCTGCACTCCGGGGACCGGGTGGTGGTGTTCGGCGTCCGCGACGTCACCTCGCTGGGCGGCCGCACCGAGAACCTGTCCTTCGTGCACTCCTGGACCTTCCGGGACGGGCTGGCCGTCCGGATGGAGGACGTGTTCGACACCGTCGCGTTCGCCCGGCTGATCGACGGCTGACCCACCGCCGGGCGGTCCCGGCACCGCCGAGGACCGAAGACCCCGCCAGCGAGACCCCGTAGAGAGACCCGCAGAGAACCGGAGGAACCATGGAGACCACCACCGACCCCGCCGCCGTCCAGGACGGCCCGGAGCACCTCGACCTCGAACTGCTCCTCGCCGACCCGGAACTGCTGGCCGCGACCGCGCCGATGCCCGCCCGCAGCCTGGACTTCGGCCACGCCGGCGGCTGCGGCTGACCCTGCCGCGACCCCGCCCGGGGGCAGCCGTCCGCTCAGGCCGCGAGCGCGGCGGCCGGCTGCTCCCGGACCACCAGGCGGACCAGCGACGCCATCCGGTAGCGCAGTTCGGCCGGGCCCGGGTCGACGGTCAGCAGCCGGGCCGCGGTGAGCAGCTCCAGCGCCTCCTCGGCCTCCCGCTCGCAGCAGCGCAGCACCCCGGCGGCCTCCGCCGGGGTGACGCTGTCGGCGCCGGACCTCGCCAGTGCCCCCAGGGCGGTGCGGACGGCCGGTCGGAGCCCCGGCAGGTCCTCCGCCAGGGTGGCCCGGACGTCCAGTTCGCCCAGGCGCAGTTCGTCCAGCCGGCGTTCGTCGGGGGCGAGCCGGTCGGCCAGCCGGGCGGCCGTCCAGTGCGGCTGGGCGGCCAGCCGGGACGCGCAGATCCGCAGGGCGAGCGGCAGCCGGTCGCAGAACTCGACGATCCGGGCGGTGGCTTCCGGGTCGGCGCCGGCCCGTTCCCGTCCGGCCGCGACGAGCAGCCGGTACGCCTCGGGGAACTCCAGCGGGCCGACCTGGAGGCGCTGCGCCCCCTCGATGGTGGGCAGGGCGCAGCGGCTGGTGACGATGGTGCGGCCGCAGGCGTCGGGGGTGAGCAGCGGGCGGACGGAGCGTTCGTCGCGGGCGTTGTCCAGCACCACCAGGATCTTCCGCCCGGCCAGCCTGCTGCGGTAGAGGAGGATCAACTCATCGGTGCCGGAAGGGAGTTCGCGCCCGTCCGCGCCGAGGGCGCGCAGGAAGGAACGGAGCACCCCGGCCGGGCCGCGGGCGGGGCCGCCGGGGCCGCGCAGGTCCGCGTAGAGCACGCCGCCGGGGAAGGCGGACCGGGCCAGGTGCGCGGCCTGGACGGCGAGCGCGGACTTCCCGCACCCGGCGCCGCCGGTGAGCACGACCGGACCGGCGGGGCCGACGGGCCGTCCGGACCGGGCCCGGCGGCCCGGTGGCCCGCCGACCACGGCGGCCCGCAGCGCGGCCAGGTGGCCCCGGCGTCCGGTGAAGTCGGCGGCGGCGGGCGGCAGCATCGCCGGGACGAGCCCGTCCCACGCGCCGGGCCCGGGCACCGGCCCGGGCGGGGCGGGCGGGGCGGAGGGGGCGGACAGCCGGACGGCGGGCCGTTCGGCGGCGGCCGGGCCGGACAGGGTGTTGGTGAGGATCCGGCCGTGCAGTTCCTGCAGGGTCGGGCCCGGGAAGACGCCCAGCTCCTCGGCGAGCAGCCGCCGCCCCCGGTCGTAGACCTCCAGAGCGTCGCCCTGCCGGTCGCAGCGGTACAGGGCGGCCATCAGCTGTCCGCGCAGGCCCTCCCGGGTGGGGTGCTCGGCGACCAGGCCGCGCAGTTCGGCGACGACGCGCCGGTGGCCGCCGAGGGCGAGGTCGGCCTCGATCCGGTCCTCCAGGGCGGCGAGGCGGTCCTCCTCCAGCGCGGGCAGTTCCTTCGCCGCGAGCTGGGCGGTGGCCCCGGTGAGCGGGGTGCCGCGCCAGTGCGCGAGCGCGCCGGAGAGCAGTCGGGCGGCGCGGGCGTACTCTCCGGCCGCCAGGGCCCGGCGGCCGAGTTCGGCGCCCTCGCGGAACTGGTACAGGTCGACCCGGCACTGGCCGATGTCCAGCCGGTAGCCGGGGGCGCGCCGGGCCAGTTCGACCTGGGGGCCGAGCCGGCAGCGCAACCGCGAGGCGTAGGTGTGCAGTTGGGCGGTCCAACTGGCCGGCGGGTCCCAGCCCCAGATCAGGGCCCGCAGTCTCTCGTCGGGCAGCATCCGGCCGTCGGACAGCAACAGCGCGGCCAGGACGGAGCGCTGTTTCGCGCCGTCCAGTCCGATCTCCCGGCCGCCGGCCACCGCCTCGACCGGTCCGAGCAGCCGGAACTCCAGGTCGGGTGCGGTCTGCCGGGTGTTCGGCCGCTCGACGCCCCTCGTTTTCTTGGCGCGCAACATGACACATCCATTCGCGCGGCCGGCACCCTGGTCGCGCGACTGCACCGCACCACCCCCCGGTGCCGGCCATCGGCTCTTCGGTCTCGCTAGGGTCAGATCGTTGGTACCGCCAGGACCCCACCGGGCCAAGCGGGCGGACAGGAAGCTGCCAGCCCCCCGCCCGCCCGCCGCGGCGCGGCCCGCTCCCAACGGGCGGCCCGCACCGGCCGGGCCGCCGCGTCGGCCTCCGGTCTGCGGCGCGCCGTCAGAGCCGCGACGAGCACGGCCAGTTCGGTGTCGTCCGGCCGTCCGCGCACCACCCGCAGCAGCGGGTCCGCCCCGCTCACTGCGGCGGGTTCCCGTGCTTGCGGCTGGGCAGCACCGCGTGCTTGGCGGACAGCACCTCCAGCGCCGCGACCAGCACGGCCCGGGTCTCGGCCGGGTCGATGACGTCGTCGACCAGGCCGCGTTCGGCCGCGTAGTACGGGTGCATCAGCTCGGCGGTGTACTCCTTGACCAGCTGGGCGCGCACCGCGTCCGGGTCGTCGGCGGCGGCGATCTCGCGGCGGAAGATCACGTTGGCGGCGCCTTCGGCGCCCATGACGGCGATCTCGTTGGTGGGCCAGGCGTAGGAGAGGTCGGCGCCGATCGACTGGGAGTCCATCACGATGTAGGCGCCGCCGTAGGCCTTGCGCAGGATCAGCGAGATCCGCGGCACGGTGGCGTTGCAGTAGGCGTAGAGGAGTTTGGCGCCGTGCCGGATGATGCCGCCGTGCTCCTGGTCGACGCCGGGCAGGAAGCCGGGCACGTCGACCAGGGTGACCAGCGGGATGTTGAACGCGTCGCAGAACTGCACGAAGCGGGCGGCCTTCTCGCTCGCGTGGATGTCCAGCACCCCGGCCAGCGACAGCGGCTGACTGGCCACCAGGCCGACCGTCCGGCCGCCGAGCCGGGCCAGCGCGCACAGCACGTTGCCCGCCCAGTGCTCGTGGACTTCGAGGAACTCGCCGTGGTCGACGACCTCCTCGATCACCTTGCGCATGTCGTAGGGGCGGTTGCCGTCGACCGGGACGAGTGTCAGCAGCGGGTCGTTGCGGCGCTCGACGGGGTCGTCGGCGGCGACGACGGGGGGCATCTCGCGGTTGTTCTGCGGGAGGAGGGAGAGCAGGTAGCGCACTTCCTCGATGCAGGAGGGTTCGTCGTCGTAGGCGAAGTGGGAGACGCCGGAGACGGCGGAGTGGACGTCGGCGCCGCCGAGGCCGTTCTGGGTGATCTTCTCGCCGGTGACGGCCTGCACGACGTCGGGGCCGGTGATGAACATCTGCGAGGTCTCGCGGACCATGAACACGAAGTCGGTCAGCGCCGGGCTGTAGGCGGCGCCGCCGGCGCAGGGGCCGAGCATCACGGAGATCTGCGGGATCACCCCGCTCGCGCGGGTGTTGCGCTGGAAGATGCCGCCGTAGCCGGCCAGGGCGGTGACGCCCTCCTGGATGCGGGCGCCGGCGCCGTCGTTCAGCGACACCAGCGGCGCACCCGCCGCGATGGCCATGTCCATGATCTTGTGGATCTTCTGCGCGTGCGCCTCACCCAGCGCACCGCCGAAGATCCGGAAATCGTGCGCATAGGTGAACACCGTGCGCCCGTGCACCGTGCCCCACCCCACGATCACACCGTCGGTGTGCGGCTTCTTCCCCTCCAGACCGAAACCCTGCGCCCGGTGACGCCGCAACGGCTCCACCTCGTGGAACGAACCCTCGTCCAACAGCAGATCGATCCGCTCCCGCGCGGTCAACTTCCCCTTGGCGTGCTGCGCCTCGGTGGCCTTCCGGTCTCCGGCCCGGACATCCGCCAGCAGGCTTCGGAGCTCCTCGGACTGGTCGCGCATGGTGGACCCGGCATCGGACACCGGCCATCCCCCCTCTGAGTGTTCGGCGGTGGGTCCCGACCGTAGGCAGGGCCCGGACCGGCCCGCCACCGTCCGCCCGGGGGCCGACCACAAGCTGAACCGTCCCCGCCCGGGCGGGCGGTGTGATCCGGGCGGGGTGGCCACAAGCTGCCACGGCCCGGGTGGGGAGGGGGGCGACGATGCGATGCTGCATCCTCACCCTCCGCGATCACGGACTTTGATCGTACGCAATCAATCGGTTCGGGTCGCCCACCCGGCACCGATCCGGCGCCGGGGCTTCGAAACGCTAGGAGTGTCATGTTCACACGGATCGGACGGTTCGTCGTCCGCCGGCCCTGGCTGGTCGTCGTGGCCTGGCTGGTGGCGACGGTCGCGCTGACCGCGCTCGCGCCCAAGCTCGAATCGACCACCGACCAGGCCGACTTCCTGCCCTCGCACTACGAGTCGGTCCAGGTCTCCGGCGTCCAGGAGCGGGCCTTCCCCGGGCCCGACCAGCCCGCCGCGATAGCCGTCTTCCAGCGCACCGACGGCGCCGCGCTCACCGACGCCGACAAGGCCGACATCGCGAAGGTCTCCTCCGCCCTGGAGGCCAAGGGCTACGCCCACCTCAAGCAGGTGCGCACCAGCCCCGACGCGGTCTCCCCCGACGGCAAGGTCGGCCTGGCGAACGTCTACGCCGACACCAAGGACGTCTACGACGACCCGGTCACCGACGACGTCAAGCAACTGCGGACGGACGCCGGGCAGCTGCTGAACGGCACCGCCCTCAAGCTCGGCGTCACCGGCCAGGCCGCCACCGCACTGGACACCAAGGACTCCGGCAGCAACACCGACGGCATGATCATGATGGCCACGCTGCTGCTGATCGTCGTCCTGCTCGGCGTCATCTTCCGCAGCCCGCTGATCGCGCTGCTGCCGGTGCTCGTGATCGTGATGGTCTACCTGACCGCGACCGGCCTGATCTCCACCGCCAGCTCCGTCTTCGGCCTGACCGCCGACCCGTCGGTCTCCACCATGCTGATCGTGGTGCTGTTCGGCGTCGGCACCGACTACCTGCTGTTCCTGCTCTTCCGCTACCGCGAGTTCCTGCGGGCGGGGATGGAGCCGCGCCCCGCGATGGCCGAGGCCGTCGCGCGGGTCGGCGAGACCATCGCCTCCGCCGCCGGCGCCGTGGTGGTGGCCTTCCTCGCGCTGACCCTGTCCACCATGGGCATGCTGCGCGCCATGGGCCCCTCGCTGGCCATCGCGGTCGCGGTCAGCCTGGTCGCCGGGGTCACCCTGGTGCCCGCCGTGTTCGCGCTGCTCGGCCGGGCCGCCTTCTGGCCGTCCAAGGCCTGGAAGCGCGAGCCCAAGGGCGCCCTGGCCCAGAAGGTCGGCGGCCTGACGGCCCGTCGCCCCGGGCTGGTGGCGGCGGTCTCCGGCGGTCTGCTGGTGGCGCTCGCCGTCGGCCTGTTCGGCTTCAAGGCCGACTTCGACAGCGGCGGCTCGCTGCCCGACAAGCTGGAGTCCGTGCAGGCGATGAACACCCTCCAGCGCAGCTTCTCGGCCGGGCAGGCGGACCCGACCCTGGTGTTCCTGGAGAACACCTCCGGGGGCCGGCTCTCCGAGCAGCAGCAGTCCGCCTACCGGGACGCGCTGACCCGGATCGAGGGCGTCGCCCAGGTCTCCGCCCCGGACGCGTCGAGCGACGGCACCGTCGCCCGGTACAGCGTCTCGCTCACCTACAAGCCGTCCGAGGAGAAGGCGATCGACCTGGTCGGCGGCGCCCTGCGCACCCAGGCCCACGCCGCCGCCCCCGACGGCAGCCGCGCCCTGGTCGGCGGCACCAGCGCCGTCCTGGCCGACATCCGCACCGCCGTCAACCACGACTACACCGTGGTGTTCCCGGTCGCCGGGATCGCCATCATGCTGATCCTCGGGCTGCTGCTGCGCAGCGCGGTCGCCCCCTGGTTCCTGATGCTCTCGGTCGGCCTCGGCTTCGCCGGCACCCTGGGCGCCACGGTCTGGCTCTTCCAGGGCGTCAAGGGCGCCGACGGCATCCTGTTCACCCTGCCGATCCTGGTCTACCTGTTCGTGGTGGCGATCGGCACCGACTACAACATCCTGATGATCGCCCGGCTGCGCGAGGAGATCCGCGCGGGCAACGACCCGCGGGCGGCGATCAGGCACGCGGTGGCCCAGTCCGCGCCCACCATGGGCGCCGCGGCCGTCATCCTGGCCGGCACCTTCGGCGTCCTGATGCTGGCGGACAACTCGATGCTCCAGCAGATGGGCTTCGCGGTGGCCTCCGGCATCCTGCTCACCGCCTTCGTCATGGCGCTGTTCCTGGTGCCCGCCGTCACCACCCTGCTCGGCCGCCGGGCCTGGTGGCCCGGGCTGAAGGAGCAGCCCGCCGCGGCGGCGGCCGGAGCGCGGCCCGACCTGGTGGACAGCGGCCGCAACGGCGGCTGACCCCGGCAGCGACGGGGCAGTGACGGACGGGGGCCGTCGGGTCGGATCCGACCCGGCGGCCCCCGCGCACGTCCGGACACCCGCCGGGGTGCCCGCCGCCTCAGGACGCGCGGTGCTCGACCACGCCCACCAGCGCGGCCAGCGCGTCCCGGGCCGGCCGGTCGGGCAGGGCGGACAGCGCCTCGCGGGCGTCCGTCGCGTACGAGTGCAGCAGTTCCCGGGCCCGCGCCGCCGCGGTCGAGCCGCGCAGCAGTTCCGCCGCCCGGCGGCGGTCGGCCTCGTCGGTGAGCGGCCCGCCCTCCAGCAGGCCGCGCAGTTCGGCCGCGCGCGGCCCGTCCTCGCTGAGGGCCAGCAGCACCGGCAGGGTGCGCACCCCGACGGCGAGGTCGGTGCCGGGGTCCTTGCCGGACTCCACCGGGTCGGCCTCGAAGTCCAGCAGGTCGTCGGAGAGTTGGAAGACGGTGCCGAGGTGCTCCCCGTACTCGGCCAGCGCCCGGACGGCCGGGGCGGGGGCGCCCGCCACGGTGGCGCCCGTCCGCAGGGCCAGCGAGATGAGCGAGGCCGTCTTGTCGGCGATCACCTCGAAGTGGTGGGTCAGCGGCGACTCGCCCTCCGCCGGGCCGGTCAGCTCCCGCAGCTGGCCGCGCACCAGGCGTTCGGCGGCGGCGCCCTGCAGGCCGGACACCTCCTGGCCGAGCTCCGCGGCGAGCCGGGCGGCCCGGACCAGCAGCCGGTTGCCCAGCGCGACGGCCGTCCGGTTGCCCCAGCGGGCCGGGGCGCTCGGCACGCCGTGCCGGCTGCGGGCGCCGTCCATCACGTCGTCGTGGTGCAGCGAGGCCACGTGCACCAGCTCCACCAGCGCGGCGGCGTCCCGGGCCCGGTCGGCCAGTTCGGCCCGGCCGGCCGGGCCGAACTCGGCCGCGAGCAGCACCAGCAGCGGGCGCAGCCGCTTGCCGCCGGCCTCGATCAGGTAGCGCGACCACTCGGCGATCAGGGCGTCGGGCACGTCCGCCGCGACCTCGCGCAGCCGGGTCTCGGCCTCGGCCAGACCGTGCCGGAGGCGGTCGGCGAACTCCCGGTCGGCCAGGGCCAGCCGGGCCACCAGGGCGGAGTCCGGCCGGGGCCCGGCGGTCAGCGCGGTCATCGTTCCTCCGGGCGGGGTCGTCGGCACGGGCGTTCGGACCCGACCCTAGGTTCGCCGCCGGGGTGCGACCGGCTCCCCGGGCGCAGGCTGTCAGCAAGCTGCCAGCGGGCAGCGGTCCGGCCCCGGTCCGCACGGGGACGGACCGGGGCCGGGCAGGGGGGGGGGGACGGCGGTGACGGCCGCCGCCGGACGGCGGCGGGTCAGGCGCCCATCGCCTCGACGAGGCTCTTGGGGCGCATGTCCGTCCAGTGGGTGTTGACGTACTCCAGGCAGGACTCGCGGCTCTCCTGGCCGTGCACGACGGTCCAGCCCGCCGGGACCTCGGCGAAGGCGGGCCACAGCGAGTGCTGGTTCTCCTCGTTGACGAGGACGTAGTAGGAGGCGCTGTCGTCCTCGAACGGGTTGGTCGCCATGATGGTTCGGACTCCTGTCGGTCGGTTCGGGTGGTGCGGCCGCCGACGTCGGGTGACGTCGGTCAGCGGACGGCCGCGGGGGCGGCCGCCGTACGGTGGCGCACGGCGGAGACGAAGCCGGGCAGCCGGTCGACGCCCCAGAAGCGCTGGAAGCCGTCGATGAAGTACGGGACGCCGAACACCCCGTCCCGGTAGGCGGCGTTGAGCGCCTCCAGGCCCCGGGCGCGGACCTGCGGGTCCTGCCGGGCGCCGGCCAGTGCGGCCGGGTCGAGGCCGAGGTCCGCGCCGATCCGGGCGATCACCTCCGGGGAGGAGATGTCCCGGCCCTCCTCCCAGCGGGCCCGGTAGGCCGCGTCGGCGAACTGCCGGCCGCACCCGCCGTCCCGGGCCACCAGGTAGGCCAGGTGCGAGACCTCCCAGTCGGGCGCCCGGTCCACCGGCCAGACCATCCGCAGCTCGCGCTCGCGGGCCAGCCGGCGCACGTCCTGCAGGACGTAGGCGTACTTCTCCCGGGAGAGCTCCACGTAGGGCAGTTGCACCCCGGAGGACTCCAGGTCGTCGTGGTGGTCGTCGTTCGGCTCCCAGAACGGGATCCACTCGATCGCCTCCGCGACGTCCGGATAGCGTGTGGTCAGGTCCCGGTACGCCATCCAGGAGTACGCGCTGCCGAACGAGAAGTACCAGCGCGGCGGTTTCCTCGCCATCACCGCCTCCAATCTCTTCGGGTTTTCCGGAAGGAAGGGCCGGACGGATTTCTACCGACCCGGAGCGGGCGCGGACAAGACGTTCTGCAACTAACTGTCAGGAATTCCCGGGGGCGGGCGGAATTCCGGTCCGGTTCAGGTCAGCACGGCGCCGAGCCTGGCCGCCGCGTCGATCAGCAGGCCGCCGTACCGCCGCCCCGGGCTGCGGGACATCAGGGTGATCGGGCCGTCCAGGACGAGCGCGGCCACCACCCGCCCGGCGACGCCGCGCACCGGCACGGCGGCCGCGCCGAAGCCCAGCTCGCCGACGCCCAGGCTCTGCGCCCAGCCCTGCTGGCGGACCCGGGTCAGGGTGACCGCGCCGAAGCCGGCGCCCCGGATCGAGCGGGTGATCTCCTCCGGCTCCTCCCAGGCCAGCAGCACCTGGGCGCCCGCACCGGCCTTCATCGGCAGCGCCACGCCCTCCGCCGACCGGGCCGGCCGGCCGGTGCCGGGGCCCTCGGCGGTGGCCACGCAGATCCGCTGGCCGCCGTGGCGCCGGTAGAGCCGGGCGCTGGCCCCGGTGCGCACCCGCAGGTCGGCCAGTTCGTGCTCGGCGCCCTGCAGCAGCCGGTCGCGGCAGGACTCCACCGCCAGTTCGCCCAGCCGCGGGCCGAGCAGGAACCGCCCGCCCGCGTCGCGGGACAGCAGCCGGAGCCGCTCCAGGGCCAGGGCGAGCCGGTACACGGTCGCCCTGGACAGGCCGGTGGCCTCGCTCAGGGCCCGCAGCGAGGCCGGGCCCCGGGCCAGTACGGCGAACAGCAGCGAGGTCTTGTCCAGGACGCCGACGCCGCTGTCGGGCGGCAGGAGCGCGGCGGCGGCCGGAGCCGCGGCGGTCTGCGGGATCGCGGCGGTCTGCGGGGTCGCGGTGGTCACCGGGTCACGCGATCCGGGCGGCGAGGTCCCGCACCAGCGCTTCGCGGTGCTCGGTCAGGTAGAAGTGCCCGCCCGGGAACACCCGGAGGTCGAACGGCCCGGGCGCCGCGTCCGCCCAGGCCGCCATGTCGGCCGGGGTGATCCCGGTGTCCCGGTCGCCCACGTAGCCGGACACCGGGCAGCCCAGCCGCCGCACCGGCCGGGCCGGGTAGGTGCCGACGATCCGGAAGTCGGCCCGGATCGCGGGCATCAGCAGCTCGAACAGGTCGGGGTCGTCGAGCACCCGCATCTCGGTGCCGCCCAGCGAGCGCAGTTCGTCGAGCACCTCCCGGTCGCCGCCCAGGTGGGCGGGGTTCGGCGTGACCCGGTGCGGCGCCTTGCGGGAGGAGACGTACAGGCCGGCCGGGCTGACGCCGTGCTCCCGCTCCAGCCGCAGCGCCACCTCGTAGCCGAGGGTGGCGCCCATGCTGTGGCCGAACAGGTGCAGCGGCAGGTCCAGCAGGGGCAGCAGCGCCGCGGTGACCGCGTCGGCGAGGTCCTCCATGCTGGTGAGGCACTCCTCGGCGATCCGCTCCTGCCGGCCGGGGTAGCGGGCCGCCAGCAGTTCCACCCCGGCGCCGAGGTGCTCCGCCCAGCCGTGGAAGGTGCCGGCCGCGCCGCCCGCGTGGGGCAGGCAGACCAGCCGCCGGGTGGCCGGGCCCTGCGACACCGGGTAGCGCCGGAACCACCGGCTGCCGATGGTGCTCTCGATCATCTCTCCCTCTCCTGCCTCGCCGTCCGTCGTCCCCGTGCCTCCGCGCGGTCCCGGGCGGGACGCCGGCGGAGAGCGGGCCGGACCGTCCGGAACCCGGTGGCGTGCCGGAGCGGAGCCGTACCCGACGGGGGTGCGGGTCCGGCTCCGCCGCCGGTGGCCTCTCGGCCGGACCAGTTCTATCCGGCGGCGGGAAGCGGCGACAACGTCGGCTTCAGGAAGCTGCCACCGCCCGGCGGGGGTGCCGCGCCGCAGGTCAGCCGACCCGGCGGGCCTGCTGCGGGAGCCGGGCCGCGGTCAGCAGTCCGAGTTCGGCGGCCCGGGCGCCGGCCTGGAAACGGGAGTTCGCGCCGAGCAGTTCCATGATCTCGGCGACGTACCGGCGGTAGGTGCGCACCGACACCGACAGGTCCCGGGCGGCGGCCTCGTCGGTCACCCCGGCGTTCAGCCGGTCGAGGATGCGCCGGGCGAACTCGGCCCGGGCCAGGCTGCCGAAGTCGAGCCGGTCCTCGCCCGGCCGGGCGCGCCGCCACACGTCCGCGAACAGGTTGTGCATGGTGCGGATCACCGAGAAGTCCCGGATCACCGCGGCCTGCCGCTTGCCGACCACCAGGCCGGTGCAGGCGAGCACCACCTGGTGGTCGACCATGACCGTTTCCATCCACGGCAGCCGGCAGGTCCTGGCCTCCAGCCGGCAGCCCGCGTCGAGCAGCCGGCCGACGAACTCCCGGTCGAGGGTCTCCGGCACGCACAGCAGCTGGACGGTGACCTCCGCGCCGCGCCCGGCGAGCAGTTCCTCCAGCGCGCGGTAGACCGCCCGGGCCCTGGGGACGTCCGAGGCGAGCACCAGCCGGAGCCCGTGCCGGGCGCGCCCGATCAGCCGGGCGGTCTCGGCGGACAGCTCCGCCTCGTCCGGCGGCACCTCGGTGACGACGGCCGAGCGGGACACGAAGCTGCGGTGGCGCAGCACGGTGTCCTCGATCAGGGCCTGGACCTCCAGCAGCCCCTGCTCGATCTCGTCCCCGGCCCGGCGGCTGCGCGGTGCCGCCCCCGGTGTGCCCAACAGTTCCCTCATCGCTACCCCCTGGCGCGCCGCTCGATCCCCGCCATCGAACAGGGCGGCCCTCCCGGAGACCTACGCCGCTGTCAGCAAACTGCGCGCCCGGCCCGGCCCGGCGACGTTGCGCGCGCAGGCGGGCACGCAGGGTGGCAGCGGGGCTTCCGGGGGGCGCCCCGCTGACCGATTCCGGTCACGACGGTCGGCGGCGAACTACCGACGGGCGGACCACGGACCCCGGTCCGCGCGGGGTCGGCCGGGGCCCGCGTGCGGTACCGCGGCCACGGGGGCCGCCGACGTCGGGTGACGGCGGACGGCGGTCGGGTGACGGCGGACGGCGGACGGCCGCGAGAGCGCCCGGTCCGGTCGGACCGGCGCCGCGCCGCGTGCCGTCGCCGTGTCGATCGGCAGACCCGCGTGGAGCCGCCCGCAGGCGGTGGACGGCGCAGCCGCGACCGGTTCGCCGATCGCGCTCTCGACCGCCCGTCGGCGTCCGCTCGGTCCCGCCGTCCCCGGGCGCCGACCACGGCCGCTCCCGCGGCGCCGTCACGCAGCGCGCCCGCTTCCCCACGGCCCGGCCGCGACCATCGCCGCCCCCGTCCGACCAGGGCCGTGCCGGGCCGGCCCCGCCGGGGGTGTACGGGACCGGCCCGGTCCGTCGCCGCGAGCGGTGCTCGCGGGGCGCCGGCGGCCTGTCCGGGAAGGCGGCCGCCGGAGTCTTCTGGAACTTTCCGCGGGTCCGGACGAATCCACCGCGCGGGATTAAGAATTCGTCAACGAATCTCTTCCGGCCGGCCTTTCGGCGCACTTCCGTCCGGTTCCGGGAGAATTTCTAGCCGGGCGGCCCGAAGTGCTGCAACGACCGTTTCAGGAACCTGCCACCGGGTGCCGAGCCGCCCCGGGCGGCTCGGCACGTTCCGGGCAGCTCGGGAAATCCGCCGGACCGGCCGCGGATCCCGCTCCTCCGGCAGCACATCGGGTTCGACGCCCGAGCACCGGCCCGGAATCGGGAATTCGGGCCGGGCACAGCGGATCCGGCGGCGCCGGAGCACTCCGTGACCGATTCCGGACATCCCCGGTACCGGTCGCACCGGCCCCCGTCCGCACTACGGACATTCGCCCAATTCCCTTGCCGGATCTGACAGTTACCGGCCAGCGCCGAAGGGGGGACAGGCGGGGGCGCCCTAGCGTGCAGGGGGCACCTCAAGAAAGGGGATGAGATGAAGACAAGACCGACCCCGGTGAGCGTCGGGCCACCGGGCCCGGAGGACGGGGAGGAGCACGGCGTCTACCACCGCGTCATGGATCTGTTGGCCCACGGGCAGGTGCCGCACCGCCTGATCCACCACGAGCCCGAGGGCCGTACCGCCGAGGCGAGCCGGATCCGCGGCCACGCGTTGCGGCAGGCCGCGAAATCCATCGTGGTCCGGATCAAGAGGGCGGGCGTCCCGCCGCGGCACAGCGTCGTCGTGGTGCCCGGGGACCGCCGGGTCGACCTGCCCGCCGTCGCCCGGCTGCTGGGCGGCGATCGCGCGGCGTTCGCCGACCGGAGCACTGCGGAGCGGCTCACCAGCTGCCGCAGTGGGTCGATCGTGCCGTTCTCGTTCCACCAGAACCTGGAACTGCTGGCCGACCCCGAACTGCTCGAACAGAGCGAGATCTTCTTCAACGCGGGCCGTCTCGACCGGTCGCTCGCGGTCCCGGCGGCCGACTGGGCCGCGATCGCCAACCCGCTCCTGCAACCCGTGGCGGAGCGGCCGCCGGCCGTCCCGGTCGGCTGACCCACGGCCCGCGAACGCGCGTGCGGTGCACGGCGTGATGCCGTGCACCGCACACCCTCCCGCCCCGGCGGGCGACCCGGCCCCGGTGCTGTCACGAGGCGGCCGGATCGCCGTCTCAGGCGGGCAGTTGCCGCTCGATCAGGTCCGCGGCACGCATCGTGCCGCCGTGCGCCCGCAGCTCGCGCCGCAGCCCGGACAGGCGCTCGGCGACCGCGGGGTCGGACGCGAGCTCGACGACCGCGGCCCGCAGCCGGTCGGGCGTCACCGTGGCGATGTCGATCCGGCGGGCGATCCCCAGCCCGACCACCGACTCCGCGTTGGCGGGCTGGTCGTTGGCCTGCGGTGCGACGACCATCGGCACGCCGCTGAACAGGCCCTCCTGGATGCCGCCCATGCCGCCGTGGGTGACAAACACGTCGGCCTGCTCGAGCACGGCGAGCTGGGGGACCCAGTTGTGCACTTCCACGTTGGGCGGCAGCTCGCCGAGTTCGCCGGCGTCGACGTGCCGGCCGATCTGGAGCACCAGGTGCCAGTCCGGCAGCGCCGCGAAGACCTCCACGCACGTCTCGTAGAAGGGCAGCTGGTTGGTCAGGTGCGAGCCCAGGGAGACCAGGGCGACCTTCTCGGCGCCGGCCGGCCGCTTCCAGTCGCCCTGGTGGGCGCGCCTGCCCAGGCACGGCCCGATGAACGTGAAGCGCTTCTCGTCCACGTCGTCGGCGTCCGGCTGCAGGAACCTGGGGACGAGCACGAGGCTGCGCTCCGGCAGGTTGACGAGGTCCCCGGCGTCGATCCCGGGGACCCCGCTGTCCTCCAGCCAGGCGTCGAAGCGGCGGTAGTGCGCCGCGCCGCGCGGGTCCTGCTTCAGCTGCTCGACCACCGGGGCCATCCGCTCCCGGTACTTCTCCGGCATGACCCAGGTCGGTGAGATCTGGATCGACGGAATCCCCCAGTTCATGGCCAGCACCCGGGCCGGGTAGGCCAGGACGTCGTAGAGGAAGACGTCGGGCCGGTCCTCCTCGTACGCGGCGCGCAGCTGGGGCAGCATGCCGACGGCGTCGTCGAGGAAGACGTCCATCTGGGCGATCTGGTCCGTGACGCGGCCCTCGGTGGTGTCGGTGGAGGGCAGCGCCGACGTGTACGGGACCAGTTCGGCGCCGGTCTCGGTGACCGCCGCGGCGACCGACGGGTCGTTGGCGTACGTGACCCGGTGGCCCCGGGCGACGAGTTCCCTGATCAGCTCCAGGCTGGGGTGGAGGTGGCCGCGGGACGGGACGCTGACCATGGCGATATGGCCAGGACGGGGCATGGACTCTCCTCCGGGGACGGGACGGACGGGGGTGGCCGGGTCAGAGCACGACCGGCAGCGCGACCAGTCCGCGGACCAGCAGGCTCGGCCGGTACTGGAGCTCCTGGCGGTCCACCGCGAGGGAGAAGCCGGGGTGGCGGCCGAGCAGGGCGGTCAGTGCGGCCGCGCCCTCCAGCCGGGCGAGGGGGGCGCCCAGGCAGTGGTGCACGCCGTGCCCGAAGGCGAGGTGGCGGCCCGGACCGGCGGTGTCGAGGTCGAAGGCGCCGGAGCCGCCGAGGTGCCGGGCGTCGTGGTTGGCGCCGCCGATCGCGGTGAGCACCGACTCGCGGGCCGGGATGGTCACGCCGCCGACCTCGATCGGTTCGGTGGTGTAGCGGAACGTCGCGAGGTGGAACGGCGCGTCGTACCGGAGGGTCTCCTCGACCAGCGCCGGGACCAGGTCGAGGTCCTTCGCGACCCGCGCCTTCTCCTCGGGGTGGTCGATCAGGGCGAGGACCGCGTTGGTGATCAGGGCGTTGGTCGACTCGTGGCCGGCACCGAGCAGCAGGAAGATCATGGAGACCAGTTCCGCCTGGCTGAACGCGTCGTCGCCGTCGGACACCGCGATCAGCTCGCTGATCATGGCCTCGTCCGGGTTGCGGCGCTTCTCGTCCAGGAGCGCCGTCAGGTAGGCGACGAGCTCGCCCGCCGCCCTGGACATCTCCGCCGGGTCGGAGATGTTGGTGACCGTGTTGAACTGGTGGGCGAAGGACGCCTGGTCCGCCACCGGGATGCCGAGCATGCCGCAGATGGTCCGGACCGTCACCGGGAGGGCGAACCGCTCCACCAGGTCGACCGGTTCGCCGGTGGGCAGGCCGTCGAGGACGTCGGCCACGATCTCCTCGATCGCGGGCCCGAGCCCCTTGACCGGGCGGGCGGTGAAGGCCTTGCCGACGAGCTTGCGCAGCCGGGCGTGCTCCGCCTGGTCGCTGTTCAGCATGTGCCGGACCAGGGCCAGCTCCGGGTGGGCCTCGAGGTCGTCCTCGCCCTGCCCGCCGCCGCCGAGGATGTCCGGGGCGTTCCTGGGGTCCTTGAGGACGGTCGGGTCGGCGAGCACCTGCCGGACGTCCTCGTAGCGGGTGACGACCCAGGTCTCCGGCCCCCCGGGGTACATGGCCATCCGGGTCGGCCCCTGCTCGGAGAGCTGCGCGAACAGCGGGTAGGGGTTCTGGATGAAGTCCGGCGTCAGCAGGGTGGCCGAGGCAGTGTTGGTCTCGCTCATGACAAGAATTTCCTCTCCCGCGGCCCGCGGGCCGTGGACGGATCGGGATGACGGACTGGGTGCGGAGCCGCCGGAACGCCTCAGCGGGCGACGGCCCGGCGGTAGGCGCGCATCGACAGCGGCACGGTGACGACCAGCAGGACGGCGAACGACAGGATCGCGACCGGGATCGGGTGCTGCGCCGGGAAGGAGTCCGAGGAGATGCCGGTGGGGTTGCCCCACAGCCGACGGCAGGCGCTGGCGACCGAACTCACCGGATTCCACTCGGCGATGGTGCTCAGCCAGCCGGGAAGCCCGTTGAGCGGGATGAACGCCGAGGATAGGAAGGACAGCGGCATGGCCATGATGAAGCCGACCGAGTTGACCGCCTCGGCCCCCCTCAGCCACAGGCCCAGCAGGACCCCGAACCACGCCATGGCGAAACCCTGCAGCAGGAGCAGGCCGAACCCGGCCAGCGCGGAGAGCACGCCGGTGTGGATGCGCCAGCCGACCAGGAAGCCGACCACCGACATCACCAGACAGGTGATCGCGGAGAGCATCAGGTCGGAGACCGTTCGCGCCAGCAGGACCGACCCGCGGGACATGGGCAGCGAGCGGAAGCGGTCCACCAGGCCGTTGTTGAGATCACCGATGATCCCCAGCGAGGTGTTCCCCATGCCGGAGAGCAGCATCTGGACGAAGACGCCGGCCATGATGAAGTCGTGGTAGTCGCCGCCGGGCACCTGCATGGCGCTGCCGAACAGGTAGCCGAACACCAGGACGAAGGCGATCGGCATGAGGGTGACGCCGATGAGCTTGCTCGGCACCCGTCTGAGGTGCCGCAGGTGACGGCCGATCAGCACACTGGAATCGGCAACCAGACCGTTCACACCGCCACCTTCGTCCGCCGCCCGTTGCTTCCGTCCGTTCCGGAGTCCGCCTCACCGGCTCCGGCCGCCGTCTCCGGCGGCTGCTGCGCGGCCTGGCCGGTGATCGACATGAAGACCTCGTCGAGCGAGGGCTTGCGCAGTGCGAAGTCGTCCACCTCCAGGCCCGCCGCCTGGAACGCGGCCGCGACCGCCGCGACGGCGCCGATGCCGCCGCTGATCGCCGCGGAGACCCGGCACCCGCCCGGTTCGACCACGGCCGGACCGCCGGTGGCGGCGCTCAGCACCTCGGCCGCCCTCGCGGTGGCCTCCGCCCCGGCCAGCACCACTTCGACCCGTTCCCCGCCCACCCGCCGCTTCAGCTCGTTCGCCGTGCCCTCGGCGATCACCCGACCGGTGTCGATGACGGCGATCCGGTCCGCGAGGTGGTCGGCCTCCTCCAGGTACTGGGTGGTCAGGAGCACGGTGACCCCGGCGGCGACCTGTTCCCGGACCATCTGCCACAGCGCCATCCGGCTGGTCGGGTCGAGACCGGTGGTGGGCTCGTCGAGGAAGATCACCTCGGGCGAGACCAGCAGGCTCGCCGCCAGGTCGAGGCGCCGCCGCATGCCGCCCGAGTAGGTGGTGCTCGTCCGGTCGGCCGCGCCGGTCAGGTCGAACACCTCCAGCAGTTCGTCCGCCCTCGCCCGGGCCCGCTTCCGGCCCAGGCCGTACAGCCGGCCGATCAGGGTCAGGTTCTCCCTCCCGGTGAGGAGTTCGTCGACCGCCGCGTACTGACCGGTGAGCCCGATCCGCCGTCGCACCTCGACCGGTTCGCGGACGACGTCGAACCCCGCCACGCGCACCGTGCCCTCGTCGGGCTCCAGGAGCGTCGTCAGGATGCGGATCGTCGTCGTCTTGCCCGCACCGTTGGGCCCCAGGAGCCCGAGCACCGTGCCGGCCGGAACGGACAGGTCCACCCCGCGCAGCGCCTCGGTCTCCCGATAGCGTTTGCGGAGCCCCGCCACTTCGATGGCAACATCCACCAGCTTCCTCGCAATTCTCCCTGTCGGGCCGGGGTGGAAGGGAGCGTGAATCCCGGGCCCAGCCAACCAGCCGCGCTGTCGGAGGCGAACAGATTCACCGAGCATTGGCAGGTAGCTGTCGACGTTCCCCCCGCCCGCAGGCCCGGCACCGCCCGCGCGTCCGGTAGTGGTGGGCGATCGCGGCAGCTCCGAGACTCGTGCCCCACACCAGGAAGGTCGCGTACGTGAGCTGGTTCCCCGGGTGCTCGATGCCTCCCAGGCGCTCCGGCCCCGGCTCCACCAGGCCGGTCGCGTAGCCGATCGCCGCCGCCACCCCGTGCAGTCCGTACGGGGTCAGCGCCGCCGCGGCGACCAGCGGCGGGCCCTCGGCGAGCCACGGCGGCACCGGGCGCCCGGCGAGAGCGGGCACCCAGCGGGGGAAGCGTTCGCCCCAGGGACGGGCCAGCCCGACGGTCAGCACGCCCGCCCCGGACGCCAGCACGCCCAGCGTCGCCACCACCCCCGCGGTCCCGGGGGCGCTGAGTTCGGCCGCGCCCTGCTCGGGGATCCCGAACGGAACGCCGGCCGCCCAGAGCCAGTGCGGGACCGCGAAGCCGACCACCGGTACCGCCGCGGCCACGTACGCCGGCCAGCGCGGCACCCGCTCGGGCCGGTGGCCGGGTGGACGGCCGCACTCCGGGCACCCGCCGGTCCGGCCGCGCCGGTCCAGCAGCGCGGCCCGGGTCCAGGCCGCTCCGCCGGCCACCAGGCAGACCCGCCGGGCGAAGTCCGGCCAGGCCACCTCCCGGCCGTTCAGCGTGACCACCCTGGCGAGGTCCAGCACCAGCTTGCCGGGGCCCGCCGCGAGCAGCACCGCACCGGTCCCCCAGCCGAGCACCTCCCGGCCGCCGGCCCCCGGTGCCGGTGCGCGGCCCCTCGGCCCGGGCCGGTCGCCGGACCGGGCCCGGGCCAGCCGGGCCAGTCCCGTGCCCAGCGCCAGCAGTCCGGCCGCCTGTCCCGCGCCCCGCAGGGCGCGGCGGCCCGCCCGGGCCCGGACCGCCGCCGCGGTGGCGGCGGCCCGGGCGACGGAACGGGTGCGTTCGCGGTTCGGCACGTCAGCCCCGATCCCGCAGCCGGCTCGCCAGCACCTCGCCGATGACCGCGATCGGCTCCGGCCGGGTCATCCCGTCGTGCGCGCAGTCGACCAGGTGGCCGACCACCCGTCCGGTCACGTACGGCTGCCAGTCCGCCGCCATGGCCTCCGGCTTCTCCTTGCCCTCGGCGGCGACGAAGACCAGCGCGTCGCCGTCGAAGGTCCCCAGCCGGGCGCCCGGCAGGATGCGGCCGAAGTTCTCGCCGATGTCGGCGAGGGCCGCGATGTGCCGCTCCTCCAGCCAGGCGAGCGCGCTGTCGCCCCTCCGGAGCACGTCCATCACGTCGCCGTACGTCAGCAGGCGGTCGCCGAAGCCGCTCGGGTCGAACCCGAGGAACTGCAGCAGCGCGGCCAGCACACCCGCGGTGCGCTCGGCCGGGTCCTGCGGGACCTCCGGCCGGGGCGCGCCGTCCCGGTCCTCCTCGCGCAGCGGGTAGACGTCCAGCAGCGACAGCAGGGCGACCTCCTCGCCCTGCCGCTGCAGCTCGGTCGCGATCAGGTGCGCGACGATGCCGCCGAACGACCAGCCCAGCAGGTGGTACGGGCCGTGCGGCTGGACCGAACGGATCTGTTCCAGGTAGTCCCCGGCCAGCTCCGCCATGCTGCCCGGCAGGTCGTCCGGCCGGGCGAGCCCGCGGGCCTGCAGGGCGTAGACCGGGTGCTCCGCCGGGACGTACCGCAGCAGCCCGGAGTAGGTCCAGCCGATGCCGGCCCCGGGGTGGATGCAGAACAGCGGGCCGCGGTCGCCGGACGGCCGCAGCGGCAGCAGCACGTCGAGCGGGTCCTGCTCGCCGCCGGTGTCCAGTCGGGCGGCGAAGGCCGCCACCGTCGGGGCCTCCATCAGGGCCCTGATGCTGACCTGGACGCCCAGGGTGGACCGGACCCGGGTGACCAGCCGGGTCGCCTGCAGGGAGTCGCCGCCGAGGTCGAAGAACCCGTCCTCGACACCGACCCGCGGCACCCCGAGCACCTCGGCGAACAGCTCGCAGAGCAGTTCCTCGCGGGGGTTGCGAGGACCGGTGCCGTCCGACGCCGACTCGAAGTCCGGTGCGGGCAGCGCCTTCCGGTCGAGCTTGCCGTTCGCGGTGATCGGCAGCGTGTCCAGCGGCACCACCGCCGCCGGCACCATGTGGGACGGCAGCGAACCGGCCAGCCAGGCCCGCAGCTCGCCCGGCCCGGGCAGCACCGCGTCCGGGTGCGCCACGGGGTAGGCGACCACGCGCCGGTGCCCCGGCTCGTCCTCGCGGACGACGGCGGCCGCCCGCGCCACCGCGGGGTGCGCCGTGAGCGCGGACTCGATCTCGCCGAGCTCGATCCGGAAGCCCCGGACCTTCACCTGGCCGTCGGCCCGGCCGACGAAGTCCAGCTCGCCGTCGGGGCGCAGTCGGACCAGGTCCCCGGTGCGGTACATCCGGGTTCCGGGCCCGCCCGCCGGATCGGCGACGAAGCGCTCGGCGGTCAGCCCCGGCCGGGCCCAGTACCCCCGGGCCAGGCCCTTCCCGCAGACGTACAGCTCGCCCACCGCGCCGGGCGGCACCGGTTGCAGCTCCGGGCCGAGGACCCGCAGCGAAGTCCCGGGCAGCGGCAGGCCGATCGCCGGTTCCCGGCGTCCGGCCAGCGGCCGGCTCACGGTCGCCACGACCGTCGTCTCGGTCGGGCCGTAGGCGTTGATCATCCGGCGTCCGGGGGACCAGCGCGCCACCAGGTCCGCCGAGCAGGCGTCACCGCCCACCACCAGCGTCCTGAGGTCCGGCAGTTCGCCGTCCGGCACGGTCGCCAGCGCCGCCGGCGGGATCAGCGTGTGGCTGATCCGCAGGTCCGCCAGGGTCCGTGCCAGCGCCTCGCCGGCCAGCGGGCCCTCCGCCGGGACCACCAGGGCGGCACCCGACAGCAGGGCGGCGCACAGCTCCAGCACGGCGGCGTCGAAGCTCGGCGAGGCGAACTGCAGGACGCGGCTCTCCCCGGTGACCCCGTAGTGCGCGATCTGGCCGGCCGCGAACGCCGCCAGGCCCGCGTGCGGCACGACGACCCCCTTCGGGGTGCCGGTCGAACCGGAGGTGAAGATGACGTACGCCGGGTTGGCGGGCACCGGCCGCTGCGGCGCGGAGCCCGCCGACGGGTCCGCCGCGGACCGGAGGTCCACCTCGTCCAGCAGCAGCCGCGGCACTCCGCGGTCCGGCAGGCCGTCCGCGACCGCGCCGGCGGTGACCAGCAGGACCGGCCGGACGTCGTCGAGCATGAACGCGATCCGCTCGCGCGGGTAGTCCGGGTCCACCGGGACGTAGGCCGCACCGGCCTTCACGACCGCGAGGACGGCCACCACCGTGTCCAGCGACCGCGGCAGCGCCAGGGCGACGAACCGCTCCGGTCCGGCGCCCCGGGCGGCCAGCAGCCGGGCCAGCCGGTCGGCCCGGGCGTCCAGCTCCGCGTAGGACAGGACCGTCCCGCCGTACTCGACGGCCGGCGCGTCCGGAGTGCGCCTCACCTGCGCCTCGAACAGCTCGGGCAGCGTGGCGGCCGGTCGGCCGTCCGGCACCGGGACGGGCAGCGCCGCCACGACCCCGGACTCGCCCGCCGTCAGCACGTCGATCCGGCCGAGCAGCCGCTCCGGCTCACGGGCCAGCAGCTCGAAGAGCCGCACCAACCGGCCGGCGATCCGGTCGACGGCGTCCTCCGCGAGGACGGCGCGCTGGTGGCCGAGCTTGAGCCGCAGCCGGTCGCCGTCCATCATCGCGGTGAGGCTCAGCGGGTAGTGCGTTCCGTCCTGGGTACCGGTGCCGACGATGCGCACGCCGCCGTCGGCCGCCGGCAGGCCGGTCGGCACCGCCGGGTAGTTCTCGAAGACGGTCACCGTGTCGAACAGCTCACCGAGACCGGCGAGCCGCTGCACCTCCGCCAGCCCCAGCCACTGGTGCGCCATCAGCCCCGACTGCTGGTCCTGGAGCGCGGCGAGCACCGCCACCAGCGACGCGGCCGGGTCCAGCCGCACCCGGACCGGGAGCGTGTTGATGAACAGGCCGACCATGCCCTCGATGCCGGGGACCTCCGGCGGACGGCCCGAGACGGTGCCGCCGAACACCACGTCCTGACGCCCGGTCAGCCGGCCGAGCAGCACCGCCCAGGCGCCCTGGATCACCGTGCTCAGCGTCAGGCCGTGGCGCCTCGCGGTGGCGGACAGCTCGCGGGTGAGCGCCGCGGAGAGCGCCACCGTCGTCTCACCGGCGCCGTCGCCCTCCCCGCCGCCGGCCGAGGCGGCCGCGATCAGCGTCGGCTCGTCGAGCCCGGCGAGCGCCTGCCGCCAGGCCTCGCCCGCCGCGTCCCCGTCCTGCTCGGCCAGCCAGGCCAGGTAGTCCCGGTACGCGGTCGTCCGCGGCAGCTCGGCGTCGTCGCCGTGCCGGGTGTACAGCACGGCGAGCTCGCCCATCAGGAGCGGGACCGACCAGCCGTCCAGCAGGATGTGGTGGTTGGTCAGCAGGAACCGGTGGCGCTCGGCCGCGAGCTTGACCAGGGTGAACCGCACCAGCGGCGCGGTGGCCAGGTCGAACCGCTGCGCGCGGTCGGCGGCCAGCAGGTCGTTCCAGGCGGACTCCCGGTCGGCCTCGGGGAGCGTGCTCAGGTCCACCTCGCGCCAGGGCGTGTCGCCCTCCGCCGGGACGACCTGCACCGGCCGGGTCAGTCCGTCCCCCCAGAACGCGGCGCGCAGGTTCGGGTGGCGCCGCAGGAGGGTCCGGGTGGCCGCCCGCAGCGCCGTGCCGTCGACCCGGCCCTCCAGGTCCAGCGTCAGCTGCACGGTGTAGTGGTCGCTCTGCTGCTCGTCGTACAGCGCGTGGTAGAGCAGTCCCTCCTGGAGCGGCGAGAGCGGCAGGACGTCGGCGGCCCCCGGCCAAGCCCGTTCGATCCGCTCGACCTCCGGCTGGGAGAGCCGGACCAGCGGCAGGTCGGACGGCGTGCGGCCGCCGGCACCGGGCCGGGCCGCGTGGTCCGCCAGCGCCTGCAGGTTCCGGGCCCACAGCAGGGCCAGTTCCTCGACGCCCTCCTCGGCGAGCAGGTCCCCCGGCCAGGTCCAGGTCGCGATCAGCCGGCTCCCGTCGGTGTAGTCCTCCGCGAGCACGTTCACGTCCAGGAGGTGCGCGAGCGGCTGCCGCTCGCCGCTGCCCGGCGCCCCGCCCTCCGTCGGCTCGACGGCCGGCCGGCCGCCGTCCGGCGGGGTGGACACGGCGACCGGGAACCGGCCCAGGTAGTTGAAGCCGACCTGGGGGGCCGGGAACGCCGCGAGTTCCGCCGCCGTCCGCGGGTTCAGGTAGCGGAGCAGGCCGAAGCCGAGGCCGTTGTCCGGCACGGCCCGGATCTGCTCCTTGATCCGCTTCAGCGCGGCTCCCACCGCCGGTCCGCCGGCCAGGACCTCGTCGTGGTCGACCGTCCCGGGGTCGAGCCGCAGCGGGTACACGCTGGTGAACCAGCCCACCGTCCGGGACAGGTCGACTCCGGCCACGACCTCCTCACGGCCGTGGCCCTCCACCTCGACCAGCAGGTCACGGGCGTCGCCCAGACCGCGGCTGCGGCGCCACTGCCCCACCGCCAGGGTCAGCGCGGTCAGCAGCACGTCGTTGGTCCCGGCGTGGAACGCCGCCGGCACCGTGCTCAGCAGCCGCGCGGACAGTTCGGCGGGCAGGCTCAGCCGCAGCTCCCGCGCGGCCCCGGCCACGTCCCGCGCACCGTCCAGCGGTCGCTCGGCCAGCTGCGGATCGGCGCCGTCCAGAACCGACCGCCACAGCGGCAGCTCGGCGACCCGGGCCGGCTCCTGGGCCAGCCCCCGCAGCAGCCCGGTCCAGCGGCG
Source organism: Kitasatospora sp. NA04385 (assembly GCF_013364235.1). NCBI lineage: Bacteria > Bacillati > Actinomycetota > Actinomycetes > Kitasatosporales > Streptomycetaceae > Kitasatospora > Kitasatospora sp. NA04385. The sequence continues at coordinate 6,322,945 of NZ_CP054919.1, read as the reverse complement.
GAACGAGGTGCCCACCGGAGCGAGCTCCGGCTGCGCGCCCGCCTCCAGCGCCTCGACCGCGGCCTGCAGGTCGGGCACCAGGATCCGCCAGGAGACTCCGTCGACGACGAAGTGGTGCAGGACCAGCAGCAGTTGGCCCGGCTCGTCGGCACCGGCGTCGAAGTACACCGCGCGGACCATCCCGCCGTGCTCCGGGTCGAGCCGCTTCTTGGCCGCCCGGAAGTGCTCCGCGACCACCGTCCGGCGGGCCGCCGCGTCCAGCCCGGACACGTCGACCCGGTCGATGCGGTCCCGCGCGTCGACCGAGCCGCGCGGCCCGATCTCGAACCGCCACGGGCCGTCCGCCTCGGAGCGGTTCGCGACCGTGCGCAGGGCGTCGTGGTGGTCCAGGACCGCCTGGAGCGCCGCCGCGAGGATCCCCGGTTCCTGTCCGGGCCGCACCGGCACCGGCATCGACTGGTTGAACTCGTCGACCGGACCGCCCAGTCCGTGCAGCCAGTGCACGATCGGGCCGGGCTCCACCGGGCCGGTGCCGACGTCCTCCGGCTGGTCCTGCTCCCCGCCCACCGGCACCGCCACCGCGGCCAGCGCCGCCACCGTGCGGTGCCGGAAGACGTCCCGCGGTGTCAGCACCAGACCGGCCCGGCGGGCCCGGCTCACCAGCTGGATGGAGACGATGCTGTCGCCGCCCAGGTCGAAGAAGCTGTCCTCGACCCCGGCCTCCGGCAGGCCGAGCGTCTCGGCGAACAGCCCGGCGAGGATCCGCTCCGGCTCCGTGCGCGGCGCGCGGCCCGGGCCGACCGGGGTGAACTCCGGCGCCGGCAGGGCCCGGTAGTCGAGCTTCCCGTTGGCGGTCAGCGGCAGCCGCTCGAGCGTGACGAGGGCCGCCGGGACCATGTAGTCGGGCAGGGTCCCCGCCAGGTGGTCGCGCAGCTCGGCGTGCGGGAGCCCGGCGCCCGGGGCCGCGACCAGGTAGGCCGTCAGCCGCTTGTCGCCCGGACGGTCCTCGCGGACCACGACCGCCACCTGGGCGACCGCGGGGTGGGCGGCGGCCGCGGCCTCGATCTCGCTCAGCGCGATCCGGAAGCCGCGCACCTTCACCTGGTCGTCGCCGCGGCCGAGGAAGACCAGCTCGCCCTCGTCGTTCCACCGCACCAGGTCCCCGGTCCGGTACATCCGCTCACCGGCCGGTCCGTGGGGGTCGGCGACGAAGCGGTCGGCCGTCAGCCCGGGCTGCTGCCAGTAACCGCGGGCCAGACCGGCACCGGCGATGTACAGCTCCCCGGCGACGCCCGCGGGGACCGGCTGGAGCCCCCGGTCCAGGACGTACAGGCGCATGTTGTCGAGCGGCCGCCCGATCGGGATCGAGTTCGGCAGTTCGCGGTCGGGCAGCAGCCGGTGGTGCGAGGCGAACGTCGTCGTCTCGGTCGGGCCGTAGCCGTCGACCACGAGCGTGCCCGGGCAGGCCGCCCGCACCCGCCGGACGGCGGCGGCCGGAACGACGTCGCCGCCGGTCCAGACCTCGCGCACGCCGGTGAGCGCCTCCGGGGCCTCCTCGGCCAGGACCCGGAAGAGTCCGGCCGTCAGCCACAGACCGGTGACCCGGTGCCGGGCGACGGTCCGCCCGAGGGTCGTCACGTCGAGGTCGCCGTCCGGTGCGACCACGACCTCGCCGCCGTTCAGCAACGGCACCCAGAGTTCGTAGGTCGACGCGTCGAACGCCTGCGGCGAGTGCAGCAGCACCCGTTCGTGCGCCCCGCCGCGGAACGCCCGGTCGTGGGCGAGGTGGAGGACGTCGCGGTGCCGCACCGCCACGCCCTTGGGCACACCGGTCGACCCCGAGGTGAACATGATGTAGGCCAGACCGTCCGGATGCCCCGGGACGGTCGGAGTGCCGACGGGCCGCTCCGCCTCCCGGTCCTCCGCGTCGACGACGACCAGGCCGGCCCCGTGGGCGAACTGGTCGTGCCAGGAGGCCGTGTCGGTCAGCAGGACGACCGCACCGGTCTCCCGCACCACCCGCTCCAGCCGGGACGCCGGGGCACGGCCGTCCAGCGGGACGTAGACGGCACCGGCCTTGAGCACCGCCAGCACGGAGACCACCAGGTCGACCGCGCGCCGCTGGAGGATCGCCACCCGGGACTGCGCCTCCACGCCCAGCCCCAGCAGCCGGTCGGCCAACCGGTTCGCCCGGGCGTCCAGCTCCGCGTACGTCACCTGCTCGTCCCCGCAGCGCACCGCGACGGCGCCGGGGGTGCGGGCCACCTGCTCGGCGAAGCACCGCTGGATCGTTCCGGCGGTCTCCGGGACCTCGGTCGGAACCGGGTTCCACTCCGTGAGGATCCTGCGGCGCTCGGCGGGCGCCAGGACGTCCACCCGCCCGATCGGACGGGCCGGTTCGGCCGCCGCCGAGGCCAGGAAGCGGCCCAGCCGCTCGGCCAGCAGGTCCGCGGACGGCTGGTCGAACAGATCGCGGCTGAACTCCAGCCGCCCCTCGATGCCCGCCGCGGTGCCGTCCGCCGCCCGCTGCTCCACGAAGGTGAAGGAGAGGTCGAACTTGGCCGCGTCGGTGCGGACCGGCTGCTGCTCGATGCGCAGACCGGGCAGCTCGACCGCGGTGCCCGCGGTGTTCTGCAGGGTGAGGGCGACCTGGAAGAGCGGGTGCCGGGAGAGCGAGCGGTCGGGGTTGACCACCTCGACCAGGCGCTCGAACGGCACGTCCTGGTGCGCGAAGGCGGCCAGTCCGGCCTCGCGGGCCCGGGCGACCAGCTCGCGGAAGCTCGGGTCGCCGGAGGTGTCGGTCCGCAGCACCAGGGTGTTGACGAAGAAGCCGACCAGGTCGTTCAGGGCCTCGTCGGTGCGTCCGGCGATCGGGCTGCCGATCGGGACGTCCTCGCCGGCCCCCAGCCGGGACAGCAGCGCCGCCAGACCCGCCTGCAGCACCATGAAGACGCTGACCTGGTTGCGGCGTGCCAGCTCGGCCAGCCCCTGGTGCAGCTCCGCCCCCAACTCGATGTCCACCCCACCGCCGCGGTGGCTGCTCTGCGCCGGGCGGGGCCGGTCGGTGGGCAGCGCGAGCTCGTCCGGGATTCCGGCCAGGGCCTGCTGCCAGTAAGCGAGTTGACGCGAGATCGCACTGTCCGGGTCGTCCTCGCCGCCGAGCACCTGCTGCTGCCACAGCGTGTAGTCCACGTACTGCACCGGCAGCGGGGCCCAGGCCGGTGCCCGGCCCGCGGTGCGGGCGGCGTAGGCCGTCGCGAGGTCGTTCGCCAGCGGTGCCGTCGACCAGCCGTCGCCGGCGATGTGGTGCAGCACCAGCAGCAGCACGTGCTCCTGCTCGCCCAGGGCGAAGAGGTGCGCCCGCAGCGGGGGCACCCGCTCCAGGTCGAAGCCCTCCGAGGCGGCCGCGGTGAGCTGGTCTTCTAGGGTCTGCGCGGTGGCGTCGAGGACGACCAGCCCGGGGCGGGCCTCGTCCAGGGGAAGGACCCGCTGGTGCGGGACGCCGTCGGTCTCGGGGAAGACGGTGCGCAGGCTCTCGTGCCGCTGCACCACGTCCGCCAGCGCCGCCTCAAGGGCCGCCCGGTCCAGCTCGCCGTCGAAGCGGACGGCGATGGGGATGTTGTAGGTAGCGTTCGGTCCGTCGAAGCGGTTGATGAACCACAGTCGGCGCTGGGCGAACGACAGCGGCACCCGCTCCGGACGCTCCACCGGCACCAACGCCGCCCGAGCCCCCTCCGCATCACCGATCCGCGCCGCCAGACCGGCCACCGTCGGCGCCTCGAACACCGCCCGGATCGGCACCTCCACCCCGAACACCGAACGCACCCGCGACACCAGACGCGTCGCCAGCAGCGAATGACCGCCCAGCTCGAAGAAACCGTCGTCGACACCGACGCCGTCGACCCCCAGCACCTCGGTGAAGAGGCTGCACAGGATCTCCTCCTGCGGCGTGCGCGGTGCCCGGCCCTCGGTCGTGCCGGTGGTGTCGGGAACGGGCAGGGCCTTGCGGTCCAGCTTCCCGTTCGGCGTCAACGGCAGCGCCGCCAACTCCACGAACACCGACGGCACCATGTACTCCGGCAGCACGGACTGCACGTGCGCCCGCAGCTCCGGGACGGCCGGTGCACCGTGCTTCGGCACCACGTAGGCCACGATCCGCTTGTCACCGGGCCGGTCCTCACGCACCAGCACCACGGCCTGCGCCACCGATTCGTGCGCACCGAGGGCGCTCTCGATCTCGCCCAGCTCGATCCGGAAGCCGCGCACCTTCACCTGGAAGTCCGCCCGGCCCACGAACTCCAGCACACCCCCCGCACCCCACCGCACCAGATCACCCGTGCGATACATCCGGGAGCCGGAAGGGCCGAACGGGTCGGCGATGAAACGCTCCCCCGACAAACCCGGACGGTTCAGGTACCCGCGCGCCACCCCCTCACCCGCGATGTACAACTCACCCACCACACCCGGCGCCACCAACCCCAGCACACCGTCCAGCACATACACCCGGGTGTTGCGGATCGGACGCCCGATCGGCGGCACACCCGCACCCCCCTCGAGCACCGCCGCCGACGACCACACCGTCGTCTCCGTCGGCCCGTACACGTTCAGCACCGAAGCACCCAGCGCCCGCATCCCCTGCGCCAACGCGGCCGGCACCGCCTCACCACCCACCAGCATCCGCAGCCCACGCAACGACTCCGGAACATGTGCCACCAACGCCTGCCACAACGAAGGCGTCGCCTGCAACACCGTCGCACCACTACCGACCAGCAACGCACCCAACGCCGACGGATCCAACACCGTCTCCCGCGACGCCAGCACCACACCCGCACCCGACACCAACGGCAGGAACAACTCCAACCCCGCGATGTCGAACGACACCGTCGTCACCGCCACCAGACGATCCACATCCGACAACGGCACCAACTCACCCATCCCGGCCAGGAAATTGTCCAGACCACCACGCGTCACCACCACACCCTTGGGCCGACCCGTCGAACCCGACGTGAAAATCACATACGCCGCATCCGCAGGAGACACCGCAACACCACCCAGCTCACCACCCGACAACCCGGACAGTTCCGCCACCACTCCCGGCTCGTCCAGCACCAGCACCGGAACACCGGCACCCGACACCACACCCGCCGTCGAACCCGACGCCAGCACCACCACCGGAGCCGAATCCTCCACCACCAACCCGATCCGCTCCGCCGGATGATCCGGATCGATCGGCACATACGCCGCACCCGACTTCAACACCGCCAGCAACGCCACCACCAGATCCACCGACCGCGGCAGCACCACACCCACCAACCCACCCGGCCCCACACCACGCCCCACCAGCAGACGCGCCAACCGGTTCACCCGGGCATCCAACTCCCCGTACGAGACCTCGACACCCCCACACACCACCGCCACCGCATCCGGAGACTGCGCCACCCGCGCCCCGAACAACTCCGTCACCGAACCCGGCACCACCGCCGCAGCCGTGTCATTCCACTCCACCAGGACCCGCTCACGCTCAGCAGACCCCAACACCTCCAACTCACCCACCGGCAACCGCGGATCAGCAACCGCAGCCTCCAACAGACGCGTCAACCGCTCCACCAACCCGACCGCCGACACCTCGTCGAACAGATCCAGACTGAACTCCAGATCCCCCCGCAAACCCGCCGGCGCACCATCACCACCCCGCACCTCCACAAACCCGAACGACAGATCGAAGCGCGAGCCGCTCAGCCCGATCGGCTGGTGCGCGATGCGCAGACCCGTCAGGTCGATGTCGATGTCGCCGGTGTTCTGCAGGGTGAGGGCGACCTGGAAGAGCGGGTGCCGGGACAGCGAGCGGTCGGGGTTCATGACCTCGACCAGGCGCTCGAACGGCACGTCCTGGTGCGCGTAGGCCGCCAGGTCCGCCTCACGGACCCGCACCAGGAGTTCGTCGAAGGACGGCCGTCCGGAGAGATCGGTCCGCAGCACGAGGGTGTTGACGAAGCAGCCGACCAGCCTGTCGAGCGCGTCGTCGGTGCGTCCGGCGATCGGGCTGCCGATCGGGACGTCCTCGCCGGCCCCCAGCCGGGACAGCAGCGCCGCCAGACCCGCCTGCAACACCATGTAGAGGCTGACCTGGTTGCGGCGTGCCAGCTCGGCCAGCCCCTGGTGCAGCTCCGCCCCCAACTCGATGTCCACCCGACCGCCGCGGTAACTGCTCTGGGCCGGGCGGGGCCGGTCGGTGGGCAGCGCGAGCTCGTCCGGGATTCCGGCCAGGGCCTGCTGCCAGTAAGCGAGTTGACGCGAGATCGCACTGTCCGGGTCGTCCTCGCCGCCGAGCACCTGCTGCTGCCACAGCGTGTAGTCCACGTACTGCACCGGCAGCGGAGCCCACGCCGGAGCCACACCATCGACCCGAGCCGCATACGCCGCCGCCAGATCCTCCGCCAACGGCCCCATCGACCAGCCGTCACCGGCGATGTGGTGCAGCACCAGCAGCAGCACGTGCTCCCGCTCGCCGAGCGTGAACAGACTCCCCCGCAGCGGCGGAGTCCGCTCCAGATCGAAACCCGTTCCCGCCTCCGCGGCCAGCAGCCCCGTCAGCGAAGCCTCCGACGCCTCCACCACCCGGAGCGCCGGAACGGCCTCCTGCGCCGCCAGCACCTGCTGGGACGGAATGCCGTCGGTCTCGGGGAACACGGTGCGCAGGCTCTCGTGCCGCTCCACCACGTCCGCCAGCGCCGCCTGCAGCGCCACCCGGTCCAGTGCGCCCGACAGCCGCATCGCCAACGGCATGTTGTAGGCGGCACTCTGGCCGTCGAAGCGGTTGATGAACCACAGCCGGCGCTGGGCGAACGACAGCGGCACCCGCTCCGGACGCTCCAGACGCTCCACCGGCACCAACGCCGCCCGGGCCCCGTCCGCATCACCGATCCGCGCCGCCAGACCGGCCACCGTCGGCGCCTCGAACACCGCCCGGATCGGCACCTCCACCCCGAACACCGAACGCACCCGCGACACCAGACGCGTCGCCAGCAGCGAATGACCGCCCAGCTCGAAGAAACCGTCGTCGACACCGACGCCGTCGACCCCCAGCACCTCGGCGAACAGCTCGGCCAGGACACGCTCACGCTCGGAACGCGGCGCCCGCCCCTCGGCCGCACCCGCGATGTCGGGAACGGGCAGCGCCTTGCGGTCCAGCTTCCCGTTCGGCGTCAACGGCAACGCCGCCAACTCCACGAACACCGACGGCACCATGTACTCCGGCAGCACCGACCGAAGATGACCACGCAAGGACTCCACCGGAACCGCACCACCCCCGGGCACCACGTAGGCCACGATCCGCTTGTCACCGGGCCGGTCCTCACGCACCAGCACCACCGCCTGCGCCACACCCTCGAAACCGGCGACCGCCGCCTCGATCTCGCCCAGCTCGATCCGGAAGCCGCGCACCTTCACCTGGAAGTCCGCCCGGCCCACGAACTCCAGCACACCCCCCGCACCCCACCGCACCAGGTCACCCGTGCGATACATCCGGGAGCCGGAAGGGCCGAACGGGTCGGCGATGAAACGCTCCGCCGACAGACCAGGACGGTTCAGGTACCCGCGCGCCACCCCCTCACCCGCGATGTACAACTCACCCACCACACCCGGCGCCACCAACCCCAGCACACCGTCCAGCACATACACCCGGGTGTTGCGGATCGGACGCCCGATCGGCGGCACACCCGCACCCCCCTCGAGCACCGCCGCCGACGACCACACCGTCGTCTCCGTCGGCCCGTACACGTTCAGCACCGAAGCACCCAGCGCCCCCATGCCCTGCGCCAACACCGCCGGCACCGCCTCACCACCCACCAGCATCCGCAGCCCACGCAACGACTCCGGAACATGCGCCACCAACGCCTGCCACAACGAAGGCGTCGCCTGCAACACCGTCGCACCACTACCGACCAGCAACGCACCCAACGCCGACGGATCCAACACCGTCTCCCGCGACGCCAGCACCACACCCGCACCCGACACCAACGGCAGGAACAACTCCAACCCCGCGATGTCGAACGACACCGTCGTCACCGCCACCAGACGATCCACATCCGACAACGGCACCAACTCACCCATCCCGGCCAGGAAATTGTCCAGACCACCACGCGTCACCACCACACCCTTGGGCCGACCCGTCGAACCCGACGTGAAAATCACATACGCCGCATCCGCAGGAGACACCGCAACACCACCCAGCTCACCACCCGACAACCCGGACAGTTCCGCCACCACTCCCGGCTCGTCCAGCACCAGCACCGGAACACCGGCACCCGACACCACACCCGCCGTCGAACCCGACGCCAGCACCACCACCGGAGCCGAATCCTCCACCACCAACCCGATCCGCTCCGCCGGATGATCCGGATCGATCGGCACATACGCCGCACCCGACTTCAACACCGCCAGCAACGCCACCACCAGATCCACCGACCGCGGCAGCACCACACCCACCAACCCACCCGGCCCCACACCACGCCCCACCAGCAGACGCGCCAACCGGTTCACCCGCGCATCCAACTCCCCGTACGAGACCTCGACACCCCCACACACCACCGCCACCGCATCCGGAGACTGCGCCACCCGCGCCCCGAACAACTCCGTCACCGAACCCGGCACCACCACCGCACCCGTGTCGTTCCACTCCACCAGGACCCGCTCACGCTCAGCAGACCCCAACACCTCCAACTCACCCACCGGCAACCGCGGATCAGCAACCGCAGCCTCCAACAGACGCGTCAACCGCTCCACCAACCCGACCGCCGACACCTCGTCGAACAGATCCAGACTGAACTCCAGATCCCCCCGCAAACCCGCCGGCGCACCATCACCACCCCGCACCTCCACAAACCCGAACGACAGATCGAAGCGGGACGTACCGATGCCGACGGGCTCCGGCGTGATCTCCAGCCCCCGGAGGCCGACGGCGGAGTCCGTCACGGTCTGCACGTTCAGCGCGACCTGGAAGAGCGGGTGCCGGGACAGCGAGCGGGCCGGGTTGACCACCTCGACCAGGCGCTCGAACGGCACGTCCTGGTGCGCATAGGCCGCCAGGTCCGCCTCGCGGACGCGGCCGATCAGCTCGCGGAAGCTCGGGTTCCCGGACGTGTCGGTCCGCAGCACCAGCATGTTGACGAAGAAACCGACCAGCCTGTCGAGCGCGTCGTCGGTGCGTCCGGCGATCGTGCTGCCGATCGGGATGTCCTCGCCGGCCCCCAGCCGGGACAGCAGCGCCGCCAGACCCGCCTGCAGGACCATGAACAGGCTCGCCTCGTTCTCGCGGGCGAGCTTGACCAGGGCGCCGTGGAGCTCCGGGCCGATCTGGAAGTAGTGCATGTCACCGCGGTTGGTCGGCACGGCCGGGCGGGGCCGGTCGGTGGGCAGCGCGAGCTCGTCCGGGATTCCGGCCAGGGCCTGCTGCCAGTAAGCGAGTTGACGCGAGATCGCGCTGTCCGGATCGTCCTCGCCGCCGAGCACCTGCTGCTGCCACAGCGTGTAGTCCACGTACTGCACCGGCAGCGGAGCCCACGCCGGAGCCACACCATCGACCCGAGCCGCGTACGCCGCCGCCAGATCCTCCGCCAGCGGCGCCATCGACCAGCCGTCACCGGCGATGTGGTGCAGCACCAGCAGCAGCACGTGCTCCCGCTCGCCCAGGGCGAAGAGGTGCGCCCGCAGCGGGGGCACCCGCTCCAGGTCGAAGCCCTGCGCGGCGGCCGCGGCGACCTGGGCCTCCAGGGTCTGCGCGGTGGCGTCCACCACCCGGAGCGTCGGAACGGCCTCCTGCGCCGCCAGCACCTGCTGGGACGGGACGCCGTCGGTCTCGGGGAACACGGTGCGCAGGCTCTCGTGCCGCTCCACCACGTCCGCCAGCGCCGCCTGCAGGGCAGCCCGGTCCAGCGCGCCCGACAGCCGCATCGCCAACGGCATGTTGTAGGTCGCGCTCCGGCCGTCGAAGCGGTTGATGAACCACAGCCGGCGCTGGGCGAACGACAGCGGCACCCGCTCCGGACGCACCACCGGCACCAGCGCCGCCCGGGCCCCGTCCGCATCACCGATCCGCGCCGCCAGACCCGCCACCGTCGGCGCCTCGAACACCGCCCGGATCGGCACCTCCACCCCGAACACCGAACGCACCCGAGACACCAGACGCGTCGCCAGCAGCGAATGACCGCCCAGCTCGAAGAAACCGTCGTCGACACCGACGCCGTCGACCCCCAGCACCTCGGTGAAGAGGCTGCACAGGATCTCCTCCTGCGGCGTGCGCGGCGCCCGACCCACCGGGCACCGGCAGCGCCTTGCGGTCCAGCTTCCCGTTCGGCGTCAACGGCAGCGCCGCCAGCTCCACGAACACCGACGGCACCATGTACTCCGGCAGCACCGACCGCACGTACGCCCGCAGCTCCGGCACCGGCACGACACCGTGCTTCGGCACCACGTAGGCCACGATCCGCTTGTCACCGGGCCGGTCCTCACGCACCAGCACCACCGCCTGCGCCACACCCTCGAAACCGGCGACCGCCGCCTCGATCTCACCCAACTCGATCCGGAAACCACGCACCTTCACCTGGAAATCCGCCCGGCCCACGAACTCCAGCACACCCCCCGCACCCCACCGCACCAGATCACCCGTGCGATACATCCGCGAACCCCCCGGCCCGAACGGATCCGCGACGAAACGCTCCCCCGTCAGACCCGGACGGTTCAGGTACCCGCGCGCCACCCCCTCGCCCGCGATGTACAACTCACCCACCACACCCGGCACCACCAACCGCAACGCACCGTCCAGCACGTACGTGCGCATGCCGTCCAGCGGCCGGCCGATCGGCACCACCTCCGGCACCGCCCCCACCGACTCCATCGGGAACGACGTCGCGAACGTCGTCGTCTCCGTCGGACCGTAGCCGTCCACCACCGTGGTCCCGGGGCACACCTCGAGAACCCGCTTCACGGCCTCCGCGGGCACGACGTCGCCGCCGGTCCACACCTGGCGGACACCGGCGAACGCCTGCGGCGCCTCCTCCGCCACCAGACGGAACAGACCGGCCGTCATCCACAGGCCGGTGACGTCCTCCTCTTCGATCACCCGGGTCAGCGTGGCCACGTCGAGTTCGCCGGGCGGAGCGATGACCGCCGTACCACCCGACAACAACGGCACCCACACCTCGTACGTCGACGCATCGAACGCATGCGGCGAATGCACCAGCACCCGCTCATGCGCCCCACCCCCGAACGCCGAATCCGACACCAACGCCAACACATCCCCATGCGCCACCGCCACACCCTTGGGCACCCCCGACGACCCCGACGTGAACATCACATACGCCAACGCCCCCGACTCACCCACCACCCCCAAACCCTCAGCCGACCACTCCGACAAACCATCACCCACACCCACCAACACCACCTCGGCCACACCACCCGCAGCCGCCACCACCTCACCCGCCACCGACAACGAACCCGCATCCGCCAACACCACCGACGCCGCAGTCCCCGCCACCACCGACACCAACCGACCCACCGGCGCACGACCGTCCAACGGCACATACGCACCACCGGCCTTCAACACCGCCAACGTCGCCACCACCACATCCACCGAACGATCCATCAACAACGCCACCAACGACTCCGCACCCACCCCCGAAGCCACCAGACGACGCGCCAACCGATTCGACCGCGCATCCAACTCCCCGTACGAAACCTCGACACCCCCACACACCAACGCCACCGCATCCGGAGCCTCCGCCACCCGCTCCGCAAACACCCCCTGCACCGAACCCGACAACCCCACACCCACACCCACACCAGCACCCACACCAGCACCCGACGACCACTCACCCAACAACCGCCCACGCTCCGACGGCAACACCACACCCACCCGACCCACCAACACCCCGGGCCCCTCCACCAAAGCCCCCAACACCACCCGCAAACGCTGGAGCATCCCGTCGACGACGTCGCGCTCGAACAGGTCGGGGCGGTAGGAGAGCCGCAGGTGCAGCCGCTCGCCCGGGATGGCGAAGAAGGTGATCGGGTAGTGGCTGAAGTCCGTGCCGTCGTTCCCGACGACGCTCAGCCCGGTCCCGGGCAGCTTGGCGGCCTCGGAGTCGATCGGGTAGCTCTCGAAGACGGTCAGGGTGTCGAACAGCTCGCCCCGCCCCACCAGGGCCTGGATCTCCGCCAGGCCGAGGTGCTGGTGGCTCAGCAGCCGGGTCTGCTCCTCCTGGATGCGGGTGGCGAGTCCGATCAGCGACTCGTCGGGCCGCATCCGGACGCACACGGGCAGCGTGTTGAGGAACAGGCCGATCATGTTCTCGATGCCGGGGATCTCCGGCGGACGGCCGGAGACGGTCGCGCCGAAGACCACCTCGTCCTGCCCCGTCAGCCCGCCGAGCAGCACCGCCCAGGCGGCCTGGACCAGGCTGTTGACGGTGATGCCGTTGCGCCGGGCCAGCCCGGTCAGGGCCGTCGTGAACTCGGGCGTGAGATCGGTGAAGACGCGCTCCGGCGTGGTCGGGGCGGGCACCGCGTCCGCCGGCCCGAGCAGGGTCGGTCCCTCCACGTCGCCCAGGGCCGTCCGCCACGCTTCCCTGGCGGCCTCGCGGTCCCGCTTGCCGAGCCAGGCCAGGTAGTCCCGGTACGGCGTCACCCGGGGCAGCGCGGTCGCGTCGCCCCCGGTGGCGTACAGGGTGAAGAGCTCGCGCATGAGCAGGGGTACGGACCAGCCGTCCAGCAGGATGTGGTGGTTCGTCATGACGAACCGGTACAGCTCGGGCGCGAGCCTGAGCACCAGGAAGCGGACCAGCGGCGGGCGCGCCAGGTCGAAGCGGCGGCCCCGCTCCTCCTCGCACAGGCGCTTGGCCTCCGCCTCCCGCTCGCTCTCGCCGAGGGCGGAGAGGTCGACGACGCTCCACGGGACGCGGACCTTGGCGGGGACGACCTGGACGGGGTTGACGAGCCGCTCGTGGCGGAATCCCACCCGGAGGTTGGCGTGCCGGTGGATCACCGTGTCGGCCGCCCCGGCCAACCGCTCGGTGTCCAGCGGGCCGGCGAGGTCGAGGCTGAACTGGGTCGCGTACAGGTCCGGGCCCTGCTCGTCGTACAGGGCGTGGAAGAGCAGCCCCTCCTGCAGCGGCGTCAGCGGCAGCACGGCCTCGATCTTCGACTTGCTCATTCCGAGTCCCCCATGTCGTCGTTCAGGAAGTCCAGTTCGATGTCGCTCAGCCCGGCCAGGGCGAGGTCGACACCGTCGTCCGGATCGGCCGCGCCGTCCGGTTCGGTGGCCTCCGGTTCCTCCGGTTCGGTCGCGACCTCCGCCAGGGCCTCCACGGTCTTCGCCGTGAAGACGTCCTGCGGCGAGATCACGAGGCCGGCCTGCCGGGCCCGGCTCACCAGTTGGATGGAGATGATGCTGTCGCCGCCGAGCTCGAAGAAGTTGCCGTCCACGCCGACCTCCGGCAGGCCCAGCACCTCGCAGAAGATCGAGCAGAGCACCTTCTCGCGGTCGGTGCGCGGAGGCCGGCCGGCGGCCGCCGCCCCGAAGTCCGGGGCCGGCAGGGCCTTCTGGTCCAGCTTGCCGTTCGGGGTGACCGGCAGGGTGTCCAGCGGCACGAAGGCCGCCGGCACCATGTACTCGGGCAGGCGCTCGGCCAGGAACGACCGGAGGGAGCGCACCAGTGCTCCGACGTCCCGGGAGGCCGCCGGGTCGTTGGTGTAGCCGGACAGCGGCGTCCCGGGGTTCGCGGCCGGGTGGCCGAGCCGCCAGGCGCTCGGATCGGCGCCGGGTGCGGCGGACGGGTCGGTGAGGACCACGTCCATGTGGCCGACCGAGCTGCCCGACCAGGCGATGCTCACCCGGTAGCCCAGCCGGTCACCGACCGCGTACAGCTCCTCCGGGTCGACGCCGTCACGAAGGGCGTGGGCGGTCAGGACGGCCTCGGCGTCCCGGCCGGAGTCCAGCGCCCGCATCGCGGCGACCTCGCCGACGAGCCGCAGGTCCGGCACGTCCAGCAGCCGCAGGCTGCCGGGCCGGGTGCCCTCCAGGTGCGCGACGAGCTCGCCCGGGCCGGTCACGTCGGTGCCCCACCGCCACTGCGGCACCGGCTGCGGGAACCGGTCCGGCTCGACCGGCCCGGACCGCTTCTTCAGCAGCACGTCGTACCGGTGGCGGCTCAGCTCGTTGTGGTGGACGCCGCGCTTGAGCTGGACGTCGACCGACTCCAGGCCGTCGACCAGGTCCTCGATCACCGCGAAGAGCTCCGGGTCGACGAGGAGTTCCTTCTCCATCACCACGCCCTGCTCGACGCTGCGGCGGAGTGCCCCGATCCCGTCCGAGGGCTGCCAGGTGTCGAGCTTGACGGCCGTCTGGAAGGCCCGCTGCGAGCGCAGGTTGCGCAGGTCGCCCAGGAAGACGGCGCCCCCGGGCACGATCAGGTCCACGGCCTGCCGGATCACGTCGACCAGGTAGTCGGCGTTCGGGAAGTACTGGGCCACGGAGTTGACGACGACCAGGTCGAAGTACCCGGTGGGCAGGCCGTCCACGACGTGGGCGGCCTGGGCCCTGAGCTCGACCCGGTCGACCAGCTCCGGGCGGCCCTCGACCTGGCCCCGGAGCGCCTCGATCGCCTCGGCGGAGAAGTCGGTCCCCCAGTAGGTCTCGCAGTGCGGCGCGACCTTGGCCAGGATCAGCCCGCTGCCGACGCCGAGTTCGAGGACCCGTCGGGGCCGGGTCTCCAGGATGCGGTCGACGGTGGCGGCACGCCACTCCCGCATCTCCTCCAGCGGGATCTCGGTGCCGTCGTAACTGCTGTTCCAGCCCGAGAAGTTCTCGCCCCACTCGGTCACGCCGTCGTCGCCGTACTCGGCTTCGAAGATCGCCTGCCAGTCGTCGACCTGCTGCCCCTCGCGGGCCTGGTCGCGCTCCGGGGAGGCGGTCCCCTCCGGGACGACGTACCCGACCAGCTGCCGCTCTCCGGGCCGGTCCTCCCGGGCCACGACCGCCGCCCGGGCGACCTGCGGGTGCTGCCGGAGCACCGACTCGATCTCGCCGCGCTCGATCCGGAAGCCGCGGATCTTGACCTGCTCGTCGGCACGGCCGACGAACTCCAGGACGCCGTCGGTCCGCCGGCGCGCCAGGTCGCCGGTGCGGTACATCCGGGAGCCGGCCGGCCCGTACGGGTCCGCGACGAAGCGCTCCGCCGACAGGCCGGGGCGCCCCAGGTACCCGCGCGCCAGCTGGATCCCGGCGACGTACAGTTCCCCGACCACGCCCGGCAGCACCGGGGTGAGGGCCGAGTCGAGCACGTACACCCGGGTGTTCGGCAGCGGCCCGCCGATCGGCGGGAGCTGTCCCGGCACGAGCGGGGAACTCATGGTGGCGCACACGGTCGTCTCGGTGGGGCCGTAGGCGTTGATCATCCGGCGGCCGACCGCCCACCCGGCGGTCAGCTCCGCCGAGGTGGCCTCACCGGCCACCACCAGGGTGCTCACCGACGGAAGGGCGTCCGGCTCCATCACCGCGAGTGCCACCGGCGGCAGCGTCGCGTGGGTGACGCCGTGCCCGGCCACGAGTTCGGCCAGCGGCGCTCCGGGCCGCAGCCGCTCGGCGGGTGCGGTCACCAGGGTCGCTCCGGAGAGCAGGCCCATGCACAGCTCCCAGAAGGCCGCGTCGAAGCTGGGCGACGCGAACTGCAGGACCCGGCTCCGGCCGTCGACCTCGAACGCCTCGATCTGCGCGCGGGCCAGGTTGGCCACACCCGCGTGGGAGACCACCACGCCCTTGGGCCGGCCGGTCGAGCCCGACGTGTAGATGACGTACGCCGCGTTCGCGGGCGACGCCGCCGACCGGGTGGCCGCGGCACCGTCCGCCGGCGCACCGGCGATCAGGCGCAGCTCGTCCCCGCCCTCCAGGACGGCGACCCGGGCCGTCTCCGCCGCGCTCAGCCGGTCCTGGCCCGCCGCGTCGGTGATCAGCAGGGCCGGGCGGGCGTCGTCGAGCATGTAGGCGATCCGCTCGGCCGGGTACGCCGGGTCCACCGGGAGGTAGGCCGCGCCGGTCTTGAAGACGGCGAGGACGGCGACCACGAGCTCCACCGACCGGGGCAGCGCCAGGGCGACGATGCGTTCGGGGGCGGCGCCGAGGGTGGTGAGCCGGTCGGCCAGCCGGGCGGCCCGCCGGTCGAGTTCGGCGTAGCCGACCTCGACGTCCTCGTACCGCACGGCGACGCTCTGCGGGGCCTCGGCGACCCGGGCCGCGAAGAGCTCCGCGAACGTCGCCGGGACGACGTCCCGCGCGGTGTCGTTCCAGTCCACGAGGGCGCGTCGGCGCTCGGCCGGTTCGAGCACGTCCAGCCCGCCGAGCCGACGGTCCGGGTCCGCCGCCACCGTGCGGAGCAGGCGCCCGAGGCGTCGTGCCAGCGCGTCGACGGTCGGCTGGTCGAACAGGTCCGTGCTGAACTCGATGAAGCCGTCCAGGCCGTCCGCGGTCCCGTCCGCGGCGTACCGTTCGCGGAAGCTGAACAGCAGGTCGAACCGGGCGACCTTCATGCCGATCTGTTCCCGGACGGTGACCAGCCCGGGCAGTTCCCAGCGCTCCTCGGCGACGTTCTCCAGGCCCAGCGCGACCTGGAAGAGCGGGTTCCGGGAGCTGGTCCGGTCGGGGTTGACGACCTCGACCAGGCGCTCGAACGGCAGGTCCTGGCGCGCGTAGGCCGCCAGGTCGGTGCTCCGCACCCGGTTCAGCAGTTCGCGGAAGGTCGGGTTCCCGGAGGTGTCGGTCCGCAGGACCAGGGTGTTGACGAAGAAGCCGACCAGGTCGTTCAGGGCCTCGTCGGTGCGTCCGGCGATCGCGGTTCCGATCGGGATGTCCGTGCTCCCGCCGAGGCGGCTCAGCAGGCCGGCCAGTGCGGCCTGCAGGACCATGAACAGGCTGGCACCGCTCTCCCGGGCCAGGGCGACCAGCGCGCGGTGCACCTCCGGGTCGATCCGGTGGAGGACCGCTCCGCCCCGGAAGCTCGACACGGCGGGCCGGGGCCGGTCCGTCGGCAGCTCCAACTCGTCCGGGATTCCGGCGAGTTCCTTCGTCCAGTAGGCCAGCTGCGCGGCCAGCGCGCTGTCCGGGTCGTCCTCGTCGCCGAGTTCCCCCTGCTGCCAGAGCGTGTAGTCCACGTACTGCACCGGCAGCGGGGCCCAGGCCGGGGCCCCGCCCGCGGTGCGGGCGGCGTAGGCCGTCGCGAGGTCGTTCGCCAGCGGCGCCATCGACCAGCCGTCACCGGCGATGTGGTGCAGCACCAGCAGCAGCACGTGCTCCCGCTCGCCCAGGGCGAAGAGGTGCGCCCGCAGCGGGGGCACCCGCTCCAGGTCGAAGCCCTGCGCGGCAGCCGCGGCGACCTGGGCCTCCAGGGTCTCCTCGGTGGCGTCCACCACCCGGAGCGTCGGAACGGCCTCCTGCGCCGCCAGCACCTGCTGGGACGGAATGCCGTCGGTCTCGGGGAACACGGTGCGCAGGCTCTCGTGCCGCTCCACCACGTCCGCCAGCGCCGCCTGCAGGGCAGCCCGGTCCAGCTCGCCCGACAGCCGCATCGCCAACGGCATGTTGTAGGTCGCGCTCTGGCCGTCGAAGCGGTTGATGAACCACAGCCGGCGCTGGGCGAACGACAGCGGCACCCGCTCCGGACGCTCCACCGGCACCAACGCCGCCCGAGCCCCGTCCGCATCACCGATCCGCGCCGCCAGACCCGCCACCGTCGGCGCCTCGAACACCGCCCGGATCGGCACCTCCACCCCGAACACCGAACGCACCCGAGACACCAGACGCGTCGCCAGCAGCGAATGACCACCCAGCTCGAAGAAACCGTCGTCGACACCGACGCCGTCGACCCCCAGCACCTCGGTGAAGAGGCTGCACAGGATCTCCTCCTGCGGCGTGCGCGGTGCCCGGCCCTCGGTCGTGCCGGTGGTGTCGGGAACGGGCAGCGCCTTGCGGTCCAGCTTCCCGTTCGGCGTCAACGGCAGCGCCGCCAACTCCACGAACACCGACGGCACCATGTACTCCGGCAGCACCGACCGCACGTACGCCCGCAGCTCCGGCACCGGCACCGGCACCGGCACCGGCACGACACCGTGCTTCGGCACCACGTAGGCCACGATCCGCTTGTCACCGGGCCGGTCCTCACGCACCAGCACCACGGCCTGCGCCACCGATTCGTGCGCACCGAGGGCGCTCTCGATCTCGCCCAGCTCGATCCGGAAGCCGCGCACCTTCACCTGGAAGTCCGCCCGGCCCACGAACTCCAGCACACCTCCCGCACCCCACCGCACCAGGTCACCCGTGCGGTACATCCGGGAGCCGGAAGGGCCGAACGGGTCGGCGATGAAACGCTCCCCCGTCAGACCAGGACGCCCCAGATACCCGCGCGCCACCCCCTCACCCGCGATGTACAACTCACCCACCACACCCGGCACCACCAACCGCAACGCACCGTCCAGCACGTACGTGCGCATGCCGTCCAGCGGCCGGCCGATCGGCACCACCTCCGGCACCGCCCCCACCGACTCCATCGGGAACGACGTCGCGAACGTCGTCGTCTCCGTCGGACCGTACACATCGACGACGACGGTCTGCGGGCATGCTTCCAGCACGCGGCGCAGCCCTTCGGCGGGCACCGCGTCGCCGCCGGTCCACACCTGGCGGACGCCGGCGAACGCCTGCGGCGCCTCCTCCGCCACCAGGCGGAACAGACCGGTGGTCATGAACAGTGCGGTCACCCGCTCCTGGGCCAGGGTCCGTTCGATCGTGGCCACGTCGAGTTCGCCGGGCGGGGCGATGACCGCCGTACCACCCGACAGCAACGGCACCCACACCTCGTACGTCGACGCGTCGAACGCATGCGGCGAATGCACCAGCACCCGCTCATGCGCCCCACCCCCGAACGCCGAATCCGACACCAACGCCAACACATCCCCATGCGCCACCGCCACACCCTTGGGCACCCCCGACGACCCCGACGTGAACATCACATACGCCAACGCCCCCGACTCACCCACCACCCCCAAACCCTCAGCCGACCACTCCGACAAACCATCACCCACACCCACCAACACCACCTCGGCCACACCACCCGCAGCCGCCACCACCTCACCCGCCACCGACAACGAACCCGCATCCGCCAACACCACCGACGCCGCAGTCCCCGCCACCACCGACACCAACCGACCCACCGGCGCACGACCGTCCAACGGCACATACGCACCACCGGCCTTCAACACCGCCAACGTCGCCACCACCACATCCACCGAACGATCCATCAACAACGCCACCAACGACTCCGCACCCACCCCCGAAGCCACCAGACGACGCGCCAACCGATTCGACCGCGCATCCAACTCCCCGTACGAAACCTCGACACCCCCACACACCAACGCCACCGCATCCGGAGCCTCCGCCACCCGCTCCGCAAACACCCCCTGCACCGAACCCGACAACCCCACACCCACACCCACACCAGCACCCGACGACCACTCACCCAACAACCGCCCACGCTCCGACGGCAACACCACACCCACCCGACCCACCAACACCCCAGGCCCCTCCACCAAAGCCCCCAACACCACCCGCAAACGCTCGGCCATCAGTTCGGCGGCCGGCCTGGCGAGGAGGTCGGGGCGGAAGTCGAGGTACAGCTTCAGCCGGGCGCCGGGAAGCACGATCAGCGACGCCGTGTAGTGCGTGCCGTCCACCACCGCGACGTCGGTCACCCGCAGGTCCGTCCCGGGCAGCCGGAGGACCTCGGGGTCGAGCGGGTAGTTCTCGAAGACGAGGAGGGTGTCGAACAGCTCGCCCTGCCCGGCCGCCCGCTGGATGTCGGTCAGGCCGACGTGCTGGTGGTCCATCACCAGCAGCTGGCGGCCCTGCAGCTCCGCCATGACCTGCGACAGCGGCTTCTCCGGGCTCAGGTCCACCCGGACCGGAACGGTGTTGATGAAGAGCCCGATCATCTCCTCGACACCGGCGACCTCCGGCGGACGGCCGGAGACGGTCGTGCCGAAGACCACGTCGTCCCGCCCGGTCAGCCCGCCGAGCAGGATGCCCCAGGCGGTCTGGAGCACGGTGTTCAGCGTCAGCCCGCGCTCACGGGCGGTCCGGGTCAGCCGGTCGGTGAGGTCCTCCGGCAGCTCCAGGACGATCCGGTCGGGGCTCTGCGCCCGCCGGTCGGCGCCGCCGGGTGCCAGCAGGGTCGGCTCCTCCAGCCCGGCCAGCACCTCGCGCCAGGCGGTCTCGGAGGCGGACCGGTCCTGGCGTCCCAGCCAGGCCAGATAGTCCTTGTACTCGGCGGCGGGGGCGAGGTCGCCCTCGGCGCCCCGCGCGGCGTACAGCGCGAAGAGCTCGCGCACCAGGAGCGGCATCGACCAGCCGTCCAGCAGGATGTGGTGGTTCGTCAGCAGGAACCGGTACCGGTCGGCGCCGAGCTTCACGAGCGTGAAGCGGAGCAGGAGCGGGACGGAGACGTCGAAGCGCCGTGCCCGTGCCCCGGCCGTGATGCGGGCCAGTTCGGCCTCCCGGGCCGCCGGGTCGAGCCCGGAGAGGTCGTGCTCCTCCCACTCCGGTTCCGACGCCGCGGGGATCACCTGGACCGGGTGCTCCAGGCCCTCGTGCCGGAAGGCCGCCCGGAGGTTGGGCCGGCGGGCCAGCAGCGCCCGCGCCGCCTCCCTGAGCCCGGCCGACGAGACCTGCCCGGTGAGGTCGAGCCGCAGCTGCACGTTGTAGACGTCGTCGCCCTCGTCGTCGTACAGGGCGTGGAAGAGCAGCCCCTCCTGCAGCGGGGCCAGCGGCAGCACGTCGGCGAGGTCCGGCAGGTCGGCCCGGAGCCGGTCGACCTCGGCCTGGCCGAGGTCGACCAGCGGCAGGGCGGCCGGGGTCAGCGCGGAGGGGTCGGCGTCGGCCGCGAAGGCGATCAGTGCCCGCAGCGCCGAGAACCAGCCCTCGGCGAGCTCGCGGACGTCCGCCTCGGTGAACAGGGCGTCGGGCCACGTCCAGGTGGCGGTGAGCAGCGGCCCCCGGGCGCCGTCCTCGGCGAGCGCGGTGAGCTCCAGCGGGTGGTCGAACGGCATCGCCGGGTCGCCGCTGCCGCCGAGCGCGCCGTCCTGCGCGTCCGCCGCCCAGCCGGAGGGGCCGAAGACCTCGTTCGCGGAGAAGCGGCCCAGGTAGTTGAAGCCGATCTGGGGCTTGCCGAGGCCGGCGAGCACCGGTGCGGTCTGCGGGTTCAGGTGCCGCAGCAGCCCGTAGCCGAGGCCGTTCTGCGGCACCGCCCGCAGCTGGTCCCGCACCTGTGCGAGCGCCCGGCCGAGCGCCGCACCGCCGCCCGACAGCGCGGTGCCGTCGATCGCCCCCGGGTCCACCCGGACCGGGAACCTGCTGGTGAACCAGCCCACCGTGCGCGACAGGTCGGCGCCGGCGACGGCCTCCTCCTCGCGCCCGTGGCCTTCCAGGTCGACCAGGACGCCGCTGTCCTCGCCCAGGCCGCGGCGGCGGCGCCAGGTGCCCACCGCGAGCGCCAGACCGGTCAGCAGGACGTCGTTGATCCGCCCGTGGCACGCCGCCGGCACCTTGGTCAGCAGGGCCGCCGTCTCGTCGGCGTCCAGGCTCAGGCGCAGGCTGCGGGCGGTCGCGGCGGTGTCGCGCGCCGGCTGGAGCGGCCGGCCGGCGAGCGGCACGTC
The DNA here is from genome assembly GCF_013364235.1 of Kitasatospora sp. NA04385. NCBI lineage: Bacteria > Bacillati > Actinomycetota > Actinomycetes > Kitasatosporales > Streptomycetaceae > Kitasatospora > Kitasatospora sp. NA04385. Next base: position 6,301,198 of record NZ_CP054919.1, on the reverse strand, counting down.
GGCACCCCCGAGCATCCCGGTCCAGACCGGGATCTCCTCGTAGCGGGCCGGGTCCTGGGCCAGCCGGGCCAGCTCCGTCGCCCAGGTGCGGAACGAGGTTCCCACCGGGTCGAGTTCGGGCGTGCGCTCCTGCGCGACCGCGTGCCAGGCCGCGGCGAGGTCGGGCAGCAGGATGCGCCAGGACACGCCGTCGACCACCAGGTGGTGCAGCACGAGCAGCAGTCGGCCGGGCTCGTCCCCGGCGTCGAACCAGACGGCCTGGACGGTGGTCCCGGCCTCGGGCGACAGCCGGCCGCGGGCCGCCCCGGTGTGCTCCGCGATCGTGGTGCGCAGCCGGTCCTCCGGGAGGCCGGCCACGTCCACCCGCCGGATCAACCCGTCGGCCCGCAGCGTGCCCCGGGGCGTGACCTCGAGGCCCCACACGAAGCCCCCCACCCGTGACAGCCGCATGCGCAGCGCGTCGTGGTGGTCCAGGACGGCCTGCAGCGCGTCCGCCAGCCGCTCGGCGCCGAGCCGGGCCGGCACGACCAGCAGCGCGGACTGGCTGTAGCCGTCGATCGGGGCGCCCTGGTCGCGCAGCGCGTGCACCACCGGGGGAAGGGGGACGGTGCCGGTCCCGTCGTCGGCCGCGCCGCTCTCCTGCGAGTCCCGCACGTCGTCCCCCATCGCCGCCAGCGCCTCCACCGTCTTGTGTTCGAATACGTTCCGCGGGGTGAGTGCCAGGCCCGCCCGGCGGGCCCGGGAGACCACCTGGATCGAGACGATGCTGTCCCCGCCCAGGGCGAAGAAGTCGTCGTCGAGGCCCACCCGCGGCAGGCCCAGCACCTCGGCGAAGATCCCGGCGAGGAGCTGCTCGCGCGGTGTCCGCGCCTCCCGGCCGTCCCGGGCCGCCGCTCCCGCGGCGGGGGCCGGCAGGGCACGGCGGTCCAGCTTGCCGTTCCCGGTCAGCGGGAGGGCGTCCAGCAGGACCACGGCCGACGGCACCATGTACGCGGGGAGCGTCCGTCCGGCGTGCTCCCGCAGCTCCGCCGGGTCGGGCCGCCGGTGGGCGGCCGGGACGACGTAGCCGACCAGGCGCTTGCCGCCCGGACCGTCCTCCCGGTCGATCACCGCGACGTGGGCCACGTCCGGGTGGGCGGCCAGCACCGCCTCGATCTCGCCCAGCTCGATCCGGTAGCCGCGCACCTTGACCTGTTCGTCGACCCGGCCCAGGTACTCGAGCCGGCCGTCGCCGCTCCACCGGGCGACGTCACCGGTGCGGTACATCCGGGTGCCCGGGTCGCCGAACGGGTCGGCGACGAACCGCTGCGCCGACAGGTCCGGCCGGTTGAGGTAGCCGCGGGCCAGCTGGGACCCGGCGATGTAGAGCTCGCCGGGCGCTCCGGCCGGCACCGGGTGCAGGCCGCGGTCGAGGACGTAGATCCGGGTGTTCCAGACCGGCCGGCCGATCGGCACCGGTCCGGCGGGGACGTCGTCGGCCGGGCCCACCACGTGGACGACGCAGCCGACGGCGGCCTCGGTCGGGCCGTACTCGTTGACGACGGTGGCCCCGGGGCGGCTGTCGCGCCACTCGGCCAGCACCTCTCCGCGCAGCTGTTCGCCGCCGACGACCAGTTCCCCGGTGGGCGAGAACCGCTCCGGCAGCGTGCTCAGCAGCGCGAGGTGGCTCGGCGTCACCTTGAGGAAGCCGGTGCGCTCCGCGCCCGTCTCCGGCCCGGCCGCCCGGCCGTCCTCCTCCTCCAGCGACGCGATCTCGACGCAGCCGCCGAGCGTGAGCGGCCCGTGGAGCGCGGTCACCGTGAGGTCGAAGGACACCGGCGAGTGCAGCAGCGACCGGTCGGCCAGGCTCGGGTACGCCTCCCGCGCCCACTGCACGTACGCGCTCATGGCCCGGTGGTGGACCACGACGCCCTTGGGGCGGCCGGTCGAACCCGAGGTGTGGATCACGTACGCGGGGTGGAGCGTGGAGAACGGGCTCAGCCGCTCGTCGTCCTCCAGGCCGTGCTCCGCGGCCGCGGCCAGTGCGGCCCGGACACCGGGCTGGTCGAGCAGCAGCCGCGGGGTGGCGTCGTCCGCCGGGAGCCCGGAGGCGGACGCCGTGTCGCTGACCACGAGCACCGGGCGCGCGTCGGAGAGCAGGTAGGAGATCCGGTCGGCGGGGTGGCTCAGCTCGATCGGCACGTAGGCCGCACCGGTCTTGAGCACGGCCAGCGCCGCGACCACCAGGTCCGCACCGCGCGGCAGCGCCAGGGCGACGAACCGTTCGGCACCGGCACCGCGGTCGACCAGTGCGCGGGCGAGCCGGTTGGCCCGCCGGTCCAGTTCGGCGTAGGTCAGCTCGTCCGCGCCGTCCTTGACCGCGACGGCGCCCGGGGTCCGGGCCGCCTGCGCCTCGACGAGGTGGAAGACGGCGACGTCGGGGACCTCGCGCCGGGTGTCGTTCCACTCGGTCAGCAGCCGGTGGCGCTCCTCCGGCAGCAGCGCGTCCAGGTCCGCGACCCGGCGGTCCGGGTCGGCCACCACGGCCTCGACGAGTCGGCGCAGGCGCGCGGCCAGCCGGTCGGTCTCCGCGGGGGACAGCAGCTCGGGGCGGTAGCCGAACCGGAGCCTGAGCCGGGTGCCCGGGATCACCGTCAGGGTGAGCGGGTAGTGCGTGGCGTCCCGCCCGTCCACGTCGGTGACCCGGATCCGGCCGGAGGGCGAGCGCAGCGCGTCGTAGCCCTCGGGGTAGTTCTCGAAGACCGCGAGCGTGTCGAAGAGCTCGCCGGTACCCGCGGCCTTGAATATCTCGGCGAGCCCGAGGTGGTGGTGGTCCATCAGGTCGGACTGCTCGTCCTGCACGCGGGTGAGCAGTTCGAGGACGGTCTCGTGCTCCGCCAGGCGCACCCGCACCGGCACGGTGTTGATGAACAGGCCGGGAGTCGACCAGATGCCGGGCAGCTGTGCCGGGCGGCCGGAGACGGTCGCGCCGAAGACCACGTCGTCGCGGCCGGTGAGCCGGCCGAGCAGGACGGCCCAGAGTCCCTGGACGACGGTGTTGAGGGTGAGCCCGGTCCGCCGGGCGGTGGCGGTCAGGTCCGCGCTCAGCTGCTCCGGGAGCTCGACCATCAGGTGCTCGGGGTCGACCGGGTCGCCGGTGGCCTCCGCGGTGACCAGCAGCGTGGGCTCCTCGACACCCGCCAGGCTCGCCCGCCACGCCTCCTCGGCGGCCGCGCGGTCCTGCTCGCCGAGCCAGGCGAGGTAGTCCCGGTACGGGGTGACGGCGCGCAGGCCGGCGGTGTCGCCGTCCTGGTCGTGGAGGGCCAGCAGGTCCTGCACGAGGGCCGGCATGGACCAGCCGTCCAGGATCAGGTGGTGGTTGGTCAGCAGCAGCAGGTGGCGGTCGGCGGCGAGGCGGACGACCGTGCCGCGCAGGAGCGGTGCCTGCGCCGGGTCGAAGCGCCGCGTCCGGTCGGCGGCCACGATCCGGTCGACCTCGGCCTTCGCCGCGGTCGGGGCGAGGCCGCTGAGGTCGATCTCCTCCCAGGGGAGTTCGACGTCCCCGTGGACGACCTGCACGGGCCGGTCCAGTCCGAGGTGCCGGAAGGAGGCCCGGAGGTTGGGGTGGCGCCGCAGCAGGGCCCGGGCCGCGTTCCGCAGCGCGGCGCGGTCCAGGTCCCCGGACAGCTCGAAGAAGAACTGGACCAGGTAGACGTCGGGGCCCTGCTCGTCGAACAGCGTGTGGAACAGCAGCCCGTCCTGGAGCGGGGAGAGCGGCAGGACGTCCACCAGGTCGGGGCAGTCCTCCTCCAGGAGGTCGACCTCGGCCTGGGTCAGCGGCACCAGCGGCAGGTCGGAGGGGGTGCGGCCGCCGGTGCCGGGCTCGTCGGCGTGGGCGACCAGCGCGCCCAGCAGGGAGAACCAGGCGTCGGCCAGTTCCCGGACCTCGGCTTCGGACAGCAGCCCGGCCGGCCACGACCAGTGGGCCACCAGGTGCGGCCCGTCCGGGCGGTCCTCGGTCAGGGCGTTGAGTTCGAGCGCGTGCGCGCTGGCGAGACCGGCGTCGCCGCCGGCGCCGAGCGCGGCGCTGCCGGCCGCCACGCCCCAGTCCGCCGCCTCGGCCGCGCCCGGGACGGCGAACCGCCCGAGGTAGTTGAATCCCAGCTGGGGCCGGGCCGCAGCGGCCAGTTCGGGGCCGGCCTGCGGGTCGAGGTGGCGGAGCAGGCCGTGGCCGAGGCCGCCCTCCGGTACCGCGCGCAGCTGCTCCTTGACCCGCTTCAGGGCGGCGCCGAGGTCGGCGTCCTCCAGGGGCGCGCCGGGGTCGAGCCGGACGGGGTACAGCGAGGTGAACCAGCCGACGGTGCGCGAGAGGTCCATGCCGTCGGGGGTCCGGTCGCGTCCGTGGCCTTCGAGGTCCAGCAGCACGCCCGAGCCGTCGCCGAGCCCGCGCTCGCCGCGCCACCGGGCGACGGCGACCGCGAAGGCGGTCAGGAGCACGTCGTTGACCTGGGCGTGGAACGCCGCCGGCACCCGGGTGAGCAGGGCCTCGGTCGGCCCGGCCGGCAGGGTCAGGGCGAGCGACGCGACCGTGTCCGCGGTGTCCCGCCGCGGGTCCAGCCGGCGTGCGGTCAGGAGCGGGTCCGGGCCGGCGAGCGTCTCCCGCCAGTAGGCGAGTTGGTCGGCCTTCAGCCGCGGGTCCCCGGCCGTCGCGTGCAGGTGCCGGGCCCAGCTGCGCAGCGAGGTGACCACCGGCGGGAGCTCGGGAGCGCGTCCGGCGGTGACGGCCGTCCACGCGGCCTTCAGGTCCGGCAGGATGATCCGCCAGGAGACGCCGTCGACCACCAGGTGGTGCAGGACGAGCAGCAGACGGCCGGGCTCGTCCCCGGCCTCGAACCAGACGGCGCGCACCATGGCGCCCCGACCGGGAGCGAGCGCCGCCCGGGCCTGCCGGGTCTGCTCGGCGACGGCGTCCGCCAGGGCCCGGTCGTCGAGTCCGGTGGCGTCGACGCGCCGCAGGGCGTCCTCGGCGCGGACGGTGCCGCGCTGCGGGACGGACTGCTCCCACTGCCCGTCCTCGGTGCGGACCAGCCGCGAGCGGAGCCCGTCGTGGTGGTCGAGCACGGCCTGCAGCGCGCCCAGCAGGTCCGTCTCCCGCAGCGCGGCCGGTACCCGCAGCAGCACGGACTGGTGGAAGGCGTCGATCGGTCCGCCGCGTTCCAGGAGCCAGTGGGTGATCGGGAGCAGCGGGACCACGCCGGTACCGGCCTCGGCGTCCTCCGTCGGCCGGTTCTGCACGGCCACCGCGGCCTCGGCCAGCGCTTCGACCGTCTTGCACCGGAAGACGTCCCGGGGCGTGATCAGCAGACCCGCCGCCCGGGCTTGGCCGACCAGTTGGATCGAGACGATGCTGTCCCCGCCGAGGTCGAAGAAGCTCTGGTCGGCGGCGACCGCCTCCAGGCCCAGGACGGCGGCGAAGAGGCCGCACAGCAGGTGCTCGCGCTCGGTGCGCGGGGCCCGCCCGGAGCCGGCGGGGGCGAACTCGGGTTCCGGCAGGGCCTTGCGGTCGAGCTTGCCGTTGGCGGTCAGCGGTATGGCGGGGAGCACCACGACGGTGCTGGGCACCATGTGGTCGGGCAGCGAGTCGGCGAGCGTGCTCCGGACCGCCGCGGGGTCGAGCGCCGCGTCCGGGGCCGGTGCGGCGTACCCGACGAGCCGCTTCTCGCCCCGGCGGTCCTCCCGTACGACGACGGCGGCCTGGGCCACGCCCGGGACGGCGGCGAGGGCCGCCTCGATCTCGCCGAGCTCGATGCGGAAGCCGCGGATCTTGACCTGGTCGTCCGCGCGTCCGAGGTACTCCAGCCGGCCGTCGGCGGCGCGCCGGGCGAGGTCGCCGGTGCGGTACATGCGCTCCCCGGGCGCCCCGAAGGGGTCCGCGACGAAGCGGGTCGAGCTCAGGTCGGGGCGGCCGAGGTAGCCGTGGGCGAGGCCCGCGCCGGAGACGTACATCTCGCCCGGGACCCCCGGCGGCATCGGGCGCAGCGCGTCGTCGAGCACGTGGACCCGGAGGTCCGGGATGGCGACGCCGATGTGGCTGCCGGCCGCGGCGGCGGCGCTGCGGCGGTCCAGGGCGAGGTGGCTGACGTGCACGGTGGTCTCGGTGATGCCGTACATGTTCACCAGCACCGGCGCGTCGTCCGGGTGGCGCTCGTACCAGCCTTCGAGGCGCCCGAGGTCGAGCGCCTCGCCGCCGAACACGACGGTGCGCAGGGCGAGTTCGCGGCCGACCTCGGGATCGTCCCGGTCGGCCTGGACCAGCTGGTAGAAGGCGGAGGGCGTCTGGTTGAGGACGGTCACGCGCTCGGCGCGGAGCAGTTCGAGGAAGTCCCGGGGGGACCGGCTGACGGCGTGCGGGACCACGACGAGGCGGCCCCCGTGGAGCAGCGGGCCCCATATCTCCCAGACCGAGAAGTCGAAGGCGTAGGAGTGGAACATGGTCCACACGTCGTCCGGCCCGAACTCGAACCAGTGGCGGGTCGATTCGAACAGCCGGACCACGTTGCCGTGCGGGACGAGGACGCCCTTCGGGGTCCCGGTGGATCCCGACGTGTAGATCACGTAGGCGGGGGCGTCGGCCCGCAGCGCGGTCGCGGCCCGGGCGCCGGCGAGGTCACGGCCGTCCAGCCGGTCGAGCGCCTCGCGGGTCGCCGGGTCGTCGAGCTCCAGCCGGCGGACCTCGTCGTCGTGCGCGAAGGGCAGGCGTTCGGCGGTCCCGGAGCGGGTGACCACGACCACCGGGCGCGCGTCGGAGACCATGAAGGCGAGCCGGTCGGCCGGGTAGTCCGGGTCGAGCGGGAGGTAGGCGGCGCCGGTCTTGAGCACGGCCAGGACCGCGACGATCATCTCCGCGGACCGGGGCAGTGCCAGGGCGACCAGGCGGCCGGGCCCCGCTCCCCGGTCGAGCAGGTGCAGGGCGAGCCGGTTCGCGCGCTCGTCGAGCTCGGCGTAGGTGAGCCGGGCGTCCTCGGCAACGACGGCCACGGCCTCCGGCGTCCTGGCGGCCTGTGCCTCGACCAGCTCGACGACGGTGCGCCGCTCGGGGACCGCCGGGGCGGCGGTCCGGTGCTCGGGCGCGGTGTCGTGCTCGCGCTCGGTGAGCAGGGCGATCCGGCCGAGCGGCCGGTCCCCGCCGCCGTCGGCCAGCGCGGTGAGGAGGGCGAGGAACCGCTCCTGGTGGAGTTCGAGCTCCTCCGCGGTGTAGACGTCCGGGTTGGCGTCGAAGTCGATCTGCAGGCCGGCGCCGTCGGCCCGGTCGTACACGACCACGGACAGGTCCTCGGTGGGCCCGATCGAGAGGTTGTGCACCGTCGCGGGATGTCCGCCGAAATCCAGATCGTAGTCGAACATCATGACGTTGACCTGGGGGCCGACGAGGCGCTCGTCGGCGTCCTGCAGGTTGAGGTCGTGCCGCATGTCCTCGTAGCGGTAGCGCTGGTGGCGCAGGACGGAGCGCAATTCCGCGGCGACCGATTCCAGCAGGCCGGAAACCGTCATCTGCGGACGTACCGCGATCCGGAGCGGCAGGACGTTCGAGACCATTCCGGGGACGGCCATCCTGGTCCGGCCGAGGCGGGTCGTGACGGGGAGGCCGAGCACCACTTCCGGTACCCCGGTCAGCCGCTGGAGGTAGGCGGCGGTCGCCGCGATCGGGAGGACCGGCCACGCGGTGCCGGCCTCGCGGGCGAGTTCGTGCAGGGCGGCCGTCTCGTCCCGGGGCAGCATCGAGGTGCGCCGGACCAGGCCGCGGGCGGGCCGGGGCGGCCGGGGCGAGAGGGCGACCGGCTCGGGGCGGTCCGCCAGCCGCCGCGCCCAGAAGTCCGCGTCCCGGGCGTACCGCTCGGAGGCCCGGTAGGCCGCCTCGTCCTCGATCAGTTCCGGCAGGCGGCCGAACGTGCCGGCGCCGGGTTCGGCCCCGGCGACCAGCGCCGTGTAGACCTCGGCGACCCGGCGGGCGATGCGCGCCACCGTGTACCCGTCGACCACGACGTGGTGGTAGCGGTGGAACCAGAGGTGGCGCTCGTCGCCGACCCGGAACAGCGCGAAGCGGAAGAGCGGTCCGCGCATCGGGTCGACCGGTTCGGCGAGGTCCGCACGCATCCACTCCTCGGCGGCGCGGTCGGGGTCCGGCTCGTCCCGCAGGTCCGCCGTGTGCACCGACCACGCCGGGTCCGGATCGACGACCTGCCAGAGCCGACCGTCCTCCTCCACCAGGCGGACCCGCAGCGCGTCCGTCTCCGCGACCGTCCGGCCCAGCGCCGCCTCGAACAGCGCGGCATCGACGGCACCGTGGATTTCCAGGTATTCACCGGCGCTGTACACGGGATTGTCCGGCATCAGATTCTGGGCGAACCAGATGCCGGACTGCGCGGTGGTCAGCGGAAGACGAACGAGCCTGTGGTCATGCACAGTTGTTAACCCTCTGTCGAATGGAGGTCGGCACTCACCCGGAACGGCAACCGGAATCCTCGGCGATTGCGGCGGCCACCGGCGCGCGGGGTCCTGGAAACCTCCGGCCACCCTTCCACCGGGGTCCGCGCGGGCCAAGGGCGACTGCATGAAACTGCCACCGGCCCGGGCCGCCGGTCGGCGCGGGCAGCACGGGGCACACGCGGGGCAGCACGGGGCCAGTGCAGGGCAGCACAGGACAGCACGGCCGGGAGGGTCGTGGTGACCCTCCCGGCCGTGCGGTCAAAGGAGATGTTCCGTGGTCGTCGTCCGCGCCGGCGGCGGTCAGCCGCGGCGCCTGCGGTAGTAGGCGACGGTGACGACGGCGAGCAGTGGGCCCCACAGCAGCAGCGGGGCGTAGCAGGCGTCCATGACGACGAGCGGGAGGCCGCTGGGGGCCCCTTCCGCCGCTCCGAACCCGCCCGCCCGCGGGATCGTCAGCCACATCAGGGCCGCGGCGCCGAGCAGGGCCGGGACGACGGCCGCCAGCGGCGCGACGCGCTTGCCGCCGATCAGCGGGATCCAGGCCGGAACCACCTCGCCCCAGGGCTGCACCAGGCCCAGGGTCAGCAGCGCGAGCCCCTCCGTGGCCAGGCTCATGGCGATGCAGAGGACCGAGAACCAGCCGGGCACCGCCAGGTTCGAGGTGTCGAACCCGACCGGGATGCCGATGCCCATGACGATGCGCCAGATCCCCGACGGCAGTGCGGTGAGCGCCGCGGCCTTGGCCGCCAGCACCGCCCATCGACCCGGCGGCGGTGCTAAGGGGGCGGGGACGGTCGGGGAGAGCTGATTGGCAACCATGGTCCCATGATGGGCCGTTCGATCCGCTCCGGCATCCTTCACAGGTCCCACCTTCCGTCCCCCTCCAGGAGGACGGGGCGACCCGGGCCGTTCCCGGCTGGCAGGTTGATGCCGGGGGGCTGCCGCGCCCCCGCGCGCCCGCGTTCAATCGGGACGGCCGGCTCCAGCCCGTGAGCCCCCTTCTCCTGCCGACACCAGCAAGGGAGCACCCCGATGAGCACGAACGCAGCGGCCCTGCGCTATCTCCTGGTCGAGAGCCGATCGGCCTCGCACGGAGCCGCCCTGGCGTTCCTGCGGGACGCCGCCGTCCAGTCGGGCGAGGGGCACGACGTCACGCTCTTCCTCGTCCAGGACGCCGTCTCGCTCGCCCTGGGCGGGACGCCGGAGATCGACGGGTTCCTCGCCGCCGGCGGACGGCTCACCGTGGACCGCTTCTCCCTCGACCAGCGCGGGATCCGCCCGGACGCGGTCCTCGCCGCCGCCGCGCCCGTGGGCATGGAGGACGTGGCCGAGCTGGTGCTCGACCGGGACGTCCGCGTGGTGTGGCACTGATGGCCCGTCGTCAGGTGCCGCCCACGGACGTGCTGATCACCCTCATGGGCGCGCCCCACCAGTCGGACCTGGCCACCAGCGTGCTCAGGCTGGTCCAGGCGCTGCTGGAACGCGGCGGCCGGGTCCAGGTCTGGGCCTGCGGCTACGCCACGATGCTGACCGAGGAGGCCCTCGGCGAGTACAAGCCCCGCGACCTGTCCGACCTGTCGGCGCGGCACCCGACGACCGCCGCGCTGGTCCGGGCGATGCTCGACGAGTTCCCCGACCGGCTCTTCTGGTACGGCTGCCGGTTCTGCAGCGACGACCGCGGCGCGACCCACGTGCCGGAGGTCGTCATGCGCGCCCCGCACGCGTTCGCGGCGAACCTCGCGGCGGCCGGCAAGACCGTGATGATCGGAGTGATCTGAGATGACCGAACGGGCGAAGGTGCTGGGCATCGTCGACCGCGGCTACCGCGGCGCGGTCGAGAAGCAGTTCGTCGACAGCCTCTACCTGGTCCGGGAACTGCACCGGCAGATGGGCGGCGTGGACATCCTGCTGCGGGGCGAGGCGGCGAGCTACGCGGCGCGCGGGGCGCGGGTGGCGCCGCTGCGGTTCGGGAGCCGGGTCGTCGAGCAGCCGGCCGATCCGCGGCGGGACGTCCTGGCGCTGCTCGCGGCGGGCATCCGGGTCCGGGTGGAGGAGCCGGGTCTCCTCGCCTGCGGGCTGACCGGGGCCGACCGGCTGGTCGACGGGGTCGAGCGGATCTCCGCCGAGGAGTCCGCCCGGGCGTGGTCGGACTACGAGATGGTCTGCTTCCTCTGACCGGGCGTCAGTGCGCGCGCCACCGCCGGGGGCGGGCCCGGTCGTGGCCCGCCCCCGGCGTTCCGGTCGGCGCGGGGCGTCAGCGGCGCATGGCGGTGTACAGGGCCCGCAGCATGAGGATTCCGCTCACCGCGAGCGTCTGGTAGCCGATCAGCGGGAACAGTTCGAGGCCCCTGGTGACGTGCGGGCCGTGTCCGGTGCCGAACACGAGCAGGAGCACCCCCATCAGGCCGGTGCAGGCGGCGAGCAGCGTGACCGTCATCTGGTGGATCAGGCCCGACACGAAGCGCCGTTCGCGCTCGTCGGCGAACACCCTGACCCGCACCGCGAGCCGGCCCTCCTCCAGGGAGGCGCTGATCCGCTCGGCACGCCGGGGCAGCCGCCGCAGGATGGGCAGGACGGACATCGCCTCCTGCAGCACGTCCTGGGCGGCCGCGGTGACCTCGGACCTGATGCCCGCCGCGCCGCCACCGGTGCGGGACCGGCCGCGGAACCTCAGCTGGTCCGCCATCTGCCCGACCACGATGGCCCGCCCCTCGTCCAACAGGTTGAAGTCGTCCGCGAGCAGGCTCAGCGTCCCCTCCAGGGTGGCCATCGCCCGGAAGACCGCGGCGACCTGCGGCGGCACCACCAGCCCGAAGCGGGCGAAGATCTGGAAGAGCGCGCCGAACATGTCCCCGTCGGGCCTGGCGCCGACACCGAGGTGCTGGGCCATGAACTGGCCGAGTTCGCGTTCGAGCAGCAGCGTGTCGACGACCAGGTCCCCGCCCCCGGTCGCGCGCACGCCCAGCAGGTCGATCAGGGCGTCGTGCAGACCGGACGGGTCGCCCCGGTCGACGGACCACAGCATCTCCCGGATGGCCCGCTGGACCGACTGGTCGATGCGCCCCACCGAGCCGAAGTCGAGCAGTCCGATCTGCCCGCTCTCCAGCAGCAGGATGTTGCCGGGGTGCGGGTCCGCGTGGAAGACGCCGCCGCGCAGGATCTGCTGGATCACGGCGCCGCAGACCCGGCGGGCGAGCTCCCGCCGGTCCAGCCCCCGGTGGTCGGCGACCGCGCCCGCCCGGTCCAGGGTGACGCCCTTCAGGTACTCCTGGACCAGGACGTGGGCCGTGGTGTACTCGAGGTACACGCGGGGGATGCGCACCGGCGCGTCGGCGTCGTGCCCGCCGCTGGCCGTCGCGACGGCCACCGCGTTGCGCGCCTCGATGCGGAAGTCGAGCTCCTCCCGGACCGACTTGGCGAACCCCGTCCCCAGGTCGCGCAGCCCGAGCGCGGACGTGCCCCGGGCCCGCTCCTGGAGGCTGCGGGTCATCGCGACGACGATGTCGAGGTCCCGCTCGACCACCTCGCGGATGCCGGGGCGCTGCACCTTCACGGCGACCACCGGCCCGTCGCGCAGCTTGGCGCGGTGGACCTGGGCGATCGACGCGGCCGCCAGCGGAACCTGTTCGACCCACTCGAAGACGGCCTCCACCGGCTTGCCCAGCTCGCGCCGGAGCACCCCCTCCACCTCCGGCCAGGGTGCCGGTGTCACGGCGCTCTGGAGTCGGCTGAGCTCCTCGACGAAGTGCGGGGGCAGCAGGTCGCGCCGGGTGGAGAGCATCTGGCCGAGCTTGATGAACGCCCCTCCGCACTCCTCCAGTGCCAGCCGGGCCGAACGCGCCGACCGCTCGCCGAACTCGCCCGGCTGCAAAGCCTGTTCGAGCCTGCTGCGGCCGCCCAGCAGCCGTCCCAGCCCGTGCCGGAAGAAGATCCGGCTGAGCTGCGCGTACCTGCCGGCGCGGCTGAGCCGGCGCGCCGTGGCACGCCACAGCTGCACCGGCCACGCCCAGGCGCCGTACGGGACGAAGACCTCGAGGAACACCAGGGCGACCATCGCGGCCAGCACCGCCAGGGCGACTTTCAGCACGGTCAGGAAGCCGGGCCGCCCCTGGTCCTCGAACACTGGGTCCAGGGCGATCGACGCGGCGACCGCGACCAGGCCGGCCGACAGCGCCCGCAGGGGGCCCACCCGGATTCCCAGCAGCCGGCGGGACACCGCCGATATCCCGACGATGATGGCGACGAACGAGGCGGCCGCGACCAGGACGGCGAACAGCCTGAACGGCACGGCCTGGGCGCTGAGGGCCGCCGTCACGGCGACGGTCACGGGCGGTGATTCTGCGGCGCTCACAGTGCTGCTCCTCGGGTAGCGCGCGTCCCCTTCCGGGCGATCACGGCCCGGGTGCGGGCGTCGGAGAGGAGCACGCCCTCCGCACCGGCCGGCCTCGGGCCCCCGGTACCGTGGCGACCACGCTAGCCCCGGCGGCCCGGCCCGGTGGCGGTCCGTGTCAGCTTGATGCCACCGACGCGGTACCCCGGCGCCCCGGTCGGCTACCCCTCCGACCCCTCCGCGCGGACGCTCGCGACGAACCCGGCCAGCCGGTCGGAGCCCCAGTAGCGGTTGGGCCCGTGGAGGAAGAACGGCACCCCGAACACCCCGTCGCGGCCGAGCGCGCGCAGGGCCTCGACCCCGCGGGCCAGGATCGCCGGGTCGTCGGCGGCGTTGCCGACGGCGTCCGGGTCGAGGCCCGCCGCCGCGCCGGCCTCGGCGATCACGGCCCGGTCGGAGATGTCCAGGCCGCGTTCGAAGCGCGCCCGGTAGACCTGGCCGAGGTACTCGCGGCCCAGTCCGGCGTCCGAGGCGACCAGCCAGCCGAGGTGGGCGGTGTCCCAGTCCGGCGCGGTGTCGACCGGCCAGGCGACCGTCAGGCCCCGCTCGGCGGCGAGGCGTTTGACGTCCTGCAGGATGTAGAGGTGCTTCTCCTTCGACATCGGGACGTAGGGCAGCCGGACGTCCGTCCCGGCCAGCAGCCGGGCGGTCGCCCCGCCCGGCTCCCAGTACGGGCGCCATTCGATCCGCTCCGCGACGTCGTGCGCGTTCTCGGTCAGCTCCCGGAAGGCCAGCCACGAGTACGGGCTGCGCAGGGAGAAGTACCAGCGTGCCGGTTCGGCCGCCAACTCGGGCTCCTGGGGCTCTAGATGGTGATGCCGCCGTCGATCTGCAGGACGGCGCCGGTGATGTAGGCCGCGCGCGGCGAGACCAGGTAGGCGACCAGGTCGGCGACCTCGTCCGCGGTGCCCAGGCGGCCCAGCGGCACCGCCTCCAGCGCCTTGTCCTTCGTCCGGTCGGTGAGCACCGAGGTCATGTCGGTGTCGATGAAGCCGGGGGCGACCGTGTTGGCGCGGATGCCGTAGCGGCCGACCTCCTTGGCCAGGGCCCGGGAGAAGCCGATGATCCCGGCCTTGGAGGCGGAGTAGTTGCTCTGGGTGGCGTTGCCGTGGACGCCGGCGACCGACGAGATGTTGACGATCGCGCCGCCCTTGCGCTTCATCATGCCGAAGACGACGGCGCGGCAGGCGTGGTAGACCCCGTCCAGGTTGGTGTCGACCACCTGGTGCCACTCCTCGTCCTTCATCAGGACGAGCGGGTTGTCGCGGGTGATGCCGGCGGCGGTCACGGCCGCGTCGACCGGTCCGAGCTCGTTCTCGGTCTCGGCCACGAACCCGCGCACCGCCTCGGCGTCGCGCACGTCGACCTTGCGGCTCAGCACCCGCACGCCGAGGTCCGCCACCTCCTTCTCCAGGCCGCGGGCGGCCTCCTCGTTGGACTGGTAGCAGAACGCGACGTCGAAGCCGTCCTGCGCCAGGCGCAGCACGGTGGCGCGGCCGATGCCGCGCGAGCCGCCGGTGACCAGGGCCACCCGGGTTTCGTTCTCAGGCACGGCTTCCTCCAAGGGGTGCGGGGGCGGGGCGGAGTTCCCCGGCCGGGCGGAAGGCCAGCACGGCGCTCGCGACGGTCAGCACGGGGGTGCCGTCGACGAGGCTCTCGCCGGCGATGATCAGGGTGTCGCCGAGCGTCCTGGTGATGGCCGCCCGGTGTTCCAGGACGTCCCCGGGCAGCACCGGCCGGTGGTACTCGAGGCCGGTCACGGCGCCGAACAGCATGACCCGCCCGGTGAGCACGTCCGGGTTGGGCGCCTCCCAGGTGGCCAGCAGACCGGCCGCCTGGCACCAGGACTCCATCAGCAGCACCTGCGGGTAGGCGAAGTCCGCGGCGCCCTCGGGCACGTCCCGGTACCAGGGCTCGTTGCAGGTGACCGCCTTGACCGCGGTGATGCGCTCGCCCGGGACGACGTCGAGCACCCGGTCGACCAGCAGCATCGGGAAGCGGTGCGGCAGGGCCCGCCGGATCTCCGGCTGCCCGGCGGCACCGGGCCGGTCCGTCCGCATCAGGACTCCTCCCCCGTGGTGAAGCGGGCCCGGACCCGGGCCGCGACCGCGCGGGCCCCGGTCACCTCGGCCGTGCAGGTCCAGCCCGCGGCGCCGTCGCGCCAGGTCAGCTCGACGCTCAGCTCGTCGCCCGGGAAGACCGGGCTGAGGAACCGGGTCGACTCCACCTCGGCCAGCGTCAGCGGCCCGGCGCCCGGCGGGGGCGCGGCCAGCGCGCTGAGCCGCACGCACTCGATCACGCAGACGCCGGGGAAGATCGGGAAGCCCGGGTAGTGCCCGGGGAGGACCGGCTCGTCCGCCCCGACGACGACGGTGGTGGCCGCGGCCGTCCGGCCCCCGGCGTCGGGCGCCGGGGGCCGGACCACTCGCACCGGCGCGGCGACGGGGCTGACCGCCCGCACCGGCGCGTCGGCGGGGCCGGCCGCTCGCACCCGGCTCACGCCGACCGGAGCTTCTCGGCGAGCACCGCGTGGGCGCCGGCCAGCGAGGTGATCCGGGGGAAGGCGCTCTCCTCCAGCCGCAGGCCGTACTTCTTCTCCAGCGCGACCACCACCTCGAGCGCCAGCAGGGAGTCGACCTCCAGGTCCTCGACGAACCGCACGTCGTCGCCGAGCTCCTCGACGTCCACGTCGAGGATCCGGGCGATCGTCGCGCGCAGGTCCTCCTTGTCCGGCTTGTCCGGCGGGGCCGCGACCGGGGCCTCCTGGGTCGTCATGGCGGTGTCCTTCCTACGGGTCGTCGGGGGTGGGTCGTCGAGGGCGGGGCGGGGGTCAGCGCAGGCGCAGCAGCGCGCAGCCGACCGCGCCGTCGCGGTCGACCGAGGTGACCAGGGCGACCCGGCCGGAGGCCGCGGGGTCGTCCTCGGCGTGCACGAGCACGCCGGCCACCTGGAAGGCCGCCGAGGCGGCCACGGTGTCGCCGAGCAGGGCGGCCTGGGTGAGGTGGCGCGGGTCCGCCCCGGCGGTGGCCTCCCGGACCACGGCCTGCTCCTGCTCGCCCAGCGGGCCGGGCAGTTCGCTGGTGGAGACCGCCCACAGCTCCTCCGGGCGCACCTGCGCGCGGCGCAGCGCGCGCTCCACGCAGGAGGCCAGGGCCGTCCGGGCGTCGCCGTCGAGGGCGATGCCCATCTGGACGGCGAGGAGTTCGGCCAGCACCGTCTGGTCCGGGTCGTCCGGGTCCGCGCGCTCGATCAGCAGCAGGCCGCAGCCCTCGCCGGCCGGCTGCGGCGCGCCGTCGGCCCGCGGGTCGTGGGAGTGCGCGTCCAGCCAGGAGCGGGCGTGCGAGAACTCCTCGACGGCGCCGCACAGCACGGTCCGCGCGCGGCCGAAGCCGAGCAGCCGGCGGGAGTAGTTGAGGGCGTACAGCCCGGCGGCGTGGCCGCCGGCGATGGTGGTGTTGGGCCCCTTGAGCCGGTGCCAGATCGCGCTCTGGCCGGCGGCGCAGTTCATCACGGCGTTCGGGAACCGGGCCGGGTCGACGAAGTAGGGCTTGTCGCCGGTGAAGGAGTCCCGGGTGAAGTCCATCTGGCTCTGCACGCTGCCGGTGGTCGTGCCGAGCACGAGGGCGGAGTCCTCGCCGGTGGCGACCTGCCGGTTGCGCGGCGCGTCGTCGAGCAGCCGGCCGACCGTGGTGACGGCGAGTCCGGTGGCCCGGTCCATCGAGCGGGTGCCCTTCTTGCCGAGCACCGCGCGGATGTCGAAGTCCGGTACCAGGCAGGCCGTTGCGGCCGGTGCCTGCCAGGGCTCGCGGGCCAGCGGCGCCTCGGCCGCCCGGCGTTCCCGCAGCCCCTCGGCGAACGCCTCCCGGCCGATGCCGAACGGCGACACCGCCGACCAGGCCGTGATGACCGTGCGGTGCGCGGGGGTCGAGGTCGTACTCATGTCAGCTCCGTTGTTCTCCGCGGTTTCGCCTGCCGGATCCGGCACGGCTGTCAGGCCTCGCCCCGGAGCGCCTTGGCGACGCGCTCGTCGAAGGTGACCAGGTTCCACTCGCGCCGGTTGTCGACCACGGCGTAGCCGTGGGTGACCTTGCCGGTGGCGGTCCGGACGAGCTCGCCGTCGCGGATCACGTAGCAGTCCATCCGCGAGGTGTAGGTGAAGTCCTTGAAGACGTCCTCCACCGTGTAGACGGTGTAGAGCTCCTCCTCCATGAGGGCCTCGTCGAGGATCCGGATCTTCGAGTGCGGGCAGGCCGGGATCCAGCGGCGCTCGTCCATCAGCGTCCGCACCGAGATGCCCCGGTCGGCCAGGAACAGGTCGACGACCTCCTCCATCACCCGCAGGTAGCTGGACATCTGCAGGCGCTCGGAGAAGTGGCAGTACGGGTAGGGGATGCGCCACTTCCAGCCGAAGGAGTTGGTGCCGGCGGTGAGCAGGTCGAGCACCGGGTCGGGGCCGGTGGTGCCGCGGCCGGCGGAGAGCGCGGTGGTGGCCGCGGCGAGGTCGAGCCCGGAGACGTCGGGCAGCGGCTGCGGGTCGGGCAGCGGCGTGCCGAGGCGGTCCGTGACGAAGCGGGCGATCGGGGCCGGCGGCTCGTCGGTCTCCTCGATGTAGTTCTCGCGGCGCAGCACCGCCTTGGCCCGGGCGGCCACCAGCTTGGTCGGCGCGCCGTCGCGCTCGCCGGTCAGGGTGACGGTGAAGGAGACCGCGGTGTCCTCGTCCCCGGCCTTGGGCACGACGTGCGCCTCGACCGTCTCGTCCATGAAGAGGGCGCTCAGGATGCGGGTGTCGAGGTCGACGAGGTCCAGGCCGAGGCCGTGCTCCGTGTAGAGCCCGCGGGCGTCGAGGCCGGACTCGGCGAAGTGGAGCAGGACGGCTTCCTCGACGAGGTAGTTGATGTGCTTGAAGCCGATCCAGGTGCAGATGTTGGCGCCCTCGAAGCGGGTGCGCAGCGGCACCGTCGTCTCGCTGGTGAGGAGCGCCTTGACTGCGCTCTCGGTCACGGTGGTCATCGGAGGTGCTCCCCTGGAGGTGTGGGTCCGGGCCGCCTGTCGGTCACGCGGCCGGCAAGGTGCTGACGAAGCGATCGACGACGGCGGCGAGGTCGCCCGCCTGCTCGATCATCAGGAAGTGCCCGCTGCCGGGCAGCAGGTGGAACCGCCCCTGCGGCAGGTCGGCCGCCAGCAGGCGGCCCTCCTCCGGGAGCGCGATGGAGTCGTGTTCGCCCGCGATCACCAGGCAGGGCACGGGGAACCGTTCGGTGCGCAGCCGCGGCGTGGCCAGGTAGGTCTCGAAGAACCGGATCCAGCCGTAGGCGCCGACCCGCTCGCGGACCCGCCCGCCGAGTTCCTCGACCAGGTCGTCCGGGACCCGGCCGCCGGCGTGCACCCGCACGCCCTCGGTCATGGTCCGGACGAAGTTCCGGACGGCGGTCTCCACCGACTCCCAGCCGAAGTCCTCGGCCGCGCGGCGGTAGAACGGGGACACCAGGACGAGGGCGCGGATGCCGTACTCGGTGAAGGGGTCGGCGCCGTGCTCCAGCCTGCGGTGGAGGAACTCCAGCAGGCTGTTGGCCCCCATCGAGTGGCCGACCACCACGCCGGCGCCGCCGGGCACCCCGCGCAGCGCGTCGGCCACGTGGGGCACGACGTCGCCCTGCGCGCTCCAGTGGGCCACGCAGTCGCCGCGCCAGGGGAGGTCGGCGGCCCAGACCTCGGGGCCGCCGTCCGGCCCGTGGTGGGCCAGGAAGGCGTCCCAGACGCCGGCGCTGTTGGCCAGGCCGTGCAGCAGCAGCATCCGGCCCCGGCCGGGGCCGCCGGCCGCCCGGCGGTGCACGAGCACCGGCGGCGGCGGGTCGGGCCGGGCCGGCTGCGCCGCGTCCTCGACGAGCGCGGTGCCGGGGTCGGACATCACGCCGTCGGCGGACATCACGCCACCGGACATCACGCCGCCGGACATCACGCCGCCGGCCGGAGCAGGACGAGTCCGGCGCTGGCGTCGTCGGCGTCGCCGCCCGCGCTGGCGTACACCGGTCCGGCGCCGCCGCGGGCGAACCAGCCGGCCGCCGCGGCGCACTGGAGGACGCCGAGCGCGCCGGAGGCGAGTCCGAAGCGGGCGCCGAGGTCCTGGCGCGGCACACCGTCCAGCAGCCCCTCCGGCAGCGCGTCCGTCTCCGGCACCTGCCACAGGGCGGGGCGTTCGCCGGCCGCGTCGGCGAGCCGCGCCAGGGAGGCCGCCAGGCCGGCGCCGCGCACGGTGCCGCCCAGCGCCGCCAGCGCGGGCACGCCCCGTTCGGCCGCCGCCGCCGCGCTCTCCAGCACGACCGCCGCCGCGCCGTCCACCGTGCGGGCGCCGCCGACGAAGGCGCGCACCGCCGCGTTGTCCGGCTCGACGCCCAGGACGAGCGCCCGGGTGACGCGGCCGGCCCGGATCAGCTCCGCGCCCCAGCGCAGGGCGTCCAGCCCGGAGGTGGCGCCGTTGCACAGCATCAGGTTCGGGCCGCGCAGGCCGAAGCGGATGGCGACGGAGGAGGCGACGACGTTGCTGGAGGCGTTCGGCAGGTCCATCGGGCTGCCGGCGGCCGCGGTCTCGCGGGTGATGGTGTCCATCGCCCGGGTGACGGTGTCGAGGTTGCCGTAGTTGGAGCTGACCACCACCGCGACGCTGCCCGCGGCGACCGTCGGCTTCCCGTCGTCGTCCAGCAGGGCGGCGTCGCGCAGTGCCGCGCGGGCCGCGCAGTAGGCCAGCTGGGTCGCCCGGTCCTTGTAGCGCAGGCCCTTCCTGCCGAGGAGGTCCCGCGGTTCGACCGGCGGGGCGTCGGCGGGCCCCGGCTCGATCAGTTCCCCGGCCGAGGCCGCGCGCGGCAGCACCACGCCGGTCCCGCTCACCACGACGTTCATCGGGCCGCCTCCACGATCGCCACGGCGTTCACGCCGCCGAAGCCGAATGCGTTCAACTGGGCCACCGACAGGGGGGCCCGGGCCGCCTCGCCGGTGACGATGCGGAAGCCGGCGGCCTCGTCCACCGGGTCGTCCAGGCCGATGGTCGGCGGCACCCGGCCCTCGGCCAGCGCGGTCAGCGTCACGACCAGGTTGAGCAGCCCGGACGCTCCCGAGGTGTGGCCGGTCATCGACTTGACGGCCGTCATCAGCGGCTTGTCCGCGTCCGGGCCGAACGCCTCGGCGAGGGCGACGGCCTCGGCCTCGTCGTTGAGCAGGGTGCCCGTGCCGTGCACCATGACCAGGTCGATGTCCGCGGGCTTCACGCCGGCCCGGGACCACGCCTCCCGGACGGCCTCCGCGATGCCGACCGGGTCGGGCGCGGTCACGTGGTACGCGTCGCAGTTGACGGCGACGCCGCGCACCACGCCGTGCACCCTGCGGTCCGCGGCGGGGGTGCGGGTGAGCACGACGGCCGCCGCGCCCTCGCCCATCAGGACGCCCGCGCGGTTGCGGTCGAACGGCCGCACCCGCTCCGGCGGCACCGGCTGGACGCGCTCCAGCAGGCCGTACATGGTCTCGGTGAGCACGTCCACGCCCGCGACGATCACCGTCTCGGCGGTGCCCGCCGCCAGCAGGTCGGTGGCGAGGCCGAGCGCGTACAGCCCGGCGGAGCAGGCGTTGGAGAAGGTGTGGGTGTCGTCGGCGTTGAAGGCCGCGCGCAGCGCGGTGCCGAAGTGCAGTTCCTGCGGGGGGAATGCGATGCCGTCGCGCTGCCACAGCTCGACCGAGCGCAGCTCCCGCAGGCCGGTGCCGATCAGCACCGGTATCCCGCTCAGGTCCCGCTCGTCGAGGCCCGCGTCGCGGACGGCCTGGCCGATCGCGTCGACCAGCAGTGCGGTCGCCCGGCGCGGGACGTCGGCACCGGGTTCGGGGCGGTCGTCCACCTCGTAGGCGAGGACCGACTCGTGGCGGGTCAGGTCGAACCCCTTCAACGTGCCGACGCCGGAGACGCCGGCGCACAGGTTGGCGAACAGCTCGCCGGGGTCGCGGCCGACGCTGGCGACCGCGCCGGTACCGGTCACGGCCCAGCTCATGCCGGCACCTCGTCGTATTTCCCGAGCAGCACCACCGCGTTGTTGCCGCCGAATGCGAGTCCGTTGTTCTGGACGATTCGCAGATCGGCCCGGACCGCGGTGTTCGGTACGCAGTCGACGTCGCACTCGGGGTCGGTGGTGGTGTGGTTGATGGTCGGCGGAATGAAATCGTTGGTGATGGCCAGCGCGCAGCCGATCGCGGAGAGCGCGCTCGCCGCGCCCATGGTGTGGCCGATCATCGACTTCATCGAGATGACCTTCGGCGGCTGCGTTCCGAAAACCTCGCGGATGGCGCGCGCCTCGGTCACGTCATTGGCCTTGGTGCCGGTGCCGTGGGCGGAAATGAGGTCCACCTGTTCCGGCTTGACCCCGGCGTTCTCCAGGGCGATTTCCATGCACCGGCCGACGCTGTCCTGATTGGGGGCGACCTGGTGGTAGGCGTCGCAGTTCAGGCCGTAGCCGAGCACCTCGGCGTAGATGCGGGCGCCGCGGGCGAGCGCGGAGTCCAGGCTCTCCAGGACCAGGACGCCGGCGCCCTCGCCGGTGAGGATGCCCTTGCGGTCCACGTCGAAGGGCCGGCACCGGTCGGGCGCGATGGTGCCCAGCCGGTAGAACCCGGAGAAGGTCTTGCGGCACATGGCGTCCGCGCCGCCGCACAGGGCGTACTCGGCCTCGCCGGAGCGGACCGCGTCGAAGCCGTAGCCGATCGCGTAGTTGCCCGCGGCGCAGGCGGTCGGGATCGTCACCGCCTCGACGTCGGCCAGCCGGAGCTCCTGGGCGATGGCGGCGGAGAGCCGGCCGGCCGCGACCCGGCGGGCCGACTCCGGGGCCATCCGCTCGGGGCCGTGCAGCACCTCGGCCTCGACCATGAAGTCGAGGTCGCGGGACTCGCCGTCGGTGGTGCCGATGGTGACGACGCCGGGGCGCGAGCGCCAGACCTCCAGGTCCATCCCGGCGTCGTCCACGGCCATCCGGGCGGCGGCGACGGAGTACTGGGTGGCCCGGCCGAGCTTCTCGACGGGCAGCTGCCGGATCCACCGCCCGGGCTCGAACCCGACCACCTCGCAGCCGTTGGCGTGGTCGAAGCCCTCGACGTCGAACACGGTGATCGGCTTGGCGCCGCTGCTCCCGCTCCGCAAGCCCTGCAGGAACTCGGCGGCTCCCGTCCCGATACTGGAGACCACCCCGAGCCCGGTGATCACCACTCTGCGCGGGTCCGTGCGCCCCGACATCGCCATCCCGACTTCTCCGTCCCGTGTTCCGGCTGTTGCTGTCCAGGAATTCCGGCGATTACCAGCCGGCAACCCCGGATACGACCTCGTAAACGCCCTTGAGGTTCACCATCCGGGCCAGCTCGGACTGGTCGATGGTGATGCCGAACTCCTTCTCCAGCTTCGCGAGGATCTCGATCGAGCGCAGCGAGTCGGCGGCGTGGTCCTCCTTGAAGAGACTGGTCTCGGTGACCTCGTCCTCCTCGATCTCGAGAATGTCGCAGACGATCTCCTTGATCTTCTGAACGTTTTCTTCGTACGAAGCCATGAGGGGTACCCTTCCTTTTCGGCGCGGCACCTCTGGGCCACCGCCCGGTTTTCTGCCGGAGTCCTTTCTAGGCCACCCCCGCGCAGCCCGGCAACGGCGGTTGCAGAAACCTGCCAAGTCCTCCGGCCGGGAATGACAGCCACCGCGTCCCCGGGCTAGGCCGTGCGAAAGCCCCCGGGCGTCGGCCCCGGCGAGGGGTGCCGCGTCACGCGCCGCCCGGCCGGACCAGGCCGGTCTCGTAGGCGATGACGACCAGCTGGGCGCGGTCGCGGGCGCCGAGCTTGGTCATGGCCCGGTTGACGTGGGTCTTGGCGGTGAGCGGGGTGACGAACAGCCGCTCGGCGATGTCGTCGTTGGAGAGGCCGGCCGCGACCAGGGCGACCACCTCCTGCTCGCGGGCGGTGAGCACGTCGAGCCGGGGCAGCGCGGCGCGGCTGCCGGGGTCGGGCTGGGCCAGGAAGCGGCCGATCAGGGCCTTGGTGGCGGCCGGGGAGAGCAGGGAGTCGCCGGCCGCGACGACCCGGATGGCGTCCAGCAGCTCCTCCGGGTCGATGCCCTTGCCGAGGAAGCCGCTCGCCCCGGCGCGCAGTGCCTCGGCGACGTACTCGTCGCTCTCGAAGGTGGTGAGGACCAGGACCTTGACGCCGGCCAGGTCCTCGTCGGCGGTGATCAGCTTGGTCGCGGCGAGGCCGTCCAGGTCGGGCATCCGGATGTCCATCAGGACCAGGTCGGCCCGCCGGGAGCGGGCGAGGGCGACGGCCTCCCGGCCGGTGCCGGCCTCGCCGACCACCTCCAGGTCGGGGGCGGAGTCGATCAGCAGCCGGAAGGTGCCGCGCAGCAGGGCCTGGTCGTCGGCGAGCAGGACGCGGACGGTCATGGGCGGGGGCCTTTCTCATCGGCGGGAGGCCCGACCGGGCGTGCGGCCGCGCTCCCGGTCGGGGCCGCGCTCACGGGCAGGAGCTCCGGCGGCCGGTGGCGGCGGGCAGCGGCAGTTCGGCGTGGACGCGGAAGCCCCGGCGGGGGCGGGGTCCGGCGGTGAGGGCGCCGCCGACGGCGCGGGCGCGCTCGTGCATGCCGATCATGCCGTGCCCGGTGCCGTCGCCGGGCCCCGCCCCGCCGTCGCCGGGGTCCGCCGCGGTGCCGCGGCCGTCGTCCTCGACGGTGATCCGCAGCTGTTCGGGGCCGAAGTCGAGGCGGACGTGCGCGGTGGCGGGTCCGGCGTGCTTGTGGGTGTTGGTGAGCGCCTCCTGGATGATCCGGTAGGCGGTCAGGTCGGTGATCGGCGGCAGCGCGACGGGCGGGCCGGAGCGTTCCAGGGCCACCGGCAGGCCGGAGTGCCGGAAGGCGTCGAGCAGGTCGTCGAGCCCGGCCAGGCCGGGGGCGGGTTCGCGCGGCGCGGCCCGGTCGCCGCTGTGGCGCAGCAGGCCGACGGTGGCGCGCAGTTCGTCGAGCGCGGTGCGGCTGGTGTCGCGGATGCGCTCCAGGGCCTGGTAGGCGTGTTCGGGGTCGGTGCGCATCAGGTGGTGGGCGACGCCGGCCTGGGCGTTGACCAGGGTGATGTGGTGGGCGACCACGTCGTGGAGTTCGCGGGCGATGCGCATCCGCTCCTCGGTGACCCGGCGGCGGGCCTCCTCCTCGCGGGTGCGTTCGGCGCGTTCGGCGCGTTCGACGGCGGAGGCGAGCAGTTCGCGGCGGCTGCGGACGGCGTCGCCGATCGCCACCGACAGGCAGGGCCAGGCGATCAGGCCGAGGTTCTGCGGGAGTTCCTCCAGGCCGGGGCGGACGATCAGCGCGGTGAGGGTGAGCACGGCGGCCGAGCAGCAGCCGGTGCGCCAGGCGGTGCGCCGGTCGGTGCGGGTGCCGACGGCGTAGAGCGCGACGCCGACGGCGAACATGGTGATCCCGAGCGTCTCCCGCCGGGGGCCGGGCGTGAACGGGATCAGCACCAGTTCGAGCACGCCGACCACGACGGTGGCGGCGGCCACCGGCACCGGCCACCGGCTGCGGGCCAGCAACGGCAGGCAGGAGAGCAGCAGGAGCAGCAGGTAGCCGGCGATCGAGCCGTCGCGGTGGTAGGCGGTGGCGGCCGTGACGGGCGCGGCGATCAGGAAGCAGGCCAGCGCCACCGCCACGTCGACGCGCTGCGGGCGCCCGCCGCACCAGCGCCTGAGCATCTCCGTCATTCGCACTCCTCCACCGTACGCAGCGGGGCCCGGCCGGGGTCGGTGACCGGCCGGGCCCCGCGGGGGGTCAACGCCGGGCGTCCAGGGCGCCCACCGGCTCGCGGGCGTCGAGGACGGTCGCGGTCGCGGCGGGCGCCGGGTCGGGCTCGCCCTCGACGGAGACGTGCGGCAGCAGGCGGTCGAGCCAGCCGGGCAGCCACCAGTTGGCGGCGCCGAAGCGGTGCATCAGCGCGGGGACGAGCACCATCCGCAGCACCAGCACGTCGAGCAGGACGGCCAGGGCCAGGCCGAGCCCGAACTCGGCGATCATGCGCTGGCCGCCGAACAGGAAGGCGGCGAACACGCAGGCCATGATGACGGCGGCGGCGGTGATGACCTGGCCGGTCTCGCCGTGGCCGACCCGGACGGCGCGGTGGTTGTCCCGGGTGTGGGTCCACTCCTCGTGCATCCGGCTGATCAGGAAGACCTGGTAGTCCATCGAGAGGCCGAACAGGATCGCGATGATCATCACGGGGGCGAAGGCCTCGACCGGCCCGGCCGCGCCGACGCCCAGCGCCTCCGAGCCCCAGCCCCACTGGAACACCGCGACGATCGCGCCGAACGCCACGCCCATGGTGAGCAGGTTCATCGCGACGCCGATCAGCGGCACCAGCAGGCTGCGGAAGGCCACCATCATCAGCAGGCAGCCCAGGCCGACGATGATGCCGATGAACAGCGGCAGCTTGGAGATCAGCACGTCGGCGAAGTCCGCGGCGGTGGCGGTGGCGCCGCCGACGTGCACCCGCAGGCCGGTGCCGGCCTCGGCGGCGGGGACGGTGCGCTCGCGCAGTTCGGTGATCAGCTCGGAGGTCTTCGCGGACTGCGGGGAGGTGGTGGGCACCACCTGGACGATGCCGACCCGCTGCCCGTCCTGCATCGGCGCGGCCGCGACCCGGGCGACGCCGTCCATGCCCTCCAGTTCGGTGACCAGGCCGGTGAGCGCGGCCTGGTCGGCGGCGCCGGGGGCTTCGGCGACCAGCAGCAGCGGGCCGTTGGAGCCGGGGCCGAAGCCGTCGGCCATCAGGTCGTAGGCCTGCCGGGAGGTGCTGGACTTCGGGTTGTTGCCCGCGTCCGAGCTGCCCAGGCGCAGCGACAGCACCGGCAGCGACACGGCGAGCATCAGCACCAGGGCGACCAGGGCCTTGCCGGTGGGCCGGGCCTGGACCTCGGCGGCCCAGCGCGGCCAGAACCCGGCGGCGTGCTCCTCGCCGGGGCCGTGCTCGGCCAGGCGGCGGCGCTGGGCGCGGCTGAGCACCCGCGGGCCCAGCAGGCCGAGCAGGGCGGGCAGCAGGGTGATCGCGGCCAGCACGGTCAGGGCGACGGTGAGCGCGGCGGAGACCGCCATGCCGTTGAGGAAGCCCATGCCGAGGATCAGCATGCCGAGCAGGGCGATCACCACGGTCAGGCCGGCGAACAGCACGGCCCGGCCGGAGGTGTTCAGCGCCTTCGCGGAGGCGTCCTGGACGCTCAGGCCCGCCATCAGGCCCTTGCGGTGCCGGTTGACGATGAACAGCGCGTAGTCGATGCCGACGCCGAGGCCGACCAGGACGCCCAGGGTGGGCGCGACCGAGGCGATGCTCATGCCGTGGCTGAGCAGCCCGGTGCCGATCACGCCGGTGCCGACCCCGGCCACGGCGGTGAGGATGGGCAGCGCGGCGGCCCAGGCGGAGCGGAACACCAGGGTCATCACGACCAGCGCGGCGACGATGCCGATGATCTCGCTGGTGCCGCCCACCTCGGTCTCGGTGTTCTGCACGGCCTGCCCGCCGAGCTGGACGTCGAGGCCGTCGGCGCGGGCCTGCTCCGCCAGGTCGATGACGTGCTCGACGTCGGCCTTGGGGACGGCGTGCGCGTCGCCGGTGAAGACCACCTGGGCGTACGCGGTGGTGCCGTCGGCGCTGATCTGCTGGGCGCCGCGCTCGGTGTACGGGCCGGACACCGAGGCCACGGACGGGCTGTGCGCGATGCTCTCCAGCGCCGCGGTCATCCGGTCCTTGACGGCGGGGTCGTTCACCGTGCCGCTCGCGGTGTGCCACACCACGGTGTCGGTGTCGCCGGCCGCGGCGGGCATCTGCTCCTTCAGCAGGTCCATCGCCCGGCTGGACTCGGTGGCGGGCATCGCCATGCTGTCGCTGTACTTGGTGCCGACCGCGCCCGAGACCGCGCCGAGGCCGACCAGCAGCCCCAGCCACAACAGCACGGTGACGAGCCGGTGCCGGTGGCACCAGCGTGCGAGGACGGACATGCGCGACTCCCGTTTTCGGCCTTCTCCCGGTCTCCTCCACCCTCCCGGCCCGCCCGCCCGCTGTCGTCCCCCGTCCGCGGACACCCGGCGTACCGCGCCTGCGGTACCCGGCCGCCGCCCGCTACCGCGTCCGCGGACCACCGGGGGCGGGGGCCGCGCAGCTGATCCTCCGTCAGGAGGAGCCGCCCGGACGGCTCTCCGCCCGCGGGGTGAGGGCGGACGGCCCGGGCGGCGGATGCCGTCGGCCCGGCCGGCCGGGAGGCTGGGAGGACGGAGGACGGGCGCGGCCCGGCCGCGTCCGGAGCGTATGACGGAGGTCACGGTGGCAGTCCCCGCGGATCCACGACCGTCCCGGTCGGCACAGTCGGCCCGGCCGACGGCGGGCCCGGACCAGGCGCCCGCGCCCGCGCCCGGGCAGCGGCACCGGAGCAGCGGCCCCGGCGCTGGCCCCGGCGCTGGCCCGACTGGGCGCCGGTGGCGGCGGTCGGCTGGGGCGTGCTGTACGCGGCCGTCCAGGCGGGGTGGGCGGTGACCCGGACCGGCGTGCCGTGGAAGGCGCACTCCGTGTACCCGCCGGCGGCCCAACTCGTCCTCGCCGCGCTCGCCCTGGCGGCCGGCGCCGCCGCGTACGCCGCCCGCGCACCCCGCCGCCCCGGCCCGGCCGCCCGGATCGTGCTGGCCGCGACGCTGCCGGTGTTCGTGCTGGGCGCCGTCGGGCTGCCGGTGCACTTCGTCGCGCTGGTCACGCTCACCGGCGCGGAGAGCGTCACCGGCCTGGCCCAGGTGCTGCTGAACACCGTCGGGGCCGGGCTGCTGCTGCTCGTCCTGCTCGCCTCCCGGCGCCGACGGCGCGGCTGCTGCCCGCGCTGCGGACGGCGGCACCCCGGCGCCTTCGACGGGCCGCTCGCCCACCCCGGCGCCTCCACCGCCCCGCGGCGCACCCGGCTCGCGGTGTACCTGGCGGCGTGCGGGCTGCTGCCGTGGGCCGGGGTCAAGACGATCTGGACGCTGGGCGGCAGCGCGCTCGGCATCACCGCCGAGGAGTGGGACCGGGCGGTCTCCCCCGGCGAGTCGGGCGCGGCGGCGGCCACCGCGGCCGTCGGGGTGGACGTCACCGTGCTGGCCGCGCTGGTCGCGCTCTTCCTCCTGCTCGGGCTGCTGCACCCGTGGGGGCAGGTCTTCCCGCGCTGGACGCTGCCGCTGGCCGGCCGCCGCGTCCCGCGCCTGCTGCCGCTGCTCCCAGCCTGGCTGACCGGCGTCCCGCTGGCCGTCTACGGGGTCGTCCTGAACGCGGTGGCCCTGCTGACCGCCGTCGGCGCGATCGCCCCGGCCGACCCCGCCCCGCCGTTCACCGCCGCCCGGCAGGTGACCTGGATGGTCGAGTTCGGCGGCCTGGCCTTCACCGGCCTGGGCACCGCCCTGGCCCTGGCCGCCCGCTCCTACGCCGCCCGCACCCGCCCGGTCTGCGCCACCGCCCTGGAACCGGCCGGATGAACCCCGCCGGGCCTCGCCGAGCAGGAGGGTAGGCGGGCGCGGACCGACCCGTCAATGAAAGTACCGAACTTCGATCGGAAACTCCGGGCGTCCCGGCCGGTCGGAGTTTCCGCAGTCCACTCGACCTGCGAGCGCGACGACCCGGGCGGATCGTTCAACTTCTGAGGTGTGCAGCGTTATTGACTGTAACGGATTTGCCGCACTAGCTTCATGGAAGTTCGATCGAGATTTCGAAAGTTTCGAAATTCTCCACTCCTCCCCCACCCAGGAGTCCGCTGTGAAGCTACGCCGTCAGCTCGCGGCCGCGGCCGCCACCGCCGCCGTCCTCATGCTCGTCCCGTCCGCGGTCGCCACCGCCTCCCCGGACAAGCACCCCAAGGTGCCGGCCGACTCGCTGCGGGCGCTGGGCGCGCAGCAGAAGCTGGGCATCGGCACCGCCGTGGACGACGCCCGGCTGGGCAGCGACCGGGCGTACACCGACCTCGTCGCGAACCAGTTCTCGGTGGTCACCGCGGAGAACGCCATGAAGTGGGAGTCGGTGGAGCCCGCCCGCGGCAG
Organism: Kitasatospora sp. NA04385; assembly: GCF_013364235.1. Lineage (NCBI taxonomy): Bacteria > Bacillati > Actinomycetota > Actinomycetes > Kitasatosporales > Streptomycetaceae > Kitasatospora > Kitasatospora sp. NA04385. Next base: position 6,272,251 of record NZ_CP054919.1, on the reverse strand, counting down.
CTACGACTGGGCCGCCGCCGACCGGCTGGTGTCCTTCGCCGGGCAGCACGGCCAGCAGGTGCGCGGCCACACCCTGCTGTGGCACAACCAGCTGCCGTCCTGGCTCACCACCGGCGTCGACGACGGCACCGTCACCAAGGGCCAACTGCGCGAGATCCTGCGCAAGCACGTCACCGACGAGGTCACCCACTTCCGCGGCCGGATCTGGCAGTGGGACGTCGCCAACGAGGTGTTCGCCAACTCCTGGGACCCGAACCCGCTGCCCGACGGCCTGAACGGCGACGACTTCTGGATCAGGAACCTCGGCGAGGGCGTCGTCGCCGACGTCTTCCGCTGGGCCCACCAGGCCGACCCGAAGGCCCTGCTGTTCTACAACGACTACAACATCTCCGGCCAGGACGGCACCAACGCCAAGTTCCGGGCCGTGCACGACTTCGTGGCGAAGCTGCGGGCCCAGGGCGTGCCGATCGACGGCGTCGGCGAGCAGGGCCACCTGGACACCCAGTACGGCTTCGACGCCCAGCGCTTCCAGGCCGACCTCCAGTCCTACGGCGACCTCGGCCTGAAGGTCGCCGTCACCGAGGCCGACGTGCGCACCTTCGTCAACAACTCCACCGAGCAGGTGCCGACCAGCCAACCGGCCGCGTTCGCCCAGCCGTTCGAGTTCTCCGAGATGCTGAAGGGCTGCCAGCTGGTCGACCAGTGCATCTCGTTCACCGCCTGGGGCGTCTACGACGGCGACTCCTGGATCCCCGGCACCTTCGCCGGCACCGGCTACGGCCTGCTCTACGACGTCGACAAGGCCCCCAAGCCGGCCTACTACGCCCTCCAGCAGGACCTCCGACTGGGCGCCCGCCCCCAGAAGCACTGACCCCCTCCGACCCGGCCCGCCGGAGCACCCTGTGGGGGGCGCCCCGGCGGGCCGACTCCCGTGCCCGCGAAGGTGGTTGAGGAAACTCCACGGCCGCACCCCGGTTGGGGGTGCGGCCGTGGTGGTGGGGCGGCGGGGTCAGGCGGTGCGGAAGTCCGCGTGCAGGCGGCGGGTGTGGTCCAGGGCGCGGACCGGGCCGTCGAGGCGGACGTGGGCGGTGAGGCGGGTGTCGGTGCTGGAGGCGGCGACGCGCAGTTCCAGGGCGCCGGGTTCGACGATCCGGCGGCCGTCGCGGCCGGTGAAGGAGGCCAGGTCGGCGGGGACGGCGATCCGGATCCTGGTCCGCTCGCCCGGCTCCAGGGTGATCCGCCGGTAGCCGATCAGCCGCTGGACGGGCTGCACGACGCTGGCGACGGGGTCGTGCAGGTAGAGCTGCACGGTCTCGCTGCCGGCCCGCTCGCCGGTGTTGCGCAGGGTGAAGGAGAGTTCGAGGGTGCCGTCGGTGCCGGCGGCGCCCCGTTCCACCGCCAGCCCGCTCCAGTCGAAGGCGGTGTAGCCGGTGCCGTGCCCGAACCCGAAGGCCGGGGTGGGGTCGGTGCTGGAGACCTCGCTCGGCCCGGCCAGGCGGGCCGCCAGGTAGGTGGAGGGCTGGACGCCCGGCCGGGCCGGGATGCTGACGGGCAGTCGGCCGGACGGGTTGACCCGGCCGCTGAGCACCCCGGCGACCGCCCCGGTCCCGGCCTCGCCGGGGAAGAAGGTCTGCACGAGCGCGGCGGACTCGGTGACGGCGCGCCCCAGCGCGTAGGGGCGGCCGGCCAGCAGCACCGGCACGACGGGCCTGCCGGTGTCCAGCAGCGCGTCGAGCAGCTGCTGCTGCACGCCCGGCAGGTCGAGCGACTCGACGTCGCAGCCCTCGCCGCTGGTGCCGCGTCCGAACAGGCCGGCCCGGTCGCCGAGGGCGACGATCACCACGTCGGCCCGGCGGGCGGTGTCGAGGGCCTCGGCGAACCCGGAGGTGTCGGTGCCGTCGACGCTCGCCCCGGCCACCGTCCGGATCTCGCTGCCGGGGAACTCGGCGGCCAACGCCTGCCGCAGCGTGGGCAGTTCGATGCCGACGGGCACGTCCGGGTGCTGGCCGCCGACGTGCACGGGGAAGGCGTAGCAGCCGAGCACGGAGGTCGGGGTGTCGGCGTTGGGGCCGATCAGGGCGATCCGGCGGGGGGCGCGCAGCGGGAGGGTGCCGTCGTTGCGGAGCAGCACCACGGCCCGTTCGGCGATCTCCCGGGCGAGTTCGCGGTTCTCGGGGCGGTCCAGGTCGACGCTGCCGCGCAGGGCGGCCGGGTCGTCCAGCGGGCGGCCGGCCAGCGCGGCGGGCACCGCGTCCCAGTCCTCGTCCAGCAGGCCGAGTTGGGCTTTCTGGGCCAGGACGCGGCGCAGCGCCCGGTCGATCAGCGCCTCGGGGACGGTGCCGTCCTCGACCGCGCGCAGCAGCGGTTCGCCGAAGGTCTTGACGGTGGGCAGTTCGACGTCGACGCCGCTGGCCAGGGCGAGGGCGGCGGCCTCGGCCCAGTCGCCGGCGACGCCGTGCAGGAGCTTGAGGAAGGCGATGCCGAAGTAGTCGGCGACCACCGTGCCGTCGAAGCCCCAGGTGTCGCGGAGCAGCCCGGTCAGCAGGTCCTCGTCGGCGGCGGAGGGGACGCCGTCGGTGTCGGTGTAGGCGTGCATGACGGAACGGGGGCGGCCCTCGCGGACGGCCATCTCGAAGGGCGGCAGGATGACGTCGGCGCGTTCGCGGGCGCCCATCCCGACGGGGGCGAGGTTGCGCCCGGCCCGGGAGGCGGAGTACCCGGCGAAGTGCTTGAGGGTGGCGACGATGCCCGCGGACTCCAGGCCCTGCACGTAGGCGGTGGCCACCGTGCCGACCAGGTAGGGGTCCTCGCCGACGGTCTCCTCGACCCGGCCCCAGCGGGCGTCGCGAACCACGTCGAGGACGGGGGCGAGGCCCTGGTGGACGCCGACCGCGCGCATGTCGCGGCCGATCGCCGCCGCCATCCGGCGGATCAGGTCGGGGTCGAAGGTGGCGCCCCAGGACAGCGGCACCGGGTAGGCGGTGGCGCCCCAGGCGGCGAAGCCGGCCAGGCACTCCTCGTGGGCGAGGGCGGGTATCCCGAAGCGGTTGGCAGCGGCGATCCGCTGCTGGCTGCGGGCCAGCGAGAGCGCGCCGAGCGCCGGGTCGACCGGGACGGTGCCGAACGGGCGGGTCAGCTGGCCCAGTCCGCTGGGGAGCAGTTCGTCCAGGTCGGGCGGCTCCTCCATGTCGTGCTGGTGCGGGGCGACGTCGCCGCCCTCGTCGGAGGCGCCGACCCAGACGCCGACCAGTTGGGCCAGCTTCTCGGGGAGGGTCATCTCGGCGATCAGGGCGTCGGCGCGCTCCTCGGGGGCCAGCGCGCGGTCGCGCCAGCGGGGGGCCGCGGCGGGGGCGGAGGTCGGGGCGTCGGCGGGGGCGGAGGTCGGGGCCGCGGCGGGGGCGGGGGTCGGGGCTTCGGCAGGAACGGCCAGGTTCATCTTGTCGGTCACTTTCCTCCGACGCCCATGAGGCCCTGGACCAAGGCACGCCGGGCGAACAGGTAGACGATGAAGATCGGGAGCATCGACAGCACGACGGCGCTGAGCAGGCCGGGCACGTCGACGCCGTGCTCGGTCTGGAAGTTGTACAGGCCGAGCGTGATGACCTTGGTGCTCTCGGACTGGGTGAGGATCAGCGGGAACAGGAAGCCGTTCCAGGCCTGGAGGGCGGAGAACACCACGACGGAGGAGAGGCCGCCCCTGGAGAGCGGCACCACCAGCTGCCAGAACACCCGCCAGGGGCTGGCGCCGTCCATGGCCATCGCCTCGTACAGCTCGTTGGTGATGTCGCGCATCGCGCCGGTGAGCACCAGCGTGCACACCGGCAGGCAGAACGCGGCGGTGGGCAGGATGACGCCGATCAGCCGGTCGTACAGGCCGGCCTTGCTGATGACGTAGAACATCGGGACGATCACGGCCTGCGCGGGGATCGCCAGGCCGAGCAGGAAGACCCGGAAGACCGTGCTGATGGTCCTGCCCCGGGCGCGCACGATGGCGTAGGCCAGCGGGGGCACGACGAGCAGCACGATCGCGACGACGCTGACGGTGACGATCAGGGTGTTGAGGAAGTCCTGGCCGAATCCGTTGGAGAAGTCGTCGAAGTAGTTCTGCAGGGTCAGGTGCTCGGGGAAGCTGAGCGGGCCCTCGGAGGAGTAGCTGGAGCGGGTCCGGAAGGTGGAGATCAGCAGCACGTACAGCGGGAAGCCGACCAGGACCAGCCAGACCAGCGAGCCGAGCCCGGCCAGGTAGTTGGGGCGCCGGCGCATCACAGTCCCTCCGAGGTGCTGCGCATCCTGTCGTAGCCGGAGAGCCGGACGACGGCGAGCGAGATCAGGGTGGCGACCACCACGAGGACCAGGGCGATGGCCGAGCCGGAGCCGAAGTCGAAGCTCTTGAAGGCTTGTTGGTACATGTAGTAGGCGCTGTTGGTGGTGTCGGTGCCGGGGCCGCCCTGGGTGAGGATCAGGACGGTGTCGAAGGTGGTGAGTCCGCCGACCAGCATCAGGATCACCGAGGTGATCATGGTGTTGCGCAGCTGCGGCAGGGTGATGTGCAGGAACTGCCGCACCTTGCCGGCGCCGTCGATCGCCGCGGCCTGGTAGAGCACCTGCGGGATCGCCCGGGCGCCGCCCTGGTAGAGCAGGGCGTGCATGGGCGTCCACTGCCACATGCCGACGAAGGTCAGCACGGCGATGGCACCGCTCCGACTGCCCATCAGGTTGCCGTCGCCGAACAGCCACGGCAGCTGCGAGGGGACGCCGAAGTTGGGGTCGAGGACGGCCCGCCAGACCACCGAGATCGCGGTGGCGGACAGCAGCAGCGGGACGAAGAAGACCGCGGACAGCACGGCCCGGTTGCGCTGGTGCCCGGCCGCCCACACGCCCAGCAGGATGCTGACGGGGGTCTGCACGAGCACGCCGGCCGCGGTGAGCACCAGGGTGAGCCAGATGCTCTGGGTCATCACCGGGTCGTGCAGCAGCTTGGTCCAGTTGTCCAGGCCGTTGAAGGCCGGCGAGCCGACGCCGTCCCAGCTGGTGAAGGAGAGGACCGCCACCAGCACCAGGGGGAGCAGGGCGAAGAGGAGGAAGAAGACGGTCGCGGGTACCGCCCAGACGATGCCCGGGCGGGTCACCCCGACGCCGGTCCGGCGCCCGGCCCGCACGCGGCGGACGGACGCGGACCCGGAGGAGAGTGCACTCATGGGATTCGTCCCGGAGCTCAGGATGCGGGCAGGGCCTGCATGGCCTTGATGAAGCCGTCCACGTCGAGCTTGCCGTTGAAGAACTGCTGGACGGCGGTGTGGATCGGCACGGTGGCGGCCGGCGGGTACGCCTGGTCCCAGGACAGCTGGAACGACGGGGCGGCCTTGACCAGGTCGTACTGGAACTCGGAGTACGCGGGGTCGTCCGCGCTGGTCAGGAACTGCTCGGTGCCGGTGGTGGTCGGCAGGTTGCCGATCGCCAGCTGCGCGTTGACGAACTCGTCGGAGTACATCAGCTTGAGGAACTCCGCGACCTCCTTGGGGTGCTTGGTCTTCTTCAGCACCGAGTAGAAGTTGTTAGTGTTGCCGACCAGGTCGGCCGGGTCGCCCTTGCCGCCGGCCACGGACGGGAAGCTGCTGTAGCCGAGGTCGTTCTTGGCGAAGTCGGGGTTGGCGTCCTGCTGGGTGGCGTACGCCCAGGAGCCCATCAGCTCGAACGCCGCCTTGCCCTTGGCCAGCAGGGCCGGGGAGCCGCCGTCGGTGAACTTCACCGAGTCGTAGTTCGAGCCGAACGCGCCCGCGTCGACCAACTGCTTGAGCATGCCGAGGGCCTTCTTCGACTCCGGGCTCTCCCAGGCCGCCTTGTCGCCGGACAGCGCCTTCTGGAACAGCTCGGGGCCGGCCACCCGGTCGAAGACGTACTCGTACCACATCAGGGTCGGCCACTGGTCGCCGCCGCCGAGGGCGAACGGGGTGACGCCCTTGCCCTTGAGCACCTGGACGGCGTTGAGCAGCTCGTCCCAGGTCTTCGGGGCGCTCAGGCCGGCGTCGGCCAGCACCTTCTTGTTGTCGAACAGCAGCACCGGCTGGGTGCCGCGCATCGGGATGCCGTACGCCTTGCCGTCGATCACCGCGGTGTTGAACACCGAGGGCAGGAAGTTGCTCTTCAGCTGCGGGTCGGCGGCGATCATGTCGTCCAGCGGGAGCAGCAGGTCCGCCTTGACGTAGGGCTGGATGCTGCCGCCGCCCCAGTTGAAGAAGACGTCCGGGGCCTGCGGGGTGTTGATGATGGTGTTCAGCTTGGACTGGTAGTCCGCGCCGGGGATGGTGTCCAGCACGACCTTGACCTTCGAGGTCTTGTTGAAGGTCTCGACGATCTGCTTCTCGACCTTGTTGCTGGCGTCGCCGTAGACCAGCACGTGGATCGTGTCGGAGCCGCCGCCGGCGGAGGAGCCGCTGCCGCAGGCCGTCACGCCCACGGTCGCCAGGGAGAGGCCGAGGGCCACAGCGAAGGTGCGTCTCTTCATCAGGAGTCTCCTAAAGTTTCGAGCCGAGTCTCGAAATAACTGCCTGGCCGGGACGCTAAGTTGCGAACATGTTGCGGGTCAACCCCTCGTACCGAGGGTTACTGAAGCGTGATCCGGGGCCGATCGAGGGGTTGGCCGGGATCGCCCGTGCCCTATGCTGCGTGCATGGAAAAGGGCGATGAACTGGGACGGGTCACCCTCGCGGACATCGCGCGAGAGGCCGAAGTCTCGGTTTCGACGGTTTCGAAGGTCCTCAACGGACGTACCGACGTCTCGGCGTCCACCCGCGGCCGGGTCGAACGGGTGCTGCGCGAGCACGACTACCAGCGCGCCGCCCGCAACGGCGGCGAGGCCCCGCTGATCGAGATCGTCTTCCACGAGCTCGACAGCCTCTGGGCGATGGAACTGCTGCGCGGCGTCGAGACCGTCGCCAACGAGCACGGGGCCGCGGTGGTGGTCGCGCACAGCGGCTCCCGGCACGCGCCCGGGCCCGGCTGGATCGACGCGGTGCTGCGCCGGCGGCCGCTCGGCGTGGTGCTGGTCTTCTCCAGCCTGCCGCCCGAGCTCAAGCGCCAACTGCGGGCCCGCTCCATCCCGTTCGTCATCATCGACCCGGCCGGCAACCCCGACCCGGACATCCCCTCGGTCGGCTCGGCCAACTGGGCCGGCGGCCTGGCCGCCACCCGGCACCTGATCGAGCTGGGCCACCGGCGGATCGGCATCGTCACCGGCCCCGAGGACACCCTCTGCTCGCTGGCCCGGCTCGACGGCTACCGCTCCGCGATGTCGATGGCCGGGCTGGAGGTCGACCCCGAGCTGGTCGCCTTCGGCGACTTCCACGCCGAGGGCGGACTCGCCCGCGCCAAGCGGCTGTTGGAGCTGCCCGACCGGCCCACCGCGATCTTCGCCGGCAGCGACCTGCAGGCCCTCGGCGTGATGGAGGCCGCCCGGCTCCGCGGGCTGCGCGTCCCCGAGGAGCTGTCCGTGGTCGGCTACGACGACCTGGACATCGCCAAGTGGACCAGCCCCGCGCTGACCACCGTCCGCCAGCCGCTGCGCGAGATGGCCGAGCAGGCCACCCGCCTGATCCTCGCCCTGCGCAACGGCGAGGCGAGCGCCGCACCCACCCGGCTGGAGCTCTCCACCACCCTGGTGGTGCGCTCCAGCACGGTGGCGCCCGGGCCGCACTGAGCCGGATTCGAAACTTTCGGCCGCCCGCCCCCCTTGCCCTTCCGGCCTGGGCGGACTAATTTGTAGTCCGCCATGACAAATGGGAACGGCCGATGCTCGGGCGCCCCGCACCGACCACCCCGGGGTGTCCCGATGACGACCGACGACCTGGTGACCGACGGCCCGCTGACCAACTGGGCGGGCAACCTCGCCTACCGCGCCCGCGCCGTGCACCGGCCCCGCTCGGTGGACGAGCTGCGCGAGCTGGTCCGCCGCAGCGACCGCGTCCGGGCCCTGGGCAGCGGGCACTCCTTCAGCCCGGTCGCCGACACCGACGGGGACCTGGTCCTGCTGGACGGCCTGCCCTCCCGGATCGAGATCGCCCCGGACGCCCGCAGCGTCACCGTCTCCGCCGCCACCCGCTACGCGGACCTGGCCGTCGCCCTCCAGGCGGCGGGCCTGGCCCTGGAGAACCTGGCCTCGCTGCCGCACATCTCGGTCGCCGGCGCCACCGCGACCGGCACCCACGGCTCGGGCCCCGGCCGCCGCTCGCTCGCCGCCGCCGTCCGCTCGCTGGAGCTGATCGGCCCCGACGGCGAGAGCCGCACCACCGCGCACCCCGGCGAGGTGGTGCACCTCGGCGCGCTCGGCATCGCCACCGCGCTCACCCTGGACGTCGTCCCCGCCTTCGCCCTGCGGCAGTACGTCCACCTCGGCCTGCCGCTGGCCCGCTACGCCGCGCACCTGGACGAGGTGCACGCCGCCGGGTACAGCGTCAGCCTGTTCACCGACTGGGGCTCGGACACCGGCCGGGTCTGGGTCAAGCAGCTCGACGACGGCAGCCCCGCCGCGACCGTCCCCGGCGCCCGCCCGGCCACCGCCCCCGAACACCCGGTGCCCGGCATGCCCGTCGCCCCCTGCACGCCCCAGCTGGGCGAACCCGGCCCCTGGCACCGGCGGCTGCCGCACTTCCGCCCCGAGTTCACCCCCAGCAGCGGCGCCGAGCTCCAGTCCGAGTACCTGCTGCCGCGCCCGGCCGCCGAGGCCGCGATCGCCGAACTCCGCTCGCTGGGAGCCCGGTTGGCCCCGGTGCTGCACATCTCCGAGGTGCGCACGGTCGCCGCCGACGGCCTGTGGCTGAGCCCCGCGTACGGGCGGGACTCGGTGGCCTTCCACTTCACCTGGAAGCCCGACCCCGTCGCCCTCGCCCCCGTCCTCGCGGACGTGGAGCGCGCGCTGCTGCCCCTGGGCGGCCGCCCGCACTGGGGAAAGGTCACGCACTCCCCGCAGGCCGCGGCCGCCGGGCACGAGCGGTTGGCCGACTTCCTGGCGCTGCGTCAGGAGGCCGACCCGGCGGGCAAGTTCACCAACCGCTTCACCGAACGGCTGGCCGCCGCCCTGGCCTGACCCGGTCTGGCCTGACCCGCTCCGCCCCTCGACCACCCCGCTCCACCCCGACTCCGCCGCCCGGGCGGCACCCCGCTTCGCCCGCCCGGTCCGCGGTACCCCGTCCCCACGCCGCGCCGCCCGCACCCCGCCCGGGGCGCGGGCGGGCGGACCCGCGGGGACGGGCCGACCGGCCGTCGGCCCGCAACGGCGCGGACCCAGCCGACGGCCGGCCCAGGCTTCCGAAACCCGATCGGACCCGGGGCGGCCCGCCCGTCGACCGCCTTCCCGCCCCCCGCCGCACGGTATCGGCGGTGTTTCCGGCCCCATTCCGGCGGAATTCCGAATGTTCCCGGAAAGTTTCAACCTGAACATTGACACCCGAACTGCCCGGGTCAAAACTCTTCGACGTCGGCCGCCGTCCCGCCGACCACCGTCGAGCCGGGCAGCCGGTTCCATCCGCCTCCCGGGCTCCCCAGCGAACCACGAGGAGTCGCACCCCCATGCGCATCACCACGCTCGCGCCGCGCCCGCTGATCGCGGCCCTGGCCGTCGCCGCCACCGCGGCCGCCGCACTGACCGCCACCGCACTCGACCCCGCCCCCGCCCGGGCCGCCGGCTGCACCGGCTACGTCGGACTCACCTTCGACGACGGCCCCTCCAACGACCACACCCCCGCCCTGCTGAGCGCCCTCCAGCACAACGGCCTGCGGGGCACCGTGTTCAACGAGGGCCAGTACGCCGCCGCGTACCCCGCCCAGGTCAGGGCCGAGCTCGCCGCCGGCATGTGGATCGGCAACCACAGCTACACCCACCCGCACCTGGTCCAGCAGAGCCAGGCGCAGATCGACTCCGAGGTCGGCACCACCCAGTCCGCCATCGCCAACGCGGGCGGCGGCACCCCGAAGCTGTTCCGCCCGCCGTACGGCGAGACCAACGCGACGCTGAAGTCCGTCGAGGCCAAGTACGGCCTGACCGAGGTGATCTGGGACGTCGACTCGCAGGACTGGAACGGCGCGAGCACCGCCGCGATCGTCCAGGCCGTCGGCCGCCTGGGCAACGGCCAGGTGATCCTGATGCACGAGTGGCCCGCCAACACCCTCGCCGCCATCCCGCAGATCGCCCAGAACCTGGCCGCCCGCGGCCTGTGCGCCGGCATGATCTCCCCGCAGACCGGCCGCGCCGTCGCCCCGACCGACAACGGCGGCGGCACGGGCGGCGGTACGGGCGGCGGCACCGGTGGCGGCACGGGCGGTGGCACGGGCGGTACGGGTGGCGGGAGTTGCACCGCGGCGCTCTCCGCCGGCAGCTCCTGGAGCGACCGCTACAACCTCAACGTCACGGTCTCCGGCGCCAACAGCTGGAAGGTCACCGTCAAGGTGCCCAGCCCCGAGAAGGTCAGCTCCACCTGGAACGCCACCACCAGCTACCCCGACGCCCAGACCCTCGTCGCCACCCCCAACGGCTCCGGCAACACCTGGGGCATGACCATCATGAAGAACGGCTCCACCACCTGGCCCACCGCCACCTGCACCACCGGCTGAAACGCCGGTCCCACCGAATTCCGGGCAGCCGGAAGAGGCCTTTTCCGGGGCGTGCGGGAAAGGCGGAAAAGTTCAGCCGTGTACGTATCTGTCCGACGCAGGGAGGTGCACATCCCCTCCGCTCGGCAATCCGCTTTCAGCGGCCCCGGCCACCACCCTCCGGCTCAGCCCAGCCCCTCCCGGCTTCGAAATTTTCGAAGCCTTCTTGCCGAAAACTATGCCCCATCGCACCGCCCGCCGCCATCGAACGCGCGGGGCGAGATGTTCGACCATCCCTCCCCCTCCCGACACTACCGGCGCCGACCAGCGGATTTACTGACGTAAGCTCAACTTCCTTACCACCGACGCATTCGGAAACATAGTCGAAAGCGTTGACAGCCCGTCAGCCACCGCTCAACACTGTCGCCGAGCCCCCCACAGCCCCGTTCCTCCACCCACCCACAGAACGGATCGCCTCGTGAAACTCCCCCACAAGCTCCGCGTCCTCCCGCTGGCCCTCGCCGCCGTCGTCCTGCTGCCCGGCACGGCCGACGCCGCGACGGTCACCACCAACCAGACCGGCAGCGACGGCGGGTACTTCTACTCGTTCTGGACCGAGGGCAGCGGCTCGGCCTCGATGTCCCTGAACGGCGGCGGCAACTACAGCACCTCCTGGACCAACGCCGGCAACTTCGTCGCCGGCAAGGGCTGGAGCACCGGTTCGCGCAACCCGGTGACGTACTCGGGCACCTGGAGCACCAGCGGCAACGCCTACCTGTCGCTGTACGGCTGGACCACCAACCCGCTGGTCGAGTACTACGTGGTCGAGAACTACGGCTCCTACAAGCCCACCGGCACCTACAAGGGCACCGTCACCAGCGACGGCGGCACCTACGACATCTACGAGACCACCCGCACCAACGCCCCCTCCATCGAGGGCAACAAGACCTTCAACCAGTACTGGAGCGTCCGCCAGTCCAAGCGCACCGGCGGCACCATCACCGTCGGCAACCACTTCGACGCCTGGGCCAAGTACGGCATGAACCTCGGCAGCATGAACTACGAGATCCTCGCCACCGAGGGCTACCAGAGCAGCGGCAGCTCCAACCTCACCCTGGGCACCTCCACCGGTGGCGGCGGTACGGGCGGCGACGGCAACGGGAGTTGCACTGCGGCGCTCTCCGCCGGCAGCTCCTGGAGCGACCGCTACAACCTCAACGTCAGCGTCACCGGCTCCAGCAACTGGAAGGTCACCGTCAAGGTGCCCAGCCCCGAGAAGGTCAGCTCCACCTGGAACACCAACGCCAGCTACCCCGACGCCCAGACCCTCGTCGCCACCCCCAACGGCTCCGGCAACACCTGGGGCATGACCATCATGAAGAACGGCTCCACCACCTGGCCCACCGCCACCTGCACCACCGGCTGACCCCGCCACCCGGCCACCCCCGGCCGTCGGACGCGTCGGCGGACGCGCCCGGCGGCCTTTCGGCCGGGGCTCACCCGCGCTGGGCGGCCGTGACCGCCCGGGCCATCCCCTGGGTGGGGCTGCCCGGGTACCTGTGGCGGCTGCCGTTCGCCTTCGGCTTCACCATGGGAACGGTGCAGCACGAGTCCTTCGACTGGCGGGTCAGCATGCCGTACGTCCTGACCCTGAGCACCGTGTCGGAGTGTCTGGCCCTGCTCTGTGTCGGTCTGGTCCGCGGCTGGGGCGAGGTGCTGCCCCACCGGCTCCCCCTGATCGGCGGCCGCCGGATACCGCCGCTCGCGGCGGTCGTCCCGGCCGCCCTCTGCGGGCTGGTGCTGACCTGGCTGCTGGTCGGCTGGGTCCTGGCGGTCTTCGGCCTGGGCACCAACCTCCAGTACACCGGCACCGGTTGGCAGGTGCTGGGCGAGAGCTGCCAGGGCGTCATGGTCCTGTGGGGACCGATGCTGCTGGCCGTCACCTACGCCTACTGGGTCCGCCGCCGCCGCTGAGCACCGGCACCCCGAGCCGGCCGGTGGCGGCGGACCGCCGGGCGACGGGCTGCGGTCAGCGGGCGGCGACCGACGCCCGGTGGTCGTCCGGGCGGCGGTCGCCGCGGAACGGGTCAGCAGGCGATCGGTGCCGAGCCCAGGGCCACGTCGTCGTACCAGAGGGTGTCGGCGCCGTTGCCGTACGCCTCCCAGCCGAGGTCCAGGGTGACCGGGCGGGGGGCGGTGGTGCGGGTGAGCCACTGCTGGTCGATGTCGGCGGTGGGGACGCCGTCGTCGTGCAGGCCGGGCACCTGCTGGTCGTTCAGCCAGGTGTCCATGGACTGCTTGGTGGTGTCGACGGCGAACCGGACGCAGACCCACTGGCCCACCGGCAGCGGCAGGCTCTGCGCGACGCCGACCGGGCTCTGCGCGGGCAGCGTGGCGTCGTCGGACTCCCGGTTCCACTGCAGCGCACCGTTCTGTCCGCCCAGCCGCAGGTGCTTGCCGCCGTTGGCGGCGTCGGCCATGGTGACCATCGCGATGTGGTCGGCGGGCAGCGCGGTGGTGTGGCGCACCCAGTACCTGGCGTACACCACCGGACCGACCGCGGAGACGTCCTTGGTGGTCGCCGCGAACACGTGGTTGCAGTAGCCGGCCCGGCCGTCGACCCGCAGCGAACGGCTGCCGCCGTGGGCCACCGAGGTGTCCACGGTCACCGTGCCGGCGCCCGCGCAGTCGGGGGCGGCGACGGTCCAGTCCCCGGTCAGGGTGCTGCCGCTCTGGTCCTCGAAGCCCGAGCAGACCACGGCCCCGAAGCAGCCTCCGGTGGGCGTCGGCGTGGGGGTGGGCGTCGGGGACGGGGACGGACTCGGGCTCGCGGGCGGCGTGGGGGTGGGCGTCGGGGACGGGGTCGGCGTGGGCGTGGGGGTGCCCGAACCCCCTTGGCAGGAGGCGCCGTTGAAGGCGAAGTCGGCGGGGGCCGGGTCGCTGCCCGACCAGGTGCCCTGCAGTCCGAAGGACACCGAACTCCCGCTCGCCACCGTCCCGTTGTAGCTCAGGCTGCTCGCCGTGACGGCGGTGCCGCTCTGGCTGAGCTGCGCGTTCCAGCCCGAGGTCACCTGCTGGCCGGCCGCGAACGTCCAGCTCAGCTTCCAACTGCCGACCGCCGCACCCGTGTTGGTGACGGTCACCTGCGCGGTGAAGCCGCCGGTCCACTCGTTGCCCACCCAGGAGACCCGGCAGGCCGCGCCCCCCGCGCCCCAGGCCGGTGCCGGGCCCTGCCCGAACCCGGCCAGCAGCCCGAGCACCACCGCGAGCACGGCGAGCACCGCTCCCCGTCCGCGCCGACTTCCGTACGTCCTCGCTCCGTCGTGCACCATGTCGAACCTCCTCGTGTCGTCGGTTCCGGTCCGTGGGTCGTGCGGGGCCCCGGGCCCGGGCCCGCCGCGGGCTGCGGCGGGCCCGGACCCGGGACGCGGGGTCACGCGGCGGTGCAGGAGATGGAGCCGGTCGGGAAGTTGTTGCCGGTGGAGTTGGCGAGGAAGCCGAACGTGGTGCTGGAGTTCGCGCCGATGGTGCCGTTGTAGGCCGCGTTCTTCACCGTCACGTCACTGCCCGAGGTGGTCAGCACCCCGCTCCACAGGTTGGTGATCGTGGTGCCGGTGCCCGTCCGCCAGCTCAGCGTCCAGGAGTTGACCGGCGTCGCGTTGTGGTTCATCACCTCGACCGACGCCTGGAACCCGCCGCCCCAGGAGCCGACCACGCTGTACGTCGCCATGCAGCCGCTGCCCGGCATCGTCGTACCGCTGGACGACGGGGACGGGGACGGCGACGTGCTCGCACTTGCACTCGGGCTCGGGCTCGGACTCGGGCTCGCACTCACGCTCGCACTCGGGCTCGGGCTCGGGCTCGGGCTCGGGCTCGGGGAGGACGAGGAGGTCGGCAGGTGGATGCCGGTCACCTCGCCCTTGCCCCCGTCGAAGACCACGTCCGAGCAGGAGAAGAAGTTCTCCTGGCTGTCCGAACGCACCCACTGGATGAACATCAGGGCGTTCCCGCTGCGCCCCGACGGGAGCGTCAGGTTCCAGTAGTAGTGGCCGCCGTCCGCCCCGGGGCTGCCCACCTGCGCCGGGTTGGCGACGGTGGTGAGCAGGCTCAGGTCGGCCCAGGCCAGCGGGGTGGTCGGGGACCACCCCTGCCTGGTCAGGTAGATCCGGAACTCCCCCGGGTGCGCGGCCCAGTTGGAGTAGTCGACCTCGATCGCGGACCCGGAGGTCAGGTGCGTCCTGGGCCAGTCGTCCCGGGCCGCGTTGTAGGCCGAGAAGTCGTACGGGGACTTGTTGCCGGCGCTGCACAGCGTGCCGTCCGGCACGTAGCCCTGGCCGCGCCCGCCCGCGTTGGAGTCGAGCACCGCGAACCAGTTGTAGAGCGGCGTCGTCCCGCCCTGCGCGACGGCCGCCTTGCAGGCCGGGTTGGTCGGCGTCAGCGCGCCGTTCCCGGTGAGCCCGTCCTGGTAGCACAGGTACGTGCGCGAACCCGGCACCATCGCCACGCCGTGCGCGTGCGCCGGGGACAGGCCCAGCAGCAGCGCGCAGATCGTCACGGCCACGGTGGCGAGGGCCGCGACGATCGTCGGGGTCTTGCGTCGTGACATGAAACTTTCACCGCCTCGGTGGAAGGGGCCCGCCCGCACGCCCCGGCCGGGCAGGCCGTCTGACTGGGGAAAAGCCATGCTCATGCCATGAGCGGAAGGATTTCTGGGAGCGCTCCCAAGGCCCAAAGTAACGACCTGTCAAGCCCCTGTAAACGAACGCCCGCCCGACCCGACACCCCGGCCCCGACGAGCCGGCTTCCGGGCGTTCCCGCGGGTAGCCTGTTCGTGCACCCCTGCTCCGTCCCGCCGGCGCCGCACCGGACCGGCACCGGAAGGCTCACCATGACCAGCGACCACCAGCCGCCGGCCTTCGCCGCGTCCGTGCCGCAGCCCGCCGGAACGCCCGAACGGCTGCGCCGCCAGATCGAGTTCATCATCGAGGTGGACCAGCTCAAGGAGGTCCTCCGACGGAGCCCGCTGCTGGCCGCCGACCGGCGCGAGAACGACGCCGAGCACTCCTGGCACCTGGCCCTGATGACGCTGGTCCTCGCCGAGTACGCGGACGAGCCCGTCGACCCGGCCCGGGCGCTCGCCATGGTCGTGCTGCACGACCTGGTGGAGATCTACGCCGGGGACACCTTCCTGTACGACTCCGCGGGCGCCGCCGACCAGGAGGAGCGCGAACGCCGGGCCGCCGACCGGCTGTTCGCGATCCTGCCCGACGACCAGCGCGACCACTTCCGCGCCCTCTGGGACGAGTTCGAGGCGCGCGTCAGCCCCGAGGCCCGGTTCGCCAAGGCGATGGACCGCCTCCAGCCGCTCCTGCTCAACTACGGCAACCGCGGCGGCACTTGGCGCACCCCGGGGGTCACCGACGCGGACGTCCTGGCCCGCAAGTCCGTCATCGGCGACTCCTCCGCCGACCTGTGGGACTACGCCCGCACCCTGATCCGCACCGGCACCGACAACGGCTGGCTCCCCCGCGCCACCCCGCCCGCACCGCCCGTTCACCCCGTCCCCTGAAGCACCGCGGTCGCGGGGCCTCGCCCCGGCCGCGCGGTGCTCACAGCGAGTCGGGGGCGAGTCCGGCCCGGTGGGCGAGGACGACCGCCTGGACGCGGTCGCGCAGGCCGAGCTTCGCCAGGATCCGCGACACGTAGGTCTTGACGGTCTCGGGCGTGATGAACAGCTCCGCCGCGATCTCCGCGTTCGACAGCCCCTCGGCGATCAGCCGGAACACCTCCAGCTCACGGGGGGTCAGCACCCGTACGACGTCCTGTCCGGCCGTCCGGGAGGCGTCGGCCGGCCGCAGGTGACCGGCGAAGTGGCCGATCAGGTGGCGGGTGACGGCGGGGGCCAGCAGGGCCTCGCCCCGGGCGACGGTCCGGATGCCGTTGACCAGCTCCGCCGGGGGCGCGTCCTTGAGCAGGAAGCCGCTCGCCCCGGCGCGCAGCGCGTCGTAGACGTGGGCGTCCACGTTGAAGGTGGTGACGACCAGGACCTTCGGCGCGCCCTCGGCGCCGGGGCCGGCCAGTCGGCGGGTCGCCCGGATGCCGTCGAGCAGCGGCATCCGGATGTCCATCACCACCACGTCGGGGCGCAGCCGCTGCGCGGCCCGCACCGCCTCGTGGCCGTTCTCGGCCTCCCCGACCACCTCCAGGTCGGGCTGCGCCGAGAAGATCGTGACGTAGCCGGTCCGCACCAGCGCCTGGTCGTCGCAGACGAGCACGCGGATCGGTGACGGTGCGTCGCTCACGGGGTCACTCCTGGAGGGGGTCGGACGGGATCACGGCACGGACCTCGAACCCGCCCTCGGGTAGGGGACCGGCCTCAAGTTCACCATCGAGCATCCGCACCCGGGCCCGCAGCCCGGTCAGTCCCCGTCCGCCCCCGGCGACGACCCCGGGCCCGACGGCACCGCCCCCGGCGACGGCCCCGGGCCCGGGCCTGGAGGCCCCGCGTGCGGCCGGGACGGTGGCGGGCCCGTCCGTGACGACCTCGATCCGCACCTGCCCGTCGCCGTACCGGAGCAGGACCCGGGTCGGCTCGCCCGGGGCGTGCTTGAGGGCGTTGGTGAGCGCCTCCTGCACCACCCGGTACGCGGCCAGTTCCACGTCCACGGCGTGCGGGCGCCGCTCGCCCTGCCGGCTGAACTCGACCGGCTGACCCGCCCGGCGGGCCCGCTCGACCAGGTCCCCCACCCGGCCCGGGGCGGGCGCCCGGTCATCGGCCGCGAAACCGTCGGCAGCGGCACCGTCGGCAGCGGCACCGCCCGTCGCGGAACCGCCCGTCGCAGAGCCGACGCTCGCGGAGCCGACGCTCGCGGAGTCGCCAGTCGCCTCCAGGACGCCCAGCAGGTACCGCAGTTCGGTCAGCGCCCGTCGGCCGGTGTCGCTGACGGCCGCCAGCCCCTCCGCGGCGCGTTCCGGTGCGGAGGCGATCAGGAACTGGGCCGCGTCGGCCTGGACCACCATGGCCGTCACGTGGTGGGTGACCACGTCGTGCAGTTCGCGGGCGATCCGCGCCCGCTCGGTGACGGTGGCGGCCTCGGCGTCCGCCCGCCGCCGCCGCGCCTCCGCCGCCCGCCGTGCGCGCACCGTGCTGCCCACCAGCCAGAACCCGGCCAGGATCAGGAAGAACGCCAGGTAGTCCGGCACCGACTGGGGCGAGCCGAGGCGGTGCAGGACGACGGCCAGCGCCGCGCCGCCCGCGCCCGTCGCGACGGCCAGGGCCGGACGGCGGCGGACCTGGTGGGCCCCGGCGGAGTACAGGGCCAGGTACAGCCCGACGCTCGCGAACGTGGTGCCGTAACCCAGCGCCTGGTGCACGGCGAACGCCGCCGCGACGGCGGCCAGGCAGGCCGCGGGCCACCGCCGACGGACCGTCAGCGGCAGGGCGTGGGCCAGGACCAGCCCGGTGCCCAGCGGGTCGGCCGGGCGCGCGGGCAGGTCGCCGATCTGCGCGCCGATGCCGGACAGGGTCGGTACGAAGGCCGCCAGGGCGAGCGCCAGGGCGAGGGCGCCGTCCCTGAGGAGGACGTCCCGCTCCCGCCACCGGTCGAACGGCGCCCGGAACGGTGCCAAGCCCGTGGGGGTCCGACGGAGCGTCACTTCTCTTGTCCTCCCGTGATTCCGGCTCGGCGCCCCGCGCGCCGACGGCCGACCGGCCCGCCCTCCCGACGGCCGACCAGCCCGCCCTCCCGACGGCCGACCAGCCCGCCCTCGCGGCGGGCGAGCACCAGCATCCGGGCGGCGAGGGCCAGCGCGGCCAGGACGGGCACCACCGAGGCCTCCAGGCCGAAGCTGCCGCCGTTCAGCAGCGCCGGGCCGTGGACGCCGACGGTGAACAGGCCGTCAGGGGCGTGTCCGGAGACCGGGATGCCGAGCAGCTGCTCCGCGGTGTTCCAGGTGAAGTGCAGGCCCGCGACGAACCAGATGCTACGCCGCCACAGGAACGCGGCCCCGAGCAGGGCGCCCGCCTCCAGGGCGATCGCCACCCCGCTCCAGGGGTTGGCCCCCGGGGTGCCCAGGTGGGCGACGCCGAAGAACACCGAGGTGATCACGAGGGCGGCCCGGCTCCCCCACAGCCGTTCCAGGGCCTGGAGGGCGAGGGCGCGGAACATCAGTTCCTCGGTGACCGAGGCGCCGATCTGCACCATGACGGCGGACCCGACCAGCGACAGCACGCCGCCGCCCGCCCAGGAGAACGAGTAGCCCCCGCACAGCGTGATCACCAGGGCGGAGGCGAGGACGAAGACCAGGCCGATCCCGCCGCCGAGCAGCGCCGCCCGCCCGGCCCCGGACCGGGCCGCCTCCGGCGTGGGGCGCCCCGCCAGCCGCTGCGTGACCAGCCGGTACACCAGCACCGCGGCGGCCGCCCCCAGCGCCGGAACCGGGCCGGGCCCGGTCGCCGTCAGGGCCGAGACCAGCGCGACGCCCGCCATCCCCGTCAGCATCCAGCCCAGCGGGGAGCGCACGATCCGGCCCACCCGGCCGCCACGCCCGACGTGCTCGACGTGCTCCCCGCCCCGGCCCGCGCCGGTTTCCGCGCCGGTTTCCGTGCCGGTGTCCGTCCCGGCGGCCGTCCCGGTGTCCGTCGTCCCCATGGTGTCCTCCCCTGTCGCGGTCGGCCCCGCGCCGACCCGACCACCACGCTAGGAATCCGCGGGCGCCCGCGGATCACCCGCGCCGGGACGCCCCCGGTAGCTCGCGCGGGGGATGCGCCGCCCGCCGCGGCGTGCTCCTCCGCACCGGAGCTCCTCACCGCCCCGCCCCCGCTCCCCTGAGCCACCCGCTGAACCCGCCGCGCGCGCGGCGTTCAGCAGTTCTCGGCCGCGGCCTTCAGGTGGCACACGACGTCCGGGCTCCAGTGCGGGACCTCCGGCCAGTCGTGGTGGTCGTCCTGCACCGGAAGGGACTTGAGGACCGCCGCCATCCGGGCGGGCAGCCGGGGCGCGAGCCCCTGCTTGCAGCGGGCGAGTATGTCGGCGCGCACCCGGCGCGGCACCAGCGGCCGCTCGGGCGAAGGCATCCGCCACTGCGGCTGCGGCTCGTCGGCGAGCTTCTCCGCCTGGTGCCGCCAGAACTGCGCGTCCCGCGGTTCGCCCCGCGACTGGTGCCAGAACCACAGGCAGGAGGCCGCGAGGTGGCTGCCGCCCCCGGCCGCGAACTCCCACCAGAACCGGGCGCCCTCCTCGTAGTCGGCGAGGTTCAGCAGCACCCCGAGCACCAGCGCGCCCTCGGGCCGCTCCACCTCGCTGTCCACCAGCTTGGCCAGCGTCGCGGCGGACGCCGGGTTCGCCAGGATCAGCGAGCACAGCAGCCCGAGTTCGTGCCGGGCCTGGCGGTGCGCGAGGCGCAGCGGCGCGGGCGCCGCCTCCCGGCTGCGCTCCAGCACCACCTTCGCCGACGCTCCCACCGACCACACCGTGGCGGACACCCCGCTCATGCGCTCCCCCGTCCGAGCTTCTTCTTCAAACAGTTCCTGGCGTGGCGGGCGTTGGAGCGGACCGTCGAGACGCTGGAGCCCAGGTAGGCCGCCACCGTCTTCTCCGGCAGCTCCAGCACGTAGCGCAGGACGAAGACCTCCTGCTGGCACCTGGGCAGCGACAGGATGGCCCCGTAGACCTCGCTCGCGCCCTTCCCGCGTTTCAGCATCGCCCGCGCCTGCTCCCCCGCCGTCCGGATCGCCCGGCGCCGCTGGTCCCCGGGCTCGCCGGTGCCCGCGTCGACGCCCGGGTGCGTGACATCCGGGGACGTGACATCCGGGGACGTGACATCCGGGTGCGTGACGCCGAGCATCCGCTGGAGTCGGCCGCTGGCGCGGCGGTCGTTGGACCGCACCTCCCCGACCGTCGAGCCCAGGTGGTCCGCCACCTCCTGCTCCGGCAGGCCCAGCAGGAAGCGCAGGACCACGACGTCCTGCTGGGGCCCGGGCAACGACAGGATCGCCGCGCAGACCGGGCTCGTCTCCTTCCCGGTCCTCAGGTCCTGCCGCACGGCTTCCACCTCCGCACGGATCTCCCGCCGCTGGTGCCCGGGCTCGCGGCCCCTCCCGTGGAGGTCGGGGGGCGCGGCCGCGAGCTTGGCCTGGAGCCGCTCCCCGGCCCGGCGGGCGTGGGAGCGCACCTTCCCGACCGTCGAGCCCAGGTAGGCCGCGACCGTCTGCTCCGGCAGTTCCAGGACGTACCGCAGGACGACCACGTCCTGGCAGTCCTCGGGCAGCGACAGGATCGCCTCGTAGATCCCGCTCTCGTCCTGCCCGGGCCGCACCGTCAGCCGCAGGCGCTCCGCCGCCGTCCGGATCGCCCGGCGCCACTGCTCCCGGGGCTCGTCCGTGCTCCCCCCGGCCTCCGCCACGGCGAGCGCACGGGCGATCTCGACCTTCAGCACCTTCCACGCCTCGGCGGCCGGCTCCGGCGCGCGCAGCAGCAGCTGCCACTCGCCCCAGAGCAGGTGGCGCACGGCGTCCACCACCGTGCGGGCGCGTTCCTCGGAGAGCCGCCGCACCTGCGCCGTCGCGAACCACGACCGTTCGTACGTCTCGCAGAACGCGTTGAAGGTCAGCTGGTCACGCCGCTGCCCCACCACCAGCCCTAGCTCCGGGTCCACCGTTCTCCCTCTCCGGCGGGGCGCACCCCCGCCGACCGATCACGACCCGCGCCCCCGAACCGCACGCCGATGCCCTGACCGAGGGAACTGATGTCCCCTCAGATTTACATCTCATCGCATCTTGGCCCCTCTGGTGAAAACGGATTTTCCCGAACATCCACCGGTCAAAGTCCGTCCCTCCGAGAACAGTTGAGATCAGTGCACGACCTCTTGCGCCGACCGGGCCCACCGGACCGACCGGACCGACCGCCGAGCCGGGCACGGGCGGGCCGGCGGCCTCCGCGCCCCGTCGGCTGGTTGCCCGTCGCCGCGGTGGGGCATGATCTGATGAGCTCCGCGCCGGGGGGTGCGCCACCGCCCGCTCCACCCCCGGGTCCGGCACGGCCGACGAAGGACTCAGCGACCAGGGGGACGCGCGATGCCCGACGAAACCACCCGGCAGACACCAGAGATCGGGATCAACCTCGACATCCACCGGCCGCACTCGGCCCGGATGTACGACTACTACCTGGGCGGCGTGACGAACTTCCCGGCCGACCGCGAGGCCGCCGGCCGCGCCCTCGACGCCTTCCCCAACGCCCGGCTCGCCGCCCACGCCAACCGCGGCTTCATGCACCGCTCCATCCGCGCGCTCGCCGTGCTCGGCGTCGACCAGTTCCTCGACGTCGGCACCGGCATCCCCACCTCGCCGAACCTGCACGAGATCGCGCAGCGCATCAATCCCGCCGTCCGGGCCGTCTACGCCGACAACGACCCCATCGTCCTGACCCACGCCGAGGCGCTGCTCAACAGCACCCCCGAGGGCCGCACCGCCTACGTCCAGGGCGACGTCCGCACCCCCGACACCATCCTGGACGCGGCCGCCGAGATCCTCGACCTCGCCCGCCCGGTCGCGCTGAGCATGAACGCCCTGCTCCACTTCATCGCCGACCGCCCCGACCGCAGCGCCGCCGACCTCGTCGCCGCCTTCACCGCCCGCCTCGCCCCCGGCAGCTACCTGGCCATCAGCCACTTCACCCCCGACTTCGAACCCGAGGCCACCGCCCGCCTCGTCGAGGTCTACCGCAACTCCGGCACCGAGGCCCAGGCCCGCACCCGCGACGAGATCGCCGCCCTCTTCCACGGCTGGCACGTCCTGGACCCCGGCATCGTCTCCACCCCCCGCTGGCGCCCCGACGCCGACACCGCGGCCGTCACCGACCAGCAGGCCTCCTGCTACGCCGCCATCGCCCGCCTCGACTGAACCGCCCCGCCCCCACCAGTCTGGCGGAGCCGCGGCGCCCCCGTGCAACACAACCGGAAAGCGGCCCGCCCCCCGCGCCCATGCCCTGCGGGGCGCAGACTACCTGCCTCCCGGGCGCCGGAAAATCTATCGTGGCCGAGGTAGACATTGACCCGCCACGGGGTTAGCGTTTCTCTCGTAAGCGCAGTGCAGAGATGGCCCGGCAGACATGAACTGGCGGGAGGCATCGAAGAAGTTCGCAGGTCGGCACGGCAGTGGGGTCCTGAAGCCAGCGTGTGTGCAGTGAGGCGACGGGGTCGACGGCCGGGCCGGGCAGCCCGCGGTCATCAGGGGCTGCCAGCAAGCAGTACCAGCAGTTGGCAGTACCAGTCCACGAAGAGGGAGAACGGAGGGACAGAGCGCCATCAGGATCGCCCGGCCCGTGATGCCTTTCACCCGGGCGGACACCGCAGACCCCCTTTGAGTACGAGGACGGTGGTTTTCGGTCACGCATACGCGATCCCCGCAGCTCCCCCCTTCCGGGGCAGCGCGGAACAAGGAACCCGGCCAAGGCCGGTAGATGGTGTTGTTTCCCCTTCGGGGCCCCGGAGCCGCCACGGCGCCGGGGCCCCTCGACGCGTTCTCCGGAACCAAGAGAGGTGCAGTGACTACGACGACCGACCAGCCCCACACCCCGGACCCCGTCAGCTCGTTCGACGATGACGACTACCCCGCCTACACCATGGGCCGGGCCGCCGCGATGACCGGCACCACCGCCGGCTTCCTACGCACCCTGGGCGACCAGGGCCTCATCACCCCACTGCGCTCCGAGGGCGGCCACCGCCGCTACTCCCGCTACCAGCTGCGGATCGCGATGCGCGCCCGCGACCTCGTCGACCAGGGCACTGCGATCGACGCGGCCTGCCGCATCATCGTCCTGGAGGACCAGCTCGAAGAGGCACTGCGCATCAACGAGCAATTCCGCCGCCAGGCCGGCCCGGACGCCGCGGCCGACACCTGACCCCACCGCAACGAGTGGTGGCCGGGCGGCGGTGATGTCGCACCGCGACGGTGCGGAGCGGCGGCCTCGCCCGGCAGTCGTGGTTCCGCGGGCCGGTCGGCCGAGCGCGGGAGGTCCGCCGGTCACCCGGGGAGGGGCATCGCCGGAACCGTCACGTAAAGGCGTTCGACCGGGAACGGGCGGGCAGCGGAGACGGGGCCGGCGAGAATCCGGGCCCCGGCGGTCCCGGCGACGGCTTCGGCGACGAACCGGGCCTCGGGGCCGGCGGCGGCGGTGAGGTCCGGCCCTTGCGCTGGGCGTGCCACTTGCTGCCGGGAACGCTCCCTCGGGCCCGGCGACCCGGTGGATCTCCGACGGGCCGCGTCCCGCCTTGACGCCCTTCTGGGCGGCCCGGGCCTGGTGGTCGCGGTAGTAGTCCCGCCAGTCCTTGATGTTCTCGTCCACGTTGTCGGGGTGGTACGGGTCGTTCCACGGGCCGCCCGCCCTGCCGCCGAACGCGGGTTGCGAGCCGTATCCCGAGGAACGTTGGTGCGCGGCGATAGACCCAGCGGGTCGTAGTAGCGGTGGACGTTGTGGTGGAGGCGGGTCTCGGGGTCGAAGTACCGGCCGGGGAAGCGCAACGGGGTGTAGGTGGTGCTGGTCCGCGGCCACGCGGTGGCGCCCCACAGGGCAGCGTCCGCTTACCCGGCGCGTGGAGGTGCCGCGCGAGCACCGGCCCCTGGGCCGGACGTCGCACCGACCCTCGGCGTGATCGGCACGTCCGCCCGCTGACTCCACCGACCGGACGGCCGTCGTCAGACGCCGGGCGCGGGGGTCGCGGCCTCCCGGGGCTCGCCGTGGAAGACCTGGGCGGTGTGCCACGTCCGGTGCCGGTCGGCGACCGGCGGGATCCCCGGCTGCGGGCCGGTGACCGGGCGGCCGGCCAGCGCGAGCACCTGCTGCCGGCTGGTCTCGCTGCGGCCGACGAAGCGCCGGGAGACCAGGACGCGGTGCCCCTCCCCCAGGCCCAGGACGCCCTTGTCGAAGAGCTTGTGGTGCAGGGAGCACAGGCACAGGCCGTTGTCGACCTCGTCCGGCCCGTCATGGGCCCACCACCGCACGTGGGCCGCCTCCAGGCCGACCGCGCTCGCGCCGAGCATCCCGTCGTAGCCGCAGAAGGCGCACTGGAACTCGTAGGCGGTCAGCACGAGTTCGCGCATCCGCCGGTCCCGCCTCCACCCGCTTCGCCACCGTGCACGCCGTCTCCGCCAACACCCGCCGTTTCTGGGAGGTACCCGATCCGGCGGTACTGGACTACACCCCCGTCGACAACGCCGAACCCCACGCCGCAGACATCCCCGGAGCCGACCTCCCGGCCGACCCGGCAGCACCCCAGGCCGGCCCCTACGCCCTGCCCGAGTTCACCCTCCCGCACCTCCTCCGGTCCTGACCACACGGCCACCCGTGAGCGACACCCGCGACGCGGCCGGGCCGACACCGCCGATCAGACATGAATGTCGTGCGCCGACGTCGTGGTGCACCGCATGCGGTGCACGTTCGTCTGTACCAGGTTGTGCACTTTCTCACAGGAACGCCGACACGGAGCGGTGCGTGTGGGCCACCCACGCCTGTTCCCAGCCCTCCAGGGTTGATGACGACCGGTCGAGGGCACCGTCCGGCTGACCGCGGTGCCCCCCGCTCGGAGCTTGTCCGAGCGGGGTGCAGCGCCGCAGTACGTCTACTCGCTGTGGGCGCGCTGTGCAGGGTGCGCGGTGCGTCGTTCAGCTCGCGGTGGGGATCTTCCACTGCTGCTGGCCGGCTCCGGTGACGCAGTCCCAGAGCTGGAGCCGGGTGCCGTTGCCGGTTTCGGCGCCGGCCGCGTCGAGGCACTTGCCGTGGGACTTCAGCCGGCTGGTGTCCGGGTCGTAGGTCCACTGCTGGGCCGGTGTGCCGTTGCAGGTGTACAGCTGTACCGGTGTGCCGTTGGCGTCGGAGCCGAAGCGGACGTCGAGGCACTTGCCCATGGCCCGGACGGTGTGGTCGCCCGGCAGCGTCCAGGTCTGCGCCGGGGTGTTGTTGCAGTCGTAGAGCTGGACCTGGGTCCAGTCCGCGTCGGCGGCGTCCGGGAGGTCGACGCAGCGGGCGCTGGCGGCTCCGGTGATCGGCCCCGTCGGGGTCCGGTCCGCACAGCCGGTGGGGCCGGTGGTGGCGGCCGGGTGCCGGGTGGGCAGGTGCAGGGTGCTTCCGGCGGCGACCTGGTGGACGGCCCCGCTGCGGTCGCGCACGGACAGGGCCGGGCCCGAGCGGACGGTGACCGTGGTGTCCTGCTGACCGACGGAGACGTCGAAGGTGCTGCCGTGCCACTTCAGCCCGGTCACGTCGTCGCCGGGCAGTTGGGCGGGCAGGAACGGGTCGACGGTGACGGCGTCGGTGCCCCAGCGCAGGCCGGTGAAGCCGTACAGGAACTGCTGGAGGTAGCCGCCGCTGCCGGTGGTGAAGGTGAACGTTCCGCCGGTGCGGGCTTCGTGGAACTGGTTGAAGGGTGCGCCCAGGAAGGGGTCGACGCTGTCGCGGAGGTGGTTGTAGGCCGTGCAGCCGGGCGAGCCGAGGGCGGCGGCATCGATGGTGGCGATGGCGTCGGTCATCGAGGGGCCGTTGGGGTCGGTGCGCCGGCTGTAGTAGTCGAGGTCGTTCTGGGCGGTGCTGGGCGCCATCGGTACGGCCCAGGGGTACTGGAGCATGGTGACGTCGGCCTGCTTGGTGCCCCGGCCGTCGTAGCCCTGGTACTCGACGTGGCGGTCGTTGGCGGTGTCCACCAGGATCGTCAGGCCGTCGGCGACCGTGTTCCAGGCCGGGTCGGCGGGCTGCTTGACGATGCCGGCGGCCTGGACGGCGATCCGCAGTGCCGCCTGCGCACTGGCATTGGTGTACACGCTGTCGTCGATGTCCCCGTTGTACTCGTCCGGGGGGATCACGTCGTTGATGTGGTAGTTGCCGCTGGAGTCGGGGACGGCCCGGGTGGCCCAGTAGTCGGCGATGCCCTTCAGCACGGGCCAGGCCTTGTCCCGCAGCCAGTCGGTGTCGCCGGTGGCCTGGTAGTACTGCCACTGCGCCAGGGCGATGTCGGAGTTGATGTGGATCTCCAGGGGCCCGGTGAGGCTGTCCAGCGGGGTGGCGTCGTTGCCGGTGAGGGCGCTCTCCCAGGGGAACTTGGCGCCCTTGATCGGCTGGGAGGGGGTGGACAGCGACGCGGCGTTGGCCTCGGCCTGCGGGAGGAGCTTCTGCCGGTAGGTGTTGGCGGCCTTGGCGATGTCGGGGTGCTGGGCCAGCAGCGCCGGGTACATCCACGTCTCCATGTCCCAGAAGACGTGGCCGCCGTAGCCGGCGGAGCCGTGGGTGGACAGGCCGCCCGGGGCGGCGCTCCAGGTGACGTCCGAACGCACGCCGGCCAGCAGGTAGAACATCGACGCGCGGATCTGCGCGGTCATCGCGGTGTCGCCGGGGACCGAGATCGTCGACTGCCACAGCTCGGCCCAGGCGGCGGAGTTGGCCGCGAGCGCCTGCCGGTAGCCGGCGGCGGCACCGGCGGCGGCCGCGTCCGCGGCGGCCTGCTGGGGGGTGGCTTCGGCGAGCGGGCGGTCGGTGTCGACGCTGGAGGCGGCGCCGACGAACTTGGTGACCTCGTAGGTCCGGCCGGCGGTCACCGGGAAGGTCGCGCGCTGGCCGGACGTGGTGCCGCCGGGCCCGGTCACCGGGGTGGAGGGCACGGTGGCGCCGTCCACCCGGAGCGCCGAGTGCAGGGCGGCGGTCACCAGGTCGCCGTCCGAGACGAGGCTCTGCGACAGCGTCGCGTGCGCGCCGTCGACCTGCGTGCCGTTGACGGACGCGTCGCTCAGCCCGCGCTCGTCGAAGCCGTCGACGGCCGCGGCCGTTCCGCTCCAGTGCGGTACCGCCCGGATCGTCACGGTGCCGAGGTGGGCGTGGGCCCGGTTGGCGTTCACCTCGTAGGTGAACGTCGTGCGGTCGCCCTCGGGCGAGGTCCAGTCGAACGAGGTGGTCAGCAGTCCGGTCCTGAGGTCCAGCGCCTGGCGGTAGTCGCCGGTGGCGCCGTTCTTCAGGTTGCCCCCGGTCGGGAGCGGGGCGCCGGCCGGGTAGGCGGAGACGTAGTCGACGTTGACCCTGGCCGTGTCGCCCTGGGCGACGGTGATCTCGACCGTGTTCGTTCCGGCGTTCAGGGTCGTCGGCACCGTCAGCAGCGCCCAGCTGTCCCAGTCGGGCGTGGCGGGCGCGTTCACCTGCTGGGGCACGCCGTTGACCGTGAGGTGGACGGTCTGCGGGCCGCCGCTGCCGTTGGAGTAGCGCACCGCCAGCGTCGCGGCTCCGCCCGGGGCGTCCAGGATCGGAATCACGTCCCGGGCGCCGACCGTCGGTGCGTCGTGGGTGTTCAGGCCGGCCAGGTAGCTGCCGGTGGTCGAGCCGGCGTGGGTGTCCTCGACGAACGCCCCGCCGGAGATCTGCCCGTGCCCGGCCGGGCACAGCTGGTCGAACGTGCACGGGCGTGGCGCCGGCACGCCGTAGACGCCGCCGTTGCCGTCGTCGCGCCCGAATCCGAGCGTGGTCCAGGTCGGCAGGCCCGCCCGCAGTTCCCGCTGCCCCTGGGGCAGGGCGTACAGGCCGGCCAGCTCCGACTGGACGGGTACCTTGCCGTCGCTGTAACCGGCTCCGGCCGCGGGGACCCGGGAGGCGAGGTACCCGTTGCCGACGAATGCCGGGGCGTAGTCGGTCGTGGTGTCGGTGGTGCTCAGCACCCATCCGTCGCTGCCGCCGGTCCCGGTGTCGGCGGCGGCCGGGGCCGGTGTCGCCGCGATGTCGGCGGCCAGGCAGCCGATGGCGAGTGCCAGCGCGAGGCGGGCCCACGGCCGCCGGGGGGTGCGTGAGGGTGCGTGCCGCGGTCGGGGTGGGAGGTGTCGGTCCATCGGAGCGGTGGCCCTCTCGTGAGAGATGCGCGAACGGGGGATTCGCCGTGGCCCGGCCGGTGTGGGGCCGGTGCCGCGGCTGCACCGCCCCGGGCGGCGGGGTGCCTCGGGGCGGGAGCTCTCGATGAGGGTGGTGACGCTGGGGGTGAGACGGTGGGGTCTCTGACGCTGCTGCGGGGAACCGGGGCCCCGGCGGCCGCGGTGCGGGGTCGGGCCCCTGCCGGTGCGGACGGGGGCCCTACTTGACGGCTCCGGCGGCCATGCCGCGGGTCAGGGTGCGCTGGAAGGCGAAGAAGAAGAGCACCATGGGGAGGATGCCGAGCAGGGCGGCGGCGCTGAGCGCGGTGGGGTCGCTGGTGAACTGGCCCTGCATGGCGGACAGTCCCAGGGGGACGGTCTGGTTGTCGTTGGAGATGAGCAGGACGACGGGGTAGAGGAACTCGTTCCAGCTCCAGACGAAGAAGAAGACGCACATGACCGAGAGGGTGGGCCAGCTCATCGGCAGCACGATCCGCCACAGGATGGTCCACCGCCCGGCGCCGTCGAGGGAGGCGGCCTCGATCAGTTCGCGGGGGAAGCCGCTGAAGACGGAGGTCAGCAGGTAGGTGCCGAAGGCGCTGTAGACGATGCCGACGAGCAGGGTGTAGCCGAGCTTGTCGTCGTAGAGGCCGAACTGCTTGAAGAGGTAGTAGATCGGATAGACGAGTCCCTCCTGCGGCAGGACGTTGACGCCGAGGAAGAACACCAGCAGGGGGGTGCGCCAGCGGACGCGGCCGATGCCGATGGCGTAGGCGTTGAACAGGGCGAGCGCGACGGCCACGACGACGACGCCGAGGCTGGTGGTGAGGCTGTTGGTGAGCTTCTGGGTGAAGTCGACCCGCTGCCACACGTCGCCGAGGATGCTCCAGTTCCAGGACTCCGGCCAGCTGAGGGGGCCGTTCTTGCGGTAGTCCGCGGACGTCTTGAAGGAGTTGAGGACGATGACGAGGAACGGGGCGAGGAAGGCGAGGACGAAGACGCCCATCGCGATGGTGACGGCCCGGGACAGCGGGGTGCGGCGGCCGGCGGCGGAGCGGGCGCCCGGCTTCGTCCTCGCGGTCTTCGGGTGCGGGGTGGCGCCGGTGCGGGCGGGCGGCGCGGTGCGGGTGTCGGTGCTCATGCTCGTCCGTCCTCGCGGGCCTGGCGGGTGAGGAAGGCTCCGGCGATGATCAGGACCAGCAGCGACATGGTGCTGGAGATCGCCGAGCCGTAGCCGACGTCGGCGCGCTCGAAGAAGTTCTGGTAGGCGAAGTAGGAGGGGACCAGGGTCGAGTTGCCGGGTCCGCCGCCGGTCAGGACGTAGATCTGGGCGAAGACCTTCAGACCGGCGATGGTGGTGGTCACCAGCACCACGTAGACCTCGGGCCGCAGCAGCGGGACGGTGATCCGGGTGAAGCGCTGCCACCAGCCGGCGCCGTCGAGTTCGGCCGCCTCGTACAGTTCGGGGTCGATGCGCTGCAGGCCGGAGAGGAAGAGGACCAGCGGGTAGCCGAGCTGCATCCAGATCAGGACGAACAGGACGACCCACAGGGCCAGGTCGGGGTTGCCGAGCCAGTTCTGCGCGAGGCCGTCGAGGCCGGCCTTGGCCAGCAGGGAGTTGACGGTGCCGCGGGGCGCGAGGATCCAGCCCCACATGAGGCCGGTGACGGCCACCGGGATGACCTGGGGCAGGTAGAGGCCGGAGCGGAAGGCGTTGACGAGGCGGTCGCCGTGCTTCTTGCCGATGTAGTCGAACAGGACGGCGGCGATCAGCAGGCCGAGCATCGTGGGGACGACGGCCATGCCGAAGATGAGGAAGAAGATGTTGCGGAAGGACGCCCAGAAGTCGGCGTCGCCCAGCAGGCGGGTGTAGTTGTCCAGGCCGGTCCACGTCGGGTCGCCGATGCCCTGCCAGCTGGTGAAGCTGTAGCCGAAGGTCATCAGCAGCGGGACGACCAGGAAGAGCAGGCACAGCAGCAGGCCGGGCGCGAGGTAGAGCGCGTAGCCCGCGGACCGCGAGCGGGGTTTGGTGTCCATCGGTGCTCCTTGGGTCGGGGCGCCGGCCGCGGGTGCGGTCGGCGCCCCGGGTCGTCCGGCCGGGGGTCAGTGCCGGGAAGCGGCCTGCTTCTCGTAGGGGGCGGCGATCTGGTCCAGGACGGACTTGGCGTCGGTGCCGTTCATGAGGTTCTGGGTCGCGGAGACGAGGACGTCGTAGTACCCGGCGGCCGGCCAGTCGGGGTAGTAGCCCAGGCCGTCGCTCTTCTGGATCTGGTCGAACTCGCTGACCAGCTCGCGGGACTTGGGGTCGGTGATGGCGTCCGGCTGCGCGGCGATCGGGACGTTGCCGTTGTTGCCGATCAGGGCCTGGATCTCCGGGGACATCGTGATGTCGATGAAGTCCTCGGCGAGCGTCTTGTTCTTGGAGTGCTGCGGGACGACCCAGAGGTTGCCGCTGGAGCCGAGGGTG
Organism: Kitasatospora sp. NA04385; assembly: GCF_013364235.1. Classification (NCBI taxonomy): domain Bacteria; kingdom Bacillati; phylum Actinomycetota; class Actinomycetes; order Kitasatosporales; family Streptomycetaceae; genus Kitasatospora; species Kitasatospora sp. NA04385. Next base: position 6,241,328 of record NZ_CP054919.1, on the reverse strand, counting down.
ATCTTGCTGCCGGGGAAGTTCGCGGTGCCCCAGTCGAAGTCCTTGATGTCGGACTTGAAACCGCCGAACCACCAGTTGCCGCCGACCAGGATGGGGCGCTTGCCCGAGACGAACTGCTCGGTCATGTCGGCGCCCTTGAGGCTGACGTCGTCCTTGTCGAAGTAGCCCTTGTCGAGCCAGCGCTGGTAGGTCTCGACGGCGTAGGTCCACTCCGGGCCGTGGAAGTCGATCGTGCCGGAGAAGGTCTGGTAGTCCTGGACCCACTTCTTGTCGGCCTTGGACAGGGCCAGCAGGTAGAGCCAGTGCGAGGCCGGGTGGTCGTTGCCGGCGTTGGCCAGCGGCGTGATGCCGGCGGCCTTGAACTTCGCGAGGGCGTCCTCGAAGCTCGCCATGTCGGTCGGGATGCTCACGCCGTACTTGGTGAACATGTCCTTGTTGTAGTAGGAGAGGACGAACTCGCCGTAGTTCGGGATCCCGTACCACTTGTCGCCGCCCATCTCGCCCTTGGCGTTGTAGCGGGCGGGCACCGAGGCGCTGTCGCTGATCTTGGCGGTCCAGCCGCGCTCCTTGGCGACCGCGGTCAGGTCGGTCAGCAGCCCCTGCCTGGACAGCAGGCCGGCGGTGGCGTTGCCCTTGTTGTACTCCATGACGTCGGGCGCCTTGTCGGAGTTCAGGATCATGCCGGCGCTCTGCTGGATCTGGTCGAACGTCTTGCGCTCGAACTCGACCTTCACCCCGGGGTGGGTCTGCTTGAACTTCTCGATGGCCGCGTCCCACGCGTTGCTCAGGGCGCCGTCCTGCTCCTCGTAGTGCCAGATCCGGAGCGTGTTGCCGCCGGAGGCGCTGTCGGAGCCACTGCCGCAGGCGGTCAGCGGGAGGGCGAGGGAGAGGGCGAGCGCGGCGAGGGCGGCGCGTCTGCGGGGGAGGTTCATCGGGAGTCCTCGGGTGATGGCGAACCGGGTGGCGGGGCTGCGCACCCGGCACGGGCCAGGGAGTCGGAGCCGGGCCGCCTGGCACGGGGCGGCCCGGTGCGTCCGGTCGGCTCGACCGCAGGGACGTTGCGGAAGGCCTCGGTCGTCCGGCGCCCGCCGATCGTGACACGGGCCACTTTCTCGCGTCAAGAAACTATCGAAACACGAACATCACCATGTCGTAACAGCACAGACGCGCAGGTGACATCCTCGTGCGCCCGCGCCACGACGACAAGAAGCCGTTGACAGCCAGCAACTTTCTCGACAAAAGTAATTATCTCCGAGGCAGTGCGCTGCCCAGCCACCTGCCCGGTCGTCCGCCCTGCCGGAGCCCGGCAGTACCGGCGTCCCCGTTCCCCGTTCCCCCGAGAGGTCGTTCCCCGTGTCCCTCGACGTCCGCAGCATTCCCGAGCAGTCGGCTCCCGCGCCGCAGGAAGGCCCCGGCCCGGAGGCCCCCGCGCCGTGGTGGCAGTCCGCGGTCGTCTACCAGGTGTACCCGCGCAGTTTCGCCGACTCCGACGGGGACGGGATCGGCGACCTGCGCGGCATCACCTCCCGGCTCGACTACCTGCACGAGCTGGGCGTCGACGTGCTGTGGCTGTCGCCCGTCTACCCCTCGCCGCAGGACGACAACGGCTACGACATCAGCGACTACCAGGACATCGACCCAGTCTTCGGCTCACTGAGCGACTTCGACGAGTTACTCGCCGGCGTCCACGCCCGGGGCATGAAGCTGGTCATGGACCTGGTGGTCAACCACACCTCCGACGAGCACCCCTGGTTCCGGGACTCGCGCGCGGGCGTCGGCGGCAAGCGCGACTGGTACGTGTGGCGCCCCGCCCGCCCCGGCCGCGTGCCGGACACGCCCGGGGCCGAGCCCAACAACTGGGGCTCGTTCTTCTCCGGCCCGGCCTGGGAGTGGGACGAGGCGAGCGGCGAGTACTACCTGCACCTGTTCTCCCGCAAGCAGCCCGATCTGAACTGGGAGAACCCGCGGGTCCGGCAGGCCGTGTACGCGATGATGCGCTGGTGGCTGGAGCGCGGGGTCGACGGCTTCCGGATGGACGTGATCAACCTGGTCTCCAAGGACCAGCGCTTCCCCGACGGCGCGGTCGCCGACGGCGCCGCCCACGGCGACGGCTCGCCGTTCTACGTGTGCGGGCCCCGGATCCACGAGTACCTGCAGGAGATGCACCGCGAGGTGTTCGCCGCGCACCCGGGGCGGCTGCTGACGGTCGGCGAGATGCCGGGGGTGGACGTCGAACAGGCCCGGTTGTTCACCGACCCCGCCCGCGCCGAGGTCGACATGGTCTTCCAGTTCGAGCACGTCGGCCTCGACCACGGCCCCGGCGGCAAGTTCGACCCCCGCCCGCTGCGGCTGAGCGAGCTCAAGCGCTCCCTCGGCCGCTGGCAGGAGGGCCTGGCCGGCACCGGCTGGAACAGCCTGTACTGGAACAACCACGACCAGCCCCGCGCCGTGTCGCGCTTCGGCGACGACGGCCCCCGTTACCGGGAGCTGTCGGCGAAGGCGCTGGCCACCGTCCTGCACCTGCACCGCGGCACCCCGTACGTCTACCAGGGCGAGGAGCTGGGCATGGCCAACGCCCCCTTCGCCGCCGTCGACGACTTCCGCGACATCGAGTCCCGCAACCACTACGCCCACGCGGTCGCGGCCGGCGCCGACCCGGAGCAGGTCCTCGACGGGCTGCGGCGGATGGGCCGGGACAACGCGCGCACCCCGATGCAGTGGGACGCCTCGCCCGGCGCCGGATTCACCACCGGGACGCCCTGGATCGCGGCCAACCCCGACCACCTCCGCGTCAACGCCGCCGCCCAACTCGCCGACCCGTCCTCCGTCTTCCACCACTACCGGCGCCTGATCGCCCTGCGCCACGGCGAACCGGCCGTGGTCCACGGCGACTTCACCATGCTCCTGCCCGAGGACGAGCACCTGTACGTCTTCACCCGCAGCCTCGACGGGAGCGCGCTCCTGGTCGCCGCCAACCTCGACGGCGCTCCCCGCCCCCTTCCGGCCGCGGTGCTGGAGGGGTGGGGCGGGGCCCGCGTCCTGGTCGCCAACTACGCCGACCTGCCCGACCTGGGCGGCTCCCGGGTCCTGCGGCCCTGGGAGTGCGTGGTGCTGCGACGCGCTGCGGTGTGAGAACGGACGGTGCCCCGGACCGCGGCTTCCCGCCCGGTCCGGGGCACCGTCATGCGCGCGGCCGCCCCGGCGTCACGACTGGACGGCGTCGCGGATCACCAGGCAGGCGGCGCCGCGCGCCCAGAGGTCGTCGGTGACCGCGTCCACGATCACCTCGCAGTCGGCGGCGGCGGTGGAGAAGGCGTGCTCGCGCAGGGACGCGGCCATCGCCGGCCCGAACAGGTCCTGCACCGCGGCGCCCTCGCCGGCCAGGACGATCTTCTCCAGGTTGAGCAGGTTGCACAGGCCCGCGAGCCCGCGGCCGAGCGCGTCCCCGGCGGCGGCGAACGCCGCGAGCGCCGTCTTCGAGTCCGGGCCGCGGCCGGAGCGGGCCAGCGCGACGGCCTGCTCGATGTCGTCGCAGCCCGCCAGGCCCGCCTCGCGCAGCCGTCGCAGCACCGCGCCGTAGGAGACCAGGGCCTCCAGGCACCCGGTGTTCCCGCAGCTGCACACCGGCCCCGTCGGGTCGAGCGGCATGTGGCCGAACTCGCCCGCCAGGCCCGTGCGGCCCAGGTGCAGCCGCCCGCCCAGCAGCAGTCCGCACCCCACGCCGGGGCCGACGGTGACCACGGCGAACGACTCGGTGTCCCGCCCGTGGCCGAACCACTGCTCGGCGACCACCAGGGTGTTCACGTCGTTGCCCACCGCCACCGGCAGACCCGTCGCGGCGGCGAGCGGACCGGCGACGTCCTCGTCGTGCCACCCCATCAACGCCGAGTACCGGCACAGCCCGGCGGCCGGGTCCACGTGCCCGCTGACCCCCACGCCCAGGCCCAGCATCCGCTCCGCGCTGCCCGGCACGGACGCCAACAACTCCTTGACGCCCTGCGCGGTCGCCGCCACCACGGCGTCGATCCGCCGGTCGGTCAGCGGCTGCTCCCAGCGCGCCAGGACCTGCGCCCCCAGGTCGGTCAGCACCGCGGTCACCTTCGACGGCCCGATCTTCACCCCCACGACCAGGTGCAGTTCGGTGCGCACCTGGAGCATCCGCCGGGGGCGCCCGACCGCCCCCTCGGCGGCCGCCGAGGCGTCCTCGACCAGGTAACCGGCGTCCATCAGCGGATTGACGATCTTCGTGACCGTCGACTGGGACAGCCCCAGCTGCTGCGCCACCTCGGTCCGCGACAGCGGGCCCGCGGTCAGGATCGCGGCGAACACGTCCGCCTTGGTGCGCTGCCCGGCCGGGTCCGCGGCCGGCACCCACAGCCGGGGCACCGGCCGTCCAACGGGCATCTGGATGGTCACGGTCGGCCTGCCTCCAATGTCTCGCCCCCGGCCGTCGGCCGACGCGGCTGCGGATCAGTCTGGCACCGGTCCGCCGCACACGGCGGGCATCGCGCAGTTAGTTTACATAGCCAAGAAAATGAAGGGGAGCCTTGACCGCACGACCCTTGACTTCACATGCACACGTCGCCACGATGTGGGCGGCGTTAATTTCTCGCTTCAAGCAAGTATCGGAAGCTCTCCTCCGGGACCGCTCCGACTGCGACGACGCCCCCCTCCCCCTCCGTCCCACCCCACCTCACGGAGAACGATCCCATGCACCGAAGAATCGGCCAGGCCCTGCTCGCGGCCGCCCTCGCCGGGACCGCCCTGCTGGTTCCGGCCTCGTCGTCCGAGGCCCGGGAGAGCACCAGCACCCGCACCGGGACCAGCTCGCACCCCCTGTACTGGATCGCCTACGAGCAGCCGTTCACCAGCGACTCGCCCCTGACCGAGGCGCAGTGGGACGCCGACATCTCCTGGGTCTCGCACAACCTGAAGCCCTACGGCTACACCATGGCCAGCACCGACGGCTGGATCGAGGGCGGCACCCAGACCGACGCCCACGGCTACGTCCTGAAGTACAACGACTCCTGGACGAAGACCTGGAGCGGCGTCAAGGACCAGCTCGACTCCGCGGGCCTGGACATGGGCGTCTACTACAACCCCCTGTGGGTGACGCCCGCCGCCGTCGCCGACCCCGCCAAGACCGTCGTCGGCCGCCCCGACCTCAAGGTCTCCGACATCGTCACCCCCGGCGACCGCTTCCTCGGCAACCCGGACAAGCCGCTCTACTGGGCGGACGTCACCAAGCCCGGCACCAAGGAGTACGTCCAGGGCTACGTGAACTACTTCAAGCACATCGGCGTCAAGTTCCTGCGCATCGACTTCCTGAGCTGGTACGAGTCCGCGACCGCCGTCGGCGCGCCCGCCGGGTCCGTCGCGCACGGCGCCGACAACTACGCCACCGCGCTGCGCTGGATCGAGGAGGCCGCCGGCCCCGACCTCGAAGTCAGCCTGGTCATGCCGAACCTGTACGACCACGCCGCCACCGAGGTGAAGTACGGCGACCTGATGCGCATCGACGAGGACGTCTTCGGCGGCGGCTGGGACCACGTCAGCGGACGCCGGCAGACCTGGCAGCCCGGCTGGAGCCAGTGGGCCAACCAGTTCCTGGGCTTCACCGGCTTCTCCGACGTCGGCGGCCGCGGCGCGATGACCCTCGACGGCGACTTCACCCGGCTCAACACCTTCCCCGACACCCCGATCGGCGACGCGGGCAAGCGCACCGAGATCTCCCTGCTCACCATGGCCGGCGCACCCATCGCCGTCGCCGACACGAACACCACCGGCGACGGCCAACTCGCCTACTACCAGAACCGCGAGATCCTGGCCCTCAAGCAGGAGGGCTTCACCGGGAAGCCCGTCTACCGCAGCGCCGCCCCCTACGAGCCCGCCACCGACGGCCAGGAGGCCACCGGCAGCCGCGACACCGAGCGGTGGACGGGCCAGACCGCCGACGGGGACTGGGTCGTGGCCCTGTTCAACCGCGACGACACCCGGACCCGCACGCTCAGCCTCGACCTCTCCGCCGAAGCCGGACTCACCGACGGCGGCGACGCCCGCGACCTGTGGACCCACACCGACCTGGGCCACCTCACCTCGGTGACCGCCACCCTCGCCCCGCACGACGTCAAGCTGGTCCGGATCAAGCCGACCGGGCCCACCGCCGACGCGTTCACCACCACCTACCAGGCCGAGGTCGCCACCTGGCGCGACGGAGCCAGGTTCGACAACAACCACGCCGGGTACTCCGGCACCGGGTTCGTCGACAAGCTCGAAGCCGCCTCCGCGGGCTCGAACGTCGTCTTCGCCGTCGACGCCCCCGAAGCCGGCAGCTACGACCTCGGCATCCGCTACGCGGCCGGCGGCGGCACCAGCACCGTCCACTGGAGCGCCCAGAACCTGGCCGGCGCCCAGCAGTCCGCCGGCACGGCGTCCCTGCCCGGCACCGCCGACTGGAACACCTGGGCCACCGGCCACCAGCAGGTCACCCTCACCCGGGGCGTCAACCTGCTGACCGTGCGCCGCGACGCCGCCGACACCGGCGCGATCAACCTGGACTCCGTCACCCTCGACAACCGCGACCCCGTCGCCAACGGCGGCTTCGAGAGCGGCGACCTGTCCGGCTGGAGCGAGTGGCACGGCAGCGCCCCGCAGTACGGCGTCGACTCCTACGACGTCGCCGACGGCCAGTACAAGCTGTACTTCTACGACCCCGCCCGGCCCGTCCGGCAGAGCACCCACCAGACGCTCTCCCTGCCCGCCGGGACCTACACCGTCCGCGCCAAGGCCAAGCTCCAGTCCCTGGCCGGCAACCCCGTCACCACCGCCCGCCTGGAACTCACCCCCGGCGGCGCACCGACCACCACCTCCCCGATCACGCCCGGCGCCGCCTACCAGGACGTCACCGGCACGGTCACCCTCGACACCGCCGGCACCCTCGACCTCGGCTTCTACCTCGACGCCGGCCCGGGCACCTCCCTGCAGCTCGACGACGTCACGGTCACCCGCGGATGAGAGCGCCCACCGCCCGCCGGCGGGCGCCGTCCGCCGCCTTCGCCCTGGTCCTCGCCGCCGCCCTCACCCTCGGCGCGCACCCGCGAGAAGCCCGCGCCGCCTCCCTCGGCGACGTCACCGGTGTGAGCGTCACCGGCGACACCGTCACCGTCTCCGTCGGAGCCGACCGGCTCGTCGTCCGCGCCCTGCGCCCGGACACCGTCAAGGTCGACTACCGGCCCGGCGGTGCGGGTAGCCCCGACACCCCGGTCATCGACCCCGGCAAACAGTGGACCGGCTCGAACACCACGAGCATCGACACCACCGCCGACCCCGTGGTGATCACCACCGACCGGCTCAGCGTCCGGATCGCCAGGCACCCCGCCCGGGTGGCGATCTACGACTCCACCGGCACCCCGCTGCTCACCGAACCCGCCTCCGGCGGCGTCGAACCCGGCGCCCTCCACTTCACCCACGCCCCCGGGCAGAACTTCTACGGCATCACCGGCACCCCCGTCCCCCACGCCGAGGACGACCCCAAGCAGAGCCTCGCCGCAGGCATGCAACGCGACTCCGGCGGCCACGTCAGCGCCGGGAAGCAGGGCGACGGCGGCGCGCCCCTGGTGTTCACCACCCACTACGGACTCCTCGTCGACTCCGTCGACGGCGACTTCGACATCACCGACACCGGCCTCACCTTCACCGGCGTCTCCAAGACCGACGTCTCCTACTACGCCGTCGCCGGACCGCCCAAGCAGGTCATGAACGCCGTCGCGGAGATCTCCGGCCTGCCCGACATGGCCCCCAAGTGGGCCCTCGGCTTCAACAACAGCCAGTGGGGCAGCACCGAGGACGAGGTCAAGGGCATCGTCGACGGCTACCGCAGCCGGCAGATCCCCCTCGACGCGTTCACCATGGACTTCGACTTCAAGGCCTGGGGCGAGGACGACTACGGCGAGTTCCGCTGGAACTCCACCTCCGCGCCCGGCAACGTCCAACCGGACAAGTACCCCGACGGAGCCTCCGGCGCCTTCGCCCGCGACATGGCCGACCGCGGCGTCCACCTGATGGGGATCATGAAACCCCGCATCGTCATCGGCGCCCCCGACGGCGGCACCACCGCCCAGGGCCGGTGGGCCCGCGACAACGGCTGTCTCTACCCCGGCCGCGCCGACTACCCCGAGTACTTCTCCGGCCGCCTCGCCAACGACATCGACTTCTCCCAGCAGAAGTGCCGCGACTGGTACTGGCAGCACGCGAAGAACCTCGCCGACACCGGCATCGCCGGCTGGTGGAACGACGAAGCGGACGAGGCCAACGGCACCGACTTCGACAGCCTCCAGCACACCGACATGCAGCGCGCCCTCTACGAGGGGCAGAGCGCCACCTCGGACCACCGCGTCTTCTCCCTCAACCGCAACTTCTACCTCGGCGCCCAGCGTTACGGCTACGGCATGTGGTCCGGCGACATCGACTCCGACGCCACCACCCTCGCGAACCAGCGCACCGGCCTGCTCACCGCCGCCAACATCGGCGAGACCCGCTGGGGCATGGACATCGGCGGCTTCACCGGCGACCCCACCGACGAGGCGTACGCCCGCTGGATGGAGTTCGGCGCCTTCGTCCCCGTCTACCGCGTCCACGGCACCCTCGACAAGAAGCGCCAGCCCTGGCTGTACGGCCCCGCCGCCCAGGCCGCCGCCACCAAGGCGATCGACCTGCGCATGCAACTCATGCCGTACCTGTACGCCAACGAGCGCACCACCCACGAGACCGGCATCGGCCTGGTCCGCCCGCTCTTCTACGACTACCCCGACGACCCGGCCGCCGCGAACCTCACCAGCGAGTGGATGTTCGGCGACTCCCTGCTCGTCGCCCCCGTCGTCGAGATGGGCGCCACCGGCAAGAGCGTCTACCTGCCCGCCGGCACCTGGACCGACTGGGCCCGCGGCACCACCTGGACCGGCCCCACCACCATCGACTACCCCGTCGACCCGGCAACCCTCCAGGACATCCCGCTGTTCGTGAAGGGCGGCGGCATCGTCGCCACCCAGCCCGTCCAGCAGTACACCGGGCAGGCCCCCGTCACCCAGCTCGACCTGAACGTGTTCCCCGCCGACACCGCCACCGACTTCACCGTCTACGACGACGACGGCCTCACCACCGCCTACAAGAACGGCAGTTACTACCAGCAGAAGATCACCGCCCGGCGCACCGCCGACACCGCCACCGTCCGCACCGACGCCCGCACCGGCTCCTACGACTCACCGCTGCGGTACAACGTCGTCAAGATCAACCGCTGGGACGCCACCGGCGTCACCGTCGACGGCGCCACCCCCGCCGCCTACCCCGACCTCACCGCCCTGGAAGCCGCCGACGGCGAGGGCTGGACCACCGGCACCGACCAGTACGGCCCCTACACCGCCGTCAAGGTCCGCGCCGGACAGGCCCGCACCGTCCAGGCCACCGGCAGCCCCCAGGGCCACCTCGTCGGACTCGCCGGCAAGTGCGCCGACGTCTCCGACGGCGACACCGCCAACGGCACCCCCGTCCAACTGTGGGACTGCGCCGCCGTCCCCGCCCAGCAGTGGACCTTCACCGACGGCAAGCTCCACGCCCTCGGCAAGTGCCTGGACCTCGAATCCGGCGGCACCGGCAACGGCACCCGCGCCCACCTCTGGGACTGCCTGCCGGTGGCCTCCCAGACCTGGGAACGCACCGCCGACGGCCAGTACCGCAACCCCGCCTCCGGCCGCTGCCTCGACGTCTACCAGCAGTCCACCGCCAACGGCACCCGCCTGCACCTGTGGGACTGCCACTCCGGCACCAGCCAGAAATGGAGCACCCCCCGGTAACCGGCACCCCTCGAGGCCCCGGTCCGCCCGCTCACCCGGTCGTCCGGCGCCGCGTGCTGCGGCTCACCCCCAGGTCCTCCCGTGCCCGGGCATCCGCAAGCGGTCACCCGCTTCCGGGTGCCCGGCGACTGGAGGCGTCGGTGAGTTCGGCGGCGGTGGGCGGGTTGGCTCCGGCGCGGGAGACGGTGATGGCAGCGGCCGCGGCGGCGGTCCGCAGGGCGGCGGTCAGTGCGTCGAGGGAGGGGCGGTGGGTGTCGAGGGTGGCGAGGAGTGCGGACATGAAGGAGTCTCCCGCGCCGACGGTGTCGACGACGGTGGTGGGCGGGGCGTCGACGCGGGTCTCGCCGGTGGGGGTGAGGGCGAAGGCTCCGTCGCCGCCCCGGGTGACGACGACGGTGCCGGGGCCGAGGGTGAGCCAGCGGGCGGCGCTGTCGCGGACGGGGATGCCGGGGTAGAGGAAGGCGAGGTCCTCGTCGCTGGCCTTGACCAGGTCGCTGAGCGCGACACAGTGTTCGACGGCGGCGACGGCGGCCGCCCGCTCGCCGACCAGGCCGGGGCGGACGTTGGGGTCGTAGGAGACGGTGGCGCCGCCGGCGCGGGCCTCTCGGAGCAGGCGGCGGGCGACTGCCGCGCCGGGTTCCTGCACGGAGGCGAGCGAGCCGAGGTGGACGTGCCGGGTGCGGGGCGTCGGGGTCGGGGCGAGGGTCCAGTCGATCGCGAACTCGTAGGAGGCGCTGCCGGACGGGTCGAGGGTGACGATGGCGGTGGGTGTCGGGACGTCCTGGCCGTCCGTCAGGACGGTGGTGCCGCCCGCCTCCAGGTGGGTGCGGATCAGTTCACCGTACGGGTCGTCGCCGAGCTGGGTGAGCAGGGCGGTGCGCCGCCCGAGCCGGGCGAGGCCGTGGGCGACGTTGGCGGGGCTGCCGCCGGGGTGCGGCCGGTCGGGGAGGCCGGGAGTGCGGACGATGTCGGCGACGCACTCGCCGATGACGAGGAAGTCGAGGTCCGCTGTGGTGGGTTCGGGCATGGCGGTGGGCTGCTCCCGGGTAGGGGGTGGGTGCCCGGGGCGGCGCACGGGGTGCGCCGCCCCGGGCGGTGGTCGGTCAGTCGCTCAGGACGACCTGGTCGACCATCAGATGTCCCCAGGCGCCGGTGGCGTCGTCGAGGACCTGGAGCCGGGCGGTGCGCCCCTGGAGGTCGGTCAGGTCCCAGTCGACGGGTCGCATGGTGCCGCTGTCCGCGCCGGTGGCGGTGCGCACGGGCTGCCCGTCGACCAGCAGGTTGACGCTGGTCGCGCCGGGGGTGCCGAGCGGGTGGTCGCCGCCGGCGAGGAGGAGGTGCAGGTGGTCGCGGTCGACGGTGAAGGCGGGCGAGGTGAGGGTGCCGGTGGCGCTGTCGCGGCCGGCGAAGGTGTCGAGGACGGCGGCGCCCACCGAACCGGGGAGCTGCTCGACGGTCGGGGCGGTGCCCGCCAGGTCGCCGGTGCCGGTCCAGCCGGGGGCGTACGCGCCGCCCTCGAAGTCGGCCAGCGGCCGGGCGGGGCGCTGGGTCAGGTCGTTGTACTCGGTGACGGTGAGGTGGGCGAAGGTGGCGGTGCCGCCGCTGGTGAACAGTTTCAGCCCGTCGTCGGCGGGGTCGGCGAACACCTCGTCGGAGTGGACGTGGCGGCCGTCGTCGACGAAGTACTCGACGCTGGTGCGGTCGACCAGGACCGTCAGGTGGGCCGTGGTCTTCGCCGGGTCCCGGGGGGCGTGGGACTCCAGGTGGGTGCCGTCCGGCGAGGGGTTGCCGGTCTGACCGCGGTTCAGGTAGCTGAAGTCGTGGTAGATCCCGGCGTCGGCGTGCCGGGTGCCGTCGGCGGAGACCCGCAGCTGGACGCCGAGGTTGTCCAGGGCGCTCCAGCTGACGTCGGCGTCCAGCCGGTAGGCGGTGCCGCGGTAGGGCAGGGTGGTGAGGCCGCTGACCTGGACGGTGCCCAGGTCGGTGGTCCTCGCGGCGTGCCGGTCGAGGGCGGGGGCCGGCCGGGAGGCCAGCGCGTAGCCGTCGGCATAGTGCTTGAGGCTGAGCTGCCGGGTGATCGCGTCGGTGCCGTTGAAGCCGTCGGACGCCCAGGTCGGGGTGGTGTACGGGTAGGTCCAGTTGTTGAGCCAGGCGGTGGCGTAGCGGTGGTCGAGCGGGGCGGCCGGGTCCTCCCAGGTGACGCCCGCGTACCAGTCGAAGCCGTGGTCGAGCCACTGCGGGGCGGTGGTGTCGGGGGTGAAGGCGGTGCCGTCGAAGCTGCCGGTCCAGTAGGCGTAGGTGTTGGGGTCACCGGTGAGGTAGCCGTTGGCGCTGGCGCCCAGCACCCAGTGCACGGTGCCGTCGTCGGCCCGCATCCGGAACAGGTCGGGGCACTCCAGGGTGCCCAGACCGGTGTGGGTGGAGTCGGAGGCCCAGGTCCAGGTCTTCAGGTCGGGCGAGGTCCAGAGGCTGATCTTCGTGCCCTCGGCGAGCAGCGCGACCCAGCGGTTCCGGTCGGCGTCCCAGACGAGCTTGGGGTCGCGGAAGTCCCTGCGGCCGCCGTTGGGGAGGACGGGGGTGTCGCCGTAGGGGCGGAAGTTGCGTCCGCCGTCGGTGGAGTACCAGAGGAACTGGGCCTGCGGACCGGAGGCGTCGGCGATCTGGGCGGGGGTGGGGTGGTCCATCTGGGTGACCATCATGACCACCGCGCCGGGGCCGAACCCGGCGGTGTTGCCGGTGTCGACGACGGCGGAGCCGGACCACAGGTCGTAGTTGGCGTTGGTCTTCTTCGGGGCTGCGACGCCCTGGTCGTGGAAGGCCACGCCGTCGGTGCTGGTGGCCTGCCGCCAGGCGGTGCCGATCTGCTGCCCGTAGTCGGCGTTGTAGAGGTAGTAGGAGTGGAACGCACCGTCGAACCAGACCGGTCGCTGCGGGTCGTTCTTCCAGTGGTCGGGGACGGTGAAGTGGTAGACGGACCGGTAGCTGTCCGCCGCCCGGGCCGCCGTGGGGGCGGCCCGGCCGGGGGCGACCACGGCGGCGGCGGTCAGCACCAGCCCGAACAGGGCGGCGAGGCCGAGCCGCAGGGCGCGGCGGGGCCGGTGGAGCGAGGAGCGTGGGGTCATGCTCGACTCCTGGGTGGAGGAGGGGGGATGGGGGCGGCGGGGCGTCAGCGGGCCGGCGGGAGCGGGCCCCGGGCGTGCAGGTCTTCGGCCTCCAGGTCTTCGGCGTCCAGGCCCTCGACGGTCAGCCGGTGTCCGTCCCAGGACACTGGCATCGGATCGCTCACCCCGCCGGCGAAGCCGCCGTCGGGACCGGTGTGGTGGAAGCCCAGCAGCACCCACGCCCCGTCGCGGCGGCGGACCAGTTTGCCGCTGTAGTAGCGGTCGTCGGTGACCTGCTGGGCGGCGTCGATGTCGAACGGGCCGAGCAGGCTCCGGGCGGGGGCGGCCCAGATGCCGCCGCGGGTGCCGGTGGCGCGGCGGCTGTCGGAGGCGTGCTCGGCGAGGCAGGAGAAGAGCAGCAGGGGCTTGCCGTCGACGACCTCGGTCTGGGTGACCTCCAACTGCCCGAAGCCGTGGGCGGTGGGGGCGGAGAGCGGCGGCCGCAGTTCCCAGGTCCGCAGGTCGGCGGAGACGGCGTGGCCGACCACACCGCGTTCGAAGGCCGCTCCGGTGGTGGCGCGGGCGGTGATCAGCATGTGCCAGCCGTCGCCGTCCGGGGCGGGGAACACCCAGGGGTCGCGGAACGCCTCGTCGTGCCATCGGCCGGAGTCGAGGGTCTCGTAGAGGGCCGGGTCGGCGCTCAGTACGGGGTTGGCCTCGGCCTTGTGCCAGGTGGTCAGGTCGGTGGAGGTGGCGTAGCCGATCCGTTGGACGTTCTTGCCCCCGGGGGCGCGGGTGGAGCCGGTGTAAAACAGGAACCAGGTGCCGTCGGGGTGGCGGACCACCGAGCCGGTCCAGGTGGCCAGGTCGTCGAAGGCGGGGGCGTCGGCGCGGACCAGGGCGTCGGGAACGCGGGTCCAGTTCCGCAGGTCGGTGGAGACGGCGTGCCCGATGGAGGCGCGGTAGTGCCGGTCCTCGGGGTCGTGCAGGGCGCGGGAGGCGTACAGGAAGAACAGGTGGTGCTGCTCGCCGTCGTCGGCGAACCAGAAGTCCCAGACCCAGGAGTCGGGCAGCGAGAACATGACGGCCTTTCGGGCAGGCCGCGCGGACCCTCGGCCGCGGCGGGGGGCGGGCGGCGGGGTCGGCGCGGGGTGCGGAGGGAACTGCGGGAGGAGGGCGGTCAGCCCTTGACGCCGCTCGCGGCGACGCTGCTGACGAAGGAGCGCTGGAAGGCGAGGAAGACCACCAGCACCGGCAGGGTGATCATCGACGTGTACGCCATGACCTCGCCCCAGGCCGGGTTGTCCTGGAAGAAGTACTGCATGCCGACCATGACGGGCCGCAGCTTCTCGTCCTGGACCACCATGGTCGGCCACAGGTACTGGTTCCAGGCGGGCAGGAAGGTCAGGATCGCCACGGTGGCGAAGGCCGGTCCGGACAGCGGGACGACGATCCTGCGGTAGATGGTGAACCAGCCGGCGCCGTCGATCCGGGCGGCCTCGTCCAGCGAGGTCGGGATGGTGGAGAAGTACTGGCTGAACAGGAAGATCGAGAAGGCGTTGGCCACGAACGGGATGATCTGCACCTGGTAGCCGTCGAGCCAGCCGGTGTCCCACACCAGGGTGCCGTCCTGGAAGAACAGGATCGGCAGGTGCGCCACCCAGTACACCAGCGGCACTGCGATGGTCTCGAACGGGACGATCAGGGTCGCGATGACGACGCTCGTCACCAGGCCGCGGCCGCGCCAGCGCAGCCGGGACAGGGCGAAGCCCGCCATCGAGTTGACGACCAGTCCCAGGCCGACGATCGCCACCGTCACGAACAGCGAGTTCAGCAGGAACCGGCCCACCGGCACCCGGTCGAAGACGGCACCGTAGTTGTGCAGGCTGACGTCGCCGACCGGGAGGAAGGCCCGCCAGCCGCCGATGTCGGAGAGCAGTTGCCCGTCCGGCTTGAGGCTGGAGACGAACATGAACACCAGCGGGAACAGGAAGAACACCGACAGGCCGACCAGCACCAGGTAGGACCACGCCCGGCGGCGCCGGCGCAGCTGCTGCTCGCTCGTTGCGGTGCGCGCCCGGGGGGCGCGTACGGTCTCGGCCATGGGTCAGTCCTTGTCGCGGGTGAGGTGGCGCTGGATCAGCGCGATGACGAGCACGATCACGAAGAAGACCAGCGACAGGGCCGAGCCGTACCCGATCTGCTGCTGGCGGTAGCCGGTGAGCACCGCGTGGTAGACCAGCGTCGAGGTGGAGTCGACCGGGCCGCCCTGGGTCATCACGTCGATCTGCACGAACAGGCCGAGCGCGGCGATGGTGATGGTGATCAGGACGAAGATCCTGGTCGGGCGCAGGCACGGCCAGGTCACGTCCTTGAACTGGCGCCAGGCACCGGCGCCGTCCATCCGGGCGGCCTCGTAGAGCTCCTCCGGGACGGTCTGCAGGCCGGACAGCCAGATCAGCATGTGGAAACCGACGGCCTGCCAGACGGACAGCACGATGATCGCGAACAGCGCGGTGCTCGGGTTGTTCAGCCAGGCGGTGCCCTGCCAGGCCCCGAAGGTGATCGAGTCGATGAAGGAGTTCACCAGGCCGTTCGGCTGGTACATGAACTTCCACAGGATCGAGACCACGACGATCGAGGTCACGACCGGGATGAAGAAGATCACCCGGAACGCGGTGGCGCCGCGGATCTTCTGGTTGACCAGCAGCGCCAGCAGCAGGCCGAAGCCGGCCTGCACCGGCACCACCACCGCCGCGAAAGCGAAGGTGTTGAACATCGACCGGAAGAAGGTCGGGTCGACGGTGAACGCGCGGACGAAGTTGTCGAGGCCGACGAAGCGCAGCGGCTCCGGGGAGACCAGCCGGGCGTTGGTGAAGGACAGGACGAAGCCCAGCAGCACCGGCACGATCAGGAAGGCCAGCAGCAGCAGGACCGCCGGGGAGGCCATCGCCAGCCCCGCCCTGGCCTCGCTGCGGCGGGCGGCCCCGCGCCGCCCGCCGGAGCGCCCGCCGGAGCGGGCGGGGGTGGCCGCGGGGGCCGGGTCTGCCGCGGGGGCGGGCCGGGGTTCGTCGGGGCCGGGGTCGGCCGGGGTGTCGAGGCGGGAGGTCGCCGTCATGGGGTCACACCTTTCCGGCGGCCGGGCGGCGGCACGCCCCGCCCGGTCGCCGTTCGCCGCTGCGTCAGTTGCCGTAGCCGTTGTTCGACTTGATGTCGCTGTCGATCGCCTGCACGGCGGCGTCCAGCGAGGACTTGACGTCGGCGCCGTTCATGATGTCCTTGGCGGCCTTCTCGAAGCTGGTGGAGACCACCGGGTAGCCGGGGGTGGCGGGCCGGGCCAGCGCGAACTTCTGCGACAGCACGGCGAACTGGCGCAGCTCGCCGTTGGCGCCGAAGTACTTGGAGGCGGCGGTGGCGCCCGCGGTGGCGGGGATGACCACCTGACTGTCGGAGAACGCGGTGAGGTACTTGTCCTGGAAGCTGAACTCCAGGTACTTGCGGGCTCCTTCGGACTGCGTCTTGCCGCAGCCCGTGGAGATTCCCCACTGCCAGGAGCCGCCGCCGATCTTCGGGCCCTTGCCGAAGTCGACCGGGGGGAGGATCAGCAGGTCGGACCCGACCTTCTCGAGTGCGTCCTTGGCGTTCCAGACGCCGGTGTAGCTGAGCGCGACCTTGTCGTCGATGAAGTTCTGGTTCCCGACCGGGCCGTCGCTGTTCGCCCAGCCGTTCTTGAACGCCTTCTGGAACCAGGTGAAGAAGTTCACCGCGTCCGGCCCGTTCAGTACGCCCTGGGCCGACTTCATTCCGGTGCGGTCGATCTCGTCGCCGCCCGCGCTCTGCAGCATCGGCGAGTAGGCGTAGCTCCACCACTCGCCCTTGTCGGCGGCGCCCAGGTCCAGCGGGGTCGAGTAGCCGGAGTCCTTCAGCTTGCCGATCGCGGCGTCGAACTCCGCGAGCGTCCACGGCTGTTCGACGGTGGGGACGCGGATGCCGTTCTTCTCCAGGACCGACTTGCGGGCGAAGATCGACAGTGCAGCGTCCCAGTAGCCCGCCGAGTAGATCTTGCCCCGGTAGGTGCCGACGGCGGTGGGCAGCAGGGAGTCGGTGAGGTTGCTCGGCAGGCCGAGCGGCTGCAGGTAGCCGGCCCACGCCCAGTTGGGCATGATCGGGCCGTCCAGGTCGATCAGGCAGGGCAGCTTGCGGGCGGCGGCGGCCGCGGTGACCGCGTCGTTGTACGAGCCCTGCGGGAAGTTCTGCTGGACGACCTTGTACTCGCTCTGCGAGGCGTTGAAGTCGGCGATGATCTGCTGGTAGACGGCCAGCTCGCCGGGGTTGCCCGCGGAGTGGGTCCACATGGTGACCTCGGTCGGGCCGCCGTCGGAGGAGGCACCGTCGTGGCTGGCCTTGGCACAGCCGGTCAGTGCGACCGTACCGAGCAGGCTTGCCGCTGCTACCATCGCGAGGGGATTGCGCACAGGGGGTCCCTTTCCGGGGGCCGACCGCCAAGTCGGCCCCGAGTGAACGGCAGCGCCAACTGCCGTGTGGTTGCACCAGCCGGACGGCAGCGCCAACTGCCGCGTGCTGGAAGTACTGCGAGGAGTCCGCCGCCGCTACCGGCCAGTCCCCGGGGACGGCGGCGGACCCACGGAGTGTCGGCGGATGACCGGGCATTCCATGCGGTGCGGTTCGACCGGGTCGGCCACCCGTTCCCCGAGCGCCACCTCCATCGCCCAGCGCCCCATCTCGTAGTGCGGCAGGGCGATGGTGGTCAGCGGCGGGTCGAGTTCGGCGGCGATCAGCTGCTGGTCGTCGTAGCCGACCACCGACAGGTCCTCCGGGACGCGCAGGCCCCGGCGGTGGGCTGCGGTGTAGGCACCCATCGCCATCCGGTCGTTGAAGCAGAACAGGGCGGTCGGACGCCGGCCGGCGGGCAGGTCGAGCAGTTCCTCCGCGGCGGCTCTCCCGCCGCCCGCGTCGGTCTCGCCGCGCACGTGCAGCGCCGGGTCGGGGGTGATGCCCGCCTCGGCCAGTACCTGCAGGTAACCCTGCAGGCGGAGCCCGGAGGCCACCACGCCGGCCCCCTCCGGGGCGTCCAGGTAGGCGATCCGTCGGTGCCCGGCGGCCGTCAACTCCCGGGTCGCCGCTACCCCGCCCTCCCGGTCGTCCGGCACCACGGCCGGCCAACTCCCGTGCGCGGGGCGGCAGTCCAGGAAGACGCTGCCCTCGGCGAGGCCCGCCGGGGCGTCCACCACCTGGTGCCACATCCGGGCGTAGACCATCGCGTCGACCCGCTGCCCGGTCAGCGCCTCGACCGCCTGCCGCTCCTGCGCCGGGTCGCCGTCGGTGTCCACCAGCACCACCAGGTGGCCGTGCTCACGGGCCGCGTCGTTGGCGCCCGCCAGCATCCGGCCGGCGAAGGGGGTGGTGGCGATGCTGTCGGAGATCAGGCCGATCATCCGGGTGCGCTGCGTCCGGAGGCTGCGCGCCACCGAGTTGGGCGCGTAGCCGATCGCCTCGGCCGCCTCCCGGACTTTCGCCTGGGTCTGCGCCGAGATCCGGTCGCCCCCCGCGCCGCTGAGCACCATCGACACCGTCGCCGTCGACACGCCCGCCGCCGCGGCGACGTCCGACATCCGCACCCGGGCCATCGCCACCCTCTCCTCCCCGCCTTCGTTTAATCGATTAACCGCCGGGAAGTGAGTATGCAATCGCGCCGATACCCGGTCAAGGGGAAGTTGCGGCAGCGTTACCTCACCGCAACGCGAACCGCACCCCGGAGCCCCTGGACGGTCCGGTGCGGTTCGCCGCCCGCCCCGGCAGGTCCCCTGGCCGTTCCGTCCTGTGCCGTGGCCGTCGGCGCCCTCTCGCCGCGGTCCTTCCACCACGTCCCGGTGATCGGGGGCCCGTGGGGACGCCGCAACCGCCGGTGCGGCGGGTCCACCACCCGCGCGAAAGCCGCACGGGACCGGCACCTCCGTCCCCGAAGCCCTGGACGCCATCAGCGGGCCCGTCCCCCGGTCCGAGGCCCACGGCTGGACGACCGGCTGTCCCGCCGTCGTCCCCTCCCTCCCGCTCACCCGGTGGCGAGCCGCCCGGCCCCGGCCCTGACACCCCCGGGGCAGCGGCGGGGACGCTCGTGCTTCACGGCGCACAAGGTGACGCCGGCGCCCGCCCGCCGCAACGTGGCCGCCTTCACCGCCTGCGGATTCGCATCGGCCTGCGCAGCCTGGTCCGCGTCGGCACGGCAGGCTTCCCGGCCTGCCGCTCCCACCACGGGCAGGCGGTCCGTTCCGTCGGCCCGCCCCGGTGCGGGGGAAGGCACCTCGACGCCGCCGCGCAGGACGCGTTTCAGGCGACCGGCTCGTAGACCCGCGAGGACGGGGTGTACGTGCCGTCCAGGACGAACTTCAGGTAGCGGCCGGCGTTGTGCAGGTACTCGTTCGGGCTGAGCGCGGCGGCCGCCACCGCCGGGTAGGCCGGCCGGGCGGTCTCGGCGTCGATGAACGTGAGGGCGTTGATCGCCTGGAGGCGCACGAACGGGTTCGCGTGCTCACCCAGGGTCTTCGCGAGGAAGGCGACCGCCTCGTCCGTGCGGCGGCCGAGGTTGACCAGGCTCTCGGCCGCGGCGATCCGGACCTGGGGCGAGGAGTCGCGCTGGAGCGTCCTGGCCAGGCGGTCGGCGGCCGGGGCCGCCCGGCGGCCCAGGATCAGCAGGCCCTGCGCTCCCCAGTAGCGGACGGCCTCGTTGCGGTCGTCGAGCGCGCGGACGAGGGCGGACAGGTGGCGGGGGTCGCGTTCGATCGCCCGGCCGGCCAGCTCCAGGACCTGGCGCAGCGGGTAGGCGCCCGGCTTCCGGCTGGCCTCCCACCCCTCCAGCGGGCTGCCCTCCGGGATGAACCCGTTGTCGTTGATCGCGATGATGTGGTCGTCCAGCACTCGGCTCAGCCGGCGCACGGTGTCGGCGTGGCGGGGATCGTCGGCGAGGTCGTGCACCTGGTCGGGGTCGGCGTGCAGGTCGTACAGCTCCTGGTGCGGCTTGGGGTGCCAGAAGCGTTCCTGCTGGGCGTTCAGCCGGCCGGCGAGGTGCTCCCGCTCCCAGGACTGGTAGCCCTTGGCCAGCCAGGCGAACGCCTGCTGCTGTCCCCAGGGCCGGTGCGGCGCGTAGTTGCGCAGGTAGCGGTAGCGGGCGTCGCGCACGGTGCGCACCATGTCGTAGCGCTCGTCCATCCGGTCCCGGCCGCCGAAGGCGTAGGCGGCGGGGCGGGGTCTGCGGACGCCCAGGAAGGGCCGTCCCTGGACGTGGTCGGGTATCGCCACCCCGGCCAGGGCGAGGACGGTGGGCCCGTAGTCGACCGAGGTCACGGCACCCTCCTCCACCGAGCCGGCCGGCCGGGGCGCCAGGTGGGCCCACTTCTCGGGGAACCGCACGATGAGGGCGGTGCGCATCCCCTCCTCGTAGCAGTAGCGCTTGCTGCGGGGCAGCACACCGCCGTTGTCCGAGTAGAAGAAGACGATGGTGTCCTCGGCCAGCCCGGCCGCCTCCAGTTCGGCGAGCTGGGCGGCGATCCGGCCGTCCAGGGTCTCCATCGCGTCGTAGTAGTGGGCGAAGTCGGCGCGGATCTCCGGGGTGTCGGGGAGGTAGGCCGGCAGCCGCACCTCGGACGGTCGGGTGCGCCCGTCCTTCGCGGTGAACAGGCAGGTCTCGTGGGTGGTCATGTCGTTGAACACCGCGAAGAACGGCGCCCCGGCCGGGCGGTCGCGCCAGTGGGCCGTGGTGCTGGACTCGTCCCAGGTGGCGCCCGTGTCGACGACGGTGTTGTAGTCGGTCTTGCTGTTGTTCGTGCAGTAGTAGCCGGCGCGGCGCAGGTACTCGGGGAAGCCCCGGAGGAAGTCCGGCACCTTGCCCAGCGCCCGCATGTGTTCGGCCGGGCCGGCGCTCTGCGGGTGGACGCCGCTGATCAGCGCGAAGCGCGAGGGGGCGCAGACCGGGGCGCTGGAGTAGGAGTGCTCGTAGCGGATGCCCTCGCGGGCCAGCCGGTCCAGCGTGGGGGTGCGGGCGGTGCGGTCGCCGTAGCAACCGAGGAAGGTGAAGTGGTCCTCGGCCACGAGCCACAGGATGTTGGGCCGCTCCGCGCCGGGACGGGAGGCTGGCGCGGTGTCCCGGGCGGGGGCGGCGACGGCGGGTGCCGCCAGGGCGGCCGAGGCGGCGGCGGTTCCGGCGAGGGTGGTGAACCCGCGCCGGGACAGGCCGGCGGGGCGCGGCGAGTCGGCGGGTTCCCGGTCGGGGCGCGGCGAACGCGAAGGCATGGCGGTGCTCCATCGGACGAGGCGGAACGGGGCCGGAGGATGCTCCGGCGGGAGGCGGGGGTCAGTTCGTCCGGGAGCGACAGAGCGCGCTCGACTGCCGCACCAGGTCGACGTGCAGACGCACGACGAGCGGTGGACGGGTGTACGAGGCGCCGGAATTCATGATCACCATCCTGGGGACGCGGTGCGGGGCGGTCAACGGCCGTCCGGCAGGCGGACGGACGTGCTTGCGGTACCGGGGGGCGGCCCGGTCGGAGTCCGGTCGGCGGCCGGCCGGGGCAGGCCGGCGCCCTCGATGTCCACGTCGGGGAGGAGGTGGTCGAGTCGGCGCGGCAGGTACCAGGCGCGGCGGCCGAGCAGGGCCATCGTGGCGGGGACCAGGATCATCCGGACCACGAAGGCGTCGATGAACACGCCGACGGCCAGGGCGAATCCGATCGACTTGATGATCGGGTCGTGGTTGAAGACGAACCCGCCGAAGACGGCGACCATGATCAGGGCGGCGGCGGTGACGACCCGTCCGCTGGCGGCGACGCCGTGGATGACGGCGTCCCGCGCGTCGCGGTTGTGCTGGAAGTGCTCGCGCATGCGGCTGACGAGGAAGACCTCGTAGTCCATGGCGAGGCCGAACAGGACGCCGATCAGCAGGACGGGCAGGAACGCGGTGACGGGTCCGGCGGTGGGGATGCCGAGCAGGCCGTTCAGGTGGCCCTGCTGGAAGACCCAGACGGTGGCGCCGAGGGAAGCGCTGACGGAGAGCAGGAACCCGAGGACGGCCTTGAGCGGGACCGGCACGGACCGGAAGGCGAGGGTCAGCAGGGCCAGCGCGAGGACGACGATGAGGGCGACGAACAGCGGCAGGACGTCGGCGAGCTTGGCGGAGACGTCGATCGCGGCGGCGGTGGAGCCGGCGATGTAGAGGGTGCCGCCGTCGCGGGCGAAGCCCGGCTCAAGGGCGCGCAGCCGGTCCACGAGGTCGCTGGTGGCTTGGTCGTCGGGGCCGCTGGCGGGGACGACGGCGATGGCGGCGAAGGTGGCGTCGGCGTTGGGGACGGGCTGCTCGACGTGGGCCACGCCGGGGACGGCGGCCAACGAGGCGGTCAGCTCGCCGAGGGCGGCCTCGCGGTCGGACGCGGGGATGCGGCTGGTGTCGGCGACCGCGGTGAGGGTGGCGTTGAAGCCGGGGCCGAAGCCCTCGGTGAGCAGGTCGTAGCTCTTGTGCTGGGTGCTGGCGGCGGGTTGGGAGGCGTTGCCGGGCAGGCCCAGGCGCAGGTCCTTGGCGGGCAGGGCGAGGGCGAGCAGCGCGACGACACCGGCGAGGACGACGAGCAGGGGTTTGCGGGTGACGGCGCGGGCCCAGGCGAGGGACCAGGTGTCGTTCGGGGAGGTGCGGGCGCGGGCGCGCGGGCGCAGGCGTTCGCCGAGCAGGCCGAGGAGGGCGGGCAGCAGGGTGACGGCGATCAGGACGGCCAGCAGCACGGTGGCGGCGGCGGCCAGGCCCATCACGGTGAGGAAGGGGATGCCGGTGACGGCGAGCGCGGCGAGCGCGATGATCACGGTCGCGCCGGCGAAGACGACGGCGCTGCCGGCGGTGGCGGTGGCCCGCGCGGCGGACTCCTCGACGTCGGTGCCGGGGTCCTGGAGCTGCTCGCGGTGGCGGGCGATGATGAACAGGGCGTAGTCGATGCCGACGGCGAGGCCGATCATGAGGGCCAGGACGGTGGCGGTGTCGGTCATGTCGACGGCGTTGGCGGCGAGTTGGACGCCCAGGACGCCGATGCCGACGCCGACCAGGGCGGTCAGCAGCGGCAGCCCGGCGGCGACCAGGGAGCCCAGGGCGACGGCGAGGACGGCGAAGGCGATGACGACGCCGATGATTTCGGCCGGTCCGCCCACCTCGGTGTCCGGCTCCATGGCGGAGCCGCCGTACTCCACCCGCAGACCGGCGTCGCGGGCGGCGGCCATGGCGGCGGTGAGGGCCTTCGTGGACGTCTCGGGAACCTGCTGGGCGGCTTCGCGGAACTGGACGTCGGCGAAGGCGATCCGGTGGTCGGCGGACACCGTCCGCGCCTCGAAGGGATCGGCGACGTAGACGACTCCGGGGACGTGCGCGGCCTCGCCGAGGCTCCGGCCGAGCGCGGCCCTGGCGGCTCCGGTGTCCAGGGTCGCGCCCTCCGGCGCCGCGACCACGATCCGCACGGTGCCGCCCGACGCCTCGGGCATCTTCTCCTCCAGCAGGTCCTGGGCCCGCTGCGACTCGATGCCCGGGACCGGGAACTCCTTGCTCACCGGCCCGGCCATGGCCAGGCCCAGGCCGCCCACGACGGCGAGCACGACGAGCCATCCGGCGACCACCGCGCCGCGGCGGCGCACCGCCCAGCGGCCCCACGCGTACAGCACCGATGCCATGTCGTCCTCGCTCTCGAATGACCCGCAGATTTTTACACCCTAAGGTAATTTTGCAGTCGACTGCAAAATTACTGTCCGATATAGGCTCTGCGCATGGCTGACGGCGCGAGGGAGCGGGGCAAGGCCCGGCGGAGAGAGGCGATCCTGCGGGCGGCGTACGAGCTGTTCGCGGAGCGCGGGTTCGACGCGACGACGGTCGCGGACGTCGCCGGGCTGGCGGAGGTCTCCCCCCGCACGGTGACGCTGTACTTCCCGACCAAGCTCGACCTGGCGACCTCGTACCTGGAGGAGTTCACCGACCGACTGAGCCGGTCGCTGGCCGAGCGCGCCGAGGGCGTCACCACCCTCGGCGCGCTGGAGGCGTGGCTGCGCGAGGACGTGGCCGCCAGCGGCGAGCTGGACGCGCTGTGGGAGCGGATGATCGACCGGAACCCGCAGCTGAAGGCGATCGCCAACAGTCGGATCACCGAGGCCGTCCAGGAGGGCGCGCGGATCTTCGCGGCGGAACGCGGCGCCGATCCGGACTCGTTCGCGCCGCGCATGGTGGCCGCCGCCGCGGCCGCCGTGATCGCCGAGGTCTACCTCGACCCGAGCGAGGCGGCCGTCGCGGGCGCCGTCGCGTTCCTGGGCGGCGGAATCGCGGCCCTGTCGGACGCCGCGCACGCCGGGGGATGACCGGCTCCCGAACCGGCCTTCCCGGCGCGCACGGCCGGTAGTCCGGCCTGCGGCGCATCGACCCCGAGCCGTACGAGGCCGCCGACCTCGACGGCGGCTCCACGGTGGTCTTCTTCGCCTTCCCCCGCACCCCCACCCGCGGCATGGCCGCCGGAGCCGTCGAGCAGAGCGCTCCGGAGCGTCGCCGGAACTGCTCCGGAACTGCTCCGTCCGGGGTCAGAACTCCTCGTGGGAGTCGGGGTCGCCGCCCAGCCGCTCGTGCGGCCGGTCGGCGATCCGGGCCATCTCCTCTGCGGTCAGCTCGAAGCCGAAGAGGTCCAGATTGGCGCGCTGGCGCCCGGGGTCCGCGGACTTGGGGATCGGGGTGGCGTCGAGCTGGGTGTGCCAGCGCAGCACGGCCTGCGCGGGGGTCACGCCGTGCGCCCGGGCCACCGCGCCGACAGCGGGGTCGTCGAGCAGCGCCGAGCCGCGG
Source organism: Kitasatospora sp. NA04385 (assembly GCF_013364235.1). Taxonomy (NCBI): domain Bacteria; kingdom Bacillati; phylum Actinomycetota; class Actinomycetes; order Kitasatosporales; family Streptomycetaceae; genus Kitasatospora; species Kitasatospora sp. NA04385. The sequence continues at coordinate 6,216,516 of NZ_CP054919.1, read as the reverse complement.
CCGAGCGGGCTCCAGCTCTCGGTGCGGATGCCCAACTCCGCGTGGACGGCCCGCAGTTCGTCCTGCGGCAGCAGCGGGTGCAGCTCGACCTGGTTGACCGACGGCAGGACGCCGGTCTCCCGGTGCAGGCGCTCCAGGTGCTCGGCGGTGAAGTTGGAGACGCCGATCGAGCGGACCAGGCCGTCGTCCCGGAGTTTGATCATCGCCCGCCAGGAGTCCACGTACCTGTCCACCCGGGGCAGCGGCCAGTGGATGAGGTAGAGGTCCACGTACTCCAGGCCGAGCCGGCGCCGGGACTCCTCGAACGACGCCAGCGTCTCCTGGTAGCCGTGGTGGCGTCCGGGCAGCTTGGTCGTCACCACCACGTCCGGCCGGGGCACGCCGGAGCGGGCCAGGCCGCGCCCGACACCGGTCTCGTTGCCGTAGTTCACGGCGGTGTCGACCAGCCGGTAGCCGGTCTCCAGCGCGCCGGCGACGGCCCGCTCGGCCGCCTCGTCGTCCAGCGGGTAGGTGCCCAGGCCCACCCCGGGAAGCTTCGTACCGTCGTTCAGCGCGTGCACGGGGGCACTGGTCACGAGTCCACTCCTTGTCGGTCGTCCCTCGCCGCCGGCCCACGGGGCGGGGCGGGCGGGCGCGGTGTCCCCCTTCGCGTACCCGTGGCGGCGACCCGTCGAAGCCCGGTTTCACCCGACTGAGCGAGTTTGGACGTGCGCGACGGCCTGCCCGGGTCCGGACCCGCGCGAGGCCCCGCGCGAGTCCGGGCCGGGCGCCCGGGCCTCAGGCACCCCAGCGCTCGTGCAGGTGCTCCAGCACCGCGCGGCCTCGGGAGGTGGTGAACCAGGCGGTGTGGTCCGTGTAGTAGGCGCGGGCCAGGGCGGTGTTGACGGCCGAGCGGGTGACCCCGTGGAAGTAGTCCATCTCCGTCAGCGCGTACTCGGCGTTCACCAGCGGGAGGACCAGCGGCAGCGCGCGGGCCTCGGCCGCGGCGAGCGGGCGCACGCCGGTGTACCCGGTCAACAGGGCGTCCAGGTGGTCGAGGTGGACCGGGATGTCGGGGCCGAGGGGCAGGTCGAGCCAGCCGAAGACGTTGCGCTCCAGGGCGAGCGCGAGGTCGTGCACGGCGGTGGTGCGGTCGGCCAGGCCCACGTCCAGCACCGTCGCGACGCGGGCCCGCTCGGTACCGCCGTCCGCCGGGCAGTGCCACAGCAGGTTGGAGGCGTGCCAGTCGTTGTGCGTCCACAACGGCTCCAACTCGCCCAGCAGCGGCGCCAGTCGGGCGTGGAACGGCAGGTGCAGCCGCTCGGTGTCCGCACGCACCGGGGTCCGGTCGAGGGCCTCGGCGAGCGCGGGCCGGGCCGCCGCGTAGCGCTCCAGCGCGGCCAGCGGGTCGCGGTCGGCGAAGATGCTCCACGAGGAGACCAGCGGTTGCACGGACCGGGCCGGCGCCCGGTGCCCCGCCGCCGCGAGGTGGAAGCGGGCCAGCGCGGCACCGGCCTGCCGGGCGTGCGCCGCCGAGGCGAACGGCGTCCACGACAGGGCGTCGCGGTAGAGGTCGGTACCCGCCCCGGGGGCGTGCGCCTCGTAGGTCCACTCGCCCAGGGCGTGCGCGCCGAGGACCTCGACCACCGGGGCGCCGTGCGCCCGCAGGTGGTGCAGGAAGGCGTGCTCCTCCGCCAGCCCCCGGAGGGAGCGGACGCTCGCGTGGTGGCGTTTGAGGAAGACCTCCCGTCCGCCGTGCGCGACCAGCGCCGCCGCCGACAGCGGGCGCGGGCTGCGCCAGCGCACCCGGGTGCGGCCGGGCCCGCACAGCGCGTCCAGCACCTCCGCGGCCTCGGGGTCGGTCAGCGGCGCCCAGTCCGGCTCCACCCGTTCGTAGCCCATGCCGTGCGCGACGGGCCCGGTGCCCGGGCCGGACGCGTTCACCGGGCCCCGCCGGCGGTCGGCGGGCGCAGGGCGCGCAGGACGCGTTCCTCCAGCGCGGCGGCCGACGCCGGGTCGAGCGCCTGCGGGTGGCGTCCGGAGCCGTCCTCCGCGGGCCGGGGGACCTCGATCCGGTCGACCACCCGCGCCGGGCGCGGCGACATGACGTGCACCGTGTCGGCGAGCAGGAGCGCCTCCCGGATGTCGTGGGTGACCAGGACGACCGTCCAGCCGTAGTGCCGCCACATCCGCAGCAGCCACCGCTGCATGTCCGCGCGGGTGAGCGAGTCCAGGGCGCCGAAGGGCTCGTCGAGCAGCAGCAGCGGGCGGCCGAGGACCACCGTGCGCAGCAGCGCGGCGCGCTGGCGCATGCCGCCGCTGAGCGCGCTCGGGTAGGCGTGCTGGAAGCCGTCCAGGCCGAACGCCTCGAACAGTTCCGCCGCCCGGGCGCGGGCCTGCCGGCGGGGCACTCCCTCGGCCTCCAGGCCCAGGGCGGTGTTGGCGAGGACGGTGCGCCACGGGAAGAGCAGGTCCTTCTGCGGCATGTAGGCGACCCGTCCGGAGCGGGTGCGCGGCGGCTCGCCGTCGACCAGGATCTCTCCGGCGGTGGGCCGCTCCAGCCCGGAGACCAGGTTGAACAGGGTGCTCTTGCCGGCGCCGCTCGGACCGATCACGGCGGCGAACTCGCCCGGCCGGACGTCCAGGTCGAGCCCGTCCAGCACCCGGAGGTCACCGTAGGACTTGACCGCGGACCGCACCCGCAGGCGCGGGGGCACGGCGTCGCCGCCGGCGGGGGCGGGCACCGGCGTGGCGGACCGCGCGGCGGCGGACGACACGGCGGGGGGCGGGGCGCTCATGCGCGGTCCTCCTCGGTGGTACGGCGCTCCCAGGGCAGGACGAGCCGCTGGAGCAGGTGGGTCGCCCCGAACAGGGCCACGGACAGCACGGCCGTCACGGCGACCGCCGCGAGGACCAGGTCGGTGCGGAAGGCGCTCTTCTGGGCCTGCATGTAGATGCCCAGCCCGGACACGGCGCCCGCGTACTCCGCGAACACCGCCCCGACCACGGCGTACGTGATGCTCACCCGCAGGCCGGTGAAGAAGTACGGCATGGCGCTGGGCACCCGCACCAGCCGGAACGCCGTCCACCGGCCGGCCCCCAGCGAGCGCAGCAGCCGCATCGCCTCCCGGTCGGCGGAGGCGAAGCCGGCCGCGAGGTTGGCGGTGAGCGGGAAGAACGTGACGAGGGTGACCACCAGCATCTTCGGGAAGAGCCCGAACCCGAACCAGATGATCAGCAGCGGTGCGACGGCGACGATCGGGATCGTCTGGGAGGCGACCAGCAACGGGTACAGTCCGCGCCGCGCGGCGGCGGAGAAGTCCAGCGCGACCGCCACCAGCCAGGCCGCGGCGAACGACAGCCCGAAGCCGGCCGCGGTCTCCTGGAGGGTGGGCAGGGTGTTGTCCCACAGCGCCTGCCGGTTCTCCCAGCCCTGGGTGAGCACCCGCCAGGGGCCGGGCAGGGTCGTCGGGTCGACGTGCGCCGAGGACGTCCATGCCTGCCACCCCGCCAGGAGGACGCCCAGCACCAGCGCCGGCGGCCATCCCGCCGCCAGGGCCCGCCGGAGCGCGCCCGGCCGGGTACCGGTGGCGGCCATCACCGCTCCGGCAGGTAGTCGTCGGTGAAGTACGCGGAGGCGTCGGGCGCCTCGGTGAGCCGGTGGCCGTCGGCGTCGGAGAGCAGCCCGGCCCCGAACTCGAAGTCGGCGAAGGCCTGCCAGCGTTCGGCGCTCTGCACGCCGATCCTGCCGTCGGCGTCGCGGTAGTACTCGGCGGCGAGCAGCTTCTCGCTCTCGTCGACCAGTCTGGTGTTGGTGAGCACGCCCTTGTTCGCCGCGACCAGTTCCTTCGCGGCCTCGGCCGGGTGGTCGGCGGCGTAGGTGTAGCCGCGCTGGACGGCGGAGAGGAACGCGCGGGCCACGTCCCCGTGGCTCTTCAGGTAGCCGTCGGAGGAGGCGATCAGGGTGGAGTAGATCGCCGGGAAGCCGTGGTCGGAGAGCTGGAAGTCCTTCAGCGGTTTGCCGTCGAGCTTCGCCTCCAGGCCCTCCCAGGTCGGCATCGGCATCGCGAAGTCGGCCTGGTGCGCGTAGAGCGCGGCGTACGCGGAGGTGTTGAGCGTGACGTTCTCGAACTCGCCCTTGCCGCCGGCCTCCCGGATGACGCTCCTGAGCAGCGCCGCCTCGTAGGGGGCGCCGAACCCGGCGTACGTCTTGCCGTCGAGGTCCTTGGGGGAGGTGATGTCGTCCCGGTCGGCGCGCACCGAGATGGTGACGTCGGTCTTCTGGGTGACGGCGTAGACGGAGACGATGTCCTGCCCGGCCGCGCGGGCGGTGGTGACGCCCTCCTGGTAGGAGACGCCGAAGTCGGCCTTGTGGTTGGCGATGAGCGTTTCGGGCGCGGTGGAGCCGTAGGGCACGATCTCCAGGTCGATACCGGCTTCCTTGAACCAGCCCTGCCGCTGGGCCACGTAGATGCCCGTGTGGTTGGTGTTGGGCGTCCAGTCGAGGGCCAGGGTGACTCTGGTGAGCTTGCCGGCGGCACCCGTGGACGCCGCTCCGGAGGAACCCGGGGAGCACGCGCTCACGCCGATCAGGGCGGCGGTCAGGGCGAGGGCGGGGGCCAGGCGCCGGACGGAGCCGGCGCGGCCGGCGGCCGGGGAGGGGGTGGGCACGGGGGTGTCTCGTCTCTGGTGGGCGGGCCGGCCGTGGGGCGGCCCGGGAGGTCGTTCGGGGACGGTCGGTGTCAGACCAGGGCCGCGGGCGCGGCGGGGACGAGCCCCGGCAGGTAGGCGTCCTGCCAGTTGTCGGCGGTGGGTACCGCCCCGTGCTCGGCCAGCCAGTGCGCGTAGGGGCCGGTGCGGTCCGGGTCGACGACGCCCCAGCGGCCCTCCGCGTCGGTCCAGGTGGGCGCCACCAGGGCCAGGGAGCGGGCGATCAGCGGGCGGGGGAAGTAGGGGATGACCCGTTCCAGGAGCCGCAGCGTCGCCGGCTGGTCGGCGGCGGCGGCGAGGTAGCCGCGGGCCGTGGCGGCGAGGAACCGGACGACGAGGTCGCGGTCGGCGTCCACCAGTTCCTGCCGGGTGCCGAGCCAGTAGCTGTGGTAGGCGGGGGCGCCGATCTCGTCGACCGGCCAGGTGACGCGGCGCTCCTCGGGCAGGTCGCCGCGCAGGGCGTCCCACGACCAGTAGTTGCCGAACGTGGCGTCGGCCTCGCCGGCCTCGATGTCGTCCACGGTCAGCTCGCGGTAGCCCGCGTCCACCAGCACCACCGCGTCCGGGTCCCCGCCGTCCGCCGCCACCAGGTGGCGGATCATGGCCGCGCCGCGCGGTGTCGGGTTGCACGCGACCCGGCGGCCGGCCAGGTCGCGGGGACGGCTGATCCCGCGACCGGTGACGCTCTGCACCGCTTCCAGGGCCCGGTGGTTGACGGCGGCGACCCCGACCAGCGGCTGGCCCGCCGCCCGCCGGGCGAACAGCCGGTTCGGCGGGAACACCCCGAACTCGGCGCGCCCGGTGGCCAGGTGCTCCAGGGTGTCGCCGACTCCCGGGTCCTGGACGACGAGGTCGACCTCCAGGCCGGCCTCGGCGTACCAGCCGCGCTCGCGGGCCAGGTACAGGCCGGCCGTGTTCGGCCAGGGGTGGAAGTAGTCGAGCATCACGCGTATGCGGGTCACGGGGGGCTCCGAGAAGGGCGGGAGGGGGAGGGGGGGGGGGGGCCGGGCGCGTTCGGCCACTGCGAGGACGCGGCCCGGGTGCGGTGGTCGGCGGGGCGGGCACGGCCGACGGCGTCGAACGTCGGGGCGGCGGCCCGCTCTCGTGCCCGTTCCCCGTCCGGTCGCGGCACCGGGCTTCGGGCACGGGGGTCGGGTACGGGGTTCGGGCGGTGTCACGCCGTCCGGTCGGCGGTGCGGCGGTGCACCCTGTCGGCGGTGCGGCGCGTCAGGCCGTGCGGCCGGTGCCGGGCCGGCGCGGGCCGGACGGGTGGGTCCGGCGGGGCGCGGCCGGGAGCGGGATGGTGCTCACGGGGCTCCGGTGGGACGGCCGGGCGGGGGCCGGGCGGCGTTCGGGGCGACGACGGCCGGGCCCCGGCGCGGCGGCCGGCGGGGGGCGGTCGGGTCCGCGGGGCGCGTCCGCCCCGGCACCGGGGCCCGCGCGGGGCGGTCAGTGCCGGACGGGACGCCCGCGGCCGGGGTGGTGGGCCGGCGCCGGACAGCGGGAGCTCCCGCAGCGGCCGTTGTCGACGTGGCGCCGCGAGGTGAGCGCGGGCGGGGCGGGGCGGGCGGGGCGCACGTGCTCCTCCTCTCGTGACGGCGGCGGCGGTTCGGTGCCGCGTGGTGCGGACGCCCTGGTGGGCGGTGGTGCGGGACGGGTGGTGCGGGGCGGGGAAGGACCCCGGGCGGTGCGGGGGCCGGTCAGGGGGCCGGGGCGGAGCCCTCGACCATGGTCCTGATCCGCTGTTCGAGGCTGCGCTGGAGGTGCCCCCGGGTGGCCGCGCGGGCGGTGTCGGCGTCGTGCTCGGCGATCGCGCGCAGGATCTCGTCGTGTTCGGCGTGCAGGGCGTCCACGCCGCCGAACGGCGAGGGGGGGCCGCTGTCGTAGATGCGCAGCCGCGCGGTCAGCTTCACCAGCAGTTCGATCATGGTGGCGTTGTGTCCGGCCTGCCACAGCGCTTCGTGGAAGCGGAAGTTGGCCTCCCGGACCACCTGTTCGTCCTGTGAGCCGCGGATCAGCTCGTGCTGGTACCGCAGCCGGGCCAGGTCCAGGTCGGTGCGGTGCAGCGCGGCGGCCGCGGCGGCCTCCGACTCCAGGGCGATCCGGGCCGCGTAGATCTCCAGCACGTCCTCCGGGGTGCCCGAGCGCACCCGGTACCCGCGTGCGGCGCGCTCCAGCATCCCGTCGTGCTCCAGCAGGTTCAGCGCCTCCCGCACGGGGGTCCGGGAGGTGCCGTACGCCGTGGCCAGCGCGGTCTCCAGCAGGGTCGCGCCCCGGGGGAAGCGCCCCTCCAGGACGTCCTGCCGCAGCCGCCAGTACAGCTCCGAACCGCCCTGCTCGGCACCGGGAGCGCCGCTCTCGGGCACGGCCGACGACGGGTCGTCGGTGGGGGGCTTACGTGGCGCCATGGGGACCTCGCGGGGGTACGGGGAAGCCGGGACGGTGTCGCTCGCGTCGGGCGGGAGCGGTCCGCGCACGGCGTGACGCACCGGGCGGCGGCAGGTGTCCCGCCTCGGTGACGTCGTCACGGTATCAGATGGACACACGTGGATACGCGTGTATACGTGCGTCGACGCAGAGCGGCGGGGATGAGTACGATGAGTCCCGCCGTGGACGCGGTCCGAGCAGCAGGTGCGCCGACCGGCGCGTCCCGGACCCCCACCGGCCTCCCGCCGCAGCCGCCGTGACGGCCCCCGCAGACTCCCGGAGGTTCTCCCGCATGACCGATGACCACCCCGCCGGCCCACCCGCCGGCCGGGACGCGATCCTGCTCTCCCCGCACGCCCTGGCCGCCCTGCTCGACCGCGCCGACGTCCTGGTCCTGGACGTGAGCGTCCGCCTGGAGCCGCCCGCGCACGACGGCGACTACCGGTCCGCGTCCGGGGCGGCCGACTGGGCGCGCGCCCACGTCCCGGGCTCCCGGCACGTCGACCTGCGCCGCCGCTTCGCCGACCCGGCGGCCCGCCACCACTTCGCCCGCCCCGGACGTGACGCCGTCCGGGCCGAACTGGCCGCGCTGGGCGCCGGGCCCGACAGCCTGGTGGTCGTCTACGACCAGGGCGCCCTCCAGTGGGCGAGCCGCCTGTGGTGGACCCTGCGGGACGCCGGAGTGGCCGCCCTGGTGCTGGACGGAGGGCTGCCCGCCTGGCGGGCGGCCGGCCTCCCGGTCGCCACCGCGCCCGCGCCCGGCGCCGCCGCCGGTGCGCACCGGCGGGGCGGTCAACCCGCCCGCTCCTCCGGGGAGTTCGAGGCCGCCCGGGCGGGCGACCGGGAACGCGCCACACTCTGGGCCGACCGCCGCGACGTCCGCGCGCTGAGCGAGGGCCGAGCCGCGGGCACCCTGGTCTGCGCCCTCGGCACCGGGCAGTTCGAGGGCACCGACCCCACCCGGTACACCCGCCGGGGCCGCATCCCCGGCAGCGTCGGCCTGCCCGCCCACCCCGTCCTGGCCGCCGACGGAACGGTGCGCCCCACCGCCGAACTCGCCTCCTACACGGCCGGCTTGCCGTCCGCGCCGGAGGGGCCGGTGGTGGTCTACTGCGGCGGCGGCATCTCCGCCACCCTGCTCGCCCTCGCCCTGGTCCTCACCGGCCGCGACGACGTGCGCGTCTACGACGGCTCCCTGGAGGAGTGGACCGCGGACCCGGACCTCCCCGTACTGACCGGGCCGGCCGGACGCACCCCGCCCGCGGCGGCCGGCTGAGACCGCGACCGGCCCGGTTCAGGTCGCCTGCAGGTGGAACTGCTGGTTGGCGCTGTCGGCGCCGCAGGTCCACTGGATGAGCTTCGCGCCGTCGGCGGTGGAGACGTCGTAGACGTCCAGGCACATGCCGGAATGACCGGCGACGAGGCGCGTGTAGCCACCGCCCGCGTCCGTGAGCCGCCACTTCTGCTCGGCGCGGGCGCTGTCGCAGGTCGCCTGCACGATGCCCGCGCCGGCCTGCTGGGAGGCCCCGGACACCGCCAGGCACAGCGAGCTGTGGCGCGCGACGAGCTGGACGGAGCCGTCCCCGGCGGGGCGGGCCCAGAAGCGCTGGTTGTTCTCGCCCGAGCAGGGCCACTGGATCGCCGGTCCCCCGGGGCTCTGCGCGTTGTCGGACACGTCGACGCACTTGCCGGAGTGCCGGGCGCTCAGGGTCTGGTAGGGGCCGCCGGTGGCGGTGACCGTCCCGGCCGCCGCGTCGATGGTGAGTTCCGGGGCCCAGTCCATGGCGAGGGTGCGGGAGTCCGGGAAGGACAGGGGCAGCCACACGTACCGGGAGTCGTTCACCGACCCGCCGATGGAGTTCCCCCAGCGGTCGCCCAGGTACAGGTAGGAGGTGCCGGCCGTGCCCTGGAGCGGGAGCACGTAGGCGGTCTGCGAGCCGTACGCGGTGGAGTCGCCGACGTTCCGCATCGCGCTCCACCCGCCGGCCAGGCCGGTGGAGGTGGCGTACTGCTGCTGGTTGGGCCACCAGCCGGTGGCGTCCGAGGTGAGCAGGAAGTACACGCCGCCGCGCTTGAACAGGGCGGGGGCCTCCCGGCGGCCGCCCGGCCAGGGGTTGGCCACCAGGGCCGTCACCGTCGTGTAGTCGGCGCTCAGCCGGTAGATCTGGAGGTCCGCGTTGTCCCGGGCGGCGGAGACCAGGTAGCCGGCCCCGTCGTCGTCGACGAACACCGTCAGGTCGCGCGACATCTGGCCCAGCGGCCGGAAGCTGCCCTGCCACCGGTAGTCACCGTCGACGGTGCTGGAGACGGCCACGGCGGCCCGCGCCTCGTCGTAGTCGGTGGCGTTCTCCTTGTGCATCCACATCACGAACGTCCCGGTGGCCCGGTTGTACACGACCTTGGGGCGCTCGATGTTCGCCGACTGGAGCTCCGGCGAGGAGGACTGGGTGAGGACGTTGCGGCGGAACTCCCAGGTGCGCAGGTCTGCGGAACGGTAGACCGACACGTACCGGAAGGCGTTGCTGCCCCCCTCCTGCCGGTTCTCGCCGAACCAGTAGTAGAAGTCGTCGACCTTGATGACGCCGCCGCCGTGCGCGTGCACCGGCTGGCCGTCCGGGGTCGTGAACCGGGTGCCGCTGAGGACGGCCACCGGCGCGGCGTGCGCCCGGGGTGCCGCCGCGAGGAGTGCGGCGCACAGGCACAGGACCGTCAGTACCGATGCCAGGAGGCGGGTGCCGTCTCCCCCGCGCGGGGCCGCCTTGACGAGGGACATGGCCGTTCTCCGTTTCCGAGTGGGGGTGTGGACCCGGTACCACTGGCAGCGCCCGGCCCGCGGGTGGGGCCGGGCGGTGCGGTGGGCCCGGTGGCTCGCTTGCGGTCGGCCCCGGCGCGGGTTCAGCCGAGGGTCCAGCGCTGGTTGGCGCCGCCGTTGCAGTCCCACAGCTCCAGGCCGGTGCCGTTGGGGTTGGTGGCGCCGGTCACGTCGAGGCAGCGGCCGGACTGCACTCCGGTGAAGGTGCCGTCGGCGTTCCGGTTCCACTGCTGGTTGGCGCCGCCGTTGCAGTCGTAGATCTCGACGACGGTGCCGGCCGCCGTCCGGTTGTCGTAGGCGTCGAAGCACTTGCCTTCCAGGACCAGGGCCTTGGAGGACGGGTCGTAGGTGACGTTCTGGTTGGGGGCGCCGTTGCAGTCCCAGACCGTCAGCTGCACGGTGTTGTAGGTGGTGCCCTGCGGCGAGTCGACGCACCGCCCGGACAACCGGCTGACCATGGGCGCGCCGATCGTGCCGTGTCCGGCGGCCGGGGTGACGCGCAGCAGCCGCGCACCGTGGCCGGGCACGGCGGCCGTGAACGAGCCGGTGGAGGTGCCGAGGTCGGTGCGGCTCCACAGGTCGCGGACGGCGGCGGCGCCGGTGAAGCCGAGGTCGGACCAGTCGGCGGCGACCCGGGCGGAGGAACCGGCGAGGTTGAAGAGCCCGACGGTGTAGGTGCCGTCCTCGTTGTAGGCCCACCAGGTCTGCTGGGCCGCGCCCTGCCGCACCGGGTGGGCGGGGCGGCCGGCGCGGTCGACGGCCAGGACCTCGTCGTTGGTGAGCAGGGCCAGGTCGGTGGGGTCCATCCGGGTCAGGTCGGTGCCCAGCAGCAGGGGCGCCGCCGAGATGGACCACAGGGTCAGTTGGGTGCGGCGTTCGTCGACGGTCAGCCCGTTGGCGGAGCCGTTGCCCACCTCGACGGAGTCCGGGTCGCCCCAGCCGCCGGGGCTGTCGTACCGGACCCAGGCGGGCAGGTCGTCGAAGCGCAGGGCGACGTTGTTCCAGGTGGTCAGGGTGGAGCAGTAGCACTCGATGTCGTCCTCGACGCGCCACCCGTTGGAGTACTGCTTCCAGGCCGGACCGCTGTTGACGTCGAGCGAGTTGGACAGTTGGAAGTGGACGGTGCGCCCGGACCCGGCCAGCGCCCGGGACCAGTGCTCGACGTCGGCGGTGTCGTTCGGGCCGACGCCGTCCATCTTCAGGTAGTCCACGTCGTAGGACGCCAGCAGGCGGGCCCAGGAGTCGAGGAACGCCTGCGCGGCGGCGGGGTTCTTGGCGTAGTCGATGAAGTACATCGCGCCGTCGCCGAAGTTGTAGTTCTTCTCGTAGTGCGCGGTGTCGGAGACGATGTCCCGGGCGTGGTAGGGCGTTCCCTCGATGGGGGTGTTCTGGTTGTACGCCGCCACCGGGATGCCGGGCGTGAGGTACATGCCGAACTTCTCGCCCTTGCCGTGCACGTAGTCCGCGACGGCCTTCATGCCGTGCGGGAACCGCGCGGCGTCGACCACCCAGCGCCCGTAGGCGTCGACGGTCGTCCTGGGGTCGAGGTAGTAGAAGTCGTCGATGTTGACGTAGGTGTACCCGTGGGCGACCAGTCCGGTGGAAGCCATCGCGGCCGCCTGGGCCTCGATGTTCGCCTCCGTCGGATTGCCCCGCAGGAAGCTCCAACTGCTCCACCCCGCCTGGGGGGTCGCGGCCGCGCCGTTGCCCTGGGCGTGCGCGGTGCCCGGCTGCGTCGCGCCCAGGAGCGAGCCCAGGAGCGACGCCGCGCCCAGCAGACCCGCCCAGCCCCTGCGCCCGTGCGACCGGTGGCGGTACGGCTGCGGCCGCGGGGAAGAGGTCATGGCGATCCGGCTCCTCGACCGGCCCGTCGGGGAGGGGCGGCCGGACCCCCGGGGCCTCCAGGGGCCCGGTTTGCAGGATGAGGGCCGTGAATGAACGCGTCAAGACCGCCCCGGCGGGCGGTCGGCCCGCCCCTCCCCCGCACCAGGTGCCGGTGGTGACGGAGGTGACGGCGGGTCAGGAACCGGCCGGTGTGGCGGGGCTGATGTCGTACGCCTTCTGGACCAGGTCGGGGCGGCGGCCGTCGTTGACCTGCCGCTCCCACAGGGCGTCGACCTGCTCGCGGGTCTGCGGCTCCGTCTCGGCGGGCAGCAGGTTGCGGTAGCGGCGCTCCTCGCCGAGCAGGACGCGCACGGTGCGCTCGAAGACCGGCTCGGGGTCGTACTGCTCGTGCGGGAAGGCGAGCCGGGCGTAGTCGTACAGGCGCCCGGCGGGATCGTCCCGCCACTCCTTCCACGTCTCGAACATGGTGTCGTTGAAGCCGGTGAGGAACGGGCCGGGGTTGATCGTCGCCACCGTGACGCCGAACTCGGCGAGTTCCTGGTCGAGCGCGTCCGCGAACGCCTCGACCGCGTGCTTCGAGGCGGCGTAGGCACCGGTGAACGGATCGACCGTCAGCCCGGCGACCGAGGACATGAAGACGATCCGCCCGCTGCGGCGGGCCGCCATCGCGCGCGCGACCCCCTGGGTGAGCAGGATCGGGCCGAACACGTTCACCTCGAACTGGCGGCGCAACCGCTCCTCGGGGATGTCGGCGCTCGCCCCGCCCTCGGAGACGCCGGCGTTGTTGAGCAGGACCTCGGCGTTCCACGTCCAGGCCCGCTCCCGGTCGCCCGGATCGGTGACGTCCACCTTCTCCACCCGCAGCTCCACACCCCGCTCCCGCGCCGCGGCCCGCACCGCGGTGACTTGGGCGATGATCTCCACGCCCGCGATCACCTCGTGCCCGGCCGCGGCGAGCCTCAGCGCGACCTCCTTGCCGAAGCCGCTGCCCGCACCGGTGATGAGAATCGGTCCCGCCATGTCGTCGCGCCTCTCCCGTGCTGGGGTCCGGTCGTTCCGGACCACGCATGTCCTCGGCCCCCCTGGTGCTGCTTCCCCGGCCCGCCCGCCCCACGCCACCCCGTCACAAGGCCGCGGCCGCAACCTCGGCCACCGCGCCGTCCTGCTCGCGCGAACCACCGCTGACGCCCACCGCGCCCACCACCTCGCCGCCGCTCACGAGCGGCACCCCTCCCGCGAAGACCAGGACCCGGCCCAGCCCCGACAGCGCCATGCCCCAGAACTGCCCGCCCGGCTCGGAGTCCCGCGCCAGATCACCCGTCGGCGAGCGGAACAGGACACTGGTGTGCGCCTTGTCGATGGAGTGCTCGACGCTCCCGAGCTGCGCGCCGTCCATCCGCACGTGGGCGACAAGGCTGCCGCCGGCGTCCACGACGGCGATGTTGCTGGGCGACTGGATCCGGTCCGCCTCGGCGATGCCCGCATCGATGATCCGGCGGGCATCGACGAGGTCAACCGTCTGAATGGTGCGCATGACGGCACGTTAGGCCACCGGCAGCCGGGACCACCCGTGACACGCGCCCGGAGGACGAAACGCCGGCCCTCTCCTGCCACCGGGCACTCCCAGACCCACCAGCCGACCCAGGAGACTTCCCCGCCCCCGCCCCGCCCCTGCGCACCGCCCGCTCTCCGGCGGCAACGGCTGGTGGGGCCTGGACTGGGTAACCCCCTACAGCCGGGCCGGCGACGGCCGCCACCTGGCCACCGCCTGCGCCGACACCGAGCTTTGCTACGTAATGTGGACACCCTGACACTTGGATCTTGTCGATCCAGGAAGGGAAGTCCAGGTGGGACGTCCGTCGAAGTACTCGGACGAGTTCCGTCGTGATGCCGTCGCCCTGTACCGGGCCCTGGATGGTCGGCGCACGTTCGCGTCGGTCGCGAAGAAGATCGGGGTCAACCACGAGACTTTGCGGAACCGGGTGAGAGCCGCCGACGCCGAGCCGGCGTCGACCGCGCAGGCGCTGAGCGCTGAGCGCTGAGCGCTGACGAGCGGGCCGAACTCGCCCGGTTGCGCAAGGCGGAGCGTGAGTGGCAGATGAAAAAGGAGATCCCGCGCCGGGCAGCGGCCTATTTCGCACGGGAGATGAAGTGAGGGTCCGCCGCTGGGACTTCGTCTCCGCCCATGCCGCCGAGTTCGGCGTCCAGCGGCTGTGCGAGATCCTGGGCGTCGCCCGTTCCGGGTACTGCGCACGGCAGGCCGGGGCACGGGCCCGTGCCGATCGGGCAGCGGCCGAGACAGCACTCGTCGACGAGATCCGCGAAGTCCACCGCGAGACCCGAGGCACTTGCGGGGTGCCGAGAATCCATGCCGAACTGCGGGCCCAGGGCCGCGCGGTCAACCGCAAGCGGACAGCCCGCCTGATGCGAGAGCAGGGCATCGTGGGCCGCCACCTGCGCAAACGCTGCCGAACGACGCTCCGGGACAGGAGCCCCCGGTGCCGGACCCGATCGGTCGGAACTTCACCGCGGACGGGCCCGATGTCCGGCAGGCCGGAGACAACACGTATCTGCCGGTCGGCGGCTCGTGGATGCATCTCGCGACCGTCATCGACCTGCACTCGCGCCGCCTGGTGGGCTGGCCGCTGGCCGGCCACATGCGCACCGAGTTGGTCGCCGACGCGCTGGAGGCCGCGGTGACCGCCCGCGGCGGCCGAGTCGAAGGCGTGATCTTTCGCTCGGACAGGGGGGTCGCAATACGGCTCGGCCGAGTTCGCGGGACTCTGCCGGCGCCACGGCATCCGACGGAGCACGGGGAAGGTCGGCTCCAGCTACGACAACGCCGCCGCCGAGAGCTTCTTCGCTTCCCTGAAGCGGGAGTTGATGCACGGACCAAGATGGGCCAGCCAGCACCAGGCGAGGCTGGAGGTGTTCCGCTGGATCTCCTTCTCCAACCTCCGCCGACGCCACTCCACGCTCGACTGCCTCAGCCCGATCCAGCACGAACAGCAGACAGCGGCGTCCCATGGGATCACCCTCGCCGCGTGAAACCCCGGTGTCCACGTCTCGGGGGAGGCTCAGAAGCTGAACGAACTGCTCGGCTGACCAAGATCATTACCGATGTGAGAAGTCGTGAGGGGCAGGCCCGGAAAACGATCAAAGGCCCTGCTCCACTTTCGTGAAACAAGGCCCTGATCTGCGACTTTGGAGCGAACTCCAGTCGGGACGACAGGATTTGAACCTGCGACCCCTTGACCCCCAGTCGCCCGGCGATGGACATCGCTGCACGTCGGGCGGTGGACAGCCCGCGTTGTTCGTTCACCGAAAGACACCTCGGCGAGGATGGTGAGCGACGCGCGGTCCCCGGCTAGTCCCCACCAAGCAGGCCATCCTGCTGCAATGGTGCCGCACCGGGGCGGTGCGGAGCGCCACCTTGATTGCCGTGCAGCCCCTTCGGCATTGGCGCGCTGTGATGGTGCCGCACCAAAATAGTGCGGAGCGACCGCGTCCAGGGCCCGGCGATGGTCGGGGCGGTGTAGCTGCGATGGTGCCGCACCGGGACGGTACGGAGCGACCCAGGAGTCCCCGTGCGGGTCGATGAAGCCGACGCCGCTGCGATGGTGTCGAACTTGGATGGTGCGGCGACCGTGGTTGCGGTGTTCGGCGGCAAGGGCGGCATCGGGCTGCGATGGTGCCGCACCAGGGCGGTGCGGAGAACCGAGCAGGCCCAGAACGAAAACAAGCAGGCCATCCTGCTGCGATGGTGCCGCAATGAGAAAGTGCAGAGGGACTGACGTCGGTGCCGCTCTAGCCGTGTTAGGAGACAAACTCTGATGGTGCCGCACCGGGATGGTGCGGAGCGCTCGGCGTCGTCGCAGCAGCCGTCCTGCTCTGGCAACTGCGATGGTGCCGCACCAGAACGGTGCGAAGCGACCTGGTACCGGCATCCGAGCCGATCAACGCGTGGTCGGCGCTGCGATGGTGCCGAGCCCATGTGGTGCGGAGGAATCCGTATGACACAGATGCCTTAGTGGTGGCCTTGGGACTGAGATTTTGCCGCACCGGGCCGGTGCAGAGTGACCGGGTGGCCCGGGTGACGAGGCCGCGTAGCGGGTTGCTGCGATGGTGCCGCACGGGGACGGTACGGCGCGACCGCCTTGAATGCCTTGCGCACCTCCGGGACGGCACAGGGCGACACCCCGTAGTACGTGGCGCCGAGCGGGGGGCAGCAAGCTTCGATGGTGCCGCACCAGGACGGTGCGGAGCGACTCGGGGTGCCCCTTGGCGGTCTTGAGTAGGGAGCACGTGCTGCGATGGTGCCGCACCGGGACAGTGCGGAGCGCCGGCCAAGACGGAGCAGTACCCGGCGCTGTGGCGGCAGCTGCGATGGTGTCGCACCGGGACGGTACGAAGCGGCCAAGCGGAGTTTGGGATTGCGGCGGCTACGGGGCAGCTGCGATGGTGCCGCACCGAGACGGTGCGGAGCGACGTTCGAGGGCCGCGGCCCACATCACCTCCAGGCCGCGCTGCGATGGTGCCGTACCAGGATGGTACGGAGCAACGGCGGTGGTGACCGGCGTGAGGAGACCCTTGCGGGTGCTGCGATGGTGCCGAACCGGGACGGTGCAGAGCAACGGGTAGGCACCATGGTGGCGGCGGCGATCGTCTCCAAACTGCGATGGTGCTGCATCGGAACGGTGCGGAGCGACGCCCGCAATCGGGTCTCTGGTTAGCGCGTTCGCCGCAATGCCGCGATGGTGCGGACCGACCGTCGGCTGCTGGATCTGATGGTCGAGCCGTTGGTGCTGCGATGATGCCGCACCAGGACGATGTGGAGCGACGCGGATCATCAGCGTCTATCTGACGCTGGTGCACCTACTGCGATGGTGCCGCACCGGGAAAGGGCGGAGCAGCGATGTGGGGGCGCTCCCTGAGCCACACCAGCTGCATCCTGCGATGGTGCCTCACTGGGACGGTGCGGAGCGCCGACCCAGTAGTAGCGGCGCAGGTTGTCGATGACAGCGCTGCGATGGTGCCGCACTGGAACGATGCGGGGCGATCAAGAACGTGGTCAACGCTCCGGGTGGGGTGGAGACACTGCGATGGTGGCGCACCGGGGTAATGCAGAGCGACGGCGCGTTCGCGCATCGTCTCCTCGGCGCTCTTATCGCTGCGATGGTGCCGCACCGGGATGGTGCGGAGTGACTCGGAGTGGAGATGGAGAGCCGGGGTTTCCGAAAGCGGCTGCGATGGTGCCGCACCGGGATGGTGCGGAGTGACTGGTGTGACGGCGTGGAGTTCCTCGGCCCGGAGGAGCTGCGATGGTGCCGCACCGGGACGGTGCGGAGCGACGAGGAGTTCCTGTTCAACATCAACGTGGGCAAGTCGCCGCGATAGTGCCGTACCGGGACGGTGCGGAGCGACCGCGGTTTGGGTGGACGGTGATCACAATTTTTGCCGGCTGCGATGGTGCCGCACCGGGACGGTGCGGATCGACAGCCAAGGCGGAGCAGTGCCCGCCGCTGTGGCGGCAGCTGCGATGGTGCCGCACCGAGACGGTGCGGAGCGACTGGCCAAGTTCCGCGCCGAGATTGCCGTGATCGACGGGCTGCGATGATGCCCGGACCAGGATGGTGCGGAGCGGCTCTCGACGAGATCGCGCTGCGATGCAGCTGCACCAGGAAGGTGCAGAGCGACAACGACGTCCGCCGCCTTCATGCCCAGGGCAATGGCCGGCTGCGATGGTGCCGCATCGAAATGGTGCGGAGTGGCACGTCTGGCAGTTGGCGGTTCCCGTTCTGTACAACGTGCTGCGATGGTGCCGCACCGGGACGGTGCAGAGCGACTCGCGGCGGCGTCGATCAGGTCCGCCGGGCAGTCGAACCTGTGATGGTGCCGCACCGAGACGGTGCGGAGGGACTGGGCTCCGGGCGACAACGAGGCGACGGTTGAAAGGCTTCGATGTCGCCGCACCGAGCGGTGCGGAGCGACGGTCGGAGTCCGGCGACCACTGCTGGCGGGTGCCCCAGCTACGATGGTGCCGCACCAGCGAAGTGCGGAGGTAGGGACGGCTTCGGAGGCCAGAACATCTGGGAACTCAACCTGCGATGGTGCCGCACCGGCAAGGCGCGGAGGAGCCAGGCAGAAGAATGGGCCCTGCGCATCGCACGCGCTGCTGTGATGGTGCCGCACCGATAGGGTGCGGAGGGGTGTTGTCCTCAACGACACTGAACTTCTTGGTCAGCTTGCTGCGATGATGCCGCGCTGGCAAAGATACAGGGGGACCCGGGACGGCGGCCAGAGAAATCCGGCTGGCCGATGAGCTGCGGTGGTGCCGCACCAGTAAGGGTACGGAGATGCCGCACGGAAGGTGAGCGGGTCAGGGTCACCGCCAGCACGAAATGGTGCCGGACCGAGATGACGCGGCGGAAGTCAAGCCCTTCGGCTCGGTGGCCATGTCGCCTTTGAACCTGCGATGGTGCCGCACCAACGGAGGCGAAGGAGCCGGTGCTTCGGCGACTCCTCGGATCTCGAGCTCTGGCTGCCGTGGTGCCCGCCGAGGGCCAGGCCGGCTGGTACGACCAAAGCCAAGTGCCCGAACGGCGATGGTGTCGCGCCGGCAGGGCGTGAAGGGACCATGGGGACCGCGCCGCACGTCATCGTGCCCAAAGCCCTGCGATGCTGCCGCACCGGCCGGCGCGGAGGGACCGAGCGCTGCACGAGTTCATGCGACTTGAAGCGCTCGCCCTGTGATGGTGCCGCACCGAGATGGTCCGGAGCGACCTTGGTCATCGGCCGGTCGCTGCCGACGATCGAGCGGCGACGATGGTGCCGCACCAGGGAGATCAGGAGGAGGATGGCAAGGTACTACGCGAGGAGGCCGTGGCTATGCTGCTGTGATGCCGCCGCCCAGGGATGGTGCGGAGTGCGCCCACCCGTGCTGGTTCGGATACGGGTCATCTGGCTGCGATGGTGGCGTACAAAGCTGGTACAGAGAGATCCGGGGCACGCTTCAGATGACCATCCAGGAGCTATGGCTTCGATGGTGCCGCATCGGTGGGACGGAGCGACAGGCTAGGTCGGAAGGCGGATGTCCTCCGGCCCGGTGCTGCGATAGTGCCGCACTGGGAGGGTGCGGAGCGGCGGTCCTGCGCAACACCCGCACCTGCGGCGTCATGCGGCTGCGATAGTGCCCGGAGTGACGGAGATGGGCCAAGTTCGACGCCTGGCGCAACGTCAAACTGCGCTGGTTCCACCTCGGGGTGGTGCGGAGCGACCCTGGCCGGCATGGGCGGCCGCAGCATCGAGACGACGCTGCGATGGTGCCGCACCGGGGAAGGGTGCGGAGCGCCCCCGGCCGCTGAAGAGGCCTTCCTTCGCTGGCGACCTGCGATGGTGGCGCACCGGGAGGGTGCGGAGCGACGTCAGAAGTGACAGGCCATCCGGGCCAGTCATCTCGCGCTGCAATGGTGCTGCACCAGGATGGTGCGGAGCGACCTGCCGGTCGTCGGCCAAGTGGTACGACAGGTCGGCACTGCGATGGCGCCGGCCCCGGGACGCGCTGAGCGACTGACGGCGAGACTGTCATCAGGGTTGAACTCGATTTCGTTGCGATACTGCCGCACCAGGATGGTGCGGATCGACCTACAGGCGCGAGCCGAACTGACATGCCCCCAAGCCGCTGTGAGGGTGCCGCACCCGTGATGGTGTGGAGCGACTCTGCCGGAGGCTCGACAAGGACGCTGTTCTCGAAGCTGCGATGGTGCCGCACCGACGAGGTACGGAGCAACCCTCCTGGGAGGTCAGCACAGCGTCGGTGCTCAGACCCCTGCAATGGTGCCGCACCGGAACGGTACGGAGCGACCGGGAAGCTGCTGGCGGCC
Source organism: Kitasatospora sp. NA04385 (assembly GCF_013364235.1). Lineage (NCBI taxonomy): Bacteria > Bacillati > Actinomycetota > Actinomycetes > Kitasatosporales > Streptomycetaceae > Kitasatospora > Kitasatospora sp. NA04385. The sequence continues at coordinate 6,196,860 of NZ_CP054919.1, read as the reverse complement.
GCCGACTACCTGTCGGGGCTGCGATGGTGCCGCACCGGGAGGGTGCGGAGCGACGGCGTCTGAGCTGCTGGCTTGATGGTCCGACGAGTCGGTTGCCGTGCCTGCCCGGGTGCCTTTAAGGCAATTCGGACTTATTGCTTCGACGCGGTGGGGTGTTTTCGTGTCTGCTTGTGGTTCCGAAGTCGTGTCCGCCCGGGGTGCCGTCTTCTGTATTGGCGCTGTGGAGTTATCAAGGGCCGGGGGTTGGTGGAGTGAGGGTGGGGTTCAGGGCCAGAGGTGGCGGCTTGCGGCGAGGGGTCCGTTGGATTGTTTGAGGCCGGTTCGGGGTGCGGTGTGGAGGGCGGTGACGCCGAGGTTGGTGAGCATCGCGGTGTTGCGGTTTGTGCCGGGTTCGGTGGCGCGGACGGCGGGGTGTTCGAGGAGGACGGTGACCGCGGTGGAGGTGAGGGGTGGTGTCCAGGCGGGCCATCGTAGGGCGCCGCGGCGGTTGGTGGTGTCCCAACTGGTGGCGGTCTGGGTGCGGCCGGTGGCGGTGAGGCGGAAGGTGCCGAGGGCGTGGAGGGCGAGCCAGGTGGGGCCGGGGGCTCCGCGCTGGTAGGGCTTGCCTTCGGAGTTGGTGTGGGCGTCGCCGAGGGAGCGGTGGTCGAAGTTGGCGGAGGCGTAGTCGGGGACGCGGCGCCAGCCGTCCAGGGCCGAGCGGATCTGCCGAGGGTCGTTGTGGCAGCCGAGGACGGCTCTCTGGGCCAGGCCGGTGATAGTCATCTGGCCGGCGGCGGCGATCAGCGGTGTGACGGGCGTGCGTCGAACCGTGGTGGGCGCCGGCCCTCCGACAGGTTCCGGGTCGTTCTTGCCGGTTTTGGGTTTGACGTCCTCGAAGCACATGACGTTGGTCAGGGCGGCGAACCAGCGGGCTTGGCGGTCGCCCGTCTCGCGTTCGGCCTGGGCGAGTTCGCGCAGGGTGTGGTGCGCGGTGTCGACTCGAAGGCGCAGGGCTTCGTTGGGTGCGGTGGTGTCTTCGCGGGTGCGGGTGAGGAGTCCGGGGACGTGGGGGAAGGAGTCCCAGCTTTCGTCCTTCGTGCTGGCTGTGTCGGTGTCCTCGTTGTCCTGGTCCTCGGTGTCGGCTGTGTCGTCCGGCTGTCCGGCTGTGGGGGTGGGCTTGGGCGGGAGGTGGGTGGTGAGGAGGTCGGTGAGGGTGTCGAGGGTGAGGGGTTGGTCGGTGGTGAGGACGGCGGGGCCGGCGGGGCCGTTCCAGTGGAGGCGGGGTTTGGCGGTCAGGGTGGCGGTGGTGAGCTCGAGGATGCCGAGGGCGGCGAGGAAGCCGAGCGGGTCGTCGGCGTGCAGGGCGGGGAGTTCGAGTTGGTGCACGGTCAGTTGCCTTCTTCGGAGCAGGCGATGTCGGCGAGGCGGACGACGGATTCCAGGAGGGCCAGGCCCCAGGGGCCGTAGCGCTGGTTGAGTGCGTCGAAGCGGTCGGGGCCGTTCCAGTCGGTGCCGATCGTCGTGCTGGAGACGGTGACGATGGTGTCGTCGGGCATGGTGCACTCGACGAGGACGGGCTCGGGGTCGGCGAACGCGGGCAGCATCGGGCGGGCGTAGCCGTGGTGCGCGGCGACGAGATGGATGACGAGGTCGTGGTCGAGCCCTTGGGCGGCGTCGGGGTCGGTGGCGAGCCAGGTCTGGACGGCGGCGGCGCTGAGAGCTTCGTGGCGCAGGTCCTTGGACCAGTTGGCCAGGTGGGCGGCGCGCCTACGGGCGGCGCGGTCGGCGGGGTCCATGCCGGACTTGGCGAGGGGTTCGGGCAGGGATTCGGCGAGCAGGCGGTCACCGGAGCAGAGCATGCACTGGAACCGTGGGTGGTGTTTCCCGCAGTCGTGGGCCCGGGCGGCCAGCACGACGGCACCGACCAGGTCGTCGGGCAGTCCGACCGCCCGGGCGAAGTCGCGGGCGCGTTCGCCGACCGTCTGGTGATGGCGTTGGAGGGTGACGGTGCGGGTGAGGCTGCTGCTGTCCGGGTCTCCGTCGTCCACGGAAATCCGGTAGCGGCCGGCGTCGGCGAGCCGCGGCGGGAGGAGGACGATCCGCCCCTGACCATCGCGGTCGACCAGCACCGCCCCGGCCGTAGCCGACCGTCCGATGCGCCACTCGGCAACCTCCAACAGGCCCTCCAGGCGTCGGCCCAGTGCCGGGGTGTGCCGGGCGGGGCCGTCGGGTGCGGTGTCGGTGGGCAGGGTGGCGAGCAGGCTGGTGATTGCGGCGCGGATGGCGTCGGTCGTGCTCACGGCGTCCGGGGCGTCGGGGTCGGTGGTCAGGTCAGTGATGGCCTGTTTGACGATCGGGGCGAACTGCTCGGGGGCAGTGCCGGTGGTGCTAGCCAGGACGGCCGGGTCGAGGCGTAGCGGGGTGCGGGTGTGATCGGCGGGGTGGTCGCCGAGGTCGGGGACGGGGGTGTTGGGGTCGGCGGTCCAGCCGTAGGCGTCGTGGCCGCCGGCGGTGGTGGGCAGGACGAGGGTGGCGCCGGGTTTCAGGTCGTCGGCGGCGCGCGGGGTGGTCCAGGTGCCGTCGGCTTCGCGTTGGAGGACGGTGGTGCGCAGGCGGGTGGGTGGGTTGCGGGGTTCGGGTGTGGTGTCGGCGTCGGGGCCTTCGAGGTCGCTGGTGTCGGGGGTGCGGCGGGGTTCGGTGAGGGAGCGCCGCACCGCGGCGAGGGGCAGGGAGAGGGTTTCGGCGGTGTGGACGGGGGTGGTGCGGAGGTGTTCGACGAGGGTGTCGGGGTCGGTGGTGTCGGTCGGCAGGTCGGCGCGCCACAGGAGTTGGACTTCGGGCTCGCCGGTGTCGAGGCCGTGGAGGAAGGGGGCGGGGGATTCGTCGGGGACGGGGATGGGGCTGGTGCGGGCGAAGGCGTCCACGCGCACCCGGTGAACAGGTGGGATGTGTTCGCCGGCGCGGGTGAGCGGTGCGGTGTCGGTGCCGTCGAGGAGGCCGGGCAGGGTGGCGGGGTTGAGGACCAGGCCGTCGAGGAGGTGGGGGGTCAGTTCGGCGGGGTCCTGGGTGTCGTGGGCCGGGGCGTGTTGGGTGAGCCACTGCCAGGTGTGGGCGGCGGCCGGGCCGTAGACGGGGATGCGGTCGGGGTCTTCGGGGTTGTGGGTGCGTACGAGGATCGCGGGCACGGGGCCGAGTTCGCCGCGGCGGTCGAGGCGTCCGAGGCGCTGCAGGGCGGAGGCCCAGTCGCCGCATTCGCTGACCATGGCTCCGAAGGTGCAGTCGATCCCTACTTCGAGGGTCTGGGTGCTGATCACGACGAGGGGGCGTTCGCGGTCGGGATCGATGCCGGTAAGGAGCTCGGCCAGCGGGCCGGTGACGAGCAGGTCGCGTTCCGCGGGCCGGCAGCGGCCGGTCAGCAGCAGCACGTCCACGTCGGTGCGTCCGGAGAGTGCTTCGTGGGTGGCGCGGGCGTGGGTGATGGTGTTGGCGATCACCGCGACCGCGGGCAGTTTCAGGAGGGGAAGGACGGCGTCCAGGCCGGTTTCGGCGGCGAGGGCGAACGCCTCGGCGGGCTTCTTCGACCAGCTGCTGGCGTCCAGCAGTGTCACGTGGCGATCGGCCGCGATCCGCCGCCCGGCGATCGGGTGGGCGCGGTCGGCGTCACCGATGCCCAGGCGGGGCCGTCCTCCGGTGGCGCTGGTCGCCGACAGGCTCACCACCCGAAGCGCCCGTAGCGCCAACTCCGCTCGTGTCGCCGTCTGCTGGTAGAGGGCGGTGTCGGCGGCGGTCGCGAGCAGGGCCTTCGACAGGTGGGCCTCGTCCAGGGCGAGCAGGGCGTCGTACCCGGTCAGGGCGGCGTCGATCGGAGCGCGCTGCGGTGAGGTGTGGTAGCCGCGGAACAGCAGGCGGCTGCCGTACTGGTCCACGGTCGACGTCACCACCAGCGGCTGGGCTGGGCTGCGCACCCAGTTCGACTCCCACCTGGTGCCGCCGCGCATCCGCAGCACGTCCAGAGGCAACGCTCCGCCGCCGAGGTCGCGCAGCGATGCGGCGACCTTCGCCCGCACGGAACCGTCCGGCGCCCCGGCGAGGGCCGCGGCCAGCTCGAGGGAGTGCTGGTGGGCCTGGTCGACCACCAAGCGCCGGTCGACGCAGAAGAACAGCCGCAGCGGCACCCTCCGGTGCTCCCGGCCTAGCCTGCGGGCGTGTTCCCAGGCGAGGAGGAAGATCCAGATGTCAATGAACGTCGTCTTGCCCAGTGCGGTGGGCACGTCGAGGTCGGGCCAGTCCGCGCGGTCGGCCACGGCGTCCAAGTAGGCGCTCTGCCACGGGAACGGCGCCCAGCCCTCGCACCCGTCGCACACCGCGGTCCGTGTCCCGTCCGGGCAGTGGGTGTGGTGATGGACCTCCCGGAAGAAGGTTGGGAACTCGGCCACCTCGATCGTCGCAGACCGCTCGGCGCCGGTCACTGGTCGTCCTCCTGGAAGCCGGGCTCCGGACGGCACAGGCCCAGGCCGAAGTTCTTCTTGCTGCCCAGCACCACCGGCCCCGTCACCGGAGCAGGGAAGGTCAGGCGTACGTGGCAGCTCGGCAGCGGCCGCTCCCCGAGTTTGCGGCGCACCGGAAAACCGTCTACCCCCGGAGCTCCGGGGGTGAGCCCGTAGCGCGGGCTCACCTGCACCTGCGCGGGTTCAGGTAGCCCTGCTGCGACGCAACTGGCCGCGACCGAGTGGGCCCATGTGGCTTCGTCGTACTTCTTGGGGAAGCGGTCGAGGACCATCGGCAGCACTGTGGTCCACACGGTCGAGGGTCCCTGCCACGTCCCCGGCTGGACGGTCTGCGGCCACGAGTCCTGGTCCGCGGGGCTGACCCGCACCAGGTCCAGCGGTTCGCCGTCCGCCTGCCGGATCCAGCGCAGGCCCCCGTCGTGGCGGAGGAGGGCGGCGAGCAGTGCCTTGCGGTCCTGCCTGGGCATCTCGCGGGGCAGGGCGATGCCCAGGCCGCGAAGCCTCCCGTCGGCGTGGCGGTGGCCGGTGAACGGCAGCGCGAGGTAGGCGACCGGGCGTGGGCCGTCCGGGCTGTTCTTGTGGCCGTGGACGGTGGTCATCGCCTCGACGTCGTGGCCCATCGCCTCCAGGGTGCCCATCACCATGCTCCGCAGCCGGCCGGTCAGCTCCAGCGTCCACCGCGCATCCAGCACCACCCCGGGGGCGAAGGAGAACGTCAGCAGGTCATCGAACGGACCATCCACCACTGGGGTTTCGGGCCGGTCGTCGTGGTCGGGGTCGAGGTAGTGGCGGGTGAGCGACTGGCTCCAGGCCGGCCCCTGTTCCTCGAACGCCTCCTCCAGCCAGGCCAAGTAGCCGCGGTAGGGGACACGGATCGGCCGTGAACCTCTCAGGTACTGCCCGGTGGGTGCGGGCCTCCAGCGCTGCCGCCGCCCCTCCTCGTCGCCGGGCTCGTCGGGGCCACACCAGGCATCCAGCAGCCCCGCCCCGGTGGAGCGCCCGAAGTACGGCACCCGGTGGGCCAGTTCCTTCAGCACCGGGGTGAGTTCCTCCCCCGGCTCCGCGGCCCAGCTGAACACCATCCGTGTACCGGACAGCGTCTTCTGTGCCCACGCTCGTGGCACGCCGCCGGCAGTGCGTCCCGGCAACAGACCGTGGGTGACCTTCTTCGGGTCCACGGTGTTGGTGACCACCCATGCCGCGCGCGGGTGTTCCGCCTCCATCGGCCTGACCGGCACAGTGACTGCCGGCGGCTCCTGGGCCTCCAGCCAGGTCAGCGCCATCCGGTGCGCGGTGTCGTCGAGGTCCGCGTGCGCGACCAGCGCGCAGAACAGGCGGGCCGGATGGGGCGGCCACTCGGCCTTCTCGCCGTCCATCGCGGTCGCCTGATAGAGCGGTTCCAGCAGCTCCACCGAGATGTGGAAAGGCATGACGCTCTACTCGCCTTCCGCCTCGCCGATGCCCTCCAGGCGGAAGGAGCGCTCGATGGCCTGCTGCACCTGCGCGTTCGGCCGCAGCCGCACCGGCTCCTTCGACCACACAAGGCCCGCCTCCTCGGCCCGCGAGCGCGCGAACTCGAACAGCTCCAGAGCCTGCCCTGCCGTCTCCAGCTCCAGCGGCTCCGTCACCGCCACGCCCTCACGCCCGCGCCCGACCCACTCGATGCGCTCCGACACCAGCAGCAGGTCGCAGCCCGACCGCAGCCGCACCGCCGGCGCTGCGAACGCCAGCCGGTCCCCCACGAGTGCGAGCGCCGCCAGCAAGGCCCTCGCTGCCCGCACGTACTCCTTCGGCGCGTCTCCGAAGCGCAGCGCCCGCAGGCCCGCCGTGGCCAGCGTCGCGTTGCGTTCGATCGACTGCACCGTCACCCCGCCCATGCCTTCGACCGGCGGGATCATGCCGTGCCCAACCGCCGACGCCTTGAGCGTCTTCCCCTTGCCGCTCTTCTTGCCCGCGCCGTCGACCGGCCGCCAGCCGTCGGCGGTCAACTCCACGTTGTCACCGGGGAAGTTCCACTTGTCGAAGCGCCCCGCCGCCCGCTTCCCGGACAGCGGGTCCAGACCCACCATCTCCGAGGTGTAGGTGCGCGGCACCTTCAACTGCACGCGGCGCTTGCGGTGCGAGTCCCACAGCCCGAACACCAGGTCCGACGGGGCCCGCTCCAGAAAGGCACGCACGTCACCGGTTCCCGTGTCGCGCAGCGCTCGCCCCGCAACCGTGTCGTCGAACTTCGCTCCGGACTCGTCCAGCGCGTCCCGGAAGTAGGCGTCGCGGGAACGGTGCGGGGCCTCCAGGTTCGTCATCCGCAGCGCCCGGCCTTCCGCGGTCACGTGCAGCGCCAGGTGCGGCAGCACCACATCCCCCAGATCGGCGGCCTCCAACAGGGCCGTCTCACAGCGGTTCGCCTGCGACTGCCGCTGGTCCAGCAGCACCACCCTCGTGCGGTTCCCGCCGACCCACCGGTCCTCGAACAACTGGCCCGGACCGTCGCCCTCCTTGACCTTCACAGTCGGCGGCGCCACCGGCGCCCCCACGCCGGCCACCGGCTCGTACTGGGCCACGACCCGGATCGCGCCATCTGCCGACAGCCCGCTCGCCGCCTCAGCCAACCGCTCGTACAACGCTTCCATGAAAACCCTCCTGGAGCAGAACCTCTCGGACAGCTCGCATCGAAGCAGTCCCTTCCGACAGGCCTCACTCGTGAGAGTGACTATCCATCAGAACTCTTTCGGAATAAGCGAGTTGAGATAAAATCCGGCCCCTTCGGATGGTCGGCAGCAGTGATCATCCCAAGCCTCAGCCAGTGCCACAGCGTCACGAGCATCATCCGTAGATCACGGTGAGCTGGCCCGTGTGCTCTGCGTCCTTGCCTGGCGCCGTTGGAAGCCGCCGACCCCTTCCTTCGCCGTTCGAGGACGAGTTCAGACCACCCGTTGATAGGTTTGGCCCAGTCATCAGCGCGGCCCGCCGGGCTTCCCTCCCAGGACATGCCCCCACCCGCACGAGTCACTTCGTGCTGCCTGGGAGCATGTCTTGCTGTTCCGCGACTCCGCGTCCGCGGTCGCCGCCGAGAGGCTGGCCGGATCACTGTTCGTGCGCCTCATCGACCAGTTCGTCCACCAGCACGGCCACAAGCCCGGCCCGTCCGAGGTCCGCTCCTGGGAGATGAGCATCCCCGAGCTGACCAACGCCCTCCTGGACGCCGGACTCGGCGCGGTCGAGGTGCTCCTCGAGTACTCCCTACCGCTGAACAGCAAGCGCGCCGACGCCGTCCTCGCCGGCGTCCACCCGGTCACGGGCGAACCGTCGTACGTGGTGGTCGAACTCAAGCAGTGGAGCAGCGCACTCCCGGAGGACAGCGAGCCGCTGCTGTGCCGCGTCGACGCGTACACCCGGCCGGTGCTGAACCCGGTCGAGCAGGTCCGCGGCTACTGCGACTACCTGATCTCCTTCAACGGGGCGCTCGCCGAGCACCCCGAGCGGATCTCCGGGGTGGCCTTCCTGCACAATGCGACGGAGTTCGGCGTCCAGGGCCTGTACGAGGTGCAGCAGGACGAGCGCGGTCGGCTGTTCACCGCCGAGCGGCGCGGGGAGTTCGTGGAGTACCTGCGCTCGAAGCTGAAGCCCGCCTCCGGTGCCCAGGCCGCGGACCTGCTGCTCGCGGGCAAGATCGCCCCGTCCAAGCAGCTGATGGCGGTCGCCGCCGACGAGGTGCGCGAACGCGAGCAGTTCGTGCTGCTGGACGAGCAGCGGGTCGCCTACGAGCTGGTGCTGCGCGCGGTGCGCCGGGCGCAGCAGTCCGACCACAAGCAGGTGGTGGTCATCACGGGCGGGCCGGGCACCGGGAAGAGCGTGATCGCGCTGTCCCTGCTGGGCGACCTGTACCGGCGCGGCGTGACCGCTTTCCACGCGACCGGGTCCAGTTCGTTCACCACCACGATGCGTCGGGTCGCCGGGGCGCGGAAGCGCCAAGTCCAGGAGCTGTTCAAGTACTTCAACAGCTTCATGACCGCGGAGCGCAACGGGCTGGACGTGCTGATCTGCGACGAGGCGCACCGGATCCGGGAGACCTCGGCGAACCGGTACACCCGGGCCACCGAGCGCACCGGCAAGCCGCAGATCGAGGAGCTGATCGACGCCGCCCGGGTGCCGGTGTTCCTGCTGGACGAGCACCAGGTGGTCCGGCCGGGCGAGATGGGCACGGTGGCGCAGATCAGGGCGGCCGCTGCGGTGAAGGGCCTGGATTGCCAGGTGGTCGAGTTGGACAGCCAGTTCCGCTGCGGCGGCAGCGACGCCTACCTGCACTGGGTGGTGCGCCTGCTGGGTCTGGAGCCCGGCGGCCCGGTCCCCTGGGAGCCCGACGGCAAGGTCGTTCTGGAAGCCGTCGACACCCCGGAGGAGTTGGAGGCGTTCCTAGAGGCCCGGCGCGCGGAGGGCTACGGCGCCCGGATGTCGGCCGGGTACTGCTGGAAGTGGACCACCAAGGTCGCCCCGGGCGACCCGCTCCCCCTCGACGTGCAGATCGGTGACTGGGCCCGCCCGTGGAACGTCTACGGCGACCGCTCGATCGCCGGTGCGCCCCCCGCCGCGCTGTGGGCCACCGACCCGGCCGGCTTCGGCCAGGTCGGCTGCGTCTATACCGCCCAGGGCTTCGAGTACGACTGGAGCGGCGTCATCCTCGGCCCCGACCTCGTCTGGCGCACCGACCGCTGGATCACCGACCGGACGGCCTCCAAGGACCCGGTCTTCCGTAAGTCCACCAGCGACGCCGACATCGACCGCCTGATCCGCAACACCTACAAGGTGCTGCTGACCCGCGGCATGATCGGCACCGTCGTGTACTCCACGGACCCGGAGACCCGCGCCAAGCTGCGCGAACTGGTCACCGGGCAGCAGGCAGACCGGGTCGAGGCGGGCCAGATCGAGGCGGGACAGAGCAGCCGCGGCTGACAGCCTCCCCGCCGACGGTCAGCCGGTGGACGGCGAGTTCGCGGACTCCCGGGGCTCGCCGTGGAAGACCTGGTCGGCGTGCCACTTCCGGTGCCGGTCCGCGATCGGCGCGGTCCCCGGCTGCGGGCCGATGACCGGCCGTCCGGCCAGGGCGAGCACCTGCTGCCTGCTGGCCTCGCTGCGGCCGACGAAGCGCCGGGAGACCAGGACGCGGTGCCCCTCCCCCAGGCCCAGGACGCCCTTGTCGAAGAGCTTGTGGTGCAGCGAGCACAGGCACAGGCCGTTGTCGACCTCGTCCGGCCCGTCGAAGGACCACCACCGCACGTGCGCCGCCTCCAGGCCGACCGCGCTCGCGCCCAGCATCCCGTCGTAGCCGCAGAACGCGCACTGGAACTCGTAGGCGGTCAGCACGAGTTCGCGCATCCGCCGGTCCCGCTGCCGCCGCGCCGCCCGCTCCCTCGCCCCACCCGGGACGCCTCCGGTCAGGCTCTCGGTGTCGGCCAGGTCCAGGTCGAGCCCGACGGCCTCGCACAGGTCGGTGTGCAGCGACGGTGGGAAGTGGAAGTCCAGCAGCACTCGCGCCAACTGTCCCAGCAGCGCCGGGTCCTTGCGCAGGGCCGCCCGCAGCTCGGGCACGAGCCGGCCGGTCGCACCGCTGGAGCGCAGGACCCGCACGCCGGTCCCGGGGCTCCTGGGCCCCTGGTCGGTCCTGACCTCCCAGACCCCGTCGCTGACCAGGTGGTGGAACGGGTAGGCGGGGGTGGTCGAATGGGACGGCCCGTACTCCTCGAGCAGCCGCTTCAGCTCCTCCTCGACCGCGCTGTAGCGCAGTTCGGCGTCGGCGTCGCGCTGGTAGCTGCCCAGCGCGTACAGCAGCAGCAGCGGTTTGTGCGGCGCCCGGACGCCGCTGCTGGTCCACCGTCTCAGCTTCGCTACCCGCTCCGGCCAGTCCATAGCGGCCCAGCGTATTCCGAAGTCTCCGACGCGGGGCGAGCACTGGCCAAGTGGCAGAGGGGCGTGTGGCTGGCGCTGGCCATCAGGCGCTTCTTCTTCCAGCTCCTGCGTGCGGAGCGGATCGGTACCTGGCGGGGGTGCTTGGGCTGGCGGCCGTCAGGGTTGGGCGAGTCGCGTGACAGATACGAACTGGTGTGCGAAGATGGCCAAGGTTTCATAAACCGGCCCTCAGTTGAGGTATGGTTTATGAAACCTACGGTTGCTTGGAGGAGTCCTTGCACAACGTCAGCCCCGAGTGGTGCGCGGAGCGTCTTGCCCAGCTCGACCTGTCGGTCGATCTGTTCCACGTGGTGCTCGATCTGGCTGCGGCAGATGCCCGCAGTTGCACCGATTTCGATGCACCTGCGATGCAGGGCGTCACCTTCTGGAGCCGTACCAACCGCTACATCGCTGAGACGCTGATTCCGGAGGGGTGGGAGTACACGAGGCGCGACAGCATCCTCCGCACGATTCACCCTTCTCACAGTCATGCGGTTACGGCGATCAGCGCGGCCGGCGGGGTCGGGGATCTGAAGGCGACGGTCCGCTCGAAGAACCCCAAGGGTCCGAAGATGGCCCAGCTCGTGGAGCGCAACGGCCAGTTCGTGCTGCTGAGCCGTGACGAGGTGCGCTACGGCCGGGAGCTCGACGACATTCCCACGTGGTGCCTGCTCTACAAGCGGGAAGAGGGCAGGATCGTTGCCGAGCTCTCCCTGCCGGTCAAGATGAACGGGAAGTTCGTCGATGAGTGGCAGGAGCGCATCCCGTTGTACCTGCCGGACCTCGGAGACCCGGGCGTGGACATCGCCCTGCTGGACGGCCCTGGGGACGACAGCGGGCCGGACGTAGTGGTTGAGCTGTTGGGGGGCTGACGGAGCGTTACTGAGTACGACATGGGAGCTGAGGAAAGTGTTCACCCCTGAACGGCTGGTCTTGGCGCGCAAACGCCGGCGGATGACGCTAGCGGCGCTCGCTCGGGAGTCGGGAGTCTCAGCGCAGAGCATCACTGCGTTTGAGAATCATCGGAAGCCGCCTTCAGCGGAGACACTTTCCTCGCTCGCATCGGCATTGCGCTATCCCGTGTCGTTCTTCGGTGCGCCGATCCCGCCCGAGATGCTGCCAGATGCTGTCAGTTTCAGAGCCCCGTCGAAGATGAGCGCTCTGGAGCGGGACAGCGCCCTCAGTTCAGGCGCGGTGGCCGCATCTTTGAACCTGTGGCTGCAGGAACGTTTCAAGCTGCCCCAGCCGAATGTTCCCACCTATCCCCATCTAGACCCCCAGAGGGCTGCGGAGCAGGTTCGGGCCCATTGGGGGCTCGGCGAGGAGCCTGTGCCGAACCTCGTTCACCTACTGGAGGCCAACGGTGTGCGGGTGTTCTCCCTCGCGCCGGACTGTCTGGATGCGGATGCTTTCTCCACAATCAAAGACGGCACCCCGTTCGTCTTCCTCAACACCCGTAAGACGGGTGAGCGCGGGCGCTTCGATGCAGCGCACGAGCTCGGTCACCTTGCGATGCACTGTGAGCACCGCATCCCCCATGGACGTGACTCTGAGAGCGAGGCCAACGACTTCGCCTCCGCCTTCCTCATGCCGGCCGCGGGCATCAAGGCACAGCAGCTCCACAATGCATCAGTCGAGCGGATTCTGAGCGCGAAGCGGCGGTGGGGCGTCTCAGCGATGGCACTGACCTATCGACTGCACAAACTGGAGCTCCTGTCGGACTGGCGCTACAACCAGACGATGAAGCAGTTGGCGAGCATGGGTTACCGCAATGCCGAACCTGGCTCCTCGATGGTGCGGGAGAGCAGCCAGCTGCTGGCCAAAGTGTTCGATGCACTCCGTAAGCCGCCGCTGTCCATGTCACCGGCCGATGTCGCTACGCAGATGGACATCTTTCCGGAAGAGTTGAACGACTACGTCTTTGGCCTGGTGCCAGTCGGTGTCACCGGAGGGGGCCGGCAGACCCCGCCGGTGCGACCGGGTCTACGCCTCGTACACGGGTAGCGAGCCGGATACCTCCCACCGTTGTCTGCTGGCGGTCTGTCCCTGGTGCAGGATGAGGACGGGTCAGACCGCCAGGAAAGCGGGTGCTGAAGCCCGCCGAAGCCGGTTCTCCGCGGGCCCCTCCGGGCAGTTGCAGAAGCAGAACGTCATCGGGCCCGCTGCATCCAGCTACCGCGGGGCTGGTCTGCTGTTCGTGAGCTTGACGTCGCTTCGCCAGGCTTGCTTGCCCTTCCTCGCTGGGCAGGAAGGGTTGTAGCAGCGCCAGTACCAGCCCTTCGCGCCTCGCCGGAGGTCGACCTCATCGCCTCGGCAGCCGCCGCACCGCGGTGGGCGTGCGAAGTCCTCGGCGTGCTCGTGGTCGAGGATCTTGCGGGCGAAGTGGGCGCCTCGCACGGTCAGCATGATCTCGCGGGAGTGGCTGTGGGAGAGGGCGTTGAGGCTGCCGAGCAGGACGGTCCTCTCGTCGATGACGACGATTTTCTGGTGCATGACGTTGACAGGGACGACGGAGGGGATGACAGCTTTCAGTTCGCTGAGGTACTCGGTGAACTTCTTCTGGTTGTTGTCGCTCTGATCGCGGACGAACACGGTCACCTGAACGCCTCGCCGTACAGCATCGTCGAGCGCGGGGAGCAGGCTTCGTACACGGGTCGCTACCCACGGGGTCCAGATCCACAGGGAGTGCTTGGCTTCGGCGATGTGGTTGGCGAAGGTCTTGTAGAAGGCGACCTCGTCCTGGACGTCGGCGATCTCCACATGGCGGCTGAGGATGTCCGCGAGGCGGGTGCCGACGGGGCCGAGTCTGGGGGTCTGAGCGGTGAGCGGGGTGATGAGGTCGGCGGCCCGGATGGTGCGGACGGAGCCGGCGGCGAGGAGTTCGCGGACGGCGCCGAGGGCGGTGTCGCTGCGGGCGGCCGTGATGCGGCTGCGGCTGCCGATGAGGTAGAAACGGTTCTGGACACGGGTGGCGGCGACGTTGAACAGCCGCACGCCGTTGTTGACCCACTCTCCGGCTTCCGGTCGGCGTGCGGCGTGGGCCATCCACATGCCGCGGCCGTGCTGCTCCTCGACGAGGTCGAAGACGACGACGGGGAACTCGCGGCCCTGGAAGCGGTGGGCGGTGCCGACTTCGGCGAGCAGGCCGGAGTCGCCTTCGATGTCGCGCAGGGCCGCGAGCGTGGCTTCTGCCTGGGCTCCATAGGGGGTGACGATGCCGGTGGTGTCACCGTCGGCGCGGTGGAGTTCGACGAGGGTGCGGGCGAGCAGGAGTCCGGCCGGCCACCAGCCGCTAGCCTGTCCGAGGCGGTGGACCTGGGCAAGGCTGCCGAGTCCGTCGGTGTCGACGATGACGATCTCAGCGTCGTCGCCGTTCCTGGTGCGGGCGCGGGCTCGGACGGTGGGTCCGCCGGTGAGCAGACCGTCGTAGGCGAGGGTGTTGGCCAGGCGCATCACGTCCGGACCGAAACGATGTTGGACGTCGAGGCTGAGGCATCCCGGGTGGGCGCGGGCGGCGGCGGGGGTGGTGATGCGGCAGTGGTCGAAGACCTCGGTCAGCAGCCAGCGGCGGATGTCGGGGCGCTGGTTGCCCTTGAGCACCTCGGGCAGGACTGGGCCGAGCTGCATGAAGTCGCCGAGGAGGACGGCGGTGCTCTTGGCCTTCGCGACGGCGAGGAGGACTTCGGGCAGGGTGGCGGCGCCGACCTCGTCGACGAGGACGACGTCGTAGGGGCCTTCGAAGACGGTCGGGTTGGTGCGGAACCTGGCGAGGGTGGTGGCGACGAGGCGGGCTTCGCGGATGATGTGGCCCTGCGCGTCGCGGGCGAGGCGTTCGTACTGGTCGTGGAGTTCGCGGTGCTGCCGGAGTAGTCCGGGTTGCCGGGCGGTGTCGGCGGCGACCAGGGGCCGCAGGGTCTCGGCTTCGCGGTGGGTGGCGGGGTGCCCGCGGCGGTCGGCTTTCTTGACGTCGTCGGCGGCGGCCAGGGTGAGGCGCAGTTGCTCGTCGAGGTGGACGATGCGGGCGGCTGCGTCTTCCTCCTGTGCGCGGATGTGGCGGAGGGCGGCGTCGGCCTGGTGCAGTTCGTTGTCGATGGCGGCGAGGTCGTCGCGGGTGAGCGGGGTCTGCCGGCTGATCCGGGTGATGGCGGTGTGGGTCTGGAGGCGGTGGCGGTCGGCGAGGGCTCGAGCTTGTCTGGCCTGTTCGAGGGTGCCCTGCCGGCGTGCGAGGGCGGCGTCCCGGTGGTTCTCGGCCGCGGCGATGGCCTGCCGGGCTTTGAGTTTGGCGAGGCCCTTCCTCGATTCGAGTGCGTCCAGGGCCTGTTGGGCTTCGGCCAGGTGCTGGCGGGCGAGGAGGTCGCGGGCCTCGGCACTGGTCGCGGCCTCCTCGACCTCGGCCGCTTCGGCCTCCAGTGCGTCGATCTGCGCCCAGGCCGTGCGGGGAACGGCGGCGTCGGCGCTGCGCCGGGCGGCCTGTTCGGCGCGCTCTTCGGCTTGGGTGAGGAGGGGTTGCAGTTCCCGGTGCCGGTCGGAGTGGGCGGCGAGTTGCGCGGTGAGGTGTTCGGCTGCGAGTGCTGGGTCGTCCAGGCGTCGGCGCTGCCGGGTGTAGTGGTCGGCGTCGAAGCCGGCCAGGCGCGCGGTGAGGGCGGCGAGTTGCCGGGCGCGCTGCTGCAGGGCGCTGAGTTCGGCGGCCACGCTCTCGCGCTGCCCGTCGATGGCGGCGAGCTTGGCGCGGACCATGAGGGGCAGGCACACCTGGGGGTCGTCGGCGATCTGCTTGAGGTGGGGCGGGCCGACGCGGACGAGTTGCCCGGGAGAGTGCCGTTGTTCCTTGACGACGCCGAGCAGGGCGTTGTCGACGGCGATGTTGGTCGCCGACACCAGGAGCACGCGCTTTCCGGCGGCGACGAGGTCGCTGATGGCGCGTTTGAGGACGGAGGTCTTGCCCGTGCCGGGCGGCCCCCACACGAGCCACAGTCCCGTGCCGAGGCAGGCTCGGTAGGCGAGGTCCTGGGCGGGCAGGAGGACTCCTTGGGGCAGGCCGTGCGGGGAGAGGCGGCCGCCGGGTTCTCCGCGGGCGAGGAGGCCGGCGAGTCCGTCGTCGGTGAGGCCGGCGATGCCGTCGCGGAGGGCTTTGGTGAGGAACGTCGCCGGTTGCTGGTAGAGCCACAGGCACGGGTCCGCGGGCTCGGCGAAGTCGGGGACGCGCACGCGCAGGGCGGTGCCGTCGTGCGTGACGTCCAGGACGGGGTGGCCGTCCTCGACGGTGTTCTCGTCCGGTTCCGCGAGGCGCAGGCTGTCGCTCTGCAACTGGTCGGCGTTGATGTTCAGGCCGCGGATGTCGACCGCGTACTCCCCCGGCCCGGCGACGACGGCCCGGCCGAGGATGCGCCACTGGGCCTTGCGTCCGGCTCCGCCCTCCAGGGCGAGCCAGGAGTCGAGCGCCGTCACCGTTTCCTCGCGCCAGCCCACAGTCCCCCCAGAAGGCGTCCCTCAAAGGCCTCTGTCCTACCACCGAGGGCTGTTCGTTGGAGGAGTAACGCCGAGATCCGGCCTCGTGACGCTGGGTGGACGGCCGCATGAGGTGCGGAACCGGCCAACTCCGGCCGGGCAGCCGACCGCTGCCCGGCCACGGCACTGCCAGGACACGACTCGCACTGCCACAGGTCCACACTGGGCTGTGCGTCCACCGGAACTCCGGAAGGAGGACGTCATGCACGGCACCGGAACGATCTACAAGCGGTGCGGATGCCGCGATCCCCTCACTGGCCGGCAACGCGGCAGCGCCTGCCCCGGCCTGAAGCGGCGCGGCCACGGCTCCTGGTACCTGGCCCTTCCCCAGCCGGCAACCGCCGCCCACCGAGCAACCCGGCTCCGCCGCGGCGGCTACCCCACCCGTGCGGTCGCTGCCCACGCTCTGGCACGGCTCCGCGACCCCGAGCTCGTCAGCTCAGGTGCCCTGATGTCCTGCGCCCAGTGGCTCGGCCACTGGTATGCCACCGTCGAACCGCACCTGCGCGCTTCCACCGCCCGTGGCTACCGCAAGCACCTCCAGCAGTACCTGGTCCCGCTGCTCGGACGCGAGTTGCTGTGCGAACTGACCCATGACCGCGTCCAGCAGGCGTTCGACATGATCGTCCGCCAGCACCGGGACTCCGGGCGGCCCATCAGCGGCAACACTCTGCGCCGTATCCAGGCCACCTTGCGCGCCGCACTCAACGCGGCCATCCGCCGGGGCATGCTCACCGCTAACCCCGCCCGCTACCTAGACCTGCCCCGCACTCCGCGCCCGCACCCCGTGGTGTGGACCGACGCCCGCGTGGCCGAGTGGCTGCGCACCGGGCAGCGGCCTGCCGTCGCCGTATGGACACCCGTCCAGACCGCCACGTTCCTCGCCCGTATCAGCGACCACCGCCTCTACGCCCTCTACCACCTGTACGCACTACGAGGACTCCGCCGCGGCGAAGGCGCCGGACTGCGCTGGTACGACATCGACTTCACCGCCCGCACCCTCACCATCACCCGACAGCTCCAACAACGCGAGCGAGGCCGCCTGGAAGTGTGCCCGCCCAAGACCGCGGCCGGCGAGCGGACCATCGCCCTCGACTCCGGCACCATCCACATTTTGGTTATACACCGTAACCAGCAGCGGTTGGAGAAGATCGCCGCAGGCGAACTCTGGAACGAATCCGAATACGTATTCACCGACCGCTACGGACGTCCCCTACGTCCCGACCACATCGGTCACACATTCCAGACCCTCGTTCGCGCCAGCGGACTGCCGCCTGTCCGCCTGCACGATCTGCGCCACGGAGCAGCAAGCCTCGCCCTGACCGGCGGCTGCGATTTGAAGGTCATCCAGGCCCAACTCGGCCACTCCACCATCGTCACCACCGCGGACACCTACACCTCGGTACTCCCCCAGACTGCCCATGCCGGTGCCGAGGACACTGCCAGAGTCATCATCGACGCCGCCCGAAGGATCTCCCGAAGCATCCGCCAACAGCCCAAACGTCGCCACCGCCGCACGAAGCCCCGGTCAGCAGCCCACGCCGTCACCAGAACTCCCGTCGCGGCGTAGATGTTTGAGGGGCTACCAGCTCTTCCACTGCCCCACCCGGGGCCCACCGCCGACCCATCACCGATTCGAACACCACGAAGTGCGCTCTCACTGAGAAGAAAACGCCCAGGTCAGGAGTCATTTTGGACTAGCGGGTCGCCAGGGGTTCGAACCCTGAACCTACGGATTAAAAGCGCCAGTGCCAGTCGACCGGTCGGACGAGCAGGTCCACTCTCGTCCATCCCCGGGCTAGGGGGGTCCGTCCCCGCTCCGTCCCCGCTCCGTCCCCGCACCGGGGCGCAGAACGGCAAATCACACGAGCATCACCACCGGTGACCAGCGGCGATCTGGAGTAGAAAACTCGAAGCCGTCGGATCTTCCAACAGCAGGGGCGAGGTTTCCCTCTCCCCCGATTCGGTCCACCAACAACGTACCCGATAAAGGACATTGACCTCCCACCTCGCACGGCGGCCGAGTCCTGCCTTCCTCCCGGCCTGCGGTTCCCCGGGCCGGGAGGAGAGCGGTCAGTCCGTCGGCGTTTCGGCCGCGGACAGGTCGCCGACCGCGCCGGTCGGGCCGTTGAGGATGGCGCGGGCGACCTCGTCCTGCCAGCCCGCGGGCAGGTCGTCGTAGGCCGTGCCGGGCAGGCCGAGGTAGCTCCCGGCGTAGCCGTTCGGCAGGATGCCCTTCTCCTCCAAGCCGAGCAGGTACGCCAGGAGGCGGTTGCGGCCGGCCTGGTTGAAGTCCTCGTCGGCGGCGGGGATCACGCCGGCCCTGTCGAGGATGAAGTGCCAGCTGTCGAGGGCGTGCACCACGGTGGCGGCCTCGGGGAACAGCGGCTCCTCCTCGGGGCGCAGGAGCATCCAGGGTTCGAGAGCGCGGGCGACGGGCTCGATCACGCGGATCGTCCGCGGGGCCTTGCCCTGGCGGATCTGGACGTCGTACTCGGGGGCGTTGCTGGCGAGGTCGGTGGAGGCCGCGGCGGGGCGCAGCGAGCGGGCGTCCGCGGGCTCGTGGCGGGTCAGGTTCCCGGCACTGAGGGCCGCTATCTCGGCCATGCGCAGCCCGGCGTTGATGGCGAGCTGGGCCAGCGCCTCGTCGGCGGGGCCGAGCGTCTGCGCAGTGGCGAGGACGGCGCGGGCTTGTTCGTCGGTCAGGATGCCGGCCTTCATAGGTGTTTCCTTGGGGTCGGTGTACGGGTGGCGGGCCCGTAGAAGGCGTTCTACGGGCCCGGAGGGGTCTCAGGTGGCGGAGGGGCCGGGCAGGGCCGGGATGGCGGGTAGAACGAGCGCCTGGAGGCCCTGGTTCCACAGCTGGGACTGGTAGCCCTGCGGCCGGAAGTAGCGGGCCCGGTGCTCGGGGTGCAGCCACAGGTGGCGGACGGCCCGGCTGATGGAGGACTTGTTGCCCCGCCACCTGGGCCCGCCAGGTGCAGCGTGCTGAGCGGTGCTGGCGGTGACGTCGTTGAGGGAGTGTCCGTTGTGGTCGAGGATGTGGGCGATCTGGAAGTCGGTGCTGTAGGGGGCGGAGTCGACGTTCAGCAGGAGTGCGGCCGCGTGGGGGTGCTCCCGGCGGATCAGGGCAGCCAACGCGGCGGCGACGTCGGGGGCGAGCAGGTTGAGGAGGTGGCGGGCCCGCGCGCGTCCCGGCAGGTGCATGATCGGCAGCTTCTCGCCGTGGACCAGGAGTTCGAGCAGGGTCTGCTCGGCGTCCTTGAGCCACCGGTGTTCGACGTACGGGTCCGGCTCGCGGCGCCAGAGCCGAAGTGGGCGGGAGGGCGGCAGGATGTCCGGGCCGGTCCACATCGCGTGGAGCAGCGGCCCGTGGTCGGTCCGTTCGAAGTCGATGCAGGCGATGTCGGGGGAGAACTCGCGCACCGCGGTGCTGAGGTGCTCGTAGGCGGTGGCCGCGAGGGCGGCTTGGGCCTCGCTGAACTGGTAGTGGGCGGCGTCGTAGGCGTCGGCCGGCCTGCTGGCGAGGTGGGGCCCGGGGACGGTCGGCGTGAGCAGGGGGCGGGGCGTGTTCATGGCTGGCCCTTCGGAGGGGAGGGCCGGGCCGCCGGGTCGCTCGGCGGCCCGGCGGGTCACTTCGCGGCGAGGTGGCGTTCGGCGAGGTTCTTCAGCGCGTTCGACAGGGTGATGGAGGCGCGGACCTCGATGGAGGTCGGGTGGTTGTCCGGGTGGCAGTGGTCGGCGAACTCGTCTGCGAGGGCCGTCAGCTGCTGCATGGCGACGGGGTCGTGCCCGGGGATCGTGAGGGTCCAGGTGGAGGCGTCGATCTGGTGCTTGGTGCCGTTCTGGAGGGCGAGTCGCAGGCGGTCGGCGGTCTCGTCGCCGGTGAAGTGCTGCGGGGTGCGGCCGTTCTCGTCCGCCCAGCGGCAGAAGGCGGCGGGCAGGGTGAGGGTCAGCCGTGTCGTGGCGGGGGCGTGCTGGGCGGCCTGTTCGGCGTAGGCGCGGGCGTAGCCGAGGTGCTGGATGGCGCTGGAGGTGCCAAGGGCGCGCAGGGCCCAGTCGTAGCCGCACGCGGCGTGCTCGTGGTGGCGGCGGGCGGCGGGGCCGAGGTTGGCGTCGGCGGCGGCGGCGCGGTGCCGGTCGCGGGCGGCTTCGATCTCTTCGGCGGTGGGCTGCTTGGGTTGGGGCACGGTGTCCTCCGGGTGGGCAGGGCGGCTTGCGGCCCTGTTGCGGTTGGGAGTGGCGGGGCGTTCACCGCCCGACCACGCCCAACCTCTCCAATCCCAGCAGCTATGGGCACATCAACTTCCCTTGCTAAAAAGGTAGTTGACTCTCCCCGCGCACGTTTCTGCCGCGCCGGCACACCCTCTCACCCCTGACCGGCGGGTTCGATGCGGCGAGGGGGTAGAGGTTGCCTGTCTCAGCAGGGCGTGTCCGGCGAGGAGGTGCCGGCCTGTGGGCCGCTGTGTCGGCGCGCCGGGCCGGGAGCGTCCGGGGCGGGCTCTGCTGCCCGCCCCGGAAGTCCGTCAGCCGTTGCGGCTGCGGCGCTCCTTCCTGATGCTCTGGAGCAGGGGGTCGATGCCCAAGCCCCTCCGTATCGCCTCTTGGAGCAGTTCGGCAAGCACGTAGTCCGGGTCCACCTCCAAGGCCCGGTCGAGAAGGACGCGGCAGACCGCCACTTCCCCGGCGACGGCAGCAGCGATTGCCGCGAGGGTGATGGGCGCGGCGGCCAGGACGGTGCGGTTGGCGGCGCAGTGGCGGGCGAGCAGGGACCACAGCTCGCGGGCCCGCTTGAGCTCCTGCGGCTCCGTGTACTCCGCCCCGCGGTCTCGCAGCTTCTTGTCGCGCAGCCCAAGGAGCAGTTCGGCGGCCTCGACCGGGGTCAGGTTCAGCGGGGTGCCGTCGCCCCCGTTGCACAGCAACCGGTCGATCACGCCGCACAGGCGGTGGAACTCGGCGCCGGTGCCGGCTTTGCGGCTCCGGGCGGCGCGCTGCTGCGCGGCCGTCACCAGCGCCAGGCTGCAGGTGGTGGAGTCAACGGCGGAAGCCGGGGCGACGGCAGCCAGGATGGCGGCCTCGCTGGGCGGCACGTGCACGCCGTGGGCGATGGCACGCATGGTCAGGGCGCCAGGCTGGAGGGGGCCGCTGACGGGCATGCCCTCCTCCCGGTACGCGGGGTTCGGGCTGCGGTAGGACCACCAGTGCGACGGAGAGACGCACAGCACGTCCAGCACGGTCAGTCCGTGTCGTTCGGCGCTGGCGGCGAGGGCGTCGGCGAGCCCGCGGTACTGGCGCATCGCGGCGTTCCCACCGTTCTTGGCGACCTGCCCGGTGCACAGGTAGATCAGCACCCCGCCCGATTCGACCTCCTGCTCGGACAGCTCCTCCAGGGTCTCGTGGGTCAGGACGCTGACCGCCTCGTCCTGGTCCGCCAGCGGGAGCGTGGCGCGTCGGCTGGACAGGGGGATCTGCTGCTTCGCGTCGCAGACGACGTACAGGATCTTGGCGTTGGGGCCGTCGGGCTGGTGGCCCATGATGTAGGGCATGGCTTCGACGGACGCGTGCGGGTCGGTCAGGTCGAAGGCGGGGATGTTGAGGATCATGAGGTTTCTTCCGTTCACGGGCCGGTGGAGGGGTGGCCGGGGCCGCCGGTCGGCGGCCCCGACGGGGGCGGTCAGCCCGTGATGGCGTCGCTCCGGCTGGCGCGGCTGTCGCGCAGGCGCTTGCGGAAGCCCTCGTAGCTGTGCTCGACGTTCATCGCGTACACGAGGAGGCGGATCAGGTGGTACTCGCCGGTGACGTCGCTGGCGGCGTGCAGGGCGAGCCGGGCGATTCCCTCCTGGCCGAGGCCCCAGGAGGTGGCCGCGTACAGGACGGTCGGCTCGACGACGCACCAGTTGACGTCGTCGGGGCACAGGCGGGCGAGGTGGAGCCACAGGTCCCGGGCGGCGGGCAGTTCGCTGTCCTCGCAGTGCTCCAGGGCGACCCCGGCGACGTCGGAGTACTGCAGACCGACCAGGAGCCAGGCGGCGGTGTCGTCCGGGATCTGCTCGATGGTGGTGGTGCCGTTGACCAGGTCGCGGATGGTGCGCTCGATCAGCGCGGCCGCGTCCTTGGCGACCGCCATGTGCCCGGTGGTGCGGATCTGGACATCGGCGTCCTTGAGCACCTTGTCGACCGCCTTGGCGATGGCGTAAGCCCGGTCGCCGGTGACCGGTGCGAGCGCCGCGCGGACGTCGCCGCTGCGCGGCAGCGCGGTCGCGTCGAACTCGGCTGGCGGCGAGGAGATGGGGCGGCCCTCCCCGAAGGCGTCGGTGGACATCAGCCAGTACCGGTCCCGGGTGACGTAGACGACCTCCTGGAGGTCGGCTCCGCAGTGGTGGGCGGTCACGCCCAGGAGGCCCGCGAGGTGTCGGTGGCGGGTCATGGAATGCTCGCCGTAGAGGGGGTCGGCCGGGTCGGGGCAGATCCAGGCGACGAGCCCGGCGACGGTCCCCGGCCTCTCGGACGCCTTGCTCTGCTGGTACTTGAAGAGGTTCTGGACCGCGCCCTGCCAGTCGCTCGTATCGGCGGGCAAGGCGATGCGGATGATGTGGACGGGCCTGCCCTCGGGGGTGAGGCCGGAGAGCACCAGGGAGGCTTCGGGGTGGTAGCCGAACAGGTGCGGAAGGATGTGGACGAGGCTCTCGGGTCCGTTCACCACGTTGTTCTGGTCGTTCTGGGGGGTCATGACGTCCTATCAGGTCTGCCCGGGTTCGCGGCCCGGACCGGCAACCATAGAAGACTTTTGTCTTCTTTCTTGACTCAAGTCTATTTGAAGGCGTGGGGGTTGGGCACACCCCAATTCCCCTCCCCTCCAAAGCCGCTGACCCCGGGGGCAGCACCCGAACGGGCCGCCCCCGGGGCCGGAACACGCAAGCGGAGCTAGTCGCCGCTCAGGTGCCGGCGCAGCTCGCCCGGCAGGTCCAGCGGCACCCCGAACCGCTGCGCGATGACCGCGAACTCCGCGCACAGCAGCGCCGCGCGCGCGTCCTTCGCCTCCGGCCTTGCCTCGACGGCCCGGCCCAGGTGGCCGCTCGCCCCCTCGCAGTCGCCGTCCAGCAGGGTTGCGATGCCGAGCAGGACCAGCGGCCCGCCCACGAGCTGGGCGTGCTCGCCGGTGCACAGGTCGGCGACCCGCTGCCACAGCAGCCGGGCCCGCTTCACCTCCTGCGGTTCGAAGCGCAGCGCCGCGAGGTGCCGGAAGGCACCGCTCTGGGCAGCGAAGACCAGCCGGGCGAGCTGCTGGTCCGCGAGCTCCTCGAGGTCCTGGCCGTCGGCCAGCAGGTCCACGACGAACAACAGCAGGAGTTGGAGCAGGCTGTCATGGCCGTGGATGGACAGCTCGCCCTTGAAGTCGAGATACGCCTGATCCATCAGCCCGGCGTCAGCGTCGGCGGGCGAGGGAGCCGCGGCGGCCTGGGCGAGGGCGGCGCCGCGCAGCCGGACGGAGCCGAGGCCTGGCCCGTCGGAGGGCATGAAGCCGGGCAGCCTCCACCAGCGGGTGGGGGTGGCGAACTGCCGCCCGCCGACGGGCAGGTTGTGGTTGCCGCAGGCGAGGACCAGCCGCCGCCCGAGCAGGGTGTGCTTCTCGATGGCCTCGGGCCCGTCACCGGGGTGGGCGTAGATGATGAGGACGACCTCGCGGGGGTCCTGGCCCAGGGCGCGCAGGCGGTGGGCGACGAAGCCGATGAAGTCGGCGGCGAGTGCCGGCCAGGTGTTGGGGTCCTTGTCGTACCCGATGTCGAACAGGCTGAGCTTGCTGCCGAAGGCTATGAGGACGGCGCGACCGGCCGGTTCGTAGCCGTAGGCGTCGGCGACGAAGTCGGCGAGGCCACCGGGCTGGAGGTCGATGTGGGGGGTGCTGCTGCCGGACATGGCAGTTCCTCGTTCCGGGTGGGCCGCGCCGCCGGGCGGCGCGGCCGGGGTGGGTGGAGCGGGGCGGGCTGGCCGGGGGCGGGTTCCGCCCCCGGCCGCCGGGCTCAGGCCGCCAGCAGCAGGGCCTTCGCCATGTCCTTGATCGGGTTCTTCTGGTCGTGCAGCAGGGTGTTCATCGCCAGGTTGTTGCGGTGCTCCTGCTCGGTCAGGGCCTCGGGGACCTTGACGGTGCGGAAGTAGTCCTCGAACTCGATGACGGTCTGCAGGGCGGCCCAGCGGGTGCCCCGGATGTTCTCCTGGGTGGCGGCCTCGGCGAACAGGGTGTGGAGGCGGTCGCGGCGCTCCTCGTGGGCGGCGAGGAGGTGCTTGCGCGCGCCCTCGGCCGGGGCCTGCCACAGCTGGGTGATCAGCTTGTCGAACTCCTGGTCGGTCATCGCCTGCTGGAACAGGGCGGTCGCCTCGGCCTCCAGCGCGGAGGCGTACTGCTCGGTGAACCCGAGGGTCTGGCGGGCCTCTTCCAGGTCGGTCAGGGCGTTCTTGGTGTGGCGGATCTTCCAGACGCGGTGGGCGTCCCGGACGGCGAGGTCGAGGGTGTTGGTGCACACCGCCCGCACGGGGGTCTCGACGGCGACGGCGGCGGAGCGGCCGTCGTGGCTGTTGGCGAACAGGGTGTAGAGGTCGATGCGGTCGGCCGCACCCTGGGGGTCGATGGTGATGCTCGGGGACTTGGTGGACATGAAGACGACCCGGCCGCCGTCGAGGGCACCAGCGGTCTCGTAGGTGACGTGGCCGCCGCCGACCAGTTCGTCCAGGAAGCTGAAGGCGTCGCGGTTCTGGATCGGGGTCCAGGTGTTGCCGACCAACCCGCCGACCCAGTCGCCGCTGTCGTCGCGGAAGGTGCCGAAGCGGCCGGGGATCTTCTTGCCGAGCTTGCCCTTGTTCATCGACAGGAGGGGGCGCTTCTCGACCAGCCAGTCCAGCTTGGCGATCTTGATCACCTCGTCGCTGGTCTGGGCCTCCTCGGTGACGGTGCCCAGGCCGTGCCAGGCGGGCTCGCGGTGGGAGTAGAAGGCGGCCGCGCCGGTGGTGTTGTCGATCGCGCCCTGGTCGGCCCGGCCGGTGATGACGTCGCTCTGACGCATGGGTGTCTCCCTTGTGGTGGGCCCGGATTCGCGGTCCGAGCTGGCAACCAAGCTGACTTCTGTCTGCTTTCTTGACTAAAGTCTATTCTCGGGCGGCGACCTTGGGCACACCCTTCGGGGAAGAACTTCCGGGCCCCGCCGCGAGCCCCGCCCCCGGCCCGGCTCCCGTCGGCCACACCCCGGCACCCGCGCCCGGCCCCTTGGACGGAAACGAGTTGAAGTCGCGGATCACCGCAGATCAGGGCCCGATCGCGGCTCTCTCGCCGACACAACGTCCACCCCCTCGCCCGCTGCAAGGCAGTGGCCCCGGCCCCGCCACAGCTCCAAAATGGGGTCCCACGAACCCGGCTGGACAGGCGAGTTCGCCCTCTGCGGCAGACGCCGCTACACCCCTCAGGAGTCCCCCGTGAAGAACCGCCTCGCCTCCAGCGCCGCCCCCGCCGGCCACCTCTCCGGGGCAGAGGTCGCGCTGATGATCAGCCTCGCGCTGCTGATCGCCGTCCTAGCCCTGGTCGGCCGCCCCGTTCCCGACGGGCTGCTCGTGATGGCCGGCGCGTGCAGCGCCTTCATCACCCGCGGGCACCCGGGCGCTCTTCCCGGGCGGCAGGGGCGCTGACCGTGGGACGCCGCACGATGCCGGTGGCAGCGGGAGCCAGCCCGCGCACCCGGGCGCTCGCCGCCGCGCTGCGCCGGATGAAGGCGGACAGCGGCCTGACCTATGCGGACCTCGCCAAGCGCACCAAGGAACTGGGGGTCCCGCACGGTGCCGCGACGCTCAGCCGGGCCGCCGCCGGCGCCCATCTGCCCCGGCTGGACACCGTCCGGGCGTTTGCCCGCGCCGCCGCCGACCGGGACAGCTGGCACGCCCAGTTCCAGGCCGCCGACAGGGCCGAGGTGCTGTGGGCGGCCGTAGGCGCCGAGCAGGCGGCGGTGCTGGCCGCCGAACCGGTCCGGCCCCGGCGCAGCACGGCGGGGCTGGCCCGCGGCCTGGCCGGGCTACGGGCACGGGCCGGACAGCCGTCGCTCACCCGGCTGCAGAAGCTGACCACCATGGCTGGCCACCGGGTGCCGCGGAGCACCCTCCACCTGCTCCTCGGCGGCCGGGCGCTACCGACAGGGGATCAGCTCGCGGCCGTGCTGGCGGCGTTCGACGCCGCGGCGGGGCCCGGCCGGGTGGTGGTTGGGGACCACCGGAAGTGGCTGGAGGCCCGCAACGCGATCGAGCGGAGGCTACGCCCCGGCCCTCCGGAGCCGGTCATCAGCTACGGGTGCATCGACGGCCAGCTCGACGAGCTCCTGGAGCGCCGGGGGCGCGAGGAGGAGATCCTGCGCAAGGTCGGAAGGTGGAACGACGAGGAGGGCGACAGCGAGGAAGACGAGTACAGCCTCGGCATCCTCCGCGACCCGTACGCACCGTGGGAGGCGCTGGACGAAGACGAGTTGGCCGCCTGGGAGGCGGCGGCACTCGCCGCCGGCGCAAAGAAGGGCAATGAGGAAGACCTCGCCGAGGCCATACGGCGCTCCCTGGCTCGCAGCTAAGGCGCTTCTCCCATACACAGCGGCTGACCCGGTGCTCACCTGAGGGAACTTCAGCACCCACTGGTGGGATCGTCGGCGGCCCTCCCCAACATCATGGAGAATGTCGCCCAGCTCGAGTCTCGCCGAACGCGGGCCCAAGCTGGTTGACATCGTTCTGAGTAGCCCTCCGGAGCACCGGACAGGGCCGGGGAGGGACACATGGATCGGCGCGAGAAGCAGCAGCGTCGCAACTACATCGGCGAGTACCTGGACATCTCCAGCACGCGCATGACGGACGACGAAGTGATGCTCCTGTGCGAGTTCATCGAGATGTACGACAAGTCCTACAGGGGAGTGACGAAGACCCGCACCCGACGCGGTAGCAGCTGGAGCTCCGACGGAAAGTACACCTACAGCGAGACGTTCACCGACACCTTCACCGATGACATCGGCATCCGCCAGGACTACCAATACACGGATGACGACGGGGGGCGGAGGGAGTCGACGACGATCATCAACGACGCCCGGGGAGTGCTGAACTGGCTGAGGGAGAACTCCTAGGAGTCGGCGGAGCGCCGGTTGCGCATCTCCAGTCCGGCCTGCTTGGCGTAGCGGGTCACCAGGGCGGCCGACAGCCCGGCGGCGTCGGAGATCCGGTACACGGGCACCGACCGGTCCGGGTAGGCGCCGGTGACGCCTTGCAGGCGCAGCTCGCGCATCCTGGTGGCGACGTCGTCAACGACCGCGAGCGGGTCCCGTACCTGTTCCAGCAGGTCCATCGGCTCCAATCCGGCTCCCTCGACGGCTTCGAGTGCGGCGCGCAGTTCCTCGGCGGCGGCGGCCAGCCTCTCGCCGGGGGTGGCGGCCTTGCCGCGCCTGGTCTTCACGGCCGCCGGCTTCTCGCCGCTCATCGCAGTCTCCTTCGGGTGCGGTCCGGTCGGGGCCGGGGTCGTCTATGTCTACCAGTGAGTGCCGAGGTGGGCGAAGAACGCGCGGTGCCCGCGCCCCACCGAGGCGGGGCGCGGGCACGGGCCGTTCTCGTCGGGGCCTACCGGAAGAGGGCGACGTACTCCTCGATAGCGGCCGCCAGCTCCTCGCCCTGCAGGTCTTCGGGCCTGGTGCCGACAGACACCCGGCCGGTGCCGCCCTTCAGCGGCAGGGTGCCGTAGTCACCGAACCGGAAGGCGTTGACGGCGAGCGGACCGGCCGTCGTGCTGATCACGCGGACGAAGACGCCCTCCCACTCGTCCTCCTGGGGCACCCAGTCCGCCGCCAGGAGCTCGGCGGTGATGATCAGGGCACCGTCTCGGCGGGTCTGGCACTCCCCTGCGACCAGTCCTCCGGCGAGCGGCTGGAGGGCTTCGAGGATCGCCTTGTGGTCGACCGGCATTTGCAACTCCCCTACTTGGTGCCGGGGTTCTGCGTTCCCCGGCTGGCTCTGCCATCCTCCACCCCAAAGAAGACTTGAGTCAACTTTCTAGACCTTTGCCTCTTTGGCCGACTGTGCCGAAGCCCTGTCCTCCACTCCGGGCAGGTGCCCTGCCAGCTCGCGGCGGATGAGGCCCCGCACCGTGCGCAGCGCCTCGTTCCAGCCGTGCGCCCACGGGTCCGGGCCACGCTGCTCCCCCAGTTCGGCGACGGCCGCCAGGGCTGCCGCCATCTGCGGTACCGGCAGGACGAGCGCCCGGGTCCCGTCGCCGTGGCCGCCGACCTCGCCGAGGCGGCCGGGCCGGTCCCAGGCGATCGTCTGCCCGCGCTCACCCCGCAGCCGGGTGACGGCTGCGGAGCCCGCGGCGGGCGAGAACTGGCAGCCCTCGGCGACGATCCCGGTGACGCGGGCACCCGCGACGTAGGTGTCCCGGGCGAGGAGGTAGAGGGTGGGGGGCTCGGGGCCGAACGGCCGGAACAGGCCTTCCAGGAGGTCGGCGAGCTCGGTCACGCCGCGCCCCTGGCGGCGGCCCGGCGGCGGTTGCTGTTGGCGACCGTCCGGGTGCGGGCGCTGCGGGCTGCGGCCCGGGTACTGGTGCTCTTGGCCGCGGCCTGGGTGTGGGTGCCCTTGGGGTCCTTGCGGACCGCGCTGCCGGCCTCGGGCAGGTCGCGCTCGCGGTTGGCGTACTCCCTGAACCGGGTGTGCGGGCGGAAGCGGGGAACGGTGCGGGCGGCGAGGTCGAACGTCTCGCCGGTCTGCGGGTTGCGGGCCCTGCGGGCACTGGCCTCGGTCGTCTCGAAGGTGCCGAAGCTGGTGACGGACACGGTCTCGCCGCTGACGACGGCGCGGACGATCGTGTCGAGGACGGCTTCGACGGCCTCGGTGGCGGCGCGCCGGCTTCCGAGCTGGAGCGCGACGCGCGCGATGAGGGCGGTCTTGTTGATCGCCATGCGGTTCTCCTCGGGTTGGTCGGGCCGGGCGACGGGGTGGTCACGTCGCCCGGCCCGGGTCTTGGGGTGTCAGGCCGGGTGCGGCACGGGGGCCGGGGACGGGGAGGGCAGGAGCTGCGGGGTGGTGGCGCTAGTCGGGGCCGGGCAGGTGGGACCG
Organism: Kitasatospora sp. NA04385; assembly: GCF_013364235.1. Classification (NCBI taxonomy): domain Bacteria; kingdom Bacillati; phylum Actinomycetota; class Actinomycetes; order Kitasatosporales; family Streptomycetaceae; genus Kitasatospora; species Kitasatospora sp. NA04385. The sequence continues at coordinate 6,167,809 of NZ_CP054919.1, read as the reverse complement.
GAGGTCGCCGCCGGGGGCGGGACCGGGCGGTCGGTGCTGCGGGCCGTGGCGGCCCCGCTGATGCTTCCGAGCACCAGTCCGGCGAGGAGGGAGCCGACGAGCAGAGCGGAGCCGCGCATGGTGGCGGTGTCCTTTCGGTGGTGGGCCCGACCGGCCCCGCCGGGGCGGGGCCGGTCGGGGCCGGGTCAGTGGCTGGAGGGGCGGGGGGTGGGGTTCGGACCGGTGCTCGGGGCCTCGGTGAGCGACGGGGAGGGCTCCGGGTCGGGGGCCGCCGTCGGGGAGGCGGCGGGCCCGCAGGTGCCCGGGGTGGCGCTCGGGGACGGGGCCCCGGAGTTCGGGGCCGTCTCGACCCGGGTGACCGTGACGGTCACGGTCGGGACCGGGGCCGGGGTGTCCCCGCCGTCGGCCTGCTCGGCGGCCGGGGCCTGGCTCAGGCCCGGGACGACCGGGGCCGTCGCGGCCAGGGTGCCCAGGGAGGCCGGGACGGTGGTCGCCGGGACGGTCACCGTCGGCAGGGCCAGGGCCGTCGGGGCGTCGGTGCCGAGCTGGACGGGGGTGGCCGTCCAGCTCGGCACGGTCGGGACCGGGGCCGGGGCCTGCGCGCTGACCGCCGGGGCGGCCGTCCGGTCCACCATCAGCGACCCGGCGACGAACCCGGCTCCGGCGAGCCCGAGGGCCACCACGGTCCGGGTGTCGAGGCGCAGGGTGAGCGCGCGACGGGTCCGGGCGGGGGCCTCGGGGGCGGGGGCGGTTTCGGTCATTTGGCTGTCTCCTCAGTCGGGCCGGGGCTTCGCGTTTCCCCGGCTGGCAGGACCAGCCTCGCATAAAACAGACCGAGGTCAAATAAGATGACACCAGTAACTTTAGGTTCGGGGTGGTCGCTCAACACGACCACCCCGAGCCCAAGTTGGTCGCTCCGGCCCGCAGCTCGCGCTGTCCGGAGCCGCCCGGCTGCACGCACCGAAGGGCCGCGCCCCTCGCCCGCCGGCCCAGCCCCGGCCCCGACTGCCCTCGCCGCCCGGCTGCTCCCGGCTCAGCGCGTGACGGGCCGATCCCAGAGGGCCGCCCAGGTGAGCGGCCCGATCTCGCCGTCGTCGGCCAGCGGCCAGCCGTTCGCGCTGGAGTCCCGCTGGAAGCCGACGACCGTGGCCCGCGTGCGCTCCCCGTACCAGCCGTCCGCACCGTCGGGGCCCACGCTCCAGGTGCGCTCTATCAGCCGCTCCTGCGCCCTCTGCACGTCGGGTCCGTGCATCATCGGCTGGGCGAGCCGCAAGACGCGGCCGGGAAAGGACGGGGCGGACGACGAGCCGGACGGCGGCGCAGGGGCCGGGGCGGGGGCCTGCCCGGAGTTGCCGGGCCTGGGTGCGCCGCGCTGCACCCATGCGTACAGCTCGTCCCCCGGGCAGGTGGTGGCGTACCCGTCGCGGTGGCCGCGCACCTCACCGCCGGCGCCGCCCTGAGCCCGGCAGTACTCGATGGCGTCGACCAGGCCGTTGAGCATCTCGTCGGTCGGCGAGGTGATGCCGGAGGTGCCGACCATCGCGCAGATCGCGTAGTGGCCGGCGTTGAGCGTGGGGTTGCCGTTGGCCCCGTTCTTCACGTTCAGGCCCCGGCCCTCGAACACGTACCCGTGCGGGCAGACGAGGAACGAGTACGCGATGTCGATCCAGTCCTCCTTCGGGTCGTTGAGGTGCGCGTGCTGGACGTCGCGGACGTGGCCGGCGCACCGGCCGTGGTCGCCCGCCAGTGCGCCGGGCACGGCCGAGCCTTCGTAGTGGACCTTGGCGCCCCTGGTGGAGCTGATGCGGGCGTAGGAGCCGGTGGGGGCGGCTGCGCCCCACGCGGAGCGGGAGACGAGCTTCATCGGCTCGCCTCCCGCCCGCGGTCGGCCCGGTTGGTGTTCGGCACGGGTTCCTCCCCTGGTGGGTTGGTCGGGTGCCGGGACGCTAGGCCGGGCCGGTGCCTAACGTCGCGCTGTCACTCCTCGGCGATCTCCGCCAACACGCCTTCCTGGTAGCCGAATCGGCGCGTGCGTATCACCTCACCGACGGTGAAGATCGGCACGACACCACCGCCCTCGGCGGGGACGAGCATGCTGCCGTAGCTGTCGGAGACGACGAGCACCCACTCGCTGGGCTTCTCCTCCGAGAACCCGACCGCGCGGACCGCGTCGTGGGCGACGCGCCGCTCGCTGGCACGTCGGGCGTGGGGCCGGGCGATGTGCGGACAGAGCTTCAAGGCCCACTCGGCGCACTCCTCATGCATCGGCGGGTCGGAGTAGAAGCCGAACTCCGCGCACTTCGGGCCGCCGAGGAACGTCGCCGTGCCGGTCATCCGCTGCCCGCACAGCGAGCACCGGCCCGTTCCCGCGAGCTGCAGCGCGGCAGGACCGTTGATGGTGACGAAGTCCACCTCGCCGCCGGGGTGGACGTTGACGGCCGGGATCGGAAGGCCGCGCCGCAGGTCGACGGGGCGGGTTCCCAGGCCGGGCGGGAGCTGGCTCAGGTCGGGTCGGGTGGTCATCGTGTCCTCCAGGGGGCCCCGTTCGCAGCGGGGCTCGGCAACAGAGCGTCCGCCCGCGCCGGCCACCGTGAGGGGTGCAGACGGCCCGTCACCCTTCTTCCCGGACGGCGCGGAGCGGGCGGCCCGGCACAGGACGGGCCCTGCCCCGCTCCCCCGGAGCCGACCCCGGAAGAGGGGTTCGGCGGTCCGGCGCGGGCGGACCCCTCCAGCCTCCCCACCCGTGCCGAAGTGGGACAACACCCTTACCTGGCAGGGCGGATGATGCCTTCCGGTGCCTGCCCATCGGCACTCAGAAGGTCTTCCGACACCCAGTAGGGCTCGATGAGCTTGGAGTCGGAGAGGGTCTTCCCAGGCCCGTACCAGACCACCTTCATGTGGCCGCCGCGCTGGTGGGGGTACTGCCGCCACCCGCCCCTGACCCCGGTGTCCTTCCCGCTGCGCCGCGCCGCCGCTTCTCGGGCCTGCTCCCGGGCCGCCTTCAACCGCGGTCCCAGCCTCCAGCCCATCCGCAGGAAGTTCTCCGGCTTGCTCCAGCGCCGCTGCTTTCCGGGTTTGGCGCTCTTGCCGCGCCGCGCGGGTACGCCGGCTTCCTCCTTCGAGGCGGGCACTTGGATGTCGGCCTTCGACGAGCACAGGTAGACGGCAACCTGGAGCGCCCGCAGCACCACCACCCGCTGCGCCGCCGTCGACTCCTCGCGCCCGGCCTTGCGGGCAATGCGCTTCGCCGCGTCCTCGACGGTGAAGCGCACATCGGCCCCGACGGGGATCGACAGGTGCAGGAACTCCAGTTCCGGCATCGTGCTGCCCGGCGGCAGCGGCAACGGGCCGCCGTCGTCCGCCAAGGGCTCGCAGATCACCGTCACCCCGACCTCGTCCATCCGCGGGTCGCTGGTGTAGCACAGCAGCTTGTCGGGCCCGGTCCGCCCGCAGAACAGGATCGCCAGCAGCCTGCCCGGCCCGCCGTCGCCCATGGACAGCTCCACCACCGGCGGCTCGGCGAACACCACGATGGGGTTCGGGAACCGGCCCAGGTTGCGGAACAACTGGCCGGGCAAGGTGCCAAGCTTGTACGTCACCAGCTCTGCGGCCATGTCGGGGTGCATCGCCACCACGTTTTTCGCCTTCGCCCACAACCGCCACAGCGCTGCGAGGGTGTTGGAGGCCCGAACCTCCCGCGCGCCCAGCACCTCGTGCGGGACAGCGCTGACCAGGACGCCGCCGTTGATCGCGTGGTCCGGCAGCGACCCGAGACCGATCGACTTCAACGCCCTTTCAGCTGAAGCGAGTTGCCCGACGACCTGTTCAGCGACAAGTGCGGCCGCCCGGCCGAGTTCAACGTCCTTGCTCGCCATGCGAGTTACTCCCTTGCCCCTGCGGGCCCCCTCCGGCCCGGCTGCACCCACACTCGCCAAGAGGGGAAAGGCGGACAACAGCCTTATGAAGTAAGGAAGTTCGCGAATCAGGCGTCCAGGCCGTCCACCAACTCGGCGTCGACCACCTCGGCCTCTTCGGCCAGCTCCGCCGCGAAGTCCTCGCGGATCTTCGACAGCCGCGCGGCCAGCCGGTCGACCGCATCTCCGCGACCGGAGGCCTCGATCGGCAGCTCCCCGCCGCCCGCCGGCGCCAGCTCGATCCGGGCCTGCGCCGCCCGGCCGAACGTCTCCGGCGCGAGGCACGCCAGCAGGAACTGCGCCGCCCGCCAGTCCGGCTGGGCGAAGTCCCGCTCCGTCTGCACCACCCGCTCGCCCGTCTCCGGGTCGCGCACCGTCCGCACCCGCTCCCGGACCACCTGCCCGCCGGTCGCCGCCTTCCGCACCAGCAGCACCAACTGCGCCTTGCCCTCGCTGCGCGCCCGCGTGAACCTGTCGCGGAACTCGCAGAACGGCTGCTCCGCCGCACGTGCACGGTGCCCCGCCTCGCGCCGCCGCAACTCCTCCTCCGCGCGCTCCAGCCACCGGTACACAGTGCTCGGGTGCACGCCGGCCATCGGCGCAGCGTCGCTCACGGGCACCCCAGCGCGCACCGCGTCCAGGAGGCGCTTCTCCACCTCCGGGTCGAGGGCGGGACGGCGACCACGACGGCTACTCACGGGGCGACGGTACGCGAAGCCCCAGGTCAACGGCGCTTCGAGACCCGCAGAGACGAAAGGATTCGGCCCTCAGAGCGAGGGAGGTGCCGATTCGAAACCAAAACACTTATGGATAGGCGGCACTACAAATCATCGCCGACAACGAAAAGAGCAAACCGAGTGATATGAGTGTAAATTATTTGGCTTCCCAGGCCAGCTACCAGGCGACGCGCCGATCGACTAAACTCCAAGTATCGAAAAGCCTCTGACTATTCACCCTGAAACCCAATACGGATGGGAATGTATTCAAATAACATTAGTGCCCCTCGACAGTGCCACCCTGCACAAATAGCACCCCCAGGCAACTAAACTATTCACCGACCCGGCCTCCGACAGGGGTACGCAAGAGCGCTCAGGAGGCAGGGCGCGAGCGAGATCGCGCCAGCCCGACCGGAGCGCCTTTCGACGGAGAGTTCCGGGGCTATGCGGCGTCCCGAGCTGGAACGATTCGCATCTTGACTTTCCGGATTTGGCGAGGCGTCAGCGAGGGCCCTACGATCACTTACAGAAGCGGGTCGCCCTCTCCACAAGGGCGACCCGCGAGCTCCGCATTCGCCCGGCCTTTAACCACGCGCGAGATTGGAACTATGCCCATGATGGCACAACCCGCGGGCTTCACGCCGCCCGCCTTCGAGGCCGACAAGCCGGTCACCTGGGGAGACCTGGCGGCCCACCTGGAGCGGCTGACCCCGCCGCCTCCGGCCCCGGCCCCAGCCCCGGTGGCGATCCCGGCCTCGATCGCAGATCGGCCGGTCACCTGGCGGGACCTGGCGGTCTGCGCGCACGGAGCCCTCACTGCGTGGGCCCTGCACCCGCAGGCCGGCTGGCTGGCTGCCGGTCTCGTCGGGGCCACCACCCCCGCGGTCTGGGCCCTGGTCCGCGGCCGGTAGCCGTCGCTCCGGGCACCTAATTACGTAATTAGGTGATGGCCACCCGCCCTACGTGAGGCGGTGGCGGCTACGCCCCGGGCCGTTGGCGCTGGGTGGGGCTACTCCCAGCCGAGGCTGTAGACCAGGTCATCGTAGGCGTCCCCGGTCATGCCGCCGGGTACGCCGGGGAGCACGACCACCTTCACGCTGACGCCGGAGTCCTCGTTGACCAGGTTTCCGAACTTCGGCTCGCCGATGGCGGCCTGGAGAGGGCCGTCGCCGCTCTCCCAGATCGTGACGGGCAGCGCGTGGTCGGGCAGGTCCGCGATCACCCGGGTCATCAGCGAGACCGTCATGACCTGGGGGTCGTCCGGGTCGACCTGCGGCAGGCCGATGACCGGCACTCGGTGGCCGGACTCGCTGAGCACGTGGGCCTTCACGGCCCAGCCGAGGGCGAAGGTGCCCTCTTCGGCGTCGGGGCGCTGGGCGACGACCAGCATGTCGTCCGGTGCCATGTGCAGCTGCGCCTTGAGGTCGCCGATCGTGATCGCGTCGGCGGGCAGGTCTCGGGGAACCCTGGTGAGCATCGGTGTCTCCTTCGTCAGGGGCCGGGGTTCGCGGCCCCGGCCTGGCGCTCCTATCCTCCCGCCGGACAGGTCAGCTTGGGAACAACTCCCTTGCCTTGTCAGGGAGATGGGGGCATGAGGGCGAGGACTTCCGCGCGGCGTGCCGGGTCGGCTTGGAGGGCACCGGTCAGGTGGGTGGTGACCATCGCCGCACCGTGGGCGCGGGCCCCGCGCAGGGTCATGCAGGCGTGGACGGAGCGGATCAGGCAGGCCGCGCCCTGGACGTCGAGGTGGGCCCCGAGCGCTTCCACGACCTGCTCGCCGAGGCGTTCCTGCACCTGCGGGCGGGCAGCGAACTCCTGGAGGAGCCGTGCCAGCTTCGACAGGCCGACGATCCGGGCTCCGGGCACCGGCAGGTAGGCGACGGCGGCCCGGCCGGTGAACGGCAGCCCGTGGTGCTCGCAGAGCGCGGTGAACGGCACGTCAACCGCGGCGATCAGGCCAGCCCGCTGCCCCTCCGGCGGGAAGGTGACGGCCAGGTGCCGGGTCGGGTCGAGGTGCTGGCCCGCGGTCAGCTCGGCGAGCGCCTTGGCGATCCGGGCCGGGGTGGCGGCGGTGGACTCGGTGTCGCAGGGGATGCCGAGCGCGGCGAACAGGCCGGCGGCGTGCTCGGCCGCGCGGGCGAGGTCGATGGTGTTGTCGGTGCTGGTCATCGTTCGCGTTCTCCAGGCCACAGCAGGACGTGCTGCCGCAGGGTCAGGTTCCAGTGCCGCCCGATGACGTCCTCGGCCAGCGCGCGGCCGGCGGCGATGGTCTGTTCGGGGGTGACGCCTTCGGGCATCACCCAGGTCGCGTGCGGCGGGATGTGGAAGCGGTCGGCGAGGACCGCGATCTCCTCGAGGTCGTCGCTGTTCGCGGCGACGAACTTGAACCGGGCGCGGCCCGCGTTGGCGAGGGCGGTGAACGCCTCCAGGGCCTCGGGCTTGATCCGCCGGTCCTGCGGCATGCCGGAGTTGGCCAGCTTCGGGCTGACGTTGAAGACCAGGCGCGGCACGCCGAGGGTGACGGGCTTGGGCGCGAGGGTGCCGTTGGTCTCGATCTCGACGCGGCGGGTGGTGTACCGCAGGACGGCCATCAGCGAGCGCCAGGCGTCGGTGCTCTGGTGCAGCAGCGGCTCACCGCCGGTGATGACGATCAGGGCGTGCGGGTGCGTGCCGGTGGCCTCCGCGAGGTCGACCACCGGCACGCGGCGGATCTCCTGGCGCAGGTCGAACCGCTTGCCGTCCCAGGTGTACGGGGTGTCGCACCAGGTGCAGGAGAGGTTGCAGGCTCCGAGGCGGAGGAACAGGGCGTTCTGGCCGGCGCTGGGGCCTTCTCCCTGGATGGTGGGGCCGAAGACCTCGGCGACGGGCAGGCTGGCCGGGGCGACGAGGGCGCTCACGCGGTCACCGCCCAGGAGGCGGCGTTGACGGCCGTCTCGGCGACGCGGACGTGGGAGACGTACGCGCCCGCGGCGCGCGGCAGGGTGCGCAGGGCCTCGGCGGCGACGCGGGAGAGCAGTTCGGCGACGGCCTCCACGCTCGGCCACTGAAGGCCCGCGGCGTGCTGCTCCTGCTCGGTGGGGTCGTCGGCGCCGAACCGGAACAGCTTGCTGCCCTGCCCGGCGAGGACCGGGGCGAGCGGGTCGTTGGCGCCGAGCATCGCGCCGTGGTCGAGGAAGGTGTCGATCCACTCGCGCAGGGCCCGCTTGAACGCGCCGAACTCCACGACGGTGCCAGCGGCGAGCACCGGCGCGGCGACGGTGATCTCGGCCCACCAGGAGTGGCCGTGCAGGTTCTCGCACTTCCCCGCCAGGTGGGGAAGCCGGTGGGCGGTCTCGAAGTTGTGCCGGACGGTCACGGTGTGGGTCACGGCCGCTCTCCCTCCTGCAGCAGGGTGACGACCGCCCCGGCTTCGCCGTCCTCGGACACGCCGACCTCCCGCACCGACAGGCCCTTCCCGAGCAGGTAGTCCGCGAGGGTCCAGGCCAGGGTCTCGCAGGACGCCGGTCCGCACTCGCGGTCGCCGGTCCCCCACCAGCCGCGGATCTCGTCGGCGAGGTCGTGGAACTCGGTGTCGCGGTCGTCGTGGACGACGTCGACGCTCACCCTGATGTGGAACAGGTGGCGGTGCCGGGCCCGCAGGTAGGAGCGGTGGTCGGGCGCTGCCGGCCAGTGGTGGAATCCGGGCAGGCGGACTTCCGCCCAGACCTCGGTGGTTGACTTCATGGGAGCGGGTTCTCCGATTCGGTGACAGGGGGGTAGGCGGGCTGCTGGAGCAGGCCGTCGCGGGTGGTGCGGGCGAGCCGCCACACGGTGGTGGTGGCCTCGACGGTCTGCGCGCACATCAGGCAGCAGGCGGTGCGGCCACGTTCCGGGTGGGCGGGCTGGTCGAGGTCGTAGGCGAAGCCGCGGTCGATGACGCCGACCTTGCGCAGCAGCGCGGAGTCGATCCGCACGTCCGGCCAGCGCAGCGGCCCGAGCCAGGTCGAGGAGTCGCAGGAGTCCGGGGGGACGGCCAGGCACCACTCGTTGACGGTCAGCCCGAGCACGTGCACCCACAGGCCGGGATAGCGGCGGTGGCGCTCCCACAGGGTGTGCAGCAGGCGCAGCCGGACGGGAGCCGGGGCCTGGACGACGTTGCCGAAGCAGATGCGGTCGTACTGCTGCGCGAGCTCGTCGAAGTACTCCCAGCCGTCCACCAGCGGGTGGTACACCGGGATCGGCGCGAGCCCTTCGCCCTCCAGCCGGGCACGGGTGCGGACCTTGTGGTCCCGGCCGCCCTGGTCCAGTTCGATGTAGCCCCACAGCCGGTCGCCGTGGCGCTGCACCAGCTCGACGTACCGGGCGTACAGGGCGTCGAAGCCGTCGATCTTCTCCGGCGGCAGGCGCAGGGCCTCGTCCATGGAGATGCCGGGGTGGTCGCGCTTGTACTGGTTGGTCAGCCAGAAGATCCCGGAGTCGAGCAGCACGCGGTGCCCGGCGTCCAGCAGCGCGGTCAGTTTGCGCTCGTGGCCGGCGGTCAGCAGGTCGTTGGTGGCCAGCAGCACGTGGTGCGGGTAGTGCTCGGAGTCGCCCGCGGCGAAGTACAGGTGCCGGTCGGCCGGGTCGAACGCTCCGCCGCCGGTCTTCTTCAGCACGGTGCCGCGCCGGGCCGGGCTCACCGCAGTGCCCCTTCCGCCTCGGTGCGGGCCCCGGCCGGGCCGCCGACCAGTTCCCCGGCGCGGTGGGCGGCATGCTGCCAGCACCGGCCCAGAGCGGTGGCGGCGTCGGCGCACAGCCGGGCGGCGGCCTGGTAGGAGGCGCTGTCGTCGCGGGTGTAGCGGAAGCCCGCGGGCAGGTCGCCGACGCGGCGCAGCATCGCGGTCTCGACGCGCTGGTGGTTCCAGCGCAGCGGGGCCAGCCAGGAGGAGGAGTCGCAGGAGTCCGGGGCGAGCGGCAGGCACCACTCGTTCGCGGTCAGGCCGAGCGCGTGTATCCACAGGTGTGGATAACTTCGGCGCCGCTCCCAGATCGTGTGGAGCAGGCGCAGCCGCACCGGGGCGGACGCCTGGACGATGTTGCCGACACAGATCCGGTCGTAGGTGGCCGCGAGCTCGTCGAAGTAGTCCCAGCCGTCCACCAGCGGGTGGTAGACGGGGATCGGGGACAGGCCGAGGTCGTGCAGCGCCGCGCGCTGGACGCGCTTGTTGTCCCGGCCGCCCTGGTCCAGTTCGATGTAGCCCCACAGCCAGTCACCGTAGGTGCGGGCGAGGTAGATGTAGCGCTCCCGGAGTTCGGCGAAGCCGTCGACTTCCTCGGGGGCCAAGCCCAGGGCCTCGTCCATCGTGATGCCGTGGGCACGGCAGTGCCGGTTGGTGAGCCAGAAGATCCCGGAGTCGAGCAGGACCCGGCAGCCGGCGTCGAGCAGGTCACGCAGCCGCTGCTCCTCGCTGCCGGCCATCAGCTCGTTTGCGGCCATCAGCACGTACGGTCCGGCGTTGAACTCGCCGCCGCCCGCGGTGAAGTAGATCGGGTGCTCGTCCGGGTTGAAGGTGCCGCCCGCGGTCGGCACGACGGCCGTCACCGGCTGCCCGCGAGGACGGGGGTCTGGCCGCTGATCCGGGCCCACTTGTCCAGGAGGTGTCCGGCGAGGTACCGCTCGGGCTGCACCATCACCAGGCGGTGCCTGAGGGCCCGGTCGGCGAACGGCGCGAGGGGCGTCGGGTAGGGCAGGAAGAGGCTGCCGTCGGTGAGCAGCGGCGCCCACAGCGGCCAGCCGTCGAAGACCTCGCCGATGACGAGGCGGTGCTCGCCCAGTTCCCAGACCTGGCCGGTCTCGACCTGGTGCTCGGGTTCTCCGACGGTGACGCCCGCCAGTGCCAGCAGGTCGCCGCGGTTGGTCGGGCCCGCGTCCTGGTCCTGCGGCTCGTCGGGGTCGCTGCTGCCGGTGGCGGGGGCGAGGTCGGCGAGCAGCGCGTCGAGCTGCTGCTGGTCGAAGCCGGTGGCGGCGGCCAGTGCCGGGTCGGCCTGCTCCAGCTCGGACAGCAACGCCGCGAGCCCTTCGCCGTCCCAGCCGCCCGCGGTGGTCAATTGGTTGGAGGCGACGAGGTACGCCTCCGCGTGGGCGTCGTCCCGGGACGCCCACCCCCGCACCACCGGGACGGTCCACGTCCCGTCCTCGGTGACGACCACGCCGTCCGGGGCGGCCTTGCCTGCTGCGCGGCGGCGCTCCAGGGTCTCGTAGCGGCCGTGGCCGGCCACCAGGCGGCCGGTGCGTTCGTCCAGCAGGCCGGGCTCGGTGAAGTCGAACTTGTCGACGGAGCGGTCCAGCCCGCCGTCGTCGTGCCCTTTCGGGTTGCGGGCGGCGGGCCGGATCTGGTCCAGCGGCTGGTACTCGATGTATCGGGGGGCGGCCATGAGCGGGGAACCTAGGCGGGTTCACCGGGTTAGGTCGCGTCGACAACTTCCCTCGCTGCTGTGGGGGTTCAGGTCGCGGCGGGACGCTCGCCGGTGCGCGGGGCCCAGCGGGCGCGGGTCGGCCCGAGGGCGCTGAACGGGTCGCCGAACTCGGTGACCATCCGCGTGTAGATGGGGGTCGGGGCCTCGGCCGGGGTGGCTGGCACCGTCCGGGTCACGGCTCGGTTCGTGGCGAACCAGGGCGAGGGCTGCGGTTCGGGGCCGGGTACGTTCGGGCTGCTCACAGTTGTTCCTCTCAACTGGCTTTCGAAGTAGGGACGTTAGGGGCGTGAGGCAACAGTTCCCTGCTGGTCGGCCGGGCGGGGACCGGCCCCGTGGCCCCGGAAGGGGCACGGGACCGGCGGAAACAACGCGCACCGGAGTTGGCGGCCTTACCCGCGACCGGGCGTCGCCCGGCGCGCCCGGACGGCCGCCCGGACACGGCGGACTTCCATCCGGCTGGTGGTGCGGGTCCGCTTCGTCGGGTAGTCCAGTTCGGCCAGGGCGGGCCGCTCGGTCTCCGGGAGGTCCCAGAGCCCTTCGAGCTGCCGCAGGCGCGCGGCCGGGTCGGGCTCGGGGTCCTTGAGCCTGCCGCCGGTGTGCACGTACTCGAACTCGCCGTAGGTGGCAGGCGGTATCCCGTCCAGCAGGGCCTTGGCGACGTTCTGCGCCTTCTCGGCCTTGGACTTCTCCGCGCGGGTGCGGTCGTACTCGCCGAGAGCCCACTCGATGTCGTCGGCGTCGGTGACGAGGGTGTACGACTCCGGGGAGCGCCCGGCGGCCTCGGCCTGGTTGATGCTCCAGCAGTCGATGCGGGCCCCGCAGTAGCGGCGGCAGATCACGTCGGTGCTCGGCCCTGACCGGTCCCGGGGCAGGGCCGTGCCGAGGTCGAGGGCGGTGGCGATCGCGGTCAGGCGGCCGAGGGCCCGCCGGGCGGCCTGCTCGTCGAAGGGCCGGGAGAACTCCTCGTCCGCGCCGCTCTTGCGCTCGTAGTAGACGATCCGCACTTCCACCACGAGCTGGCCCGCGAGGTGGAGCGCGAGCGCGTACAACTGGCCCTGGTCCCACTCGGTCTCCGGCGGGCCGCTCTCCCCCACCACCGCCCACTTCCAGTCACCCGCGGTCTTGTAGTCGTACAGCACGCCGGTCACCGGGTCGTACTCGTCGTACCGGCTCGGCCGGTCGAGGCCCGGGAGGGTGACGGACTGCTCCTGCAGCCGCCACGGGTACAGGGCGCGCCGGCGGCGCGAGATGGAGTCGTGGATGAGGGTTCCGGCGAGGGCGGCGCGCCGGTCGACGGGGGCCGGGACGTACCCGGGGGGCGGGTTCTCCCGGTACCAGATCGCTCGGCGGCAGGACCCGGTGTCGGACGCGCCGATCGACCACTCGCCGGGCTTCTTGGGGCGGCGGGGCCGCCTTCGCCGCCGGGGCCGGTCGGACTGCGCGAGGTCCTGGCCGAGCCGGTTGTTGGCTGCTGCCTGGGCGCGTTCGAGGAGGACGTCGGCGGGGTCGCGCCGGTAGCGGGCGCAGTTGGTTGCCGAGTGGCTGCCGAGGCTTTTCCTGCCCTGGTGAACGTGGCGGGGTGCGCCGCAGCGGCACGGCGCGAGGCCGGGGCCGAAGACCTGGGCGGAGGCGAGCGCGCGGGCGCGCTCGATGAGGGACTGCTGCATCGGGAAGGTCCGTGTCTGGGCAGGCCGCAGGGCCGCGCGGGCGGCGCGGGCCCTGCGGGAGGGGTGGCGGGAGGAGGGGGCGGTCAGTCCTGCGGGGTGGCCGCTTTGCTCCAGACCTTCGGGTCGGGGTCGAGGCCGATCAGCAGGTCACCGGCCTCGACGTGCTCGGCCGCCTGCGGGTGACGATCCCTCAGCTCGGCGATGACGTAGGCCCGCCACTCGGTGAGCAGTTCTTCGAGCTGGTCGGCCGTCGCCGCGTTGACTCCGCTGCCCGCGGTCTGCCGCCACCGCGCGGTCATCTTCGTGACGGTGCTGCCCATCGCGGCGGCGTAGGCACGCAGTTCCCGGCGCAGGTTGTCCGCTGTGCGCGGCAGGGGCGGCTTCGGGTCGCTGCCGGTCCCGGGTTCGTCGTCCTCGCCGTCGGCGACCGGGCTTGCGGTGGCGCTGACGACGGTGCCGGGGATGACCGTGCCGCCCTGCACGTGGCGGGCGTCCCGGCGGCGGGCTGCCGCGTCCTCCCGGTCCGTCTCGCGCTGCACGGCGTCGGCCTGCTCCATCTCGGCGTGCTCGTAGATCCCGACGAGTTCCCGGGGGAAGGCGCTGCGCCATGCCAGGGCCTCGGCGACCTTGCCGATCATGTGGGCGGGCATGACCGGCCACTGCCCGGTGAGGACGCGCTGCCCGGTCTTGAACCCTTCGCCGGTGGCGGGGTCCCGCTTCCACTCGTCCTTGCCGACGGCGAACTCGGTGAAGACGGCGACGGCCTGGGTGACCGTCACGTCACCGGCGATGCTGCGGTGCTCGATGCGGCACATCGCGGCGGCGGGGGGTTCGGTGTGGAGCCAGACGTCCACCCAGCGGCGGCGGTTGATGCCGTCCTCGCCGAGCGTCCACCACGCCGGATCGTCCTCGGGCCCGGTCCAGAACGGGCCGACACGGCGGATGAACCGGCCGGTGCGCTGCCCGGTGTGGCGGAACCCGTCGATGCCGGTCTGGGCGGTGTAGTAGATCTCGTCCTGTCCGAACACCTTGCGCTTGCGCTGGATGTAGTAGATCTCGCGGCGGAAGGGGTCCAGCCCGGTGGACTTGCAGATGTGGAAGAAGTTGACGAGGTCGTGTGTGGGGGCACCGGAGAGGCCGATAGCGCCCAGGGCTGCCCGCTGCGCCTTCGTCCAGAACCGCTGGTCGCTCGTGATCTCCAGGACCTGGTCGGCGGTCCGGATCGCCATCTCCTCGCGGTTGTCCGTCAGAGGAGTGAGCGGCTCTGTCTCAACTTGCTTTTCTTGCACGGGAGTTGTCACCGTAAGTGCCTTCCTGTCTCCAAGGGCGGCACCGGGGTTCGCAGGCCCCGGTGTGGCTGCCTGCCTCTACCCTCCCGCTTGCCGGGCCGACGTGGGAACACCCACCGCGTGGCCAACTCGGTTGCGGTTCATGGAGATTGGAAGTGTGGCCGCCGGGCCAGCGGGTTGCGAAGCCCGCCCGATTCCGCGTGCTCCCCTTGATAGGAGACAGCCCCGAAGGGTTGGTTGCCGGAGCACGCGGCCGGTTGGCCCGGCGGCCACATCATCACTCTAGGGTAGAGCCGGCCTCCGACACAGGGCCGGTTACCGGATCGGGCGCCGTTCGGCGGACGTCGCCTGCTCCAGCGCGGCCGCCCCGGCGTGCTGCCACAGCCCGTCGTAGAACGTCTTCGAGGCGACGACGGTCAGGGCGATGGTGGTGAGCGCGGTCTGCGCGTGGGCGATGTCGCCGCGGGCGAGGACGGTGACGGTGCCGACGATCGCGGACAGCAGGGTGCCGACGACGGCGCGCAGCGGCTTGCTCCAGGCCGGCTGCTGGATCAGAGCGGTCGCCCAGGGCGTAAGAGCGCCGAGCAGCAGGCCCCACGCCTCGGTGTCGTTGAGGATTTCCACGGTCGTCTCCCGGTGCTGGTGTTGGACGGGGCGGGGTCAGAGCGGCCAGGTGGCGGCCAGCGCGATGCCGGCGGCGGCCAGGTAGCCGGCGGTGACGGGGTATCGGGACAGCAGGCCAACGCGCGGGGCTACTCGCGGGGCGGCCGTTCGTCCCTTGACAGCACGGCGGGCAGCCCCGCGAGGGTCAGCCCGGTGATAATCACGCTCGGGTCGGCGGGCGGCGTCCACGCCTCCCGGACGATCAGCACCGCCCCGAGCAGGAACAGGGCCAGGTCCCGGATCGACTTCCACCCCGTGATCTCGCGCCATCTGGCCCTCCGTCGGTGTCGGCGGCCAGCGGCGGGCTGCTGCTGGTCGTCCGGTGCCTGTTCCACAGCGGGGGACGGTAGGTGCGGCCGGGGGTTACGGTCGCGTCGAGCTGCCCTGGAGCGACGCGATGGTGGCCTTCAACTCGGCGATCTCGCGGTCCTTGTCGGCTGCGGCTTCCCGGGAGACGGTGAGCTGGCGGTCCTTCTCCGCCTCGCGGGCAGCCCGGACGGTGCTCTCCGTCCGGGCGAGGGCGAGTTGGGCCTGTACCTCACCCCACGCTTCGACCAACTGCGCGCGCAGCTGGTCAATGTACTGCTGGGCGTCGACGGTGACCTGCTCGGCGGGCGGCGTCATGGCGGCGGCTCCGTTCACTTCGTCTGCTGGTGGTCAGCGGGCCGGGGCACTCGCAGGGACGGGCGACGGCCCGCAGCTGCTGCACGCCGGTGCGCAGCAGCGCGGCTTCGGCGGGGGTGAGGCGGCGGCGGTCGGCGGTTCCGAGGAGGTGGTCAAGCTGCTCGGGGGTGGGGGCGTCGCTCATGCCGGCTCCTGGTCGCTGTCGCCGTCGCGGGCCTGGTCCCGCTCGGGCAGCGCAGCGTCCCACACCGGCTCAGCGAGCGTCTGCGGGAGGCGGTCCGCGGCTGGACGGTACGGCCCGGACGGCTGCTGCTGTGCGAACTGCCGGCGGACCTGCTCCACGAACTCGGTCTTCTCCGCGACGCCTTCGGGGGTGATGTTGTGGTTGGCCCGGATCACGTCGAGTGGGTCGGTGGCCGTCCGTGCCGTGACGATGCCGGTCTTCCCGGTCGGTGTGGAGGGCGAGGTGACGGTGATGCGGGTCTGCTTGGTGTGGGCGATCCGCTCCAGGTGGGCGGCGCGGGCGGTCGCCCGGTCGGGCGCGGTGCGCAGGGTGATGGGTGCCGGGCCGCTGGCGGTCAGGCCCTTCGCCGCGGCGCCGGCCTGGTGGGGCGGGCTGTCGGGCAGGTGGGGCTCGTGCAGCAGCATGTCGAGGATCAGGTTGATGCCGTCCGGGGTGCGGTGGTCGATGTCGTATTCGGCGGCCCGCCACTCCAGTGAGGACGTCGGGAACACCGTCAAGTGGTGCTGGCCGTCGGGGCGTTCCTGCCGCACCTCCCAGCACTCCATGCCTCCTTCGGTGGTACGGGAGACGGCGATGATGCGGTACTGCTCGGGCATGGGTGTTCCGTTCCTGATCAGATGCGGTAGCACCAGAAGCCGATGCTGCCCCCGGCGCTGGTGGAGCCGAGTCCGACCGTGAACCCGGTGGTGCTGGACGCGGTGACCTGCCAGGCGCGCACCGCGCCGCTGTCCCGGAAGGTGACGATCGGCACCATGTCGGAGGCCATGGTCGGGCCGTAGCCGAGGGACAGGGACGCCCAGTTGTTCTTCTGGACGGTGCCGGTGAACCAGCCGCGATCGGGCTCGGAGTACCAGTAGTTGGGGAAGACGCCCTTGTACTGGAGGGCCGGGTTGTCGAGCCACAGCTCGCTGGAGCTGCCGTCGTCGTTGCGTCGGCCGAGGTTGGAGCCCCAGCTCTGGGCGGTGACGTAGCCATGGAGCGTGCTCTGCGTGAAGTAGGCGAGCGCCGCGCCGTTGGCCGCGGTCATGCGGACGGTGCCGCCCCAGGTCTCCTGGGTGTCGGTGCGGATCGTCTCCAGCGCGGCCGCGGAGTCGGTCAGGTAGAGCCGGTACGCGGCGGTCTGCCCGTTGGCCTGGAAGGTGCCGGAGTTGAGACCGATGTAGGCGGCGCCGTTGTTCCCCCCAACCGCATTGATGAAGGCGTAGTTGCTGCCCGTGGTGGGGAAGAACCGGATCTCCGGCAGGCCGACGACGGGGTTGATCTCGATGCGCTGGCCGGTGGTGCCGCTGGCGAGGCTGCCGATGAGCTTGACGTCGCCGGTCGCGGCGGAGACGGCGACGGTCTTCACCCCGGCGGCGTTCCACGCCTCGATGCCGCCGGAGTTGAGCTCGACCCGCGCGCCCTGGTTGGCGGTCTTGATGCGGGCGGCCACGGTGACGTCGGCGTTGAGCTGGCCGACGGTGATCTTGGCGGCGGAGACGGTGCCGATGTGGGCGTCCTGGATCGTCGCCAGGGCGATCTTCGCGCCAACGATCGTGGCGTCGGCGATCTGCACCGCGCCGATGATGTTCGGCGGGAACTCCAGCGATTCCAAGGTGAGCATGTCGACTTCGGTGACGGCCGTCGCGCCGCCGCCGGTGTTCAGCAGCAGCAGGGGGCGTACGTAGCGCACGTCCGGGTGGAGGGTGGTGGGCCGCTGCGGGTCAGGCTGGACGGTCCAGAACGGCCCGGTGGCGGGGCCGTAGCCCTTGAGAAACCCGGTGAGGATCGACCAGCCCGCACCGACGGCGAGCTGGGTGGCGTTCGCGCTGACGGGGAAGGGCTGGCCGATGCGGGTGGTGCCGTCGGCGGCGATGCCGATCAGGCCGACCGTGACGGTGCTGGGGGTACCGGCGGTCTGCCGGACCCGCACGGACATGCGGTACAGGACGGCGGGGTCGAGCAGCAGGTTCTCCGCCCACTCCAGGCGCACCGTGCGGGTGGCGACCAGGGCCCGACCGCCGGTGGGGGCGTCGGGCCGTGTGGCGGTGGTCCAGGCGGCGTCGTTGTCGCCCGCGGTCTTGGCCCAGCGGGCGTCGTCGGTGGCGAAGCCGGTGAAGAACGAGGTCTGTAGGCTGGCGCGTTCGACATCGGCCCACTTCCCGGCGGTGAGGATCTTGTCGGCAAGGTCGGAGCCAATCACCATGTCCGGCACCGCCGACACCTCGGCGGACGGCGCGGAGGCGTTACCCGCCCGGTCGACGGCGACGAGCTTCATGTAGTAGGTGGTGCCGTAGGCCAGGCCGGTGATCGGCGCGGCGGCTGCGCCGGCCAGCCGGTCGGTGACCGTCCCCGGGTTCGGGGTGAACCCGGCCGCGGTGGAGATGTGCACTTCGACGTGGGCAAAGTCGGCGGGCATCGGCTCGCCCTGCGCGCCGAGCCCGTTCCAGGAGGCGCGGATGCCGCCGATCAGCCGGGCGGCGGTCGGCGCCGACGGCACGGGCGGCGGCGTGGTGTCGCTGGCGAGAACTACCTCCTCGGACAACCGCCAGTCGGAGGAGTTGCCGGAGGCGTCCACGGTGCGCACCCGGGCCTGGAGGCGCTGTCCGGCCGGGAGTTGGTCGTAGTGGGCGATCGTGCCGTGCACGGTCTGCTCCGGGGACCACTGCGGGTCCTGCCCGCCGCCCAGGGGCAGGCCGGGCAGCAGGTAGGAGACGAGGTACCCGCCGGCGTCGTCGTACGCGGTGCCGTCGGCGTTGTGGGTCACCTCGGGCCAGGAGACGGCGAGCGCGGCGTGCTGCTGGCCGTCCGCGTCCAGGTAGGCCCAGGAGCCGAGCAGCACCGCGGCGGGCCGGTCGGGGGCGACGGTGTCGTTGCGGTCGCCGAGCGGCGGCAGCGGCGTGCGGGAGGCGGTGGCGGAGCCGTTGGTGAGCGCGTCGAGTTGCCGCTGCACCCGGATGCGCTGCTCCACGAACAGGTCGTTGAGTTCCAGGCTGACGCTGGGCTGCCCGGAGGCGTCGTACGTGGTGGCGATAGTGCGTACCCGCAGCGGCTCCAGCTCGGTGGGGCTCAGCCGCCGCTGGTCGTAGCGCAGGTAGTGCCCGGCAGGGGGAAGGCGGTCTGGGCCGTCTCCGGCTCGGGGGTCGAGTTCGACGGTGAAGCCCTCGGCGGCGGCGGCCATGCCGCCGAGGGTGACCCGGGCCAGTTCGGCGAGGGTCTGGGCGTCGGTGATGCCGCCGCGCCCGTCGAACGCCTCCCGGCGACCGTACCGGGCGGCCGCGGTCGGGTTGACGACCTCGGCGAGGTTGCCGCCGTCACCCGCGGCCAGCAGGTACGAGCGCACCTGGCGGCGGGAGCGCTGCCGGGGGCCCTTGAGGACGTCCCGGCCCAGGTACAGCACCACGTCCGGGTGGTCGACGGCGCATGCGGTGTCGGGCACGTAGGCGCGCAGCCGGTAGCCGTCCATCTGCACGTCCGCCCACCCGGCGTCCGTGATCGACTGCACGGTCTTCAGCAGGTCGCCGCCAGCGTCGTACTGCACGGTGTAGGTGGTGGGCCAGGGCTGCCCGGCGCTGTCCACGCTGCTGGTGAAGTCCCACTCGATCTCGGGGAGGGCACCACGTTCCTGGGCGCGCTGCAGCAGCGTGGCGATGATCGCGCCGGGGGTGGCGTTGGCGAACGGGAAGTGCGCGTCGAGGCCGGTGACGGGCTGGCCGGCACTGTGGCCGACGGGGTAGATGATCGCGCGTTCCAGCAGGGCGAGCGCCCCGCGGCAGCCGACCTGGATCGGGCGGGCTGCGCCGGCGTCGTCGGCGGGGTCGTCGCCGTCGTCCTCCAGCAGGTACCGCGCGGGCTGCTCCACGCCGTCGACGACGAGGGAGATGCGGGGGTCGTCGCCGGACAGCAGGGCCGCGCCGATGGCGTTACGCGGGTAGGTGAAGCTCAGCGCGCCGGGGCCGTTGTGTTCGGCCTGGGTCTTCACGTCGGCGGGGTACGGCAGGAGCCCGAGCAGGGTGCCGCTCGAGCTCAGGGCTCGCAGGTGCACGGCCACGGTGGTCTTCTTCCGGGTCAGGTCAGGTAGGCGCGGCGGCCGGTGACGGCGAGCTGGGTGGTGGGGCCCGGGTTGGTGCCGGTCAGGCGGACGCTCGGGGCGGTGCCGGGCAGGCCGGGGGTCAGACGTAGGAAAGCGGGGCCGGTGTTGGTCAGGCGGCCGGGGTCGGGGACGAGGCCGCCGCTGCCTGTCAGCTGCCAGGTGGCGGCGTCCACGGTCAGGGCCTGCCCGGCGGGGATCTGCCCGGTGTAGGTGAAGGAGTCGCCGGTCCCGTCGGTGGTGTCGGTGACGGTCGGGGCGGTGATCGGCCCGGTGATGCGGTAGGCAAGCTGCTCCATCGGGGCAGTGGCGTCCGCGAACGGCTCCAGGTCGAGGTCCTGCGGGAGCGGCACGCCGGGGGCGGTGGCCTCGAACGCCACATCGGCGGACTCCCAGTAGCCGGAGGGCACGTTGACCTCCAGGCTGATGCGCATGCCGTCCTGGCCGAGCGGGGTGGGGGTGAGCGCGGAGAGCACTTCGCCCTGGCAGCGGCGGACCTGCCCGGCCGCGGTGTGCCGCTCGAAGGTGAGCAGCCGGTGCGGACGGGCGACGGCGCGCAGCAGGTCCTCCCACGCGGCTTCAACGTCCTGCCAGCGCCCGCCGGCGGGCGCCAGCCACAGGGCGAGGGTGAACTTCCCGGGGCCGTGGTGCTTGGGCCGCCACAGCTCGCCGATGCGGTTGGGGACGGTGGCGTTCGCGCCGACGACCGCCGGGGTGGCGGTCAGCCCGGCCCGGTACTCGACATCGCGGACCAGGCCGTCGGTGAGGTCGTAGCCGTCCACCAGCCAGCGTTCGAAGGCCATCAGGCGCTCTCCTTGTCGAACAGGCCGAAGCTGGCGAGGGCCCGCAGCCGGTTGTTGACGGTCTCCCCCGGTGTCTCGGGCAGCGGGTTGGTGATGTACTGCACGATCGCGCCGGGCGAGATGACGGTGCCGATGCGCTGGCCCGCTCCGGCGTCGGCGAGTTGCCCGCGGGCGGCGTTGAGGGCGGCGACGGCCGGGCTGCCGCCGAGGCCGCGCACGGCCTGCGGGGTCAGGACGCCTTCGCCGGGCGACAGGCGCGCCAGGGCGCTGTCCTGGCCGGGCGCGTAGCCGGGCACGACGCCGCCGGTGGAGTAGCCGCGGACGAAGGCGAGCACCCCGTCGACGGCCCGGTTGACCATGCCGCGCATCATGGCGGCCCACCGGGTGTCGGGCATCCAGTTGAACATCGACCGGACGGGGGCGAGGGCCTTGCCGAGGGCGCTGGTGGCCCAGCCGCGCAGCTTGTCGAGACCGGCGTCGACCAGGCCGCCGAGGCCGAAGCCCTCGACGGGCGCGCCGGCCTGGGACAGGCGTCCGGCGCGGGCGGCGTCGTTCAGGGCGCTGATGCCGCCTTCGCCGCCGAGCTGCCGCACGGCCTGCGGGATGAGGATGCCCTCCCCCGGGGAGAGCATCGCGGGGACGGTGTCGCGGCCCGGGGCGTAGCCGGGCACGACGCCGCCTCGGGCGAAGTTGACGGTGAAGCTCGGCAGCTTGCTCAGGCCGAAGGAGTCGGCGAGGGCGTTCCACAACCTGCGGATGCCGCCGTCGTAGACGATGTTGACCCAGAACTTGATGGGCGCACCGAACACCGAAGTCAGGATCGGCCACAGCCACTTGATGAAGTCGACCAGGCCGTTGAGGGCGAACTTCGCCCCGTCGACCAGCCCGCCGATCGCGGCGTTGACGACGGAGCGGAACCACTCCGACTTCTGGTACGCCGTCACGAACGCGACGACCAGCGCGGCGATCGCCGTGATGATCAGCATCACCGGGTTCGCCGACAGGGCGAGCATGGCCACGCGCAGCGCGCTGATCGCGTTCGAGACGGCCATGATCCCGCCGGCCACACCGGCGACCATCAGCAGCGCGGAGACAAACTCGCCCATGCCGGGGATCGACAGCAGCAGTTGCACGGTCGAGGCGACGGCCTGGAGAACCAGCAGGAACCCGGACAGGGTGTTGCCCAGGCCGCCGAGCTGGGAGGCGATCCCGGCGATCGAGGTCAGCAGCCCGAGGAGCTGCCCCCACAGCTGGCCGTTGCCGAGCGCCCCGGCAAGCTGGACGACGACGGGCAGGAACTCGGTCCGCAGCCGGGCGAGCAGCGGGGCGAGCGCCGGGTTGTTGGTGAAGTTGAACCAGGCGAGGCCGGCCGCAGCCGCGAGCCGTCCGATCTCCTGGAGGACCGGGACGGTGTTGGCGAAGTACCCGGCGAGCTTGGACTGGGTCTCGCTCTCGCCGGTCAGCTGCCGGAAGGCGCTGGCCGCGCCGGACAGCGAGTCGAGGAGCTGCTGCCCGGCCGGGGCTGCGGCCCGCCCGACGTTGTACAGGCCGAGGCCGATGTCCCGCAGGACTCCCCACAGCTGCGCGCCGGTGTCACCCGCCCGCTGAAAGAACGCGCCGAGCTGCCCACCGTCGCGCCGCGCCTGGATGAACGCGGCGGCCAGCGCCATGCCGCGCTCCGCGCCGCCGGCCAGCCGCTCCAGCAGGGGCCCGGCCGCCACCGTGACGTTGCGCAGCGCGTCGGCCGCGCTCAGCCCGGCGTTGGCGACCGAGCCGACGACCCGGGCGTTCGTCTCGCCGATCTGCGCCAGGTCCGCGCGCCACGGACCGGAGGTCGCCATCTCGGCGCCCCGCAGCGCGGCCTCGCCGAGGACCTGCCCGGTCTGCCGGATCGCCGAGTCGAAGATCGGCAGCAGGGACAGGCCCCGGTTGATCCCCTTCTCCAGCGGGGGCAGCAGCGCCTCCTGCGCGGTGTCCCGCAGCCCACGCAGCGCGGGCTGCACCGTGCCGGAGATGAACCGGGCGAAGCGCTGCCCGGCCGGGGAGAGCGCGTTGAGGGCCTTCTCGGCGGCGCTGGCGGCGCTGCTGGTGGAGGCGAGCGCCTGGTTCTGGTCTCGCAGCGCGCGGGCAATGTCCCGCTGCGCGTCGGCTACTTGCTCGGCGGAACGTTTCTGCTGGAGGCCAGCTTCGCGGACCGTGCGGTCCAGCTCGGTGTGCGCGTCCTGGACGTCGCGCACCGCCTGGACCCGGGCGCGGGCGGCCTGCTCCTCGGCGTCCTGGACGCCGCGCACCGCGTCCTGCTCGGACTCCTGCGCGCGGGCCAGTTGCTCCTTCGCGGAGACGACCTGGTCGCTGCCCTCGACGCCCTGCTCGTTGGCCTTCTGGACGTCCTGGGCGAGCCGGGCGTTGCGGACCCGGACGTCTTCGAGCTGGTTGACCGCCTCCTGGTAGGAGATCTGCGCTTCCCGCCGGTCCGTCTCCGAAGAGAACGGGCTGACGTTGACCTGGTTGAGCCGGGAGCGGGCCTGCTCCAGCGCCAGCAGCGCCTTCTGCTCCTCCAGCGGCCCCCGGGCCGCGTCCCGGTTCAGGTCCTCCAGGGTGCGCTGGGCGTCCTGCCGGGCACCGTTGAGCGCTTCCTGCGCCTGCGCGGCGGCCTGGTGCGCGCGGGCAACCCCGAGTTCGGCCGACGCCAGTTGCCGGTCGGCGGCGGCGACCGACGCGGCGGCCTGCTGCTCGACGTCGGCCAGGCGGCGGCGGGCCTGCGCGACCTGCTCGGCCCCGCGCAGCGCCTGCTCGTCGCTGTCGCGCTGCGCGGTGACAAGGCGGCGCTGGGCGTCTGCCACCCGGTCGGCGGCGGCCTGCCGGGCCTGCCCGGCGGCCGACGACACCCCGGCGGATTCGGTGTCCGCCTGGCCGAGGGCCTTGACGGCGGCACCGATCCCGGAGAACGCCGCCAGGATCGTGCCCGCGCCCTGGGCGGCGGCGCTCATCGCGCCCGGCAGCGCGCCGATCAGCCCGACCGCGGGCGCGGCTGCCGACCCGAGGGCGAACAGCCCACCGGCGACCTGGGTGAGGGCCTGTCCGAGCGCCAGGGCGCCGGAGGCCATCGCGGGCAGCCGGGCCAGCCCGGCGATCGTGGAGCCCAGGCCCTCCGCCGCCTGCAGCAGCCCGCCGCCGGCCTCCCCCGCCGCCCCGGCAGCGGAGCCGCGGGCGTTGAGGGGGACGTCCACCGGCCGGGACGCGGCCGTACGGAACGCGACCAGCCGGGTGGTCGCGGCGGCCGTGTCCAGCTCGACCTTGACCTTGACCCGCAGGCCGACAAGGGCGTCCCGGACCTGGGCACGCAAGCTCGCCACATCGACATCGACGCCGAGGCGGACGCGGGCGGAAGCGGACTCGGCGATCGCCCGGACTCGCTCCTTGACGCCATCGGCGTCCAGCAGCGCCAGGAACCGCAGGTACGCAACGCCTCGGGTCTCCTCCCGGATCTTGGCGTTGAGTCCGTCGGCGTCGAAGTCGGCGGCGACCTGCACACGGGCCTTGACCGCGTTGACGGCGGTCTGGACCCGCTGGCGCAGGCCGGAGGTGTCGGCCTCGACCGCGACCTTGATGCGGGCCCGGACGGAGCCCGCGGCGGCTTCGACGCGCTCGCGCAGCCCGGCGGCGTCCGGCTCCAAGCGGATGCGGGCCCGCAGGTTGCGGGTGGCCGCATCGACGCGGGCCTTCGCGTCCGTCCCGAAGCCGCCCGAGTCGGCGACGACCTCGACAACGAGGCGGCCGGAGTCGATCTCGTCAGCCACGGCGGACCGCCCTCCCGCTGCGGCGCAGCACGCCGACCGCGCGGGCCATGCCCTGCGCGTCGCCGCCGCGCTCGCGGGCGGCGGCCTTCAGGTGGGCGGGGCGCGGCAGCTCGACCGGCTTGAGCAGACGGCGGTCGGCGGCGAACACCGACACCATCTCGACCAGCTGCGCCAGCAGCTCCTCTGTCAGCCCCCACCGGTCGGTGCCGGCGTCGGCGGCCGGGCGGCGCAGCAGCGCGTCGGCGGGCAACCCCCGCATCAGCGTCAGGAGGCGGCGGGTGCCGAGGAATCCAGCGTCACCGGGACGCCGCCAGGCACCGCGGGCGTCGATCCGGTAGTACCGCTGGAAGTCGGCTTCGAGGTCGTCCCACCGCTCGAAGGCGAGCCGGACGGCCCCATGAGTTCCCCCAGGCCGGCACCGCCCGAGAAGTACTTCGCCGACAGGGCGCGCACCAGCTCGAAGACGTCCGTGTGGCTGGGGCGCTGTTCCATCAGCCGGGTGAAGCCGTCCTCGCCGAGCAGGCGGCGGCCCATATCGGCGGCCGCGGTGAGCAGGTCGGACGGCAGGGTCGGCTCGGAGCCGAGCACGTCCACGATCAGGCCCGCGGCCTGGGTCTGCTGCTCGCCCTGCGACTGCGCGGCCTCCACCAGCGAGCGCAGCAACAGCGGCAGGTACGGGATGCCGATCAGCGGCTCCCACACCGCGAGCGGCAGTTCGGCCGGGAGCACCGCCACGGTGACGCCGCCGAAGATGACCGGCTCCTCGCCGACGGTGTACTCGGCCTTCGCCGCCTGGGCCTTCTCGGCAGCGGCGGCCAGCCGGCGGCGGCGCGCGGCGTCCAGGTCGATCCCGGCCATGTCGGCTCCTCGGTCTGTCGGCAACGGAACGCCGCAGACCGTAGGAGTCAACGCCGGTTAGCGTCGCGCCCAGCACCGAGTGCAGGGGCAGCACGATGCGGGTGGGGGGCCGCCACCCACCAACGCGGAAGGGGCCGTCGGCGTACCGGCGGCCCCTTCTACGGGTTAGGTGGTGGTGCTGGGCACGGCGGTCAGGCGCGCCGGGCCCTCCACCAGCGCTCGGCGATCACGAACAGGGAGACCTCGGCGGTCAGCAACATGACCTGCCCCGCCGACAAGCCGTGGACGGTCCCATACACGAGGACGCCGAGAAGGACCGCGGGAAGTCCATCGGTTGCGGCCCGGTCACGGATGGCCCGGATGATCCGGCCGCGGAGGATGGACTCTGAGGGAAGGGCGTGGCTCTCCTGGGAGCGACGCGCGATAATGCCCACTAGGTGCCTTTCGGACTCGATTCAGATGGGTACTGCAACCGCCGCCCCTCGCTGTTCGCCGTAGGAAGCACTGCGAGGGGTGGGCGGGGATCTCAGCCGCGAAGTGCTAGCAGGGACTTTGCGGCACGAACTTCATTGGCCGATGGGCTGGTTGGCGTAATCCCAGACATCCCGGAGCGCCTGCATGGCACCGGCCAGAAACTGGCCGCTGCGTTCGAGGCAGTCCTCCGACCCCGGCTCAGCGAACTCAGCGGGGAACGCCTCAGCGAGGCTCTGATACCAATCGCCGGACCAGCCGGGTGCCGACCGCTGAGCTGCCGCAATCTCTTGGAACGCGGAGTAATCGTTGTCGTACCGAGCTTTCCGGTGGATGCTCAGGACCCGCTTGAGGTCAAACCTCCACGAGGCGAGCCAGACCAGCCAATCCCAGGGGGCGACCTTGGCGAGCTCGAAGCCCGCGCGGTATCCCTCTTCGTAGTCTTCCCGGGCTGCGGCCCGGAGGCGGTCGGCCACCTCGGCAAGGCCGGCCTTCGCCCACTCCGGGCGGTAGGGCTGCTTCTTCTCGGGAGCGAGGAGGGCCAGCCCCTTCTGTACGAGCTGGCTCACGTTGTCCTGCTGGTGGAGGGCCTGCGCCCGCTCGAGGAGCTCGTCCGGGATGGAGACCGATACCTTCGCCATGAGGCCAAGAGTAGCACCGTAAGGTACGACAGCAAAGTGTGACTCTTAAGGTATTACCCACAAGTGCTACCCGGGGGGCGCCCCAGCCGACTGCGCCGCACGGCCATCCCCGCGCGAATGCAGCGATGCCCCGTCCGGAGGGGATCGGACGGGGCATCGCGGGTGCGGTCGGCCCCGGGGAAGGGGGCGGCGGGGGCCGACCGGCGTGATCCACACTATGCGGACCTCAGACCTATGGGCACAGCCTCAACTGTGCTGGTCAGGAAGGGTTTCACGCCGCCGGGGCGAAGCCAGGGTCGTCGGTCAGGTCGTACCACGGGTCGGTGGACTCGCCGCCGATGATGGCGAGTTCCAGGGGCAGCGTGGACTCGGCGTCGTCCGGGAACTTCTGGTTCACCGCCGCGACCTGCTCGCACAACGGCACGATCCGGCGGTAGTGCTTGGAGCCGTCGATCAGCTCCACCACCGCGGCGAACTGCTTGCGCCCGCCGACCTTCGGCGGGGTGTACCGGTAGAAGGTCTTCGAGTCCTGGGTGACCGTGGTGACCTCGCCGCCGCCGTAGACCGCGCAGATGTTGTTGGCGTTCCACTCCTGCAGCTCCACCTTGACCGTCGCCGCGTCCTCGGTCTGGATGGTGCGCGCCGCGTACCGCAGCTGGTGCGAGCGGAGCTTCTCGAACTTCGGGTCGGTGTTCCACTCCAGCGAGCCGGGCTTGAACAGCCCGGCCTCCTTCCACCCGGTGGGCAGCGCCACCAACGGGTCCGCCGGCGCGACCGTACCCGGCACCGCCAGGTACAGACGGGCCATCTGCGCGACGAACATGCTCTCTGCGGGCACGGCCGGTCCTCCTTGATGCGGGCCGTCAACGACGGACCGGACCGTAGGCCGGGCAGGTCAGTAGCGTCGCCCCGGGCGGCGCGCGTGGGGCTGTCGCAGAACTCGCACAACCCGGCCGGTCACCGGGTCGGGGGATGCGCGGTGACGGCCACGATGACCAGGTAGCGGCCCTGGCCGGTCGGCTCCGGCAGCCACCCGCCGGCCGACAGCGCCCGCACCGCGGTCACCACCGGCCGCCCCGGCACGGCCTGCTGCCCGGCCAGTTCGTGCAGCGCCTTCACGGCCACCGTGAATGCCTTCCGCAGCTCCGGCCGGGGCGTGGAGCGGTCCAGGTCCCCGAGCGCTTCGACTTGGAGGTGGAAGGTGGCGGTCCAGCGCCACCCGGGGGCGGAGCCGCCCGGTACCTGGGTGATGCGGATGCGCGGGTAGGGCGGGGTGTTGCGGGCGCCGACCCGGCCGGGGCCGCCGAGGGCCCCGGTCAGCTCGGCGTGGCCGGAGAGCCAGGTGACGGCCAGCTCCTCCGGGTCCAGGGAGGCCAGGTCACTCACTCGCCGGGCCCGCCGCCTTGTTCGCCGGCGGCTTGGCCATCGACGGCTTGCGCTCGATGGCCGGGGCGAGGGCCTTCGCCACGGCTTCCGGGTCGTTGGGGTCCACCCCGGCGACGTACCCGGCGGTGATGAGCTTGCGGGCCTCGTGGGTCGGCACGTCGATCTCGTCGCCGGGCAGCAGCTGCGCGCCGTCCCGGTCGAAGTGGTGGGCGAGGGTGATGCGGACGGTGCCGGGTGCGGCGGCCATGTCGACTCCTTCGAGCGGTTGGGGTGACCGGGCGAAGGAAAGCAGGCGTGGCGGCTACCGTCCCGCCGGAGAGCGGTCCGGCCGCCCCGGTGGCGGGGGCGGCGGGTTCACCGGTGCCGGTTGGCGACCTCGGAGGCGGCGGCGCCCATGAAGTGGCTGCCGTCGCCGTGTGCGTACTCGGCCTCGGCGGCCCGCGGGTAGTCGCAGGTGACGGTGGCGCGTACGCGCGTGCCGGAGGTGGCGGCCTTGCCCGCCGTGATGGCGGCGGCGACGGCTTCCGGGTCCTCGGTGACGGTGCAGCGGCACCCGGCGGTCTCCTCGACCGGGCCGTCCGGGTCGCGGGGCCGGTCGAGCGTCGTGTTGCCGACAGAGAACGGCAGCGGGGCGGGCACGGTCTGCCCGTCGGCGGCCTGGTGGCTGGGCCGGGCGTTGCCGTCCTCCTGGGTGTGCCAGGTCTTCGCCGCGGGCGCGCGCCTGCGGGCTTCCTCCGCGACTTCCTCGGCGAGGCGTTCGGTGTGGCGGCGCAGCAGCGGGGCGAGCCGTTCAGCGATGTCGGCGGGCAGCTCAAGGCGGGCCATCAGGGGTGTCCTTCTGCTCGGGTTCCACCAGCCTGGCGGGATCGGGCGGTCACCCGGACGTAGGCCAGGGCCGGGTCGGCGGCGTGCACCAGGTCGTCGGCGGCGGTGACCGTCCACTCCTTGCCGCTGGCCGGCTCCACCACCAGGTCCCCGACCAGCAGGGTGCCGGCCTGCGGGTCGAGCGCCAGGTGCCAGGTGCCGTCCGGCTGGGGCAGGGCGCGGCCGGGCCACGGGCCCCGCAGCGGGCCGGGCGGCCCGGTCACCTCCGCTCCGTGGGCATCGAGGCCGGGAGCGCCCCGGGTGCGCACGCCGAGCTGACGGTCGGCCAGCAGCACGCCCATCACGGCCCGCCCGGGACGGTCAGGCCGGGCGGGTTCGGCCGGACCGGGTCCTGGTAGACCCGGCGGCCGCGCAGCCGCCATCGGTCCGTGGTCGTCAGGTCAGGCGGGGCGAGGAGCACCGGCGGCTCGACCGCGGTGTCGTAGGTGACCGACTGGCCCTCCACCGAGGCGGAGGCGATGCGGCGCTGCCGGAGCGGCGCGTCGGCGAGCAGCGGGTGGTGGCAGGCCGTCGCCCGGACCCACAGGCGCAGCGGCGCGGTCTCCGGGTCGGTGCTGGCGTCGATCCCCGCGATGTAGGTGACGGTGTAGGTCGGCGTCCCGAACGAGGGGGTGGGCAGCGAGGTCGCGTCGGGCACGGCGGAGATGACCGTGATGACGGGGGCGTGGCTGAGGTTCCATCCGCTGGTACCGGCCCGGATGCCGCTCTCGGTGTACTGGACAGGCAGGAGCGGCCTGCCGAGGTGCGCGACGAGGGTCTCCTGCGCGTCCTCAACCGCGGTCTCGACGCGCTGCCGAACCTCGTCGGTCAGCGGGACGGACAGGCCGAGGCGGCGGGCGACCTCCTCGGCCGTGACGATCAGCTCCACCGTGTCCTCCTCGCGCGGCTTGGCGGCGGGGAGGACGGTAGGCGGCAGCTGGGCTTGTGTCGCTACCAGCTTCGGCCGGTACTGGCAGCTCTCCGGGAACCCACAGCAGCTGTCAGCCTGCGGTACCGGCTGCCGCTGCTGCCCGAACGGGATTGGCAGGAGCCCAGTCCCACGGGAACTGCCTGTTGGCGAGGAGGGTGTCGAGGCGGTGGCGGGCCTGGGGCAGGACCTCGGGTCTGCCCTGTGTGCCCAGCTCCGCGTAGAAGAGGTAGGCGCTGATGCCGAGGAGCATCGAGATCGTCCGGTACGGGAGTCCGCCGGCGGCGGTGGTGATGTCGTACCCGTAGTTGTCCACCCAGTCCTCGTGGACGGACGGGTCGAGGCCGAAGGCATCGCGAGCGAAGGCGGCTGCGGCCTGGTCGAAGCCGGGGTGCCCGATCGAGAGGGTTTCCAGGTCGAGGAGCGCGGTGCCGCCGCTGGCGAGGAGGGCGCCGTTGCCGGGGTTGAGGTCGCCGTGGACGGTGCGCGGGGCGGGCCAGGTGATGCTGGTGTAGGCGTCGGCGGTGCGGGTGAGGAGGGCGAGAAGGCGAGCGCGTTCGGTTTCGGAGATCACGCTCGACGGGAGCAGGGTGATGCGGCGGGCCGCGCTGGTGATCTTGTCGATGAGCGGGAGGCCGAGGCCGGCCAGGGGCGGGATGTGGTGCAGGCAGGCGGCGGCCTCGGCGAGCTGGCCCCAGGTGGGCTCCGTGGTGCCCAGGTCCTCGGTGAAGCTGACCACCAGGCCGCCAGCGGTGATGGGGCGGCCGTCGCCGAAGGGGGCGGCGGTGGGTATGCCCGCGGCGAGCAGGGCTTGAGCCGCCCGGGCGTCTCGCTGCACATCGGCGTACCGGCGGCGGTGGTGAACCTTGGCGATCACTCCACCACGCAGGCGGAAGACGAAGTTCCTTCCCTGATGGAGGAGTTGGGCGCCTGCCGGGTCGAGTCCGGCGAGCGCGGCGGCGTGGTGCAGAGCGGTCCGAGCGGCCCGGGCGGGGTGCTGGTGGGTGCTGCGGGCCGGTGCGGCTGTGCTGGTGCCGGTGGCGGACATGAGGGGAAGTTCCTTCGGGTGGATAGCGGGTACCGCCCCGCCCGGGGCGGGGCGGCACCGGGCGGGGCAGTGGCGGATGATTTCGACCTCGGCGTCTACGGCCTCCCACCACCTCTGCATGCTCCAGACGGTGACCTGCGGGAGGCGGTGGTTCACCTGCGGTACGTCCGGCGGGTGGCGAGCCAGGTCGTGACGGCCGCGGCGGTGACGCCGACGGCCCGGTGCAGGGCGGCGTCGAGTTCGAACCAGGCGGTTCCGGGCCCGTTAACCTCGGCGTGTGCCTCACCGTCGGCGTCGAGGCGTACGGCTTGGCAGTGCTCGATGTAGCCACGTAGGCGGGTCCTGTCCGCGAGCCACAGGAGCAGCGGGCCGCGGTCGATGGCCGCGTGGGTGACGGCGTTGATGGCCGCGCCGGCCAGGAGCGCGGAGGCCGGGACGCGGTAGCCGAACGCCCGGGTGAGGGCGAGGGCCGCACCGCTCTGGATCGCGGTGTAGGTGGCGACGTGCACGGCGACCGCGCGGCGGGCCCGGGCGTCGGCCGTCATCGTCGGCTCGCCGCCGCGGTCGTCGCTCTCGTCGCCAACGCGCACGCCGTCCCGGTAGACGAGGTGCTTGCCGCTCAGCCGCTTGCACCACGCCGTGGTCGAGTCCTGGGCCCACTGGTCACAGGCCGGGTGGATCTCGCCGAAGGCGGACAGCAGCGCGCCGAACAGCGCCAGCCGTTCGACTCGGTCGGCGTCGGCAGCGCGGTTCACCGGCCCGTCCCCGCACTCCTGATGACGGCGGCGGCCAGGGCGAGGGCGGCGGTGATCCGGTCGTCGTGGTCGGTGGTGAGGGTGGCCGGGCCGCCGACGCCGGAGTCGGCGGCGATGGCTGCCAGTTGGCGGCGCTGTTGGGGAGGGAGGCCGTCGGCGAGGGGGTGGCGGGCGAGGTCGCGGGCGCTGTAGCCCTCGGGTGCGGCGATCGTCCGGCCGACTGCGGTGAGGTAGACGCGGGCGGCGTCGGGGAGTTGGCCTGCGGCGGTGGCGAGGTCGGCGACGGTCAGGGCGAGCCGGGTGTCGAACACCGCACTGCCGTCCTGCGGGGCGACGGCGGAGTGGGCGTGGAGCAGGGTCTCGGTCTGCTCGGCGGCCGGGGCACCGTCGAGCAGCGTGCACGCGGCGGTCAGGGCGGCGGCGATGGCGTGCTCCCACGGTTCCTCAGCGGGGGTGTTGCAGGCCAGGGTGCGGGCGAGGGCGGTGCGGCCTTCGATGGCCATGGCGACAGCGGCGACTTGGCGGGCCTCGAAGAGGCGGTCGCCGGGGGCGGTGGACTGCTGGAGGTGCAGGCGGGCGTCGGACCAGCGCCCGGCACGGACCAGGGCGCGGGCTCCGCCGAAGACCCGGATGTCGCTCAGCCACTCGTGGACGTTGCCGCGGTCGACGCTGCTGGCAGTGAGGCCGGCGAGCGGGACGACCAGGCCGCCGAGGGTGGCGTCGTCGTTGTCGGCGACCGCGCGCGTCAGCTCGTCCAGGATGGCGAGTGCCGGCATGCCGTTGCCCGCCCGGAGTTCGAGGTGGGCGAGGTTGACGAGGGGTTCGAGGGCCAGGCGGGCCAGGTCGGCGGTCAGCGGCCGGTGGGCGAGGTAGAAGCCGGCGTGGTTGAGGCACAGCACGCGAGCCAGGCCGGGTAAGCCGCGGTCGGAGGCGAGGAGCGCGGCGAGGTTGTGGACGCTGGTGGCGGTGGTCGGGTTCTCGGTGTCGGCGGCTTGCCGGGCTAGGTCGGTGAGCCTTTGGACCCGCTGCTCCAGCGGGGTGGCGAGGGCGTGCCTGCGGGGGACGAGCGGGAGGCGGGCGAGGGCGTCGCCGAGCGGGCCGGTGGGCTGGGCAGTGCGTTGGGTGGTCACCGCAGTACCGCCTCGTCGGCGTCGACGAGGTCCAGGACAGCGCCGGCGGCGGCCGAGGCGAGGGCGGCCTGCTGCTGGTGGGGCAGGCCGAGGCGGTTGGCGGTGAACAGCTGGTGGTGGGCGAGGACGGCACGCTGCCCCCGCCACAGCTGCCCCTCGTCGGCCAGCGCCCGCAGGGTCAGGCCGTGGACGGCGAACGCGCCGAACCAGCCTGCGGCGTGGGCGAGGCGGCCCTCCAGGAGCGCGGAGCCGGGGGCGGTGTCGGCCCGGAGCAGGGTGCGCGCGGCGTCGACCAGGCGCCGATCCGGGACGGACAGCCGGGGCCGGTTCTCGGCGACCTGCGCCCAGGTGTCGCCGATCTCGTACCAGTCGAGTCCGGCCCCGCGCATCGCGGCCGTGCCGAGCAGCAGCCACAGCTCGGCACGCTGGTCGGGCAGTTCGCCGCGGTGGACGGCGGCGAGGTAGATGAGGGCGTGGCGGCTGTCCTGGTGGAAGAGGCGGTGGGCGGCGGGCAGCGCGGCGGCCCCGCCGAAGGCGTAGGTCTCCGGCTCGTAGAGGGCCGGGGTCCAGTCGCTGATCATGCCCGCTTCGCGGCACATGTCCAGGGCCTCGTTGACCGCGAACGCGGTGGTGGCGGCCCCCAGGATGCCGGAGGCGCTCTCGCGGTAGCGCAGCCGCCAGCGGTCGCCCTTGCGCAGGAAGTGCCAGCAGTCGATCAGCCCCTGGTCCTCCAGGGATATCAGGGCGGGGCCGAGGAGCCGGACGGCGTGCTCCTCGGGGGTGTCGGTGGCCAGGTGCAGGTGGACCTGCGTCCAGGCGCGGTCGCCGGTGGCGAGCACCAGAGTTCTCCTTCTTCGGTTCGGGTCAGACGAGCAGCAGCAGGGCGTCCCAGCCGGTGCCGGGCGTCTCGGCGGCCAGGGAGCAGCGGGCGAGGGAGATACCGGCGGTGCCTTCGAGCAGGCCCTGTCCGGTCGCGGCGGGGACCGGGGCGGGCAGGGTGCTGGCGGCGGCGAGGATGCGCACCGCGGTGGTGTGGTCGGTGCGTTCGGCAAAGCGCCGGGCGGCCAGGCGGACCCCGGCCGTGCCGTGGCAGACCGTCTCGTCGGTGAGGCTGTGCACCTGGTCGGGGTCTTCGAGGGCGTCGAGGAAGGCGGCTTCGGCGGTGCGGGCGCGCGCGGGGTCGCCGGTGGCGCGGGCGGCGTGGTGCAGGGCGGTGGCGACACCGGGGGTGCCGTAGCACCAGGACGGGCGCAGCGGCTTCGACTGCCGGGCGCGGCCCTGGTCGGCCTCTGCGGCGGTGATCGCCTCGGGCCACCAGGCGCGGGCGGCGCCGTTCTGCTGCCAGGCGTCCAGCCAGTCGAGAATCCGCTCGATCGCCTCCAGGTGGCCGGGCACGCGGGTGCCGTCGAGGTGGGCGAGGGCCAGCAGGGCGAGCGGGCCGGGGATGCCGTGCGCGATGCCGAAGTTGCCGTGCCCGCCCGGGTACCGCTCGTCCTGCTCACCGCTCGGTGCGAGGTGCGTCCACCAGCCGGAGCGCCCCTGCACCGGCTCGGTCAGCCGCACCAGGTAGGCCAGCACCTCGCGCAGCAGCTCCTGGCGGCCGCGGACCCGCAGGTGCGCGCCGAGACCGGTCAGCCCGCCCAGCAGGTCGAACTCGTGGAAGGCGGGGCGCTGCCCGGCATCGATGCGGCGGTGGGCGGCGGCCAGGCGCTGCTCCACCACGTGCTCCACCGCGGCGTCCAGCAGCATGCGCGGCTGGTGGTAGGCGCGCGGGCCGTGCATCGTGGCCAGGTGAAGGACGTGGGCGACGGCGGGCGCGCCGTAGAACACGGAGGCCCCGGCGAAGGAGTTCACGGGCTGGCTCACGCACGCGGTGATCCACTCGTGCGCGGTGTCCCAGTCGCCCCTGCCGGTGGCGGCGCGCTCGATGTGCAGCAGCGCGGTGGCCAGGCCCCCCTTGGCCAGGGACTGGCCCCACTGGGCGGATGCTTGGGTGGGCGGTGCGAGCAGTTCAGCGGTCATGCCGGCTGTCCTTCCTGAGCACGGGCGGTGAGGGTGAGAGCGGCGGCGCGGGCCAGGCGGTGGCAGATCCGCTCGCTGGCCGCATCGAGGCCGACGGCGCGGGCGTGGTGCAGGTGCAGCAGCGAGCCGAGGACGTCGGCGGTCTCCAGCTCCCCGTCCCGGCCGAGCGCCCTGCGGTAGTCGACCAGCTTCTTGGCCCGCACCTCCCACACCAGGGCGAGGGCGCGGCCCTCCTCGGTGAGCGCCAACCGCTCTGGCCGGTCCGCGAATTCGGCGACCAACCGAGGCGCAGAGCGCGGTAGTGCGATGCCGCTGTGCCGCGGCACCCGCTCCAGCAGCCAGGCGTGTCCGGCCTGCTCGCCGAGCAGCGCGGTGGCGAGGTCGAGCATGCTCGCCGCCGTCACGGTGGCCGGGTCGGTGGAGGTGGCGCGCTGGTAGGCGAGTTGGGCCAGCACCGCCCGGGAGTCGGCGGCGAAGAACGCCTCTGCCGCCCGCAGCGCCGCCCCGCGCCCGTACCGGCCGGCCTCCGGCAGGTACGTGTCGATCTCCATCCGTGTCAACAGGCCCTCCTCCCGCATCTGCTCCGCCCACCGGCCGATCCGCTCGGCGGCCAGCGACCACGCGGCGACGGCGGAGACGGGGACGCGCAGGCGCAGGTGCGGTTCGGGGTCGGTGTGCCGCAGGAACCACCACTGCGGCGGGACCACCCAGTCAGCGGCCAACCCTTCTACGCGGGACAGGAGTTCGTCGGCGCGGCGCGGGTTGCCGAACAGGCGGGCCGACAGCCACCCGGACGCGCCGGGCAGGTGCCCGGACCGGACGGTGGCCGGCCGCCCGGGCCGCGGGTGCGCGGCGGGCAGCGGGGCGCGGGTGGAGTGCAGCTGCACGGTGATCTCGTGGGCCCGGCCGCACCACCGGTTGTCGTCCGCCCTGGGGGCCTCGATCAGGATCGCGGTCGGCTCCCGCAGCAGGTGTTCGCGCAGCATCACCAGGTGCTCCGGCAACCTCAGGTCCAGCGGCAGCCGCAGGTCGCTCTGCGACAGGTACACCGCCGCCGGGACGTTGTACCGGGCGATCCACTCGCCCGCCGCCGCCCGCCACTGCTCCCACTCGGCGTCCTTGCCGGGCAGGTCGGCGGCGGGCAGGTGCCAGCGCGCCGCCGACAGCACCACCTCCCCGTAGCGCACCCGCGGCAGGTAGGGCAGCCGCCCGGCCGCGCCCCAGTTGAACGCGGTCAGCCACGGCGTGTGGGCGCCGGTGATCTCGCACAGGAACCGCACCAGCGGGTCGGTGTTCGCCCGGAAGTCCACCGCGTTGAGGACCCGCACCTCCACCGGGCGCCGGTCGGCGAGCCGCACCAGCCACATCCGCCGCTCGTCCGCGCACACCCCCAACTCCTCCAGCCGCAGCACCGATCCGATCTGCGGGTACTCCCCCAGCGTCAGCAGGGGCAGCAGCGCCGGGGCCCGGGAGACGTTCTCCGCTCGGGCGTACAGCGGCGGCGCGGAGACCTGCACCACCAGCGCGCCCGCCCGCAGCGGCGGCGCGGCGGCGATCGCCGCCTCCAGCTCGCGCCGGCGCTCGGTCTCCAGCAGGTACAGGAACCGGCCCGCGGTCGTGCCCGCCCCGCGCGGTACCGCCTGCACGACCGGGGTGAACGGCACGGCCCCGTCTGCCGACAGCCGCACCGTCAGCTCGGCGTGCGGCTGCACCACCCCCTCGGGCACCGGGCTCGGGGCGAGGCGCTCCAGCAGCGGGCCGTCAAGGTCGACCTCGTCCAGGCACTCGACGGCGGCCTTCTGCGCCAGCGCCATCAGCTGGGCGTCGCGCCGACGGACCCTCGGCGGCACGTCGGGCAGGACCGAGTGCCGGTAGCGGGCGGGGAAGCCCATCCCGGTGTCCGGGTTCACCAGCTCGACCACCGGCACCACCGCGCCGGGCCCGAACCGCTCCAGGAACCTGCCGTGGTAGTCCACCCACGCCGGATGGCCGTCCGGGAACGGCGACAGCCGGGTCAGCACCTCGGCCGCGCCGGCCATCAGCGACGCCACCCGCCGCGGCAGCACCGCGGGCCCTGCGTCCAGGTGCAGGTCCACCATCAGCGACGGCACCTCGCCCGAGCGCCCGGCCTGCTGCCGGGCCAGCCGCGTGCGCAGCGTCCGCTGCTCGACCGGGTCGGCGGACTCGTTGTGCCGGGCCGACTGCTCCCGGACGGATCGCAGTTCGTCCAGGGGCGCGGCGGCGGCGGGAACCTGGTCGAGGCCGGTGGTGCGGGCGACGGCGAGCAGGTGGCCGAGCGGGTCGGTCGCGGTGGTCGGCAGCCGCAGGATGCTGATCAGGAAGCCTTGGCGCACCAGTTCGCCGAGCATGGCGCGGACCTTGTCCGCCGGGGCGGCCGGGAAGCGGTCGGCGAGTTCGCCGAGCGTCACCGACAGCGGGCCGTCGGCGGCCTCCAGTACGGCCAGCACCGGGTCGGTGGCGCGGACGGACAGCTCCGCCGGTTCCCCGTCCTGCGGGTTGCACGTCACCGGCAGCAGGATGCGGTCCCCGCGCCGCACCCGCAGCTGGTTGGCCGTCACCGGCAGCAGGTCCCCGACAGCCTCCTCCAGCTCCCGCACCACCGAGGCCAGCCAGCGCGCATCCGGGCGCGCTACCGCCCGGGATGCACCCCAGCGGGGCGCGGCGGCGGCCTCGCCGAAGGGCACCGCGGTCACCCCGGCGAACAGCCCGAAGGGCGTGGGCCGCTGCTGGCGCAGCGCGTACTGCATCACCGAGGCGGTCAGGCGGCGCAGCCGCCGCCGGGGTGCGTGGTCGAAGTTGAAGACGACCTCGCGTACTCGGGCGGCCAGC
Source organism: Kitasatospora sp. NA04385 (assembly GCF_013364235.1). NCBI lineage: Bacteria > Bacillati > Actinomycetota > Actinomycetes > Kitasatosporales > Streptomycetaceae > Kitasatospora > Kitasatospora sp. NA04385. Next base: position 6,130,632 of record NZ_CP054919.1, on the reverse strand, counting down.
TGCGGGCCGGCGGCGACCTCGACGGCCGCCGCGAACACCTCGTCCGACCAGACGTGCTGGAGCCAGGCCCGCCAGTTCGCGGTGGCGTGTGTGCCGGTGTCGGCCAGGTCGGGCCACCAGGACGGCCCGGCTCCGGCCGGACGGGCGGCGGCCCGCAGCAGGGCCGGTCCCACGGCTTCGTACACGGGTATTCGCCTCGATTCCGGGAGATTTCAGGAGGTTTCGGAAACGCCGGGGCCCGGCGTGCGGCGGCTTGACGGCCGCACGCCGGGCCCAGGTCACGCGGGGAGAGGAGTGCGGTCAGACGTTGCCGCCGCCCGAGGCGCAGGCGCTGCCTTCACAGGTGCTGCCGCAGCCGTCGTCGGTCGAGCGCAGCAGCGCGGCCACCGGGTCGGCGCCCTCCACGATGGTCACGTCGAGGTCGAAGTCGCCCGCGGCGACGGTGCCGGTGAGGGACTGGGTCATGGTGCTTCCTCCTTGGAGTCGGTGGTGCAGGACCTGGCCGCGGACTACGGCCAGGAGATCGTGAGCCGGACGTGGGTCTTGTCGATGACCAGCCCGTCCGGGAGCCGGTCGTCGGGCGTGCCCGCCGGGTACGCGGTGAAGACGGGGCCGTCGCCGCCGCGGTGCTCGCGATCCCACGTCCGCACCTCGGTGTTGATCAGGGCGGCCAGAGGTCCGCCCTCGGGGCCGAAGCCGTGCGCGCCGAACTCGAACGTCGTCGGTTCGTCGGTGATCTTGCGCAGCGCGAGGTAGGCGAGGCTGCCGCCCTCCACGATCACCGGGCACGCCATCCGGTTCGCCGGGGCGACCATCTTGGTGTCCAGCTCCGGGTCCACGGACATCAGCCCGAAGCCGGGCAGCGAGGACGCCAGCCACAGGTACAGGGAGTCGAAGGGCTCCCGGTTGCCGACCGTCACCCGGGTCCACCACTCCGCGCGGGGCGTCTCCAGCGCGCCGCCCAGACGGCTGGTGTCCGGGCGCTCCAGCTCGTCGAAGCGCAGCCCGATCTCCTTCGTGCCGCGCGGCAGCACCAGGAACTCGTCGTGCGCGTCCGCGCCCTGGATCTTGACGAAGCCGCACACCTCGGCGGACACGCTCACCAGCCGCTCGCCCTCCCGCCGGAAGGTGATCGAGCGGGTCAGCCCGCGCATCCGCAGCGGCACGGTGATCGTGCCGCCCTCGACCAGGGCGCCGGTCCACGCCGGCGGCAGGTCCCACGCCCCGACGGTGACGACGATCCGGTCGAACGGACCGCCCTCCACCTGCTCGGAGCCGTCCGCCAGCACCACCCGCACCCGCCCGTACCCGGCCTCCGCGAGGTACTTCTGCGCGCGCTCGGTCACGAACGGGTCGATGTCGACCGTCACCACCTCGCCCTCCGGGCCCACGAGTTCGGCCAGCAACGCCGCGTTGTAGCCGCCCGACCCGACCTCCAGCACCCGCATCCCCGGCCGCACGTCCGCCTGCTCCAGCATCTGCGCCTGGATGCGCGCCGCCGACACCGAGCTGACCGCGAGGCCGTGCTCGTTCCGCTTGGTCACCAGCGCCCGTTCGGGCTCGTACACCTCCGCCAACGACGACTCCGGGGCGAACACGTGCCGCGGGACCGTCAGCACCGCCTTCGCCACGGCGTCCGAACGCACCGTCCCCAACTTCCGCAGGGCGACGACCATCTCCAGGCGCAACGCATCGGCCCTGTGCGCGCCCGGGCCGACGATCTCCGACAAAGTAGGCATGACTCTCCTCGTGATCAGCCGCCCGCGAGCGGCACCGTGCCGGGAGCAGGCGCACCCGCGCCCGACCCCCTTGTCCAACACCGGCGTCAGCATGAGCCGGGTCCTGTGACGAAACGTCAGCGCGCAGCAACCAGACGGCCGGACCGCCCGGGAAGCCGGGCTTCGAGACCGGTGCTCGCCCCGGCCGAGAACACGTACACCACCTGGTCAACGAGCAGCGTCAGCGCAAAGTCCTCGCCGAACACCATGGCGGCCATCGCCGCCTCGTGCTCCTCGGCGATCGAGAAGACCTGCCGGGCCCAGTGCGCGTCCTGCGGGTCGAACTGCTCCGCCATCTCGCGCAGCCTCGTCACGATCCACAGCATGGCCACCCGCGGGGAGGACGCCTCGAACGTGGCGAGCACCATCCGGCGCCCAGCACCGTGCACCAGCGCGGTCACCTCGCACCAGTACGCCCTACCCACCCGCTCCGCCTCCACGAAGGCCGTGCCGCTGGGATCAACCGGGGGCGTCGCCCAGCGCGGCAGCAACCTGGTACCGGAGAACGCCGGCGCGACCGGCGCGGGTGCACTCGGCCAGCGAAGCCGCAGAACGCGGAGTAAGGCGCGCTTCACCGCACCTGGCCGTCGTACCGTCATGCCGCCGTCCTCAACTGACCTTGGTGATGGACCTTGGCCCACACGATCTTGTCCTCTCCCGATCTCTCTACGCCCATGGCCGCCGCCAGGTCCCGCACCAGCAGCAGGCCCCGGCCGCTTTCTTCACGCGGCAAGAGGTCCGTCTGCGGCATCAGGTCCGGTCGACCGTCCACCACCTCGACCCGGCAACCGTCCCCGACCTGTCTCAAGCGCACCAGGACGCTGCGGCCGGGGACCTGCGCGTGCACCACGGCGTTGGTGACGAGCTCGGCCAGGACCACCAAGAAGTCGCTCACCGCCTCGCTGTCGGGTTCCCAGCCGCAGTCCGTGAGGACCTGCCTTGCCCATCGGCGGACGACTCCGACTGACTCGAACTCAGAAACGAACTCCCGTTCTGAGAAACGGTGGCGGCTGTCCACCGGTCCGAACGGGCGGCTCTCGCTCTGCGTGGTGCCCTGAGGTCTGTCGGCGAGCATGGGGACTCTCCTTGAGGCGACGGAACAGGCGTGCCGCACCTTCGACCTTCGGCCACTGGCAGACGGTTTGCAGGAGCGGGGCTGCCGCTGTCTGACGCCCAGTCAACGCCCGTTCCAGCCTTGAGGGGAGTGAAAAGCAGCGGCTCGCCTGTGCCGCCGAGAGGGAAATTTTGACTCTCCCTTTGCCATCATCCATGTGCAGGGTGTGTCCGCCGCGCTACTTTGAGCGCATGGGGGACAACACCGATCTACGTGACCTCATGAAGGAACGAGGCCTCAACCGGCCCGGCCTCGCCAGCCTGGTCAACAAAGAACTCGCCAAAATGGGATGCCCTGGCACCGTGTCGGTCAGGACCATCGCCAACTGGCTGTCCGGCAAGACCCAGTGGCCTCAAGGCAGAATCCAAGTCGCCCTCTTCCGTGCGCTGGGCCGCACACCCGAGCAACTTGGCTTCATCCCGCCCCCTGGCGCAGTCGCGTGCCATGCACCACCGGAGGAACCCGTGCACCGCCGCAACTTCCTCGTCGCATCCGCCACGCTTCCGCTCGCGGCGTCTACGCCCTCACGCACCGTCGGCCACTCCGATGTCGACCGGCTCCGCGCCAGCCTCGACACGCTGACCGCCCTGGACGACCACCGCGGCGGACACGGCTCTCTCGAATCAGCGTCGCTGGCCGGCGCGGAACAAGCCCTCGAACTTCAGCGGAACGCTGTCGGCGAGTCCGTGCAGAAGCGCCTGTACGGACTGGCGGCCGAGTACACGGCGACCGCAGCGTTCTCGTCCATCGACTCCCGGCAGTTCGACCGAGCCGAACAACTTCTCGACCGCACCCTGCGCCTGGCGGGCCTCGGCCGCGATCACGCCACGATGTTTCGCGCCTACAACCTCCTCGCGATGATCGGCTACCACCGCAACTCCCCCTCCGGCTCGCTGGTCGCGGCACAGGCGGCGCAAGCCACCCAGGCAACCCGCCGTGATCCGTTCCTGGCTTCCCTCGGTCACGCCCGAACCGCCATCGCGCTCTCCGCCGCAGGCGACCGGCAGGCGGCGCTCCGGTCCCTCGGCTACGCCAACGAATCCCTGCACCGGGCCGATGAGCGCCCCCGACCTGGATGGACCACCTTCTACGGATCGGCCGAACTTGAGGCGCTGAGCGCCGTCGTGCACCAGCAGCTCGGCGACAGCCCTGGGTCCGAACGATCCTCGCACCGCGCCATCGCGGGCATCCCGCCCCAGTTCCGCCGCAACCGCAGCCTGGCCACAGCCCGGCTCGCCCTCGCCCAACTCGGACAGAACGACCTCGACCAGGCGTGCAAGACCGCATCCCAGGTCTACACCTTGATGGGGACCGACCCGCTGCCCCCGCGGCTGCGCAGCCTCCTCGGCGACTTCCACCGAGGGCTGATCACCCTGGCGCCCGACGCCGCAGTTACGCAAGAGTGGACCGACCGCGTACGCGCCCAGGGAGACACGCAGTGACGATAGCCCTCCGCCGCTTCCAAGCCGGAGACCTGCCCGAAGATCACCGGCAGACCCTCCTCGACGTCCACAGCGACGCCTACAAGGACCAGGCCGACGACCCCTTCGTCCAGCGGTTCGGCTGGTTCGCCCAGCACTGGACGAACCGGCCCGGCTACACCTGCGTGATGGCGTACGACGGAACCGAGGCCGTCGGCTTCTCCTACGGCGCTCCGCTGGAACCAGGCCGCGAGTGGTGGCGTCAGCATCTCCTGCCAGAACCGGCCGAGACCTCCACGTTCGCCGTCTCCGAGGTCATGGTGCGCCCCGCCTGGCGGAAGCAGGGGATCGCGGAGCAGACTCACGAAGCCCTCCTGGCGGACCGCCCGGAGGCGCTGGCCGTGCTCTACGTCGATGTGACGCACCCCCGCGTCCAGGCCATGTACGAGCAGTGGAAGTACACCAAGGTTGGCGAGCACCGGCCCTTCGAGGACGCCCCGCTGTACGCCGTCATGGTGCGCTCCTTGCGCTGACGAACAGCCCGTCAGCGGGTACGTCCGAACGCACGCCGGAGGCCTTGGTGCACCGCGGACAGCACCAGGCCGTCGTCGGGCAGCGGGCACAGGCGTCCGCGTGTACGGCGGGGGCCCCACACGATCGTGTGGGGCCCCCGCCGTACGAACTGCTACTCCCAGCCGCGGGCCTGCCGCAGGCGGTCGAACTCCGCCCGGGGAACGGACTTCGCCGGGATGTAGAGCAGGTGGGTGGCCGTTCGGCGGCTGCCGGGAACGGTCCGGCGCTCGTAGATACGGACCCGGGGGAAGACGACGGTCCACTCCGGGTGGGTCAGGTCGAACAGCTCGCCGGGGTCGTCCGGGAGCGGGCTTCCGTTCTCGTCCACCAGCTCGCTGTCGGCGGCGGACGCCGGCGCCTGGAGCGTGAAGCCGGGTACCGGCCCCTCCGGGCGCGGTTCGGGCTGCTCGGGGGGCGCGGGGGGCGGTTCGAGTGGGGCGGCGGCGGACGCCTCCGCCGCCGGGATCGGGGCTGTTGCGGGCTGCTCCGCCGCCGGTGCAGCAGTCTCCGGGGCCGGAGTTGCTGCGGGCACCGGGGCGGTGGTCTTCGCCGGGGGCTTGCGGGTGGCCATCAGGCGGCCGCCTTGAAGGTCCCGTAGACGAAGGACTCGGGGCGGGGCACCTCGAGGCCGATGCGCTCGGAGCCGCGCATGGTGACGACGCCGCGCTCAAAGTTGTCGCGGTTCTCGGTCGAGACCTGGACGCCGACCTGCTCGCGGTCGTAGAGACGGGCGCCGAGCCCGAAGCTGCCGACGAGGAACTTGCCCTCGTTGATGGCCATCGAGTCGACGACGGCGAGCCGCCAGACGATCTTCTGCGCGCCGATCGCCACGTTGACCGCGACCCGGTAGGCACCCTGGCCGTCGGTCTCCAGCTCCAGGTCCTCGAAGTCGAAGGGGTGCAGGACGATGCCGGTCGGCGGGTAGTTGGCCAGCACGGCGCGGGTCGCGGCTCGGCGGATCGCGGCGGTCTGCTTGTCGGCGGCGTCCTGGGCGTAGGTCTGCACGCCTTGGGTGTTGACGATGCCGGTGATGCTGTCGTCGCCGCCGGGGCCGTACAGGATCTCGTTGTCCTCGACCATCTTGACGCCGTCGACCAGTTCGGTGTCGATGATGCCGCGCAGGCGGGGCTCGTCGGCGAGCGTGTTCTTGTGGATCGGCATGGTGTGCGCGATCTCCGCGACCGGGTAGAGCACGGTCTTGAAGGTGAGCTGCGACTGCGGGGCGCGGGCGTAGACCTCGACGGCGGCACCGCCACCGGCCGGTACCTCCATCGTGCGCTCGGGGACGACGGCCGCCCCGTTGGTGAAGCCGGTGACGCGCACGCCGTACAGGATGTTGGCGGTGGTGGTCTCCGACGGGAACAGGTCGCGGATTCGGCCGGGGCGCAGCGGGCGGGGCACCATCTCCAGCTGCTCCGGGGTGCCGAGGCCAAGGACGGCGGCGGTGCCGGCGGACCGGCTGAACACGTCCTTGCGGGCGAGCTGGTGGAGGCCACTGCCTTCGATGGTGACGATCTGGTCGAAGGAGCCGCGGAAGCCGGCGGCGGCGAGGGACTTGAACTCGCTGCTGTCGATGAACCGCTCGCCGAGGGACTTCGCGTTCTGGCCCGCGAGGTGGGCTGTCAGCGCGGCGTCCCGGGGGGCGAGGGGGCTGGAGGCCGGCTCGTTGAGGAAGGTCTGGATGGCGGCCGCGCCCTCCAGGTCGGTGATCAGCTGCTTGATCTCCTGGGCGTCGGCGAGGGCCTTGCGGAACGCTGCGGCCTTCTCGGTGGATACGGTCACGCCGCCGTCCTCGACGGTGAAGGCCGTGCTGATCGTGTCGAGTTCGGCCGCCTTGGTGCGCAGCGCGCTGTTCAGTTCCTTGAGTCGAGCGTTGTCGACGGTGGTGGGCACGGTGTGGCGCTCCTTGGGATGGTGCCGGGCCACCCCGCCAGCGCGGGACGGAAGGGTCCACGCCGTGCGCTCGGTCAGCACCGGGACGCCACGGCGATCGGCACACCGTAGGAACTGGTGATCGTTAGTGTCGCGTTGAGGGCTTACCGGTTGGCGCACTTGCAGTCGCCATCATCAACTCCATTGAAATTAGAGGAAGTTGCCTGTTCTTCTGTCTGCTGTTGCGGGTGAGTGTGGTGGAGTCCGGCACGGCGTCGGACCGGCCGGTCAGCCCGGCCGTCCCTCGTGGAGGCCGGCGTGTACCCCTTCCCGAAGCCTGGTCTTCCGCTGATCGAAGCAGCGGGAGCCGCTGGCCCCGTCGGCATCCCTGTCCGCCAACTCGCTTTTTGTGGAGAGGTGTTGGAAGTGGTTCCGGTCGAATCCGGTTGGGCGCTGCGGATCATCGGTTCCGCCGAGGAGTCGTTCGGGCCGTGCAGCACGCCGGAGGCGGCGGAGAGCTGGATGCACGAGTGGGCGGCGTGGCGGTTGTGGCCGCTGGCGCAGGCCCGCGGGCCGTGGGGGTGCTTGGCACGTGCGGACGGCGGGTGGATGACCGCGCTGGCCCGCACCGGCCTGCCGCCGGTGGTGGAGGCGCACTCTGCGGTGCAGCACGCGGAGGAGCACGCCGCCCGACACCTGATCTCGCCCGCGGCTTGGGCTGCGGGCCCCGACGGTCTACCGGAGGCGGTGCGCGAGATCGAGGTGCGGTTCTGGGTGAGGGAGGGCTACCGGGTGTTGGCGGCCTGGGCGACTGCCGATCTCGGGGCGCTGGCCCGCGAGGCATACCGGCAGCAGCAGCTCGGCCGGGGCAACTTCCCGGTGTCGGAGCTGGCGGCGCGGCTGGGGGTGTCGTCGGCGACGGTCTCCGGGGCGGCGGCCGGGCGGACCTGGAACCCACAGATCAGCCCGGCGGCCGGGGTTCTCGCCCCTCGCCCGCGCCGGTAGGCACGCGCCGCCGGACAGCGCGGGCTCAGCCGCGGTCGGTGGCGTCAGCGAACAGCGTGAGCGCGGCGGCGATCTCCGCCGGGCTCAGCGTCTCCACGTTCCGTCCCTTGCCCTCGTCCGGAGCGGGGGCGCTCTGCCACTCGATGCCGGCAGCGTCGAGGACGGCGACGAGGTGCTGGGCGGCGGCGGCGAGGCGGTCGGCGTTGTCGCCCGACAGGACCCGCCCGGCCTTCCCGGCGGCGGCGGTGAGCACCTTCATGTGGGACGCGACCCGTTCCAGGTCGGGCGCGAGCGCCGCGAGCGCGGCGGCCGGGCCGTCCTGTTCGACGTCGAGCACCAGGCGCACCGGTGCGGGCGGCCCGACGGTCGGGGTGCCCTCGCCGTCCAGGGTGTAGGGGACCTCCCAGGCCGCCGAGGTGTAGCCGTCGGCGGTGAACGCCCACACCGTGGCGACGACCTTGTCCGGGTAGGTGCCGATGATCTGCACCGTGCCGACCTCGACACCGTCACCGTCCGTCGCCTGCTGGAGGTGCTGCTCGACCGCGCGGGCGATGGTGTCGATCCGCTCCTCCAGGGTGCCGGCCAGCGGTGCCAGTTCCAGGTCGGCGTCGGACAGGTAGGCGCGGGCCTTCCCTCCCTGCTGCTTCAGGTCGAGGGTGGAGGTGTAGGGGTTCGCACCGAACAGCACCGGCGAGTACTCGTACAGGTCGAGGTCGCTGATGCGTCGCGCACCCCGGACGCGCTTGGCGGTGCGGACCTTGTAGCCGATCGACCACTGGACCTGGTGGGCGAAGAACTGCAGGTTGGCGTACATGTCGCGTCCGGCCTGGGTGGCGAGGTTGCAGCGGCCCTTGACGAGGAGCGCGCCGGCTTCGGCAGGCCAGGGGGTGCCGTCGGGGAGGGCCGCGGGCAGCCGCGGGTCTCCGGGCAGCAGTTCCTCGGCGTGCTCGGTGCGGGCGGTCCACACGTTCCAGTCGTGCGACCAGACACCCTTGGGGGTCATTGCGGCAAGGGTGCGGGCGTAGGCGCCGGGCTCGATCACGTCGTTGTCGTGGTCGAGCAGGCCGGTGACGGAGACGAGGGTGGTGAAGGTGCCCTCGTCGTCGTCGGTCTCCAGGACCCCGAGCGGGGCGGCCTGCTTGTGGTCGAGTGTGCTGCTGGGGGTGCGTCCTGCCACCGTCTCGCTCCCGTTCGTTGGTGCGGGTGACGGTAGGGGCCGGACGGGGCTTGGGTCGCGCCGCCTAGTCGTGCCAGCCGTCGTCGTCGCTGGGATACACCTCCTCGGCGTACCACTCCCCGGGACCGGCCAGGATGACGACCTCGGCTTCGTCCAGGCACCCGATGCCGGTTCCGGGTACCGCGAGGACGCGGGTGACGGGAATGTCGCCGCTGATCAGGTAGCCGCTGACCTCCCCGCCCTGGGTGGAGAAGTCGCGGGCGGTCTCCTCGTCGGTGGTGGCGGAGGACAGGGGGCGCAGCGGCAGGCCGGTGACGCTGCCGTGGCCGTCGAGGTCCTGGAGGTGGGAGTCGTCGTAGTCGCCGGTGAAGCCACGGTGGACGGTGACGTGGGTGACGCCGAGGGCGGCGAAGTGCTGCTGGGTGTTCTCCCACATCGCGGTGAGGAAGGTGTCGAGGACGTGGCCGCGGTCGCGGGTGACGCGGTCGGTCTCGGCGGCCAGGTCGTCGTCGCCGTGGTTCCAGCCGAGGGTGCCGTCGAGGTGGAAGGTCCGCTGGGCGGCGTCCTGGAGCGCCAGGGCGTCTGGGTCGTGGTCGTTGGCGGTGGACGCCCAGCCGGTCACGAGCCGGGAGACCGCCTCCGCCCGGACGAACTGGTGGTACTCCTCGCTGCTCATCCGCTGGTAGCCCCACGGCTCGCGGCGGGCGCCGCTGTCGAGGTCGGCCTGTTCGACGTACTCGGCGTACCCGTTGTTGCCGGACTCGGGGCGGTATGCGGCAAGGCGGCCGTCCCGGACCCGGGTGAGGCGGTCGCGCTGCTGGTCCGACAGCACGTCGTCCAACACCGAGTTCATCGCCTGCGCAAGCGAGTCGCACATGGCGGCCTTGACCGTTCCGGCGGGCCGGTACCTGCTGCCGAGGAGGTCGGCCGTGCTGACGCGCTGGCCCTCCGTGCGGGTGCCGGGGAGGGTGACGTGGCCGGCTCCGACGTGCTCGGCGAAGCGGCCCTGGTGGTCGCGTGGGTGCCTCTGTTCCTCCCACCGAGCGGCCTTGTGCCGAAGCCGCAGGATCACCGCCGGAAGGCGCAGCCGGTCGGCTCCGCCCGCATCCGGGTGGAGCCGACCGGGACGGGTACCGCGGGTCGGGGCCGTGCCGGGCTGACCGGTCACTCCGCCGTCTCCCAGCGCCAGGTACCGGGGCCGGCCAGGATGACGACTTCCGACTCGTCCAGGCACCCGAGCCCGGTGGCCGGGGTGGCGATCACCCGGGCGGCGGGGACGATCCCGCTGATCACGATGCCGGGGCCCTCGGCGGTGGCGAAGCCGTGGGCGATGTCCGGGTCGAGGGAGAACGCCGACAGGGGGCGCAGCGGCGGGTCGGCCAGGGTGTCGCCGTCGGCGGCCCACTCGGCGGGCGGGCGGCCGTCGGGGGTGGCGATGCCCCGCCACACGGCCAGGTAGCCGAGCTGTGCTTCAGCAAGGTGTGTCTGGGTGCGGTCCCACATCGCGGTGAGCATCGCCTGCTGCCCGGCGCCGAAGTCGGCGCGGTGCTCGGCGGTCTGCTGGGCGGTCTGGTCGACCATCGGCCAGTCGGCGACGGGCTGCAGCCCGAAGTGGTCGCGGGCCGCGTCCTGGAGTGCCAGCGCCGGGGCGTCCTCGTCGTTGGACGTCATCGCCCACGTGGAGACGACCCGGTTGACCGCGTCCCGGCGCAGCAGGCCGCGCGCCCGGTCGGCGTCGATCTGCCGCGCCGAAGACCCGGCCGCGGTGCTGCCCGGCTCGGCCATGTGGACGAGGCCCGTCGCCGGGTCCTCGAAGGCGTGCAGAGCGCCGACCTCCACCTGGCCGAGGGACGCCCGGTCCAGCCCGCTCAGCAAAGCCTCATCAGGCAGGTTCCGAAGGTCGTCGGTGAGCCCGTCCACCACGTTCGCCTTGTACGCCTGGGCGACCCGCTCACTCTGTCCGTCCCGGAACACCAGGCCGTGCTGCTCCTCGTCGAACCGCAGCTCGGCCCGTGGGGCGCGGGACGGCTGGCCGGCCCCGGTCCGGATGCGCTCCAGCAGCGGGTCGAGCCCGGACCCGGGCACCTCGGCGAACCGGCCGTGGCCGTCGCGCGGGTGCTGGTGCTCCTGGAAGGGCTGCTTCTTGGTGCGGAGTCGCAGCCGGACAACCCTGGCGATGACGGGCACGTGCTCCCCTCCGGTCTCGATGGAGGGGCAAGCGTCCCGTTCGACGTGCTTAGCGTCAGCTTCGGGAACTACGGTTGTCCCAGTGACGCGGAGGTCGAGAGGCGAGGGCGTGAACTGTCCCTGCGGGTGTGCACTTCGTCCGGAGTACAACTACTGCCCGGGGTGCTCCCGGCCGCTCAACCCGGCGATCACCGTGGAGGATCTGCCGGGCAGCGTGGTGGGGCAATCGTTGTGCCACACGTTCCGGGCGCTGTCCGCGCGGACGTTCGAGCTCCAGGCTCATGACTACTTCGATGGGGGCCGTCTGGTCCCTCACGAGGATGATCTGACCCGGAGGAACCTGACCGACCTGATCCGTCTCCACCAACGACAGATCCGCTCGCACCGCTTCGTGGCGGCGGAGGAGGCGAAGAACGGGTCGGACTGGGAGTGGTGGCTGCACTCCGGGGACTTCGGGATCGGCCTGCGGGTCCAGGCGAAGCGGGCCGGCCGCGGAGGGGCGTTCAAGTTCGACGCGCCCGCCGGTTCCACGGGCCGCAGCCAGTGCGACGCGCTGATCCAGACGGCCGACGAGGAGGGCTTGATCCCGGTCTACGTCCTCTACAACCACCGGAACTGGGTGCCGCTCTCAGGGCTCGGAGTCGCCGACTGCGACCACGGTCCTGGGCAGCAGGCCCACCTGGGCTGCACGATCGTGTCTGCACGGATCGTGCAGGCGCGCCTTGACCACGGCAAGAAAGGCTACGCCCCGGTGCGGAACCAGAGCGTGCCGTGGCACCGGTTGTTCTGCGAAGGCCCGGTGGACAGCCTGCACGGCCTGGATGCGGCAGCGTTCAGGTTCGAGCGGATGGACAGGGAAGGCGCTGAGGCGGTCCAGCGGGCGGACGAGGCTGCTGCCGCCCGGGAGGCAGCTGCGGCCGCCCAGGAGGCAAGGGAGAGGGCCGCCCCCGGCATCGTGGACGATCGGCCTTACTTCAGGTACGAAACGCTGCCCCGCGAGAAGTGGGTGAGCATGCCCAGCCCCGCCGTGGCGGAGCGCCTGAGAGGTTCCGGTGAAGCATTCGATGACGGCCCGTCGTCTGTGCGTTGGCCGTTCACCCAGATGGTGTCGGACGAGTTCGAAGGTGCCGACGCCCCGCAGCGGTACCGTCTGCCGGACTACGTGAAAGACCTGATCGCGGGCCGGGAGATCGAGCAGCCGGACGAGCGGATCAGCTGGGTGGTCGCCATGGATCTGGGCGAGGGTCAGGACGAGTCTTCCTGAGCTGCTCCGCGCGGAACTCCTGCTTCGGGGTCAGGTGATTACCTGACAGGAACAGGGTGGATTCGATAGATCTATGCGGGTGAACGACGACTCTACGCCGCCCGGCGAACCACCCGAGGACAGCGGGTCCACCTCTTTCTCCGAGTCCGCAAGGAACTGGTACCAGCGGCACAAGCCGAAGATTCGCATCGCACTTGGCGTCGCCCTGACCGTAGGTGTGGGTGTGGTCGCGGCCCTGGCTACCCAGCGCCCCGAGGGACAAGAGGGCGAGACGTACGAGGCTGAGAACATCGAAGGCTTGGCACCAGTCCCAAACCATGACACGACGGGTGCCTTTCGTCAGTCCGCCCTCGATCCTGACCGCGACCCATTCCTCCGTAGGCTCCCCCCCGGTCAGCACGCCAGCGAGGCTGCTAAGGCGAGATACAGGGAGCTGACGGGCAACGAACTTCCGCCCGGCTACACCGTGGTCCGCCGGTGGTTGTTCCTGGACTCGGAGGACGAGGGCCCCGACGAAGCCGCGGCTTGAGCACCTGGCGGGCCCTTGGATCAGATGGCCGATGCAGTGCGCTCGATCTTCACTGATCTCTCGTAGGTGCTCAGGCCCCGTTACGAATCTGCTGCTCGGCTTCGTCGCGGAGCTGCTGGGGCGCGGCCTTGCCGAAGGGCTGGGTGAGGACGCGACGGGCGGCTTCCTGCCGGGTGATGCCGAGCACCTGGGCGAGGCTGTCGAGCGTGTCGACCGGCTCGCCGTTGGGGTAGCGGACGTCCCAGCGGCGGGTGCGCAGCCAGTCCTCGTTGAGGTGCTGCCGGTCGTTCGGAGGTGTTCCGGTGGTCATGCTGCATCCTCACACGGGGTGCGGTGGGCCGTCCGGCGGTGTCAGCGTTCGATGCGCCAGGCAAGGCGGCAGCGGCAGTTGACGGTCTGTCCGGGCGGGGCGGTCGGGTCTCCCGGGTGGCGCAGCAGGTCGTCGCCGATGGTGAAAGGGTGGCCCGCGGGCTGGGTCTGGCCGTCGGCGGTGTCGTGGTCGGGGCGGGTGCGGCCGTCGTCGTGGGCGACCCACCGGCGGACGAGGCCGGTTCGGGCGCTGGCGGTGGCCGCCTGGTCGCGGGCGCTCTCGACGGTGGCGGTGGCGAGGCGGCTGGCGGTGGTGCTGGCCCAGGTGGCGAGGGAGCGGCCCCAGCTGCGGGCGGTGTCGGTGATGGCGGCCAGGGCCTTGCCGTCGCGGTCGGCTTGGGTGATCTGCTCGGTGAGGGCGTGGGCCTGGTGGGTGAGCGAGTCGGCGAGCAGCGGGGCGAGCAGCGGCCAGACGGCTACGGGGGTGCCGGTGGTTCCGACGGTGGTGTGCAGGTCGTCGGCGGCGGCCTCGGCGGCCTGCTCGATGAGGGGCTGGAGGGCCTGGGCGGCTTCCTGCTGCCAGGTGGCGGCGTCGACGGCCTGCTCGGCGGGCAGCTGCTTGGCGCCGGCGCGCGGGTCGGCGTGCCCGCGGTCGTCCCAGTGGCGGGTGCCCTTGCGGTGCCGGGGGGAGTTGAGGCGGGCGACGGTCCGTTCGGTCCAGCGGGTGGCGAGGGCCTGGAGGGTTTCGTCCAGGCGGGCGCGGAAGGCGTCGGCGGCCGCGGTGTCGAGCGGCAGGTCGGTGCCGGACGCGAGCGCCTTCGTGGTCTTCGGGGGTGCGGCTTCGAGGGCGGGGGCGTCGGCGGAGCTGGCGGGGAGCGCAGTGCGGCCGGAGGGCATCCACAGGGCCCGGGTCTGCGGGGTGTCCTCCACCTCGTCGGCGTATCCGGCGAGCTCGGCGTAGGAGCGGATCGAGCGGACGCCGGCGGCGACTTCTTCGCGGGCTTCGGTCAGGCGCTTGCTGCGGGGCTCGCGCAACACGTCGATGTCGGAGGTGTCGAAGTAGACCTCGTTGTCCTCTCCGGCGTCGTCCTGGAAGGCGTCGGCGATCAGCCGCAGGTGCGGCGGCATCGTGATCTCCCAGAACGTGGTCTTCTCGGCGCGGGCGTTGTCGAACGTGCGGCCGGAGGCGTTGCCGAGCTGGGATTCCGGGACGCCGAAGGAGGCGAGGAGTTCGACCTTGGAGGTCGCGGCAACGGTCTCGTACGCCATGTCCCGGGGCGTGATGGAGGTGTCGGCGACGGTGACGTTGCCGCCGCTGAGGACCGTCCAGCCCCCGGCCGCGGAAGGCCCGGTGCCGAACTTGGCGCGCAGCAACCGCAGTTCGGCTTCGTCCATGTCGCCGTCGATGCCGATGACGCCGCCGGGCCGGGCGTCGTTGTTGACGAAGCTCAGGTTGTAGTGGCGGGTGTAGAAGTCGAGGTCGGCGCTGAGGCCGGCGGCCTCCAGCGGGGTGATGCCGCTGTACGGGTCGAGCGGGTGGGGGTTGCGAATCCACCGGACCTTCTCGACCTCGAGGTTGCGCAGTTCGCCGGTGACGGTGACGGTCTCGAAGTGGGAGATCAGGTCGTTGCCGGTGGACGGCACCGGCCGGGTCCGGCCGGGCGGCAGCAGGTCGATGCGCAGCAGGTCGCCTCCGCGGCTGAAGGTGGGCTCCAGGAAGACGCCGCGCTTGGAGAGCAGCAGCTGCATGCTGACGCGCTTCTTGAACGTCCACGCGCCCTCGGCGGGGTTGGCCCGGACGTTCATCGCCCGGTAGAGGGGGTGGGCGTCGTACGGCGGCAGCGGTTCGTCGGAGGTGCCGCCGCGCGGCCGCACCCGCAGGGGCCGGTCGGCGACGTGGTTGGAGATCGTGTCGACGGCCTTGTAGATCCACACCGCCCGCTCCATGCCGTCGCGCACGGCCCGGTCGACGGACCAGGGGCGGGCCCGGTCGACGCCGGCGGGCGTCCAGCCCGGGGAGAAGTCCGGGAGGGACTTCACGGCCGGGGCGGGGCGGCGCAGGGTGGGGAACCAGCGGCGGGGCATGGGGCTCCTACTCCTCGTCGGTCTGGCCGAGGGCGGCGGCACTGCCGAGCGCCGACAGGCTGGTGCAGGCGATGCCGAGGCGTACGTCGGTGGCGTAGGCGGCGGCGTTGAGGCCGACGGTGCCGAGGACGAGCAGTACGAGCGCGGCGACGTCGCGTACCCGCTGCTGGCTCGGGTGCGCGACGTCGCCGGTCAGGTGGGCCTGGTTCCTGCTGGGGGTGGTCACGGCAGGCAGGCTAGGCAGAACGCGGGTTAGCGTCCCGGCGGCGGCTGGCGCATCCGGTTGTTCGGGCCACGCGGGTCCGGCTTGCGGAAGTTGTCCGCCGCAGCTACCTGGTGGGGGTACTCGGCCGCGGGGCGGCGCTTGCGGGTGCCGACCGGGCCACCGTGGAGCATCGGGTCGGTGCCGGCGCAGGGCTGCTCGCTGACCTCGTCGTAAGGGCGGCGGCAGCGGATGCACATGACGTCCGCGCTCTGGATCTTGGTGGTGGCCGGGATGCGGTAGACCCCGCGGCGGCGGGCGTAGGCGGCTCCCTGGGTGTCGACGGGGACGTAGGCGGCGATCACCCACTCGTGGACGGTGTCGGGGTTGGGGGTGTGGTCGGTCGTCGGGTTCGTCGTAGTCATGCTGCACTCCCCTCGCCGACGGACGCGGTGTCGGTGCGCCCGTCGCCAAGCAGCGGTAGATCTGTTCCTGTTCTGGGTGGACCCGGTCGTGTGGTGCGGGTCTCTTGGGACGCGGGGTGCTCGCCTCGCGTGTGGCCCTCGGGTGGTGCTCGAAGGGGCGGGTGTTCGTCAGCGGCAGGGTGCGGCGGTTCTGCCTAGGACGAGGACGGCGGCCTCCAGGTCCCAGTGGCGTTCGTCTATGCCCGGGAGGATTCGTGCGTCGTTGACCTGCCGGGGCAGCGCGCTGGCGCTGAGGTGGGCGACTTCCGTGCCGGTGTTGGCGATGGGGCCGATCGTGCCGAGGAGTGTGTCGCAGATGGCCCGGGTATGGAGGTCGTCTGCGGCGGGGCCGATGACGACCATCGTGCTGGCGGAGTCGTGTACCGGGGTGTGGTGGCAGGTGACTCCGTGCTGGCGGGCGAGGACGTAGGTGTCTTCGCCGAACGGCGTGTACGACAGGTGAAACCACTGCGCTCCGGCGCTGAGGGCGTTGAGCGCGCCGGCGGCCGGGTCAGTGAGTGCTTCGTGGAGCTCGTCGGCGTCCTCGATGAGGGTCAACAGGACGTCGGCACCGTCTGCTGCTTCTCGCGGCGTCGGGCATCGTGATATCCCGGTGATCTTCAATCCACTGACGTCCCAGGTGCGAACCGGGCGGCGCGTTGCGGCGATTCGCTGAGCGATTCGCAATGCGCGCCCACTTGACCCGAGCACGGCAAAAGTCTTCAACTCCCCCTCCATTCCTGGCACTAGATGCCGGGGAATCCCCCCCAAGATCGACCGTAGATGGCGGTCGCCGCGATAGGAATCTGCTCAATGCACAGGCGTGGTGTCACCATTGCACATCGAGTACTAACCGTATGTGATCTCGACCCATCCAGGCCCGCGGCCATCACGGACTGTAGCGACCCGGAGTGACCACGGTCAACCTCGATGCTCACCTAGAGAGACAAGGCCGTACGCTTCCGTAACCTTTAAGCGCCCTCAAATAACCGATTATGGCGCTATTTAACTGATCTGACCCTCTTGCTGAGGGCATGGTGGCAGCAGAGCCGAGGCGCGTACTTCACTGGAAGTTACCGCGCACTCGGACTCACGCTTCACGGTCCGCAATGGCGCTCTGGCCACCGCCAACGCGGGGGCAGGCCGATTTCCGAAGTCGCCCGCCGGTGCTCAGCCGCGGCGAAGAGGAACCGGCAGGGCAAAGTGGCTGGCCACCGCCAAGACGACGTCGTAGACGTCGGCGGTATGACCGAGCAGATCCCGCTGGACATGGAGGGTCGCCCCCCTCAACCTCTTGCGGGCAGTCTGCTGGTGGACACCGAGCGCGGCAGCCATCCGTGCGGTGTCGCCGTCGGCCAGCACCCACTCCTTCACCGACTCGGCCAGGTCCGCGGGCAGAGGGCTGAGAAGATCGCTCTGCCACGCCTGGGCCTCGGACCCCACGAGGTAGTCCCTCAGGTCCTCCACCACTTCGACCGGCTCCAGATCGTCGCGCGGGCCCTCCAACCCGAAGGCCTCGAGGGCCACGGCGGCCACCGCGCGGTGGCGGATGCTGTCGAGGTCGAGATCCAGGATGGAGGCGGCTGCCCTGACTCGGCTGGCGACAGTGTTGCGGTGGGCGCCGATCAGCTCGGCAGCTTCGCGCACCGAGGTGTGCAGGGCGAGGTTGAGGGCTTGAAGGAGGAGGTCCCGCTCTGGTGCCGGCTCCGCCAAGAGCGGGCCGAGCACCACACGGGACCACCCGGGCCGGAGATAGTTCAGCAGCTCTGGCAACCGTCCGCGCTGGTCGTAGACGGCGGTGCGGCTGCGGTCCAACCGGGCGCTGGTGAGCGAGCGCAGGGCGTGCCGGTACATCTGGTTCGTCTCGGCGATCGGCCGGATGTCGCTCTTGCCGAGGTAGCGGCGGGGCTGCTCGGCGACCAGCGCGTGCAGGGCCTCGGCGACCCCGCCGTCCTCCTCGTGGGTGGCGCACGGCTGCGGCGCGACCACGAGAACGTGCTCGGCGAAATCTGTGCACGGATTGACAAGTGCGAGGGCTCCGACCCGGCGCTGGCACTCCTTCAGGAGGTCGTCGCGGTCGTCGGGCCGCCCCTCCAGGACGTAGAGGCGGGCGACGGGGTGCTGGAACTGGCCTGCCGGGTAGAGGCTGGCCGCGACCTTCCCGGCAACGTCTGCCTCGCCGGCCATGAGTAGCTGCAGGATGGCCGCGCGCAGCGCCGCGCCCGCGGCATGGTGGCTGTCCTGGCGGGCCTTGACGTCCTCGACCAGGAGGTGCAGGGCGAGCAGGTCGACGGTCCGGTTGATGATCTGGTTGGCGGTCCGGTCGAACGGGGAGTCCCTGGCCAGGACGAGGACGGCCCGCGTCTGCCCGCCGCCGACAGCGAGCAGACGCTTTCGGGTGCCGTTCTCCTCGAAAGCCGCCGACTGGAGGGCCCCGGAGGCGATCTGCTGGATCGTGTCCGCCAGGGCAGGGAGGGCCCGGGCAGCGAGCTGGGGGGCTGCGGCCAGGAGTGAGGAGTCGCTGCCGATCAAGGCGACGCGGATGCCGGCCTGGGTGGCCAGCCACCGCACGATCCGGGCAACCTGTCGGCCGTCCTGCGCCTGGCGCAGCTGGCTGGCCAGCCAGTCCCGCCAACCGACGGCCAGGCGCTGGTCTTCCGCCCTCTCGCGCCTGACCGCTTCCGCAACGTCGACCCACGAGGTTTCGGTGGGGACGGTCAGCAGCGGCACCCGCAGGGCCATCAGCGCGCCTACCAGAGCTGGGGGCACGTCGCCGTTGTCGGTGGCGACGGCAAGCGCCGCCACACCGACAGCGGCGGCACGATGGGCGAGCTGGTGGAGGGAGGCGTCAGCCCACTCCTGGAGGTCTGCAACGGCGAGGCTCTGGGCCAAAATCCCTCGCTTGGGTGTGCAGTCCCCTGGGCGCAGGGGCCAGACCGCGTCGATCCTTCGGGAGAGGCAGGCGGAGGGGGTGTCGGGGAATTTGGCCAGGCCGATTTCCGGCAGCCCGGTAAGACGCGCAAGCGATGGCATCTGCCCCCCTGTTGCTGGATCAGCGCGCGTTTTGGCAAGGCGCGAACATGCCAACAGTCCGAACGTCCCCCCGCCGGACTCGATGATCGCGCTCAGGGAGCGAATCCAATCCGCGCCCCAACTCGCCTGTCAACACCAATATTTTGATGGTTCATTACGCGCAAATCACATTGGCCCTTAATGCCGGATTTTACTGATGGGCCGTCAGGCGATGACGCGCACGCGCCGACGTGCGACGTGGGGCTCGTAGAGGGCGAGCAGGACTGCCTCCGCCCGGTCCGGTGAGCTCACGCCGCGCCGCCGCATGAAGCGCTTGGACTCGATGACGGTCCGACCGGCGGAGTTGGTTTCAAGTTTCGGCGCCGACATCTGGGCCTGGGTGCGGCGGTCGGCGCGCAGCCGCAGCGAGCCCTGCCCGTTGGGGGAGAGCAGCGACCGCATGGCCAGCCACATCTCGTCGCGCTTGGTCCCGGGGCGCAGCGTCGCGGCCTCGTCGTCCCGGCCCGTTCCCTCGCTGGCGAGTACCGCGACGATCTCGGCGGAGTGGAGCCCTTCGCGCCGCCACGCCTCCAGCAGGCCGGCCACGCCCCAGCCGAGGCCGACGCCGTCGATCTTGACCCGGACGGGTGCGGTGCTGCCGAGGGTGGAGGCGAGGCGCTGGGCGGCGGTGATCTCGCGCAGGACGACGCCGGCGACGACGACGGGGTCTGCGTTCTCCTGGCCTGCGGTGCTGTGGCGCAGCTCCACCAGGTCGCCGACGGAGCGGGCGATCACGAACTCGTCGCCGCCGTCCGCCGCGACGTCGACGCCGAGCCTGATCCACGCCCCGCGCTTGACCCGGTTGGGGCTGGTCTCGCCGTCCAGGCCGAGGGTGTGGAGGGCGGTGTAGCCGGGGCCGTCCGGTTCGGGGCTGTCGGCGGCGCGTTCGACCCAGGAGGCAGGGATCGCGCGGGCCTGCCCGCCGCGGGGGAACCGGGCGTGGACCTTGGCCTGGACGAACGGGGCGTCCTCGCCGTGGTCGCGGATCGTGTCGTCCACCCACTGGCGGTCCACGAGGTGGGTGGCGAGCAGGTGCGCGGGGGCCTGGGCGGGGCAGGCGCGGCAGCGGCGGGTGCGCTCGCCGGACAGTAGCGGGGTGTCGTAGACGCTGATCGGCAGGACGAGGACGGCCGGGTCGTTGCAGGTCTGCTCGAACCAGGAGCCCTCGTCGTCGGTCGGGGGGTTGCCGATCAGCAGGGCGCGGGTGTGCTCGCCGGTGAGGACGCCGCGCATCGCGGCGCCGATGATCCGGCCGATGCCGCCGGCCTCGTCCACGATGAACATCAGCCGCGGGGCGTGGATGCCCTGGACGGCCGCCTCGTCGTGGTCGGGGGCGCTGAAGCCGTAGGCGACCACGACGTCCGAGCCGTGGTGGTCGGGCATCTTCCACTGGGTGACGCCGACTTCGCCGGGCAGGCCGGCGCGGGCGACGACCTGGCGGATGTGGGGCCACATCTGCCGCTGGACCTGGCGGGCGCGGGTGGCGGTGGTGACGGTGAGAGCGGTGCCGGGCGGGTGGACGACGGAGGACCAGACGGCGACCCTCGCGGCGATGTGGGTCTTGCCGGAGCCGAAGCAGGAGGGGACGGCGACGCGGCGGTTGTCGATGAGGGCTTCGAGGATGTCGCGTTGGCGGCTCCACTGGCTCTCGCCGAGGACGTCTTCCACGAAGCCGACCGGGTCGTCGGCCCACAGGGCGTAGGGGGTGCCGGCCTCGGTGGCCGCGGCGGCGAGGACTTCCGCCCAGTCGGCGGTGTCGAGGGTGGTGTAGAAGCGGCGGCGGACGGCGGGGGTGGCGTCGGCGAGTTCGGCGTAGAGGCGGCGGCCGAGCCTGCCTGGGCGGCGGGCGGCGACCGCGGGCAGTGGCCTGTTCACGCTTCCCCCGGGGTGTCGGTGTCGGTCGGTGGGTCAGGTTGCCGCAGCTGCTGCGCGGTGTCGCGCCGAGGGTGAATTTACCTTAGCTAATTTTATAGACTTGAGTCTGTTTCTCTGCGAGGCTGGTACCGCCAGCCGGGGACCGCGAACCCCCGGCCCTACCCGAGGAGACCTTCACGATGGCCCTGACCAACCGGTTGACTGCCCGTCACGCCGCTGTCGCCTTCGCCGTCACCACCGCCTTCACGAGCGGCATGCTCGTCAGCGCCCGCCCGGCGACCGCCCCGGTCGCCCCGGCGACCGCCCCTCTGAACACCCCGGCCCTGCCCGTCCCGGCCGTCGCCGACACCGCCCTGGCCCCCACCGCCCTCTCCACCGCCCCGACCGTCCCCGCCCCGGCGACGGTCACCGCGGCCCCGGTGCCCACCACGACCGTTCAGCCCGCCTCGATCCCGACCCTGGAGCCCGCCCCGACCGTCACCGTCACGATCACCGTGACCGCCACCGCCACCGCCACCGAGGTCGTCACCGCCCCGACCGTCGCCGCCCCCGCGCCGAGCGCGTCCACAACGGAGACCCTGCTGCCCGAGCCGAACCCGGCCCCGAGCGTCCCCCGCAGCCCGCAGCCGACTCACTGACCCCCCACCAGGGCCCCTCCCCCGGAGGGGCCCTGTTCCGGCAGGGAGAGCACCCACCCCCGGGCGGTCTTCGACGCCACCACGCCGAGCTGCTGCCGGGCCCGCTGCACCGTACGCGGTGCGAGGCCGGCCGCGACCGCCGCCGCCAGGACGTCCCGGGTGGGCACCGGTCCGGCCGACAGCAGGCTGCACAGCAGGTCCCGGGCGTTGGTGCTCGCCGGACGGCGCCGGCGCACGTCCGCCCAGGCGAGGGCCTGGCCGCTGCCGTGCGGGAACCGGCTGCTCCACACCACCGGCCGGTGGCCCGGCGCCTGGAACTGCAGGCCGCCCATCACCGTCCAGTGGCTGGTATGCACCGGCACCAGCGCCAGCGCTCCGTCGGCTCCGGCGACGACCAGGTGCACCGCGGCTGCCATCGAGGGCCGGGCAGCCTCCTGCGCGCGGTGCGCGGCCATCCAGCCCGACCGCTTCGAGGCCTCCCGCACCGCGATCACGGCCGTGCCGAGGCGGGCCGCCACGTCCGCCAGTGCGCGCAGCGCCCGGCCGACCGGCATCCGGTAGGGGCACAGCGACATCAGGTCCAGCACCACCAGGTCCGGGGCGCGCTCGCGCAGGAGCTGTTCGAGGCGGTCGGCGTCGGCGGGAAGGCGCAGCCCCCGCTGCCCGCCGCGCCCGCCCAGCACCTCGACGACCTCGATCCGGTCGGCCCCCGGGCCGGAGACCGCCAGGATCTCCGTCATCCGCTGGGCGTTCTGCGGCGAGGCGAGCGCCAGGACCCCGCGGGCCTGCCGGTGCTGCTGGCCGTCCGGGAGGGTGCTGCCCTGCGCGATCCGCGCGGCCACGTCGAGGGCGACCACCAGGGCGCTCGTACCGTCCTCCCCGTCGATCACGGTCACTCCGGCCTCCGGCACGTACCCGGGCCAGAGCCAACCCGGCCCGTCCTCGAACGCCGGCGGCGCGACCACGACGTTCTCCGGGCCGAGCCGCAGCGCCGCTGCCACGTCCTGCGGGTCGCAGTCGCCGCCGAGGCAGTCCAGCTCCACGCGGCCGTCTCCGGCGGCGAGCACCAGGAGAGAGCCCTGCCGGTCGTCGTGCACCGGGCAGCGGGCGAGCCACCCTCCCTCGGTCGGCCGGACGTTCCCCCAGCCGCGCAGCGCCGACAGCACCGCCCCGTACTCCTGCACCACGCGCCCTTCCTTCGTCGTCCATTCCTCCCGGCCGCACCGCAGCATGCGGCATTCTCGGCCCGCACACTGTCAAGACGCCCGGCGGCGGCCAGGGTTGCGCCGTACGGCATCGGCGGTGCACGTGGCCACATGCGGCAGGTGCAGCCGCTCGTACGGCAGCAGCGGCAGCTCCGCCGTCGGCCGCCGGGAGCGGATCGTGCCGATGCCGTCCCGGTAGACCGCCGTGCTGCCCATCGCACAGGGGTTCGCGTCGACGGCCAGCCGCGCCCCGGAGGCGGTGATGGTCCAGTGCACCGGGGTCCCACAGCGCCGGCACCGCGGTAGGCCCTGCTGCGGCAGGACGCTCATCCCTCACCCGCCTTCGGGCCGTCGGCGGCGAGCAGCGCCGCCACCGCCCGCCAACCGAACTGCGCGACGGCGCTGGCCTGGCCGTGGTCGGCGATCACCATCAGCACGTCCACCGGGTCGGGCTGGCGGGCGCGCCCGCCCGGCAGAGCGGCCATCAGCGGGTGCTGGCCGGGCATCGGTGCGGCTGCGCGCGGTGCGCGGCCTCCGGGCCGGTCCGGGACGAGCGTCAGCGGCCTCGTCTCCGGCGTCGGCTCCCGGTCCTGCGCGATCTCGTCCTCGATCGCCGCGAACCGCTCGGCGACGCTGACCCCGGCAGCGTCGCTCGCGCCCCGGCGGCCGGGCCCACGGCGCTCGGCGCGGGCCGGGCGGGCCGGACCGCGCCCGGGCACTCGCGTTGCTCCCGCACCCACTTGCGCCACAGGGCCTGCCAGTTGGCGCCGAGCGTGGCCCGGCCCCGGTGCCAGTCCGCGAACGCCGCGGTCACCACCGCGAGCCCGCCGGGGCCGCCGAGCCGGTCGGCGTGGCCCTCGGCCACCGCCCAGGCCAGCCCTGCAGCATCCGGGGCGAAGTCGTCGGGAAGGGGGTGGCGGCGTGCCGCCCCCCACCCACCTGCACGTTCAGCACCCACACCAGCCCCCTCCCTGCGGGAGGGGAGGGCAGGGGCCGGGCGCGCGCGAGGACCCCGACCGTCCCTTGGGGACTCGCCTTGCTGGCCTGGGTGTTCGCCGTCAGCGGGCTCCGGGTTCGCCGCCGGATCGGCTTCAGAATCGGGCTCGTCGCCTCGCTGACGGCGCTTCTTCGCCGCCGCGCGCCGCCGCCGCTCCTCCACCTGGCTGCGGCTCGGGTTGGCCTCGAGGTAGCCGTGCATCACGTACTCGCCCTCGCCCGGCTGCGGGCAGCCGCCGCAGACGTGGCCGGCCTCGTGCCAGAGGCCGGCAGAGAGGAGTTTCGCGATCTGGGTGGCGGTGCCGTTCTTCGCGGCGAGCGCCGCCGGGATCAGCCCGTCGGTCAGGTGGGCGCTGGCGTAGGCCCCGCAGCGCACCCACAGCCCGACGGCGGCGTTCCCGGCGGCGAGGATCTTGGGGTGGTCGTCGGTGGTGTCGCCGACGGCGAACCAGGTCATGCCTGTGCTCTCCTACCAGGGTGGGGCGCCGGGTTCGCGGTCCGGCGCGGCGTTCGGGGACGGGATGGTCAGGCGGCCGTGTCGGTGGTGTCGAGGCCGAGCAGGGCGCGCAGCTTGGCGGTGGGCACCAGCAGGCGGCGACCAACCGTGATCGTCGGGATCTCCTTGCGGCGGGCGGCGTTGTAGCTCGCCGCGCGTTCGAGGCCGAGCAGTCGGCCGGCCTCGGGCACGGTCATCGTCGGGCGGACCTGCGGGTCGGGAAGGGCCGGTGCGGCGGTCGTGGTGTCCATGCCCCGCACCTTGGCGTGCGGGGCGGGTTAGCGTCCCGCCGTCCACCCCCGGCCCATACCGTCCCGGCGGGCGCTACACCCGGTCCCGCTGGTACACCGGGGGCCATATTCGTGCAGATCACAGCCAATGCATGTCGCAGATGGCGTCCTTGCGGGTCGTGGGCACCGCCCGCCACCCAGGGCCTGATGTCGGGCAACTGCCCCTCCCGGGCAGGGCATTAGCTCCATCCCGGTCCTTCCCCGTCCATGCCCGTCCAAGCCAGCAGCACAGACGCCCGGCCCGTCCACGCTCGACGCGACCGAAGCCGAACAGCACCCGTACGGTCTCGCCAACTTCCCTACCCACAAGGCGGTCTGTGCCCTGATCGGCACGGACTTGGTGACTGTGGGCGTGCCCATGACCTCCGCCAGAGCTGGCGGACCCGGACGCCGATTGAGAGCTGTGACCATGCACAACCCGAGCCCGCGCACTCGGCAGGTGACCCGCCGATGAGCAACGTTGGAGCCGGACGGGTCTACCGCCGCTGCACCTGCCGGGAGCCCGTACTCGACCACGCCGGCCAGCCCGTACTCGACGCCAGCGGCAAGCCGAAGAAGCGCGAGCTCGGCTCCCGCTGCCCGAAACTCAAAGGCAAGAAGGCGCACGGCAGTTGGTGGTACTTCCTTGAACTCGCCCCGAATCCGGACGGCACCCGCAACCGGGAGCGCAAGGGCGGGTTCGAGGACCAGGACAAGGCCCAGGAGGCTCTGAGGAAGGTAATCGGGAAGGTCGACCGCAAGGAGGTGATCGACCACCGGACCACCGTCGGCGAGTACCTGACGGACTGGCTGAAGCGGCGCAAGACGCTGGAGGCGACGACCGCCAGCGCCTACGAAAGCCACCTGCGGATCTACCTGATCCCCGCGCTCGGCCGCATCAAGCTGGAGGACCTGACCGCCGAGCCGATCGCCGACCTTTTCGACGCGATCCAGGCCCGGAACATGGTCATCGCGTACGAGTTGGCGCTGATCGCCCAGGCCCGCGCCGAGCACGCCGAGTGGAAGAAGCTCTACGGCCGCAAGCCGGGTCGGCCCAAGCGCGATGCCCCACCGCCGCCGGTTCCGGAGCCGCAGATCCCCCAGCGGCAGCACCACCCGCAGATGCGGATCGTCGAACCAGCCACGATGCACCGCATCCGCGCGACGCTGCGCTCCGCGCTGACCGCCGCCGTGAAGTCCGGCAAGATCAGCCGGAACTGGGCGAGCCTGGTGGAGCTGCCGACGAGCAAGCGGCCGAAGGCGCTGCTGTGGACGCCGGAGCGGGTCGCGGAGTGGGAGCGCACCGGCGAGAAGCCCTCGAAGGTGATGGTGTGGACCCCCGAGCAGGCTGGCCGGTTCCTGGACGGCATCGAGGGGGACTGGCTGCGGGCGTTCTGGCACCTGGCGATTTTCCGCGGGCTGCGCCGGGGCGAGGGTGCCGGCTTCGAGTGGCCGAAGGCGAACCTGGAGACCGCGGTCATCACCGTCGACTGGCAGGTGGTCACGGTGAAGGGCAAGAAGCTGGAGAAGGACCCGAAGGCGGACAGCAAGCGCACGATCGCGCTCGACAGCCACACCCTCCAGGAGTTGCGTGAGCACCGCGACCGCATGGCCGAGGCCCGGCGGGAGGCCACCGAGGCCGGGGTGCCGTGGCCGGTGACGACGAAGGTGTTCGTCCGCGAGGACGGCACCGAGGTCCACCCGGACTACCTCACCGACCGGTTCGAGCTGCTGTGCGCCAAGCTCGGGCTGCCGCCAGTCCGCCTGCACGACCTGCGGCACCTCGCGGCGACCCTGCTGCTGGGCGCGGGCGCGGACTTGAAGGTGGTGCAGGAGGTCCTCGGGCACTCCACCATCGTGCTGACCGCCGACACCTACACCTCGGTGCTGCCCTCCCTCGACCGGGAAAGCGCGGAGAAGGCCGCTGCCCTGGTGCCGATGAAGTCCCGCGCCGCCAGCAGCGCCCCGCTGGTCTACCTGCTGGTGTTCGGTGGGATCGAGGTCGCGATGACCTCCGCCGAGGACGCGCAGGCCCTTGTCGACCTCTGGAACAACGTCGTCTCGCGCGAGGACTCCGGGCTGGTCGAGGCGGCCGTCGAGATGCCGAAGCGGCGCACCCGCTGGTTCGGGCGGGGGCGGTTGTGGGACCGGCAGCCCCGGCACGGCGAGGTCTACTCCCTTGCCGCCGGCCTGGACCGCCGGACCGGCGCGACCCTCTACCAACTGCCGCTCCGTCGGCAGGCGACGTTCGAGTTCGAGCCCGAGCAGTTCACCGACCAGGCCGCCGTCGGTTCGGTGGAACTGCGGCACGGCCTGCGCGGCATCGTGGAAGTCGCGGCTCGCGGGACGGACGAGGTGGCGGTGCAGGGCGCGTTTCGAGAGGCGATGGCGCGGGTGACACAACTGCGCCCCTCGGCCGGGGACGGCGGCTGCGAGCAGGAGAGCGGGTCAGCCGCCGCATAGCAGGCTGCCGGGGTCGAAGGTGGTCTCCGGCCCCGGTTGCTCCCCGTCCACCGGACTCCTTACCGCCCTGCTCGGTGCCCTCCACGGCATCTCCGAGGGCCGCACCGGCGACCTGACCCCCCTCACCCGGAAGTACGTCACCGCCGCCGACCCCCGCAAGGTCGTCGCCGACCAGACCGCGACCGCCCACCCCGCCATCCAGTCCCTCTTCGCCGACGCGATCGCCGAGTTCGAGGAGGGCACCACCCCCGAGGCCCGCTGCGCCAAGGACGCCGACAAGCTCGACTGCCTGCTGCGCGCCGCCAAGTACCGCGCCGCGGGCATCCCCGCCGTGCAGGGCAAGATCGACCGCTGCCGCGCGGCCCTCACACCGCCTCAGCCCAGCGGATCGCCGACGCCGCGCTCACGCTCGACCCCACCGGCTGGCAGTCCGCGCCGACCCCAGGTAGCACAGGCCCGAGCCGCCCCGGTCGGTCAGCACCAGACCAGGTGCTCGTCGCGGAACACCGGCCAGGGTCGACTGGAGATGTCCGGAGCATGAGCCAGGTGCCGGATGCCGGCCACCCACGAGTCCTGATCCATCAGCTCGATCATGTAACGGTCCAACTCGGAGCGCTGGGCCTGCAGTTTCTTCTGCAGAATCAGGCTGCCCCCGGGGCCGGTGGCGAGAGACCGGGAAGTGTCGATCTCCATCACGACCTCCCCCGGCTGCACCGGTCCGTCAGGCGCCGGGAACCGCACCCAGGTGGCAGGCAGCCCGCGGCCGGTGAGGTCGTCGGCGAGCCGCGGCCCAGAGGTCTCCACGGTGAAGACGGCCATGTCGCCGATCAGGCGGGCGCAGAGCACCGGGTGCAGCGGGTAGCTGGCCCAGGGAACCCGCAGCGGGTCGCGGGCGGCCGAGTCCAAGCTGTTGAACTGGATGTTCAGTTCGGGCGAGGCGTCGATGCCCGCCCGCCGCTTCGCGGCCCGCCACTGCTTCTCCAGCTGTGCCCCGAACTCGTCGTCCGTCCAGCCCTGCGCGTGCATCCCGTAGACGTCCACGACGCACAGCGCGCGGCTACCGGGGACCTTCAGCGCGCACACGGCCTCGCTGGCGGCCCTCTCGGCCGCGAAGCCCAGCAGGTCGAGGTGGGTGCGGAGCGGGATGCCGAGGTCGTGGATTCGCTCGTCGGGGTGGTCGCCGGGCAGGTTCCCGCCGGCGTCGAGGGCTGCGTGGGCGGCGTCGATCCGGCGCTGCTGCTTGGACTGCCGGTGGCGCTCGCTGGTCTTGATCTCCACGATCCGCGGGCCGGCCTCCGGGTCCCACACGGTGACGTCGCCGATCCGCAGGCAGTTCGTCAGGTCGTGCATCAGAGCGAACCGGCCGTGCTCTCGCCACTGCTCCTCGACGAAGGCGAGTTCGGCCGCCAGCCCCTTCTTCCCCGCCACCATGCCCGACGGCATGTTGCGGCACCAGGAGAGCAGGACACGGCGGTCGTAGTTGAACGCCCGCCAGGCCAGGGAGTCCCCCAGGCTGCGCAGTTGCCGACCGAGCCTCTCGCACAGGTCGCGTTCGAAGATCCAAGTGTCGATCTCCCCGGGGTCGCGGCCCGACGCCGGCTCCGGTGCTCCTGGCTGCGGCGCGAGACCCTTCTTCATCCGCTTGACCGCTTGGCTAAAGGCCAACCGGTCCTCTTCCACCGCCAGGAGCCGACCCAGGAGTTCGGCCTGCACCTCGTAGCCGTCCCGCTCGCTGTGGCAGGCACGCACCTGCTCGATCAGCGGCACCAGGTCCTGCTGCATCTCGTGGTGGCGCGGGTGCCTCATCGCTTCCGCGAGCTGGCCGTAGTCGAGCGTCTTCATCCGGACAGTCTGGAACCGGCCCCATCGGCGCGTCAGCTCTGCGGGGATTTTGATCCACGGATCGTGACGTAGCACGACGGGTCCGGGGCCGGTTGGAGGGTGGTGGACGTGGGTGGAAAGGGGGTCCGAGGGGGCGGTTCGGGGGCGTCGTCCCCGCACCGTCCCCGCACTGGTCCACAATTCCGGCATTCCGGGCACTATCCCGAGCGGCGCGAGCGAGCCCCAAACCGCTACGGGCACGAATAAGGCCAGGTCAGACAGCATCTGACCTGGCCTCGCGTCGGGTGGGCCGCCAGGGGTTCGAACCCTGAACCTACGGATTAAAAGTCCGCAGCTCTTGAGTTAGCTGCGGTGGGACGTCAGGCACCGACCATGCAGCGCCCCTTACCTCGTCACAGACCGTGTCCGAAGCTCCTCGTCTACCGCCACTTTCAGGGTACCCCGAAGCATCGCCAGGACAGCCCGACCGCACCCCACCAGACAAGGACGCCATCCGCAGCGCGCATCGCAGCCGGCACCAAGAATCGGCTCCCGCCCTGGGCCGACCTGCAGCGACCTCCGACAGTGACAGACGCTCTTCTGCGATCGCAGACGCCAGGTCGCCTCCCACCCGGCCTGCCCGCCGAATCTCGACGCGCTTCACACAACCAGGCGTGCATACGGTCTGCCCCATCCAGCACGCCAAACCCTGTTCCGCCCGTCCAGGCGGACAGGTGACTGTGGGCGTGCCCGGCCGAGCCCACGCGGCTCCACCACCCAGCAGAGGGAGACCATGCACGCCCGATCCCACATCCCCGCCACGAACCGGCTCTCGAACCCGACTCCGGCCATCGCCGCCTGCCCCGCGCACGAACCCGACCCGGCAACGGAGTTCGACCTCCTGCACAGCGGCTGGTACTCGACCGAGGAACTCGCCTCGCTGCTGAAGGTCGACCCCTCGACCCTGCGGCGCTGGCGCTCCGCCACTCCCCCGCAAGGCCCGCCCTTCGTCCAGATCGCGCCCCGGCTCTACCTCTACAGCATCCCCGACACCCAGCTGTGGCTCGCCCAGAAGCGCACCGACCCATCCGAGGCAGCCTGAATGTCCGACCGCACCCCGCTCATCCCGATGGGTGTCAAGCTCACCACCGACATCGAGCACCGACCCGATCGCCGCCCGGAGTTCCGCTACCGCGCCCGCGTGCGCTGGACAGAACCCAACAGCGGCGGCCGCAAGTCCGCTTCCGCCTCCGTCCCCACGGAGGCCGAGGCCGAAGCATGGATCGCCCGCATGGAACGGGCCGCAGGACGCGGTATCACCCCCAGAACCCTCACCATGACCCTCGCCGACTACGGCGACGAGAACTGGGGCCTGGCGATGCGCGGACTGGAGACCACCACCCTCGACCCCTATACCGCGGGCTGGAAACTGCGCGTCGTCCCGGTCATCGGCCACATACCCGTCACCAACATCACCAACGGCATCACCGACCGGGCCCTCCACTCCTGGATCGCCGACGGGCTCAGCGTCTCCTCTGTCAAGAACAGCCTCGCCCCGCTCGTCCGCGTCATGGAGCAGGCCGTCCGCGACGGCCTCATCGACTTCAACCCCTCACGCATCAACGGCTGGCAACGCCTCTACAAGAAAGCAGAGGACGAACTCGACGACCCCCGATCCCTCGCCCTCGCCGACTGGGACGCCCTCGACGAACTCGCCAACGCCCTGGTCGAACGCTCCCACAACCACTACCGCGGCTGGGGCGACATCGTCCGCTTCGCCGCCTGCACCGCCGCCCGCATCGGCGAGGTCTCCGGCGTCCGCGTCAAAGACATCAACCGCTTCGACTGGACCTGGGACCTGTGCCGCCAGACCACCACCGCCCCCGGCGGCCTCATCGACAAGGGCACCAAGGGCAAACGGCGGCGCACCGTCCCCATCATCGAAGAGATCCGCGACCTCGTGAACCGGCGCATGAACGTCGTCGGCAACGACCCCATGGCCCGCCTCTTCACCGGCCCGCGCGGCGGCCGCATCACCACCGCCATCCTGCGCGACGCCACCCACTGGGACGAAGTCGTCGTTAGCCTCGGCTACGAGTACCTGCGCCGCCACGACCTCCGGCACACCGGCCTCACCTGGCTCGCCGACGCCGGCGTCCCCATCCACGTCCTCCAGAAGATCGCCGGACACGGACACATCACCACGACCCAGCGCTATCTGCACCCGGACAAGAGCTCCATCGAGAAGGCTGGTCGGACCCTCAGCAAGCACCTCGCAGCAGACCGGCACCCGGCACCCGATCTGAGCCAAGGAAGCAACACAGGAACATCGATCACGCTCGAAGCACCCATACGTCACTTGCGGCTGGTCCAGTGAACCAAGACGGCCGCGCCCCTCTGAACTGTTGACTCTGCTCTCCCACGGCTGGGACCTCGACGCCACTACTCTCTGCGCCGACAGAGTCTCCGTCGAGATGGTTGATCCACGGCCCGTTCAGCCTCGCGCCGTCGATGCACGGACTGCCGGCTCCCTGAGTAGGCCGCCACCGATGCCTGACAGCTCTGGAACGGATGTTCTCCCTAAGATGTACTCCCCAGGGGGCGTGAGGAGTTTGGAGTGGCCTCTATACCGGCCTACGACGCGCAGCGGCGGGCTGATGCTGTTGGTGGGCGGCTGACTGCGTTGTTCGACCGCTCGAGCAAGGGAACCGGGCAAGTGTGTCCGTGGGAGCTGGTCGTCTTCGACGACTTGAGCGCGGAGGCACGGGCAGCGGCGGCGTGGATCGTGGCCGATTCGGTCATGAAGGATCGCACCGGCAATCAACCGGCGGCCTACAGCCTGTGGCGGCATGCCGCGCTCTCGGGAACGAAGCTGACTGGCGACGACCGCGCGGAGGTGCTCGCCTTTGCCATACCGGTGTTCAAGGCGGCGGGAGAGGAGGCGACCAACGCTCTCATCGGATATGTCGGCGAGTGGCTGTGGTACTTGACAACGCGCGAGCTCCCGCCGGAGGCCGACCGTACAATCGAAATCATCAACTCGCCGAGCGGAACGGTGACGGACAGTGGTGGTGACGGGATCGTCGTTCACCGTCTGACAGGCGCGGAGGGCGGATTCTCCTTCAGGCTATGGGAGATGAAGAAATTCACGGCCGACCCCGCGAAGTCGAGCGATGTGGGAACGACGATCCGGAACGCGTGGCGTCAGCTCGGCGCGAGCGGGGCCGAATACCTGGCGATGATGTCGTTCGCCGACAAACACCTTTCCAAGGACTCGCACGCGTTTGTCAGCACCCTAGTGCGGCAATGGGTGCAGGCAGCCCCTTCCAGCAACGCGGGGGTGAGCGTGGCACTCGACGAGGCTGCGGTCCCGCATCAGGCGTTCCACCTGTCTCACACGCACTTCACCTCGCACAGGCACGACGGCGCGATGGCAGGGCTGATTATCGGAATCGATGAACTTGGTGATTTCTCCAAGGACGTGAGGAGCTATGTGTGGAACGCACTCTAGACCTTCAGGTACTGACTCTTGCCCTTGGTGATCACAGCGGTGCGATCCTCCCAGCCCCTGCGGAGCTTCTTGCCCTCCTGACGGAGCTGGAGATCAATGCCGTGCGGGCCGGCGCAGGTGTTCCGGAGGAGGTCCTGAACACTGCGTGGCTCCTCCACGGCCTTGCCGCAGTCAGCCCTGGCGCCGCGGACTATGACCCCGCGCAGGTCCGTCACGCGTTCGCCGTCAGTGCGCACGTCCTCGACCTCGCCCTCGCCGGTGAGCACGACGATACCGAGCGTCTGAAGATCGCATTTGCCGCGCAGGCTGGCTACCGGCGATGCGAGCAGGACCCCAACGCCACTGCGGTCTACCGCACAGTCGAACGGCTCGTAACAACTGACGCAGAGCTCCCCGACCACATCGAAACCCTCGCTCTCGAGGCGGGCGTGGCCTTCCTCGGCATGGATCGCCCCAAACTCACCACGGTGCTTCGGGCTTGGCGCCACCAGCTTGCCCAACTCCGCGCACTTCTCGGCCGCCGCTTCGATCGGCCGGACACGCTGGCCGGCACCATGTACGGTCCGGCCGAGGCCGTCGTCAACGCAGTTCACCACCTCCATCAGCACCTCGCATTTGGCGACCAGAATGACCTCGACACCGCGGTGCAACTACTCGGGGATGTCGTGGCGCAGCAGACTGGTACCGGCGACTTGCTTGCGCGCTGGGTGGCCTCGCACCTACTCGAGCTCAGTGAGGACCTCTCTGACAGCAGCCTCTACCAGCTACTGCCACCAGGTACGCCGCCGGCCGTCGCCCGGACCTTCGCACTCTCAAGCCCGCCGGTGCTCACGCTGTGGCCGCCGCAGCGCAAACTGCTCGAACTCGAGCGGGGAAACCCTGTCGACCCCGCGACGACGCGTAGCCTCATCAGCGTACCCACGAGCGCAGGCAAGACGCTCATGGCACAGCTGGTGATCTGCGCGCATCTGGCGCAAGCCCGCGGCCGGGTGCTGTACGTGTCGCCGATGCGTAGCCTCGGCCGCGAGATGCGGCAAGCCCTGCGTGGGCGGCTGCGGCTGCTGGGACGGCGGCTGGCCGCCGATCTGCCGGACTTCCCCATTAGCGACAGGACATTGGGAAATCTCAACGACGACGTGGAGATCCTCACTCCCGAACGGCTGATGCACATGCTGCGCCACGATCCCGTGGAGGCCCTCGACGGCGTCGGGCTGATCGTGGTGGACGAGGCCCATCACATGGCGCAAGCCCAACGAGGCTTTGTACTGGAGGGACTGCTGGCGTTCTGCCAGGTTCACCCGGGTGCGCCGCGGCTAGTGCTGCTGTCCGCAGCCGTGGGGAACCGGGCGGCGCTGGCGTCTTGGTTGGACCCGACCCACCCGCCGGAGGAGGTGTTCTTCAGCGACACCTGGCGTGGACCGCGGCGCCTGCACGGATTGCTGTCCCCGCACTACATGCGAGATCGCGTGGAACGGACTGAGCGCAAGCCCACCAAAAGAGCCCGCGGGCGCATCAAAGCTGTAGTGCCGATGGCCCTGCGGATGGCCCTGCGCCCCACTACGGCGTCCAAACCGACGGTGCTGCTCACCCGGGAGCTCGGGCGACGATCATTCGCCGAGACGTACGAAGGGGACTGGAGCAGGGACACCTTGCTCGCAGGCGGCACCGCGAACTACCAACTGTTCGCGGCAGGCGCCGCCTACCTGACGACCAAGGGCAGCGTGCTGATGGTCGTCTCGACAAGAAAGGACGCCCGCAACACCGCACGAGCGATAGCCGATCACCTGGAAGCGCGGGCCGAGGCCGAGCCCTTGGCTGTCTACCTATCCGAAACCCTAGGGGAGGAACACCCCTTGGTGTCGTGCGCACGCAAGGGCGTCGCCTACCACCACGGCGCGCTGCCCGACGATGTCCTAGAGGCGATCGAGGACGCGTTGCGCACCGGGCAGCTCCTGGCGATCGCCAGCACCAGCACCTTGACCGACGGCGTCAACCTGCCTGTACGCACAGTCATCGTCCATCATTCAATCGACGGGGACTTCCGTACCTACGAAAGACAACGGCAGATGACCGACGCGGAGCTGCTAAACGCAGTCGGCCGGGCCGGGCGCGCAGGCCGCGAGAGCGAGGGATGGATACTTCTCACTCGACAGGTCACACCCACGACTGCCGACTTCGACCGACTCACCCCGCGCGATGACCAGCTACACGTCACCTCAGCCCTACTGGACGCCCAAGTCCTGGAACAGCTCGCTGAGGCTGAAAACAGGGTCCGAAACGACGCTGACGAGGTGCTCAAACTCGCGGGCACGCTGGTCGCGGACTTCGCCGCCTACGTGTGGTTCACGGTGGACGCCCTCGGCTCGATGCCCGCCTTGGACATCACGCCTCTCAAGGCCGTCGAGAACCTCCCCGCACTCCAGCTCGTGGAGGACCCCCAGGTACGCTCAAGGTGGCTATCGCTGGCCGAGAAGGTCGCCGCAGTTCACGCCGCGACCAACCCTGTAACCCGCAGGCGCTGGGCCACAACCGGCACCAGCCTATTCACCGCCCGCAACCTCGACGAGCTCGCCCGGTGGCTCACCTTTGAGATCCGTGCCCTGACAGCACACCATGACGAGACACAGTGGGAAGGCGACTTCGAAGGGTGGTCACTGGCACCGGACGAGTGGCCACTTCGCCGCACGCTCGACTTCCTCGCCGAGCACCGCGTCCTCGACACGCTGCTCGGTCTGCCCGAGGTTGAGGGAAACTGGAGGTTCACCGACCGGGAGCACCGGGGCAGCCCCCTGGAAGTACCAGTGAGCCAAGCAATCACCGACTGGACCTCCGGCCTGCCAATCCCTCGACTCGCACAGCGCTGGCTGCCGACCGTAGAGCGGGTGTGGGCACTGGAACAGACTGTCGACAACATCAGTCGCACCTTCGAGCACGCCTTGTCGTGGACCCTTGGTGCGCTGATCCACCTGGTCAACACGCAACTCTCCGACTTCGGTTCCCGCACCCGACTCCACCTTGAGACCGGCTGGTACTTGCGACACGGCGTCGACACAGCCCAAGCCCTGAAGCTGCTCACCTCTGGGATAACCTCGCGCCGCCTCGCCCATGCCATGGGTTCCGTAGCAGCCAGCCAGCACATCCCGTCCGCAGACATGAAGGAGTGGGTGTCCGCCTGGCAGATTGACGGCTGGCTCTCCCTGTTCCAAGCCACGCCGCGGGAGATCGATGAACTTCTGGAATACGTGCGTCAGCCACGGGATCTGATTGGCGAACTGATAGGCGGCAGAACCGTCAGCGTCGATGTTGTCCTTGACTCATGGAGGGAACCGGCCGTAGGCGAAGCCACCCTGGAGCGGCCGACCCCCGACTCGCCGACGCTCAGCGTCTTCGTCGGACCAATCCGCGCGGGATACATCCAGGTCCAGCACCAGGTCGACGTTCTCGCCGTACTCGACAGCGGGCTGCCGCTAAGTCTCTTCCTGGTGAACGGACAGCTGACTATCGCGAGGTCTCCATGGTCAGGCTGAGCGGGCCGTAAGGGCCTGTGCCGTTGGGGGTGTAGCGCTGGCCGACTTGTGACGCTGACGACTCCGGGTACACCAATTAAAGTTGCCCTTCCTAGCCTGGCGGCGGTGGCCTGGCTTCGCACGCGTAGCTGATGGCAGCAGGTGCGGGGAGGGCGAAGTCGAACGTCGCCACCTTCGCTACGGTCCCGATCTGTGGGGCCGCCGCAGGAGCAGCCACCCCGTCCAGCAGCGTTCAAGCTCTGCCACCGGCATCACGAAGCGACACAGGCCGGTATCCCTGATCGGCGCTGATCCGGTACTCCATCCCTGCAGCACGGCGCTGCGCTTGCAGCACGCTAATCGACTGCCGCAACCTCAAGACCCGCTCGCCTAGCATCTGAGCATCGGCGCTCTGGTCGAACTGCCCAAGGTCCCTCCTCCGGGCTAGGGCACGTATTTTGTTGTGATCAAGGAGTTCCCTTGGTGAGGTCCTTGATCCAGATCATTGCACCGCGAAGGTGGAGGCCTGCGAGGTAGCTTGTCGGGGTCTTGTCGTAGCGGGTGGCGATGCCTCGCCAGGCCTTCAGTTTGTTGATCAGGCGCTCGACGGTGTTACGTTCCTTGTAAAGCCCGGCGTCGTGGCCGACGGGCCGGCCACCCCTGCTGCCCTTCTTCTTCCGGTTGGCGGCTTGGTCGGCCTTCTCCGGGATGACGGCCTTGATCCGGCGTCTGCGCAGGTAGGAACGGTTGCCGCGGGACGAGTAGGCCTTGTCTCCGGCGGCCGCGCCGGGCCGAGTGCGGGGACGGCCGACGGGCCCGCGGACCCGGACCCTCTCCAGCACGGGGACGAACTGTGGGCTGTCGGCGGCCTGGCCTTCGGTCAGGGCGAAGGCCAGCGGACGGCACCTGCGCTCGCCGGCGACGTGGATTTTGCTGGTCTGCCCGCCCCGGGAGCGCCCGAGCAGCGCGGCCTTCAGTCGGAGTTTGCGTCTGCGCCGGGCACGTCGCCGCTCGTCCCGTCCCGGGTCGTTTGAGGCGTGCTGCCCGTCTTGTTCCGCCGGGCAGCCCCCTTTTGCCGGGCCTTCTCCGCCTCCTCGGCGGCCTTCTCCAGATCGGCGAGGGTGTCGGGGTCGAGGTGCATCCCGGCGGCGTCATGGTGGGCCCGCACGGTCGTGGAGTCCACGCTGACCAGCGACAGGTCCACCTCACCCCGCTTGGCTGCCTCCGCGATCGCGCCCTCCAGCAGAGCATCGAACACCCCGGCGTCCCGCCACTGCCGGAAGCGGTTGTGGACCGTCGACCAGGCGCCGAACTCGCCCGGCACCTCCCGCCACTGGCCGCCCGTCCGAAACCGCCAGATCACTCCCTCGAACTGCCGGCGCAGCCGCTCGGGGTACGGGCTGTACTCACCGACTGGCAGGTACGGCTCGATGAACTCCCACTCCGCATCCGTCAGTTGCACTCGTGTCACACAACACGGTCTAGCCGACCAGGGCCCACCACGAGGGTAGAACCTGCAAATTGATCACAACCAGATACGCGCCCTAGCAGGGCGACCCTGTAAGACACAGGCGTGACGCCGCTGCAGCAGCTTGCGGCGGCCCTGCGGCCGGCGGCTGCGGTCCCCGGCTGGTCCCTGGCAAGATAACAAAGCAGCGGCGCCACGGCCGTCAACCACCTGTTGGGCCATCAGCAAAAAGGCCGCTGACTTGGGATTTCTCCCAGCCAACGGCCTTCCGACATCACTGTCGGGACGACAGGATTTGAACCTGCGACCCCTTGACCCCCAGTCAAGTGCGCTACCAAGCTGCGCCACGTCCCGTGGTCGTCTGCCGGTGGCCCCTGCGAGCTCCTGGCTTTCTGACCTTGCCGCTGATCTCTCGGCGACGTGGAAAACAATACAGCACGTCGGGGGGTGCTCGCTGCCAGGTTTCGGGGGTGTGGCGGGTGGGTGGGGTCAGGGGGTGGGGTGGCGGGCGTCGTAGTGGAGGAAGGCGGGGCGGCGGGCGGCGAGGTAGAGGACGACGGCCACGCAGGCGAGGCCGCCGGTGAGGATGGAGAGGGCGGGGGTGGTGAGGGCGGCGACGGTGCCGGATTCGAAGTCGCCGAGGCGGGGGCCGCCGGCGACGACGACGATGAAGACGCCCTGGAGGCGGCCACGCATCTCGTCGGGGGCGGCGACCTGCATCATCGTGTTGCGGAAGATCATCGAGACGGTGTCGGCGCAGCCCGCCGCGGCGAGCAGGAGCAGGCCGAGCGGGAGGTTGCGGACGAGTCCGAAGGCGGCGATGGCCAGGCCCCAGGCGGCGACGGAGGCGAGGACGGCGACGCCGTGGCGGTGGATGCGGCCGATCCAGCCGGAGAAGAGGCCGCCGGCGAGGGCGCCGACGGCGGGGGCGGCGGCGAGCAGGCCGACGGTGCCGGCGTCGCCGCCGTAGAAGGAGAGGGCGATCGCGGGGAAGAGGGCGCGCGGCAGGCCGAAGATCATTGCGGCGAGGTCGGCGGCGAAGGAGGTGCGGAGGTTGGGCTGGCCGCGCAGGAAGCGCAGGCCGTCGAGGACGGTGGCGCGCTTGCCGGTGGTGCTCTGCGGGCGCATCGAGGGCAGGCGCCACATCGCGTAGAGGGTGGCGGCGAAGGCCGCGGTGTCGACCAGGTACGCGCTCTGCGTCCCGTACGTGGCGACGGCGACGCCGCCGAGCAGCGGGCCGACGGTCTGGCCGAGGTTCATGCCGATGGTGTTGAGGGCGTTGGCGGCGGGCAGCTGCTCCTGCGGGACGAGGCGCGGGATCATCGAGGACCTGGCGGGCGAGCTGACCGCGAAGAAGCCGCCCTGGAGCGCGACGGCGGCGTAGAGCAGGACGACGGAGCGCAGGTCCAGCAGGGCCTGGGCGGCGAGCAGCGCGGAGACCGCGGCGAGGCCGCCGGAGCCGATCAGGCCGAGCAGGCGGCGGTCGACGCGGTCGGCGATGGCGCCGCCGTAC
The DNA here is from genome assembly GCF_013364235.1 of Kitasatospora sp. NA04385. Lineage (NCBI taxonomy): Bacteria > Bacillati > Actinomycetota > Actinomycetes > Kitasatosporales > Streptomycetaceae > Kitasatospora > Kitasatospora sp. NA04385. Next base: position 6,091,819 of record NZ_CP054919.1, on the reverse strand, counting down.
AGGCCGAAGACGACCAGCGGCACCAGGGAGCAGATTCCGACCAGGCCGGTGAGGAAGGTGGAGCCGGTGAGGTGGAAGACCTGGATGCCGACCGCGAGGGCGGTCATCTGCTGGCCGATCGAGGAGACCGTCTGCCCGAACCAGAGCCGCCGGTAGTCGGGGCTCTGGCGCAGCGGGGTGAGGTCGGCGAAGGCACCGCGGGTGAGGCGGCGCAGCCCGGTCGGGGCGGGTCGGGGCGGCGGGGACGGTCGGGAGGGGGTCTCGGTTGGCACCCCGCCATGCTCGTTCAGCCGTTCGACGATCTTGCGGGCGGGGTCCGGATGGACATCCGGGGAAACGGCGGGAAACCCTGAGAGGCCGCGGGAAACAGGGGGAAACAGCGAGAAATGGTGGGAAACAGGGGGGAATAGCGGGGAACAGGGGAATGGCGGGGACCGATCGGGCCCGCCGACCCCGGCCCCGACCCCGACGCCCCGCCCCCGCCGACCTCGGCCCCTCCCGCTCAGGCGCGCAGCAGAGTGCGGGTGAGGAGTTCGGCGAGCCCGTCGTCGAGGGGTTCGCGGGTGGCGAGCAGCCGGTACCAGAGGAGGCCGAAGGCGAGGTCGACGGCGGTGGCGGGGGTGAGGTGGGGGGCGAGCGCGCCGGCGGCGTGGGCGCGGGCGGTCAGGGTGCCGAGCGCTTCGCGGCGGGGTCGCAGCAGGGTGTGCTGGAAGCGTTCGCCGAAGGCCGGGTCGATCTGGGCCTCGGCCATCAGTGCGCGCAGCGCGTCGGTGGTGGGTGGGGTGGCGGCGGCGAACGTGGCGGCGAGGAAGGCGTGCAGGTCGGCGGCGTGGTCGCCGGTGTCGGGCAGCGGGATGTTCCGGCGGGCGTGCGCGGTGACGGCTTCGAGCAGGACGTCCGCCTTGCCGGGCCACCAGCGGTAGAGGGTCTGCTTGCCGGTGCCGGCCCGGGCGGCGATGCCCTCGACGGTGAGGCGGGCGTAACCGGCCTCACCGAGCAGCTCGTACGCGGCGGCGAGGATCGCGCGGCGGCTCTCCTCACTGCGACGGCGCCCCGGCCGTACGGGAGTTGACGTCTCGTCGGCCGGCCCGTCCGGCTCCTGGTTCGCTTGCTCGATCACGGAAGCCACGCTACCTTAATTCGAGACGAGACGTCGCGGTTCGAAATTGCGAGTCGGCGCCCTGTCTTGATCGACGACTCGCACAACGCCATGCACAACGGAACGCACAGGGGAGAGAGCACGGATGAGTGAGCGCATCGCACTGGTCGTCGGCGGCACCTCGGGGATCGGGCTGGCCACCGCCCGCCAACTGCGCGCCAAGGGAGCCGTGGTGCACGTGGCGGGCCGGAGCAAGGAGCGGTTGGAGGCGCTGGCGGTGAGCGACCCGGAGCTGATCGGGCACCGGGCGGACGGCGGCGACCGCGAGCAGATCGCCGAAGTCCTGGGCACCATCGGCAGGTTGGACTGGCTGGTGGTCGCACTGAGCGGCGCCGAGGGTGCCGGGCCGTTCGCCGAACTCGACCTCGGCGCCCTGCGCGGCGCCTTCGAGGCCAAGTTCTGGGGGCAGTTGACGACGGTGCAGGCCGCGCTGCCGCACCTGGCCGAGGACGGATCGGTCACGCTGGTCACCGCGATCTCGGCCCGCACCGGCATGCCGGGCACCGCCGGGCTGGCGGCGGTGAACGGGGCGCTGGAGGCGATGATCCGGCCGCTGGCCGTGGAGTTGGCCCCGCGCCGGATCAACGCCGTCTCCCCCGGCCTGGTCGACACCCCGTGGTGGAACGGCCTGCCGCAGGAGGCCCGGGAGGCCTACTTCGCCCAGGCCGCCGCCCAGTTGCCGGTCCGCCGGATCGCCTCCGCGGCGGACGTGGCCGAGGCGGTCGCGTTCGCCGCGACCAACCGCAACCTCACCGGCACCGTCCTGGAGAGCGACGGCGGCCTGCGCCTCGTCACCCTCAACTGACGTGCGGGGCAGGCCGGTTCATCGGGCGGCCAGCGCCGTGGTCTCCGCGTAGCCGATGACGTGGCCGCCCATCGTGAACGTGGTGACGGTCGGCGGCGTGGCGGCGGGCAGCGCCAGACTCGCGGTGTCCAGGGCGTAGACGGTGATCCGGTAGCGGTGCGCGTGGTCGCCGACCGGCGGGCAGGGGCCCAAGTAGCCTTCCGCACCAGCCGCGTTGGCACCGGCCACCGCGCCGGCCGGCAGGGTCTCCCGCAGGCCGGTGGTGCCGGCCGGTACGTCCCAGACCAGCCAGTGCCAGAAACCGGAGCCGGTCGGCGCGTCCGGGTCGAACATGGTGACGGCGAAGCTCTTGGTGCCGGCCGGGGCCCCGCGCCAGTCCAGCCGCAGCGGCTGGTTGCCGCCGTCGCAGCCGAACGAGTTGGCCCAGTGCTCCGGCGAGAAGCGGCCGCCGGCCAGGTCGGGGCTGGTCACGGTGAACCGGTGCGCCCCGGTCGGAATGCCGGAGCGGACCGAGATCCGGCCGAAGTCCTTCGCCTCCCCGCGCACCTCGGCGCTCGAATCACCGGCCCCCAGCAGCGTCAACGCGGTGGCGGCGGACAGCAGGACGGCCGCGATCCGGGACGGGCGCGACCGCAGAACGGCAGCGGCGGCAGAGGTCGCAGCGGCGGCAGAGGCAGCAGAGGCGGTAGAAACCTCAGAGGCAGCAGAGGAAGGAGTGGTGCGGGCGGAACGTGACATGGCGCGGATCTCCCAGCCGGTCGTCGAATCTGGTGTGCGAGACCCAACCCTCGTCCTGCGCCCACCACTTGGGGAGGTCCTCCGGATGGTGGCACTCGGCGTACCAGGCTCGGCGCTGGACGGCCCGCCCGGTCCGCGCCGATGATCGGGAACATGACCGAGCGCGTACCGCCCCGACAGGCCGAACTGGCCGCCTTCCTCCGGGCGAAGCGCGCCCGCCTGCAGCCCGAGGAGGCCGGGCTGCCGCGCGGACCGCGCCGCCGCACCCCGGGGCTGCGCCGCCAGGAGGTCGCCCAGCTCGCCGCCGTCAGCGTGGAGTGGTACGTCCGCCTGGAGCAGGGCCGGGTCGGCACCCCGGGCACCGCCGTCCTGGACGCGATCGCCGAGGCGCTGCGCCTCACCCCGGACGAGCACCGGCACCTGCACCTGCTCGCCCGCGGGGAGACCCCCGTCCTCCCCGCGGACGGCCCGCGGCAGCCCGAGATCCGCGCGTCGCTGCGCCAACTCCTGGACGGGATGCCGCTGTTCCCCGCCTACCTGATCGACCACCGACTGGACGTGCTGGCCCACAACGCGGCCGCCCGGGCCCTGTTCGGCCCGGCGTTCGGCACCGGCGCGGCCGACAACACCGCCCGGATGCTCTTCCTCGACCCGGCCACCCGCGCCACCCAGCTCGACTGGGCCCGGGTCGCCCGCGAGATGGTCGGCCACCTCCGTACCGCCGCCGCCCGCCACCCGGACGACCCCCGGCTGGCCGCCGTTCTCGCCGAACTGCGCGCCCACAGCTCCGAGTTCACCCTCTGGTGGGACGACCACACCGTCCTGGAGCGCTCCTCCGGCACCAAGCGCGTCCAGCACCCCGAGGCCGGCCGCCTGCTGCTCCACTACGACATCCTCACCACCGGCCCCCACCACCTCTTCACCCTCACCCCCGCCGACCCCGCCACCGACCGCGCCCTGCGCCACCTGGTCACCGCCCACACTGCCACCCGCACCACCGCGACGGCGGACGCGACCATCCACCCGATCACCGCGGCCTGAGCGCCGCGCCCCGCGCGCCACCGCCGGGCGCCGCGGCCCGAGCGCCTCCGCCTCGGCAGCGCGGCCCGAGCAGCCCAGCTGCCCGACCGGCTGCCGACGGCGGACAGCAGGCGCCCGGCCGCGGACGGTGTACCGACTCGGCGCGGGCCGGTCTCAGCCCAGCTGCTTGAGCAGCTCCTGGGCCAGCGGGGCCGAGGAGGCCGGGTTCTGGCCGGTGATGAGGTTGCCGTCGACGACGACGTGCGGGGTCCAGGGGGCGGTGGGGTCGACGGTGAGGCCGGCCTCGGCGAGGCGGGTCTGGAGGAGCCAGGGGGCGCGGTCGGCGAAGCCCGCCAGGGTCTCCTCGGCGTCGGTGAAGGCGGCGACGCGGCGGCCGGCGAAGGCGTTGCGGCCGGTGGCGGGGTCGACGGCGGCGAGCAGCGCGGCGGGGCCGTGGCAGACCACGGCGAGCGGCTTGCCGGAGGCGAGGGCCCGGGTGAGCAGGCGGCCGGAGTCGGCGTCCCGGGCGAGGTCCTCCATCGGGCCGTGGCCGCCGGGGTAGAGGACGGCGTCGTAGTCGTCGAGGTCGACGTCGGCGATGGCCAACGGGTGGTCGAGCGCGGTCATCCCGGCCAGCGTGTCGGCGATGTCGCGGGCTCCCTCGGCGCCGCCGTTGGCGTCGGGCCCGAGGCTGGCCGGGTCGACGGGCGGGACGACGCCGCCGGGGGTGGCGACGACGATCTGGTGGCCGGCGGCGTGCAGGGCGCGGTACGGGGTGGCGGCCTCCTCGGCCCAGTAGCCGGTGGGGTGCTTGGTGCCGTCGGTGAGCGTCCAGTGGTCGGCGCCGGTCATCACGAACAGGATCTTCGACATCTCGGGTTCCTCCGGGTGGGCTGCGTCGTGGTGGTGCCCCGACCGTAGACCGGCTCAGCCATCGGTATCCAATAGGCCAGCCGATGGGAGCGATCGGTTCTCCGATGCCTCCGGCCGCCCGTCCGGCCGGTACGCTCGCCCGGCAGAAGCCCGCCCGAGGGCGGCCGACCCGGGGAGGACCGACCGGGCGAGGCCGGCCCGCGGGAGACCAGCCCCCTGGAGGCCCGCCCGATGGACGCTCCCCCGCCGCACCCCGCCACCGAGCCGCCACGCCCCACCACCGAACGACCACGCCCCACCGCCGAACGACCGCACCTCGCCACCGAACGACCGCACCCCACCGCCGAGCGGCCGGACCTCAACCAGCTGCGCACCTTCCTCGCGGTGTACCGCCTGGGCTCGTTCACCGCGGCCGCCCGCCGGCTCGGCCTGTCCCAATCGACGGTGACCGCCCAGGTCCGCGCGCTGGAGCGGCGCCACGGGCGGGAGCTGTTCGAGCGGCAGGCCCGCGGCGCGGCGGCACTGCCCGCGGCGGACGAGCTGGCGGCCCGGGTCGCCGAGCCGCTGGACCGGCTGGCCGACGCGACGGAGCACCGCCCGGCGGCCGAGCCGGTGCACCTGGCCGGGCCGGCGGAGCTGCTCGGCACGCTGGTGCTGCCCGCGCTCGCCCCGCTGGTCGCGTCCGGGGTGCGGCTGCGGGTGGCCACCGGGCTGACCGATCCGCTGCTGGACGAACTCCGGTCCGGGCGGCACGACTTGGTGATCGCCACCCGCCGCCCGACCGGCCGGGCGCTGAGCGCCGTACCGCTCGCCGACGAGGAGTTCGTCCTGGTCGCCGCACCCGGCTGGCCGGACCGCCCGCCCACCTCGGCACCGGGCCCGGGCCCGGACCAGAGCCCAACCGGCCCGGCAGACCCGGCGGACCCGGCGGACCTGGCCGAGGCGCTCCCCCGGCTGCCGCTGGTCAGCTACGCCGAGGACCTGCCGATCGTCCGCCGCTACTGGCGGCACGTCTTCGGCCGTCGGCTGCACGCCCGGGCCGCCGTCACGATGCCCGACCTGCGGGCGGTGCGGGCGGCGGTGGCGGCCGGCGCGGGCTGGAGCGTGCTGCCCGGGTACCTGTGCCGGGAGGAGTTGGCGACCGGCGCGCTCGTCCCGCTACTGCTGCCGGAGGACCCGCCGATCAACACCGCGTACCTGGTGCACCGCCCGGAGGCCGCCCCGAACCCGCACCTGGCCCTCGTCCGGGAGCAGTTGCTGGCCGCCGCCCGCCACTGGTGACCCGGCCGCACCGAGCCACCCCGCACCGAGCCACCCCGCACCGCACCACACAGCACCGCACAGCACAGCACCGCACCGAGCCACGCCCGAGCCCGAACCCGCCTTGTCCACACAACTTCCGGCCAAACCGGGCGTACTTGTCCGGACAACTCAAGGCGTTCGCCCGACGTACGCCGGTCGGCCACGAGCGGGACGACGGGCGGTACCCCGGGCGCGCTGTCCTGGGGGACGCCCTCCGTCCGCCCCTCATCCGTAGAGGTCGTGTCCCCCATGGCTGCTGAACCGTTCGAACCGAACCGGCGTCGTTTCCTCCAACTGGCGGGCGCGAGCCTGGCGTTCTCGTCGCTGGCGCCCAGCATCGCGCGAGCCGCCGCAATCGCCCCGCAGGGCACCACGGGCACCATCCAGGACGTGCAGCACATCGTGGTGCTGATGCAGGAGAACCGGTCCTTCGACCACTACTTCGGCGCGATGAAGGGCGTGCGCGGCTTCGGCGACCCGCGGCCGGTGACGCTGCCGAGCGGGAAGCCGGTCTGGTACCAGGCGAACAGCGCGAAGAAGGAGATCCTGCCGTTCCGGCCGCAGGTGAACGACCTCGGGATGCAGTTCGTCCAGGACCTCAACCACGACTGGGCGGGCGGCCACAAGGCGTTCAACAGCGGCAAGTACGACCAGTGGGTCCCGGCCAAGACGGCCACCACGATGGCGTACCTGACCCGGCAGGACATCCCGTTCCACTACGCGCTGGCCGACGCGTTCACGCTGTGCGACGCCTACCACTGCTCGTTCATCGGCTCCACCGATCCGAACCGCTACTACCTGTGGACGGGCTACACCGGCAACGACGCGACCGGCGGCGGGCCGGTGCTGGGCAACCAGGAGGCGGGCTACTCCTGGACGACCTACCCGGAACGGCTGGAGGCCGCCGGTGTCTCCTGGCGGATCTACCAGGACGTCGGCGACGGCCTGAACGCGGCCGGGTCCTGGGGCTGGATCAGCGACGCCCACCGCGGCAACTACGGTGACAACTCGCTGCTGTACTTCAACAACTACCGCACCGCGCAGCCCGGTTCGGCGCTGTACGAGAAGGCCCGCACCGGCACGAACGCCAAGGCCGGCGACGGCCTGTTCGACCAGCTGCGGCGCGACGTCGCGGCCGGGACGCTGCCGCAGGTCTCCTGGATCGTCGCCCCCGAGGCGTACACCGAGCATCCCAACTGGCCCGCCAACTACGGCGCCTGGTACGTCTCGCAGGTGCTGGACGCGCTCACCTCGAACCCGGACGTCTGGGCCCGCACCGCGCTGTTCATCACCTACGACGAGAACGACGGCTTCTTCGACCACGTGGTGCCGCCGTTCCCGCCCGCCTCCGCCAACCAGGGCCTGTCCACCGTCGCCACCGGCGCCGACTACTTCGCGGGCAACGCGAGTTACGCGGCCGGACCGTACGGTCTCGGGCAGCGGGTGCCGATGCTGGTGGTCTCGCCGTGGAGCACCGGCGGCTACACCTGCTCGGAGACCTTCGACCACACCTCGATCATCCGCTTCATCGAGCGGCGCTTCGGCGTCGCCGAACCGCACATCTCGCCCTGGCGGCGCGCCGTCTGCGGCGACCTCACCTCGGCCTTCGACTTCACCGCGAGCAACACCGCCCCGGCCGCGCTGCCGTCCACCGCCGGCTACCTGCCCGCCGACCACGACCGGCACCCCGACTACGTCCCGGCCCCGCCCGCGACCGGCACCATGCCGCGGCAGGAGGCCGGGTCCAAGCCCACCCGTCCGCTCAAGTACGCGCCGTACGTGGACGGTTCGGCCGACGTCTCGACCGGCAAGTACGCCCTCGCGTTCAGCGGCGGGCCGGCCGCGGGCGCCCAGTTCCTGGTCACCTCGGCGAACCGCACCGACGGCCCGTGGACGTACACCGCCGAGGCCGGCAAGTCCCTCTCCGATGCCTGGAACACCGCGTACTCCGGCGGCGTCACCGACCTCACCGTGTTCGGCCCGAACGGTTTCCTGCGCCGCTTCCGCAACCCCGGCAAGACCGCGGGCCCCGAGGTCACCGCCCGCCACGACGCCGCCACCGGCAACCTCGTCCTGACCTTCACCAACCCGGCCGGCGCCGATGCCGTCCTCACCGTCACCAACGCCTACGCGGGCTCCCCGCGGACCGTCACCGTCCGCAAGGGCGCGACCGCCATCCTCACCGTCGACCTCTCCACCTGCCGCCACTGGTACGACCTCACCGTCACCTCCGACCGGAGCGCCGACTTCGTCCGCCGCCTGGCCGGCCACGTCGAGACCGGCGCCCCGTCCCTCTCCGACCCGGGCCTGCTCACCTACTGACGCCCGGGGCCCCCTGGTCGCCGCCCGAGCCCGGCCGCCGCCCGACGGCGCGGAAGCCGAGACCGCCGGCGGCGACCAGGGCGGCGAGCAGGGACCAGAAGAGCGTGCCGTGGTGCTCGATCAGGGTGCCGACCAGCAGCGGGCCGCTGATCGCGGAGACCGCCCAGGCCAGGTTGACCAGGGCCAGGAAGCGGCCGCGCGCGGCGGCCGGGGCCGCGGTCGCCGCTATCGCGGTGCAGGCGGGGCCCGCCAGGACCTGGCCCGCGGTGAACAGCAGCACCGCGCCGAACACCGACCAGGCCCGCCCTCCGCCGAGCGCCAGCACGGCGATCGCCCCGGCCATCAGCGCGGACGCCCAACCCACCACCCTAGTACGGGAGAAGGCCACCAGCCGGGCGGTCGTCGCGGACTGCACCAGCACGATCACCACGGCGTTCAGGGTCAGCGCGGTGGACGGCACCCAGGCCGGCAGCCCGGCCACCTTCACCAGGTACACCGGCAGCACGACGGTGGGGATCAGCCAGCCGAACCCGAGCGCGGCCTGCGCCGCCAGCAGCCCCAGCAGCCGCCGTTCACGCAGCAGCACGCCCCACCCCGGGGCGTCCTGCGGCACAGAACTCCCGCTCGAACGCCCGGCACGCGGACCAGGACGCGGTCCCGAACGCCCGGCACCCGACTTCGGACGCGGCTTCGGACGCGAGTCCGGACGCGGGTGCGGACGCGCGCCCGGCGCGAGCAGCAGGACGGCCGCCGCCACGCTGGTGGCCGCGTTCACGGCGACCACCGCCACCGCCGCGCCCGGCCAGCCGGTGCCCAGCAGCAGGCCACCGGCCGCGCCGCCCAGGCCGGCGGCGGCGTTGGTACCGGCCGTGGTGAACGCGTACCAGCGGTCCAGTTCGGCGCCCTCGGCCAGGTCCGCGACGAAGCCCGGCCAGGCGGCGAAGTACAGCCGTTCCGCGGAGAGCACCACCAGCATCGCGGCGACCAGCCCGACCAGCGAGTCGACCAGCAGGTAGCCGAGGTAACCGGCCGCCGCCAGCAGGTTGTTGACGATCAGCGAGGTACGCGCGCCCCAGCGGTCGACCAGCGCGCCGGCCAGCGGAGCGACCGGCAGCGACAGCAGGGTGGCCAGCGAACTGCCGAACCCGACCTGGGCGACGGTCAGTTCGGTGGTGAGCACGAAGAACAGGAAGGACAGCGGCACGAACATGCCGACCCCGAACGCGTCGAGCACGGTCGCCGCCACGATCCGCCGGTGCCCGGTCAGGTCCGGCACCCCGAGCCCGGCCCGCCACCGCGAGACCCGGGCCGGACCGGACGGAGGGGACGGAGGGGAGGAAACGGGAGGAGCGGAGGGAACAGAAGGAGCGGCAGCGGGAGAGGGCGATGGGGCGGTGACGGGGAGCGTGTGGGCCATGCCCACCACCTTCGGCGACCCGCTCGCCCGCCCACCAGAGCGGACGGTGTCCGAACCCTGCACTGCCGGTTCCGGCCACGGCCACGGCCGGGGCCCGCACCCTTTGACACCGGACGCTCCAATGGTCTAGACCTACCCCAGACTGGTCGAACGGGCGGGTGGAGGAGCGGCGGCGATGCACACGGTGACCTGCTCCGGCCGCCGCACCCCGGGCGTCCACTGAGATGCCCGTCGCCCTCCAGGCGTTCGGCCTGAGCGACCCGGCCGCCAAGCTGTACCGCGAACTGCTGCGCACCCCCGGCGCGACGGACGCCGAGCTGACCGCCCGCCTCGGCCTGGCAGCGGAGCAACTGCACTCCTCCCGGAGCGAGTTGACCGGCCTCGGACTGCTCCGGCCGTCCTGGGGCGACCCGGCGGCCCTGCACCCGGTGGTGCCGGAACTCGGACTGGCCGCGCTGCTGGCCCGCCGCGAGGCCGAACTGCTGTCCCAGCGGCAGGAGTTCGAACAGGCCCAGGCCGCGTTCGGCCAACTGCGCGCCGAGGCCGAGGCCGAACGCCGACACACCCGCACCGAGTACCTGATCGGCCCGGACGCGATCCGCGACCGGCTGGCCGAACTCGGCGCGGGCACCACCTCCCAGGTGCTGGTCCTCTCCCCCGCCACCGAACCGACCGCCGCACCGGCCACCGTGCCCGCCACCGAACCGACCGCCGCACCGACCACCGCACCCGCCACCGAACCGACCACCGCGCCCGCCACCGCACCGACCGGCAGGCCGGGCCACGGACCCGCGGGCACCCCGGCCGACGCCCTGCTCGACGAGTCGCTCTGCGCCGAACTGCTGCACCGCGGAGTCGAGTTGCGCACCCTGTTCGTCGACGCGGTGCGCCGCCACCCGCCCGTCGTGGAGTACGCCCGCCGCCTGGTCGGACTCGGCGGCTCGGTGCGCACCGTGGCCGCGCTGCCACTGCGCATGGTGGTGCTGGACCGGGAGACCGCCCTGCTGCCGCTCGACCCGGAGCGCGCGGACACCGCCACCGTGCTGCACGGCCGCGGGCCGGTCGCCGCGCTGTGCGCGCTGTTCGACGGGCTGTGGCACAGCGCCGCCCCGCTCTGCCACCCCAGGGGGCGTGACCCGAACGGCATGACGGCGCAGCACTACGCGCTGCTGCGGATCCTCCAGCAGGGCGACACCGACGTGGTCGCGGCCCGGAAGCTCGGCGTCTCCGAGCGGACCGTCCGGCGGCTGGCCGCCGAGGCGATGGAGGTGCTGGGCGCCCGCAGCCGCTTCCAGGCCGGGGCCCGGGCCACCGAACGCGGCTGGCTGCGCTGACCCGGACGACCGGCACGACCCCGGCCCCGCCCCGCCCCCGCCGAGAGGCGGAAGGGCGGGACGGGGCCGCGTCCGCTACTGCTGCGCCCGCGGTGCCGGGGCGTACCCGGCGGGCCGGGTGGTGAACGTGCCCCGGCCCTGGGTGCGGCCGCGCAGGGCGCCCGCATAGCCGAAGAGTTCGGCCAGCGGGACGGTGGCCGTCAGCACCGCGCTGCCGCCGCGCGGCTCGGAGCCGTGCACCCGGCCGCGGCGGGCGGACAGGTCGCCGAGGACGCCGCCGACGCCGTCCGGCGGCACCGTCGCGGTGAGTTCCACGACGGGCTCCAGCAACAGCGGGCCGCCGCGCCGCAGCGCCTCGCGCAGGGCGAGCCGTCCGGCGGTGCGGAACGCCAGGTCGGAGGAGTCCTTGACGTGGGTCGCCCCGTCGGTGAGGGTGACCCGGACGCCGGTGACCGGGTGGCCGAGCGGGCCGTCCGCGAGGGCGTCCCGGCAGCCCGCCTCGACGGCCTGCACGAACTCCTGCGGCACCCGGCCGCCGGTGACGGTGGAGCGGAACTCGAAGCCGTCCGTACCGGGTTCGCCGAGCGGGTCGACGTCGACCACGATGTGCGCGAACTGGCCGGAGCCGCCGTCCTGTTTGACGTGCCGCAGGACGAGGCCGGACACCGCCGTGGCGAGGGTCTCCCGGTAGGCGACCTCCGGCCGTCCGACGGTGACCTCCAGCCCGGCCCGGCGCAGCTTCTCCACCGCGACCTCCAGGTGCAGTTCGCCCATCCCGGACAGCGTGCGCTGCCCGCTCTCCGGGTCGCTGCGGACGACCAGCGACGGGTCCTCCTCGGTGATCCGGGCCAGCGCGACGGCCAGCCGGTCGGTGTCCACCGAGCGGCGGGCCTCGACCGCGACGGTCACCACCGGGTCGGCGGCGGCGGCCGGTTCGAGCACCAGCGGGGCGTGCGGGGCGCACAGCGTGGTGCCGACCTTGGCGCCCTTCGCGCCGATCACGGCGACGATGTCGCCGGCCACCGCGGTGTCGGTCTCGCTGTGCCGGTCGGCCTGCACCCGCAGGATCCGGCCGATCCGTTCGGTGCGGCCGGTGCGCGCGTCGAGCACGGTGTCCCCCTTCCGTAGGGTGCCGGAGTAGATCCGCAGGCTGCTGAGCCGGCCGGTGGTGCTCGCGGAGACCTTGAACACCAGTGCCGAGAAAGGCTGTTGTGCTTCGGCGGCGCGTTCCTGCGGGGCGCCCTCGAACTCCCCGCGCACCGGCGGGACGTCCAGCGGCGACGGCAGGTACGCGGTCACCGCGTCCAGCAGCGGTTCGACGCCGCGGTTGCGGTACGCCGAGCCGCACAGCACCACCACCGCCTGTCCGCTGCCGGTGAGTTGGCGCAGCGCAGCGGTGAGCGTGCCGACCGCGAGGGTGCCGGTGGCGCAGTACTCCTCCAGCGCGGCGGGGTGCAGTTCGGCCACCGCCTCGGCCAGCGCCTGGCGACGCCGGGCCGCTTCGGCCGCCAACTCCTCGGGGACGTCGACGACTTGGTAGCCGTCGCCGGGCTCGGCGTCGTCCGGCCAGGTCAGCGCGCGCAGCCCGACCAGGTCGACCACGCCCACGAACCCGCCCTCCCGGCCGATCGGCAACTGCACGGCCAGCGGGGCGGGGTGGAGCCGGTCCCGGATGGAGGCGACGGCGGCGTCCAGGTCGGCGCCGGGCCGGTCCATCTTGTTGACGAACGCGATCCGCGGCACGCCGTGCCGGTCGGCCTGCCGCCACACCGACTCGCTCTGCGGCTCGACGCCCGCGACCGCGTCGAACACGGCCACCGCGCCGTCCAGCACGCGCAGCGAACGTTCCACCTCGTCGGCGAAGTCGACGTGGCCGGGGGTGTCGATCAGGTTGAGCAGGTGGCCGTCCCACCGGCAGCTGACGGCCGCGGCGAAGATGGTGATGCCGCGGTCGCGCTCCTGCGGGTCGAAGTCGGTGACGGTGGTGCCGTCGTGGACCTCGCCGCGCTTGTGGGTCTCGCCGGTCAGGAAGAGGATCCGCTCGGTGACGGTGGTCTTGCCCGCGTCCACGTGGGCCAGGATGCCCAGGTTGCGGACCGCGGCGACGGCAGCGGCGGAGGCGGCAGCGGTGGAGGCGGCGGTGGCGGTGGGGACGGTGGTGACGAGGTCGGTGCGCATGGCGGCCCGGGCCCTTCGGAGTTCGTTCCTGGAATCGGCAGCGCGATTCACGGCACCACGGGGGACGCCCACCGGCCCGGTGCACACCCGTGCGGCGCCCACCGCGCCCACCGCGCCGGACGGGCCGACGGGCGGGCAGGTGGAACGGGTGGTCAACGAGGGCAAAAAGGCAGGGAGTTCGTGGTTCCTACCGGCACCGGCCGCGCAGCGGGCACCGGCCCGCCCGGGACACCAGGATCACCTCGAACCGCGACGGGGGAACGACAGCAGCGGTGCCACGCACGACCGGTCCCTCCCTCTCCACTCACGTCACGGTGCGCCCGATCGGCCGTCCGGCCCGGGCGTTGTCCAGCGAGCAGAGTCTAGGGACGCCGCCCGCCCGCCGTCACCACATTTTGCCGGTCCTCCAACCAGCGTCCCCCGCAGCCGAGTTGAGCAACCGTAGGCCCTGGCCCGCCTCACCCCTCGTCCGGCTCCCGCACCGCCGCGAGTGCGCGCTCGGCGGCCAGCGTGCGGACGTGCTCGGGCCCGTAACCCTCGCGCCAGGCGGCGACGTTGGCGGCGAGCTCGGACCGGGCCTCCTCGGTGCGGCCGAGCGCGGCCAGGACGCGCCCGTACAGGGTGCCGACGACGAGCCCGGTGTGGTCGTGCGGGGCGAGGGCGGCCCGGCAGTGGGCGACCAGCCCCTCGACGGCCTGCCGGGCCTCCTCGGGACGACCGAGCCCGAGGAGGGCGGCGGCCAGGTCGTAGTGGTACACCGTGGCGGCCTCACCGGTCTCCCCGGGCTCCCCGCCCGGCGCAGCCGACGCATCAGCCGGGCCCGCCGTACCTGCCGGGCCCGCCGCAGCCGCCCTGACCGCGAGCTGGGCGAGGACCAGTTCCAGCGCCTCCCGGTGGCGCTGCTGCGCGTTCAGGGCCGCCGCCAGCGCGTGCCCGATCCGGAGCGGGAGGGCGCTCTCCGGCCCCCCGGCCCGGGGCCACGCGGCGGCCTCCCGGGCGACGGCCTCGCCCTCCGCGGCCCGGTCCTGTAGCACCAGCGCGCGGGAGAGGGCGGCCGCGGCCATCCACCGGCCGGTCCCCGCCGGGTCGTCGGCGGCGGCCCCGAGCACCGCGCGCGCCGCCCGCTCGGCCTGGACGTGGTGCCCGAGCAGCAGCAGGGCCCGGGCCAGTTTGGCCCGCAGCCGCAGGACGGCGGCGTCGGAGCGCCCCGCGGCCGCCCCGGCCTCCCGGTGCGCGGCGGTGTCGGCGTAGAGGTGGACGGCCTCCGCCCCGCGGGCGAGCAGGACGTAGGCGTCCGCCAGGTCCTCGGCGGACAGGCTCCCGGCGAGGTCGTACTCCAACTGCCGGGCCAGTTCCCGGTGCTCCTCCAGGACGGCGGCCGCCGCGGCGGGCCGCCCGTGCCGCAGCAGGACGGCACCGAGGGCGCCGAGCGCGTCGAGCCGGAGGGCCAGGCGGCGCTGGTCGGGGTGCGGGGCGGCGGCGTCGGCGACGGCACGGAGCGCCTGTTCGGCCTCCGCCCAGCGGCGCAGCAGCATCAGGGTGCGGCCGTGCTCCGACCCGGCGAGCAGGGTGCGCGGGTCGTCCGGGCCGAGCAGGTCGGTGCCGAGCCGGGCGGCCTCGGCCAGGGTGGCGGCGGCGGCCTCCCGGGCGCCGGCCCGGCGCTGGGCGCGGCCCTCGGCGGTGAGCCGGTCGGTCTCCTGCCCGGCCTGCTGCCTCGCCCCGGCGGCCGCGACGGCCGCCCTGTTCCCGGCCTGCCGGGCCCTGCGTTCAGCCAGGAATCCCACGTCCGACCCCACCCCTCTCGATCCGGAGGCAGATCGTAGCGCCCGGCCGCCGGCTCCTCCCAAGGCCCGGGCGGCCGGGCAGTCACGGACCCGGACGACCGGGCAGTCGCAGGCCCGGACGGCCCTCCGGGCGGGCCGTCCGACCGCGGTCCCGCGGTTACTGCGGCAGCGCCCCGTCCCGAATCACCCGGGCGTACCAGTGCGCGCTGTCCTTGGGCGTGCGGCGCTGGCTGGCGAAGTCGACGTGGACGATGCCGAAGCGCTTGCTGTAGCCGTACGCCCATTCGTAGTTGTCGAGCAGCGACCACAGGAAGTAGCCCCGGACGGGGGCGCCGTCGGCGATGGCGCGGTGCACGGCGGCGAGGTGGGTGTGCAGGTACTCGATCCGCTCGGGGTCGTGGACGGCGCCGCTGGGGTCGGTGTAGTCCTCGTACGCGGCGCCGTTCTCGGTGACCAGCAGCGGGACGCCGGGGAGGTCGTCGCGCAGCCGGGTGAGCAGTTCGTACAGGCCGTCGGCGTCGACCGGCCAGCCCATGGCGGTGCGGGTGCCGGGGGCGGGCAGGAAGCGGATGCCCTGGTCGGCGGGCCAGGGGCTGCCGCCCTGGTGGCCGTCGCCGCGCGGGCCGTCCTCGGCGCTCTGCGCCGGCTCCTCGGCGGCGACGACGGTGGGCGTGTAGTAGTTGATGCCCAGCGAGTCGATCGGGCGGGAGATCTCGGCGAGGTCGCCGTCGTGGACGAAGGACCAGTCGGTGACGTGCGCGGTGTCGGCGAGGACGTCCTCGGGGTAGCTGCCGCGGAACACCGGGTCGAGGAAGATCCGGTTGGCGAGGCCGTCGATCCGGCGGGCCGCGTCGAGGTCGGCGGGGTCGGTGGACAGCGGGCGGACGGCGGCCAGGTTGAGGGTGAGCGAGACCTGCGCGGTGTCGGGGAGTTCGGCGCGCAGCGCGGCGGTGCCGAGGCCGTGGGCGAGCAGCAGGTGGTGGTGGGCGGCGAGGGCGGCGGCGTGGTCGGTGCGGCCGGGGGCGTGGACGCCGTTGCCGTAGCCGAGGAAGGCGGCGCACCAGGGCTCGTTGAGGGTGGTCCAGGTGGGGATGCGGTCGCCGAGGCGGCGGGCGGCGATCCGCGCGTACTCGGCGAAGCGGTAGGCGGTCTCGCGGTTGGTCCAGCCGCCCTCGTCCTCCAGTTCCTGCGGGAGGTCCCAGTGGTAGAGGGTGGCGACGGGGGTGATGCCGGCGCCGAGGAGTTCGTCGACCAGGCGGTCGTAGAAGTCGAGTCCGGCCTCGTTGGCGGGGCCGCGGCCGCCGGGCTGGATGCGCGGCCAGGCGAGCGAGAACCGGTAGGCGCCCAGGCCGAGTTCGGACATCAGGGCGACGTCGTCGCGGTAGCGGTGGTAGTGGTCGGCGGCGATATCGCCGGTGTCGCCGTTGCGCACGGCGCCGGGGCGGCGGGCGAAGGTGTCCCAGATGGACGGGGTGCGGCCGTCCTGGTCGGCGGCACCCTCGATCTGGTACGCGGCGGTGGCGGCGCCCCAGACGAATCCGGCCGGGAAGCGGGCAGGTTCGGCAGCGGCGGAGGCAGTGGTCATGGGAAGAGTGTCGAGGGTCATGTCGCGTTCCATCCAAACGAGTTGAGTGTCTGTCAGCCCATCGGGCACCTGCGGGGGTCAGCCCTTGACGGCGCCCTGCATGATGCCGCCGACGATCTGTCGGCCGAGCAGGGCGAACACCACCAGGACGGGCAGGGTGCCGATCAGGGTGCCGGCCATCACCACGGACTGGTCGGGGACGTAGCCCTGGCCGAGCGACTTCAACGCGACCTGGACGGTGGGGTTCTGCGAGCTGAGCGCGACGATCGGCCAGAAGAAGTCGTTCCAGGTGGCCATGAAGGTGAGCATGCCGAGCACGGCCATGCCGGGGCGGGCGACGGGCAGCACGATGGAGCGGAAGATCCGCAGCAGCGAGGCGCCGTCCATCCGGCCGGCCTCCACGAGTTCGTCCGGGAGGGCCTGCACCAGGTACTGGCGCATGAAGAACACGCCGAACGCGGAGACCAGCGAGGGCAGGATCACCGAGGGCAGCTTGTTCTGCAGGTCGAGCTTGACGATCACCATGAACAGCGGGATGACGCCGAGCTGCGGCGGGATCATCATGGTGCCGACGGTGAGCGCGAGCAGCGCGCCGCGGCCGCGGAAGCGCAGCTTGGCGAAGGCGAACCCGGCGAGCGTCGAGGAGAGCACCACGCCGGCGGTGACCACGCTCGCGACGATCAGCGAGTTGAGCAGCGCCTTGCCGATCTCGGCCTGCTGGAGCGCCTCGCCGATGTTGTGGAACAGGTTCGGCCCCGGCGTCAACGCGGGCGTGGCGGAGCTGAGTTCGGAGTTGGAGCGGCTGGCGGCGACCAGCGTCCAGTAGAACGGGAACACGGCGAGCAGGGTGGCGCCGATCAGCACCGCGTAGGCGAGCGGCCCGCCGTGCAGCGGCGAGCGCGCCCGGCGGCCCTTCGCGCGGGCCTGGCCGCCGTCCGCGGCGGCGGGCTGGTCGAGCACCTGGGTCACGTGGGTCATCGGGTCACCGGTCCGTACGGTTGCGGCGGGCGGCGATCGCCGCGTTCAGCAGGGCGAGCAGCACGATCAGCAGGAACATCACCCAGGCCACCGCGGCGGCCCGGCCGAGGTGGAAGAACGTCCATCCCTGCTCGTACAGGTAGAGGCCGAGGGTCTGGTACTGGTGCGAGATGCCGCCGCCGGAGTTGCCCTCGTACAGCAGCGGTTCGCCGAACAGCTGGGTGGCGCCGATGGTGGAGACGACCACGGTGAACACGATGGTGGGGCGCAGTCCGGGGATGGTGACGTGCCGGAACTGCTGCCAGCGCGAGGCGCCGTCGACGGCCGCGGACTCGTACAGCTCGCCGGGGATGGACTGCATGCCGGCCAGGTAGATCAGCGCGTTGTAGCCGGTCCACCGCCAGGTGACGATGGCGGAGACGCCGAACTGGGAGGCCCAGGTGTCGGCCTGCCAGTCGACCGGGTTCACCCCGATGCTGCTCAGCACCCAGTTGATCAGCCCGTAGTCGCGGCCGAAGAGCTGGGCGAACACCAGGGTCGCGGCGGCGACCGAGGTGGCGTACGGCATCAGCATCGCGACCCGGAAGAAGGTGCGGCCGCGGAGCTTGTAGTTGAGCAGGTGGGCCAGGCCCAGGGCCATCAGCAGCTGCGGGACGGTGGAGAGCACGCCGATGGTGAAGGTGTTGCGCAGCGCGTTCCAGAAGAACGGGTCGGACAGCAGCCTGGTGTAGTTCTGGAAGCCGAGCCAGTCCATCCGGTCCGAGGTCTGGAGCTCGACCCGGTGCAGCGACACCCAGGCGGTGTACAGCAGCGGGAACAGCCCGAACGCGGCGAACAGCCCGAAGAACGGGGCGAGGAAGCCGTAGGGGGCGAGTCGGCGGCGCAGGCCGCCGGGCCGCTTCGCGGGCTTGGCGGCGGGCAGCCGGGCGGTGGAGCTGAGGGCCATGGGCGGGGTCCTTCGACGGGGGCCGCCCGCCCCGCCGCGGCGGAGGCGGCGGGGCAGGCTACCGGGGTTGACTACCTGAGGTGACGGTCCGTCAGTTGCCGTCGGCCTTCTTGACGTTGTCCAGGGCGTGCTTCCAGGCGGTGTCGGGCGCGGTGTTGGTGCGCTCGACCTCACCGAGGGCGTCGGTGAACGCCTTGCCGATCACGCCGTCCTCGGTGCCGAGCACCTGGGCGGGCATGGCCTTGGCCGACTCGCTGAAGATCTGGCCGATCGGCGCGTTGTTGAAGTACGGGTCGGTGACGTCCTTGATCGCCGCCTGGGCGCCGGTGGAGGACGGGAAGGAGCCCTGCTTGGTGAACAGGGTGGCCTGCTGCTCCTTGGCGTTGAGCCACTTGATCAGCTCGGCGGCTTCCTTGGGGTGCTTGGCGGTGCGCGGAATGGTCAGGTAGGAGCCGCCCCAGTTGCCGGTCTTGCCGGGGCCGGGGGCGATGTCCCACTTGCCGGAGCCCGCGTCGCCGGCCTGGCCCTTGATGTAGCCGATCATCCAGGCGGGGCAGGAGAGGGTGGCGAACTTGCCGGTGGAGAACGCCTTGTTCCACTCGGGCGTCCACTGGGCGAGCTTGGCGGACAGGCCGTCGGCGACCAGCGCGGTGGAGTCGGCCCAGGCGGTCTTCACGGCCGGGCTGCTGTCGTAGACGGGCTTGCCGGCCTCGTCGGAGTAGCGGACCTTCTGCTGGCCGACCTCGGCGGTGAACATGCCCGCGGCGCTGTCGGTCCAGGCGTTGCCCGCCTCGGCCTTGGCGGCGTACTGCTTGCCGAGGTCGAGGTAGCCCTGCCAGGTGGACCACTTCTCGGCCAGCTCGGCGCGGTCGGTGGGCAGCCCGGCGGCCTTGAACAGGTCGGTGCGGTAGCAGATCGCCTCCGGGCCGATGTCGGTGCCCGCGCCGAGGACCTTGCCGTCCGCGGTCTTGATCGCGGCGCCCTTCCAGTCCACCAGGTCGTCGTTGACGTCCCCGATGCCGAGCGTCTTCAGGTCGGTGAACTTGTCGGCCTGCTTCTGCACCACGCTGGCCACCCGGCCGACCTCCAGGCCCTGGATGTCGGCGAGGCCGCCGCCGCCCGCGAGCTTGGTCTGCAGCGCCTGCCAGTACTGGCCCTCGTCCTGGGTGTCGGTCTGCTTGATGGTGACGTTCGGGTGGAGCTTCATGTACTCGTCGTAGAGCCCGGCCTCCTTGAACCCGAAGGTGCCGAACAGGTCCACCGTGATGGTCACCTTGCCGTCGGCGGAGTCCTTGGACCCGCTGCCCGAGCTGCAGGCGGTGAGCAGGAGTGCGGTGGCGAGGACGGTGCTGCCCAGGGCAGCGGCGGAGCGGCGGACTCTCGGGGTAGCCATGCGAAGGCCTCCAGGGCGGAGCGGGAGCGTGGGTGGAGTGCGAAGGGGAAGCAAGTACCGCTCGGCTGGCGCCCGAGTTCCTGAGAGCGCTCTCAGCCGATGCCGAGAGAGTGCCGGGGCGGAAGTTCCCTCGTCAACCCCTCGAAACCTGAACGTAATCTCCGGACCGACTCGACCTGGGCTTTCGAGTTCTGAACGCATCAGTGTGTGTCGCGCCGGTTGACACCTCTTCAGGTGCGCCAATACGGTCCGCTGGCTGAGAGCGCTCTCATTCTGAACCGCCCGCCCCCACTCAAGGTGGACACGATCATGAAGCTCCGCTCCCTGCGCGGCCCCACGGCCGCCCTCACCACCCTGGCGCTGGCCGCCGCGGCCACGCTGACGGCGGCGCTGACCGCCGGCAGCGCCTCCGCCGCCACCGTCCGGGTCGGCCTCGGCGGCTACAGCGACGCCCGCCCGGCCGGCACCGTCGGCCCGAGCAACTCCGACGGCGCGCCCGTCACCCCCAAGGTCACCCCGAGGATGGCCGGGCAGGCCGCGCCCACCAACGACTGGTGGTCCTCGCTGATCTACCAGCGCTACGCGGGCAACCCGTACTCGGAGAACCTGTACGCCCACCCGATGACCTTCAAGGCCCAGGCCGCGGGCCTGGAGGTCGGCTACCCCACCACGCCGACCATCACCTCCGACGGCCGCCAGTACGACTACACCCACACCCGGGACCTCACCCTGGGCGTGGCCGGGCTGAACTCCCCCGACACCAAGGTCGACGGCTGGTCGGACTGGACGGTCACCCCGTACTGGGCGGACGGCGCGCACACCTTCAGCGCCACCGTCGGCCACGGCCTGCCGTACGTGTACGCGCACGCCACCGGCGGCGCCGCGCAGGTCACCACCGCCTCGGCGCCCACCGTCTTCAGCAACCAGGGCAGCGTGCTCGGCATCACCGTGGCCGGCCACAACTACGGCCTGTTCGCGCCCACCGGCAGCAGCTGGAGCGTCAACGGCACCACCCTGACGGCGAACCTCGGCAGCAAGGACTACTACTCGGTCGCGCTGCTGCCCTCCACCGCCGACCTCGCGCAGTTCCGCACGTACGCCTACAACTTCGTCACCGACACCAAGGTCGGCTGGAACTACGACCAGGCCGCGGGCAAGCTCACCACCAGCTTCACCGCCACCACCACCGCCCAGGAGGGCACCGGCACCGGCACCCTGCTCGCGCTCTACCCGCAGCAGTGGCAGGCCACCCCGGACGCGCTGACCGCGCTGACCTACGTCTCGCCGCGCGGCACCATGAAGGTCCGCCAGGGCTCGTCCTTCTCCACCGTGCAGTCCGTCACCGGCGTGCTGCCGTCGCTGCCCGACGCCGGTTCGTACGACCGCACCGCGCTGGACACCTACCTGCACCAGGTCTCCGACGCGAGCGACCCGTTCAACGGCGCCACCGACACCTACTGGGTCGGCAAGGCACTCGGCCAGATGGCCCAACTCGTGCCGATCGCCGACCAGTTGGGTGACACCGCGGCCCGCGACAAGCTGCTCGGGCTGATGAAGGGCAAGCTGCAGACCTGGTTCGCGGGCACCGGCTCGCCCGGCTTCGCCTACGACTCCACCTGGAAGACCCTGATCGGCTACCCGGCGTCCTACGGCACCGACGCCGAACTCAACGACCACCACTTCCACTACGGCTACTTCGTGCAGGCCGCGGCCACCGTCGCCCGCTACGACACCGCCTGGGCGGCGGACTCGCAGTGGGGCGGGATGGTCAAGCTGCTGGCCAAGGACGCCGCCAACACCGACCGCACCGACACCCGCTTCCCCTGGCTGCGCAACTTCGACCCGTACGAGGGCCACGGCTGGGCCTCCGGCCACGCCGGGTTCGCGGCCGGCAACAACGAGGAGTCCTCCTCCGAGTCGCTGAACTTCAGCGCCGGCCTGCTGCTGTTCGGCGCCGCCACCGGTGACACCTCGCTGCGCGACCTCGGCGTCTACCTATACACCACCGAGGCCAACGCCGTGCAGCAGTACTGGTTCGACGCCGACCACCAGGTCTTCCCGGCCGGCTTCCAGCACTCCACCGTCGGCATGGTCTGGGGCTCCGGCGCCGCCTACTCCACCTGGTGGACGGCCGCGCCCGGCATGATCCACGGCATCAACTTCCTCCCCGTCACCTCGGGTTCGCTCTACCTGGCCCGCCGCAAGGACGACCTGGCCGCCAACCTGACCGAGCTGAAGGCCGGCAACGGCGGCGCGTTCACCGACTGGCGCGACCTGCTGTGGGAGGCCGAGGCGCTGACCAACCCGGCCGCCGCGAAGGCCGACTGGGACGCCGGGAACGCCGGATACACCCCGGAGGAGGGCGAGTCCAGGGCCCACACCTACCACTGGATCTACAACCTGGCGACCCTCGGCACCCTGGACCCGGCGACCACCGCCGACACCCCGACCGCGGCGGTCTTCGTCAACGGCACCACCCGCACCCACGTGGCGCACAACTACACCACCAGCGCCCGCACCGTGCGCTTCTCCGACGGCTACACCCTGACCGTCCCGGCCCGCTCCACCGCCTCCGAACGCGGCACCAAGCCCGACGGCGGCACCGGCGGCGCCACCAACTCCCCGTCCCCGTCGCCGTCGCCGTCCGCCTCGGCCTCCCCCTCGCCGTCCGCCTCCCCGTCCTCGTCCCCCTCGCCGTCCACCTCGCCGACCGCCCCGCAGAACCGGGCCAACACCCTCTACCTGCAGCCCGACGGCACCCTCTCCACCGCCTACGGCACCGGCGCGAGCAGCAGCACCATCGCCTCCGGCGGCGGCGCCAACCACGACGGCGCGCCCTACCAGCCGCTGACGTACACCCTCAGCCACCTGACCGGCACCGCGCGGGCCGGCGGCAGCACCGACTTCGACCTGTACGTGGACGCCGGCTCCACCGTCGCCCTCGCCCAACAGGCCCGCGTCTCCTACGACTTCGACGGCAACGGCACCGTCGACCGGACCGAGACCTACCGCTACTTCGCCACCGACCCCGTCCCCGGCTGGGAGCGCTACGGCGCCGCCGCCGCGGGCCTGCAGTCCACCACCGGCGGCCCGCTCGCCAACCTGAGCAACGGCACCGTCAAGGTCGAGATCTGGCCCGCCCTCGGCAACGCCCCCGCCCAGCTCCGCACCGGCGCCACCCAGGCGCAGGGCAACGCCTCCGTCCTGCGCATCCCCTTCGACTGACCGGCCCCGTCCCGGACACCTCCCGGGCCGCCGCGGATTCCGACAGGTCCGCGGCGGCCCGGGAGGCCACTCCGTTTCCGGGGCCGGTCCGTTTCCGGGGCAGTCCGTCTCCGGGGCCGGTCCGGAGCGCGGGGGTTGGCAGATCCCAGCGGAACGTTGAAGATGCAACTGACATGGCCGTGCGGCGCGGTACGCACCACCGCGCGCGCCGGTCCCGCCCGCCCCAAGGAGCCCCCGCATGGCCGCCCTCCGGAAGAAGACCCTCGCCGCGACCGCCGCCACCGGTGCGGCCCTGCTGCTCGGCGCGACCCTCGCCCGGCCCGCGGCCGCCGTCGAACTCCCGCACTCCGCCGTCGCGTACTTCACCACCGGCAGCGACCTGACGGGCACCCGGTTCGCCGTCGACACCACCGACACCGGCTGCCACGACCTCCCGACCGCCGCGCGCTCCGCCGTCGACTTCACGGCCGCGAACATCGCGGTCTACTTCAACGCCGGCTGCGCCACCGGCCGACCCGGCGAGCCCGGCGACCTGTCCTACGCCCTCGGCAGCCTGCACTGGGCCGACTTCCCTTACCCGGCCGTCAGTTACCGCGTCCTCGGCTGACGGGCGCAGCGGCACCCCCGCCGCGCCCCCGCCCGCGTCAGCTCCCGTCCGCCCGGGCCCGTCCGCCGCGGGGGCGTAGGGTCGCACGGGTGGACACCCCGCCGCCCGCCCCGGCCACCGATCCCGACCCCGGCCCCGACCCCGACGGCCGACTCGACGTCGGCGCCGACACCGTGCGCGCCCTGCTCCGCGAACAGCACCCGGACCTCGCCGGGTTGACGCTGCGCCGGGTCGAGGGCGGGTGGGGCAACCGGATGTGGCGGCTCGGCGAGGAGCACGCGGTCCGGCTCCCCCGGGACCGGCACACGCCCGCCTGCCTGGCGAACGAGACCCGCTGGCTGCCCGAGCTGGCGCCGCGCCTGCCGCTGCCCGTCCCGGTGCCGCGCCGCACCGGAGTGCCGGGCGCCGGGTACCCGTACCCGTGGGCGGTGTTCTCCTGGGTGCCCGGCGAGCCCGCGGACCACACCCCGGTCACCCCCGCGCACGGGCCGCGCTCCGCCCGGGCCCTCGCCGACTTCCTGCTCGCCCTGCACCGTCCGGCCCCCGCCGACGCGCCCGCCACCACCCCGCGCTGCGGCCCGCTCGCCCCGCTCGCCGCCGACGTCGAGCGCCGGCTCGCCGCGTTCGCGGAGCACCTGCACGCCCTCGCGCCCGGCATCCGCGCCGAGCAGCTGCGGGCGGTGTGGACGGACGCACTGGCCGCCCCCGCCTGGTCCGGCCCACCGGTGTGGCTGCACTCCGACCTGCACCCGGCGAACGTCGTGGTGGTGGACGGCGCGCTCGGCGGAGTCGTCGACTTCGACGCCCTCGGCACCGGCGACCCCGCCTGCGACCTGGCCGCCGCCTGGCTGCTGCTGCCGCCCGGCGCCGACCGCCCCTGCCTGGCCCGCTGGCTGGCCGCCCAGCCCGCCGACCGGCAGGACGCCGCCCGGGCGACCGTCCGCCGCGCCCGCGGCTGGGCCGTCCTGCGCGGCCTGGTCCTCCTCGACATCGGCCGGGCCGGCCTGCACGGGCTACCGGGCGGCAAACCCACCTGGGGCCCGGCCGGCCGGGCCGCCCTGGAAGGGGTACTGGCGCACTTCCGGCACCCCGACGACTGAGCAAGGCCCGACGACCGAACCGGGCCGACGACCGAGCAGGCCCGACGGCCCAACAGGTCCGACGGCCGAACCGGCCAACGGCTCAACAGGTCCGACAGCCGAACAGGCCGACAGCCGAACGGGCCCAACGGCCCAACAGGTCCGACAGCCGAACAGGCCGACAGCCGAACGGGCCCAACGACCGAACCGGGCCAACGACCGAACGGGTCGACGGCCGAACGGGCCTAACGGCTGAACCGGGCCGACGACCGAACCGAGCCAACGGCCGAGTAGGCCCGACGACCCAACAGGTCGACAGCCGAACAGGCCGACAGCCGAACAGCCCCGACGGCCGAACCGGGCCGACGACCGAACCGAGCCAACGGCCGAGCAGGCCCGACGACCCAACAGGTCGACAGCCGAACAGGCCGACAGCCGAACGGGCCCAACGACCGAACCGGGCCAACGGCCGAGCCGGCCCGACAGCCGAACCGGCCAACGGCAGAACGGCCCCGACGGGCGGCCGCTGGAGCCGCGTCCTCCTCCTGCCGATGCACAGGGTGCGACCCGCGCCGCCCCGAGGAGGCCCCGATGCACCCGTGCTCCCACCCCGCCCGCCGCTACCTGCTCACCGGCGCCGCAGCCACCGCCCTCACCCTCGCCCTACCCGGCCCCCCGGCCGCCGCTGCCACCGCCAACACCATCACCGCCACCGCCACCGCCACCGCCACCGCCGAACTGCACGCCGCCTTCCGCGAGTTGGAGCGGCAGCACGGCGCCCGACTGGGCGTGTTCGGCTACGACACCGGCAGCGGCGCAGCGGTCGGCCACCGCGCGGACGAGGCGTTCCCGCTCTGCTCGACGTTCAAGCCGCTCGCCGTCGCCGCCGTGCTCCGGGGCGGCGACGACCTCGCCGCCCGCGTCCGCTACACCGACCGGGACGTCGCCGACTCCGGCTACGCGCCCGTCACCGGCCGCACCCGCGTCCTGACCGTCGCCGAACTGTGCGCCGCAGCCGTCGAGTTCAGCGACAACACCGCCGCCAACCTGCTGCTGCGCCGACTCGGCGGCCCCACCGCGGTCACCCGCTTCTGCCGCTCCCTCGGCGACCCCGTCACCCGCCTCGACCGCTGGGAACCCGACCTCAACTCCGCCGAACCCGGCCGCAGCACCGACACCAGCACCCCGCGCGCCCTGGCCCGCACCTTCGCCCGCCTCACCCTCGGCGACGCCCTCGCCCGCGCCCACCGCGCCCGGCTCACCGCCTGGCTCCGCGCCGCCACCACCGGCACCTACCGCCTGAGGGCCGGTCTCCCGCCTGACTGGGCCCACGCCGACAAGACCGGCACCGGCTCCTACGGCACCACCAACGACCTGGCCCTCACCTGGCCCCCGCACCGCGCCCCGCTGGTCCTGGCCGTCCTCAGCACCAAGCCCGCCACCCCCACCGCCGCCCCCGACGAACCCCTGCTCGCCCGAACCGCCACCCTGCTCGCCCGAGCCCTCTCCTGAACCGCCCGAGCCCGCTCCTGAACCGCCCGAGCCCGCTCCCGACCACCGAACCCTTCCCGCCCGCCGGGCCCGCTCCCGCCCACCGGGCCGCGACACCCACCGCCGGAGCAGCACCCGCACCCCGAGCCGGGCGCCCGCCGCTCAGGCCGACTCCCGCACCACCAGCACCGTCGGAATGATCACCGAGGACGGCGCCGACGCCGCCGGGTCGTTGAGCCGGCGCAGCAGCAGCCGCGTCATCAGCCGGCCCATCTCCTCGATCTCCTGGCGGACCGTGGTGAGCGTCGGCTCCGTCCAGGCCGCAATCGACTCGACGTCGTCGAAGCCGACCACCGCGACGTCCTCCGGGACGCGCCGCCCGGCCGCCCGCAGGACCCGGATCGCACCGGAGGCCATCGCGTCGGAGGCCGCGAACACCGCGTCCAAGTCCGGTCGCCGGGTGAGGAGTTCGGTCATCGCGCGGATGCCGCCGTCGGCGGTGAAGTCGCCCACCGCGATCAGTTGCTCGTCCCCGTCGGGGAACAGGTCGCGATAGCCGTCGAGGCGGTCGACGGAGGAGGTCTGGTCGAGCGGGCCGGTGATGGTGGCGATCCGCTGCCGGCCGATGGAGCGCAGGTGCTGGACGGCGAGCCGGGCGCCGCCGCGGTTGTCGTTGTCGACGTAGACCAGGTCCCGGTCGGACTCGGCGCCGGGCCAGCCGGGCCGTCCGCCGATCACGAAGGGCAGGCCGAGGCGGTGGGCGAGCTCGGGGGTGGGGTCGGAGCGGTGCAGCGAGAACAGCAGGACGCCGTCGACGTGGCCGCCGGCCAGGTAGCGGCCGATCCGCTCGTGGTCGCGGTCGTCCTCGGCCAGCAGCAGCACCATCTGGTTGTCGGCGGCGGCCAGTTCGCGGCTGATGCCGCGCAGGTGCTGGGCGAAGAACGGGTCGGAGAAGAACCGGGCCTCCGGTTCGGCGACGACCACGCCGATCGCCCGGTTGCGCCGGGTGACCAGGGTGCGGGCGGCCAGGTTGGGGACGTAGCCGAGTTCCGCGACGGCCTGTTCGACCTTCTCGCGCAGCGCGGCCCGTACGCCCGCACCGCCGTTGACCACCCGGGAGGCGGTGGCCCGGGAGACGCCGGCCAGTTCGGCCACCGATTCCAGGGTCGGGCGCCCGCCCGTTCCCGCTTCGGACTCGGTCACCGTGGGCTCCTCTCCACCGTCCGCGCGCACACCCGCACGCACGTGATCGCGTTCCTGCTGCGAGCAGCCTAGCGCCCGCCGCCCCGCCGAGAGAGCGCTCTCAGAAACCGGTACGGGCCGACCGGCGCCCACGGCGGCCGCCCCGCACTACGACACGCACCCCGGCTCGCACCGCGACACGCACCGCGGCTCGCACCGCAGCCGGACACCGCCTCAGACCGTGACCACCTGCCGCTCGCCGGCCTCCACCGCGATCTCCAGCCGGTTCCCGGGCGGCGGGAACGGGCAGATGAAGTGGTCGGCGAACGCGCACGGCGGCAGGAACGCCCGGTTGAAGTCCAGCACGGTGTGCCCGTCGGCGTCGGGCGCGGGCAGCGTGACGAACCGGAACCGGTAGGTCTCCCGGCCGCTGGTGCCGTCCGCGATGACGGCGCTGAGCCGCCCGCCGGAGCCCTCGGAGCCGCTGACCGTCAACGTGTGCGGCCGCCCGGCCAGCGTGAACGCGACCTGCCCGGCGACGGCGAGCGGCCGGGCCCGGCCGTCCGCGTTCTCCACCAGCACCGCCCGCCCGCCGTCCTCGAACGGCGTGAACACGGCGGGCACCGCCCAGTCCGGGGCGTACGGGTAGACCGAGATCCCGGCGAACGCGGCCCGGGCGGGGGCGTCGGGGTCGAAGACCCGCAGGGCGAGCTCGCCCTCCCGCTCGATCGGGACCAGCCGCAGCCGGTCGCGGACGGCGATCTGCGGGTGCCGGTCGGTGTCCGGCCGCAGGGCGACCCGGCCGGTGGACTCCCGCTCCTCGCCCTCGATCCGGACGCCGTCCCCGGCGAGCAGTTCGGCGCAGACCGCGCCGTCCTCGGCCCACCAGCGGCCGGGCACCCCGGGCAGCTCGGCGGGGGCGGGCTCCAGCCAGTGGGTGCCGGTCAGGGCCAGCGGCCCGTGCTGCGCGCCCACCGAGGCGTTCCTGGCTTCCGTCCAGCGCTGCCAGGCTTCAGCGGCGGTGTCGGTCATCTGACTGCCTCCCAGGTCGCTCTGTTCTCCGGTCACTTCTCCGGTCACTTCAGGTGCAACGTCGGCTCCCGCCCGGTGCGGGCCCTCCTCCTACCCGGCCAGCGGACGGAACAGCCCCTCCTGCATCACCGAGACCACCAGGTTCCCCCGGCGGTCGTAGATCTCGCCCCGGGCCAGGCCGCGCCCGCCGTGCGCGATCGGCGACTCCTGCCGGTACAGCAGCCAGTCGTCGGCCCGGAACGGGCGGTGGAACCACATCGCGTGGTCCAGCGAGGCCATGTCGAAGTTCCGCTCGCCCCACAGCGGTTCGACGGGGGCGCGGACGGCGTCCAGCAGCGTCATGTCGCTGGCGTAGGTGAGCGCGCAGACGTGGATCAGCGGGTCGTCGGGCAGCGCGCCGTTGGTGCGCAGCCACACGCCGCTGCGGGCCTCCACCCCGTCCAGCTCCTCGCGCGTCCACTTCAGCCGGTCCACGTAGCGGATGTCGAAGGGCTGGCGGCGGCTGATGAACGGGGGCAGCTCGCCGAGCCGGGCGCCGACCTCGTCCAGCGCGCTCGGCAGGCTCTCCGGGTCGGGGACGTCCGGCATCGGGAACTGGTGCTCGATGCCGCCGGGCTCGGACCGGTGGAAGTCGGCGGTCAGCGCGAAGATCGTCCGCCCGCCCTGGATGGCGAGCACCCGCCGGGTGGTGAACGAGCGCCCGTCCCTGGTCCGTTCGACCTGGTAGACGATCGGCACGCCGGGAACGCCCGGACGCAGGAAGTAGGCGTGCAGCGAGTGCACCGGCCGGTCCTCCTCGACCGTCCGGCCCGCGGCGACCAGCGCCTGCCCGGCCACCTGCCCGCCGAAGGTGCGCTGCAGCGACTCCTCCGGGCTGCGGCCGCGGAAGATGTTCAGCTCGATCCGCTCCAGGTCGAGCAGGTCGACGAGCTGGTCGACGGGGGTTCCCATGTGTCGCTCCCTCTCCGGACGGCCGGCGGACAGGGGTGTGCCGCCGGACGTCTCGTCCGTCCAGCACAAGTCTCCGCGCCCGCCGGGAATTCCCGCCCTCCGGCACGCGCGACCGCCCTCAGCCCAGGCCGGACTGCCGGACGGTGATGTTCAGCCGCCCGGTCAGGCCCAGCGCCGGGTCCGCCGTGCCCGGCAGCGTCCGCACCACGCCGTGGTGCGCGAAGCGGCTCGCCCCGCCGAACACCAGCAGGTCGCCGCCGCACAGCCGCAGGTCCGTCCACGGCCGGCCCCGGCCCTCGGCGTTGCCCAGCCGGAACACGCACTCGTCCCCCAGCGACAGCGACACCACCGGCGCGTCCACCTGCTCCTCCCGGTCCTGGTGCAGGCCCATCCGCGCACCGTGCGGGTAGTGGTTCACCAGCGCGACGTCCGGCGCGAAGCCCGCCGCCCCCGCCACCTCACCCACCCGCCCCCCGTACGCCTCGGCCACCGCCCGCCGGGCCAGCGCGCCCAACCGCGCCGGGAACGGCTTCACCGGCGCCCCGTCCCCGTCCACCACCGTCCGCGCGTAGCCGTACGGGTACCAGTGCCACCCCAGGCACACCGTCCGCACCGACATCACCCCGCCACCCGGCAGCACCACCGACCGCATCCCGCCCGGCGGCCGCGCCCACTCCCGGCACGCCGCCACCAGCTCCCGCTGCTCCTCCACCCCCAACCACCCCGGCACCAGCACCACCCCGTCCGCCGGCTCCTCCCGCCCACGCCCGAACAACTCCCCCACGAACACCCCACCACCACGCATCCCCCCATGCTGCCACCCCCCACAGACACCCCTCCCGCCCCCAGCCCGCCGCAAACACTCCCCCGCTCCACCCCCGACATGCGCCCGCCACCCTCCCGGCGAACCCCCCCCTCAGCCCGCCGCAGACTCCCCCTCCCCGCACCCCAGCCCACCGCAGGCGCTCCCCGCTCCGCCCCGGCACAGGCCCGCCGCCTCCCCGCCGAACCCATCCCCCCAGCCCGCCGCAGGTGCTCCCCACTCCGCCCCCGACACGCGCCCACCGCCCTCCCGGCGAACCCGCCCCCCAGCCCGCCGCAGGCGCCCCCTCCCCGCCCCCCGCCCGCCGCAGGCGCCCCCCGCTCCGCCCCCCGCATGCGCCCGCCGCCCTCCCGGCGGACCCTGGTGGGAGGACCGTCCCCGGCTGGAGGAGGTTGCGCGATGCATCCACTGGAGTTCCGCGTGGTGGACCTTCCCGAGGCTTCGCTGCACAAGAGCGCGGTGCTGGTACTCGGACAGCACCGGGCCGTGCTGGTCGGTACGGGGCTGCGGCTCTCGGACGGTCGGCGGCTGGCCCGGGAGGTCGAGCGTTCGGGGCGCCGGCTGGACACCGTCCTGGTGTCCCACCACGCGCCGGACTGCTGGCTCGCCGCGGAGGTGCTGCGCGAGGCCTTCCCCGAGGCCCGTTTCCTCGCTCCCGACCCGGTCCGGGCCCGGATCGAGCACGACTACCCCGCCGTACGCGCCGCGTGGGCCGGTCTCGGGGACGAACTCCCGTCCCGGCTGGTCGCGTTGGAGCCGCTGGAGGGCGACGTCGTCGAGCTGGAGGACCACCGGCTGGAGCTGCGCGGGGCGTCCCTCGGGCTGCCGGACCACCACTACCTGTGGGAGCACCGCAGCCGGACGCTGCTCGGCGGCCCGCTGCTGTGGCTGAACGTGCACCCGTGGCTGGCCGACACCCCGTGGGCGGCGCAGCGCGAGGCCTGGATCGACCTGCTGGACGAGATGGCGGCGCTGGAGCCGCTGCGGGCCGTCCCGGGCCACCGCCACCTGACGACGCCCGCCGCCCCGACCGCTCCCGCCCCGACCGCTCCCGCCCCGACCGCTCCCGATCCGATCGCCTGGACCGGCGACTACCTGCGCGCGTTCGCCACCGAGCTGGGCAAGCCCGTCGGGGCGGACACGGTGACGGCCGCCCTGCTGCACCGTTACCCGTCCGCCGCGCTGCCCGCCCACGCCACCGGGTCCGTCCGGGCGGCCCGGGAACAACGCGCCGCCGCCTGAAACTGCCTGACGGCCGCTCACCCGGGCCTTCCCTCTGTACCTACTAGTATGTACAGTGCTGCCCGTGAACGTGAACGTGAACCCGGACGTCGCCACGAAACCCGCGCAGGCGAGGGCGAAGGCGGGCGCCGACACCGCGGACCGCCTCGTCGAGGCCACCCGGGAGCTGCTCTGGGAGCGCGGCTACACCGGCACCAGCCCCAAGGCCATCCAGCAGCGCGCGGGGGCCGGGCAGGGCAGCATGTACCACCACTTCGCCGGCAAGCCCGAACTCGCCCTCGCCGCGATCACCCGCACCGCCGAGGAGCTGTGCGCGGTCGCCGACGGGCTGCTGTCCGGCCCGGGCACCGCGGTCGAGCGGGTCACCGCGTACCTGCGCCGCGAGCGCGACGTGCTGCGCGGCTGCCCGGTCGGACGGCTCACCCAGGACCCGGAGGTGATGGCCGATCCGGTGCTGCGCGCCCCGGTCGAGCGGACCTTCGACTGGCTGCGCGGCCGCCTCGCGGAGGTCCTGGCCGAGGGCCGGGCGAACGGGGAGCTGCCGCCGTCGGTCGACCCGTCCGGCACCGCCGCGACCGTGGTCGCGGTGCTCCAGGGCGGCTACGTGCTGGCCCGCGCGGTCGGCGACACCGGCCCGTTCGACCAGGCGGTCACCGGCCTGATCACCCTGCTCGACCCGTCCCACCGGCCCTGAGCGCCCGCTCCCCGCCCGGCCCGTCCACCCGACCGCTACCCCGCCCGACCCACTTGCCCGCCCGCTTCCACAGACAGGACCAGCCCCGTGCTCGCCAAGCAGTACGAGATCACCCTGCCCGCCGACTACGACCTGGACATCATCCGCCGCCGGATCAAGGCCGGCGCCCCGATCCTGGACGACCGCCCGGGCCTCGGCTTCAAGGCCTGGCTGCTGCGCGAGCGCGGCACGGACGGCTCGCCGGTCAACCAGTACGCGCCGCTGTACGTGTGGCGCGCGGACGGCGAGGCGGCCCGCTTCCTGGTCGGCGGCGGCGGGTTCGAGAACATCGTCCGGGACTTCGGGCGGCCGACCGTCCACCACTGGACGGTCCTGGCGCACTTCTCCGGCCCGGCCCGGGCCGACGTCCCCGTGCCGCCCACCGCGACCCGGCGGCTGACCGCCGTCCCGGTCGAGCAGGACCCGGCGGCGCTGGCCGCGCACGTGGACCGCGAGGTGGAACTGCTGCGCGAGCTGGCCCGCCGCCCCGGGGTGCACACCGCCGTGCTGGCGCTCGACCCGAGCCGCTGGGAGCTGCTGCGCTTCACCCTCTGGGGGTCCGCCCCGGAGGAGGACCCGGCGGCGGCGGTCTTCGGGGTGCCCCACCTGTCCGCCCCGGAGCTGTCCACCCTGCCCGAGGGCCGCGCCTGGTGACCCTCCGGCCGCCGGAAGGCCGCTGAAGGGCCACCGCCCGGCGCCCCACCCGCGCCCGGCTGCCCGCGCCCGCCCGCCCGCCCGCGCCCACCCATCCGCGATCGCCCGCCCGCCCGCCGACGGCTACTCCAGCACGCCGATCTCCCGCGCGCACCAGCCCCAGGCCGCCCAGCCCTGGCGGCGCAGGATCTCCTCGCCCACGGTGATCTGCTGCTGCCGGCTCGCGTGGTCGGGGCGGTCGGCGTAGCGCAGGCCGCCCGCCTCCTGCCAGGTGGGCGGCCAGATCTGGAGGCCGCCGTAGTAGTCGTTGCCGGTGTCGGCCTGCCAGTCGCCGTCGCTCTCGCAGTCGGCGAGCCGGTCCCAGACCTGGTCGGGCACGGCCTGCCCGGCGGCGGCCGGGGTGCCGGCCGCGGCGACGGCGGCGACGGGGAGCAGCAGGCCGAGCACGAGCAGCGCCCGGCCGTACGCGCGAGGTATCCGCATCCCCCGACGCTACGCACGGCGTCCGCCCCGCGACCCTCCGGGCGCGTCCGAGCGGGTGGTGCCCGCCCCCGCCCACGCCCACGCCCCCGACCCCGGGAACGTCCCGGGAACGGCGGAAGCCGCCGCCCACGGCCGTGGGTGGCGGCTTCACGCCGACAGGGTGGGATCAGCGGGTGATCCCGGGGAAGCGGTGCTTCCGGGGGTGGGTCAGACCGACAGGACCTGGCCCGGGTAGATCAGGTCCGGGTTGCCGCCGACGACACCGGAGTTGTTGTTGTACAGGGTGTGCCAGTCGACGCCCAGGCTGTCCGCGATCTTGGACAGGGTGTCGCCGGCCTTGACGGTGTAGTCGTCGCCGGTCTTGGCGGTGTTGGTGGTGGTCGCCGCGGCGGGCTTGTTCTTCCAGGTCTGCTTCGGGGTCTCCTGCGCGGCGGCCTTGGGGGCCTGGGCGCGGGACTCGGAGCGGGAGGCCTTGGCGGAGTCGTCCGAGGCGGTGCTGTTCGACTTCGAGGAGGTCGACTTCGAGGACGACGACGAGGTCGACTTCGAGGAGGACGAGGAGGAGTTGCTCGACGCGGAGGAGGAGCTGTTCGAACCGGAGGTGTCGACCTGGGCCGGCGCGCCGCCCTTGGTCAGACCGGCCTGGACCGAGCAGACGGGCCAGGCGCCGGGGCCCTGGGAGGCCAGCACCTTCTCGGCGACGGCGATCTGCTGCGCCTTGGTGGCCAGGTTGGCCTGCGGGGCGTACGCGGTGCCACCGAAGGCGGCCCAGGTGGAGGAGGTGAACTGCAGGCCGCCGTAGAAGCCGTTGCCCGTGTTGATCGACCAGTTGCCGGTCGACTCGCACATCGCGACCTTGTCCCAGGTGGAGACGTCCGCGGCGGAGGCCGAGTTGGCCGTGACGAGGCCGGCCACCGGGACGGCGAGCAGGGCGCCACCGACGACGGCCGCACGGACGCGGTTGCGCTTGGTGGCGGTGGTGGCAGCGGCGGTCTCGTTACGGAAGGTCATGAGATTCCTCTCGACATTCCCGGGATGGGCAGGCGGAACCAGGCCCCGATCGGGCCGTGTTCGCTCGCCAAGTCCGGTGGGCGGGCCGTGCACGTGTCGGACGTGCCGCTTGCCGCCCCGGCCACCTGTCCGCATCCCCGGCGGCGGCTGGCTGCCGTCGCGCCGGTGGGCGCCCGATCCGCGTTCCCGGGGTGAGCCGGGGCGGTCCGTGCGTCGGGGGTGAACCCGGGAGGTGCTCGTTGCACCGGGCAAAAACCTACGATTCGGACTCCGGGGCGCCAAACACTTTCGGGTCGTCCCAGGTCAAAGCAGCGTTACCGGCGGTATCGATCAAGTTAGTCGAAGGCAAATGTCCGTTTCATCCGCTTTTTCGAAGATCAAACCATATGCGAATATGGCCCCGGTCACAGTTTCACCCGTGTGAGGTCGGGCACAGCATCGACAGAATGTGACACTTCGTGTACACGGGGCAATCAGAAGCCGTGCAAATCCCGTCGCCCGGCGGCCCACCCGTGACCCCAGCCACAACCTCCCGTTGGTAATGGCGGTCGGCGCTCCCAGCGCCGCGCGCCCGGGACGTCCCGCCCGGGGGCACCGGAACGAGCACCTGGAACGTCAGGGCGAACGAGGAGTCAACAAGTGCCGCGCATGCTTGAGGTGAGCGAGGACGTACGCGCCGAGATCGGCGACGACGAGGCCGAGGGCCTGCTCGCGGGCGCCCACGCGCCCGACGCGTACGACTGCACCTCCTGCCGACAACCGGGCGACTCGCTGCGCGAGCCCACCAGCACCGTGCTGTTCGTCGGCGAGGAGACCGCGGTGCTGGCCTTCGCGCACGCCCGCTGCGTGCCGTCCCAGGTGGTGCCGGTGGACGAGCAGCAGCTGCGCGGCGCCGTCGAGTCGATCAGCCAGGGCGTGGACGCCGCGGTGCCCGCGCAGGCGGTGGTGCCCGCACCGGCCGGGCCGGAGCCGGCGGTCGAGGTGCGCATCCCGGAGCCGATCACCGCCCCGCCGACCGCCCCGCCCGGCCAGCCGCAGCCCGCGGTGCTCGGCGTGACCTGCGGCATCGTGCTGTGCGGCGACACCCAGCACGCCGCGCTGGTGGTCGAGCCCACCGGCCCGGTCGGCCGCCCGGGCAGCTCCCACGGCGAGGACGAGTTCCTCTCGCTGCTGACCGAGCACGGCTTCCAGATCGTCCAGGACGTCAACCAGGCGCCGGTGCGGCCGCGGGCCGGCTGGTCGGTGCTGATGGCGATGGGGCAGCTGCACGCGATCCTGCAGCCCTCGGCGACCGGCGGCTCGGCCGCCTGGTGGCAGGCCCACCAGCCGCTCCAGGTCACCCCGGGCTGGCGGGCCGCGGCGGCCCGCAAGTCCGAGGTGATCATGTACGCGGTGCCGGCCGGC
This sequence comes from Kitasatospora sp. NA04385, assembly GCF_013364235.1. NCBI lineage: Bacteria > Bacillati > Actinomycetota > Actinomycetes > Kitasatosporales > Streptomycetaceae > Kitasatospora > Kitasatospora sp. NA04385. The sequence continues at coordinate 6,056,068 of NZ_CP054919.1, read as the reverse complement.
ACCATCGGCCGCCAGCCCCGCGAGGACCTGCTGCGGATCGCCATGGACCGGGCCGCCGCCCGCGGCCTGCTCGCCGCCGGCATGCTCCCGCTGGCCGGCACCTGAGCGGGGGCGCGCCGATGACCGACCCCGTGAACGACCCGGCCGCCGCCGAGGACGCAGCTGACGAACCGTCAATTCCAGCCGCCCGAGCCGCCGTTGACCAGCCCGTGAGCACCCCGGCCGGGATAGGACTGGGGGCCGCGCCCCCGCATCCGAAGCCCGTCTCGCTCGTTGGCTCCTACGTGTACAGCTACGACCTCGCGTCCCCCGGCCGTCCCTCCGCCCAGTCCGGCCCCGGCGGCGCCGGCCGGTCGATCCCGAACATGCGCCCGTCGTACGACGCCGAGAACCCGGTGTCGGCCACCCCGATCTACGACACGCTGTACTCCGAGTACCGGCGGATGTTCCGGGCGCTGCCCGGCGACCGCTCCGGCGAGGAGGGGATGAAGTTCACCGGCTTCGCGGTCCGCGAACCGCAGCCGCACTCGGCCCAGCCCGCCCGGGAGGCCGCCGACCGTCCGGGCGCCCTGGCGTACCCGCAGCAGCACCAGTCGTTCGAGACGTACGCCGGGCAGGGCGCGGGCACCCCGCAGTTCATGCCCGCGCAGACCTCCGCCGCGCAGGCCAACGGGCAGGGCTGGGTGGCCACCGGCTACCTGGGCGCCCCGGGCGGCGGCGGCACCTCGGGCGGGCGGCACCGCTCGGTGCTGTCGCTGCCCCCGGGCCGGGACGCCTGACCCGGCGCCCGCACGGCACAAGCACAGCACGGCACGGCACAAGCACGGCACAAGCACGGAAGGAGGGGAGGGGCCGCGTGCGGCCCCTCCCCTCCTTCCGGGTCTCCCCGCCCGTTTGCTACTTCTTCTTGTTGCGCTTCTCCCGGACCCGGACCGAGATCGAGATCGGGGTGCCCACGAAGCCGAACTCCTCGCGCAGCCGGCGCTCGACGAACCGGCGGTAGCCGGCCTCCAGGAAGCCGGAGGAGAACAGCACGAACCGCGGCGGGCGGGTGCCCGCCTGGGTGCCGAACAGGATGCGCGGCTGCTTGCCGCCGCGGATCGGGTGCGGGTGCGCGGCGACCAGCTCGCCGAGGAAGGCGTTCAGGCGGGCGGTCGGGATGCGGGTCTCCCAACCGGCCAGCGCGGTCTCGATCGCCGGGACGAGCTTCTCCATGTGCCGCCCGGTCTTCGCCGAGACGTTCACCCGGGGCGCCCACTGCACCTGCACGAGGTCGCGCTCGATCTCGCGCTCCAGGTAGAAGCGGCGCTCCTCGTCCAGCTGGTCCCACTTGTTGTAGGCGATGACCACGGCGCGCCCGGCCTCGACGGCCATCGAGATGATCCGGGTGTCCTGCTCGGCGAGCGTCTCGCTGGCGTCGACCAGGACGACCGCGACCTCGGCCTTGTCCAGCGCGGCGGAGGTGCGCAGCGAGGCGTAGAAGTCCGCGCCGGAGGTCAGGTGGACCCGGCGGCGGATGCCCGCGGTGTCGATGAACTTCCAGGTCTTGCCGCCGAGTTCGATCAGCTCGTCGACCGGGTCGCGGGTGGTGCCGGCCAGTTCGTTGACCACCACCCGGTCCTCGCCCGCGACCTTGTTCAGCAGGCTGGACTTGCCGACGTTCGGCCGGCCGATCAGCGCGACCCGGCGCGGGCCGCCGGGGGCCAGGCCGTCGCCGAACAGCTGCGGCGGGGCCTCCGGCAGCACCTTCAGGACGGCGTCCAGCAGGTCGCCGGAGCCGCGGCCGTGCAGCGCGGAGACGGGGTACGGCTCGCCCAGGCCGAGCGACCACAGGTACGCGGCCTCGGCCTCGGTGGACGGGCCGTCGACCTTGTTGGCGCACAGCACCACGGGCTTGCCGGAGCGGCGGATCAGCCGGACCAGGGCGTCGTCGGTGTCGGTGGCGCCGATGGTGGCGTCCACCACGAACAGCACCGCGTCGGCCTGCTCGATGCCCAGCTCGGCCTGGGCGGCGACCATCGCGTCGATGCCGAGGACGTCGATCTCCCAGCCGCCGGTGTCCAGCACCTTGAACCGGCGCCCGGCCCACATCGCCTCGTAGCTGACCCGGTCGCGGGTGACGCCGGGGCGGTCCTCGACGACCGCCTCGCGGCGGCCGATGATGCGGTTGACCAGGGTCGACTTGCCGACGTTCGGGCGGCCGACGATGGCCAGCACCGGCAGCGGGCCGTGGCCGTCCAGGTCGGCGTCGACCTCGTCGCTGTCGAAGCCCTCCTCGGCGGCCAGCGCCATGAACTCGGCGTACTCGGCGTCGCCCAGCTCGCCGTGGTGGGCGGTGGTGTCGTTGCTCATGTTCCGTTTTCCGTTTCCCGGCCCGGCCCTTCCCAGGGGCGTGCCGTGCGTACCTGCCCGGTGGGCAGCGCGAACCGCGCGGATCTCGCGCGGTCGGAGCGTGGTCTGTCCGTTGAGTCCGGCGGACCGTGGTCCGCCGGTCAGGCGGCGGTCAGGCCGGCCTTCTCCTCGACCAGGGCGGTGATCGTGTCGATCACCTGGTCGAGGGTGAGTTCGCTGGTGTCCACCAGCACCGCGTCGGCGGCCTGGGTCAGCGGGGCGGTCTCCCGCGAGGAGTCCGCGGCGTCCCGGCGGGCCAGGTCGGCGGCCATCGCGGTGATGGTCGCCTCGTCCACGCCCTTCGCCCGCAGCTCCGCGGCCCGGCGCGCGGACCGGGCCCGCTCGGAGGCGGTCAGGAACACCTTCACGGTGGCGTCCGGGAAGACCACCGAGCCCATGTCCCGGCCCTCGGCGACGATGCCCCGCTCGGCGTGCGAGGCGCAGCCGCGCTGGAGCTCCACCAGCCGCGCCCGCACGGCCGGAACGGCCGCCACGGCGCTCACCTTGCCGGTCACCTCGGGCCCGCGGATCGGCCCGGACACGTCCTGCCCGTCCACCGTTATGGTCGGCCCGGCGGCGTCCGTCCCGGACACGATCACCGGCTTGCCGCAGGCGATGGCCACCGCCTCGGCGTCCTCGACGTCCACCTCGTTGGCGAGCATCCACCAGGTCATCGCCCGGTACATCGCGCCCGTGTCCAGGAAGCTCAACCCCAGCCGCGCGGCCACCGCCCGCGAAACGGTCGACTTCCCGGACCCCGAAGGTCCGTCGATCGCGACGACGACCGGGCCGCTCGACGCTCGGTCGGCACTCTCCACGGGACGAACCTCTCTCTCACGGCACACACACTCACCCCCAAGGTTAATGGACTCCCACCCACCCCCGCCCCGACCACCCGTCCCAGCCCCGCGCAGCGGCCGCCCCGCCTACTCCCGAACCCCCCACGCCGCCTACTCCCGCCCCCCGCCCCGCCTACTCCCGAACCCCCCACCCGCGCCCGCGCAGCCCCTCCACCAGCGTCCGCACCATCGCCGGTGCGATGGCCAGCTGGACGTGGCCGACCTGCTGGCCGGTCGAGTGCTCGATCGTCACGTCCTCGATGTTCACCCCGAGGGCACCGACCTCGCCGAAGAGGCGGCCGAGCTCGCCGGGCTGGTCGCCGAGGACGACGGTGACCGTCTCGTAGCGGGTGGGCGGTGCGCCGTGCTTGCCCGGGATGCGGGCCTGGCCGGTGTTGCCGCGGCGCATGACCGCCTCGATGCCGGCCGCGCCCGCGCGCCGCTCGCCCTCGTCGGCCGCCTGCAGGGCCCGCAGCGCGGTGACGGTCTCGGCGAGGTCCACCGCGAGGTCGTCCAGGACGTCGGCGACGACGCCCGCGTTCGCGGAGAGGATGTCGATCCACATCGCGGGGTTGGAGGCGGCGATCCGGGTGACGTCGCGCACGCCCTGCCCGGAGAGCCGGACGGCGGTCTCCTCGGCGTGCTCCAGCCGCGCGGCGACCAGCGAGGAGAGCAGTTGCGGGGCGTGCGAGACCAGCGCCACGGCCCGGTCGTGCTCGGCGGCGTCCATGACGATGGGCATCGCCCCGCACAGCGCGACGAGTTCGAGCGCGGCGTTGAGCGTCTCGGTGTCGGTGTCGGCGGTGGGCGTGAGCACCCACGGCCGACCCTCGAACAGGTCGGCGGTGGCGGCGAGCGGGCCGGAGCGCTCGCGGCCGGCCATCGGGTGCGAGCCGATGTAGTGGACGGTGTCGAGCCCGAGCGCGGTGATCTCGCCGCGCGGTCCGGCCTTGACGCTGGCGACGTCGGTGTAGCAGCGGGCGAGGCCGCGCCGCTGGCAGTCCGCGAGGACCTTGCCGACCAGCGCCGGGGGGACGGCGATGACCGCCAGGTCGACGGGGCCGTCGGGGAGTTCGGTGGTGCCCGCGCCGAGCGAGGCGGCCGTGCGGGCGGCGTCCTGGTCGGCGTCCGCCAGGTGGACGCTTATGCCGCGGCGGGTGAGGGCGAGCGCGGCGGAGGTGCCGATCAGTCCGGTGCCGATGACGGCGGCTGTGCGCATGGCGGCTTCTCGTCTCCCGGGTGCGGTGCACGTCTGTCGTGCCCATCCTCTCGTACGGCCGCGCGCCCCCGCATACCGCCCCGGCCCGGTCCGCGGGCCGACTCGCAGCGGAAATCCGGGTGCCGTGACGGGGGTTGGGTGCAGACTGGGCGCCCGGGTCCGGGGAGCGGGCCAGGCGGCTAAGGGGGCCAGGTGGCGGGGCAGCGGGCGGTGTGGGAGTCGAGGCTGGACTCGGTGGTGGTGCACGCGGTGGGCGCGGTGTGCCGGCGCCGGGCGTCGGGCGTGCTGCCGGCGGACGGCCGGGTGCGGGTGGCGGGGCTGCCGCGGCTGGCCGCGGCGGGTTCGCTGCGGGTGCGGGTGCTGTCGGGCGGCGGCCGGGTCGCCGAGGCCCGGATGGGCCATCCGGCGCGGGTCCGCACCGAAGACGAACTTCCCTCCTGGGAAAGCGAGTTGGCCGAGCTGCGGAGCGGGGTGGAGCTGCTGGAGGAGCGCCGGTCCCGGCTGGCCGAGCGGATCGCCGAGGTCTCGGCGCTGCGCGCGGTGCCGCCGCAGCGCCGCCGGGACGAGGGGCACCGGCGGGCCCCGGCGGACGCGGTGCTGGCGCTGGCGGACTTCGTGGACGCCCGGCTGGAGGTGCTGCAGGAGCGGGCGGTGGAGCTGGAGCAGGAGCTGCGGTCGGCGGAGCACGCCTTCCGGGTGGCGGCGGAGCGGGTGCGGGCCGGTTCGAACGCCGAGCAGCCGGGGGGCGTGGAGCGCGGCGCGTGCGCGGACCTGGTGGTGCGCGGCGAGGGCCCGGTGGAGCTGGAGGTGGAGTACACGGTGCCGGGCGCGGTGTGGGTGCCGACGTACCGGCTGGCGCACCGCCGGGGCGAGCGTTCGGCCCGGCTGGTGCTGCGGGCGTCGGTGGCGCAGCGGACGGGCGAGGACTGGTCGGGGGTGCGGTTGGCGCTGTCGACGGCGAGCCTGACGGGCCCGGGCGGGCTGCCGGAGCTGGCGTCGCTGCGGATCGGCCGCCGGCAGGCGGTGCCCGCGCCGTCGGGGTGGCGGGCGCAGCCGGCCGGCCTGTCGGGGCTGTTCGACGGCTGGCAGGACGCGCAGCGGTCGAAACCGGAGCCGCCCGGCCTGCCGGTGGCGGTGTCGGCGGCGCGGCCGGTGCCCCGCCGAAGCCGTCCGCCCGGGCGGCCCGGCCGGGCGGGGACGTCCGGTGGGCGGCGCGGGCGCGGGCTCGCCCTTCGTCCCGCAGGCCCCGCCGATGCCGGCCGCACCGGTCGCCCCGGCCGCGCCGGTGCCGATGCCGTTGGCGTCGGCCGCTCCCCCGCCGCCCCCGCCGGGTGCGGGGGCGCCCATGGCGTACGGTTCGGCCGATTTCCGGGGCGCCCCGCCGGTGGCGGCCGAGCCGCCGCTGCCGCCGGACCCGCGGCCCTCCGCGGACCAGCTGGACTACGCCTCGCTGGTGCTGGCGGGCCCGGAGCAGGAGTCGCCGCGCCGGGGCCGGCTGTTCCCGGAGCCGTCGCCGTCCCGGCCGGGCGGCGCGCTGCGCGGGGCGGAGGAGGTGGGCCTGCTGCCGCTGCCGCGGTACGGGTCGTGGCCGCGGGTGTCGGCGGGCTCGTTCGACCACCGTTTCGACGCGCAGGCCCCGGCGACCGTCCCCGCGGACGGGGTGTGGCACACGGTCGCGGTGGCGGAGCTGCCGGTGGGGGTGCGCACCGGCTACGTGTGCGTGCCCTCGGTGGAGGAGGCGGTGTACGGGGTGCTGGAGCTGTCGAACGCGACGGCGCACGCGCTGCTGGCCGGCCCGGTGGAGGTGTCGGTGGACGGCGAATTCCTGCTGACGGCGGGGCTGCCGACGCTGGCGCCGGGCGGGGTGCGGGAGTTGGGCCTGGGCCGGGCGGAGGAGGTCCGGGTGGCCCGGCGCACGGAGCTGCGGGAGTCGACGTCGGGGGTGCTGAACTCGACGACGGTGCTGGAGCACGGCGTGCGGATCGAGCTGGTGAACCGGCTGCCGCACGAGGCGTCGGTGGAGGTCCGCGAGCGGGTGCCGGTGCCGGGCGACCCGGAGGTGCGGGTCGAGGAGCGGCCGGGCTGGTCGGCGCCCGCGGAGCCGTCCGAGGGGCTGCCCTCCTCGGCGCGGATCCGCCGGGTGGTGGTGCCGCCGGGGGGCTCGGTGGAGCTGACGGGCGGTTATGTGATCCGTATCCCGGCCGGTAGGGCCGTGGTCGGCGGGAACCGGAGGAGCTGAACGTGTACGAGGAGACGATCGCCCTTCCGGTGACCGCGGTGACGTGCCTGGAGGACCGGGCGCAGCTGGAGCGGACGGCGGAGCTGGAGCTGGCGCCGGGCGCGCACCGGCTGCGGCTGGGCCCGGTGACCGCGCTGGCGGTGGACCGTTCGCTGCACGCCGCGGTGCTGGACGGGCGGGGCGGGCCGACCGGCGCGGCGAAGGTGCTGGACGTGCGGCTGGTGCGGTCCTGGCAGCCGCCGGCGCCGGTGCCGCCGGGGCCGGACGATTCGGAGCTGCGCCGCCGGGTGCACTCCCTGGAGCGCGAGCACCTGGCCGAGTCGCACCGCCAGGAGCGGTTGCAGGCCCGGCTGGCGCTGCTCGGGCAGCTCGCGGCGGACCTGCTGCGGGAGATCGGCGAGGGCGCGGGCTGCGGCGAGCTGGAGCAGGCCCGCTGGTCGCGCGAGCTGGACCGGGTGGACGCGGAGCGCGAGTCGTACGGCGAGCGGTTGCGCGCCTCGCGGGTGCGCTCGGTGGAGCTGGCCGCCGAGCTGGCCCGGGCCGAGGAGGCGCTGGAGCTGGCGGAGCGGGAGCCGGCCGAGCTGCTGGCGTTCGTGGAACTGTCGGTGGAGTGCGCCGAGCCGGGCCGGTTCCTGGTCCGGGTGGGGCACCTGACGGCGTGCGCGCTGTGGCGTCCGGCGTACCGGGCCGAGCTGGTGGGCGGCACGCTGCGGCTGGAGAGCGACGCGGTGGTGTGGCAGCGCACCGGCGAGGACTGGTCGGGGGTGCGGCTGACGCTGTCGACGGCGCGTTCGGCGCTGGCGGGCGATCCGCCGGGGCTGGTCGAGGACCGGCTGGTGCTGCGGGAGCGCTCGGCGCAGGAGAAGAAGACCGTGGAGGTGGAGCTGCGCGAGCAGGCGGTCTCCGACGCGGGGCCGCTGGAGCCGGGCCTGCCGGGGGTGGACGACGGCGGCGAGGTGCGGGTGCTGCGGGTCGGGGACCCGGTGTCGGTGCCGTCCGACGGGCGGGCGCACCGGGTGCCGGTGAGCGCGTTCGAGACGGCGGCGCGCAGCGAGTTCGCGGCGGCGCCGGAGCTGTCGGAGGCGGTGACCGAGGTGGTGTCGTTCCGCAACGCCTCGGGGCACGCGCTGCTGGCCGGCCCGGTGGACCTGGTGCGCGGTTCGGGCTACACCGGCCGGGGCGCGCTGGAGTTCGCGGCGGCGGGCGCGCCGGTGCGCCTGGCGTTCGGCTCCTCGGACGGGCTGCGGGTGGTCCGGGAGGCCGACGAGCGCCGCGAGGGCGCGGGCCTGGGCGGGCAGCGGACCCTGGTGACCCGCACCGTGCGGCTGCACCTGTCGCGCTTCTCCGGCCCGGACGAGCAGGCCGAGCGGGTGGTGGTGCTGCGCGAGCGGATCCCGGTCTCGGAGGTGTCGGAGGTCCAGGTGCGGCTGCGCAAGGAGCACTGTTCGCCGCCGCCGGACGAGCTGGACGCGGAGGGCATCGCCCGCTGGGAGGTGCCGCTGCCACCGGGCGGCCGGCGGACGGTGACGCTGGTGTACGAGATCGCGGCGACGGCGAAGGTGTCGGGGCTGTGAGCCGGGCCCGTCCCGGCCGCGCGGGGCACCGCGCGGCCCGGCCCGCCGGGGGTACAAAAGACTCATGATCTACCACCTCGCCCCGCTGGACGACTGGCTGCGCGACCCGGGCCGGCCGTACACCGCCGCGTCGCTGCTGACCGAGGGCTTCCTGCACTGCTCGCCGGACGAGCCGACGGCGCTGGCGGTGGCCAACGCGTTCTTCCGGGACGTGCCGGAGCCGCTGATGGCGCTGCTGATCGAGGAGCGGCTGGTCGAGCCGATGGTGAAGTGGGAGGCGGCCACCGGCGGGCCGCCCCCGGGGGCCACCGAGGGGGCGCTGTTCCCGCACATCTACGGCCGGCTCAACCGGACGGCGGTGCTCGGCCTGGAGAAGCTGGAGCGCGGCCCGGACGGCCGCTGGGCGGCGCTGAGCCCCTGGAGCTGAGCGGGAGGCCCGGCGGGCCGGAACGGGCCGCTCCGGCCCCTTGGCGGCCCCTTGACGTCCCGTCAGGGCCCCTCGGGGCCCGTCGGGGGCGGCCTGCGGGCCGGCCGGGTCAGAGCCAGCCGCGCTCGCGGGCCGCCATGCCGGCCTGGAAGCGGGTGGTGGCGCCGAGTTCGCGCATCAGGCCCTGCAGGCGGCGCTGGGTGGTGCGGGCGCTCCAGCCCAGCGAGCGGGCGATCGACTCGTCGGTGAGGCCGGCCGCGAGCAGGCCGAGCAGCTTGAGGTGGTCGGCCTCCGGGCCGGGGCCCTCGCCGTCGCCGAGCACGGTCTGCAGCGGCACGGCCCGCTCCCACTCGGCCTCGAACAGCGCGTCCAGGGCCTGCAGCAGCGCGGAGGGGTGGATCACGTAGGCGGCGTCCAGCACGCTGTCGCCGACGCTGATCGGGATGATCGCCATCTTGTCGTCGGCCATCATCATCTTCATCGGCAGCACCGGGCGGACCCGGGCCTCCTCGCCGTCCTCGACGCCGGTGAGGATCTCCTGCTCCAGCCGTCCGGGCCAGGCGATCGCCTCCTTGTCGAAGACGGTGCGGATCCGCACCCCCGACTTGAGCTTGGCCCGCTGCCGGGGCTGCTCCACCGTCGGGTCCTGCACGTACGGCGGGCAGTCGAAGCCGCGGATCTGGTACTGGCTGGACTCGATCAGGTGCTCCAGCCGCTGGGCGATCGCCTCGCCGCCGGTGAGCACCTCCACCGAGTGCGCCGGGTCGGTGTACCGGGAGGCCTCCCGGAAGGCGTCCATCAGCCGGTGCATCTCGGCGCGGGCGGAGCGCAGTTCGGCCTCGCGGTGGCCGATCAGGGTGCCGATGGCGACGTCGGGGGCGACCGACAGGTAGCGCTCGCGGTCGACCGGGGCGCGGGTGGCCATGCCCTGCTCGGCGAGCCGGTCCAGGGCCTCGCGGCACTGTTCCAGGGTCAGGCCGCAGTGCTCGGCCAGCTCCTCGGCGGTGGACTGCGGCGCGACGACCAGCGCGGCGTACACCTGGCCGTCGGGGCGGCCGAGGCCCAGCACGGTGAATGCGTCCAGCATGGTGGTGGTTCCTTCCCCCGCCGCCCTGTGGCCTGACGCGGTGGCGCACTTCCGCCACGCGTCGGGGCGAACTTCGGTGGCAATCTTCTGCCACCGGGCGGAACGATAGCAAGGGCGTGCGGTGCGCCTCACATGTCAAGGGCCCGCCGCGTCCGTCCGCACACGCACCGGAGCCCGCCCGCCGTGGTCACGGCGGGCGGGCTCCGGTGGTCGGCCGCTACAGGCCGACCTCGCGCATCAGGGTGCCGACCTCGGGGTTGGTCAGGCGGCGCAGCCAGCCGGACTTCTGGTCGCCCAGCGAGATCGGGCCGAACGCGGTGCGCACCAGCTTCTCGACCGGGAAGCCGACCTCGGCCAGCAGGCGGCGCACGATGTGCTTGCGGCCCTCGTGCAGGGTCACCTCGACCAGGTAGTTCTTGCCGAGGTTGGAGACCACCTTGAAGCTGTCGGCGCGGGCCCAGCCGTCCTCCAGCTCGACGCCCTTGGCCAGGGTCTTGCCGAGGTCGCGCGGCAACGGGCCCTGGATCGCGGCCAGGTAGGTCTTGGTGACGCCGTACTTGGGGTGGGTGAGGCGGTGGGCCAGCTCGCCGTGGTTGGTGAGCAGGATGAGGCCCTCGGTCTCGGTGTCCAGGCGGCCGACGTGGAACAGCCGGGTCTCCCGGTTGGTCACGTAGTCGCCCAGGCACTGCCGGCCCTCGGGGTCCTCCATGGTGGAGACCACGCCGGCCGGCTTGTTGAGCGCGAAGAACAGGTAGGACTGGGTGGCGACGGTCAGGCCGTCCACCTTGATCTCGTCCTTCACCGGGTCGACCCGGCGGCCCTGCTCCAGCACGGTCTGGCCGTTGACGTCGACCCGGCCCTGCGCGATCAGCTCCTCGCAGGCCCGGCGGCTGCCCATGCCGGCCCGCGCGAGCACCTTCTGCAGGCGCTCGCCGTCCTCGCCGACCTCCTTGTCGGGGCCCTCGTGCCGGGCCAGCACCCGGTCCTCGATCCGGCCCTGGAGCTCCCGGGAGCGCTGCGGCTGGCGCCGCGGGTCGCCGGGCGCGCCCTGCCCCTCCCGGCGCGGCCGGGGCGCCGCCCCGGGCTTGCGGGAGTCGTACGCCCCGCGCCCGGGCGTCGCGTTCGGGCCGCCGCCGTACTCGGGGCGGTCGTACCTGCGCTCCTCCGGACGCGGCTGCCGGCGCTCCTCGCGCCGCTCGCCGCCCCGGCCGTACGAGCCCGCGCCGGAGCCGGAGCCCGCCCCGCCGCGGCCCGAGCCGCCGCCGTACGAGGAGCCCGAGCCCGAGCCGCCGCGCCCGCCGCCGTACGAGGAGCCCGAGCCCGAGCCCGAGCCGCCGCCGTACGAGCCGGAGCCGCCGCGCGAGGACTGCCCGCCGCGGCCGCCCTGCTGGCCGCCACCGCCGCCGTAGGACGACGATCCGCCCCGGCCCCCGCCCTGCTGGCCGCCTCGGCCGCCCTGCCCACCCCGGCCCTGGCCGCCGCTGTTCCTGCCGTTGCCACCGTTGCCACTGCTACGCATCAAAATGTCCGTACGTCGATATCCGTCTGGTCGGCCTGGTTCGGCCTCGGCCCTTCCTGTGCGGCGGCGACCGCCTGCGCGATCATCGTGCCCTCCAGGGACTCCGCTTCCACGTCGTCGACCTCGGGCAGGAAGGGCGCGAGCTCCGGCAGCTCGTCCAGGCCGCGCAGCCCCATCCGTTCCAGGAAGTAGTTCGTCGTCCGATACAGGATCGCTCCGGTCTCGGGCTCGGTGCCGGCTTCTTCGACCAGTCCTCGCTGTACCAGGGTACGCATCACGCCGTCGCAGTTCACACCACGGACGGCGGAAACCCTCCCGCGCGACACCGGCTGCCGGTACGCGACCACCGCCAGCGCCTCCAGCGCGGCCTGCGTCAGCCGGGCCTGCTGCCCGTCCAGGACGAACCGCTCGACCGCCGCCGAGCACTCCGCGCGGCTGTAGAACCGCCACCCGCCGGCCACCTGCCGCAGCTCGAAGCCGCGCCCCTGCGCGGTGTACTCGCCCGCCAACTCCCGCAGCACCGAGGCCACTTCGTCCTTCGAGGCGTCCAGCAGCCCGGCCAGCCTGGCCTCCGCGACCGGCTCGTCGGCGACCATCAGCACCGCCTCCAGGGCGGCCCGCAGCGGCACGCCGCCGGGCCGCTGCGGCTCGCCGTCCGGCAGCGCCGGGACGCGTTCCACCGGCTCGACGCGCGCGCCGTCCGGGTACGCCGGCTCCTGCCACTCGCCGGGCCGGGGGGTGCCCGGCAGGCCCAGGGACCGCCGCGCGGGCCGCTCCGTCATGCCGTACCGCCTTCCCCGCCGCCCGCCGGGCGGTCGAACTCGTCGGTCACCTCGACCTGCCGCCCGGCCCCGGCGATCCAGCGCACCAGCAGCTCCTCCAGGGGCTGCGGCTGCTCGAAGTCCAGCGCCCTCTCCCGGTACAGCTCCAGCAGCGCCAGGAACCGGGCCACCACCACCAGCGTGCTCTCCGCGTCCGCGGCCAACTGCCCGAAGGTGGCCGCGCCGAGCGCGCCGAGCCGCTCCGCCACCAGCGCGGCCTGCTCGCGCACGCTCACCGGCGGCACGTGGATGTGGTCCACGTACACCGTCGGCCTCGGCTTGGGCGCGAACGCCTTCGCGGCGAGCCGGGCGAACCGCTCCGGGCCGACCGTCAGCACCACCTCGGGCAGCAGCAGCGCGTGCTGCGGCTCCAGCGCGACCGTCCGCGGCCGGCGCAGCGCCTCGGCCTCCCAGCGCTCCGCGAACAGCGCCGCGACCTTCTTGTACGCCCGGTACTGGAGCAGCCGCGCGAACAGCAGGTCGCGCGCCTCCAGCAGGGCGAGGTCCTCCTCGTCCTCGACCTCGGCGACCGGCAGCAGCCGGGCCGCCTTGAGGTCCAGCAGGGTGGCCGCGACCACCAGGAACTCGGTGGCCGCGTCCAGGTCCCACTCCGGGCCCATCGCCCTGATGTGGGCGACGAACTCGTCGGTGACCTTCGACAGCGCCACCTCGGTGACGTCCAGCTTGTGCTTGGCGATCAGCCCGAGCAGCAGGTCGAACGGCCCCTCGAAGTTCTCCAACCGGACCTGGAACGCCATAACGGAACATTCTGGCAGAACGCCGGGCGAACCCGGGCGCGCGCGGGGCCGCGCGCCCCGCCCGGCCCGGCCCTCAGCGGCCGCGCAGCCTGCGCACGAGGATCGAGGCCTCGCCGCGCTGCTCCAGGTCCGCCAGGACCACCGAGATGGCCTCCCGGACGACCCGGCCGCGGTCCACCGCGAGGCCGTGCTCGCCGCGCAGCACCAGGCGGGCGTGCTCCAGGTCCATCAGTTCCTCGGCGGACACGTACACGGTGATCTTCTCGTCGTGCCGCTCCCGGCCGGAGGGCCGCCGGGCTCGTCCGCGCCCGCGCACCGTCGCCGGGCCCGTCCGGCGGGCCTCCGCGGGGTCCTCCGCGCGCCCGCGGGGCCGCCGGAGCGGCTTCCGGTCTGGCGGCGGGCACCTCCGCGGTGCGCGGCGCCGGGGCGGCGCCCTGGCCGTCCCCGGGGCTCTCCTGCCCCGCCGCGGCGGAGCCGTTCGCGGAGCCGTTGGCCGGACCGTTCGCGGAGCCGGGGCCGGAGCCGTTGCCGTTGCGTGCGAGCGAGGGCGACAGGGCCATTCCGCCGGTTGCCCGGAACAGTTCGTCGGCCCCCGGAAGGCTCACTCGGCGGGGCGGCACCGGTCGAGCACCTCCCTGGCGAGCTGGCGGTAGGCGGCGGCGCCGACCGAGTTCGTGGCGTAGGTGGTGATCGGCTCGCCGGCCACGGTGGTCTCGGGGAACCGGACGGTCCGCCCGATGACGGTGTGGAAGACGTGCTCGCCGAACGCCTCGACGACCCGGGCCAGCACCTCGCGCGAGTGCACCGTGCGGGAGTCGTACATGGTGGCCAGGATGCCGTCCAGCCGCAGGTCGGGGTTGAGCCGCTCGCAGACCTTCTCGATGGTCTCGGTGAGCAGCGCGACGCCGCGCAGCGCGAAGAACTCGCACTCCAGCGGGACGATGACGCTGTGCGCGGCGGTCAGGGCGTTGACCGTCAGCAGGCCCAGCGAGGGCTGGCAGTCGATGATGACGTAGTCGTAGTCGGGCAGCAGCGGCTTGAGCGCGCGGGCCAGCGCCGACTCCCGGGCGACCTCGCTGACCAGCTGCACCTCGGCGGCCGACAGGTCGATGTTGGACGGCAGCAGGTCCATGCCGGGGATGGCGGTCTTCAGCAGCACCTCGTCGGCCGTCAGGCCCCGCTCCATGAGCAGGTTGTAGACGGTGACGTCCAGCTCCATCGGGTTGACGCCGAGGCCGACCGAGAGCGCGCCCTGCGGGTCGAAGTCCACCAGCAGGACCCGGCGGCCGTACTCGGCGAGCGCCGCGCCCAGGTTGATGGTGGAGGTGGTCTTGCCGACGCCGCCCTTCTGGTTGCACATCGCGATGATCTGCGCGGGGCCGTGCTCGGCGAGCGGCGCGGGGATCGGGAAGTACGGCAGCGGCCGGCCGGTCGGGCCGACCCGTTCGCGGCGCTGGCGGGCCGCGTCGGGGGCCAGCGTGGCGGCGTACTCGGGGTCGGGCTCGTACTCGGCGTCCGGGTCGTCGTAGGGCCCGTAGCCGAGCTCGTTGTAGGCCAGCCCGTACGCCGCGAAGTCGGCGTCGTAGTCGGTGGCGGCTGCCGCCGCGCTCTGGCGGGCCTCGAAGGTGCGGACCGCGACCGAGCCGACCTCCTGCGCGCCCACCGTGGCCTGCCGGGCTTCCTCGTTCGGCTGCCCGGCGGAGAGCTCCGCCAGTCCTGGCTGACCACCCCCGGGAGCAAATGTCGACTCATTCACAAGTCGTCTTACCTCCTTGGACGTCCAGGACTCTATGTCGATTCGTCAGCGTGGCAGCATGCCAACGGTTTGCGACTCTAGGCCGTTTCGGGCATTGGCAGCAACACAATCCACGGTAGTGGGCCGCTTGTGTCGGCCGTTCACCCACCCCGTGTCAAGACACGACCCTAACGTTTCCGCGCGGTCGCCGGGCCGTGAGGGCCCGTCAGGTGTCCTTGTCGACAGAGCGGGTGACAAACCGCACCGGAATTGACCGCCGGCGGTCACCCGGGGGCCGACCGCCCGCCCGCGCGGGCATGCCGAAGCCCCCGGCGCGGAGGGGAAGGACGGCCGGGGGCGACAGCGGGTGAGGGGGGGTCAGGCGAGCACGCTCTCCAGCGACACCGACTCCAGGCCGAAGGCCTCGGCGACGGCGGGGAAGGTGATCTGGCCCTCGTGCACGTTCAGGCCCTTGGCCAGCGCGGCGTCGCGGCGCAGCGCCTCCTTCCACCCGCGGTTGGCCAGCTCGACCACGTACGGCAGGGTCGCGTTGGTGAGCGCGTAGGTGGAGGTGTTCGGGACGGCGCCCGGCATGTTGGCCACGCAGTAGAAGACCGAGTCGTGGACCTGGAAGGTCGGCTCGGCGTGCGTGGTGGGGTGCGAGTCCTCGAAGCAGCCGCCCTGGTCGATGGCGATGTCGACGAGCACGGAGCCCGGCTTCATCTTCGCGACCAGCTCGTTGGTGACCAGCTTGGGGGCCTTGGCACCCGGGATCAGCACGGCGCCGATCACCAGGTCGGCCTCGACGACGGCCTTCTCCAGCTCGAAGGAGTTGGAGACGATCGCCTTGACCTTGGTGCCGAAGACCTTGTCGGCCTCGCGCAGCTTGTTGATGTCGCGGTCGAGCAGGGTCACGTCGTAGCCCATGCCGATGGCGATGGTGGCCGCGTGCCAGCCGGAGACGCCGCCGCCGATGACGACCGCCTTGGCCGGGTGGGTGCCGGGCACGCCGCCGGGCAGCACGCCGCGGCCGCCCGCCGGGCGCATCAGGTGGTAGGAGCCGACCTGCGGGGCCAGCCGGCCCGCGACCTCGGACATCGGGGCGAGCAGCGGCAGCCCGCCGCCCGGCAGCTGCACCGTCTCGTAGGCGATCGCGGTGGTGCCAGAGGCGACCAGCGCGTCGGTGCCGGCCCGGTCGGCGGCCAGGTGCAGGTAGGTGAAGAGGGTCTGGCCCTTGCGCAGGCGGTGGTACTCCTGCGCGATGGGCTCCTTCACCTTGAGGATCATGTCGGCCGCGGCCCACACCTCGTCGGCGGTGGGGAGGATGGTCGCACCGGCGGCGACGTACTCCTCGTTGGGGATCGAGGAGCCGACACCGGCGTTGTCCTCGATGACGACCTCGTGTCCGTTGCGGACCAGCTCATGCACGCCGGCGGGCGTGATGGCCACGCGGTACTCGTGGTTCTTGACCTCGCGGGGGATGCCGACCTTCACGGCTAACACGTCCTCTTGCCATGGGGAAATACCTACCGGGGAAGACCGGCGGCGACGCACACGGAGGGCACAACGGACAGGCCGGTGCATAGATCTATGCGCGACTGAGTTCGAGTGTAATGAAGCCAAGTCGGCGTGTCAGCCTTCCAAAGTGACCAAATCAGTCGGACTCATTGGCAGGTTCGTAGGCTTGTACGGGATCCAAGGCCACATTGCGGGGCGAACTCCGCACCTACGACACTACTCCGAAAGCGGACCCGAACCCTCCCGGCCGAGGTGCCGCTGAAGACGGGCCGACAGCGCCGCGACCTCCCGCTCCCCCCGCCCGTCGCCGGTCCGGCGCAGCACCGCGGCCGCCGACCGGTACTCGCGCAGCGCCTCCTCGAAGCGCCGCAGCCCGGCGTGCGCCTCGGCCAGCCGCACCAGCAGCCGGGCCTCCGCGGCCTGGTCGCCCAGCGCCTGCCGCAGCACCAGCGCCCGCCCGTACGCGTCGGCGGCGCGCAGCGGATCGCCGAGCGCCCGGTGACCGTGGCCCACGCCCTCCAGCGCCCGGGCGCAGCCGGCCTCGTCGCCCGCCCCCCGGGCCAGCTCGACCGCCCGGCGGTAGCGCTCGCCCGCCTGCTCCCACCGCCCGGCGGCGGCCTGGAGGTCGCCCAGGTTCAGCAGCGCGGCGGCGGCCCGGCGCGGGTTGCCCTGCCGCTCGGCGACCTTCAGCACCGACTCGTGCAGCGCGTGCAGGTCGGCGGGGGCGGCCTCGCCGGTCAGCGGCAGGGCGCGCAGCAGCGCGGTCACCAGCCGGCCCGCCGAACCGTCCAGGTCCCCCTGCCCCACCGCGTCGGCGACCGCGGCCAGCAGTTGCTCGCGCTCCCCCAGCAGCCAGCCCTCGGCGTGCGCGGCGGTGCGCAGCCGCAGCGGGCCGGGCAGCGGGTCCGGGTTGGGGCCGGCCGCCGGGTCGAGCAGCAGCCGCGCCGAGTCGACCAGCCGCACCAGCCGCTCCAGCAGCCGGGCCCGGGCCAGCTCCACCTCCGAGGCGCGGTCGCTCTCCCGGCGCAGCTCCACCAGCCGCCCGTACAGTCGGCCCGGGACGCGGTAGCGCTCGGTGCCGTCCGCGGCGTCCGGCTCGCGCTCCAGCAGCTCCAGCTCGGCCAGCTCGGCCAGCGAGGCCCCCGCCTCCGGGGCCGGGCAGCCCACCAGCGCGGACGCGGTCCGCAGGTCCACCTGCTGGCCCGGCGCCAGCGTGCACAGCCGCAGCAGCCGGGCCCGGGCCGCGGGCAGCCGCCGGTACGCCAGCTCGAACGCCCCGCGCAGCGGGTCGCCCTCCACCACCGGCACCGTCTCCCGCTCCGGGTCGGCGGGCCGCTGCGGCCCCTCGACCACCACCGGCGCGGGCGGCGGGACGGCGTGCAGCCGGGCCGCCGCGTCGGTCACCGCCAGCCGGGGCTCGCCGCGCAGCCAGCCCGCGACCAGCCGCAGCGCGGCCGGGCGGTTGGCGCACGCCTCGGCGAGGTCGGCGGCGCCGACCGGGTCGCAGGAGATCCTGGTCCCCCCGACCAGCTCGCCCAGCAGGTCGACGGCGGCCCGGTGGTCCATCCCGCCGAGGATGACCGGGTCGATGCCGTCGATGCCCATCAGCGGCCCCGAGGTGGTGGCCAGCAGCAGCGACTGCGTCTTCTCCGCCAGCAGCGGCCACACCTGCCCGGCGTCCCGGACGTCGTCCAGCAGCACCAGCACCCGGCGCTGCCCGAGCGCCTCGCGCAGCGCCTCGCAGGCCGGGTCCTCCTCCGCGGCGCCCGGCAGCAGCGCCGCGCCCGGGCGCTCGCCCAGCTGGTCCAGCAGCATCCGGGCCGCCCGCCCGGCCCCCACCCGGCCCCCGTCGGGCGCCGACAGCCGCGCGTACAGCAGCCCGTCCGGGTAGTCCCCGGCCACCGACCCGGCCCACCGCACCGCGAGCGCGGTGCGCCCCGAGCCGGGCCGCCCGGCCAGCACCAGCAGCCGCCCCGGCCCGCCGCGGGCGGCCGTCCGGCCGCGACCGTCAGCGCCGCCAGTTCCGCGGCCCGCCCGGCGAACGGCCGGGCACCCGCGGGCAGCACGTCGAAGATCCCGGCCGCCTCGGCCACCGCCGCCGTCTTCCTCGCCACCCGCGCCACTCCCGACCCGTCGCCCAGCGAACCCGACCCGCACGCCGGGCCCTGTCCGCGAAGCGTAGTTCGATCACCCCGCCCCGCCGAGACGCCCCGGTATGACCAACGGCCGAATCACCTTGCTGGCGCAACCCGCTGCGCCGCGCCCGCCGCTGCGAAGGCAGGGGCGGGCTGCCGGTGCGCGGGCCGTCCGCGGTCCCGCTAGTACGGTCGGGCCGGCCACTCCGCGTCCGCGGGTCGCAGTGCGTCGAGGCCGCCCGGCAGGGCCGCGGTGAGGGCGAGGACGCCGGTGACCAGGGTCGGGTTGTGGAGCTCGCCGGCCAGGATCAGCCGGACCAGTTCCGCCCGGGGCACCCAGGCCGCCTCGATCTCCAGCTCCTCGCCGTGCGCCGCGTAGCGCTCCTCCTCGGCCTCGGAGAGCTCCGTCGCCAGGAACAGCCGCACCGCCTCGTCGCTGCCGCCCGGGGAGGTGAAGAAGTCGACCAGGACGCGCCACTGCCCGGCCTTGCCGTGGGCCTCCTCGAAGAGCTCCCGCTGCGCCGCGTGCAGCGGGTTCTCGCCGGGCACGTCGAGCAGCCCCGCCGGCAGCTCCCAGAGCCGGTGCCGGACGGGGTGCCGGTACTGGCGCAGGGTCAGCACGCGGTCCTGCTCGTCGAGGGCGAGCACCGCGACCGACCCGGGGTGCAGTTGGTAGTCGCGCTGCGCCCAGACGCCGTCGGGCATCCTGACCTGCTCGCTGCGCACGCCCGTCACCTTGCCGCGGAAGGGCGTGTGCCCGTCCCGGACGTCCCACTCCTCGGCCGTGTCGTGAATCCCGGACACCGGGCACCACCCCTTCTCGTCAGATAGACACAATCTACCGGACGCCGCCCCCGCGACACGCCGAAGCGCCCGCCGGGAGGATCCCGGCGGGCGCTCGGTCGCTCCGGGGAGCGGCTCAGCCGACCTTGCGGTCGATCGCCGCCGCGACCAGGCCCGCGAACAGCGGGTGCGGGCGGGTCGGGCGGGACTTCAGCTCGGGGTGGGCCTGGGTGGCGACCAGGTAGGGGTGGACCTCGCGCGGGTACTCGACGTACTCGACCAGGTCGCCCTTCGGGGAGAGGCCGGAGAACTGCAGACCGGTCTTCTCCAGGTCGGCGCGGTAGGCGTTGTTGACCTCGTAGCGGTGGCGGTGGCGCTCCTCGACGTACGGCTCGCCGCCGTACACCTCGCGCACGATGGAGCCTTCGGCGAGCTTCGCCGGGTACAGGCCCAGGCGCATGGTGCCGCCCAGGTCGCCCTTGCCGTCGACGATCGCCAGCTGCTCGGCCATGGTCGAGACGACCGGGTACTTCGCGGCGGAGTCGAACTCGGTGGAGTTGGCCTCGGGCAGGCCGGCCAGGCTGCGGGCGGCCTCGATGACCACGCACTGCAGGCCCAGGCACAGGCCCAGCAGCGGCACCTTGTTCTCGCGGGCGTAGGTGATCGCGGCGACCTTGCCGTCCACGCCGCGGTCGCCGAAGCCGCCGGGGATGCAGACCGCGTCCACGTCGCCGAGCTGCTGCCGGGCGCCCTCGGGGGTCTCGCAGTCGTCCGAGGCGACCCACTTGATCTGCACCCGGGCGTTGTTGGCGAAGCCGCCGGCCCGCAGCGCCTCGGTGACCGAGAGGTAGGCGTCCGGCAGGTCGATGTACTTGCCGACCAGGGCGACCTTGACCTCGTGCTGCGGCTCGTGGACGCGGCGCAGCAGGTCGTCCCAGACCGTCCAGTCCACGTCGCGGAAGGCCAGGTCCAGGCGGCGCACCACGTACGCGTCCAGGCCCTCGCCGTGCAGCACCTTGGGGATGTCGTAGATCGACTTGGCGTCGATCGCGGCGACCACGGCCTCCTCGTCGACGTCGCACATCAGCGAGATCTTGCGCTTGATGGCCTGCGGCACCTCGCGGTCGGCGCGCAGCACGATCGCGTCGGGCTGGATGCCGATGTTGCGCAGCGCGGCCACCGAGTGCTGGGTGGGCTTGGTCTTCAGCTCGCCGGACGGGCCGATGTACGGCAGCAGCGAGACGTGCACGAAGAACACGTTGTCCCGGCCGACCTCGTGGCGGACCTGGCGGACCGCCTCCAGGAACGGCAGCGACTCGATGTCGCCGACGGTGCCGCCGACCTCGGTGATGACCACGTCGACGTCCTCGGTGGCCATCCGGCGGATCCGGGACTTGATCTCGTTGGTGATGTGCGGGATGACCTGGACGGTGTCGCCGAGGTACTCGCCGCGCCGCTCCTTGGCGATCACGGTGGAGTAGACCTGGCCGGTGGTGACGTTCGCCGAACCGTGCAGGTTGGTGTCGAGGAAGCGCTCGTAGTGGCCGATGTCGAGGTCGGTCTCGGCGCCGTCGTCCGTGACGAAGACCTCACCGTGCTGGAACGGGTTCATGGTGCCCGGGTCCACGTTGAGGTACGGGTCGAGCTTCTGCATCGTCACCCGCAGGCCGCGCGCCTTGAGCAGGGCGCCGAGGCTGGAGGCGGTGAGGCCCTTGCCGAGCGAAGAGGCGACACCCCCGGTGACGAAGAGGTGCTTGGTCGTCACGGCACGGCCGTTGGCCGACTTGCCGGAATGGGGCTGTGCCAAGAGGGGGCTCCCGTGGGTCGCGTGTCGGAGGGTGACGCCGGTGGAGGGGCTCCCGGCCCTCGTTCCCACCAGTTCCACGGGATACCAGCGTATCAGTGCCCCGGCGACTGCTCGCCCGCGTCCGGGCACCCCGGCCCCGGACGGATCGGCCGGACGGCGGATCGGGGCTGCTCGGACGGGGTCGCCCGGCATGCCGCGCGGGGCGCGCGGGCAGGCGCCGGGGGCGCGTGCCCGCGCCCCAACCACCCGAATCCACGTATTCTGCTCAAACGTCGACATCCTCGCC
Organism: Kitasatospora sp. NA04385; assembly: GCF_013364235.1. Classification (NCBI taxonomy): domain Bacteria; kingdom Bacillati; phylum Actinomycetota; class Actinomycetes; order Kitasatosporales; family Streptomycetaceae; genus Kitasatospora; species Kitasatospora sp. NA04385. Next base: position 6,034,930 of record NZ_CP054919.1, on the reverse strand, counting down.
CGACCCTGTGCGCACCGTCCGCCGCGGGGCCCGCACGGAACGGAGAACCATGGCCGGTCGCATCGAGGACTACGCGCTGATCGGGGACATGCAGACCGCCGCGCTGGTCAGCCGGGACGGCGCGGTCGACTGGCTGTGCCTGCCGCGGTTCGACTCCCCCGCGGTGTTCGCGGGCCTGCTGGGCACCGACGAGCACGGCTTCTGGCGGATCGGCCCGGCCACCCCGGTCGAGGAGCCGCCGCCCGCCGCGCCCGCCGAGCCCCGTCGGGGCCTGCTGGACACCGGGGAGCTGCGGATCCCGCCGATCACCGCCGCCGCGCCCGCGGTGCCCTGCGACCGGCGCCGCTACCGGGGCGACTCGCTGATCCTGGAGCAGGAGTGGGACACCCAGGACGGCACCGTCCGGGTGATCGACCTCATGCCGCCCCGCCACCTGCTCGGCACGCCCGACGTGCCGCAGATGATCCGGATCGTCGAGGGCCTGGCCGGCACCGTCCGGATGCGCTCCGCGGTGCGGATGCGCTTCAGCTACGGCCGGATCGTCCCCTGGGTGCACCGGGTCGAGCACCCCGAGGTCGGCCAGCGCACCGTCGCCGTGGCCGGACCCGACTCGGTGTGGCTGGACGGCCGGGCCGAGACCTACGGGCGGGACCTGACCACGTACGCGGACTTCACCGTCACCGCGGGCGAGCGGATCGCCTTCGGGCTGACCTGGAAGGCCTCGCACGAGCCGGCCCCCGCCCCGCCGGACGCCGAGGGCGCGCTGGCCTCCACCGAGCGGTTCTGGCGCGAGTGGGTCGAGCAGTGCACCTACCAGGGCCCCTACCGGGAGGCCGTGGTCCGCTCGCTGATCACCCTCAAGGCGCTCACCTACGCGCCCACCGGCGGCATCGTCGCCGCCCCCACCACCTCGCTGCCCGAGGACCTCGGCGGCGAGCGCAACTGGGACTACCGCTACACCTGGCTGCGCGACGCCGCGATCACCCTCTCCTCGCTGCTGCGCACCGGCTACCGCGAGGAGGCCCGGGCCTGGCGCGAGTGGCTGCTGCGCGCGGTGGCCGGCGACCCGGAGAACCTGCAGATCATGTACGGCATCGCCGGGGAGCGCGAACTCACCGAGTCCGAGCTCGACTGGCTGCCCGGCTACGAGGGCTCCCGCCCGGTCCGGGTCGGCAACGGCGCCGCCGGGCAGCTCCAGCTCGACGTGTACGGCGAGGTGGTCGAGGCGCTGCACCTGGCCACCATGTCCGGCCTGTCCCGGCACGACCACGCCCACCAGCTGCAACTGCGCCTGATCGAGTACCTGGAGGACCACTGGCGCAACCCGGACGAGGGCATCTGGGAGGTCCGCGGGCCGCGCCGGCACTTCGTGCACTCCAAGGTGATGGCCTGGGTCGCCGTCGACCGCACCCTCAAGCTGCTGGCCCAGGCCGAGGAGCAGCCGCCCGGCCTGACCGAGCGCTGGACGGCGCTGCGCGCCGAGATCCACGCCGACGTGTGCGCCCGCGGCTACGACCCGCAGCGCAACACCTTCACCCAGTACTACGGCGGCCAGGAGCTGGACGCCTCGCTGCTGCTGATCCCGCAGGTCGGCTTCCTGCCGCCGGACGACAAGCGGGTCATCGGCACCATCGAGGCGATCCAGCGCGAGCTGTCCACCGAGGACGGCTTCGTGCTGCGCTACCCCACCCACGACGAGGACGGCAACAACGTCGACGGGCTGTCCGGGCACGAAGGGGCGTTCCTGGCCTGCTCGTTCTGGCTGGCCGACGACCTGGCGATGATCGGCCGGGTCGGCGAGGCCCGCGAGCTGTTCGAACGGCTGCTGGCGCTGCGCAACGACCTGGGCCTGCTCGCCGAAGAGTGGGACCCGCGGGCCCGCCGCCAGGTCGGCAACTTCCCGCAGGCGTTCAGCCACGTCCCGCTGATCGACACCGCGCTGCGGCTGACCGCGGCGGGCGGCCTCAACCTGTCCTCGGGCTGACGGCGGCTCAGGCCCGGCGCTGCGCCAGCTCGTCGTAGATCGACAGCACCTGGGCGACGGTGGCCGCCTCGTCCGGCCAGGTGCGGGCCTGGGCCCGGCCGGCGGCGGCGAGCGCGGCGCGCCGCTCCGGGTCGGCGAGCAGCTCGCGGACGGCCCCGCCGAGCGCCCGCGGGTCGGCGAACGGGACCAGCACGGCGGCGTCGCCGACCAGTTCGGGCACGCCGCCCACCGCGGTGGCCACCACCGGGGCGCCGGCCCGCATCGCCTCCTGGGCGACCAGCGAGCGGGCCTCCCAGCGGGAGGAGAGCACCACCAGGTCGGCGGCGGCCAGCAGGTCGGGGATGTCGGTGCGGTAGCCGAGCAGCTCCACCGGCAGCCGCTCGGCGGCGATCCGCTCGCCCAGGCCCTGCCGCTCGGGGCCGTCCCCGGCCAGCAGGACGCGCGGCGCCGGGGCGCCGGGCGCGGCGAAGTGCCCGACGGCGTCCAGCAGCAGCCCGAAGCACTTCTGCGGGACGAGCCGGCCGATCGCCAGCACCACCGGGCGGCCGTCGTCGCCGCCGGGCAGCGCCTTGCGGGCGGTGTCCCGGTCCAGGGTGCCGGGCGGCATCGGCGGGGCCGCGACCGGGCCCAGCCGGGCGTCGGTGGCGCCCAGTTCGCGGGCCCGGGCGACCAGGTCGGAGGAGGCGCCGAGGACCAGGTCGGCGGCCCGCACCACCCGGCGCTCCATCAGGCGCTGCAGGCGGCGGTCGAGCCCGGTGGTGAGCAGCGCGTGGTGCGAGGTGACCACCAGCGGCGTCTGGGGGCGGATGCCGGGGAAGCGGCCGGCGGTGCGCAGCGCCAGGTCGGACAGCAGGCCGGCCCGCAGGCCGTGGGCGTGCACGATGTCGGCGCCGGTGAAGGCCCGGCGCAGCTCCCCGATCGCGGTGGCGTCGCTGCGGGCGCCGGAGGTCGGGGTGATGTCGACGGTGTGCAGCCGGGCCCCGGCCGCGGAGAACCCGAACAGCCGGTCGGTGCCCTCGGGCGCGCAGACCGTGACCGCGACGCCGTGCGCCACCAGGCCCCGGGTCAGGGAGCGCACGTGGGCGCCGATTCCGCCGGTCGCGGCGGCCAGGACCAGCACCACGTGCAACTGGGGGGCCGCGGCGGCCCGGGCGGCGGAATGCTCCACGTCTGTCTCGCTCCGACTCGTTGTCAGCAGGTGTCCGCTCGCCACCATGCCAGGTCGGTCCACCTCTTGGACAGTCGGCACCGCCGCTGGCGCGTCGCCCGCGGCGGTGCCGGTCGTCCGGCGGGTCAGCGGGCCCGGGCCGTCCGGGCGGCCTCCAGGAGCTCCTCGGCGTGGGCGCGGCCGAGCTCGGAGTCCTCCAACCCGGCGAGCATCCGGGAGAGTTCGCGCACCCGCTGCTCGTCGTCGAGGGTCTTGACGCCGCTGCGGGTGACGGTGCCGTCGTTGGTCTTCTCCACCACCAGGTGCCGGTCGGCGAACGCGGCGACCTGCGGGAGGTGGGTGACCACCACGACCTGCGCGCTGCGGGCGAGCTTGGCCAGCCGGCGGCCGATCTCGACGGCGGCCTTGCCGCCGACGCCCGCGTCGACCTCGTCGAACAGGTAGGTGGGGACGGGGTCGGCGCCCGCGAACACCACCTCGACGGCCAGCATGACGCGCGACAGCTCGCCGCCGGAGGCGCCCTTGGCGATCGGGCGGGGCTGGGCGCCGGGGTGCGGGGCGAGCAGCACCTCGACCTCGTCGACGCCGTGCTGGCCGTAGGCGACGCTGCGGCCCTCCAGCTCGATGCCGGCCAGGTCGTCGACCTGGCTGATCGCGAACGTCACCCGGGCGTGCGGCATGGCGAGTTCGGCGAGTTCGTCGGAGACCGCGGCGGCGAACTTGTCGGCGGCGGCGTGCCTGGCCCGCGAGACCTCGGCCGCCAGGTCGGCCAGCCGGGCGCGCAACTCGGTCTCCCGGGCGCCGAGTTCGTCGATCCGCTCGTCGTCCCCGTCGAGTTCCAGCAGCCGCGCCGAACTGCTCTCGGCCCAGTCGATCACCTCGGCGAGGGTGCCCTCCGCGCCCGCGTACTTGCGCACCAGGTGGCCCAGCACGCTGCGGCGGTCCTCGACCGCGGCCAGCCGGACCGGGTCGGCGTCCAGGTCGTCGGCGTACCCGGCGAGGTCGCCGGCCACGTCGGCGAGCAGGTAGCCGCACTCGCCGAGCCGGTCGGCCAGCGCCGCCAGGCGCTCGTCGTGGTGGCGCACCGCGTCGACGGCGCGGCGGGCCTGGGCGAGCAGGGTGCCCGCGTCGACGGCCTCCGGGTCGGCGGGGTCGCCGGCCAGGGCGGCGTGCGCGAGCGTCGCGGCGGAGGACAGCGCGTCGGCGTGGCCCAGCCGCTCGGCCTCCACCGCCAGCTCGGCGTCCTCCCCGGCGACCGGCTCGGCGGCGGCGACCTCCTCCAGCCCGAAGCGCAGCAGGTCGGCCTCCTGGGCCCGCTCCCGGGCCCGGGTGGTCAGCTCCTCCAGCGTCGCGGAGACCTCCCGCAGCTCCCGGTACACCAGCCGGTAGCGGGCCAGCGGCTCGGCGACGGCCTCGCCCGCGTACCGGTCCAGCGCGCCGCGCTGCCGGGACGGGCGCAGCAGGCGCTGCTGGTCGGTCTGGCCGTGCACGGCGATCAGGTCCTCGCCGAGCTCGGCGAGCAGCCCGACCGGCACCGAGCGGCCGCCGACGTGCGCCCGGGAGCGGCCCTCGGCGGAGACGGTGCGGCTGACCAGCAGCTCGCCGTCGTCCAGCTCCGCGCCCGCCTCCAGCGCCCGCGCCACCACCGGCGAGGCCGGGTCGAGCGTCAACCGGCCCTCCACCACCGCCCGTTCGGAGCCGTTGCGCACCAGCGCCGGGTCGGCCCGGCCGCCGAGCAGCAGGCCCAGGCTGGTCACCACCATGGTCTTGCCCGCACCGGTCTCGCCCGTGACGGCGGTGAAGCCGGGGGCGAGCTCGACCACCGCATCGTCGATGACACCCAGATCCCGTATCCGCATCTCGTCCAACACGGAGACGACCTTACGAGGTTCCACCGTCGCTTTGCGACGACCGCCCCCCTTTCACCCCTGAGTGGCGCGGGCCTCCGGCCCCGTCAGGGGCTCGGGGAACGGCGAGGCCGGGACGGTGAGCCGCGGCAGGAGGAACTGCACCAGCGGGCCGATGGCCAGCGCGTAGGCGAGCGTGCCGAGGCCGTAGGTGCCGCCGAGGGCGATGCCGGCGGTCAGGACGGTCAGCTCGATGCCGGTGCGGATCAGCCGGACGGAGCGGCCGGTGCGCCGGTGCAGGCCGGTCATCAGGCCGTCGCGGGGGCCGGGGCCGAGGCGGGCGCCGATGTACAGGCCGGTGGCGACGGCGTTGAGGAGGATGCCGGCGGCCAGCAGCGGGACGCGGACGGCGAGGGAGTGCAGGTGGGGGACGAGGGAGAGGGTGGCGTCCATGGCCGCGCCGAGGACGAGCACGTTGCCGACGGTGCCGACGCCGGGCTTCTGGCGCAGCGGGATCCACAGCAGCAGGACCAGCACGCCGACCAGCGTCACCCAGGCGCCGACGCTGAGGCGCAGGTGCCGGGCCAGGCCCTGGTGGAGGACGTCCCACGGGTTGCCGCCGAGCGCGGAACGCAGCACCAGGCCCATCGAGACGCCGTAGAGCACCAGGCCGACGGCGAGCTGCAGGAGCCGGCGGGGTAGGCGGCGGGGCGTGCCGGTGCGGGTCGGGAGCAGGGACGGGGTCAGGACGGCCGCCATCGGGTGGACCTCTTCTCGGTGCGGTGCTTGCCGTTCTCCGGCACTGCACGCCACTATGGGGAGGCCAAAACGCACCCCGAAAGGGCCAATCCGAACCAGGTGGACTGATTCGCGATGTCCGAGTGGCACAGCACGCTCACCCCGCACGCCCTCGCCCGCCAGCTGCCCGCCGGGGACGGCCGCCGCCCCGCCTACCGGGCGCTGGCCGCCCAGGTCTCCCGGCTGGTCGCCGACGGCCGCCTGCCGGTCGGCACCCGGCTGCCCGCCGAGCGCGAACTCGCCGCCGAGCTGCACCTCTCCCGCACCACCGTCGCCGCCGCGTACGAGGCGCTGCGCGCGGACGGCTACCTGCGCTCGCGGCGCGGCGCCGGCTCCTGGACGGCCCTGCCCGAGGGCACCCGCCCGCCCGCCGACGCGCTGCACCCCGTCTCCCCCGACCAGGACGCCGTCCTCGACCTGGGCCTGGCCGCGCCCACCGCCCCCGAGCAGCTCGCCGAGGCGGCCGCGCACGCCCTCGCCCAACTGCCCGCGTACACCGCCGGGCACGGCAACTACCCGACCGGGCTGCCCGCGCTGCGCGAGGCCGTCGCCCGCCGGTACACCGAGCGCGGCCTGCCCACCGGCCCCGAACAGGTCCTGGTCACCACCGGGGCGATGAGCGCCCTGCACCTGGCCCACCAGGCGCTGCTGACCCGCGGCGACCGGGTCGCCGTCGAGGCCCCCAGCTACGCCAACACGCTGCGCGCCCTGGAGCGGGCCGGCGCCCGCCTGGTGCCCGTCCCGCTGACCGAGGACGGGGCCGGGCGCACCAGCTGGGACCTCGCCCAGTGGCAGCGGGTGCTGCGCGGCGCGGCGCCCCGGCTGGCCTCCGTCATCCCCGACTTCCAGAACCCCACCGGCGCGCTGGTCGACGAGGAGCAGCGCCGCGCCCTGCTCGCCCACGCCCGGGCGGCCGGCACCGCCGTGATCGCCGACGAGACCTGCGCCGAACTCGGCTGGGACGTCGCCGACCGGGACCTGCCCCGGCCGCTGGCCGCGCTCGACCGGGACGCCCAGGTGATCACCGTCGGCTCGGCCGGCAAGATCCTCTGGCCCGGCCTGCGGATCGGCTGGCTGCGCGCCCAGCCGTCCCTGGTGCGGAAGCTGGCCGCCGACCGGGCGCTGTACGACCTGGGCACGCCCGTCCTGGAGCAGCTGATCGCGGCCCGGCTGCTGACCGAGCACCTGCCCGCCGTCCGGGCCGAGCGGCACGCGCGGCTGCGGGCCACCGCCGAGGCGTTCGCCCGCGAGCTGCCCCGGCACTTCCCCGGCTGGCGCTTCGCCCTGCCGCCCGGCGGCCTCGCCCTGTGGGCGGCCACCCCGGGGCTGCCCGCCACCGCGCTGGCCCGGGCCGGCGAGCGGACCGGCGTCCGGATCGCCTCCGGTGCCCGCTTCGGCGTCGACGGCGCCTTCGAGGAGCACCTGCGGCTGCCGCTGACCCTGCCCGCCGCGCACGTCCCCGACGCGCTGCGGCGGATCGCCGGGGCCGCCGAGCTGGCCCGCACCGAACGCCGCTCCGGCGGGGACCAGGCGCCCGCCGCGCTCTGAGCGGGCGTCAGTCCCGGTGCGGGGTCAGCAGTTCTCCGAGCGCCCGCGCCAACCCGTCACCGGCAGCGCGAACTTGGCCACCAGCCGGTCGGTGAACGGGGCCCGGTGCAGCCGGGCCAGGCGCACCGGGGTCTTGCCCCGGCGGACCTCCACCCGGGCCCCGGGCGGGAGTTCGGCCGAGCGGCGGCCGTCGCACCACAGCACCCCGTGCTGGGTCTTCGGCTGCAGCTCCACCGCCAGCACCGAGTCCGGCGAGGTCACCAGCGGGCGGGCGAACAGCGCGTGCGCGCTGATCGGCACCATCAGCAGCGCCTCCACCTCCGGCCACACCACCGGGCCGCCGCCGGAGAACGCGTACGCCGTGGAACCCGTCGGCGTGGACAGCACCACCCCGTCGCAGCCGAAGTTCGACACCGGGCGGCCGTCCACCTCGGTGACCACCTCCAGCAGCCGCTCCCGGGCGGCCTTCTCCACCGAGGCCTCGTTCAGCGCCCAGTCCTCGTGCAGCACGTCACCGTTGGTGCGCACCAGCACGTCGACGGTCATCCGCTCCTCGACCTCGTAGTCGGCGGCCACCACCCGCTCCACCACGGTCGCCAGGTCGTCGCGCTCCGCCTCGGCGAGGAAGCCCACCCGGCCCAGGTTGATCCCGAGCATCGGCAGCCCCGACTCGCGGGCCAGTTCGGCGCCGCGCAGCAGCGTGCCGTCCCCGCCCGCGACCAGGATCAGCTCGCAGCCGTCCGCCGCGCCGTGCCCGCCGGGCACCAGCTCCACCCCGTCCGGCAGGTCCAGGCCCACCGCCTCCGCCTCCAGCAGCCGGATCCGGATCCCCGCCCGCAGCAGGCCGTCCACCAGGCCCTCCACGCTGCGCAGGGCCGCCTCCCGGCCGGTGTGCGCGATCAGGAAGACCGTACGACGATCGCTCATTACCCGCTGCCCTCTCCCTACGCCCGCCGGGCCACCGCGGCCCGGCCACGGCCTGCCAGTCTGCGCAACGCCCGGACGCCTGCCAAGTACCCTACTGGGGCCCCTCGGCCACGGCCCGGTCCGCCGCCGCCGGATCCAGCGGCTCCGCATCCCGGCGCAGCCACAGGAAGTACTCCACGTTCCCCGACGGCCCCGGCAGCGGCGACGCCGCCACCGCCCGCACGCCCAGGCCCGCGGCCCACGCCTGCCCCGCGACCTGCCGGATCGTCTCGGCCCGCAGCTCCGGCGACCGCACCACCCCGCCCGAGCCGAGGCGCTCCTTGCCGATCTCGAACTGCGGCTTCACCATCAGCACCAGGTCCGCGTCCGGCGCCGCGCAGCCCGCCAGGGCCGGCAGCACCAGGCCCAGCGAGATGAACGACAGGTCGCCCACCACCAGGTCGACCGGCTCGCCGCCGATCAGCTCCGGCGTCAGCTCCCGCACGTTGGTGCGGTCCATCACCGTCACCCGCCCGTCGCTCTGCAGCGACCAGGCCAGCTGCCCGTAGCCGACGTCCACCGCCAGCACGTGCGCCGCGCCCGCGCGCAGCAGCACGTCGGTGAACCCGCCGGTGGACGCGCCCGCGTCCAGCGCCCGGCGGCCCGCCACCACCAGGCCCTGCGGCACGAACGCCGCGAACGCGCCCGCCAGCTTGTGCCCGCCGCGCGACACGTAGTCCGGGTCCGCGTCGTCCTTGGCGACCACCACCGCGGCCGCGGTCTCCACCTGCGTCGCGGGCTTCGTCGCCACCGTCCCGCCCACCGTCACCCGGCCCGCCGCGATCAACTCGCTCGCGTGCTCCCGCGAACGGGCCAGCTTGCGGCGCACCAGCTCCGCGTCCAGACGGCGTCGTGCCACTGCCACTGCTACGTCAGCTCCCACATCGGACGGTCCTCACCCGCGGTCCAGCGCCGCGAGGGTCGCGGCGAGCCGCGCATGGACATCTTCGTACACCTCGGCCCACTGCTCCGCCCCCGCCCCGTCCGGCTCCCCCAGCCGGGCCAGCACCTCGTCCACCTCGGGCACGCCGGTACGGACGGCCTCCCCGCCCGGAACCGCCCCGGCCCCGACGCCCGGACCGGCCGGGACGCCCGCGTGGACGGACGGCTCACTCACCGCCGCCACCCGCCTCGGGCCGCCTGGCCGGAGCCTTCTTCGCCGTCGCCTTCTTGGCCGGAGCCTTCTTCGCCCCGGACGACTGCCCACCCGCGGACGCCACCACCGCCGCACCCTCCGCAGACGACAACGGCCCCGCCTCCCCCACCGCAACCCTCTTCGCCGGAGCCTTCTTCGCCGCCGCCTTCCGCGCCGGAGCCTTCTTCGCCCCGGACGACTGCCCACCCGCGGACGCCACCACCGCCGCACCCTCCGCAGACGACAACGGCCCCGCCTCCCCCACCGCAACCCTCTTCGCCGCCGCCTTCCGCGCCGGAGCCTTCTTCGCGGGCAGCGGCGCACTCGGCAGCGCGTCCGCGAGCGCCTCGGCCGGGGCTCCCCCGGCGGGCGGCCGGACGGCCGACTTCTTCGCCGCGGTCTTCTTGGCGGCGGCCTTCTTCGCCACCGTCCGCGGCGTCACGGCCGCCTCCCCGCCCGCCGCCGGGGCCGCCTTGCGGGGCACCGAGCGCTGCGCCGTCGCCTGCTTGGCCGCCGCGCCCTTGCGGGTGGCGGTCTTGCGCGCCGGGGCCCGCCGCCGCGCCACCGTCCGCGGCCGCGCCGTCCGCCGCCGGGGCCGGCGGCCGCCGCCCGCTTCACGCCCGACGCCGAACCGGCCGCCTGCGGGCCGCCGCCTTGCGCGCCGCCGTCCTCCGGTCCCGGCCCGGCTCCGCGCCCGCCCGGTCCGGGGCCGACCCGGGCTCCGGCTCCGGCTCCGCGTCCCAGCCCGCGTCGAACAGGCCCTGGGCCCGTGCCGCCGGACGGACCAACGGCGGCTCCTCCGGCCCCTCCCCGAACGGCCCTTCCCCGAACGGCCCCTCCCCGAGCGGCTCCTCCACCCGGGGGCCGGCCGCCACCGGCTCCTCCTCGACCTCGCGCAGCTTCGACTCCAGGAAGCTCAGCACCACGCCGACCTTCACCACCTGGTCGCCGACCTTCTCGAACACCCGCTCCGCCTCGCCCCGGGCCACCCCGGCCACCAGGTCCACCCCGGCCTGCCCGGCCGTCACCACCTCACCGGCGAGCACCCGCAACTGCTCGACGCCGGGCGGCAGTTCACCGCCCTTCTGGAGCAGCCCACCGGCCGTGTCCAGTACCCGGCGGCCCGCCTCCTCGACGAGCTCGCCCGCCACCACCAGCACGCCCCGCACACCCCGCACCGCGTCCTGCAGCATCCGTCCGCCTCCTCTGCGCACCGACCGCCCGCACCGACGCTACCCGTTCCCGGCCGCCGCCGTACGGCGCTGCGCTAGCGTGGAGCGCCGAACGACCACCGACGGGAGCAAGCCGCACACATGGCCACCATCGAGGAGTGCCGCACCGCGCTGGAACAACTCAGCCGCAACCTCGCGGCCGCCGACGGCGACGTCCGCAAGGCCGCCGCCCTCGACCGCTCCCTCAGCTGCCACCTCACCGACCTCGACCTGACCTTCACCGGTCGGCTGGCCGACGGACGGCTCACCGGCATCACCGACGCCCCCGGCCCGCCCGCCACCAAGGCCGACATCAAGCTCACCACCACCGGCGACGACCTGGTGGCCCTGGTCGACGGCAAGCTGCCCTTCCCCACCGCCTGGGCCACCGGCCGCCTCAAGCTCGACGCGAGCTTCCGCGACCTGCTGCGCCTGCGCACCCTGCTCTGAGGACGCCCCCGGGCCCTCAGCCGCAGTCCCGGAACGGCAGCCCGCCGTCGGCCGGTTCCTGCGGGACTTCCAGCGGCTCCTCGGTCTGCTGCCCCCCGTCGACCAGCAGCCGGGCCACCGGGCGGCCGGTCAACTGCCAGTCGGAGAACACCAGGTAGTGCCGGCGGCCGCCCTCCGGGAAGTGTTCCTCCCCGATCGGCACCACCTTCAGCTGCTCGCCGCCGCAGCCCACCCCGACCACCTGCTCCCGGTCCGCGTCGATCTGGACGTACCAGCGGGCGTCCGCCCGGCCGTCCGGCACCACCCGCAGCGCGGGCCGCTCCGCCAGCGGCCCCGGCGCCCCGGGGTCGCACCGGGTGACCGGGCCCGGGGACTCCGCGCCCGCCGTGTGGCCCAGGCACTGCCGCCCGTCCGACCCGGTCCAGGTCAGGAAGCCGACCGCCCCCTCGCGGTGGACCAGCCGGACCGAGCCCGGCACCGTGCCGTCCGCCGCCTCGATCCGCTCCCGCATCCGCACCACCCGGGCGTCGGTCTCCGCGGGATCGACGGCCCCGGCGCCGTCGCCCGCCACCGGTGCCCCGCCCGTCACCCCGCCCGCCGAGGGCAGCCCCCCGGCGACCGGCGAACCCCCGGCCGCCGCCGGGTGCCCCGCCGAGGTGCACCCGACCGCCCCCGCCAGCAGCACGCCGCACACCGCGGCCGCCGCCCTCCCCCGTCCACCCCGCACGACTGCTCCTCCCCCGGATCCGTCGGACGCACCGTACACCGAGCATCCGACGGACCGTCAACGCGCCCGGCCCGCCCGGGAGGAGGGGAACCCGCGGGGCGTCACTCCGCCGCGGGCAGCCCCGCCAGCGCCTTCGCCGACTCCGGCGCCGCGCCGTCGTGCCCGTCCGCCCACGTCCAGGCCGCCGCGCACAGCGCCCGCACCGCGTCGATCCGGGTGCCCGTGCCGTCCAGCGCCAGCACGCCGCCCTCCGCGCCCGCCGTCCAGCCGCCGCAGCCGAACCGGCCGCCGTCCAGCGCCGCCACCTCGGGCTGCGCCTCCAGCAGGCCGCGCAGATCCTCGGCCAGGTACGTCGGCCGGTGCTGCACCGGCGCCGCGAGCACCTGCTCGGGCGTGGCGATGCCGGTGAACACCAGCAGCGAGTCCACCCCGCCGTTGAACGCGCCCTCGATGTCGGTGTCCAGCCGGTCGCCGACCACCAGCGGACGCTTCGCCCCCGTCCGCAGCACCGTCTCCCGGTGCATCGGCGGCAGCGGCTTGCCCGCCACCTCCGGCTCCACGCCGGTCGCCGCCCGCACCGCCGCCACCAGCGTCCCGTTGCCCGGCGCGACGCCGCGCGCCGTCGGGATCGACAGGTCGGTGTTCGAGGCCACCCAGGGCAGCCCCCGGCCCACCGCGTACGAGGCCTCCGCCAGGTCCGTCCAGCCGACCGACGGGTCGTAGCCCTGCACCACCGCCGCCGGGTCGTCCTCCAGCGAGCGCACCGGCACCAGCCCGCGCTCCTCCAGCGCCTCCAGCAGGCCCGCCCCGCCGATCACCAGCACCCGCGACCCGGCCGGCACCTTCTCCGCCACCAGCCGCGCCGCCGCCTGCGCCGAGTTGATCACGTCCGCGGGCTCGGCCGGCACGCCCAGCTCGGTCAGGTGCTCCGCCACCACCCGCGGCGGCCGCGACGCGTTGTTGGTGACGTACGCCAACCGCATCCCGGCCGCCCGGGCCCGGTCCAGCGACTCCACCGCGTGCACGATCGCGTGCGGCCCGGCGTACACCACGCCGTCCAGGTCCAGCAGCGCCGTGTCGTACGCCTCCGTCAGCACCTCGGCACTGGCACCCGGCACGCTCCGCACCGCCGCGGCGTTCTCCGTCATCGCTGCTCCACCCTCGTCACCTCGAACCGAACCGAACACCCGCCACCCTATGGCGCGGCCGGATCCTCCGGCGGAGCCAGGTACCCGGGCGCCCCCGGCAGCAGCGGACCGTACGCCCCGGCCCGGGCCGCCAGCGTCGCCCTGGTCTGCCGCAGCGCCGCCTGGTAGTGCCGGTTGCCCGGCTGCATCGCCACCGCCAGCGCCAGGTGCTCCGCCGAGGTCTCGAAGTCGCCCAGCCGGGCCGCCGACACCCCCCAGCCGAACTGCGCGTAGTCGTCGGACGGATCGGCCTCCGCCACCGCCCGGAAACTCACCAGCGCCTGCCCGTACTGCCCCGCGTCGAACTGCGCCCGCGCCAGCGCCTCCCGGATCGACCCCGACCCCGGCTCGGCCTCCGCCGCCCGCGCCAGCAGCTGCACCGCCGCCGCCGGGTGCTTCTCCTCCAGCAGCCGCACCCCGCGCCGGTACCAGTCGTACACCCCGCCGCCCGGCACCCCGCCGCTGCCGCCGCCGTCGGTGCCGCTGCCGCCGTCCTCGTACTCCGGGTGACTCATCCGCACCTACCCCGCTTCCCGCTCGTCCCGTTCGCCCCGCCCATGACCTGGACGTCCGCCTTCGTCGCGATCTCCCAACAAGGACTACCCGGCTAACATGCCCAGAATGAGCGCCCCTCGTGCCGAAACCGGCAACGAGCCCTCGGGCGGCCCCGGAGACCCCGGGCACGTCGCCACCGCAGGGCTGTCCCTGTCCCCGTTCCGCGGCCTGCGCTACGACCCGCACCGGGTCGGCGACCTGGCCGCGGTGACCTCCCCGCCGTACGACGTGGTCGACCCCGGACGGCGCCTGGACCTGGAGACCGCCGACCCGCACAACATCGTCCGGCTGATCCTCCCCCGCCCCGAACCCGAGGACGCCGGCGACCGCCCCGACCGCGACACCCGCTACCGGCACGCCGCCCGCCTGCTCCGCGACTGGCGCCGACAGGGCGTCCTGACCGCCGACCCGCGCCCCGCCCTGTACGTCTACGAGCAGCGCACCCCCTCCGGCACCCTCCAGCGCGGCCTGATCGGCGCCCTCGCCGTCAGCGGCCCCGAGGCCGGCGTCGTGCTCCCGCACGAGGACGTCATGCCCAAACCGGTCGCCGACCGGGTCGGCCTGATGCGCACCACCCGCGCCAACCTCGAACCGCTGCTGCTCACCTACCGCGGCCACGGCCGCGCCGCCGACGTCGTCGACCGCACCGCCGGCACCGAACCGCTGCTCGCCACCACCACCAGCGACGGCACCCACCACCGCCTGTGGGCCGTCACCGACCCGGCCGACCTCGCCGCCGTCACCCGCGACCTGGCCACCTGCCGCGCCCTGATCGCCGACGGCCACCACCGCTGGGAGATGTACCTGCGGCTGCAGCGCGAACACCGCCACCTCCCCCGCAGCCCCTGGGACCGCGGCCTGGTCCTGCTCGTCGACACCGACCGCTACCCGCTGCGGGTCCGCGCCATCCACCGCGTCCTGCACCGCCTCCCGCTCGACGCCGCGCTCGCCGCCCTCGACCCCGCCGCCTGGCGGGTCACCGCCCTGCCCGGCGCCCTCCCCGACGCGCTGGACGCCCTCACCGAGGCCCACCGCTCCCCCGGCAACTCCTTCGTCCTCACCGCCGGCGACGGCCGCTTCCACCTGCTCACCGGCCCCGACGAGGCCACCCTCGCCGACGCCGTCCGCACCGACCGCCCCGAGGAGTGGCGCCGCCTGGACGCCACCGTCCTGCACGCCGTCCTGCTCGACCGCACCTGGCACGTCCCGGACAGCCCCGAGCACATCGGCTACCTGCACGCCGCCGAGGCCGCCGTCCGCGAGGCCGCCCGCACCGGCGGCACCGCCGTCCTGCTCCACCCCGTCGAGGAACGCGTGGTGCGCCGCCTCGCCGAGCAGGGCGTCACCATGCCCCGCAAGTCCACCTCCTTCGGCCCCAAACCGGCCACCGGGCTCGTCCTGCGCTCCCTCGAACTCGGCTGACCCGCCCCCGCCGCCCCGGGAACGCGAAGGGCCCCCGCTCCTACCCGGAACGGGGGCCCTCCTCACGCGCTGCGGATCAGCCCTGCTTCGGCTGCTCCTTGAACGAGTCCTCGTCGTAGTCCTCGTCGATCTCGAGGTCGTCCTCGTCGTAGAACTCCTCGACGTCCTCCTCGTCCTCGAAGATCATCCGGTCGTCGCCGACGTCGTCCTTGTCGATCTGACGGCGCACCGGCTCCACGGCCTCCGCGCCCTCGTCCTCGACCTCGGCGTCCTCGTCCAGCGCGTCGGTGAACTCGATGCCGTCGATCTCCGCCAGCCGCTCGGCCGCGTTGGTCGACCCGTCCGTGTCCGCCTCCACGGCCTTCACGAACCAGTCCCGCGCCTCGTCCGCCCGACCCGCCGCGATCAGCGCGTCCGCGTACGCGTAGCGCAGCCGCGCCGTCCACGGGTGGATCGCCGAGGACGCCAGCTCCGGGCTCTGCAGCGTCACCACGGCGGCGTCGAACTGCTCCAGGTCGGCCCGGGCACCCGCCGCGACCAGCCGCATCTCGACCTGGCCGGCCTTGTCCAGCTGCTTCACCTCGGGCTCGCCGGCCATCGCCAGCGCCCGCTCCGGACGACCCAGACCGCGCTCGCAGTCCGCCATCACCGGCCACAGGTCGACCCGACCGGTCATCCGCTTCGCCGCCCGGAACTCGGTCAGCGCCTCCGCGTACCGCTGCGTCATGTACGAGGCGAACCCGGCCGCCTCGCGCACGCTCGCCACCCGCGAAGCCAGCCGCAGCGCGACCCGCGAGTAGTTGTAGGCCTCCTCCGGCTCGCTGTCGAGCAGCCGCGCCACCATCACCAGGTTGCGCGCCACGTCGTCGGCCAGCGTCTTCGGCAGGCTCTTCAGGTCCTGCTTGACGTCCGCGTCGATCTCGAACCCGGTCACGTCGTCCGGGATCGGCAGCCGCTTCACCGGCTCCTGACGCCGCTCGTCGTACCCACCGCGGTCCCCACGGTCGTACCCGCCCCCGCGCGGACGGTCGTCCCGCCCACCCCGGAAGCCGCCACGGTCCCCACGGTCGTCCCGCCCACCCCGGTACCCGCCCTGCGGACGGTCGTCGCGCCCACGGAAGCCACCACCCTGGGGGCGGTCGTCCCGGGAACGGTAGCCACCGCCACCCTGCGGACGGTCATCCCGGCTGCCCCGGTACCCACCCTGCGGGCGGTCGTCACGGCGCTCGAAGCCACCGCTGCGCTGCGGACGGTCGTCCCGGTCACGGAAACCGCCGCCCTGGGGGCGGTCTTCACGCGGACGGTAGCCACCGCCACCCTGCGGACGGTCGTCCCGGTTACCCCGATACCCGCCCTGCGGGCGATCGTCGCGGTCACGGAAGCCACCCTGGGGGCGGTCGTCGCGGCGCTCGAAACCGCCGCTGCGCTGCGGACGGTCGTCCCGGTCACGGAAGCCACCACCCTGCGGGCGGTCGTCCCGGTTGCCCCGGTACCCGCCCTGCGGACGGTCGTCGCGCCCACGGAAGCCACCACCCTGGGGGCGGTCCTCACGCGGACGGTAGCCGCCGCCACCCTGCGGACGGTCGTCCCGGTTGCCCCGGTACCCACCCTGGGGGCGATCGTCGCGGTCACGGAAGCCACCCTGCGGGCGGTCGTCACGGCGCTCGAAACCACCGCTGCGCTGCGGACGGTCGTCCCGGTCACGGAAACCGCCGCCCTGGGGACGGTCCTCACGCGGACGGTAGCCACCGCCACCCTGCGGACGGTCATCCCGGCTGCCCCGGTACCCACCCTGGGGGCGGTCGTCACGGCGCTCGAAACCGCCACTGCGCTGCGGACGGTCGTCCCGATCGCGGAAACCGCCGCCCTGCGGGCGGTCCTCACGCGGACGGTAACCACCGCCACCCTGCGGGCGGTCGTCCCGGTTACCCCGGTACCCACCCTGCGGGCGGTCGTCACGACGCTCGAAACCGCCACTGCGCTGCGGACGGTCATCCCGGTCACGGAAACCGCCGCCCTGGGGACGGTCCTCACGCGGACGGTAACCACCGCCACCGCCACCGCCGTAGGAGGGGCGGTCGTCCCGCGGACGGTAGCCGCCGCCACCCTGCGGGCGGTCGTCACGGTTGCCGCGGTACCCACCGCCACCACCGCCGCCGTACGACGGCCGGTCGTCGCGCGAGCGGAAGCCCCCGCGATCGCCGCCACGGTCACCGCGGTCGTCACGACCCCGGTAGCCGCCGCCTTCGCCACGATCGTCACGACGCGGGCCACGGTCGTTCGACCAGCCCCCGCGCGACCTGGGCTCGTGACCCCGGCCGCCGTCGTTACGGCGCTCGGGCCGGTCCTGGGGCGGGTTCGACATGCTGGTGACTCCTGTCTGCACACTGCGAGTTCGAGAGGCGCCACTGCCGATCCGTCGACACCAGCGCGAGATCCGGACGCCCTCCGGTCCCCACCAGGGTCCGGAACGTCCGCCTTGTCCATTGTCCGGCATGCGGCAGGACACCGCGTCCGGGTGCCCGACCGCGCTGTCCGCCGGCCGTGCACGTGTCCGGCCGAGGCCCAACAAAAAAGGCCGAGGCCCCAGCTCATCGCTGGGGCCTCGGCCTTTTGAAGAATTGTTCGGCGGCGTCCTACTCTCCCACAGGGTCCCCCCTGCAGTACCATCGGCGCTATGAGGCTTAGCTTCCGGGTTCGGAATGTAACCGGGCGTTTCCCTCACGCTATGACCACCGAAACCCTATCGGGTATTCAGCGAACACACTTTTTAGTTGAAAGTTGTGTTGCTTACCTTGGCGGAACCAAGAGATCTGGTTCCATGCCGGTGATAGCTGTTCGCTACCCGGGAACCACACAGTGAACGCGAGCGTCTGAGGACAAGCCCTCGGCCTATTAGTACCGGTCAACTCCACCCCTCACAGGGCTTCCATATCCGGCCTATCAACCCAGTCGTCTACTGGGAGCCTTACCCTCTCAAGGAGGTGGGAGTGCTCATCTCGAAGCAGGCTTCCCGCTTAGATGCTTTCAGCGGTTATCCCTCCCGAACGTAGCCAACCAGCCATGCCCTTGGCAGGACAACTGGCACACCAGAGGTTCGTCCGTCCCGGTCCTCTCGTACTAGGGACAGCCCTTCTCAACACTCCTACGCGCACAGCGGATAGGGACCGAACTGTCTCACGACGTTCTAAACCCAGCTCGCGTACCGCTTTAATGGGCGAACAGCCCAACCCTTGGGACCTACTCCAGCCCCAGGATGCGACGAGCCGACATCGAGGTGCCAAACCATCCCGTCGATATGGACTCTTGGGGAAGATCAGCCTGTTATCCCCGGGGTACCTTTTATCCGTTGAGCGACGGCGCTTCCACAAGCCACCGCCGGATCACTAGTCCCTACTTTCGTACCTGCTCGACCCGTCAGTCTCACAGTCAAGCTCCCTTGTGCACTTACACTCAACACCTGATTGCCAACCAGGCTGAGGGAACCTTTGGGCGCCTCCGTTACCCTTTAGGAGGCAACCGCCCCAGTTAAACTACCCACCAGACACTGTCCCTGATCCGGATCACGGACCCAGGTTAGACATCCAGCACGACCAGAGTGGTATTTCAACGTCGACTCCACCCGAACTGGCGTCCGGGTCTCACAGTCTCCCACCTATCCTACACAAGCCGAACCGAACACCAATATCAAGCTATAGTAAAGGTCCCGGGGTCTTTCCGTCCTGCTGCGCGAAACGAGCATCTTTACTCGTAATGCAATTTCACCGGGCCTGTGGTTGAGACAGTCGAGAAGTCGTTACGCCATTCGTGCAGGTCGGAACTTACCCGACAAGGAATTTCGCTACCTTAGGATGGTTATAGTTACCACCGCCGTTTACTGGCGCTTAAGTTCTCAGCTTCGCCCGACCGAAGTCGGACTAACCGGTCCCCTTAACGTTCCAGCACCGGGCAGGCGTCAGTCCGTATACATCGCCTTACGGCTTCGCACGGACCTGTGTTTTTAGTAAACAGTCGCTTCTCGCTGGTCTCTGCGGCCACCACCAGCTCGGGGAGAAAATCCCGTCACCAGCAATGGCCCCCCTTCTCCCGAAGTTACGGGGGCATTTTGCCGAGTTCCTTAACCACAGTTCACCCGAACGCCTCGGTATTCTCTACCTGACCACCTGAGTCGGTTTGGGGTACGGGCCGCCATGAAACTCGCTAGAGGCTTTTCTCGACAGCATAGGATCATCCACTTCACCACAATCGGCTCGGCATCAGGTCTCAGACTATGTGCTGCGCGGATTTGCCTACGCAACGTCCTACACCCTTACCCCGGGACTACCACCGCCCGGGCTGGACTACCTTCCTGCGTCACCCCATCGCTCACCTACTACAGGCTCGGACCGGCGGCTCCACCACGTCCCATCGTCCGAAGACTCCGGGCCGGCTTCACGGCCTTAGCATCACCTGGTTCGACGTTGGCGCTTCAAAGCGGGTACGGGAATATCAACCCGTTGTCCATCGACTACGCCTGTCGGCCTCGCCTTAGGTCCCGACTTACCCTGGGCAGATCAGCTTGACCCAGGAACCCTTGGTCAATCGGCGCAAGAGTTTCCCACTCTTGTATCGCTACTCATGCCTGCATTCTCACTCGTGAACCGTCCACAACTCGATTCCTCGGCTGCTTCACCCGGCACACGACGCTCCCCTACCCATCACAGCCTCCGTTGGGAGTATTGCTGCAATGACACGACTTCGGTGGTGTGCTTGAGCCCCGCTACATTGTCGGCGCGGAATCACTTGACCAGTGAGCTATTACGCACTCTTTCAAGGGTGGCTGCTTCTAAGCCAACCTCCTGGTTGTCTCTGCGACTCCACATCCTTTCCCACTTAGCACACGCTTAGGGACCTTAGTCGGTGTTCTGGGCTGTTTCCCTCTCGACCATGGAG